>DATMFR010000045.1:0-21412 GCA_035556695.1 Roseomonas sp.
AAGGCAGCATGATGCCGTCATGCCGCATTTCAGCCAGAGCGACCTCGTCGCGCTCGCCAGCAGCATCCGCAGCAGCGCGCAGAATGCGCCGCTGGCGCAGCCTGCCCTGGCGCTCGCTCTCGACCTCAGCCGCATGGTCGAGGGGAACAACCTCACCCCCGACGAACTGGCCGAGCTCCTGCGTGAGCTTGGCCACACGGCCTTCCGCGACAAGGCGAGACGGATCGGCATAACCCTCGGCCTTGACGCACCGGGTGCCGATGCTGTCCTCGCGGCCCTGGCCACCCGGGTTGCACGCCCTGATCCCGCGGACAGCCCAGTTCCCTGGGCCGCCTTCCGAGCCGCCTGCGAGCGGCCGCGCGCCGCCGCCGTCTTTACCGCGCATCCGACCTTCAGCCTTCCTCCCGCCAGCGGCCAGGCCCTGTCCGAACTGGCGGCCGGCGCCCCGCCCCCCGATATCCTCCCGCTGCGCCCTGATCCGCCGACCCTGGCCGACGAATTCGAGCAGGCCACCCTGGCCGTTGCCAATGGGCGCGACGCCCTGGACCGGCTTGCCGCCGCCTTTCTCGGCACCGCCCGTACCATCTGGCCGGACCGCTGGACGCAACTCGATCCGCGCCCGGTGATCCTGGCGTCCTGGGTCGGCTATGACACGGATGGCCGTACCGATATCGGCTGGCACGATACCCTGCGGCTGCGGCTCCGCATGAAGCGCCTGCAGCTCGCCCGGCTGGCCGCGCAGCTTGCCGCCCTGCCGGAGACCTGCACCGCGCCCCTGCGTCAGCGCATCGGCGCGGCGCTCGAAGCCCTGCAGGTGCAGCTTGAGGCCTGCCCGCCGAGCGGCCCGCCCGCCCCTGTGGCGGTGCAAGCCTTTGCCGCCGCGTTGATCGCGCAGCGCGAGGCGGCCTTGATCACCCCGGAGCCTCTTCTCACTCTCTTCCCCGAGGCCCTCGCGGCCGCGCCGGATGAGCAGGTGCGCCTTGCCCTCTGCGTCGCGCGCACCGGGCTGGTGGCGCATGGCCTGTCACTCGCCCATACCCATGTGCGGCTCAATGCCAGCCAGTTGCACAATGCCGTTCGCCTGCGTTTCCCGCATCTCGACAGCGGCCCCGAGGACCCGGCGCGGCGGCGCGGCCTTTTCGCCGCCATCAATACCGTGCTGGAGGAGGCGCGGGCCGAGCCGGTGGATTTCGGCGGGCTGATGGCGGAGGGGGCTTCCGCTGCCCGCCTGATGATGACGGTCGCGCAGATCACCAAGCATGTGGATGCCAGCCAGCCCGTCCGCTTTCTCATTGCCGAGACGGAGAGCGGTTACACCCTCCTCGCCGCCCTCCTGCTGGCGCGGCTTGCCGGTGTCGAGGGCCATGTCGAGATCTCCCCTCTCTTCGAGACCGCCGAGGCGCTGGAGCGCCGTGGCGAGCGGGTGGTCGAGGAAGCGCTGCGCAGCCCGCACTGGCGCGCCTATCTGCGCCGCGTCGGCCGGCTCTGCCTGCAGTTCGGCTATTCCGACTCCGGCCGCTATGTCGGGCAGGTCGCCGCCACCCAGCTCATCGAGCGGCTCAAGCTGCGCATCATCGAGCTGCTTGGCCGCCATGGTCTGGCCGGGCTGGAGGTGGTGCTGTTCGACACCCATGGCGAGGGTCTGGGCCGCGCCGGGCACCCGGATGGTCTGGCCGCGCGGCTGGACTATCTCGATCCCCCGGCGGTACGGGCTGCCTTCGCCGCGCGGGGTATTCCCACCCGCTTGGAGACATCCTTCCAGGGCGGCGACGGCTATCTGCTCTTCGGCACGCCCACCCTGGCGCAGGCCGCGGTCGCCCGCATCGCCGAACACGCCTTCGCGCCGCTGCCGCAGGGAGAGCCCGATCCGGTCTATGCCGAGGGCGGCTTCGCCAGCGATCTCTTCGCCGGCGCCCGCGCCGCCTTCGCCGCCCTGGTGGAGGACCCGGGCTATGCCGCCCTGCTCGGCGCCTTCGGCACGGCCCTGCTCGACCGTACCGGCTCGCGCCCCGCCAACCGGCAGAGCGATGCCGGCGGTCCCGCCATCATCCGCCATCCACGCGAGCTGCGCGCCATTCCCAACAATGCCGTGCTGCAGCAACTCGGCTTCCTGGCCAACCTGATGCATGGCCTGGGACAGGGTGCACTGCACGAGCCCGAGGCCTTCGCCGAGCTGCTGCGCCGCAGCCCCCGGTTCGCCAATGCCCTTGCCTTCACCCGCGCCGGCCTCGCCCTTTCCGATGCCGATGTGCTGCACGGCTACGTTGCCACCCTCGATCCCGGCACCTGGCTCGACCGTGCCGCGCAAAGCCGCAGCCATGGCCGCATCGCCGCCTTCCTCACGGTTGCCGGCGCGCTGGAGGAGGCCCGCCTGAGCAACGGCGCGCGCGCCGTGTTCCGCCGCCTGAAGGCCGACGACCTCGCCCTGCGCGCCGCCTGGCCCGGCGGGGCGCCCCGCATGGGCGACCGGCTCTTTGCCTTGCACGCCCTGCGCCTCTGCCTGATTCACCGCATCTGGCTGATTGCCGTGGCCATTCCCGATTTCTCGCCGCGCCACGCCGTTACGCGCGAGGCCCTGGTGCAGCGTTTGCTGCGGCTGGATGTCGAGGCGGCTGCCGGCCTGCTGGAGGAAATCTTCCCGGCCGTCGAGCCTCCGGGCGCCTCGCTCGACTTCGCCGAGCCACCGGCGCCGCGCCATGGCGGCTATGGACAGGAGCAGGAGGAGGTCATCGGGCCGCTGCGGGACCTGTTCGGCATGGTGCGGGAGATCAGTGCAATCATCTCGCTGGAATGCGGCGCCTTCGGATAGCGCCTCCGGGGGCGCTGCCCCGGACGCCGCGTATCAGCGGGCGAAGGCAGCCAGCACGCGCTCGGGCGTGGCGGGCAGGTCCAACCGGGCCGCGCCCGTGGCGTCGCGCAGCGCATTCCAGACGCAGGTCGCCAGCAGCAAGGGCGGCTCGCCCACCGCCTTGCTGCGGAAGATGGTGTTCGCGCGGGCCGGGGCGTCCGCCAGCAAGCGGAGGTTGAAGACTGGCGGCATCTCGCGCGAGCCGGGGATCTTGTAGGTCGAGGGACCGAGCGTGCGCAGGCGGCCCTGTGCGTCCCACCAAAGCTCCTCGCAGGTCAGCCAGCCCAGGCCCTGGATGAAGGCGCCCTCGATCTGCCCGCGGTCGATCGCCGGGTTCAGGCTGCGGCCGCAATCCTGCACCAGGTCGGCGCGGGTGAGGCGGTACTCGCCGGTCAACCGGTCCACCAGCACCTCCGCGAAGGCGGCGCCGTAGGAGAAGTAGAAGAAAGGCTGCCCGCGCATGGTCGGCGCATCCCAGTGGATATCCGGCGTCTTGTAGAATCCGGTGGCCGAGAGGCTGATCCGCTGCGCCCAGCAGTGCTGTGCCAGCTCTCCGAATTCCATGGCGTGGTTGCCGGCGCGTACGCGGCCCTCGGCGAAGGCGACCTCCTCGGCCGGCACGCCCCAGAGCGCCGCGGCCGCCTCCGCCATACGGCCGCGGATGGCGCTGGCGGCGGCATGCGCGGCCCAGCCGTTGAGATCGCTGCCGGTGCTGGCGGCGGTGGGCGCGGTGTTCGGCACCTCGGCGGTGGAGGTGGCGGTGATGCGGATGCGCTCCACCTCCACCCCAAACACCTCCGCCACCACCTGGGCCACCTTGATGAACAGCCCCTGGCCCATCTCGGTGCCGCCATGGTTCAGGCGGATCGAGCCGTCGGTATAGACATGCACCAGCGCCCCCGCCTGGTTCATGGCAGTGATGCCGAAGGAAATCCCGAAGGCCAGCGCGAAGCCGCCGAGACCCCGCCGCAGTGTCGGATGGCTGGCGTTGAAGGCGTCCACCTCGGCGCGGCGGCGCTCCCAGTCCGTGCCCTGCTTCGCCTCGGCCCAGACGCGGCGGATCAGGTCGCCTTCGAGCGCTTGGCCATAGGGCGTCTCGGTTCCATTCGGCCTGCCGGCGAAGTTCCGCTCGCGCAGGTCATCGACCGGGCGCCCCGTCGCGCGGGCGGCGGCGAACAGAACGTCCTCCATCAGCAGCGCGCCCTGCGGGCCGCCGAAGCCCCGGAAGGCGGTGTTGCTGACGGTGTTGGTCTTGCAGGCCAGCCCGGTGACGCGCAGCGCCGGCACGTCATAGGCGTTCAGCGCATGCGTCACCGCGCGGAAGATGACGCCGCCGGAGAGGTCCAGGCTGTGCCCGCCATCGGCGGCCAGGGTGGCATCCAGCGCCAGGAGGCGGCCCTCGGCGTCGCAGCCCGCGCGCCACCGATAGAGGAAGGGATGGCGCTTGCCGGTCGCCGCCATGTCGGCCTTGCGGGCGAGGCGCAGCTTCACCGGCCGCCCCGTGGCGCGCGCCGCCAGCGCGGCGACGGCAGCCACCCAGGAGGCATTGCTCTCCTTGCCGCCGAAGCCGCCACCCATTCGCCGGCACTGCACGGTGATGCGGTTGTAGTCATAGCCCAGCACGCGGGCGGCGATGTGCTGCACCTCGGTCGGGTGCTGGGTGGAGGAATGCAGGGCGATGTCGCCATCCTCGCCGGGGATGGCGAGGGCGATCTGCCCCTCCAGATAGAAGTGCTCCTGCCCGCCGCAGCGGAACTCGCCCTCCAGCTTCACGGGCGCGGCTTCCAGCGCCGCCTGCCAGTCACCGCGCTCGATCACCTGTGGCGGCATCAGCAGTGCCTTCGCCTCCAGGGCCGCCTCGACCGAGAGCACCGGCGGCAGCGCCTCGATGGAGGGCCGCAGCGCGGCGGCGCCGGCGATGGCAGCATCCCGCGTGGTCGCCACGATGACGGCCAGAGGCTGTCCCCAGTGCTCCACCTTGCCCTCGGCGAAGAGCACCTCGGCCGCCAGGCCACTCGGGGAGATGTCGTTGCGGCCGGGGATGTCACGTGGCCCGAGCGCCGCCACCACGCCCGGCACGGCGCGGGCCGGGGCGAGGTCGAGCGGCGCCAGCACGCCATGCGCCACCGGGGAAAGCGCCAGCGCCGCGTGCAGCGTGCCGGGCGACTCCGGCAGGTCGTCGAGGAAGCGCGCCTCGCCGGTGCAGTGCTTCAGCGCGCTGTCCTGGAGCAGCGCGGCGCCCATGCCGGTGCGGCTGGGGGAGGAACCGTCCATCACGCCTGCACCTCCAGCCCCAGATCAGGCCGGGCCATGCGCCAGTAGAGCCGCCGCAGCAGCCCCGCAGCGCCCTGCTGGCGATACGCCGCACTGCCGCGCCAATCAGCCTGGGGTGTGAAGTCCTGCGCCAGCGCCTGGGCGGCGCGGGCAAAGCTCTCCTCGCTCAACGGCGAACCCGTCAGGGCTGCCTCGGCCTGCGGCGCGCGGGCGGCGCTGGCCGCCATGCCGCCAAAGGCCAGCCGCGCCTCGGTGATCATGTCCTCCGCCACCCGCACCAGGAAGGCGGCGGAGACGGTGGAGATGTCCTGGTCGTGCCGCTTGGAGAGCTTCTCGCAGACGAAGGCGGCATCCACTGGCGGGCGGGGGATGACGACGCGCAGGATGATCTCGTCCGGTGCCAGGGCGGTCTGCCGGTAGCCCGTCAGGAAGTCGGCCACAGGCAGGCGGCGCTCCCCGGCGCGCGGCGAGGCCAGCACCACCTCGGCGCCGAGCGCCAGCAGTGGCGGCAGGCCGTCACCGATCGGCGAGGCGGTGCCGAGATTGCCGCCCAGCGTCCCCATGCCGCGGATCTGCCGCGAGCCGAGCCGGCGCAGCAGCCCGGCGAGGGAAGCCAGTTCCGGAGCCTCTGCCAGGGCTGGCAGCAGCCGGCCATAGGTCACGCCGGCGCCCACCACCAGCCGGTCCGGCTCAACGGTCAGCGCCTGCAACTCCGTGACACCCGAAAGGCTCAGGATCGCGGGCGGCTTCTGCCGGTGCTCCGAGACCAGCAGGCCGAGATCGGTGCCGCCGGCCCAGAGCAGCGCCTCGGGATGGGCCACGCGCAGCGCGAGAGCCTCGGCCAGGGCAGCGGGGCGGTGGAAGACCTGCCCGGCAGCGGCGAAGGTGGCGCTCCCGGCCTCGGGCAAGGCAGGGGAGGGGGCGCCGTCATCCGCCAGTCCAGCAAAGACGTCGAGAATCGGCCGGTAGCCGGTGCAGCGGCAGAGATTCC
Organism: Roseomonas sp.; assembly: GCA_035556695.1. GTDB lineage: Bacteria > Pseudomonadota > Alphaproteobacteria > Acetobacterales > Acetobacteraceae > Pseudoroseomonas. The sequence goes on from DATMFR010000045.1 coordinate 6,114, forward strand.
CCGCCAGCGCCTCGTGCGCGCTGCCGCCCTCGCGCGCATGCGCCCAGGCAGACATGACGATGCCCGGCGTGCAGAAGCCGCATTGCGTTGCATCCCCTTCCGCCATGGCTCGCTGGATCGGATGCGGGCCTTCCGGGCCGGCCAGCCCCTCCACCGTGCGGATGGCGCGGCCATGCATCTGGCCGAGCAGCGCCAGGCAGGCGTTAATGGGCACGCGAAGGCCATCGGCCTCCTCCAGCACCACGGTGCAGGCGCCGCAATCGCCCTCGGCGCAGCCTTCCTTGGTGCCGGTCAGGCCGCCAGGGCCGCGCAGCCAGTCGAGCAGCGTCATGCCGGGCAAGGTCTCCGCCGGAAGCCGCCGGGATTCGCCGTTCAGCAGGAAGGTGATGCATCCGCTCATGACCAGCATCGAAGCAAATTCCGCACGGGGGCGCCAAGCAAAGGCTGGGGGAATGAATTCCTCCAGACCCCCTTCTTTTTCTTCGAGGCTCCCGCGCGGGTGGAAGGCGCAGCCCCAAGCTGACAAAAAGAAGATGGGGGTTCGGGGGAATTCTTTCCCCCGACCTTTGTTGTGTTGATCCAGCGCAAGGCGCCGGGTTCAGCACGGCGCTACCCTTCGCGCCATGTCGCCCGATGCCCTTGCCCGCTACGCCGTCGCCAGCCTGCCGCGCTACACCTCCTACCCGACAGCCCCGCATTTCGCCGCGCTCGACGAGGCGGCATACCGCGCCTGGCTCGCCGGCATCGGCGCCGGGGATGCGCTCTCGCTTTATGTCCACATCCCCTTCTGCCAGAGCCTGTGCTGGTACTGTGGCTGCCACACCAGCGTGACGCGCCAGCCGGCGCGGCTGGCCCGCTACACGGACGGGCTGACGGCCGAGGCGGCGCTGCTGGCAGCGGCGCTGCCGGCCCATGGCGGCGTGGCGGCGCTGCATCTCGGTGGCGGCACGCCCTCGGCCATCGGCGCCGAGGGATTGGAGCGCCTGTTCACCGCGCTCCGCCGCCGCTTCGCCTTCCGCGACAATGCGGAGGTTGCGGTGGAACTGGACCCGCGCGTGCTGACCCCGGCCATCGTGGAGAGCCTGGCACAGGGCGGTGTCACACGCGCGAGCCTCGGTGTGCAGGACATCGACCCTGGCGTGCAGGCGCGCATCGGCCGTCCACAGCCGGCGGCGCAGGTGCGGGCGGCGGTGGCCATGCTGCGCGCCGTCGGCATCGCGGCCATCAACTTCGATCTGATGTACGGCCTGCCCGGCCAGACGGAGGCGCATGCCCGCGCCAGCGCCGAGTTCGCCGCCGTGCTGGGCGCTGAGCGCGTGGCGGTCTTCGGCTATGCCCATGTCCCCTGGATGAAGCCGGCGCAGAAGGCGATCGACGAAGCGCTGCTGCCCGATGCGGAGGCGCGGCTGGCGCAAGCGGAGGCGGCGGCCGCGGCGCTGGAAGGCGCCGGCTATGTCCGCATCGGCCTCGACCACTTCGCCCGGCCGGAGGACCCGATGGCCCGTGCCGCCCAGGAGGGCACCTTGCGGCGCAATTTTCAGGGCTACACGACGGATACCGCCCCGGTGCTGCTCGGCCTCGGCGCCTCGGCCATCGGCCGCCTGCCCGCAGGCTTCGCGCAGAACTTGCCGGACGAGCGCGCCTGGCTCGCGGCTGTCGAGGGCGGGCACCTGCCGGTGGCGCGCGGCCGCGCGCTCTCGGAGGAGGACCGGCTGCGCGGCGAACTGATCGAGCGGCTGATGTGCGACCTAGCGCTCGACCTCGCCGCCGTGCCGGAGGCGGTGCTCACCGCCGCCCGCCCGCGCCTGGCACCGCTGATGGCGGACGGCATCCTGGCCGAGCGGGAGGGTCGCCTGGAGGTGATGGAACGGCGCTTCCTGCGGCACGCCGCGGCGGCCTTCGACGCTTACCTCAATCTCGGCCCTGGGCGGCACAGCCGCGCCGTGTAGTCCGCCGCCGGAGAGCTGATGGCCTAGGAACACCCTTTATTAGGCAGCCCGGCGCGATAATCGCCGCATTCGATGGCATGGCGGCGTGCGCGAAGCGCAGCACCATCCTATCATGCATGGCGAGACTACGACGGAGCCGGGAAACACCGATGGTGGAACTGCTGCGCGAGGATGATCGCGATCGTATGGTCGCCTATCTGGAGCGCTACCTTCTGCGCTCCGTGCCGATGGATGGCCTGGCGATCGCTGCCCTCTGCGAGACTCACGCGCCCTTTCCCACCGCCGAATGGTGCTGGACGGCCGATGTGGCGGCCGCGGTGGAACTGCTCTCCCTGCCGGCGTTGCGGGCCCACTGGGCGGGGCTGGCCGATGGCCTGACGGATTTCCTGCTGGCCATGGGCACCGGGCCGCTGCTGCTGCGCCGCGTCGCTGCCCCGGTCTGCGTCGTGGAGAACGACGATCCGCGCGCCTTCGCGATCACCACGGCCACCCATGAGTATCGCGGCGACCTGTCGCGCGGCGTGCTGCGCCAGGCGGTGCGTGGCGGCCCGGCGCAGCGGGAGGTGCACCACACCGGCCATCTGGTGGAGTTCCGCCTGGGGCGGCGGCGTCACTGCCTGGATGTCGAGGACAGCATCGTCGATTGCGGGCTGGAACAGCATCCCGAGGGCGTGCTGCTGTTCCACGAGAGCCTGCTGAAGGTCACCACCGGCCTGCTGCGCAAGACGGAGCAGGTGGTCGGCCGCCTGCGCTACGAATACTGGATCGACCTGCAGGACCCGCGCTTGCTGATGAGCGTCGTGCTGCGCGCCGAGCCCGGCGTCACGCTGGAGGATGTGCGGCTAACCACCGCCGTGGACGAGTTCTCCGGCGAGGAGAACCGCCCCGTGCTGCGGGCCGGGCTGGTGCAGGAGCGCCGGCCGAAATTCGTGCCGCTCTCCGGCAGCACGGTGACGACGTTGCATGAGGGCGCGGTGGACCTGGTCAGCCTGATCGAGGAGGCGCCGCCCGGCGCCGCCAACGGCCTGCACCTGCGCCCGCTGACGCCCGAGGCGCTGCTGAGCGTGAAGGCGCAGACCCGGTCGGGCCGGCTGCACTGGCTGCTCAGCCGCTACGCCTGTGCCACACTGGCCGGTGGCGCGGAGTTCCGCGTGCACGAGGCGCGGCTGCTGACTGCCGGCACGCTGACCGCCGCCCTGCAGAGCTACACCGGCGTGCTGCACGATCCCTCGGTGCTCTCGGGCCGCGATGTCGGCCTCACCGCCGACCACGGCACCGCCCTGAACGCGGTGGCGACACAGGTCCTGCTCGCCGCCTCCGGCGCCTATGCCCTCCCTCCCGAGCGGCTGGCCATGTTGCGAGACTGGTACGATCGCCACCTGGACGGACTGTTCACCGCCATGGCGGATGGCGACACGCTGCGCCCGGCCCGCACCTATCTGCGCTCGCTCGCCTTCACGCTGCTCTCGCTGGAGGCCATGCACCAAGCCACCGGCGAGCCGCGCTACGAGGCGGCGCTGGCACATGGGCTCGACCTGCTGCTTTCCCTGCAGCGGCCCGACGAGGCGGGCGGCGCCTTCGCCGACCTCAACCAATCCGCCTATCTCGACTGCCATGCCGCGGCGATGCTGGCGCTGGCCCGCCTCGCGCTGCGGCGGCAGGACCCCCGGCTGGCGGCGGCGCTGCGGCAGGCGATGGGCGCCATCCGCGTGGGCACCATCAAGGTGCCGCTGGAGAGCGGCGTGCACAGCCTGGACACGCCCTTCGTGCGCAGCCGGCGCGCGGACGGCCGCTGGGAGGATGATGGCGGCTTCTGGTCCTTCAAGCTTGGCCTGCTGCTGCGGGCCCTGGCCGCACTGCGGCAGGCGCACCGGGCTGGCGCGGTGCCGCTGGAGGGGGGCGAGCTGATGCGGCTGCAGACGCTGCAGGACATCAGCCTGCGGCAGCTCCGCGCCCGGCTGCGCCCCTTCGGCGAGACGCTCGAGGCGCTGACCAGTCCGCTGGCCGGCGAGGGTAATGCCGCCACCCAGCCTGCCGTCCTGCTTGGGCTGATCGAGATGGATGCGGCGGTCGCTGGCCTGGACAGCGCGGCGCCGGCCGCTCTCTGAGCAGCTGGCCATGGAAGTCCTGAGCAACTGGCGGCACCGGCCGCGGCGATGCGCGCTGCTCCTGCTGCTGGCCTTGCTGCCGGCGGCCTGCGCCGCGCCGCCACCCCCAGCCATGCCGCCACCCTTGCCCTATCCGCCCAGCGTGCGCGAGCGGATGCTGCACATCGCGCTGGCCGAATGGACGGACTGGGGCCGCATCGTGCTGGATGCCGACACTCCCCGCGAGAGCCGCCCCGACCTGCCCGGGCCGGAGAGCGCCCTCGCCAGCTTCCCGCGGGTGCTGGCCTACTGGCGGGCGGTGGCGGAAGGGGCGGGGCCCATCGCCCGCAACCGCGTGCTCTATGCCGAGGCGCTGGCGCAGCCCGGGCTTCAGGTCGGGCTGTGGCAGGAGCCGGCCTGGTCGGCCGCCTTCATCAGCTTCGTGATGCGCATGGCGGGGGTGGACCGGCGCGAGTTCCCGCCCTCGGCGGCCCATGCCTTCTATCTCGACGCGCTGCTGGCCGATGCCGGGCGCTTCCCTGCCACGGCTCCCTTCCTCCCGCATGACTGGACGGACTATGCGCCGGAGGTGGGCGACCTGATCTGCGCCGACCGCTCCGCCCGTCCGCTGCGGCACTGGCAGGAGCGGCTGGAGGAGGCCGGCCAGTTCCGGCCCATGCATTGCGACATCGTCGTGACGGTGGCGCCGGGGGTGGTGGAGGCGGTCGGCGGCAATGTCGCAGATGCCGTCACGCTGTCGCGTTTCCCGACCGACCCGGCAGGTCGGCTGTTGGCACGGCCGGCAAATGGCCCCACTTGGTTCGCCGTCCTTGAGAATCGACTGGGGCGCCTGCCCCCCTGGAACTGGAGAACCGCTTCGTGACTGACCTGTTCGAGCCGCTGACGCTGCGCGGCGTGACACTCCGCAACCGCATCGGCGTCTCTCCCATGTGCCAGTACAGCTGCGCGCCGGATGGCCGCCCGACCGAGTGGCACCTCGCCCACCTGCATTCCCGCGCCATCGGTGGCGCCGGGCTGGTGATCGTCGAGGCCACCGGCGTGAGCCCTGAGGCGCGCATCACGCCGCAGGATGTGGGCCTGTGGGAAGACGCACAGATCCCCGCCCACAAGGAACTGGCTGGCGCCATCGCCCGCGCCGGCTCGGTGCCGGGCATCCAGATCGCCCATGCCGGGCGCAAGGCCAGCGCGGCGCCGCCCTGGGTCGGGGGGCTGGCCAAGGAGCATGGCTGGGAGCCGGTGGCACCCAGCGCCATTGCCTTCCCTGGGCTGGCCATGCCGCGCGCCATGACGGAGGCGGACATCCAGAAGGTGATCGCCGACTTCGCCGCCTGCGCGAAGCGCGCCATTGCCGCCGGCTACCGCTTCATCGAGGTGCACGCGGCGCATGGCTATCTGCTGCACCAGTTCCTCTCGCCGCTCTCCAACCAGCGCAACGACGGCTGGGGTGGCGACTTCGCCGGTCGCACCCGGCTGACCCGCGAGGTGGTCGCCGCCGTGCGCGCCGCCATTCCACAGGACGTGCCGCTCGCCATCCGCTTCTCCCACACCGATTGGACCGAGGGCGGCTGGACCACCGAGGAGACGATCGAGCTAGCGCGGCAGGTGAAGGGCATGGGCATCGACCTGGCCGACGTCTCCTCCGGCGCGCTGGTGCCGGCGCAGATCCCCGTCGGGCCGGGCTACCAGGTGCCGGGCGCCGCGGCGGTGCGCGCTGGGGCGGAACTCCCGGTGGCGGCGGTCGGCATGATCACCGAGCCGGAGCAGGCACAGCAGATCCTCGCCGAGGGCAAGGCCGACATGGTCCTGCTGGCGCGCGCCCTGCTGCGCGACCCCTATTGGCCGCTGCACGCCGCCGCCAAGCTGGGCCGCACCGAGGCGCTGCGCATCCCGCCGCAGTATGACCGGGCCTGGAGCGCGCTCGGCAAGATGGCGCTCAACCCGGCCATCGCCGAGCCCGCGCCGGCGCTCTGACCGCCATGCCCCGGATCGCCGTCACCGCGCGCCTGTCGATCGACGAGAGCGAGCTCGTCGAGAGCTTCGCGCGGGCCTCCGGGGCGGGTGGGCAGAACATCCAGAAGGTGGAGACGATGGTGCAGTTGCGGTTCGATGCCCGCAACTCGCCGAGTCTCCCCGATGCGGTGCGCGATCGGCTGCTGCGGCTGGCCGGGCACCGCGCCACCGCGGCGGGGGAGGTCGTCATCACCGCGCAGGAGCACCGCTCGCAGGCGCGCAACCGCGAGGAGGCGCGCGAGCGGCTGCTGGAGCTGCTGCGGGCGGCCGCCGCGCCCCCGCCGCCGAAACGCCGCCCGACTCGGCCGACCCTCGGCTCGAAGAAGCGGCGCCTGGAAGGCAAGACGCAGCGCGGCGCGGTGAAGCGTCTGCGCGGCAAGCCGGCAATGGATTGAGCGGGGAGCCGGGGCCCGCCCGGTGCGGTGCCGCTAATCGACGGGCAGGAAGATGAACACCACTGCCGCGACCAGGCAGAGCATGGCGGCGAAGTAGGTCCAGCGCAGCGGCTCCCCCAGCACCAGGACGGAGAAGCCGCCGAAGACGATCAGCGTGATCACCTCCTGCATGACCTTGAGCTGCTGTCCTGTGAAGGCGCCGTATCCGATGCGGTTGGCGGGAACGGCGAGGCAGTACTCGAAGAAGGCCATGCCCCAGCTTGCCACCACGGCGAGCCAGAGCGGCCAGGAGGGGTGCTTGAGATGACCGTACCAGGCGTAGGTCATCACGATATTGGAGCCGAGCAACAGCAGGGGCGGCCACAGGAGCGCGGTGTTCATTCGGGCATCCTAGGACGTGGCCATGAGCCGTGGCAGGCGCTTTCTCGCGGCGGTGGCGCTTGGCAGGCTTGCGAACAGGCCCGGGCTACTCACGGACCTGCTCCTTCCTTTTCGCAGTTCCGTGGCCCGGAGGTGGGCCGGGCAGACGGCTGGGTCTTGCCTTTCGCCCGCTACCGGGCCTAGGAGGCTCCACCGCCAGAGCTTCAGAAAACTGAAAGAGGATCCGCATGAACTGGATCAGCGAATGGGCGCTGCCGAAGATCCAGACATGGCTGGGCCGGCGCGAAGTGCCGGACAATCTCTGGCACAAATGCCCGGCCTGCGAGCAGATGATCTTCCATCGCGACCTTGAGCGGTCGCTGTATGTCTGCACGCATTGCGATCATCACATGCGCATCCCGGCGCTGAAGCGGGTGGAATACACGCTCGACCCGGGCTTCCAGCGCATCGAGCTGCCCAAGGCCCCGGCCGACCCGCTGCGCTTCCGCGACCAGCGCAAATATGCCGACCGGCTGAAGGAAGCGCAGACCAAGTCCGGCATGGATGACGCCGTGGTGGTGGCGCATGGCGCCATCGAGGGCCGCCGTGCCGTGGTCGCCGCCTTCGAGTTCGGCTTCATGGGCGGCTCCATGGGCGCCGGGGTGGGCGAGGCCATCGTCACCGCCGCCAAGCTCGCCGTGCTGCAGGACGCGCCACTGATCGTCTTCACCGCCTCGGGCGGCGCGCGGATGCAGGAGGGCGCGGTCAGCCTGATGCAGATGCCGCGCACCGTGATCGCCACGCAGATGGTGAAGGAGGCCAAGCTGCCCTTCATCGTCGTGCTCTGCGACCCGACCACGGGGGGTGTCACCGCCAGCTTCGCCATGCTGGGTGACATCCAGATCGCCGAGCCCGGTGCCATGATCGGCTTCGCCGGCGCCCGGGTGATCGAGCAGACCGTGCGCGAGAAGCTGCCGGAAGGCTTCCAGCGCGCCGAGTACCTGCTGGAGCACGGCATCCTCGACATGGTGGTGAAGCGCGGCGAGATGCGGGACACGCTGGCGCGCGTGATCAGCCTGCTGCGCGAGCCGCTGCTGGCCCCGGCCGCGCCGGAGGAGACGCAGGAGGCTGCCCTGCCCGAGGAGGTGGCCCCGGCTGAGCCCGTCGTCGCCGTGCCGGTTCCGCCGGCCGCGCCCGCCGCCAAGCCGGTGGCCAGCCCCGCGCCGAAGGCGGTACCCGAGGCGTGAGCCGCTCCGAAGCCATCATCGACCGCCTGCACGCGCTGCACCCGGCGCTGATCGACCTCAGCCTGGAGCGGCTGCAACGGTTGCTGGCAGCGCTGGACCACCCGGAGCGCAAGCTGCCGCCGGTGATCCATGTCGCCGGCACCAACGGCAAGGGCTCCACCTGCGCCTTCCTGCGCGCCATTGCGGAAGCGGCGGGGCAGCGGGTGCATGTCTATTCCTCGCCACATCTGGTGCGCTTCCACGAGCGCATCCGCCTCGCCGGCACGCTGGTCTCGGAAGAGGCGCTGACGGCGGCGCTGGAGGAGGTGGAGACGGTCAATGCCGGCGCGCCGATCACCGTCTTCGAGGTGACGACGGCGGTGGCGCTGCTGCTGTTCAGCCGCATCCCGGCCGACCTGCTGGTGCTGGAGGTCGGGCTGGGAGGCCGCTACGACGCGACCAACGTGGTGGAGCATCCGGTGGCCTGCGCCATCGCCAGCATCTCCATGGACCACATGGACTTCCTGGGCGACACGCTGGCCGCCATCGCCGCCGAGAAGGCCGGCATCCTGAAGCCCGGCGTGCCCGCCGCCACCGGCCATCAGGCGCCCGAGGCCCTGATGGTGCTGGAGGACGAGGCGGCGCGGCTCGGCGTGACGCTGGCCGTGCGCAACCAGGACTGGACCATCAACTGGACCGAGACCGGGCTGCGCTATGCCGATCCCGGCGGCATCATGGAACTGCCGCGCCCCGCGCTGCCGGGACCGCACCAGGCGGACAATGCGGGTATCGCCATCGCGGCGTTGCGCGGTTGGAACCCGCCCTGGCTGACCGAGGCGGCGATCGCCGCCGGCCTCACCACCGCAAGCTGGCCGGCGCGGCTGCAGCAACTGCACGGCGCGCTCGCCGCGCTGCTCCCGACTGGGTGGGAACTGTGGCTGGATGGCGGCCACAATGCCGGTGCTGGCCAGGCGCTGGCGGAGCATCTGCCGCACTGGTCCGACCGGCCGCGGCATCTGGTGGTGGGCATGAAGAAGGGCAAGGCCTCGTCCGACTTCCTGGCTCCACTGCTGCCGCTGGCCGATTCGCTCTGGGCCGTGGCCGAGCCGGGCCAGCATCTGGCCATGCCGGTGGAGGAGATCATCGCCGCGAGTGGCGGTGTGGCTCGCCCCGGCCCCGAAGTGGCTGATGCGCTGCGTGCCATTGCCGAGGCGAAGGAGCCACCGGGCCGCGTGCTGATCTGCGGCAGCCTCTACCTCGCGGGCGAGGTGCTGAAGGCGGACGGCACCGCCATCGTTTGAAACGAAGAAGGCCGGGGAGGATTCCCCGGCCTTTTTTGATGGGAGGTGCGGGAACCTCAGGTTCCCGCTGGGGGTGCAGGGGGCAAGGCCCCTGCCTCCACCCGTTCAGCCCTGCGCTTCCGGCGAGACGATGATGCAGGCGCCGGCGCTGCGCAGCTTCTCGCAGGCGGCCTGGGCGTTCTCGCGCGAGAGGCCGAGCACGCGGGCGCGGTAGAGGGTCCCATGGGCCTGCGCGACCGGTTCCACATGCGGCCGGGCGCTGCTGATGCCCAGGCGCCCGCGCGCCTCCCCGGCAGCGGCGCGCGCGAGGTTGGCGCTGGCGAAGGCGCCGACCTGCACGCCCCAGTTCCCGATGGCAGGCGCCGCGGCCGGCGTCGCGTTCTTGCTGGGCATGCGCAGCACATGGGCCTGCGGCGGCAGGCTGGCCGCGCTGGCGCTGCTGATCAGGCTGAAGCCGCTGCTGCGCGGCGCCGGCGCCGGCGCTGGTGCCGGGCGCTGCGGCTCGGCGAAGGCGGTGGCGATGCGGGCCGTGGTGGGCGCCACCGTGGACGCCGGCGCCGCGGCGGCGGCGCGCGGCGTGAAGCTGGCGGCGGCGAGCAGGCTGGGGGCGCGAGTCGGAGCCGAGGGCGGCGCTGGCGGCGGCAGGGTATTCATCGCGACGGCGACCGGCGCGGGCGGCGGCTCGGGCAGCGGCGCGGGCGCCGGGCTGCTGGCATAGGTCGAACCGTCCGGGATCGGCTCCATCCGCACCACGTTGCCGCCGGAGGCCGGGCTGATGCCCGCCACCTGCGCCGGCGCGGAGGAATAGGTCGAGCCATCCGGGATCGGCTCCATCCGCACCACGTTGCTGCCGGAAGCCGGATCGAGGCTCGCCACCTGCACCGGCTCGGCGGCATAGGTCGAGCCATCCGGGATGGGCTCCATCCGCACCACCGGGCCCGGCGGCAGGCTGGCCACCTTGATGCCGGGGTCGGTGGCGTTGCGCTGGTCACGCAGGGCCAGCATCGTCGCGGTGTCGCCGCGGCGCGGGCCTGCCGGAATGTTCAGCGGCAGTTCAGCGGCGGCATAGACCTCCGGCGCCGCGCGGTGCTTCGGGTGCACGCCGGCGATGCGCGGCCCGATGCGCGCCACGTAGTTGCGGGTCTCGGCCGGCAGGCCCTTGCCGTTCCAGAGGTATTCCTCCAGGCGGCGCGGGCCGGCATTGTAGGCCGCCAGGAAGCCCGGCGTGGCGTAGAGATCGTACATCTCGCGCAGATAGGCGGCGCCGGCCATCAGGCTGTTCCAGGGGTGATAGGGATCATCCCCGAGGCCGTAGCGGGCGCGCAGCTCCGCATAGGTCCCCGGCATCACCTGCATCAGCCCCATGGCGCCGACCGGGCTGGTGGCGGAGACGCGCCCGGCGCTCTCCTGCCGCATCACCTCGCGGATCCAGCGCTCCGGCACGTCGAAGCGGCGGGAAGCTTCCTTGACGTAGGGCCCCCACGGATCGCTGGGCGGGCCAGGCGGATTGTAGCTGGCCGGCTGCGGCCAGGCCGCGGCTTCGGCGGCGGCACCCGCGTTCAGGCGGGCCTGCTGGTTGCTGCCACAGGCGGCGAGAAGGCCGACCATGGAAAGGGCAGCCAGCATTCGGACGCGCCCCCCCGGCGCCATCCGAGCGTTCAGGAACGGAGTCATCCCCGGTTCTCCGTCAGGGCCCGGCGGGTTGCTTCCTTTGGATGGATGCGCCAGCGCCCCCACGCCAGCGAATCCGGAAGCAGTTCCGGGCTAAGGTTTCAGCAGAACATCTGCGCGTAAATCGCTAAAGGAGACAGAGGATTAGCGCAAGCCTCGTCTGCATCTGGCCGGGGCGGGGCTATACCTGAGATGAGTCCTTCAGGGCGGCTTCTCCCGCCCTTGTGACAGCGCGGTGGCCGGCGGGCGAGCGGTGCCGGCCTGGCCGGCGGCATCTTTGGGGGCTGGACAGGACTGCTCCTGGCCGCCACCTCTATCTCCCCCCGGTTGCAGGAGCCCGGTTCCCTCGGCAACCGCAGCTGGGAGAAGGATTAGGAGTTCATTATGGCCTTGCACAGGACCGCCGGCAGGCTGGGCCGCGTCGCCCTCAGCGTGCTGTTGCTGAGCGGAACGGTGGCCGCCTGCGCCCCACAACAGACTGGCACCAGTTACAGCCCCGCCGCGCTGGGCCGCACCGCCTCCGTCTCTTATGGCACCATCATCGGTACGCGTCCGGTGGAGATTCAGGGCAGCGGGTCGGGCGTCGGCACTGCGGCTGGCGCTGTGGCGGGTGGCGTGGCCGGCAGCTTCATCGGCGGTGACTGGCGCTCCAATGCGCTCGCTGGCCTGGGTGGCGCCGTGCTCGGCGGCCTCGCTGGCAATGCCATCGGGCGTGGCACGACCGGTGGCCAGGCCGTCGAGTTCTTCATCCGCGAGGATCAGGGCGGCGACATCTCGGTGGTCCAGACCAACGAGGAAGGGCTGCAGGCTGGCGACCGCGTTGCGATCTCGCGCGGCGACCGCACCCGCATCACCCGCGCTGCCGGCGGGCCGCCGTCCGGCGCCTATGCGCCACCCGCGGGCGCCCCGGCCTATGGCGCCACCTATAACGGCAGCAATTACGGCGGCCCCAAGTACTGAGCAGGCCAAGGCCGGAAGGCTGGGGGAGGGAACTCCCCCGGCGGGCGGCGCCCCTTCAGCCCTCGCCGCGCATCGCGCGGACCAGCAGGCCGAGATTGTGCCGGAACATGGCCTCATAGGTTGGGGCCGGGCCGTCGGCTGGGGAGAGGGCATCGGCATAAAGCCGCCCCTGCACCTTCACGCCCGCTTCCGTGGCCAGCCGCTGCAGCGTCGCCGGATTGGCCATGTTCTCCAGGAAGACCGCGGTGATGCCCTCCCGCTTCAGCGTGCGGATGAGCCGTGCGACCTGGGCCGCCGAGGGCTCGCTCTCGGTGCTTATTCCCTGGGGAGCCAGGAAGTGGACGCCATAGGCATCTCCGAAATAGCCGAAGGCATCGTGGCTGGTGACAACCCTGCGGCGCGCCTCAGGCACAGTGGCGATCTGCGCCCTGACCCAGCCATCGAGCGCGGCGAGGCGTTGCAGATAGGCTTCCACCCCACGCCGGAAGTGGTCCGCGCGGGCGGGATCGGCGGCTTGCAGCGCGGCGGCGATGTTGCGCACATAAACCTGGCCCCGCCGCAGGTCCTGCCAGGCGTGTGGGTCGGAGGCATCCGCGTCGTGCTCGTGCGCATGGCCGTGCTGGTGTCCTTGCGTGTCACCGTCCGAGAGCCGACGCACGGCGACGCCTTCGGTGGCGGTCACGGCATTCGTGGCGCCGGCGGCCTGCAGCAGGCGGTCCATCCAGGTGTCGAAGCCCAGGCCGTTGCGCACCACGAGCGCCGCCCCGCGCAGTGCCTGCGCGTCGGAGGGGCGCGGCTGGAAGCTGTGCGCATCCACATCCGGTCCGGCAATGACATGGACGGTGACCTGATCGCCGCCGATCTGCCGGACCATGTCGCCCAGGATCGAGAAGGAGGCGACAACGGGAAGCGGAGGCGCGCTCTGGGCGCGGGCTAGGGCGGGCGTGGCGAGCGCCAGGGCAAGCAGGCTGCGGCGATGCATAGCTGGTTTCCGAGATGTTATACTATATCAATGCGCCTTCGCGATACGCCGCGCAAGCGGCCCCAAAGCCAGCGCCGCCCTCAACCCCTGCGGAACATCCGCCGTAGCCGCGCCCAGAGGCCTTCGCCCCGGCTGCGGCCGATCTTCTGATGCGCAACATGCGGCCGGCGCGCTGGCGGGGGCAGGGCGCTGGCCAGGGTATGGCGCCCTGAATCCCGTTCGCTGATAAGTCGCCGCTCCAAGGCGACAACCTGTGCCACCACCTCCTCCGGTGCGTTGGCGGCCAGCGCCTCGGCCGTCGTGGCGGCATCCCGCCAGTCCTCGGTGCGGCGCAGCGCATCGATCACCCGCACCGTCTGTTCGGCATCGAGCGCCGGGCCGGCACGCCACAGCGCCACCGCGTCTCGTCGCCAGGCGACGGCGAGGTCGGGGCGGTTCATGTCATCGGCCACCCAGGCGGCGTGCAGGGTGGCTTCGGCCGCGGCGTGCAGCGCGCCCGTTTCCTCCAGCACATAGGCCCAGGCCAAGAAGCGGCGGGCCAGGGGCGGATGGCTGGTATCGGCGATCAGGGCGCGGAACGGCGCGGCGGCCACCGTCTCTGCTGCTGCCGGGTGGGCGCGGCCAATATCCGGCGCGGCATAGCCGCAATGCGGACATTGCTGCAGCCAGCGCGCCATGGTGCCGCGCAGCGGTTCGCCCGGGCGGAGATCAAGGTCAGGCGCCTGTTCCGGCGGTGCTGGGCGGAACGAGGCCTGCCGGCTTTCGCTGCCGCAGACCGCACAGCGCAGCGCACCCGCCGCGCCGGCAGTCCGGGAGCCGGCCGAAGGAGAGCCGGCGGAAGGTGGAGAAGTCGCCATCACCTCCAAACTAGGCACGAAGCGGCTCCACGCGAAGGGGGCAGCGTGCCGGAAGATGACAGAAGTGCGGCGCCGATGTTGCGCCGGGGCCGCCGCCGGGCCAAACATCGGGCATGCCCCGCGGCGACCTTTTCCCCGATATCGCGCCTTTCGAGACCGGCCTGCTGCCCTTGTCCGGCGGACATGTCATGTACTGGGAGCAAGTGGGCAATCCGCACGGCCAGCCGGTCCTGTTCCTGCATGGTGGCCCTGGCGCTGGAGCGGGGGCGGTGCATCGCCGATTCTTCGATCCGCAATTCTGGCGCATCGTCATTTTCGACCAGCGGGGCGCTGGTCGCTCCCGCCCGCTTGGTGAGCTGACGGGGAACACCACGCCGGACCTGGTGGCCGATATTGAGACGCTGCGCCGTTTTCTGGCCGTCGAGCAGTGGCTGCTGTTCGGCGGCTCCTGGGGGTCCACCCTGGCCCTGGCCTATGCTCAGGCGCATCCGGAGCGGGTTCTGGGCTGCGTGCTGCGGGGCGTCTTTCTGGGCCGGCCGCGCGAGGTGGATTGGTTCCTCTACGGCATGCGCCGGGTCTTCCCGGACGCCTGGGCGCAGTTCGCCGAGTACCTGCCGGAGGCGGAGCGCGGCGATCTGCTGGCCGGCTATCTGAAGCGTCTGACCGACCCCGACCCGCAGGTGCATTTCGCCGCCGCGCGGGCCTGGAGCCAGTATGAGGGGCTTTGCAGCACCCTGATGCCGAGCCCGGAGACGGTGGCGAGCTTCGCACAGGACCGGACGGCGCTGGGGCTGGCCCGCATCGAGGCGCATTACTTTGCCCACAACCTCTTCCTGCCGCCTGAAGGGTTGCTCGGTCAGATGAACCGCATCGCGCATCTGCCGGCGGAGATCGTCCAGGGGCGCTACGATATGGTCTGCCCGCCCGAGAGCGCCTTTGACTTGGCGGCCGCATGGCCGCGCGCCCACCTGACGGTGGTGCCGGATGCCGGGCATTCGGCCCTTGAACCTGGGGTGCGTACGGCCCTCGTGGCGGCGGTGGAGCGCTTCCGCCGCCGGGGATAAAGAAGATAGCCTCTTTCAGCCCTTGCTGAGAGAGGTTCCCGGATGGCGCGGCCTGCGATATATGGGGTCACTAACAGCGATGTCCGCGTAGCTCAGCAGGATAGAGCACAGGATTCCTATAAATTGGGCGTTGCGCCCGGAAACGGCGCAACGGATCCGCTCAAAGTCGGGGAACGCTACGGCGCACTGCGCGCCTTGCCGATCCCGAGCCAAGCCTCAGTGAAAGCTGAGGAAGGTGTAGAGACTGGACGGGCGGCACCTACGGGCTTCAGCCTAGGGTGGAGGGACAGTCCAGACCACAAACGTCCTCACGGGCGGCGGCGAAAGCCGAAGTGGTATGAATCCTGGGGCCGTGGGTTCGAATCCCGCCGCGGACACCATTTCCTTCTTGAGAACTCGCTCTCCGGTTGGGCCGA
>DATMFR010000046.1:0-27292 GCA_035556695.1 Roseomonas sp.
GCGGAAGAGTAGGTCGCCGCCGGGCCACCCAGCCGGAAATCTCGAGATAAACCAACACACCCTCGCGGGGTGGAGCAGCCCGGTAGCTCGTCAGGCTCATAACCTGAAGGTCACAGGTTCAAATCCTGTCCCCGCATCCCAATCAGTTCAGCGCATCAGCAACATAGAAGCCGCCCGAGAGTTCAGCTCGATGGGCGTTTTTTGCGCGGGTACTGGGTGAAATCCTTGCTTAACGCGTACAGGACGACACCCGTCACTTGCGGTCCAGATCTACGGAACCTGCTTCATAGGCCAAGATGTCCGCCACACGGGGGTCACCGGGCTGACTTCGAAACGAACTACTGCGGCCCGGCAAAAGGTTCTCACGACAGCGTCGTCGAACTGCCTCTCTCCCAATTAGACTGCTCTTAGAGCGTCTCATAAAATCTCTGGATTTGGTTGAGGCAGACGAGGGCGCAGGCGAGTGTGGTGAAGGCCAGGTGGATGTCGGCCCGGCGTTCGTAGCGGATGGTAAGACGGCGGAAGCGGTTGAGCCAAGTGAAGGTGTGTTCGATGACCCACCGGTGCTTTCCGAGCCTTTGACTGCTCTCGATGCCGCGCCAGGCAATCCGCGGGGTGATCCCACGGGCGCGGCACTCCCCGCGGCAACGGCGATGATCGTAAGCCTTGTCGGCGTGCAGCTTGCACGGCCTGCAGCGGGGTCGGCCAGAGCCGCCAATCTGAGCGCGCGGCACAGCGTCCAGGGTGGGGGCGAGCATCCGGCTGTCGTGGCGCTTGGCATCGCTCGGCGTCAGGCCCAGTGGCATCCGTGACGAAGTGGCGCTTGCTGCCCGGCCTGCCGCGGTTCCTCGGGTTCGGGGCGACCGCCGCGCCCCCTTTTGGCGCCGATACTGGCGCTGTTGAGGGCCTCCGCTGCCTGGAAGCGCTTCAGCAGCAGCACCTGGCGCAGGCGGCGCCGCACACCTGCCGCCTGCCAGTCCTGTAACCGACGCCAGCAGGTCATGCCCGAGACCCACACCCTATCTCCATCGACAGCCGCTCCCAGGCCGTGCCGGTGGTCACCACGAAGACAATGCCAGCAGGGGGCGGCAGCAGCGCACAACCGCCGCCCAGAGATCGTCGGGAACAAGGGGCTTCGCCATGCCCCGCCCACGCCGCTTGGCAGGTTTCGCTAGGCACTTTAAGCCTCTGTAAGGCAACGTGGGGCCGGGGATCCCATATCGTTGGGCCCCGGGATGCTCCTGGCGTACAAAATTGCTGCAAGGCAGCTACCAACATCCAGATCTGCATCAGTCAGGATGCTGCGGCTGGTCGACCCAATGCCTCCCTGCTCTCAGGACAAGTTAATCGGCATCGATATACCCTGGCAAATGGGCTATAGTGAGGCGATATCCGCCTCCCTGAGTTCAACAGCCGAAAGTGCCTTCCGTGTCACCTCCCCGGAACGACCGCCAGCGGCCCTCCCGCCGCCGCAGCTTCGATGATGACGATTACTCTGGTCGTCCGAGCTTCCCCTCCCTACCAAGCTTTGGCGGTGGGTTTGCCACGCCCGAGCTGAAGGCCACGGTGAAGTGGTACAATGCCGAGAAAGGCTTCGGCTTCGTCGAGCTGGCCGATGGATCGGGCGACGCCTTCCTCCACGCCAACACCCTGCAGGCTTCCGGCGTCCAAGCCGTCAGCCCCGGTGCGACGATGCAGGTGCGGGTGGGCCAGGGGCAGAAGGGGCGACAAGTTGACCAGGTCCTGTCCGTGGACGAGAGCACGGCCGGCGCAGCCGCGCCACAACGTGACGCTTTCCGCACCCGGCCGGCGCGGCCGCGGGAAGCGCGGCGGACCGTTGATCTGAGTTCCGCAGTCGAGATGATGGGCACCGTGAAGTGGTACAATCCCGACAAGGGGTTCGGCTTCATTAGCCCACAAGACGGTGGCAAGGACGTCTTCGTCCATGCGACGGCCCTGGAGCGGGCGGGTGTCTCCACGATCCAGGAAGGCCAGGCCGTCCGGATGCAAGTGGTTCAGGGCCCCAAGGGTCCGGAAGCCGGCTCGCTTCAGATCGACTGATCCGGGCCGCGAGGACAGGACAGAGCGGCGCACGGCATACTCCGCTCCTTCAGGAGCGGAGCGCCGATCCTCGCTGTCCTGAGCCTCGGCCATAGCGGCGCTCCGCGCATTCGCCACAACGGGCGGCTGATGCCGCTGGTGCAGCCTTAAGCTTGACCGACCGGCATGAGCCACCGGGGCAAGTGACACTGCCCTCCCGGGGGTTGGTTGTGCGGAGGTAACTTCGGGCCGAGGCCGCAAGAAGCCTCCGGCGTTCTCCATATCCGGTGGACCCTGGTGCCTCCATCCGGATGCCCTATTCAGGGTAGGCCGGCTCAGGGTGGTGGAACCATCCCTGGCGACGGTTTGTTGGCCCCCTCATGCATGCCAGTTATCCATCAGTGCGGTAAGCACGAAATGAGCTGTGATCCCGCTGTCGATCTGAGAGGTTGAGTTGCCCTCTCAGGAGGGAAGCCAGCAGGACAGCGGAAGCAGGTCTTCTACTGGAGGCTGCAAACTCTCACAAGGATTCGTGTATTTTGACGTAGAACCACCCTCCTTCCTTTCGGTTCTGGCTAGAAATGAAAGAGCCGGAGCCCATGCATATCCTGATTGTTGAAGATGAAGCTCTCATCGCTTCGCTTGTGGTTGAGCATCTGGAGGATGCTGGACACACAATCATCGGACCCGCCGCCACGGCAAGTGAGGCGCTGGATCTCTGTCGGGTACACACCCCTGACTTGGCTATCCTGGACATCAATCTGCAGGACGGCAGTTCCGGGATCGAGGTGGCGCGGGAGTTGTTCTCCCGCCGAGGGCTGGTCGCGATCTTCGCAAGCGGCGAGATGCTGGCCGCCCGCCAGGCGCAGGGCATCGCCCTCGGATATCTCCGCAAGCCCTATGAAATGCGCGTCCTCCTCCAGAGTGTCGAGGCGATCGAGGCCATGCGATCGGGATCGGCGCCGAGGCGGATGCCGTGCGGCTTTGAAGCCTTTCCGCATCTGCGGGCTGCTGGGAGCCGGGACGCGAGCATCTGAGACCGGGGGGCGGAGGTCGCGGCGTGTGTCGTCGTGGCCGGCTGAACTTACTCCCAGCCAGAGCCGTCAGGTCTGGCGCAAGCCTTGATAAACCCGTTGATGGCGCTGTCCGAGGTGCGGGGCGGCGGAGGGGGGGGTGAGCGCCCTGTCTATCGTCCTCCTTGGCCGGGCCCATCAGTTCCACCAGCGTCGCGCCCTCTGGAGCCTGAGAAATCTCCTGCGCTGTAAGACGTAAAGCTCACGAAGATCAGCCACGCTCGACTGCGCGGCGCTCATCCTCCGTACTGTGCAGGGTGGCGAGTTCGGCCACCGTCAGCGGCTTTACCGGTGTTCGCAGACGGTAGTAGCCGACCTCCTCCGGCCCCACGCCGCGCGCAGCGGCGATGGTTTCCGTCACCGTCAGCCCGCATAGTCGCCCCTGGCACGGACCCATGCCGCAGCGCAGGAAGGTCTTCATCTGGTTGGGACCCGGCACCTTCAGGCTGTCGGCAACCTCTCGTAACTGGCGGCCGGTGACTTCCTCACAGCGGCAGGCCAGTGCCGTGTCCGCCGCGCGGCGGAAGGCATCGGCAGGGCGGTAGAGCCTGTCCAGGAAAGCCCGGCCCCGGCTCTGCAACGCCAGTTGCGCCTGCACCGGCGTGGCCAGCCGGTCCCGCGCGGCGGCGTCGATCCGTCCCAGCGCGCAAGCCGCCGCCAGCCCGGCCAGTGTGCCGCGGGAAGCCGCAGCCTCCGCCCCCGCGATGCCGGCTCCATCGCCGGCAAGCCAGATGCCTGGCTGCGTGGTCTGGCCCCAGGCATCGGTACGCGGCTGGAAGCAGGCCTGCGGCTCGTTCCATTCCAACTCACAGCCTGCGGCGGCGGGGAGGTTCAGGTTGGGCGTCACACCCTGGTGCAGCAGCACATGGTCCACCGGCACCGTCATCGACGCGGCATTGCCGCGGCGGTAGGTGATGCGCTCGGCGTGTGTCTCACCCTCGATGGCCAGTTCGGTGACGCCGGAGACGATGCGCACGGCCCGCCGCACCCGTGCCATCAGCTTCATGCCTTTGCGCGCATAGGGCGTGAGCAGGAAGCTTGGCAGATGCGACAGCGCCCGGCGCCAGTTGGCGGCGGGGGTGGTGTCCAGGATCAGTGCGGGCGGTTTGCCGGCGGCGACGTACTGGCTGGCCAGCAGCCACAAAAGCGGGCCGCATCCGGCGATCACCACGCGGCCGGTGGCCGTCATGCCCTGCGCCTTCAGCAGCGTTTGCGCTGCCCCGACGCTGAGCGCGCCCGGCAAGGTCCAGCCCCGGATGGGGAATGGCCGCTCCAGCGCGCCAGTGGCCAGCACCACCTGTCCGGCCTGCACCAGCCGCGCCTCCCCGCCCACGGAAAAGCCCAGGTGGCGCTCGCCATCCAGGTGCCAGACGGTGGCACCGGAGAGATAGGCGGCGCCGCTGGCGGCGAAGGCCTGCGCGACCTCCTCGCCCTTCCAGTAATCTACGCCCAGCACGGCGCGGTCGGTCAGCGGCGTGGTGGTGACGGCGCGGTAGATCTGCCCTCCCGGCCCGACGCCCTCATCCAGCAGCAGCACGGAAGCGCCCTGGGCGGCAGCGGCAGTCGCGGCCGACATACCGGCCGGCCCGGCGCCGACCACCACGACGTCATAGGCGTCGCGCAATTCGGGCAGGTTCATCGCCCGGGCTCCCGGCGGCCATGCTGGGTTTCGACTTCCATGCCGTCCCGCAGCGGCACCAGGCAGGCCTGCCGGTTGCCGACGCCGTCGATCGTGACGAGACAGTCGAAGCACACGCCCATCATGCAATAGCCTCCGCGCAGGGCACCGGAGACGGCCGTTTCACGGCAGGCGTCGCGGCCCAGCGCCAGCAGGGCGGCGGCGACACTGTCGCCGGCGCGGCCCTGCACGGGCTCGCCATCCAACAGAAAGGACAGGGGCGCACGCGCATCCTCAGGCAGACGCTGGAACATCGAACCTCCGGGTACTAAAGGCACCGAGCAGAGTGTCATCCAGGCGGCCGGCATCGATCATCGGCGCCAGCAGCGCGGCATGGGCAGCGGCCAGGGTGACGCCGCTGTGGCAGTTACAGAGAAAGGCGCCCGACGCTGTCTCGGATTGCTGGTAGATCGGGAAGCCATCCTTGGTCATGACACGCAGCGCGGACCAGGTGCGCACCACATTCAGCCGGCCGACCTCGGGGAACATCCGCGCGGCCCGCCGCGCCATGACCGCCAGCACGCCCAGACCAAGGCTGGTGTCGAAACCTGCCTCCTCCTGGCTGTCGCCGATCATGATGCCGCCCTCGTCGGTCTGCCGCAGGTTGACCACGGGATGCGTCAGGAAGGGGGACGCCTTTTCCGTCACCAGCGCCTGCCCGCGCTGCGGGCGCACCGGGGCATGGAGGCCCAGCATGGGGCCAAGCCGCGCATTGCCGGTGCCGGCGGCCAGCACCACCTTTGCGGCGGTGAATCCACTTCCGGGCGTGTCGATGCGGAAGCCTCCGCCCGCCAGCGGCTCGACCTTCTCGATGGTGTGGTGCGGGAAGTAGTCGCCGCCGCGTGCGGCAAAGGCGGCATGGCTGGCGCGGAAGGCGCGCAGCGCGTTCAGGTGCCCATCGAGCGGACAGAAGCTGGCGCCCACCACCTCCGGCCCGATGCCAGGGAAAACCTGCCGGACACGAGAGCGGTCCCAGATCTCGTAGGGATAGGGCTCGAAGCCGGGCTGGGCGTGCAGCTTTCCCAGGAAGGCAATCCGCCGCTCCCTCTCGGCGTCCGAGAGCAGCAGGGTGAAGCCGCCGGGCTGCTGCAGGGCGCAGTCCACGCCTGTCTCGTCCTTCAGCTCGGCAGCGAAGCCAGACCAGCGCTCGGCCGAGCGGCGGGTCCAGGAAGAATAGGCCGGCATGCCCAGACCCTTGCTCTGTACCCAGACCAGGGAGAAATTGCCGCGGCTGGCCCGGAAGGCGATGTCGCCCTCGTCCAGGATGGCCGTGCGACGGCCGAGGCGCGCCAGCCCATAGCCGATGGCGGCGCCCATCAGCCCACCGCCCAGCACCACCACATCGTATTCGCGTGCCATGCTTCTCCCGCCACCCCAGCGTTGCGGCGAAGGTCGCGACGCGGCACCGCGGGGTCAAATCGGTTCTGCGCGCCCGCCTATCCGCATTCCTGATGGTTGGCAGGTGCCAGGGGAGCGAAGCGCTCGTCGCACAGCGCCAGGAAGGCCGAGACGGCAGCCGAGCGCTCGGTTTCCGCCCGCTGCACCACCGTCAGGCCGAAGCCGATGGTAGGGCTGAAGGGCCGGGCCAGCCCGCCCCGTGCCACATGCGTCGCCGCTGTCACCGCATCCACCACGCCGATGCCCGTGCCCTCCAGCACAAGGTCGGAGACGACGTGGCTGAGATGCGTTTCCACCCGTGTGCCCGGGTCCACCCCGTGCTGCTCCAGCAGCGCCTCCATCTGCCGGCCGATGCGCGTGGCAGGCGAGAAGGAGACCAGCGCCTCCCCTTCAAGGTCCAGGGGCGTGATCACGCCTTTCGCGCGCAGCGGGTGCCCGGCGGGCATGACGCAGAGGCAGCCCAGTGCATAATGCCGCTCCACTCGCAGCCCGGCCAGTTGCGCGGCATCGCTGACGATGCCCAGGTGGCATTCCTGCTTCAGCACCATCTGCACCACCTGATCGGAGGGCACGGTGTGCAGGGCGATGGTGGTGCCTGGGCGCTCCTCCGTGAAGCGCTTCATCACCGCCGTCAGAATGGGCGCGCCGGCTGGCAGGGTGCCGATGGCCAGCGTGCCGCGCCGCCCCTTGCGGATCTGTCCGGCCACGTTGGCGATGCGATCCAGCCCGATCAGGGAGCGCTCCACTTCCTGGAACAGCTGCATTCCCTCGGGCGTTGGCTGCAGCCGGCCGCGCACGCGGTCGAAGAGGCGGAAGCCCAGATCCTGCTCCAGTTCCTTCAGCAGGCGGGTGGCGGCGGGCTGCGAACGGCCCATGGCCTCGGCGGCGGCCGAGACGCTGCCGGTCAGCACGGTCAGGTGGAAGGCCTGCAGCGCGCGTTGGCTCAGCAGGCGGGGCATGGCAAGAATCCATCAGCTTTCCGGATAGCATGGCCCAGCATTTGCATTGGCACAATCCGTCAGCGGATGGGAGCGTCGGCGGGCAAGGCTTCACAAATCAATGGCGGCCCGAGGGTTCATGGTTCGGATCGGTTTCGACGTCGGAGGCACCTTCACCGACTTCACGGTGCATGACACGCGCACGGGCGCGCTGCGGTACTACAAGACGCCCTCCACCCCCTCCGACCGCAGCCAAGCGATCGAGACGGGGCTGGCCGCCATTATTGCTGAATATGGTATCCGTCCGGACGAGATCGATTTCGTCGGCCACGGCACCACGGTTGCCACCAACATGGTGATCGAGCGGCGTGGCGTGCGAACGGGCATCATCACCACGCGCGGCTTCCGTGACGTGCTGGAGATCGGCCGCCAGACCCGCCCCGCGCTGTACGACTACACCCAGGCGCCGCCGCCGCCGCTAGCGCCGCGCGCGCTGCGCTTCGAGGTGGCCGGCCGCATCGACGCGGCGGGAAATGAGCTGGAGCCGCTGGACGAGGCCGCCGTCGCCGCCGTGGCTGAAGATCTGGCCAAGGCCGGCGTGGAAGCCATCGGCATCTGCTTCCTGCACAGCTATCTCCGCGACGACCATGAGAAGCGCGCGGCGGAGATCGTGCGCGCCCGGCTGCCGGAGGTCTTCGTCTCCACCTCCTCCGAGGTGCTGCCGGAATTCCGCGAGTTCGAGCGCTTCTCCACCACCGCCATCAACGCCTATGTCGGCCCACGCATGGAGGCCTACCTGCGGCGGTTCCTGGAGCGTCTGCAGGGTCTGGGCATCACGACGGCACCGGACACCATTCACTCCAACGGCGGCCTCATGTCGGTGGAAACGGTGCGCGACTTTCCCGTGCGCACCTGCCTGTCCGGCCCCGCCGCCGGCGTGGTGGGCGCGGCCGAGGTCGCCATGGCCGCCGGCTTCCCCGACGTGGTCACCTACGACGTCGGCGGCACCAGCACGGACGTGTCGCTGATCGCGGGCGGGCGCCCGGCCTTCGCGACCTCGCGCCTCGTTGCTGACTATCCGGTGCGCACGCCGATGGTGGATGTGCATGTCATCGGTGCGGGCGGCGGCTCCATCGCCTGGATCGACGATGCCGGCGCGCTGAAGGTCGGCCCGCACAGCGCCGGCGCCGACCCCGGCCCCGTGGCCTATGGCCGCGGCGGGCGCGAGGTGACGCTGACCGACGCCAATATCGTGCTGCACCGGCTGGACCCCGTGACACTGCTGGGCGGCCGCATGAGGGTCGATGAGGCCGCGGCGCGCGAGGCCATCCGCGCCCAGGTCGCCGATCCGCTGGGCCTGACGGTCGAGCAGGCGGCGGAAGGCATCATCCGCATCGCCGTCGCCAACATGAGCCGCGCCATCCGCGCCGTCTCGACCGAGAAGGGGCATGATATCCGCCGCTTCGCGCTGTTCCCCTTCGGCGGCGCCGGGCCGCTGCACGCGGCGGCCGTGGCGCGGGAATGCGGCATCAGCCGCGTGCTGGTGCCGCAGGAGCCCGGCACCATGTGCGCCCGGGGCATCCTGATGTCCGACATCAGCCTGGATTTCGTGCGCAGCGAGATCACGGAAGCGAAGCCGGAGAGCTGGTCCGCCATTCTGTCCCGCTTCACCGCCATGCGGACGCAGGGTGACGATTGGCTGGCCTCCGGCGGTGTGGAGCCGGCGCGGCGCGGCTTCCAGGCCGTGGTGGACGCCCGCTACAAGGGCCAGAACCATGAGGTGCAGGTGCCGCTGCCGGAAAACGAGGCCGATTACGCCGCCTTCCTCGCGGACTTCGCCGCCGCCCACCGGCGCGAGTATGGCTACGATGTCGCGGACCGCGCGGTGGAGGTAGTGAACTGCCGCCTGAAGGCCACCGGCCGCATCGACCGCCCTGCCGCCTCCTTCCAGGCCGCCGATGCCATGCCAGCCCCCCGCGCGCGGCGCGCGGTGCATTTCGGCGATGTCTGGGTGGATACGCCCATCTTCGACCGCGCCGCCCTGCCGGTGGACCAGCCCATCGCCGGCCCCGCCATCATCGACGAGATGAGCTCCACCACCGTCGTCGAACCCGGCCAGACCGTGCGCCTGGAGCCGACCGGCAACCTCGTCCTGGAGACCGCCGCATGAACGCGACTCGTCTCGCCGATCCGATCGCCATGGAAGTGTTCAGCAACCGCCTGCTCTCCATCACGGAGGACATGGGCAATACACTGATCCGTTCCTCCTTCTCCACCAACATCAAGGAACGCAAGGACTGCTCCGTCGGGCTGTTCGACGCGGCCGGGCGGCTGGTGGCGCAGGCCTCGCACATTCCGCTGCACCTGGGCTCGCTGATGGGAAGCGTGGGGGCGGTGCTGGCGCGCTATCCGGTCGAGAAGATGCGTGACGGCGATGCCTTCGCCTGCAACGACCCCTACCTCGCCGGCGGCACCCACATGCCGGACATTGCGGTGGTCACGCCGGTCTTCATCGATGGCGCCGTGCGCTTCCTGGCCGCCAATGTGGGCCACCATTCCGATGTGGGCGGGCCAACGCCGGGCTCCGTCTCCGGCGGTGCGCGCTCGGTCTTCGAGGAAGGGCTGCGTATTCCGGTGATGCGCCTGGTCCGGGAAGGCGAGACGGATGAGGACCTGATCAACCTCATCGCGCACAACTCGCGCGACCCCGAGGAACGCGCGCTGGACCTAAAGGTGCAGATCGCCTCCAACTTACGCGGCGCGATGCTGGTGCAGGATTTGGTGGCGCAGATGGGCCTGCCGGCGGTGACGGCGGCGGTGGAGGACGTGCTGGCCTATACCGCCCGCCGCCTGACCAACCGCGTGCGCGAGATGGCCGATGGCAGCGCCAGCTTCACCGCATGGATGGACGATGACGGCGTGGGTGGCGACCCCGTCGCCATCAAGGCCACCGTCACCGTCCGGGGCGAGACGCTGGTGGTGGATTTCGCCGGTTCCGCGCCGCAGACGCGCGGCGCCATGAACGTGGCGGAAAGCGCCCTGCGCGCCACGGTCTACTACGCCGTGAAGACGTTGCTGGACCCCGGCCTTTTGCCGAACCAGGGCATGGCTGCCTGCATCGAGATCCACGCGCCCGAGGGCAGCATCGTCAACCCGCGCTTCCCGGCGGCGGTGGGCGCGCGCTCCATCACCTGCAACAAGATCGCCCGCGCCCTGTTCGGCGCTTTCGCCCAACTTCTGCCGCCGGAGCGCGCCATGGCCGCCAGCCTGGACAGCGTGCCGGTAATGATCTTCTCCGGTGAGCGCCGGCGCCAGGACGGCAGCTTTGTTTATCTGGAATCCATGGGCGGCGGCATCGGTGCGCGGTTCGGCGCCGATGGTATGGACGGCGTGCATGTCCATGTTACCAACACCTCCAACCTGCCCGCCGAGGCGCTGGAGAACGAATATTCCCTTCTCGTCGAGGAGTACGCGCTGGTGGACGATTCGGGCGGGTCCGGCCGTTATCGCGGCGGGCTCGGCATCGCGCGGCAGGTCAAGGCGACGCGGGACGGTGTGGTGTTCTCCGCGCGTTCGGACGGACACAAGGCGGGCGCACCGGGCCTCTTCGGCGGGCTGGACGGCGGCACCGCGCGGCTGGTGAAGAACCCCGGCACGGCGCAGGCCGAGGAACTCTCCTCCAAGGCCGCCAATGTCACGCTGAAGGCAGGCGAGAGCGTGCGGCTGGAAACCCCTGGCGGCGGCGGCCTGGGCGTGCCGGCCGAGCGGCCGCTGGCCTCGCTGGCAGAGGACATCGCCTCCGGCAAGCTTTCGCGCGCCAAGGCGGAGCGCGACTACGGTGCCGACCGCGTGGCGGCGGCGCTGGCTTCCCACTGAAGAACAGGGAAATCAGGGATGCTGCCCCGACGTAAACTTCTGGCGGCCCTGCCGCCCATTGCGGGGAGCCTGGCACTGCCGGGCCTCGCCCGCGCGGCCGGTTTTCCCGACCGCCCCGTCCGCATGGTCGTGCCCTTCGCGGCCGGCGGCGGCACCGATGTGCTGGCGCGCATCCTCGCCCAGGGCCTGACCGAGCGCCTGGGCCAGCAGGTGGTGGTGGAGAACCGCACCGGTGCCGGCGGTAACCTGGCGATGGACTTCGTGGTTCGCGCGCCGGCCGATGGCTACACGGTGCTGATGGGTACCAACGGCGCCGTCGCGGTCAACCGGCACCTCTATACCAACATGGGCTTCGACCCGCTGAAGGACATGGCACCCGTGGCCCTGGCCTTCCGCATCGAGCACTTGCTGGCGGTCGGCCGCGACGTACCGGCCAAGGATGTCGCCTCGCTGGTGGCGCTGGCCAAGGCGAAGCCGGGCGAGCTGACCTTCGGCTCCGGCGGCACGGGCTCGATGATCCACTTGGCGGGCGAGCTGTTCAAGGCGCGCACCGGTATCGACATCACGCATGTGCCCTATCGCGGCGGCGGGCCGGCCATGAATGACCTTGTCGCCGGCAATATCTCCATGATGTTCGACAGCGTGCCCTCCGCCCTGCCGCATATCGAGGGCGGGCGTGCGCGGGTCCTCGCGGTCTGCGGCACCAAGCGCTACCCGAAGCTGCCCAATGTGCCGACCATGGTGGAAGCGGGCGTGCCGGGCTATCAGGCAGCCTCCACCGGCGCCCTCTTTGCGCCAGTCGGCACGCCGGCGCTGGTGGTGGCGCGGCTCAGCGCCGCGGTGGCCGAGTTGGTCGCGAGCCCTGCCTACCGCGAGCAGCTCGGCCGTGCTGGCGGCGATGCCGAGCACAGTACGCCGGAAACGCTGGGCCAGATGATGGCAGCTGAGAGCGACACCTGGGGCGCGGTCGTGCGCGAGGCGAAGATCGTCGCTAACTAAGTTTGTGGCTGTCTGGCATCCCAGCAGGAGTTCTCGCTTGTAAGGACACGAAGCGATTGCCACCCAACAAGAGGCCAGAGGCCCTGGGCGAGTGAGTTGTCGAGGATCAGGTCAGAGGCGATCATCTTTGGGTCCTCGGTAAAGAAGACTGCAATGGCCATGCGGCGGCGCGCAATGTCAGGCTCCCTGAAAGCCTCACGAAGGTTGCGGTTCGGCAGGGAGGCGATGGTGTCTGCCATGGCTGGCCTCCATGACCGGGGCACCCATCGCGCTCCCGGCCCGCGAGGCCACAAGGGACGCGTGGGTCAGACCTGGGCCAGGCCCCCATCGGCGAATAACTCGGCGCCGGCGACAAAGCTGCTGTCGTCAGAAGCCAGGAAGAGCACCGCCCGGGCGATCTCCTCCGGCTCCGCCACGCGGCCGAGCGGCACTTGGCTGGCGAGGTCGTCCAGCAGGCCCTGCTGCTGCGCGGCGTCCTGGCCGGCCAGCTCGACCAGCCCGGTGGTCCGGACCGGGCCGGGGCTGATGACGTTGACGCGGATACCGCGCGCTTTCAGGTCGAGTGTCCAGCTGCGGGCCAGATTGCGCACCGCCGCCTTGGAGGCACTGTACAGGCTGAAGGCGGCGGTACCCACCGTGCCGGCGGTCGAGCCGGTCAGGATCACCGAGGCACCGTCCACCAGCAGCGGCAGCGCCTTCTGCACCGTAAATACGACAGCCTTCACGTTGCGGCCGAAGGTGTCCTCGTACTGCTCCTCCGTGATGGCGCCGAGTGGCAGCATCGAGCCGCCGCCGGCATTGACGAAGAGCACGTCGATCCGCCCGGCTTCGACCTTCACCCGCTCATAGAGGCGGTTGAGATCCTCAGGCTTGGTCGAGTCCGCCTGGATACCCGTGGCATTCGGGCCGATGGAGGCAATGGCGGCGTCCAGTTCCGGCTGGCGGCGGCCGGTGACGAAGACGCGCGCGCCTTCGGCGGCGAAGCGCCGCGCCGTGGCCAGGCCGATGCCACTGGTTCCACCGGTGACGACGGCGACCTTGCCTTCAAGCTTGCGGACCATGTCTGCAACTCCGTGCTGGTTGATGTCCGGAGGGTGTCGCCAAACGAATCCCTTCAAAATAGAAATGATTGAAAGTTATCCTTGCAGGATTGTTGATGTCGGGATTGCCGGATTTCGAGGGCTTGGCCATGGTCGCCAAGGTGGCGGAGGAACGCTCCTATGCCGGGGCGGCCCGGGCGCTGGGCGTCTCCGTGGCCACCGTCTCCCGCGCGGTCATGCGGCTGGAGGAGCGGCTGGGCGGCCGGGTGTTCAACCGCACCTCCCGTCGCCTGGCACTGACCGAGCTTGGCCGCAGTGTCGCCGAACGGGCGGCCCGAGTGCTCTGGGAGGCGGAGGAGGCGGAAAGCACCGCCCGCGAACTGGCCAGCCGGCCGCGCGGCACGGTGCGGCTGGCAGTGCCGATGTCCTTCGGGCTGCGCTGGGTCGCGCCGTTGATGCCCGCCTTCTTCCGGCTTTATCCGGAGATTGCCGTGGACCTGCATCTGAGCGATGCGAGCGTGGATGTGATCGGGGAAGGGTTCGACGCCGCGCTGCGTATCGCGGTGCTGGAGGACTCCTCGCTGGTGGCGCGGCGGCTCTGCCCGATGACGCGGCAGGTTGTGGCCTCCCCCACCTATCTGGCCCGCTATGGGCGCCCGCAGCATCCCGGTGAATTGGCCGCACATCACTGCCTCGGCTACGCTTATCATGCCCGTGGCGACGTCTGGCGCTTCGCCGGCCCTGCCGGCGAGACGGTGACTGTGACACCCTCCGGGCCGCTGCGCGTGACCAATGTGGACGCGCTCCTCCCCACCTTGCTGGCAGGGATAGGCATCGCCGAACTGCCGGAGTTCATCGCGGCCGAGTATCTCGCCGACGGACGGCTTGAGGCGCTCCTCCCGGAGTGGCGGATCGCGCCCGGCGGCCTTTACTTCGTCACCCCCACCACGCGGAACCGGCCGGCAAAGGTTGAGGCTCTCGGTAGCTTCCTGGCCGCGCGGCTCACCCGCTCGCACTGGGCAGACGCTGGACCCGCGGCCTGAGGATCAGGGCGCCGCACTGGTGGTATTCCGCACCACCCCAGCCAAAGTGGGTGCGATCAGCGTCGGCCGTCGCCGCCGCTCCCCGTCACCAGCGGCCGGGGGTGCTTACTTTGCCTGTTCCGCGGCGAGCTGAACGACCCTGGCCGCGACGGCGGCCAGGTGGTCCCGCACTCTGGCCAGTTCGGGGCGGCGGCTGCGCGCGTGCTCATCCATATAGAGGCTGCGGTTCATCTCGATCTGCAGGCTGTGAATGCCATCAGCGGGCGCCGCGTGCTTGCGCACCGATTCGGCGCCGATGAAATGGGCATTCGTCGTGACCTTGTAGCCGAAGCCCTTGAGCACCGAAGCCACGGCATTAACTAGCTCCGGACCGCAGGTCGTGCCGTTGCGATCGCCCAGGTCGAAATCCGAGCGGCGCTCCCCTGCATCAGGGCCATGGCCGGTGGCAACCGCCGGCATGGAATGGCAGCTGAGGTGGTAAGCCACACCGTGCTGCGCCCGGAATTCCTTGAGGAGACGCGAGACCTCCTGATGATACGGCCAATAGTAACGATCCAGGCGATGCTGCACTTCGGCGACCGGCAGCTTCGTGTCATAGATCGGCTTGTTGCCAGCGCAGACGGTCGGGATCAGGCCGATACCGTTCTTCGTCTTGGGCGAAGGCTGCAGTGGAACCGGCCATTCACCCTCAATCTGGCCAGGATCGATATCCAGCTCGTGCCGGTTCAGGTCGATATAGGCATTCGGGCAGTGGGCGTAGAGCCAGGTGGCGCCGGCCTCGACCACTCCGGCGTAGCATTCCTCGACATACATTGAGATGGAGCGCTGCAGGTCTTTCAGGCTGGCAATGGAGCAGAAGGCACGCGGATACTCGGCGCCACTCCGCGGAATTTCGAAGAGCACCGGCGCGGCATGGGCTGGGTCGCGCCGAGAGAACACGCCCGGCAATACATCCATCTGCATCTTTGATCCCTCACCATCATCCGATCAGCACAATTTGTGCGCGGCCACAGCGAGACACTGCCGGGTTGATGGCCTTGCATGCGCCCGATGCCACGACACGTAAGGTACCCCATTGCCGTGGCGTGCACGACGTTTCTCTTGTTGGTGTATGTGGCGCGATCTCATAAGCATTTAAAAATAAAATCTATCTATTGGTATCGCTGACCTATTTGGCTCCGGGAGATTTCAGGGGACCTGCCGCGCTGGCCGACGAGCCTTCGCGATAGCACGGCGAGGCTGGTCAAGCATTTTCGATTTTAAATCGATACGAAATTTCTCTACGACAGCCTAGTACCAGTTCGCTGTTCCGTACCGTATCAGGCGCGTCGCTGCGCTTTGGCTTTCCTGGCGCCCTTCCGACTTCTTCACCCAGGCGCATGTTCCAGGAGGAACCGGTCATGGCCCTCATCCGTGGCACCAACCAGGCGGATGTGATCACACTTGGTGTGGTTTCTCCGGGCGTGCAGGGCGGCCCCCCAACCTCCGAGGCCGACGACATCAGGGCGGGCAATGGCGCCGACACGGTGGGGGTCGGCGGCGGCAACGACACCGTCCTTGGCGAGAACGGTGACGATCAGCTCTGGGGCGGAGCCGGTGACGACCGGCTCGACGGTGCCTGCGGCACCGACGAGGCCGTCTATGCTGGTACGCATTCCAACTATACCGTCACCATGGCAGCGGACGGCACAATCACGGACCGGGACCTGAATGGCACTGGCGCTGGTCTCGATGAGGGCACCGACAGGCTCGCAGGGATCGAGCACCTGTGCTTCCTCGGCGGGATTGGTCCGAGCCTCGTCCGGGCCAGCACCTCGGCGAACGGCGACCAGGCTAATGGCCCCAGCTACTCGCCAGTCCTCTCCGCCGATGGCACCAAGCTGATCTTCGTCAGCGAAGCGGACAACCTGGTGCCCGACGACAACAATGGGAAAGCCGACGTCTTTTTCAAAGACCTGAACACCGGGACCATCTCACTGGTCAGCACCACGGCCAGCGGGGAACAGGGAAACGATGCCAGCACCAGGCCCGCGATCTCCGCCGATGGCCACTACGTCGCCTTCGCCAGTGCTGCCAGCAATTTTCTGGCAGACGATGCCAATGGGCATATCCCCGACATCTTCGTCAAAGACATGTTCACCGGCGCGCTCACCCTGGTCAGCAGCTCCTCCGGCGGAGAGCAGGCGAACAGCGCCAACCAGGAAGACATCGCGGGCAGCTTCGACCCCTCGATCTCGGCTGACGGCCGGCTCATCGCCTTCGCGAGCACGGCCAGCAATCTGGTGCCGGACGACACAAACCGTGCCTTCGATGTTTTCATCAAGGATATGCTGACTGGGGAGGTCCAGCTAGCCAGCACCTCGGCCAGCGGCGAGCACGGCAATCAGTCCAGCAGCGCCCCACAACTCTCGGCCGATGGGAGCAAGCTTGTGTTCTCCAGCGTCGCCAGCAACCTTGTCCCCAATGACAGAACCGGGAACGGCATCAACGAGTTCATCGCCGACCCCTACTACAAGGATCTGCATACCGGCGAGGTCAAGCTGGTCAATACCTCGGCCAGCGGCGAGCAAGGAGCTGGCGGCGTCTACCTTACCGCGATCTCCAGCGATGGCAGCAAAGTGGCCTTGCTGAGCTTTGACGACAACATGGTCGCGAACGACACCAACAACAATCCCGATATCTTCCTCAAGGACATGGCAACCGGCGCGGTCACGCTGGTCAGTGCCTCTGCCAGCGGCGAACAGGGGAACGGCTTCAGCTCGCTTCCCTCCATCTCGGGCGATGGGCAGCTCATCGCCTTTGCCAGCTTCGCCACCAATCTAGTCCCCGGCGACACCACCGCCGGCTACTTCGACATCTTTGTCAAGGATGTGCTCACTGGTGCGATCACGCGCGTCAGCAGCTCGGCGAGCGGCGCTGAGGCGAACAACGGCAGCTTCAATCCCTTCCTCTCCGCTGACGGCAGTCACGTCGCCTTCTCCAGCTTGGCCAGCAACCTGGTGCCGGGGGACACCAACGGCACCTACGACATCTTCGTTGCCGACATCAGCCAGGGCGGCGAGGCCGTCCCTGCCATCAGGCCGGACGACACTCTGGCATCCTGCAACGCTGCTTTGGATATCTGGAGCTAGACGAGCTCTCTGGCCCGTAGGGGCTCGCTTCTCAGCGAGCCCCTAAGGGCCAGAGAGCTGCCGCATCACGCGGAAGATGTTTGGGGCCCGTTATGGTCTGAAGACCATCGCCGTGTGCGACTGGGAACAAGGCCTAAGCCACGCAGATACGGAGGAGCGGCCGCGGGAAATGAGGCAGCCTGCTCTGGTGAGGTACCACCCGCACCAATCTCGGCCTCTAGATCATGGATACGAATATTCTGCCGGCAGGATCGGCGTGGTTGCCAGGCCGAGCGCAGCAGATAGGGACGCCGCCATGTCCCGAAGACTTGGCAGCAGCCGGCCTTCCAGCTCCTCTCGCGAGATGCGCACAACCTCCACGCTGAGGCCCATTGCGGCCACGACCCGACCTCCCGCGGTGACGGGAACACCGAGCGAGCGGAGGCCCATGATCGCCTCCTGGTCGTTGATGGCGTAGCCCTGCTCGGCGGCCAGCCGCACCGCCGTCCGCACAGCCTCCTTGTCGGTGAGCGTGTTGGGCGTCAGCCGCTGCGTCGTGGCCTGCGCCAGCGCGGCCTCTAGCGCCGCCGGCGGCAGGGCGGCGAGCAGAACCTTGCCCACCGAGGTTGCATGCGCTGGCAGGCGCGTCCCCACAGCCATGTAGTCGCGCCGCAACCGGCGCGCGGGAGCGCGAGCCACGTAGACGACATCCGACCCGTCCAGCAACGCCAGCGAACAGGTTTCGTCTGTCGCACGCATCAGCGCCGAGAGCATCGGCTGCGCGATGGAGGTCAGCGGCAGTGAGGCGAGATAGGCATATCCGAGCTGCAGGGCACGCGGCTTCAGCGAAAAGCGCCCGTCCTCGGCGCCCACATAACCGAGGCTGGCCAGGGTGCGGAGAATGCGCTGCGCAGACCCCGGGCTGATCGCCGTTCGCCGTGCAACCTCGCTCAGCGTCATGGCAGGTGTCTCGGCGCTGAAGGCCTCGATAACGGCAAGTCCTTTGGCAAGGGACTGCACGAGATCGCGGTCCAGGTCCGCGTATCGCGTTGACATGGGTTTTGGCATCATCCAAGCTGTCCGCATAACGGATATACTTCCGCATTGCGGAAGGTCAAGAAGCAATCTGGAGGAACCGTCGCGGCCCTTCCGCGACAGGAGGGGATGATCATGCCTTTGTCCCGCCGAACCACTCTCGCTGCCCTGGCCGCCGGCCTGTCACCCTTGCCCCGGCAAGCCTTCGCGCAGGATCGCTATCCCGACCACCCGCCACGGCTGGTCGTGCCTTACGCCGCCGGCACCGCGACAGACCTGATCGCACGCCAGCTCGCCGGCCCCATCGGGGAGTTGCTCGGCCAGCCCCTGGTCATTGAGAACCGCACTGGCGCTGGCGGTATCGTCGGCACCGAGGTCGTCGCGCGCTC
Source organism: Roseomonas sp. (assembly GCA_035556695.1). Lineage (GTDB taxonomy): Bacteria > Pseudomonadota > Alphaproteobacteria > Acetobacterales > Acetobacteraceae > Pseudoroseomonas. The sequence goes on from DATMFR010000046.1 coordinate 18,620, forward strand.
GGCGCCGGATGGCTACACGCTGCTCTTCGCCGGCAGCCAGACGCATGCGATCAACATCAGCCTCTACCAGAACCTGCCCTATCACCCCGTGAAGGACTTCGCGCCGGTCGCGCGGGTGGCGAGCCAGCCGCTGGTGCTCGTCGTCAATGCCGACCTGCCCGTTAAGTCAGTCGCCGAGCTCGTCGCCCTGGCAAAGGCGCGGCCCGGCAGGCTGAACTATGCTTCCTCGGGGATCGGCACCTCGGCGCATCTTTGCGGCTCGACCTTCCGCAAGCGGGCGGGGATCGACATCGTCCATGTGCCCTATGCAAATGGCGGGGCGCTGTTCAACGACCTGCTGAGCGGCACGACCTCAATGATGTTCTATCCCTACCAGCCGCTGAAGCCGCATGTGGAGGCCGGGCGGCTGCGTGTGCTGGCCAGCACCGGCGCCAGGCGGCCGGCCTGGCTGCCCGATGCCCCTACCATGGTGGAATCCGGCTTCGCCGATTTCGTGCTCAGCGCCTGGTTCGGCGTCTTCGCCCCGGCCTCCACGCCGGCGCCGCGCATCACCGCGATGGCCGAGGCGGTGCGCCGCACCGTGGAGAGCCCCGAGATCCGCGCGGCCTTCGCCACCTCCGGCACCGAACCCTTCTACGATCCGCCGGACCCCTTCGCCGGCTTCATCGCCTCGGAAATCGAGCGCTACAGAACAATCGTCGCCGATTCCGGCGCCAAGGTGGAGTGACTGTCATGGCAGGCATCGGTAGCGCGACGGCCATCGTGGGGATGGGCCGCGCCATGGCCCGCAGAGGCGAGGGAGATCCCAAGACGCCGCTCCAGCTCGGCGCCGAAGCCGCCCGCCAGGCAATGGCGGCCGCCGGCATCGGGCGGCATCAGGTGGGCGCACTCTTCACCGGCCGCACGCCGCAGTCCTATATGGTGCTGCAGTACAACCAGTCCCTGCTGAACGAGCTGAAGATCGGTCCGACTTTCTGCAGCGAGATGACCTCGCATGGCGGCGGCGCGCTGGGCACGCTGCAGCTTGCGGCGACGGCGCTGCATGCCGGGGTGATCGACTACGCCCTCTGCGTCACCAACGAGGCAAGCGGCATCTGGATGGACCAAGTCGGCTCGAACGCCGCCTGGGAGGGCGACCTGCAGTTCGAGGCGCCCTATGGGCCCTCGACGCCCTCGATCTACGCACAGACAGCGATGCGCTACATGCACGAATACGGCGTCACAGCCGAGATGGCAGCGCAGGTCTCGGTCGAGAACCGCCGCTGGGCGCTGGACCATCCGCATGCGGCCATGCGCCACAAGGGGCCCATCACGGTGGAGGACGTGCTGTCCTCCCGCCTGGTGGCCACACCCTTCCGGCTGCTGGACTGCGCCGTCTGGTACCCTGGCGGCATCGCCACGGCCGTCGTGCTGACGCGCGCCGAGCTGGCCCGCGCGCATCATGCCGAGGCCACCTGGCTGGCAGGCTTCGGCCAGTGCAACACCCATGAATGGGTCGGTGAGCGGATGGGCGGCTGGGGCTATGCGCCTTTCGAGGAGGGGCCGGACCTGGTGCAGACCGGCGCCGGCGTGGCGGCGCGGCAGGCCTATTCCATGTCCGGGCTGACGCCCGCGGAAATCGACATCGCCGAAAGCTCGGCCCCCTTCTCCACCATCAACCTGATCATGCTGGAGGAGTTGGGCTTCTGCCCGCGCGGCGAAGGCGGCCGCTTCGTCGCCGATGGCGGCATCGCTTACGATGGCGGGCTGCCCTACAACACCATCGGCGGCTATCTTTCCTTCGGGCAGGTCGCGCAGGGGCTCTACAACCTGCAGGAAGTCGTGGACCAGATCCACGGGCGCGCCGAGGGGCGGCAGGTCCCCGGCGTCGAGACCGGCATCGTGCACATGCATGGCGGGCCGCTCGCCTGCCACTCCGTCGTCATCCTCAGCAAGGAGAGCCTGGCATGAGCGGGACCTCCGCCGACTGGTCGCGTGGCAGGCCGTTGATGGCCGGCGACTGGTTCATCGGCCTGTACCAGCCCTCGCCCGAGACCACCGGCTATTGGGAGGCCGTGGCCCAGCGCGAGCTGGTGCTGAAATACTCGCCCGCCGCCGGACGCTGGTACCATCCCAAGCGGATCGTCTGCACCGAGACCGGCTCGACGGCGCTGGAATGGCGGCGCGCCAGCGGCCGCGGCACCGTCTATTCCTTCAGCGAGGTGCACCGCGCGCCGAGCCCCGCCTTCGCCGCCTCCGTCCCCTACACGGTCGGGCTGGTGGCCCTGGAGGAGGGCGTGCACCTGTTCACCCGCTTCATCACCGATGGCGCGCCGATCGTCATCGGCGCGCCGGCCCGCGTGGACTTCCAGGTGCTGGAAGGCGGCATTTTGCTGCCTGTCTTCCGCGTGGAGACCACGGCATGAGCGGCGGACCGCTGGCGGGCATTCGCGTCATCGATGCCACGCGCGCCTTGGCGGGGCCTCTGGCCACCATGGTGCTCGGCGATCTGGGCGCGGATGTCATCAAGATCGAGATGCCGGGCGTGGGCGATGAGACGCGCTATTGGGGCCCGCCCTTCGCCGGCGATGCAGGGCCGACGCTGATCGGCTACAACCGCAACAAGCGCTCCGTGGCGCTCGACCTGCGCACGCCGGAGGGGCGCGACGCCTGCCTCGCTTTGGCGCGCGAGAGCGACGTGTTCGTCGAGAACTTCCGTCCCGGCACCGTGCGCCGTTTCGGGCTGGACTATGCGGCGCTGAAGGCTGCGCGGCCGGACATCGTCTATTGCTCCATCAGCGGCTACGGCCAGACTGGCCCGATCGCCACCCGCCCGGCGGTGGACCTGATGGTACAGGCCTTCGGCGGGCTGATGGCGCAGACCGGCGAGCCGGAGGGTCGGCCGGTGAAGGCCGCCGCGCCGGTAGCCGACACCATGGCCGGGCTGTCGGGCGCCATCGCCATCCTGGGTGCACTGATGGAGCGGCGGGCCACCGGCCAGGGGCGCTTCCTCGACATCTCGATGCTGGACGGGCTGGTGGCGCTGATGGGCCAGTCGATCGCGGCCTGGGGGATGAGCGGCAAGGCCCCCCGGCGCTGGGGCAATGCGCATCCGCTGATGGCGCCCTATGAGAGCTTCCGCGCCGCTGACCGCGAGCTGGTCATCGCGGTGACCAACGAGAAGAGCTGGGCCAGCCTGATGGGCATCGCGGATTTCGCGCCGCTCCGCGACGATCCGCGCTTCGCCACCCAGACCGGCCGCAACACGGAGCGTGTGGCGCTGGTCGCGGCCCTCTCTGAGATCTTCCTGCGCCGGACGGCGGCGGAGTGGATGCCGTTGCTCGACGCTGCAGGTATTCCGGCGGAGCCGATCAATACGCTGGAGGAGGTGGTAAGCCATCCTCAGGTGACGGAACGCGGCATGCTGCTTGACTTCGAATATCCGCCTGACTCGGGCAACCGGATCCGCACCGCCGGCATGCCCTGGCGCGACGTGGCACGCGAGGGGCCGGTGCGCCCACCGCCCGTCCTGGGCCAGCACACTGAGGAAGTGCTTCGTGTCGTAGGGCTGAAGTAGCTCATCTGTTGCCGGCAATGCACCATTGCGGGCGGCAGCAGGAGCGGGCCACGCAACACGGCAGAGATCGGCCCCCTCCCGACCGGGCGGCTCCCCCCATGATGGCGGAGCTGGCAGAGCACAGGCGGAGCGCTTCCACCGCTGAGGAAGCGCTTCGCGCCTCGCGGGGAAGCGCGGATCCCTCGCTCTGCTTGCCGATCCGGCGTTTCCGCCCTCACCAGCGGGTGCGCAGCATGGCCGCCGGGGGATGGTGCGTCCGCCAGTGTCGGGCGATCTCGGCACGGGAGGCGAGCCATACCTTCTCCCGCGACAGGATATGGTCCAGGAAGCGCACTAGGCCAGCTGACCGCCCTGGGCGGCCCGAGAGGCGGCCGTGCAGGCCGAGGCTCATCATCTTGGGCTGGCCCTCCAGGCCCTCGCGGTAGAGGGTATCGAAGGTGTCGCGCAGATAGGTGTAGAACTGATCGGCGGAAGCAAACCCGTTGTTCGTCGCGAAGCGCATGTCGTTCACGTCGAGCGTGTAGGGAACGAAGAGTTCCGGCTTGCCGGCGACATCCGCCCAGAACGGCAGATCATCGGCATAGTTGTCAGCGAAATAGAGCATTCCGCCGATCTCGCTCAGGATCCGATAGGTCTGCGCGCTGGAACGGTTGTACCAGCCGAGTGCGGGAGCGCCGCAAATGGCCTCGTGGAGTGCCAGCGTCTGCTCGATCTGCTGGCGTTCCTGGAGCGGGTCCTCAGGCGCCGCGACATTCCACCGCAGCCCGTGCGTGGCAATTTCCCAGTCGGCCTCGTTCATGGCCGCCACGGCTTCGGGGTTCCGCCCGAGCGCCATTGTGACGCCATAGCAGGTGACAGGGATCTTCCGCGTCGACAGCTCCCGCCACAGCCGCCAGAAGCCGACGCGGCTGCCATATTCCCAGAGGCTCTCCGCCGTCAGGTGGCGTCGCCCGAGCGCCGGCGTGGTGATGTGCTCGGTGAGGAAGTACTCGCTTCCTGGATCTCCATGGAGAAGGTTGTTCTCGCCGCCCTCCTCATAGTTGACGACGATCTGCACCGCGATCGCGGCGCCACCCGGCCATTTCGGGTCCGGCGGGGTGCGGCCATAGCCCACCATGTCACGCGGATAGTCCGATTGTCGGGGATCATAGGGATTGCTCATGGTCAGCGCCTCGCGACATTCCAGAAGAAATGAGATCGGACTGTTAATGACGCCGTTCAGCGTCCGGCGATAGGCAGTGGGCAGATAGAACTGCTTGACGGAGATGTAGTTCAGACTGGTCAGCGTCTTCTCCTGGATCTCCGCCGCCATACGCCGCTGGGCCGCGGGGTCCATGAGCTTCAGCCATTCGGAGCGCAGGGCCTCGGTGGAGGGATCGTCCGGCCAGCTGGAATAACCCTCCAGGCCATTGGCCTGCAGGAGCGAGCTGATCGCGGGGTTCGCCGTGCCAATGGCGGCGCTCCAGGTGTTGCAGATACTCCAGTCGCCATCGGCCATCAGGGTGGCGCCGGTGATGAAGCTGGCTTTGCCGCTCGCCAGGAAGAGCACTGCCTGCTCGACATCCTATGGACAGCCAAGCTACGGCCAGGGTGTATGCCGCATGGCACGGTCCAGCACTGCCAAATCCATCTCGCGGCCAGGCTGTCCCATCTGGATCTTGTCGGTCGCGATGGCGTTACAAGCGATGCCGTTGGCGGCGTAATCCACCGCCACTTGGCGGGGCATGTGGTCCACACCCGCTTGCTGACGCTGCCGGCGAGATCTTCGGGCGCAGCACCCATCCTCTCACTCCGAATGCTCCAGCTTCACAGGAAGGTCAGGGGCCTCCCGGAAGCGCCACGCCCCCGTTCATTGTTGACATCTTTAAAAGGCGGATGCAGCACAGATTGACACAGGCTGTTGGGCGGTCGAGTAGCGACTAATGCCGAGCCGCAAGACGCGCAACGTGTCGCTCACCCCCGAGCTCGAGGCCTTCATCGACGAAACCGTGGCCTCCGGTCGGTATGGCAGTGCCAGCGAGGTGGTCCGCGCTGCCCTCCGCCTTCTTGAGCAGGAAAAGAACAGAATCACCGGGAATCGGCTGCCATCAGCCGGTCAGCCAGTCTCTACGAGAGACGGATCAATCGCCATGGTGGCTGAGGCTGGCCGCCCGGCTGCGTTCCTGACGAGCGGCGGTGCGATGGGGGCTCTCATGCGTGCGCATGACTGGGCGAAGACCCCGCTCGGCCTCCCTGCGGAGTGGCCGCAGAGCCTGCGCACGACTGTACGGCTTGCGCTGAACACGCACCACCCCGTCTTCATCTTCTGGGGTCCGGAGCTAACCTGCCTCTACAACGATGCCTACGGCCGCAGCCTTGGGCCCGAGCGTCATCCCTGGGCGCTGGGTCGGCCCGCGCGGGAAGTGTGGGAGGAGACGTGGCCCATTATGGGCCCACAGATCGAGCAGGTGATGGCTGGCGGCGGCGCGACCTAGCACGAGGATCACCTGGTGCCGGTCACCCGTCACGGACAGCGCGAGAACGTCTGGTGGACCTACTCCTATAGCCCCATCGACGATGACGACGCGCCGGGCGGTGTCGGCGGCGTGTTGCTCCTCTGTAGAGATGTCAGCGAGGAACACCGTGCGCGTTCGGCGCTGCGCGAGAGAGAAGCCTGTTTTCGTGCTGTATTCGACAGCAGCCTGCTCGGGCTCACGGTCTTCGACGCGGCGACTGGCCGGACACTGATGATCAATGACCACGCCCTCGCGCTGCTGGACTGCACGCGGGAGGAGTTCGAGAGCGGTGCAAGGGGATGGCGGGCTGCCACCCTGCCGGAGCACTTGCCGAAGGATGAACATGCTGCCCGCCAAATCCTGGAGACCGGCCGCGCCGACGCGTTTGAGAAAGCCTTCATCCGCAAGGATGGCACGCACGTCCCGGTCAGGCTCACTGCGGCGCCGCTGCCTGGGCATCCGGGCCGTGTGGTGATCGGCATTGAGGATCTCACCGCCCGGCAGACTGCCGAGCAGGCTCTGCGGGAGAGTGAGGCGCGGCTTCGTGCCTTGGCCGATCTGGTGCCGAACTTCATCTGGTTTGCCCTGCCGGATGGCCAGTTGCACTACGTGAATAACCGTTGGTCGGAGTACACCGGGCAGACGCTGGAGGAGGCGCTCCCGGACGGCTGGGCGGCGACACTGCATCCGGACGACGCAGCACGGACGGCGGCGGCATGGGCCGACGCACGCGCGCGGGGCATGACTTACGAGATCGAGATCCGCTATCGCCGCCGCGACGGCGCCTATCGCTGGCACATCGCCCGCGCGGTTCCGGTGCGGGATGCAGCGGGTCAGGTCACGGCGTGGTTCGGCAGTTCCACCGACATCCATGACCTGAAGATGGCCGAGGCTGCGCTGGCCGAGAGCGAGGCACGCTTCCGCAACATGGCCGACAGCGCGCCGGTCATGATCTGGACGACCGATCCATCCGGCACCTGCATTTATATCAACCGGCCCTGGTACGAGCTGACCGGGCAGGCCCCGGGCGAGGGGCTCGGCGACGGCTGGCTCGCGATGGTGCATCCGGAGGATCGCGAGGCGGCGCGAAAGAGCTTCATGGCGGCCTGCGCGCAACAGGTCGCGTTCCGCACCGAGTACCGGCTGCGCCGTGCGGACGGCACCTGGCACTGGGCGATCGATGCTGCCGCACCGCGCCTGGGCGAGAACGGCACGTTCCTCGGCATGGTGGGGTCGGTCATCGACATCGCGGACCGCAAGGCGGCGGAAGAGCGCCAAGCTCTGCTCATGCGCGAGCTCGACCACCGTGCCAAGAATGCGTTGGCCGTGGTGCAGGCGGCGCTGCGTTTAACGCCAAAGGACGACCCCGAAGCCTATGCGCGGGCCGTCGAGGGCCGCGTCAGGGCGCTCGCGCGCGCGCATACCATGCTGGCCGAGGCGCATTGGGAAGGCGCTGATCTGCGGGCCCTGCTTGAGGCAGAGCTGGCGCCGTTCCTTGCGGGGCAGCGCGCGGAACTGTCCGGCCCCGCCGTGGCCCTGCGGCCGGACGCCGCGCAAGGCCTGGCGATGGTGGTCCATGAACTGGCCACCAACGCGATCAAGCACGGCGCGCTATCGGCGGCCACGGGCCGGATCGCGGTGTCCTGGCGGGTGGAGCGTGGGGCAGACGAGGCGAGGTGGTTGCATCTGCGTTGGTCGGAGGCCGACGGCCCTCCGGTCGGGCCCTCCCCCACCCGACGGGGTTTCGGGTCGCGGGTGCTCGACACCATCGTACGGGCCCAGCTTCGCGGCGCCGTTTCACTGAACTGGGAACCAGATGGGCTGATCTGCGTGATCGATGTGCCACTCAGAGGACAGCCGCCGGAGGGCGCCTTGGACGACGGGCAAGAGGCAGGGCAGGCATCCGGAGCGGTGCGCTGAGCTACCGGAGCCGCACATTGAACATGACGGTGCTCTGCACAGGACGTTCAGGGACAGGGAGGTTGGTCGCAGCGCTCTCGCTCAGGCTGAGGAACTTCCCCCGACTCAATCCCTCAAGGGGGCATCGCTGAGGGCTGCTGAAGCCTGATCTCGATGATCGTGGCAGACCAAATGCGGCTTCGCCCGGCCTTGAGCGTTCCGCGCCGTCACCGGAAACACGGACAGCCCAGGCATCCACCCTGTGGCCTGAATCCTATCCTCTGGTTCGAAGCTTCCCCTTCACTTCCCGACTGGGCTGATTCTGCGCCATGGGTAGCAACCCAATGCGCCCGACTAGATCGCGGCCTGAGGCAGTCTGTCAGAGAGCGTTCCGCTATCGGCTTGGTCACTGGAAGCTCACGGGAAGGTCCCCGCAAGCCGCCGCGGTGGAGCCGGCCGAGGATAGAGCCGATGTGCTGAAGGTGGTGCGCACGCTCGTTGCCGCACTGCCTTTCCGGATCGGTCAGTGCCTCAATCCGGCATTGGCAAGTTGTTTGACGAGAAGGTGGGTTGGGCCCTGTCACTGGAGGCGCAGCAGTATCGGGGGGCTGCTTGGGCCCCGGTTTGCGGCCGCCGGATCCGGACGGCCTTGGTCCGGGCACGCCGGGACTCGCCGGCAGACCTCCGGTGTCGACGAGGACGGAAGGGGCCGTCGATCATGCT
>DATMFR010000047.1:0-60856 GCA_035556695.1 Roseomonas sp.
GGCCTCAGGCGCCGCCGGGCAGCAGCATGACCAGCTTGTAGCCGGTCTGCGCGGCTGGCAGCAGCGTCACCTGCTCGTAGCGCAGCAGGCCGTCCTGCGGGTGGCTGAACATGCGCTCGCCGCCTTCCCGCGCCAGCACCACATGGCTGTTCCAGAAGCGCGCGAAGGGCGCGCTGCTGCGCAACAGGTCCCCAACCAGCGAGCGCATGGCGGGGTCCTCGGGGTCATGCGCGGTATCGGCCCGGAACTCGGCCAGAAGCCGCCGGGCGCGGTTCTCCCAGTCGCAGATGAAGTCGCGCGCGGCGGGGTCGAGGAAGACATAGCGCAGCAGGCAGGTCTCGCCGCTGCCGAACCAGGGGGAGAAGAGGTGGCCCGCCCCGTCATTCCAGCCGCGCACGTGCCAGAGCCGGTCGAGCAGATAGGCCGGCGCCGTGCTGGCCCGCAGTGCCGCCAGCAACTCCGGCGGCGGGGCGCCGGTCGATGCGGCAACGGGCGGCGCCGGGTCGCGCCGCCGCGTCAGCTCGAAGAGATAGGCGCGCTCCGGCGGGGTCAGCCGCAGCGCATCCGCCAGCCGCGCCAGGGCCTCGGCGGAGAGGGCGATGTCCCGGCCCTGCTCGACCCAGGTGTACCAGGTGGTGCTGATACCGCAGAGCTGCGCCACCTCCTCGCGCCGTAGCCCCGGCGTGCGCCGGCGGCGAAGGGAATGCCCGGGCGGAATGGTCGGCAGTCCGGCGGCTTCGGGCGCCAGCGCCGCGCGATGCCGGCGGAGGAAGGCGCCCAGCAGGCGCCGCTGATCGGCAGGCAGCAGCATGGTGGAAGCGGATATACCAGGATATCCTGCCAACTTATACCGGCCTGGAAAAAGCGGAAGGCTGGCGTCTCCAGCAGGAGAGAGCGGGGCATGAACACCTCCCAGCACAATTTTGCCGCCGAGCAGTACGGCATCCGCGCGCAGGACTATGTCACCAGCGCGGTGCACAGCAGCGGCGCCGACCTCGACCAGATCGAGGCGGCGCTGCGCGGCCAGACCGAGGCCCGCGTGCTCGACCTCGGCTGCGGCGGCGGGCATGTCAGCTACCGCGTCGCGCCGCATGTGGCGCAGGTTGTCGCCTGCGACGTCACGCCCGGCATGCTGGAGGCGGTGGCTGCCACGGCGGCCGAGCGCGGCCTCACCAACATCGTCACCCGGCAGGCGCCGGCGGAGCGGCTGCCCTTTCCGGACGCCGCCTTCGACGCCGTGCTCTGCCGCTTCACCACCCATCACTGGCAGGACATGGAAGCCGGGCTGCGCGAGGCCCGGCGCGTTCTGAAGCCGGGCCAGCAGGCGCTGTTCATCGACACGGTGGCCCCGGCCAACCCGGTGCTGGACTCCCACCTGCAGGCGATCGAGCTGCTGCGCGACGCCTCCCACGTGCGGAACTACACCGTCGCGCAGTGGGTGGCGGCCCTGTCGCGCGCCGGCTTCGCGCTGGAGGGCATCATCACCCGCCGCCTGCGCATGGAGTTCCCGAGCTGGACAGCCCGCACGCGAACGCCGCAGGCCCATGCCGAGGCGATCCGCTCCCTGCTCAAGGCCGCGCCGGCGAGCGTCCAGGAGCATTTCGCCGCCGGGCCTGATGGCAGCTTCGACATCGAGGCCGTGACCTTCACCCTGAGGGCGGCCTGACCGCCGCCTCTTCGGCCGGGAAGAACCGGGCCGCCTCGATACGCAGGGTGCAGCGGTCGCCGCGGGCGGGCGCGCTCCAGCCGGGTGCCGGCGTCGCGTCCAGCACCGTCTCGCCCGCGCCAACGCGCAGATGGACGGTGCGGCCGTCATGCCGCGCCGCCTGCACGGTCCAGGGCTGCGGGCTGCCCGGCCCTGGCGCCGCCAGAAGGCCATAGGGACGGACGAAGGCGAGGGCCGGCCCGTCCGCGATCCCCGCCGGCATGGGCGGCAGCGGCAGTGCGCCGAAATGCGCCACCCCGCCGGCGATGTTGCAGGGCAGCCGGTTGGTCTCGCCGAGAAAGCCCGCCACGAAGGCATCCGCCGGCTGCTCGAACAGCACCGAAGGCGCGTCGAACTGGACGATACGACCCTCCCGCAGCACGGCGATCCGGTCGGCGATCTCCATCGCCTCGTCCTGGTCGTGAGTGACGAACAGCGTGGTGATGCCCAGGCTGTCGTGCAGCCCGCGCAGCCAGCCCCGGAGCTCCTTGCGCACCTGCGCGTCCAGCGCGCCGAAGGGCTCGTCCAGCAGCAGCAGCGGCGGTTCGATCGCCAGGGCGCGGGCCAGCGCCACCCGTTGCCGCTGCCCGCCCGAGATCTGCTCTGGATAGCGCCGCTCCAGCTCTGGGATCTGCACCAGCGCCAGCAGGTGGCGGACGCGCGCGGCGATCTCGCTCCCCGACGGACGGCGGGCGCGTGGTCGCACGCGCAATCCGAAGGCGACGTTCTCGAACACCGTCATGTGGCGGAACAGGGCGTAGCTCTGGAAGACGAAGCCAATGCCGCGCTCGCGTGCCGGCACCCCCGCCACGTCCCGCCCGCCGATCCGCACCGTGCCGGCATCCGGGAACTCCAGCCCGGCAAGGATGCGCAGCAGCGTCGTCTTGCCAGAGCCGGAAGGGCCGAGCAGCGCCACGAACTCGCCGGTGCGCACCGCGAGCTCCACCCCATGCAGCGCCGGCGTCCCGGGGCCGAAGCGCCGGGTCAGGTCCGCGATGTCCACGCTCATGGATGCAGCGAGGCCCGATGCCCGCTCACCCGCTCCAGCAGCGCCTTGGCGCCGAGTGTGACAAGCGCCAGCAGCGCCAGCAGCGCGGCCACCGCGAAGGCGCCGGCGAACTGGTATTCGTTGTAGAGGATCTCGACGTGCAACGGCATGGTGTTGGTCTCCCCGCGGATATGGCCGGAGACGACGGAAACGGCGCCGAATTCCCCCATGGCGCGCGCGTTGCAGAGCAGGACGCCGGAGAGCAGCGCCCAGCGGATATTGGGCAGGGTGACGCGCCGGAAGGTCTGCCAGCCCGAGGCGCCGAGCGTCGCCGCCGCCTCCTCCTCGTCACGCCCCTGGTCCTGCATCAGCGGGATCAGCGTGCGGGCGACGAAGGGGAAGGTGACGAAGACCGTGGCCAGCACCAGGCCGGGCAGGGCGAAGACGATGCGCAGCCCGTATTGCTGCAGCCACGGCCCCAGCCAGCCCTGCGCGCCGAACAGCAGCACCCAAACCAGGCCGGAGATGACCGGGGAGACGGCGAAGGGCAGCTCGATCAGCGCCGTCAGCAGCCGCCGCCCCGGGAAGTCGAACTTGGCGATGCACCAGGCGGCCGCGATCCCGCCGAGCATGTTGATCGGCACGGCGAGGGCGGCCACCAGCAGCGTCAGCCGGATCGCGGCCCATGCATCCGGCTCCACAATGGCCGCCAGGGCCACGTCCAGGCCGCGCCGGAGAGCCTCAGCGAAGACCGTCACCAGCGGCAGCAGGAAACACAGGCTCAGCGCGGCCCAGGCGAGGGCGATGGCGGTCCGCCGTGCCCAGGGCGGATCGGCTGCCGCCGGGCGGCGGGGCGGGGCGCCGGCCGCGATCATGCCCGCCGCGCCCAGGGCCGCAACACCTTCTGCAACTGGTTGAGGAGAAGCAGGACGACGAAGGCCAGCAGCAGCATCGCGAGGCCGATCGCCGCCGCCCCGGCATAGTTGAACTCCTCCAGCCGGATGACGATCAGCAGCGGCGCGATTTCGGTCGCCATGGGCAGGTTGCCGGCGATGAAGATGACGCTGCCATATTCCCCGACGGCCCGCGCGAAGGCGAGCCCGAAGCCGGTCAGCAGCGCCGGCGCCAGGGCGGGCAGGATGACGCGCCGCAGCGTCTGCGCCCGGGTGGCGCCGAGCGTCGCCGCCGCCTCCTCCGCCTCCAGGGGCAGGTCGCGCAGCACCGGCTCCACCGTCCGGACGATGAAGGGCAGCCCGACGAAAACCAGCGCCACCAGCACGCCCGCCGGCGTATAGGCGATGCGCCAACCGAAGGCTGCGCCCAGCGGCGCGCCCAGCCAGCCATTCGGCGCGTAGAGCGCCGCCAGCGCCACGCCCGCGACCGCCGTGGGCAGGGCGAAAGGCAGGTCCACCATGGCATCGGCCAGGCGGCGCCCGGGAAAGTCGTAGCGGTTGAGCACCCAGGCGAGCAGGAGGCCGAGCGGCAGGTTGAGCGCGGCCGCCAGCAGCGCGCCGCCGAAGGAGAGGCGCAGCGCGGCGAGCACCCGTGGCTCGGTGACCGAGGCCCAGACCTCCGCCGGCCCAAGTGTCCAGGGGCGCAGCGCCAGCGCCGCCAGCGGGATGAGCACGATGGCGGACAGCCAGAACAGCGTCACCCCCAACGTCAACCCGAAGCCGGGCAGGGCGCTGCGGGGAGCGAGGCGCAGTCTGGTCATCGCCGGCCTCCGGCGATGCGGTCGAACACGGCGCCTTCGGCGAAATGCACCCGCTGTGCCTCCCGCCAACCCCCGAAGGCCTCGATGGTGACCATCTCGATCTGCGGGAACTGCGCGGCATTGGCCGCGAGCACCTGGGCGTCGCGCGGCCGGTAGAAGTGTTGCGCCGCCAGCCCCTGGCCCTCCGGACTGTAGAGGTGGCGAAGATAGGCCTCGGCCAGCGCCCGTGTGCCGCGACGGTCCACCACGCGGTCCACCACCGCCACCGGCGGCTCGGCGAGGATGGAGAGCGGCGGATAGACGATCTCGAACGTTCCGGTGCCGAACTGCTTCAGCGCCAGATGTGCCTCGTTCTCCCAGGCCATCAGCACGTCGCCAAGCCCGCGCTGGGCGAAGCTGGTGGTCGAACCGCGCGCGCCGGTGTCCAGCACGGGCACGTTGCCGAACAGCCGGCCGACGAAGTCCTCGGCGCTGGCGGCGGTTCCTCCTGCCTGGCGCAGCGCCCAGGCCCAGGCGGCGAGATAGTTCCAGCGCGCGCCGCCGGAGGTCTTGGGGTTGGGCGTGATCACCGCCACGCCAGGGCGGACAAGGTCATCCCAGCTCCGGATGCCCTTCGGATTGCCCGCCCGCACCAGGAAGACGACCGTGCTGGTATAGGGCGCGCTGTTGTCCGGCAGCCGGCCCTGCCAGTCGGGCGCAATCAGCCCGCGCTCGGCGATGGCATCGATGTCATAGGCGAGCGCGAGCGTCACCACATCCGCCTGCAGTCCGTCGATCACGGCCCGCGCCTGGCTGCCCGAGCCGGCATGGGAGGTGGTGACGCGCACCGGCTGCCCCGCCTGCCGCTGCCACTGCGTGGCGAAGGCGGCGTTGAAGGCGCGGTAGAACTCGCGCGTCGGGTCGTAGGAAACGTTCAGGAGCGTGGTCGGCGCACCCTGGGCCCGCACGGCCGTGGCGGAGGGGATCAGCGCCGCGCCGGCGAGGATCGCGCGGCGCGAAGGGTCCGAAGTCGGCATGGCTTCAGGCCTCCTCTCGAAGATCTTCCGGGATAGTGCCAAGCTACCCCGTCCGGGCGGCTCTCACGATCCGATGAGGACAGAAGGGTTCATCGGTTTCCACCTGCCGCGGCATTTCGAACAGGCCTCTGCGAGCCGGGCGGCTGGCCGAGGCGGCCCCTGTCACCCTCGGGCCGAAGTCGAAATCCGTGCTGATCCAGCGGAAACTGGTCTCTCCTCCGGATTGCAGAGACGGCGTCACTATCGCCTAGGGATTGCATCTTGGCGGCACCGGGGCATTGAAGCCGCGCAAGGCAGAGACGGACCTGGCGATGTAGCCGGACATGGCGGGATGCCTGTGCGCAGCGCTACCGGAACATTGTGCCATGGGGGCTATGTCGGGTGGCGCCATGCCTCCGCGTTGTCGCCAGCCGCTTGAGGCCCTCCGCGGCCGCCAGATAGGCGGTGGAGAGGGCAAGCAGCGCGAGCAGCACCGGCCAGGGCAGCGCCGTGAAGCCGATGGGCCTGCCCAGCGGCGTCAGCGCCAGCACCATCGCCACCGCCAGCGCGCCGAGTGAGGTCGCGACGAGCACCGGATGCGGCCGTGCCGCCTTCCAGACCGGTGTCTCCACGCGGATCAGGAAGATCACCAGGATCTGCGTGATCATGGATTCCACGAACCAGGCGGTGCGGAACTCCTCCGGCGCGGCGTGGAAGCCGAGCAGCAGGATCGCGAAGGTCGCCAGGTCGAAGATCGAAGAGAGCGGCCCCATGACCAGCGTGTAATGGCGGATCGCCGCCATGTCCCACCCATGCGGTCGCGCCACGGCGTGCGGGTCCACGGCATCGAAGGGAATGCCGGTCTCGCTCAGGTCATAGAGCAGGTTGTTCAGCAGCACCTGCAAGGGCGTCAGCGGCAGGAAGGGGATGAAGAGCGAGGCCAGCGCGGTGGAGAGCATGTTGCCGAAATTCGACGAGGTGCCCATCCGCACGTATTTCATGATGTTCGCATAAGTGCGGCGGCCTTCCACCACGCCGTCGGCGATCACGCCCAGATCAGGGGCAAGCAGGATCAGGTCGGCCGCGGCGCGTGCCACATCCGTCGCGCCCTCGACCGACAGGCCGGCATCCGCCGCGTGGATCGCCGGCGCGTCGTTGATCCCGTCCCCGAGGAAGCCGACGACATGGCCCCGCGCCTTGAGGGCGCGGATGATCCGCGTCTTCTGGTCAGGCGAGAGGCGGGCGAAAAGGTCGGTGCGCTGCACGCGCGCCGCCAGCGCGGAGTCGCTCAGCCGCGCGATTTCTTCCCCGGTGAGCAGCCCGGTGGGGGGCAGGCCGAGCGCATCCACGAGATGCCGCAGCGCCGGAGCGGCGTCCCCGGAGACGATCTTCACCCGCACGCCCGCCGCCCGCAGTCGCGCGATGGCCTCGGCGGCCCCGGCCTTCGGCGGGTCGGCGAAGACGCAGAAGCCGGTGAAGACCAGCTCATTTTCATCCGACGCCGTCGGCTGGTTGCGGCCGGCCTCCACCTCGCGCCAGGCGACGCCCAGGCAGCGCAGGCCGCTGGCGGCCTTCGCCTCGTGCAGCTTGCGCAGCCGTTCGGAATCCTCCCCCGAGAGGGGCGTGACGCTCCCGTCGGCGGCCTCCAAGAAGCGCACGCGGGCCAGGATCTCCTCCGGCGCACCCTTGACCACGAGGAGGCGACGTCCCTCGTGCTCCGTCAGGACCGAGACGCGGCGGCGCTCGAAGTCGAAGGGCACGTCGGCGATCCGCGTCCAGCCCTTCCCCGCGGCCTCGCCGGCCTGGGCGAGGATGGCGTCGTCCAGCGGGCTCCGCACCCCGCTCTCGAAGCGGCTGTTCACCGCCGCCAGTTCCAGGACGCGCGCAACATCCTCGCCCGCTGGCCCGGGATGGCCAATCAGGGTGATCCGCGCCTCGGTCAGCGTGCCCGTCTTGTCCGTGCAGAGAACGTCCATGGCGCCGAGGTCATGGATGACGGCCAGCCGCTTCACCACCACCTGCCGCGCGGCCATGCGCAGCGCCCCGCGCGAGAGGGTGACGGTGGTGACCATCGGCAGCAGCTCGGGTGCCAGCCCCACCGCCAGCGCCACGGCGAAGAGGAAGGCCTCCAGCGCCGGCCGGCCGGAGACGAGCTGTGCCAGCAGCACGAAGAGCAGCAGAAATACGGTCAACCGCAGGATCAGCACGCCGAGCCTGTGCAGCCCTCGCTCGAAGGCGTTCGGCGGCTCGTCCGAGCGCAGCGCCGCCGCGATGCCGCCGAAGCGGGTGCGGGCGCCGGTCGCCACGACCAGCATGGTCGCCTCGCCGCTGATCAGCGCCGTGCCGCCGAACAGCGCGTCATAGGCCTCGGCGAGGTTGCCGGCGCCGCTCGGCCCCGGCCGCTTTTCCACGGGATAGGGCTCGCCCGTCAGCAGGGCCTGGTTCACATGCGCGTCCCGGCTCGCCAGCACGATGCCGTCGGCCGGCACGAGGCCGCCGGCCCGCAGCTCGACCACGTCGCCGGGCACGATCTCCTCCGCCGTCACCGAAACCGTCTTCCCGTCGCGCCGGACGGTGCAGCGGATGGCGACGGAACGCTTCAGCGCCTCCGCCGCCCGTTCCGCGCGGTGCTCCTGAAACACGTCGAGCAGGTTGGAGGCGGTCAGCACCACCAGGATCAGCGAGAAGCTGACCCAGTCGCCGGTCGCGCCGGAGACGGCGGCGGCGATCACCAGGATGGCGACCAGGGGCTCGGCCAGGCGCCGCGCGAGCTTGGCGAGGATGCGCCGGCGCCGCTGCTCCGTGACGAGGTTGCGGCCAGCGGCATCCAGCCGGCGCGCCGCCTCGGCCGTGCCGAGTCCTTCCGGCGTGCTCGCCAGGGCGGCAAGCGCATCCTCGCGCGGAACCGACCAGAAATGGTCGGGCAGGGCGCCGGGTCCCGCCGGGGAGGGCTGGCGCAGCGTCTCCGTCACCTGATCCATCATGGCTCAGCCGATGGAGATGCGGTCCTCGACCTCGCGCACGCCCGGTGCGGACCAGGCGGCGCGCTCGGCGGCCTGGCGCTCGCGCGGGGTGCGCACATGGCCGCCGAGCACCACGCGCCCATCTGTCACGCTGATCGTCAGGCGTCCGACCTCCAGCTCCGCGTCGCGGCGCAGGGCTTCCTCGATCCGCTGCCGGACATCGCCCTGCTGTGCCTTCACCTGCACCACGATGAGGTTGATCACGCCGGTGACGCCGCCCAGCTTCTGAACGGCGCGCTCGGCGGCGGCGCGCTGGAACTGCCATTCCACCTCGCCCGTCAGCGTCACCAGCCCGTCCTCCACCTTCACCCGCACCGCCTCCGGCGGCACCACCGCATCCCAGCGGAGGATCTGCACGGCGCGGCCGGCGATCTCGTCGTCATCCGTCTTCTTCTCGTAGGGCAGGCGCACCTCGATCTCCTGTGCGATGGCCCTGACGCCGCGTACCCGGCCTGCCGCCTGCTCGGCCGCGAGCTTCTCCGCATAGCTCGCGACATGGCCGCTGAGCGTCACCACACCGTCCTGTGCCGCGACGCCGATATGCGCCGCCTCCACGCTCGGCTCCCATGTCAACTCGTCGAGCACGCGCTGCTGCAGGTCGCGGTCCGCGGTGTTCATGGCCCGGTTCTCCTTCCCTCGGCTTGGCCTT
Organism: Roseomonas sp.; assembly: GCA_035556695.1. GTDB lineage: Bacteria > Pseudomonadota > Alphaproteobacteria > Acetobacterales > Acetobacteraceae > Pseudoroseomonas. The sequence goes on from DATMFR010000047.1 coordinate 9,075, forward strand.
CGCCGGATGGCCCTCGACCCGGCTTCCGGCCGGGGGGGCGATCCTGGCCCTGCGGGGTCCCTCTGCACTGATGCGGATCAGGCGCACCACGCGGCAGGGGCGACACGGTCCGCCGGGCGTCCTCAATCCTTCCCTTCCTCCGGCCGGAAGACAGTGGGACGAGCCACGGCGGGCCCCATGCCGCGATCCAGCGTGTGGGGCGGCAGAGGCACCTCGCCGAAGGCGGCGCCGGGGATCTGCGCGAGGCCGCTCTGGCGCATGGGAGCACTCCCCGCCCGCACCGCTCAGTCGGCCGGTGCGCCACCTGCCTTGCGCGCGAACCTCTCGGCGGCGGCGTCGAGCATGCTGATCACCTCCTGGTCGCTGAGTTGATGGAAGTCGTCATAGAAGGCGCCAACGCCGTGGAAGCGACGGGCTTCGTGCAGGCAGACCACGCTGTCGGCCTCGGCGCGCAGGGCGGCGAGGGTGTCGGACGGCGCCACCGGCACGGCGAGGAGGAGTTGCGCAGGGCCGCGCCGCCGCAACGCGCGCAGCGCCGCCCGTGCCGTTGCCCCTGTGGCGAGGCCGTCATCCACCACCACCACACTGCGGCCGCGTGGGTCGGCCGAGGTGCGCCCGGCAAGGTAGAGCTGCCGCCGCCGTTCAATCTCGGCCAGTTCCCTCGCGCGCGTCGCCGCGATGAAGGCTTCGTCCGCCCCGGTGGCGGCGACGATCTCCGGGTTCAGCACCATCTCGGGTTCCGCGCCATCCACCACGGCGCCCAGCGCCAGCTCGGGCTGGAAGGGCGCACCGATCTTGCGCACCAGCATGAGCTCCAGCGGGGCGTCCAGCGCCTCAGCGATCTCGGCGGCGACCGGCACGCCGCCACGCGGCAGGGCATAGATGACCGGCTGCGGCAGGTGCAGCGCCGCGAGGCGCCGGGCCAGCTCCTGACCGGCCTCAGCGCGGCCGGCGAAGCGGAAGAACTCACCTTCGGACATGCGGCGCCTCACCGAAGACCAGGAGCTGCGGGAGTCGGCCGGCACCGCCCGCCATCAGGGCGGCCCCTGTTCCTGAAGCGGGATGCAGCACTCATCCTGGCCTCCCTCCCTGGGCTGCCGGCAGCATTCAGCGCCGGCTGGCACCGACTCGCCATGATCTGCGTCAGAACACAAGCCGCAGCCTGATCGAAGTCAGTCCACGCCGGACCGCGGCGGGTCAACCTGCGCGGATGCCGTCCATGATGCGCCCGCGAAGGTGGAGGTGCGTGAGACGCATATGTCCTGGGTCTTCCTGACGAAGGATTTCGCCTGGAAGCTGAAGAAACCTGTGGTGCATCCCTTCCTGAACTACCGCGGCCTCGCAAACCGTCGGCATTTCTGCGGCGAGGAGCTACGCCTCAACCGCCGGCTGTGGCGCGGTCCACCGCCTCGGGGGCGACCGCCCGGTGTTCGAGGGCGCCGTCGAGCATCTGCTCGGCGGGAAGGTTGATCCTCGAGGGCTGCGGGGCGGCCCGGGGTGGACGCCCACCAGGGCGTCTGCTCGCCTTCCACACCGCCGCCTGCGCTAGCCTGCGCCATCCCCCTCCAGCAGCGCCGTGATGGAGCCGCCCTCATGCATCCGCCGGATCGCCTTCGCGAAAAGCGGCACGGCGCTGACCACCTCGACGCGCGGCCCGTGCAGCACCGGTGGCAGGCGGAAGAGCGGCACGCTGTCCGTCACCAGCACGCGGGCGAGGGCAGGGGCGCCGATCGCCTGGGCGGCGGCGCCGGTGAACAGGCCGTGCGCGGCCAGGGCGAGCACGCGCGCCGCCCCGTGCTTCAGGCAGGCCTCCGCCGCGCGCAGCATGGTTCCGCCGGTGCTGATGAGGTCGTCCACCACGACCACCGTTGCGCCGCGGACCTCGCCGACGAGGTGTTCGCCGCTCACCACCCCGCTGCTGCGCCGCTTCTCCATGAAGGCGTCGCCCACCTCGCGGCCGAGCACCCGCTCGAAATGCTCGCGGAAGAGCTGCGCGCGCTTCACGCCACCCGGGTCCGGTGAGGCCACCACGACCGGCGCGGTGCCGACCAGGCCGCACAGCCGCGGAGCGAAGAGGGCGCGGGTATCGAGATGCTCTGCCCGGCAACGGAAGGCGTTCTGGAAGGCGGCCAGGTTGTGCGCCTCCAGGGTCATGACCGCATCCGTGCCCACCGCCTCGAAGAGCTGCGCGACGTAGCGCGTGGTGACGGGATCATGCGGCTTGGTGCGGCGGTCCTTGCGAGCATAGGCGAGGTAGGGAACCACCGCCGTCACCCGCGCCGCGCCTGCGTCGCGCAGGGTGGCCAGGAAGAACAGCAGGCGGCACAGCTTGTCGTGCGGGCTCTCCCGAGGGCCGCCATGCAGGCTGTGCAGGACGTAGGCATCTCCGCCGCGGACGTTGATCAGCGGGCGCGCCTTCTGCTCGCCGTCCTCGAAGCTGCGCTCCTCATGCGCGGCGAGCGCAACGCCGAGCGCGGCCGCGACCCGCCGGCCGAACTCATGGCTGTCACCAAGCGCGAACAGGTGCATGAAGGCCTCCTCGCCTTGCAACCTCACGATGCGCGTCCTGGCGGGTTTCGCCGCTGCCGCGCGCAGCGCCGCCCGGCCGGGCGGGGGAAGCCGCCTGGGGGAGATCGAGGCTATGTCGCCAGGCCTGCCCAACGCAATGACGCCGCAGGGCGCGCTGTTCACCGGCCTTTACGAGCTGCGGATGGCGCACGCCCACCTGAACCTCGGGATGCGGGAGGAGGCCGTCTTCACCCTGGCCGTGCGCCGGCTTCCTGCCATGCGCAACGACCTGCTCGCCTGCGGCACCGACGTGTCCCGGGTCTGCTGGAGGCTCTGTGCTTCAGCCCTGGTCGCCGCCCCGCGCGCACTCGGAGAAGCCGTGCCGCCTTGCGCGGTCAGGCTCGGCGCGGCAGGCGCTTGAGCAGCAGATCCGTGCGTGCGTCGGCGGCACCTCGTGCCAGGCGATGCGCCAGAGTGCGCAGGATGTGCCGGCGATATGGTCCTGCTCCTCGCGCAGGACCTGTGCATCGCTGCGCAGGCGTAGATCCTGAATGCCGCTTCCCGCCGGAAGAGGCAGGAGGGTCACGCTGCGTGCCGCGTCCGAGGCCATGAAGGCCTGGCGGCTCCGGCCACCGGTGACCGTATGGCTGCCGAGCCCCGGCGCAGGCTCGAACTCGACCCCGAGGCGCTCCTCCGCCGTCAGCCAGAAGCGATGCGTGAGTGCGCCTTGCCCTCTGGTCAGGCGGCAGGTGATGGCGAAGTCATGCTCTGGCACCAGCGGGGGCAACTCCTCCTGCGGTGCCCCGCAGGAGGGTTCCAGGAGGCATGGCAGCGAGGCGAAGGCGGATTCGCGAAGAAGGGGGCATGGCGGGCGCGGAACTCCCTTGGCGAGGGCGGCTTCCCTGCGGCCGGCAGCAGATCCGAGAGATGGGGAGACGAAAGACGCACATCTCTGTCGCTGGCGGGACGGTCGATTCAGGCACCAGTGGAGGCAGCGAAGTCGCGGGCGCAGGCGCCCGAGGCGAAGATGACGCTGTGAAGCCCACTCGCTCTCCCTTCCGTCAGAGCGGTAGCCCATCGGTGGAGTTGACACCTTCGCGGCTGGTTCGTCCGGTGCAGGGCAGGCAGGCTTCGTCGCCGTCCTGGCCTGCGCCCGGACGTGAAATGGCCAGGCCTTGCCAGAACTCTCAACCGAAACTCTCGACAGGGAGCGTTTCATGATGAACGTCACCGCATCTCGGCCGCCAGATCCTGCCATGGAGGGCCCGCTGCGGGCGGAGGATCTGGCTCACTACGAACGGAGCGGTTGGTTGCTGGCACGCGCCTTCTTCGGCGCGGACGAGGCCCGGGCGATCTCCGCCTGGACGGATGCGTTGCTCAACATGCCGGAAGTGCCTGGCGCGCAGATGGTCTATCGCGAGGAGAGCCTGCTGGGCGGCCAGCGCCGCATGGTGCAGCGGATCGAGAACTTCTGCCCCTACCACCCCGCTTTTGATCGGCTCGTGAGTGGCGGGCGGCTGAAAGCGGCGGTGGCTCAGCTGCTGGGCGCGCCGGCAGTCCTGTTCAAGGAAAAGATCAACTTCAAGATGCCCGGCGGTTCCGGCTTCGAGCCGCACCAGGACCAGCAGGCCGGCTGGAGCGTCTACGCCCCGCTCTTCGTCACCGCCCTGGTGAGCATCGAGCGTGCCACAACGGCCAACGGCTGCCTCAAGATCGCCGACGCACCGCGATTCGCGGGTCTGATTGGCGAAGAATGGCGCCCGCTTACAGCCGGGCAGATGGCCAGCTTCGCGCTGGTGCCGGTGCCGACCGAGCCGGGCGACGTGCTGTTCTTCGACAGCTACGTGCCGCACGCCTCAGGCCCGAACCTCACCGCCGAGGCGCGTCGAATCCTGTATCTCACCTACAACCGCGCTACGGATGGCAACCATCGCCTGCGCTACTTCGCCGACAAGCGCACCAGCTTCCCGCCGGACATCGAGCGGATGCCAGGCGTGGAGTACAGGTTCCGCGTCTGATCGCCCCGCTGAAAATCCTGGTGAGGGCACAATAGGAAAGGGCGGCGGCGCAGCGCATGGCGCGGGCTTGGGAGCAGGTCCGTCCTGCGAGCCGCTGCCGGAATGCGTCGGGGGTGAAGGAGGAGCGCCATCTTGCGGGGTATGGCGGATGGGGTGGGATTCGAACCCACGATACCCTTTTGAGGTATACACACTTTCCAGGCGTGCGCCTTCGACCACTCGGCCACCCATCCAGCGCAGGCGGCGGGGTATAGCAGGCTTGGGCCGGGCGACAAGGGGGGTTTTGCAGCCTCAGCTCCTCATTCCCCCTGGGACTGAAGATTTTCCGAAGGAGCCGGGCAGGGACGGGGGGCATTTGCGGGGAGGAACGAACTCGGCACGACGAGATCCGCGCTCCGCGCAGGAAGGACCCGCGATTTTTTCGGCCTTCAGGTCCCGATTTTCCTTGCGGGGCGGGGAGCCTTGCCCCATATGCCGCTCCCGTTGACCTGATCGTTCCCCGATCACCCTGGTCATCTTCTGGTGGGAAGGAGCCCCCGCACCATGGACGCTCTCGTTTCTCCGCTGGGGATGGTCTCGGATTGCAGCCCGAGCGAAGCCCAGTCTGTTGATAGCCCGAACGGCGAGGCGAAGGATTACTTCGTTGAGCGCGACGGCGTGCGCTTTGCCGGCACGCACCTGATCGTGGACCTTTGGGGCGCCACGAATCTTGATGACCCGGCACATGTTGATGACGTGCTGCGCGAGGCCGCGATTGCGACCGGCGCCACGATCCTGCACGGCCACTTCCATCACTTCTCGCCCAATGGCGGGGTGAGCGGCGTGCTGGTGCTGGCGGAGAGCCATGTCTCCATCCACACTTGGCCGGAGCGTGCCTATGCCGCGCTGGACATCTTCGTTTGCGGGGACTGCAACCCTTACAACGCCGTGTCCGTGCTGAAGAAGGGCTTCCTGCCCGAGCGCGTGCAGCTTGCCGAGCACAAGCGCGGCCTGATCGGCTGACAACAGCCTTTCACGTGACGAAATCCGTCACGTGACGAAACTGGGGGCGGGATCGCAGGATCCCGCCCTCTTTTGCTGATTCCGGGGAAATACCGCCATGCCGACCGATTCTTGGGTGAATGAGACGCTCTATCCCGAATGGGGCCAGCGCTTTTTGGTGAAGTGCGAGCTTGCCCGCGTGCAGAGCGACTTCCAGGACATCATGGTGTTCGAGAGCTACTCGCATGGCCGCGTCATGCTGCTCGATGGCGTGGTGCAGATCACCGAGAAGGACGAGTTCGTCTACCAGGAGATGCTGACGCATGTGCCGCTACTGGCGCATGGCGAGGCGAAGCGCGTGCTGATCATCGGTGCCGGCGACGGTGGCGTGCTGAAGCGCGTGCTGCAGCACCGGAACGTCGAGAAGGCCGTCATGGTCGAGATCGACGGCGAGGTGATCCGCCTGTGCAAGGAGCACATGCCGAGCATCGGTGGTGACGCCTGGAACGATCCGCGCGCCGAGGTCATCGTGGGTGACGGCATCGACTATGTCCGCAAGGCCGAAGCTGGCAGCTTCGATGTGGTGATCGTCGATTCGACCGATCCGATCGGCGTGGGCGAGGTGCTGTTCACCGACGAGTTCTACGCCAACGCGGCGCGGCTGCTCTCCGACCGCGGCCTGATCGTCAACCAGTGCGGCGTGCCGGCGATGCAGGCGGAGGAGCTGGCCGAGACCAGCATCCGCCGCGGCAAGGCTTTCCCAGACATCTGGGCCTATGTCGCCGCCGTCCCGACCTATGTCGGCGGCTTCATGACGCTGGGCTGGGCGGCGAAGGACGCCACGCTGCGCCAGGCGGACACCGCCACCATCCGTGCCCGCGCCGAGGCGGCCGGCATTCTCGGGCGGACGGAGTACTGGACGCCGGAGATCCATACCGGCGCCTTCAACCTGCCGCCCTATATCGGCAAGCACCTGCCCCGGCAGGGCTGAGCCGCCTTGCGCGCGCGGCCGGGGCGTCACGCCTCGGCCGCCACCGGCAAGGTGCCAGCCTGCAACGCCAGGACCCGCGCCCGCAGGCCCTGCAAGGCGCCCCCAAAATCGCCCCGTTGCTCGTGGGGCAGGGAGAGGATGGCGGCGCAGAGCGCGGTGATCTCCGCGTCCAGTCCTTCCAGGTCCAGGCGCCGCCCGGTCTGGAGGAAGGCGAGGGCCAGCGCCAGCATGGCGTCGAGCCGCTCGATGGCAGAACGCAGGGCGGGAGGGGCGGAAGAATCCATACCGTCAGGATAGGCGCCGCCCGTTACCAATCGGTATGAGCGGTGCGCCTTTACGCTTTTTTTGAGGGGCCGCGTGCACCTTCCATCCGCCAGAGAAAAGGAGCGGCGAATGGAAATTCATGATGCCCTGGAGTTCTGCCTTCGGCGCCTCCAGGCCGAGCCTGAGCGCCTCCTGCGCCTGGCGCGCTCCCTGGCCGCCCCGGCTGAGGGACAGGCCGGGGCGTCATCGCCGCTGCTGCATCCAGGCGCTGAGGCGGAAACCAACCGCGCCGTGCTCCAGATCAGCCAGGAAGTGCTGGCGGAAACCATCATCCGGCTGAGTCACGACAATTCCTGAGCTCACGCCCGTGTGATATCTCTCTTTCCATGTGGGCGATGCGCGATTACTGGCGGCGAGGGGGCTCCCGGCCGCACGGGACGGCCATGCTGGATGGCGCTTCCCTGTTCGACCAGCTTCCCGACGCTGCCTTGCTGCTGGATGCGGCGAAGCGCGTGGCCGCAGCCAACCGCGCGTTGCTGCTGGCTCTGGGCCCCACGCAGCCGGTGCGGCCAGGCATGGCGCCGGAGCGGCTTTTCGCCGCAGCATCCCGCCCGGCGCTGTCCGCCTGGCTCCAAGGGGGACTTCCCCCCGCCGAGCTCCGGCTCGCCGCCCCCGAGGGGCAGGCTGGCCACCCTGTCGCGCCGAAGGCCCTTGAGATGCCCGACGGGAGCGTGGTTCTGCTCCTGCACGACGTCACCCAGCGGCATGCCATGGCGGCGCAGATGGCGGAAGGCGACCGTCTCCAGGCCCTCGGCCGGCTGGCGGGCGGCATCGCGCATGACTTCAACAACCTGCTGGCCGTCGTCCTGGGCGCGGCGGACGACGCCGCGAACAGCCTCGGCCCCGTGTCCGACCCCGCTGTGGCGGGCGAGCTGGAGCAGATCCGGCAGGCGGCGCAGCGGGGTGCCGCGCTGGTGCGGCAATTGCTGGCCTATGCGCGGCAGCAGGTCCTGGCGCCGAAGCTCGTCTCCCTCAACGCTGCCGTGGAGGGCATGGCCCAGCTGCTGCGCCCCCTGCTGGGGCGCCGGATCAGCCTGGAGGTGACGCTGGATGAGCCGGGCCGCATGGTCCGGATCGATCCCTCCCAGCTCGACCGCGTGCTGATGAACCTGGCCATGAACGCCCGACAGGCCATGCCGGAGGGAGGGCGGCTCTGCCTCTCGACCGGTCGCACCCTGCTTCTGCAGCCGCTCGCCGGCGGTCCTGAGGAGGTGCCTCCGGGCCGCTGGACGGTGCTGGAGGTGGCGGATACCGGCCCCGGCATTGCCCCCGAGCTGCTGCCCCGCATCTTCGAGCCTTTCTTCACCAGCCGCTCGCAGCAGGGCGGCACCGGCCTCGGGCTGGCAACCGTGCATGGCATCGTGCGGCAGTCCGGCGGCTATCTGGTGGTGGACAGCGCGCCAGGGCAGGGAACGCGGATTCGCATCCTGCTGCCCCGGGTGGAGGAGACGGAACCCGCCATGCCCGCGGCCTCCCCGACACCCCTGGAAGCGGCGCCACCCCGCTCACAGTCCAGCGGCCCCTTGCTGCTGGTGGAGGATGAGGCGCCCTTGCGCAGCCTGGCCGAGCGCGCGCTGCGCCGCGCCGGTTGGGAGGTCGTGGCGGCGGAGGATGGCGAGGCCGCCCTGGCCCTGGTGGAGGAGGGGGCGCTGGCGCCCGTCGCCGTGGTGTCCGATGTGATGATGCCCGGCATGGGGGGCGTGGCGCTGGCCACGGCATTGCGGCAGCGTCTGCCCGGCCTGCCGGTGCTGCTGGTCAGCGGCTATGCGCCCTCCGTGGTGCAGAACGGGCTCGACGAATCGGACATGAGGTACCTTGCCAAGCCTTACCGGCCTGCCGAACTGTTGGAGGCCGTAAAGGCGTTGGTGGAGGGCTGATTGCCCCTTGCGGAACGGCCTGAATGTGAACATATAGCGAACACTAAACCCGCGCTGCGGCCTGTGTTTGCACTCCCTTGGTGAGCCGGGGGAAGTGCAGCATTCTGTCCGTGGGCCGGAAGACAGGCTGGAGAGCCTGGCGCCCGGACGAGTGGCGCCCGGCCCCGGCGGCCACCGCATCCAGAGAGACCGCCAGTCGGCGAAGGGATTCCAGAATGGACAAGAACAAGGCGCTCGACGCCGCGCTCAGCCAGATCGAACGGGCCTTCGGCAAGGGTTCGATCATGCGCATGGGCGCCAAGCAGCAGTCGGACGAGGTGGAGGTCATTCCCACCGGCTCCCTGGGCCTGGACCTGGCGCTCGGCATCGGCGGCCTGCCCAAGGGCCGCATCGTGGAGATCTATGGTCCGGAAAGCTCGGGCAAGACCACCCTGGCGCTGCATGCCATCGCCGAGGCGCAGAAGCGCGGCGGCACCTGCGCCTTCGTGGATGCCGAGCACGCGCTCGACCCCGGCTATGCCCGCAAGCTGGGCGTGGACGTGGACAACCTGCTGATCAGCCAGCCCGATGCCGGCGAGCAGGCGCTGGAGATCGCCGACACGCTGGTGCGCTCCGGCGCGGTGGACGTGCTGGTGGTGGACTCCGTCGCCGCCCTGGTGCCGCGCGCCGAGCTGGAAGGCGAGATGGGCGACAGCCATGTCGGCCTGCATGCCCGCCTGATGTCCCAGGCGCTGCGCAAGCTGACCGGCTCCGTCTCGCGCTCCAACACGCTGCTGATCTTCCTGAACCAGATCCGGCTCAAGATCGGCGTCATGTTCGGCAACCCGGAGACGACGACGGGCGGCAACGCGCTGAAGTTCTATGCCTCCGTGCGGATGGAGATCCGGCGCATCGGCCAGATCAAGGACCGCGAGGAGGTCACGGGCAACCAGACGCGCGTGAAGGTGGTGAAGAACAAGATGGCCCCGCCGTTCCGGCAGGTCGAGTTCGACATCATGTACGGCGAAGGCGTCTCCAAGGTCGGCGAGCTGATCGATCTCGGCGTGAAGGCCGGCGTGGTGGAGAAGTCGGGCGCCTGGTTCAGCTGCGACAGCCAGCGCATCGGCCAGGGGCGGGAGAACGCGAAGCAGTTCCTGCGCGACAACCCGGCCATGGCGGACAGCATCGAGAAGCGCATCCGCGAGCAGGCTGGCATCGTCACCAACGCGATGATGGTCGCCCCGGAGAGCGGCGAGAGCGAGGAGGCGGCGGCGGAGTAATCCGCCACTCCTCCGCAGACAGGACAAGGAGAGGGGCGCGCAAGCGCCCCTCGCGCCGTTTCAGCGCCCGAGCAGGCCGCGCAACAGGTCGAGCGGGTTGCTCTTCTGACCGCCGCTCCGCTGCGGCTGTTCCGGCGGCACCGGCCCCTGGCGGCCGCCGCGCGCCACGGCGAGTTGCTGCGCGCAGTCCGGCAGGCTGCCGGCGCCGCGCCCGGCGAGCTGCTGCGCGAGCTGCCCCAGAATGCTGTCCTGCGCTTCCTTCTGCCGGCCCACCAGCTCGCCCACGATGCCGGCCGCCGCCGCGGCGGCGCCGGAAGGATCAAGCCGGTAGCTCGGATTGGCGAAGCTGCCGCCGACCAGCACCGGCGCTGTCAGCCCGACGCTCCCGATCCGCACCTCCGGCAGCAGGCGCAGCGAGAGGCTTTCGTCGCGCAGGTTGATCTCGCCGCTGCCCACCACGTCGGCCAGCCCGGTCTCGATCAGCATCGCCTGGGGATGGGCCACACCCTCCCGCAGGTTCAGCCGCAGCGCGATGCAGCGGAGCGCGGTGCTGCCGACGTTCGGGGCGTTCGGCACCAGCGCCTTGCGCAGCCCGCCGCCGAGCCGCTCCAGCAACTGGTTGTCGATCTGGCCATTGGCCAGCGCCAGCCCAAAATGCCCGCTGAGGCTCCCCGCCAGCGCCTGGAGATCGGCCCCGGCACCCTGCAGGGCCGTGTCCAGTTCGACATGGCCGGTGGCCTGGGGCGGCAGGCCATAGGCTTGCAGCAGCGGGCGCAGGTCAAGCCCGGCGCCCTCCTGCCGCAACGCGACGCTCAGGCGCGGCGGCGTGGCGGCCGCATCCGCCGCCAGGCTGCCGGTGAGCCGGCCGCCTGGCAGGGTCATGGCGAACGGTTCCAGATTGAGCCGCCCCTCCGCCAGCGCGACGCGGGTGCCGAGATCGCGGTAGGTCACGCCGCCGAGGCGAAGCTCTTGGACCTGCAGCGGGAGATCCGCATCCAGTTGCCGCAGCGGGGCCAGCGGCAGGGGGAGGGCCGGAATCACGCGGCGCGCTCCGTTGGCCTTGGCCGGCAGCTCGGGCCGGGGCGGCACGGCCGGCGTGGCCGAACTGGGCGCCGTCGCAGGGGGCAGAGCCGGTGTGCTGGCCGGCACCGGAGCGAGCAGGGCGTCAATGTCGAGGCGCTGCGCCACCAGGCGCCCCCCAAGGGCGGGGCGCGGCGAGCCCTGGCGTAGGGTCGCTTCGCCCTCCAGAACGGCCTCGCGAGCCTCCAGGTGCAGGTCGCTTGCCGTAAGCTGCCCACTGGCGAGGGCAAGGCCCGCGGAGAGCCGGGCTTCGGTCAGCCGAGGCGCGGGCAGCGCGAGCGCGGCCAGTAGCGGAGCGGTGTCCGAGGCCTCCGCAGTGAGCGTGCCGCCGCCTTCCGGCTTCCCTGTCAAAGGCAGGTTGCCCTCAAAGCGCGCCACCATGTTGGCGCCGCTCAGCGCCAGACGCACGGGGCCGGCGGTTCCGCTGATCAGCGTGGCAAGCGGCGGCAGCGTTCCTTCGGCTTGCAGCGGCAAGCCTCGCAGATTGAATCCGGCCGAGAGCGCCGGCGGCTGGTCCATGCTGTCCGCGCTGAGGCTGGCAGCGCCGAGGTTGAGGCCGGTCACCCAGCGGCCGAGATCGCCGCCCGCAACGCTGGCACGCAGCGCCCGTACTGCCGGCAGGCCGCCCATGCCCGCCTCCGCCAGATCGGCCGTGACCTTCAGGCCGCTCAGGGGCGGAAGGGCGATGCCGGGCAGAAGGGGTGCAAGCTGTTCCGTACGGTCGACAGCGAGGTCCAGCCGTGCATGCCAGCCGGCCGCCGTTTCCGGCTGGGTCATTCCTCCGTCCAGCGCGGCCTGCAAGCCGGGCGCATGGAGCGTGAGCCGCAGCGGCCAGTCGGCCGGCTCGGCGCTGGCGCCCAGCAGCCGGGGAAGGGGGCCGGTGCTGCCCTCCGCCGTCAGGTCGAGACCCCGCAGCCCGAAGGCGCCCTCGAAGGTGAGCGGCGCGGAAGGCGAGGCGGCACGCAGCGCGAAGTGCCGGACATCGAGCACCTCCGCCCGACCGCTTCGGGCGTCCCGCCAGGTCAGCTTGCCGCCCTCAATGTCCACTGCGGCGACGGAGGGCATCAGCGTGGCCTCCTCACCGCCGGGCTGTGCCGGAGGCGTGCCGCCAGGGGCACGCGGCTGCGGCGGCCCGAAGCGCCAGTTGCCGTTCCCGGCGGCGTCCAACTCCAGCAGCAGGTCCGGCTCGATCAGCGTGATGTGCCGGAAGTCGAGCCGGCGGGAGAACAGCGGGATGAGGGCGAGTTCCGCCTCCACCCGCCGGGCGGTGAGCATCTCCGGGCGGCTGCCGCCGGGAGCGTTGGCGAGCGCCACGCCTTCCAGCGTGATGGTCGGCACCAGGGAAAGCTTGACGCCCACCGGCCCGGAAAGGGTCAGTTGCCGCCCCGTCGCCTGCTCGACCGCCGCGACGAGGCGTGGCCGCAGCACTGAATCGCGCAGCAGCAGGTTGAGCCCGCCCCAGGCCAGGGCCGGCACGCCGACGAGGATGATACCGCCGACCAGCAGGAGCCGGCCGCGGCGGCGGGGCGCGGCCATCGGATCAGACCTTTCGCCGGGGTTGCGGGGTTCGGGGCTTCTCGAAGCCGAGGAAGCCGAAGGTCTCCAGCATGTGCGGCGGCAGCGGCGCCGTGACCTCCAGCGTGCCCCCCTCGGGGTGCGGCACCTTGATGCTGCGCGCGTGCAGGTGCAGCGCGTGCGGCAGGTCCTCCAGATGCGCGGCCTGCCCGCCATACTTGCCGTCGCCCAGGATCGGGCACTTCAGCGCGGCGGCGCAATGGACGCGGAGCTGGTGGGTGCGGCCGGTGAGCGGCTTCAGCTCCAGCCAGGTGGCGTGCCGCCGCGCCACGTCCACCGTGTTGAACTCGGTGATGGCGTGGACGCCCTCCTTGCCCTCGGCCGGCGCGGTGCGCTCGCCCTGCGGCCCGCCGATCTTGGCCAGCGGCATGTCGATGCGCCCGCCCTGATACTGCGGCTGGCCGACCACGATGGCCCAGTAGGTCTTTTCCGCGTCCCGCCCGCGGAAGGCGGAGGCGAGGCGCTTGGCGGCGAACGCATCGCGCGCCAGCAGCAGCACGCCGGAGGTGTCGCGGTCGAGCCGGTGCACCAGGCGCGGGCGCTCCTCATGGCCGAAGCGCAGCGCGTCCAGCATCCCGTCCAGGTGCTTCTTGATGTTGGGGCCGCCCTGCACCGGCAGGCCATGCGGCTTGTTCAGGGCGATGACGCTGTCGTCGCGATAGAGGATCATCTTCTCCAGCGCGCGGGCGTCCTCCTCCGTCACCGGCCGGTCCTTCGGCGCGGTCTCCGGCGCGGGGCCTTCCGGCAGCGGCGGGATGCGGATCTCCTGGCCGCGGGCGAGGCGGGTGTTCGTCTCGGCCCGCTTGCCGTCCACGCGGATCTGCCCGGTGCGCAGCAGCTTCTGCAGCGCGCCCTGCGTAACCTGGGGGAAGTGGCGGCGGAACCAGCGGTCCAGCCGGGAGTCGGCGTCCGCCGCCTGGACGATGCGGTGCTCGATGGGCATGGCAGTCTCAATACTCGTGCGAAGGGGCTTCTAGCAGGGGATGCCGCATCGCTCGACCCTCGAATGCCGGAGCGCGGCCAGTGCCGCCCCTGTCAGAAGCGGCGTGCCAGGGTGAAGCAGAGGGCGAAGGCGCCGAGGCCGAGCACCACGGTCGCCAGCAGGTAGCCGATGCCCCAGGCCGGCGAGCGCGCCCAGAGCACGCCCACATCCAGCGAGAAGGCCGAGAAGGTGGTGAAGCCGCCCAGGAAGCCGGTGATCACCAGCAGCCGCAACTCGTTCGGAAGCGGCAGCCCGCCCAGCATGGCGCCGCCCAAAATCCCGATCAGCCCGCTGCCGATCACGTTTACCGCCAGAGTGCCCCAGGGCAGGGCGGTGCCGAACCAGGCGGTGCACCACAGCCCCACCGAGTAGCGCAGCACCGACCCCACCGCGCCCCCTAGGGCAACCAGGGCCAGCAGCCCCGGTGAAGATCCACTCATTCCCGTTCCTTCGTCCGTCGGGCGCCGCTGCGCTTCTCGCGCAGTTCGCTCCAGCGTTCCAGCCGCTCCAGGATGCGCGCCTCGGCGCCACGGCCGGCGGGGCGGTAGAACTGCTGCCGCTCCATGCCCTCGGGGAAGTAGTTCTGGCCGCTGAAGGCCTCGTCCTCCTGGTGGTCATAGGCGTAGCCCGACCCGTAGCCGAGCTGCTTCATCAGCTTGGTCGGCGCGTTCAGGATATGCGCCGGCGGCATCAGGCTGCCGGTGGCGCGCGCCGCCCGCCGTGCCTCGTTGTAGGCGGCGTAAACCGCGTTCGACTTGGGCGCCGTGCCGAGATGCACCACGAGCTGCGCCAGCGCCAGCTCCCCCTCGGGCGAGCCCAGCCGCTCATAGGTCTCCCAGGCCGCGATGGCGGCGGGCAGGGCCGTGGGATCGGCCAGGCCGACATCCTCGGCGGCGAAGCGGGTCAGGCGGCGGGCGATGTAGCGGGGGTCCTCGCCGCCCTCCAGCATCCGGGAGAACCAGTAGAGGGCGGCGTCCGGGTCGCTGCCGCGCAGCGACTTATGCAGGGCGGAGATGAGGTTGTAATGCTCCTCCCGGTCCTTGTCGTAGAGCGCGGCGCGCTTGGCCAGCAGGGCGGAGAGGCCTGCGGGATCGAGCGTCTCTTCCCCGGCGGGCAGGGCGAGAAGCTGCTCCGCCATGTTCAGCAGGTAGCGCCCGTCGCCATCGGCCATGGCGCGCAGCACGGCGCGGGCGGCGGCATCCACCGGCAGCGGGCGGCCACCCTCCTCCTCGGCGCGGGCGAGCAGCTTTTCCAGCGCCACGTCGTCGAGCCGCTTCAGCACCATCACCTGGCAGCGGGAGAGCAGCGCGCCGTTCAGCGCGAAGGAGGGGTTCTCCGTGGTGGCGCCGACCAGCACCACCGTGCCGTCCTCCACGACCGGCAGGAAGCCGTCCTGCTGGGCGCGGTTGAAGCGGTGGATCTCATCCACGAAGAGCAGCGTGCCCTGGCCGGCGCGGCGCCGGGCGCGGGCCTCGTCGAAGGCGCGCTTGAGGTCCGCCACGCCCGAGAAGACCGCCGAGAGCGCCGCGAAGCGCAGCCCCGCCGCCTCGGCCAGCAGCCGCGCGATGGTGGTCTTGCCCACCCCCGGCGGCCCCCAGAGGATCAGCGAGGCCAGGGCATCCCGCTCCAGCATCCGGGTGATGGTGCCCTGCGGCCCAAGCAGGTGGTCCTGCCCCACGACGTCATCGAGGGCGCGCGGCCGGAGGCGATCGGCCAGCGGGCGCGCTCCGGCGGCCTCCGGCAGGGCTTCGGTGGTCTCCGGTGAGGGCTGGCCAGGGGACGAACCGAACAGGTCCTCGGTTCCGGGCGTCTCGGGGGCTTTGCGCGGCATGGCTTCCTATATAGCGCCAACGGGGCGCGGCGCCGCCAGCCCGCGGCCCTTCCCACTCCCGCCCCGCCGCGCTACGTCACACCCCAAAGGACCTCTCGCCAGGGCGACAGAGCGGAATATGACCAGCAGCAACGATATCCGGGCCACCTTCCTCGACTACTTCGCCCGCAATGGCCATACGGTGGTGGAATCCTCGCCGCTGGTGCCGCGCAACGACCCGACGCTGATGTTCACCAACAGCGGCATGGTCCAGTTCAAGAACGTCTTCACCGGCCAGGAGCGGCGCCCTTATTCCCGCGCAACCACGGCGCAGAAATGCGTGCGCGCCGGCGGCAAGCACAACGACCTGGACAACGTCGGCTACACCGCCCGGCACCACACCTTCTTCGAGATGCTGGGGAACTTCTCCTTCGGCGACTACTTCAAGGAACAGGCGATCACCCATGCCTGGACCTTGCTGACCCGCGACTTCTCCCTGCCCAAGGACAAGCTGCTCGTCACCGTCTATTCCGAGGATGAGGACGCCGCCGCGCTCTGGCGCAAGGTCGCCGGCCTGCCGGACGAGCGGATCATCCGCATCTCCACCTCCGACAACTTCTGGCGCATGGGCGACACCGGCCCCTGCGGGCCGTGCTCCGAGATCTTCTATGACCACGGCCCCTCCATCCCCGGCGGCCCCCCGGGCTCCCGGGACGAGGATGGCGACCGCTTCATCGAGATCTGGAATCTCGTCTTCATGCAGTTCCTTGAGGAGCCGGCCGGCACGCGCAACCCGCTGCCCCGCCCCTCGATCGACACCGGCATGGGCCTGGAGCGCTTCGCCGCCATCCTGCAGGGCAAGCACGACAACTACGACACCGACACCCTCCGCGCCCTGATCCTGGCCTCCGCCGAGGCCACCGGCCAGGACCCTGACGGGCCGTTCAAGATCAGCCACCGCGTGGTGGCGGACCATCTGCGCTCCGGCGCCTTCTTGATCGCCGATGGCGTGCTGCCCTCCAACGAGGGTCGCGGCTACGTGCTGCGCCGCATCCTCCGCCGCGCCATGCGCCACGCCCAGATGATGGGCGCGAAGGACGCGCTGCTCTATCGCCTCGTCCCCGCCCTTGTGCGCCAGATGGGTGCCGCCTATCCGGAGCTGGTGCGCGCCGAGGCGCTGATCATCGAGACGCTGAAGCTGGAGGAGAACCGCTTCCGCAGCCTGCTGGAGCGCGGCCTCGGCCTGCTGGCCGAGGAATCGGAGAAGCTAGGCGACAAGGGCACGCTTCCCGGCGAGGTCGCCTTCCGCCTCTACGACACCTACGGCTTCCCGCTGGACCTGACGCAGGACGCGCTGCGCGGCGAGGGCAAGTCGGTGGACGTGGCCGGCTTCGAGGCCGCCATGGCCGAGCAGCGCAAGCGCGCCCGCGCCGCCTGGGCCGGCTCCGGCGAGGCCGCCACCGAGACCCTGTGGTTCGACCTGAAGGAGAAGCTCGGCGCCACCGAGTTCCTGGGCTACAGCACGGAAAAGGCCGAGGGCGAGATCCTGGCCGTCGTCGCCGAGGGTGCCGTCACCGAGCGCGCGGGCCCGGGCGTCGAGGTCGCCGTGGTCCTGAACCAGACGCCCTTCTACGCCGAGAGCGGCGGCCAGGTGGGCGATACCGGCACCATCACCGGCGCCGACGGGCTCCGCATCGCTGTGCGGGACACTCAGAAGAAGCTCGGCCTCTTTGTGCATCTCGGCACGGTCGAGGCGGGCGAGGCGGCCCCGGGCAAGGCGGTGATCGCCGAGGTGGACCACACCCGCCGCGGCGCCATCCGCGCGCACCACTCCGCCACACATCTGCTGCACGAGGCGCTGCGCCGCCGCCTCGGCACGCATGTCGCGCAGAAGGGCAGCCTCAACGCGCCGGACCGCCTGCGCTTCGACGTCTCCCAGCCCACGCCGATGACGCCGGAGGACATCGTCTGGGTCGAGGATGAGGTGAACAGCCGCATCCGTGAGAATGCCGAGGTCACCACGCGCCTGATGACGCCCGAGGCGGCGGTCGAGGCTGGCGCCATGGCCCTCTTTGGCGAGAAGTACGGCGACGAGGTCCGCGTCGTCGGCATGGGCCATGACCCCGCCGCCGCCGAGAAGCACGGCGTCTACTCGCTGGAGCTGTGCGGCGGCACGCATGTCCGCCGCACCGGCGACATCGGCCTGTTCAAGATCGTTTCCGAGGGCGCCGTCTCTGCCGGCGTGCGCCGTGTGGAGGCGGTGACTGGCGCCTCCGCCCTGGCGCTGATGGACAGCCAGGAGCGCACCCTGCGCGAGGCCGCGGCGGCGCTGAAGGTGGCGCCGGCCGACCTGCCGTCGCGTATCGCCGCCCTGTTGGAGGAGCGCCGTAAGCTGGAGCGCGATGTGGCCGACCTGCGCAAGCAGCTCGCCACCGGCGGCAGCGCCGCGGCGGCAGAGGAGGTGAACGGCTTCCGCTTCGCTGCCCGCAACCTCGGCGAAGTGCCGCCGCGTGACCTGAAGGGGCTGGCCGACGCCATCCTGAAGGCCGGCACCGCGGATGTGGTGGCGCTGGTCTCCACCGCCGAGGGCAAGGCCAGCATCGTGGTCGGCGTGGCCGAGGCCGCGAAGGGCAAGGCCGATGCCGTGGCGCTGGTGCGCGCCGGCAGCGCGGCCGTGGGTGGCAAGGGCGGCGGTGGCCGCCCCGACATGGCCCAGGCCGGCGGCCCCGAGGCCGAGAAGGCCGAGGACGCGCTCGCCGCCATCCGGACCGCCCTGGCGGGCTGAGCCGCAGATGGAGGCCGAGGCGCGCTGCCGCGCCCGTGACCTGGGGCTGCGGCCCGGGCAGTTCGCACCCGGGCCGCTGAACGCCATCACCGATGTGGCGGGGGTGCTGGTCGGGCAGGTGACGCGCATCGAGGGCGAGGGCGTCCGCACGGGGGTCACCGCCATCCGGCCCCATGGCGGCAACCTGTTCCGCGAGCGGGTTCCCGCCGGGCTCTCCGTGATGAACGGCTTCGGCAAGCTGGCCGGCGCCACGCAGGTGCAGGAGTTGGGCGAACTGGAATCGCCCATCGTTCTGACCAACACCCTGGCCGTTGGCCGCGCGCTGGAGGCGGTGGTGGACTGGACCCTCGCGCAGCCCGGCAACGAGGATGTCCGCTCGGTGAATGCCGTGGTCGGCGAGACCAATGACGGCAAGCTGAATGACATTCGCCGCCGCGGCATCACTGGGGAGGACGTGCTGGCGGCGCTGGAGCAGGCAGCCTCCGGGACAGTGGCGGAGGGCAGCGTCGGCGCCGGTACGGGCACCATGGCCTTCGGCTGGAAGGGAGGTATCGGCACGGCGTCACGCCTGCTTCCGCCAGCCCTGGGCGGCTTCACCCTGGGCGCGCTGGTGCAGAGCAACTACGGCGGCGCGCTGCTGATGGACGGCGTCCCCATGGGCCGCGAACTCGGCCGCTTCTACCTCCGCGAACACAGCGACCGCGGTGATGCGGACGGCTCGGTGATGGTCGTCCTTGCCACGGACGC
The DNA here is from genome assembly GCA_035556695.1 of Roseomonas sp. Classification (GTDB taxonomy): domain Bacteria; phylum Pseudomonadota; class Alphaproteobacteria; order Acetobacterales; family Acetobacteraceae; genus Pseudoroseomonas. The sequence continues at coordinate 28,012 of DATMFR010000047.1, forward strand.
GCCGCTTTCCGACCGCAACCTCTCGCGGCTGGCGCTGCGGGCCGTGGCGGGCCTCGCCCGTACCGGGGCGGCCTTCTCCGACGGCTCGGGCGACTACGCCATCGCCTTCTCCACCCATCCCGAGGTGCGGCGCGGCCGCCCGGTCATCGCCGACTGGCCAAATGAACGGATGTCGCCGCTGTTCGTCGCGGCGGCCGAAGCGGTGGAGGAGGCGGTGCTGAACTCGCTTCTGATGGCCACCACCATCGAAAGCCGAGATCCACTCACCCGGCGCAAGCGTCGGGGCGAAGCGATCGATCTCGCCGCGGTCCGCGCGGTGCTGTCGCGCTTCCCGTCAGGCGCCTCCCGCTAGCCGCCGGGAGGCGTCGCCTCACGCCTCCGGAATGCTGAAGCTCTGCTGCTCCAGGAAGGCCAGGCGCGCCGCATGGTCATCCAGGCGGCAGACCATGAAGCTGAGCAGACCCGCCCCGATGCAGCGCGGGTCGGGCAGGGCCATCGCGGCCAGATCCACTCCGGTGCCGCTATCCAGATCAACCTCTAAAATGCCGGCCGCACGGGCAGACGGAAGGTCGAGCATGAAAGTGCTGTCCCGCCCGGTTTCCAGCGTCAGCTCGAACTGGGAGAAGGTGCCGTCGGCAGCGGTACAGCGCACCATGATCGTGCATTCGACTGGCGGCGGACGCAGTTGGAGGTAGAGCCGAAGCGGCGCATCGGACGCGCCTTCGGGCAGTGGCAGGCGCAGCGTGGCCGTGCCGCCTTTGGCCCAGACTCCCCAGTCTTCCGCGACGTACCAATTGAGGCCGTCCCGGGCCGCATCAGCCAGCGCTGCGCCGAGGTCGGGCTGAATGCGCGTCAGGCGCCGGGTAAGATAGCGCTGGCCGAGCCGCAGGGTCGCGCGCTGCTCCAGTGGCCGCGCCGGTTCCAGTGCCAGGGCTGCCACGGCCGCGAAGATCTCGTCCTTCACGGCGCTCCAGCTGCGCGGCTTGCCTTTCGCGCGGACGACGGCCTCCTGCGCGGCGCGGAACTCCGCGTCGAACATCACGCGCTCCAGCTTCTCCTGCAGGTCCGGCAGGCTCTGCGGCGTGAAATAGACCGCCGCCTCCCCACCGGCCTCCACCAGCGCGGAGTGGCGGGCGGTGACGACCACCTTGCCATAGGCCATGGCCTCGGTGAGCGGCAGACCCCAGCCTTCGTAGTAGCTGTTGTAGACGGTAAAGGTGCAGCGCTCATAAAGCGCTGCAAGCTCCAGGTCAGAGACGCGGGAGAGCAGCACGACGTGGCGTTGCAGCTCCGGCGCGTTGCGCAGCAGGTTAAGCGCCGCCTCGGCGTGCCAGCCTTCCTTGCCAACGCAGACAAGGCGCGGAACCTTCGCCGCGCCATGGCGCCGCAGTAGCTGTAGCCAGGCGTTGAAGACCAGAAGATGATCCTTCCGGCTTTCGATGGTTGAGACGAAGAGGGCGAAGGATTCGCCGGGCCGCAGCGCGCGCAGGGCGTTCAGCGCCACACCGCCGCCTGGCGCCATCAGGCTGCGCGGATCGGCGTCCAGGCGGATGACATGGCTCGGTAGCTCGAGCGTGGGAAGCAGGTGGCCGAGCTGCTGCCGGGCGTCGCTGCGTGTGTTCTCGGAATTGCACAGCAGGCCGTGCGCATGCAGGCCAAGTGCGCCGAACCAGCGCGCGTAATCCTGCACGAGGGTCAGCAGGCAGTGCTCCGGCACGATCAACGGAACGCAGTCATGCACAAAGGGGATGTAGCGCACCCCATGGCTCTGCTGGACGGCGCGCAGGGCCCGGAAATAGTCCGGGAAGCCCCAGGAATTGCCGAGATTCACCAGCACCGCGCCCGGCGTGAAGTCGAAGGCGGGTGCCGCGGCGACCTTGCGGCGGAGGCTGTCGCGCGCCTTCACCCAGGCCGGCTCGTCCGGGTCGGAACCGCTGACCGAAAGTGCGACGAGGGCGGTGAAGCCAGCTTCGTCGACCGCGTGCCACGCCAGATCGGCGGCATCGTAGGCGGCGAAACACAGATCCATCGCGGCCGGGGACGGCTCGGCAATGGCGCGGTTCACAATGCCCATCTGCACACGCTGAATGCCCGTCGGCGTCCGCGCGCCATTGAAGTAGTCGAGCAGGTCGGTGACATCCAGCACGAGCTGGAGCTTGGTCTCGGCCACCGGGGTGGATTGCGCCTCCCCGCCGGCCTCCGCAGCGGCTTCGGTTCCGGGCATGAAAGGCGGAACCGTCAGGCTCAGCAGGGCCGCATCCTCCGCTTCGTCCAAAGAGGTGTCCTGCACCTCCTCCTCGGCGGGGAATTCGTCCAGCGAACGCTCGGGCTCCGCGTCGAGCTCCTCGCCGCCCGGGCGGGGCGCATGCAGCGTCAGCCATTCGGAGGTCGCGGAGGCTTCGCGCCAGGCATCGGCATTGCCAGGGTCGAGCGCCACCGCCCGGGCATAGGCCAGCGCCGCCTTGTGCCACTCCCCGAGGAGCTTGTGGGCGTGACCGATCTGCAGCTGCAGGTCGGCGTCCTCCGGCGCGAAGGCCTCAGCGGCCAGATAGCGACCCAGTGCCTCGACCGGCTGGCCGGATTCCTTCAGGCAATGCCCCTGCTGCACCATGATCGGCCAGGCATCGGGGCGCTGCTCGACGAAGGCCGCGTAGAGTTCCGCCGCACCCGCCCAGTCGCGCGCGGCCCGCTTCTCGTCGGCTTGCGCGAGCAGCGCCTCCGGATCGGCCTGGGTCCCGTCACGGTCAAGCGTGTCGCTGAGATTTCGGCTCATGGCGGTACAGTTCGTCAGCTCGTCGGAGGGTTCTTGGGGAGCACCACTAGCGGTGACACTTTCTGTTTACCACCGTTAATCCCATTTCAACCGTGCCTCCCCACGCAGCAGCTCTCCGGCCTCCTTGGTCCAACTTTCGCCCGCATGCAGCACCAGCCCGGGCTCCACCTGGTCGGGCCCGCGACCGCCTCGCCGGGCGCGGAGTAGCACTCGCCGCGCTGGCTGCCCGCTTCGTGGCCAGAGCGGGAACAGCCCCACCTCGCCGCAGCCGGCCTGCCGCAGGGCTGCCGCGCCCTCGGCAAAGCGCGCCGTGGGCAGAACAAGCGTTACGCTGCCACGATGGCGCAGCGGGGCGGCCAGTGCCTCGGCCCAGTCCGTCAGGGCAGGGCCGGGACCGGCATGCGTCGCATCGGCACGGAGCACAGCCGGCGGCGCGGTGCCGGAGGGCCAGTAGGGCGGATTGGCGAAGGCATGGTCCAGCCGTGGCAGGCTGCGGCGCAGGGCAGGATCGGCGATGTCGCCCGTCAGCACCGTGACCCGGTCGCCCAGGCCGTTCAGCGCAGCGTTCTGGCGCGCCAGCGCGGCAAGGCCCGCCTCCCGTTCCACGGCGAAGACGCGCAGCTCGGGCACGCGCGCCAGGAGGCAGAGGAAGCCTGCGCCGCTACCGCAACCGCCTTCCAGCACGGCTTCGCCGGCACGAGCGGGAATGCTGGCGGCCAGCAGCACGGCATCCAGCCCCGCCCGGAGGCCCTGGCGCGGCTGGCGCAGCCGTACCTGGCCGCCCAGCAGCGTGTCGTCCGTCAGGTCCTCCAGGACGGCTTCGCTCACGGCGTCGCTTCGCCCGCCTGTCGCAGCACCGCGAGCGCGCGGTTGTAGTCCTCGGGCCGCACCGCCAGCCGGCGTGGAAAGACACCGATGCCGCCATGCAGGGCACTCACATGCGCGTCGAGCTGCTGGCAGGAGATGCCGGCATCAGCCAGCAGCGCCGCCAGGAAAGACAGGCGCACCGGGTCGGCGCTTTCGGCAAGCACGCGCATGGCGGGCAGGGTCTCCTGAAGGGAGGGAAGGGGAGCGTGATGGGACGGCGCCTTGCTGCCCCATTCCCCCGTGGCTATGGTGCGCGCCCCAGCACAGAGGTCAATGGCCGCGTGAGCTCCCCTGCTGCGCCGATGCGCACCGCGCCCGATATCCAAGCTTCTCCCAACGGTGCGCCGCGGCGTGATGCCGAGGACGCGCTGACTGCACTGGTCCGTCTGGTGCAGGAGGACCTGGAAGCCTGCAACCGCCTGATCATTGCGCGGATGCAGAGCCCGGTGCAACTGATCCCGCAGCTTGCCGCGCACCTCATCGCGGCGGGCGGCAAGCGGCTGCGCCCGTTGCTCACGCTCGCGGCGGCCCGCCTCTGCGGCTATCGCGGTGAACGGCATGTTGGCCTTGCCGCCTGCGTCGAGTTCATCCACACCGCCACCCTGCTGCATGACGATGTGGTGGACGAGAGCAACCTGCGCCGCGGCCAGGCCAGCGCGAATGCGATCTTCGGCAACAAGGCCAGCGTGCTGGTGGGCGATTTCCTCTTCGCCCGCGCCTTCCAGCTCATGGTGTCCGACGGCTCGCTGGAAGTGCTGGACATCCTCTGCTCCGCCTCGGCCACCATCGCCGAGGGCGAGGTGCTGCAACTCGTCATCCAGAACGACACCGCCTCCACCGAGGCGCAGTACCTGGAGGTGATCGAGGGCAAGACGGCCGCGCTCTTCGCCGCGGCGACCCGCGTTGGCGCCGTCGTCGCCGACCGGCCGCGCAGCGAAGCGGAATCCCTGGAGAGCTATGGCCGCAATCTTGGCATCGCCTTCCAGCTGGTGGATGACGCCCTCGACTACTCGGCCGAGCAGGAGCGCCTCGGCAAGACGGTGGGCGACGACTTCCGCGAGGGCAAGATCACCCTGCCGGTGATCCTGGCCTTCGCCCGCGGCAATGACGCGGAGCGTGCCTTCTGGCGCCGCGTGCTGGAGGAGAAGCAGCAGGAGGAGAGCGACCTCTCCCATGCCCTCGCACTGATGCACCGGCACAATGCCATCGCCGACACCATCGCCCGCGCCCGCCACTATGGTGATCTGGCGCTGGCCGGATTGGCGCCCTTCGCGGACTGCCCCGAGAAGAAGGCGTTGGCCGACATCGTGGAGTTCTGCATCGCCCGCGCCCGCTGAAGCAGCGGCCGGGTCCGAGACGAGCGAGGGAAGGGCGGCTCCGGCCGCCCTTTGTCATGTCTGGCAGGTGGAAGGCGCATTCTCGCCTTGTCCGGCGCGCATTCCTGCAATAGCATCTGACATGTCAGCGACATTAGAGCGCCCTGTCATGTCGATGCTCACACCTCTCGAAGTGCCTGCCTCCCTGACCGAACAGGCCGTCGCCACCCTGCGGCGGGAGATCATCATGACGCGGCTGATGCCGGGCGAGACGCTCAGCGAGGCGACGGCCTCGCAGCGGCTGGGCCTCGGCAAGGCGCCTGTCCGCGCCGCGCTGGCCCGGCTGGCGGAGGAGGGGCTGGTCCAGGCAGTGCCGCGCCGCGGCTGGGTGGTATCGCTGGTCACCATCCGCGACATCCACGAGGTATTCGGCCTTCGCCTGCTGCTGGAGCCCGAGGCGGCGCGCCGTGCGGCCGGGCGGGTGGATGCGGATGCGCTGCGGCGGCTCGATGCCGTCTGCGCCTGCGGCTACCGGCCAGAGGACGAGGAGAGTACCCATGCCTTCCTCGACGCCAACAAGGCCTTCCACGTGACGGTGGCCGAACTCTCCGGCAATGGCCGCTTGGCCCGCCAGATCGACCGCCTGCTCGACGAGAGCAGCCGCATGCTGGCGCTCGGCCTGCGCTCCCGCGACCGGACGGGCGAGATGGCGCATGAGCACCACGCGCTGATCGAGGCCCTGGCGCTCGGCCGTGCGGAGAAGTCGGCCGCCATCATGCATGAGCAGGTCGCGGCCTCACAGCGGATGGTACTGGCGGCGCTCACCGCTCCCGACTCAGCCGCGGCCATCTGAGACCGCGGAGACGCTCATGTCCTTCATCGCTCCACGCTCCACACTCGACGCCATGCTGGCCGAGATCGCCCTGGCGGCACGGGCGGAACTGGGCGAGCGGCCCCGCCGGGTGGCGGAGGCGCTTGCCGGCCACATGCTCGACCCGGCTCTGCTGGCGGGGCGGGAATGCCCCTGCTGCCCGGACCGCTACATCCGCCACCTGCTGCATGCGGACCCAGAGGGAGGCTATGCGGTGGTCGCCCTGGCCTGGCGCCCCGGGCAGATGAGCCCGGTCCATGCGCACCGCACCTGGTGCGCCTTCGGCGTGCACCGGGGCATCCTGACGGAAGGGCACTACCGGCCCGCCGGAGAGGGGAAGCCGGAGCAATGCGGCAGTGCCCTGCGTCCGCCGGGCGCGGTCTGCCATGGCGCGGCGGACCCGGCGGCGATCCACCGGCTGGCCAATCTGGGAAGCGCCGAAGCGCTCTCGATCCACGTCTATGGCGTGCCCTTCGAGCGCTTCGGGCAAGATGTGAACCTGATCTACGCGGCTTGATCCAGGCCGCGCGGAAAGGGCTCAGCCCTTGTGCTGGTCCGGCGCCGCGTCGCTGTTGAGCGTGATGTATTTCGGCAGGCCGATCTGCTTGATCAGCTCGAACTGGGTATCCAGGAAGTCGGCGTGCTTCTCCTCATCCGCGAGGATGCGGAGCAGGAGGTCGCGGGAGACGAAGTCGCGCACGCTCTCGCAATAGGCGATGCCCTCGCGCAGGTCATTCATCGCCTTCTCTTCCAGGCGCTGATCGCATTGCAGCACCTCCTCGACGTTCTCGCCGATGAGGACCTGGTTGAGCCGCTGGACATTGGGCAGGCCATTGAGGAAGAGGATGCGGTTGATCAGCTCATCCGCATGCTTCATCTCCTCGATGGACTCTTCGTATTCGTGCTTGCCGAGCTTGGTCACGCCCCAGTTGTCGAGCATGCGGGCGTGCAGGAAGTACTGATTTACAGCGGTCAGCTCGTTGGTGAGCTGCGTGTTCAGGTGCTCGATAACCTTGGGGTCGCGCAGCATCGCCGTTTTCCCTTCCCGTGCGTCGTGAACACAGTGGGAGCGAGGTCTTTTCGCGTCAAGCTGGCCGGGCTCAGCCCCGGGCGTCGCCCTGGAGCTGCCCGGCGGGCTGATCGCGGATGATGGAGAGCATCGTGCCGGTGCAGCCGCCGCACTGGGCGGCGCAGTTGCAGGCGGCATAGACCTCCTTCGGCCGGCGCGCGCCGGAATCGATGGCGCCGCGGATCTGGGTGTCGGTCAGGCCGTTGCAGAGGCAGACATACATGGACGAAAACCGCTTCATGGTCGCAGTGCGATTGATAGCGGTTCTCAAATCATGCTGCAAGTCATTCGCAATCGCGCAACACCCCCAGCACGGCCTTGCCGTAGCGCTCCAGCTTCGTTGTGCCGACGCCGGGAATGGAGCCCAGCGTGCGCAGGTCGGTAGGGTGAACAGCGGCGATCTCGGCCAGGGTCCGGTCCTGAAAGATGACGTAGGCCGGGACGCCCTGGGCCATGGCGGTGCGGCGCCGCCAGTCGCGTAGCGCGGCAAAGACGGGGTCGGCCATGGCGCCATCAGCCACCGGGTTCGCCGGCCCCGACCGGCCACCCCCCGAGGCAATGACCAGATCCTGCCGCAGCATCACCGGCTGCTCGCCCTTCAGGATGGGGCGGGCAGCCTCGGTCGGCACCAGCTCGCCATGGTTCTCCACCACGACGTCCAGCGCGCCCTGCGCGACAAGTTGGCGCGCCACGCCGCGCCAGGCGGCATCCGGCAGGTCGCGCCCGACGCCGAAGGTCGGCAACTGGTCGTGACCGAACTGCGCGACCTTGGCCGTGGCCTTGCCGCGCAGCACGTCCACCACATGGCCGAGACCGAAGCGGCGGCCGGTCCGCAGAACGGCGGAGAGCAGCTTCTGCGCCGCCACCGTGCCGTCGAACAGGCGCGGCGGGTTGAGGCAGATGTCGCAATGGCCGCAGGGCTCGGGAGCTTCCTCGCCGAAGCAGCGCAGCAGGATCTGGCGCCGGCAGGTGGCGGATTCGGCGATCGCCACCATGGCTTCCAGCCGTTGCCGCTCGACGCGCTTCTGCTCCTCGGGCGCGCCGCTCTCGCCGATGCGGTGGCGGGCAAGGGAAATGTCGCCGGCGCCGTAGAGCAGCAGGGCCTGGGCGGGCAGCCCGTCGCGACCGGCGCGGCCGATCTCCTGGTACCAGCTCTCCGGGCTGCGCGGCAGGTCGGTATGGGCGACGTAGCGGACGTCCGGCCGGTCGATCCCCATGCCGAAGGCGATGGTCGCGGCCATGATCACCGCGTCGCCGCGGGCGAAGCGGCGATGCGCATCGCGCTTGGCGGCAGGGTCGAGTCCGGCGTGGAAGACCAGCGCGTCATGGCCTTCCTGGCAGAGCCACTCGGCCGTCTGCTCGGCCTTGCGGCGCGTGCCGCAATAGATCAGCCCGGCGCCCGCGCCGTCGCCCGCGCTGCGGATGAAGCGGCGGAGCTGGCCGCGCTCGGCCTCGCGCGGCTCGGCGGCGATGTGGATGTTCGGCCGGTCGAAGCTGGCGCGGAAGAGCGGGCTGTCCTCCAGCCCGAGTTGCCGCTGGATGTCGTCCACGGTGCGCGGGTCGGCAGTGGCGGTCAGCGCCAGGCGCGGCACGCGCGGGAAGCGCTCCGCCAGCACCGGCAGGCCACGGTATTCCGGCCGGAAGTGGTGGCCCCACTGGCTGACGCAATGCGCCTCGTCGATGGCGAAGAGGGCGATGCGCATCTCGTCCAGCCGGGCGAGGGTGTATTCGGCCGTGAGCCGCTCGGGCGAGACGTAGAGGAGCTTGAGCTGACCGCTATCCAGGTCGCGCCAGATGGCGCGCGCCTCGTCCGGGTCCAGTTCGGAATGCAGGGCGGCGGCCGGGACGTCCTGCTGCCGCAGGGCGGCCACCTGGTCCTCCATCAGCGCGATGAGGGGCGAGACCACAATGCCCAGCCCGGGCCGGCACAGGGCCGGCACCTGGAAGCACAGGCTCTTGCCGCCGCCGGTGGGCATCAGCACCAGGCCGGAGCCGCCGGCCACGGCGTGGCGGACCACGTCCTCCTGCAATCCACGGAAGCCAGGATGGCCAAAGACGCGGCGCAGGACCTCCAAAGGCTCGGCGTAGTCTTGCATGAGATCCCTGGTCATCGCGCGGGGCCGGGGGAACCCGGCCGGCATCGCCGGTCCGCGAGGGGTGGTGGAGTGGCGCGCCGCCGGCACGCCGGGTGACCGCACCAGCAAGCAGTCGGGCTCACTGGCAGGCAAGCCAAGATATGGCCTCCTATGTACCCGCTCCAAGGCGTGATGGAAGGCCACAGGGATGCGCGCCGCGCATCATGCCCCTCCGCAGAAACCTCCGCTAAGGGTCTGGTCGGCCTGCGTCGGGAGTCCTAGGTTCCGCGCCTTCGTTCTGGGAGCGGGTGGATGGATCAGGTGAAACTCGGCATCGTCGGCTTTGGCATCATGGGCGAGCGCCTGGTGCGCTCCGCCTTCCCGCATCCGCAGGTCCGACTGGTGGGCGTATGGGACCCCTCGCCGGAGGCGGCGGCCCGTCTGGCGGCCGCGGAGTCGGGCGCGCCGATGCTGGCGGATGCCGAGGCGGTGATCGCCGCCTGCGACGCGCTCTACATCGCCGCCCCGCCGGCGGCGCATCTCCCGCTGGCGCGGGCCGCGCTGCAGGCTGGCCGCGCCGTGCTGCTGGAGAAGCCGTTGGCGACCGACCGCGAGGATGGCGCCGCCTTCGTCGCCGAAGTGGAGCGGGATGGCAGCCGCGCGGCGGTGAACTTCCCGATGGCCTCCTCGCCCGCCGTGGCGCAGCTCGCCGCCTGGCGCGAGGCGGGGGCGGTCGGTGCGCCGCGGCAGCTTCGCATCAGCACCGAGTTCGGCCGCTGGCCGCGCGGCTGGCAGCAGGATGCCGCGAGCTGGCTGGCGCGTCGCGAGGAAGGCGGCTTCACGCGCGAGGTGGTCTCGCACTTCCTCTTCCTCACGCGCCGGCAGCTTGGGCCGCTGGAACTGCTCTCCGCACAGGTGGAATACCCGGCCGGCGGCGGCTCCGAGACCGCCATCACCGCCGAGCTGCGCGCCGGTGGCGTGCCGGTGCAGCTTTCCGGCAGCGTCGGCCGCATCGCGGCGGATGAGACGAATTCCTGGACACTGACCGGCGCGGCCGGCTCCATCCGCCTGCGCGACTGGTCCTATGCCGAGCGGCTGGAGGGGCAGGGGAACTGGCAGGCGGCGCCCGACGCCCTCCCCAACCCGGCGATGCGCCCGCAGACGCTGCGCGCGCAGATGGAAAAGCTCGCCGCGCTGACCCGGGGCGAGCCGCAGAACCTCGCCACCCCTCGAGAGGCCTTCGAGGTGCAGGACATGGTCGAGCGCATCCTGGCGGCGTGAGCCGCAACGCATCCGGCTGAGGAGTCCCTTCGCATGTTGCCTCTGGAACGGCAGTCCGGCGCTGCCTCGCTGCCCCTCTTCACCGTCAGCAGGGCGGATCTCGCCTCATTCCTGGACAGCCGCCCGGCCACGCAGCGCGCCTTCTTGGAGGCCGGCGGCTTCACGGCTGCCGCGGGGGACTGGCGCCTTCTGCCGGACGGAACGGGGCTGGCCGGTGCGGTGCTCGGCCTGGGCGAGGGTGCACCCTCGCTCTGGCGCTACGGCGCCCTGCCGATGGCGCTGCCGGAGGACTCCCTGTGGCACCTCGCCGACCCTGCCCAGGAGGCGCAGGCGGCGCTCGGCTGGTGCCTCGGGGCCTATCGCTTCACGCGCTACAAGCCCGCGAGTCGTCGTCCCGCGCGCCTGCGGCTCCAGTCGGAGCAGCCCGAGGCGGTCGCCGCCGCCGAGGCGACGTGGCGCGTGCGCGACCTCATCAACACCCCGGCCGCCGATCTCGGCCCGGCCCAGTTGGCTGCCGAGGTTGCCGCCTTGGGCGCGCGCCATGGCGGGCAGGTGGTGCGGATCAGCGGCGAGGAGCTGGCTGCGCAGTTTCCGGCGGTGGCGGCAGTGGGGCAGGGCAGTCATCGGCCACCGGAAGTCGCAATCCTGCAATGGGGGCGGCCAGAGCATCCGCTGGTGGCGCTCTGCGGCAAGGGCGTGGTCTTCGACACCGGCGGGCTGGACCTGAAGAGTCCCGAGGGCATGCGCCGGATGAAGAAGGATATGGGCGGCGCTGCCATCCTGCTCGGCCTGGCCGAGATGGTCATGCGCGCCGGTCTGCCGGTGCGGCTGATGCTCAGCCTGGGCTGCGTGGAGAACGCCGTTTCCGACCGTGCGCTGCGCCCGGGCGACGTGATCCCCACCCGCAGCGGCCGAACTGTGGAGATTGGCAACACGGATGCCGAGGGGCGGCTTGTTCTCGCCGATCTGCTCTGCCACGCGGCGGAGCAGCAGCCCTTCCTGGTGATCGACTGCGCGACGCTGACAGGGGCGGCGCGCGTCGCGCTGGGACCCGACCTTCCGGCGCTTTTCACCTCGGATGATGCTCTCGCTACCACACTACTTGCAGCCGGCCGAAGGGCTGAGGACCCGCTGTGGCAACTTCCGATACATGCAGGTTACGATTCGTGGCTAGACAGTTCCGTTGCCACTCTTAACAACGTCGCCCAGAAGCCGATGGCCGGCGCGATTGTTGCTGCACTATTTCTGAAAAGATTTGTTCAGGACAATGTTCGCTGGGCTCATCTCGACCTATATGCGTGGAACGACACGTCACGGCCGGGACGCCCAGAAGGAGGCGAAGCGCAGGCGATGCGGGCACTTTATGCCGGTCTCGTGGAGCTTTCGTCCGGCCAGGAAAATGATCAGGTCATATCGAAACCGTGACGCTGTTCATAGATTAAGACGTGGCCTTTTCCGCTGACCGCTCGGTTGGCATCCGTTCCCACCTTCCGCGCGACGGGTTCGCCGCCGGAATCGCTTGCTTGAGGATTGATGAATGCCCGTTCATAACGCTCCGGATCACCTGATTGGGATCTTCCGGGATACAGTTGTGGCCTTGGTGCGGCGCGACGGGCATGACTTGTCGGCGCGGCAACTCGGTGTGTTCCTCACGGTCTATATGTCGGAAGGCCCGCACACCGTGCGCGGTCTGGCGGCGACCCTGAACGTCTCCAAGCCGGCGATCACCCGCGCCCTCGACCGCCTGGGCGAACTGGACCTGGCGCGTCGTAAGACCGATCCGCAGGATCGTCGCAGCGTGCTGGTGCAGCGGACGGTGAAGGGCGCCTCATTCCTCAAGGAAATCCGTTCGGTCATGGTGGAGGCTGACGGCGCCAATCGGGCCGGAACCCCGGCGCAGGCGGCGAACAGCGAGAGCGCGACACGCCGCGCCAGCTGATTCCCTGGTTCCAGGGCTGGCTGGCGCACGGAAGCATCCCCCCTCCCTGCGCATTTAGAATATTTCTCATCGCTTGGTTGATGCTCGTGGGCATGAGCTGGCTGCTCCAGCTGCCCGCGAGCTTGGCTAAGGCTCCTAGAGCCGAAACAGTTCTGCCAAGAAACGTTCACTCTTATACATGTCCGACAAGGTGACGCCCGCACCTGGGCTGCGGCTCACCCCTGTGCGGCTCGGTCCACCATTCGCCGTGGCTGGCTGCCGAGGGCGAGGCACGGCGGCGCGGAGTGCCTTGCCGGATGATGCGATGCTGCATATCCAAGGGTTCGCCACGCCGCAGGCGAGCGACCTCTCCTGCACGGAGGGGCCTGCTGCCGATGCACGACAAGGGAGCCCGTCCATGCCCAATCCGCCAACCGGCTTCGCCCATGGCCTCACCCTGGATGCCGCCCGTACCATCGCCGACTCGGCCCTGGCCCATGGACGGGAGCTTGGGCTCGCGCCGCTGACCGTGGTGGTGCTGGATCAGGCGGCGCAGCCGAAAGCGGTGCTGCGCGAGGACGGCTGTAGCCTGCTCCGGCCGGAGATCGCGATGGGCAAGGCTTTCGGCGCCATGGCGCTGGGCTTCGGCGGACGCGAACTGGCGCGGCGGGCGGCGAAAATGCCCGGCTTCATGAATGCCCTGTCCGACCTTTCGGGCGGACGGGCCGTTCCGGTGCCTGGCGGTGTCCTGGTGCGGGATGCGCAGGGCACGGTGCTGGGCGCCGTCGGCATTTCCGGCGACGCCTCGGAGAAGGATGAGGCCTGCGCCGTGGCGGGAATCGTGGCGGCGGGGCTGATGGCGGATACCGGCGACCCCGAGTGAGGCATCACCGCGGCCGGAAGCCGGCGAGGCTTCCGGCCGCGAGCTATCACTTTGCGCGGCGTGGCTCGGGCGCGAAGCCGGCGGACAGCATCAGCTTGTTCTCCTGCTTGACCAGGTAGCCGGCCTCGGCGCTGCGATCGAGATAGCTGATCCATTCCAGGTCGGCCTGCATCGCGGCCCGCTTGCGGGCCCGGTCGGCCGCATCCTCATACGCCCAGATGTGGACATAGGTGTTCACGTCACCCGTCTCGGTGGTGAGGAACGCCACCGGCATTCCCAGATGGCGCGTCTGCGCGGCCCAACCATAGGTATGGTAGAGTTCCAGCTGCTTCTTCAGCGTGCCGGGCCGGCAGGTGTAGGTGCGGTGGTCGATCAGCATCGGGCGTTTCCCTCCGTTGGAGGGAGCAGCATGGCCCCCGGCTCCTGGGGCAACAAGCCTTGGTGTCGTGCCGCCGACTCGCCATCATGCTCCCTTGTCGCAGCGCAATGGGCGTGAGATGCCATGGCCCATGCTCCGCGCCCTTTACGACCGTGTCCTCTACCTCTCCGGCCATCGCCGCGCCGGGACCTGGCTGGCGCTGGTCTCCTTCGCGGAGAGCAGCTTCTTTCCGATCCCGCCCGACGCCATGCTGGTGCCGATGTGCCTCGCCCGACCCGAGCGGGCGTGGCGCTACGCGGCGATCTGCACCGTCGCCTCCGTGCTGGGCGGCCTGCTGGGCTATGCGCTCGGCTTCTTCCTGTTCGAGGCGGTGGCGCAGCCGGTGCTGGCCGCCTACGGCCATGCCGATGCGCTGGAGACCTTCCGGGCCTGGTTCGACCGCTGGGGCGCGGCGGTCATCCTGATCAAGGGCCTCACGCCGATCCCCTTCAAGATCGTCACCATCGCGGCCGGCGCCGCGGCTTTCAATCCGTGGATCTTCCTGATCACCAGTGCGCTGACACGCGGCGCGCGCTTCTTCCTGCTGGCCCTGCTGCTGCGCCGCTACGGCACGCCGATGCGCAGCTTCATCGAGCGGCGCCTCACGCTGCTGACCAGCGTCGTCGCCGTCGCCATGATCGCCGGCTTCGCGGCGCTACGCCTGATCTGAAGGCGGGGCGCGCGCCGCGCGGCGGCGCCCCCTCCGTTCAGCCGAGTTGCCGGGCCGCGTCCATCACTGCCTTGGCGTGGCCGGGCACCTTCACCTTGCGCCAGACCCGCGCCACCTTGCCCTCGCGGTCGATCAGGAAGGTGGAGCGCTCCATGCCCATGTAGGTGCGGCCGTACATCGACTTCTGCACCCAGGTTCCGTAGGCCCCGGCCGCCTGCTTCTCCGCGTCCGAGGCGAGCGGAAAGGTCAGGTTGTACTTCGCGGCGAACTTCTCGATCGGCCCCATCGGGTCCGGCGAGATGCCGATGACGTCCAGCCCGGCCTGCTGCAGGGCGGGCAGCGCCTCCTGGAAGTCGCAGGCTTCCTTGGTGCAGCCCGAGGTGTCGGCCTTGGGATAGAAGTACAGCACGAGGGGCTTGCCCTTCATGGCGGCCAGCGAGACCGTCCGCCCGCCGCTCGCCGGCAGGGTGAAATCCGGTGCCGCGGCACCTTCCTCAACGCTCATCCATTGCCTCCAACCAGGGGGCCCAGGCGCCGTTCGAAGATCGCCCGGACCTGCTCCGCCTGCGCTTGCATCTGTTGCCGGAAAGCCAGGACGTCAACGGCGCCCTGGCCGAGGAGCGGAGCGGTCACGCGCAGCAGGGCGGCGGCGGTGGGGGCGGGCAGGGCGTGCTCCCGCCAGCGGCCGAGCGTCAGCCGCAGCAGTCCGAGCGTCGTGCGCCAGAGCCGGTCCGCCGCGATCAGCGCCTCCGCCTCCTCTCGCGGCATAATGCGCGCCTTGCCGAGATTGGCCAGGGCGACACGGGTGGTCGGCGCCAGGATCGCGGGATGCCGGTCCGCATGGGCCAGTTGCAGCGCCTGCGCGATGAACTCAACCTCCACCAGCCCACCTGGCATGGCCTTGATGTCCCACGGCCCATCCGCCGGCAGCTCGCGAAGCATCCGCTGGCGCATGGCGACGGCGTCCGCGATCGCCGCCTCCCCGGCATGGTCCAGGATGGCGGTGCGCACCGCACTGGTGATCCGTCGCCGCAAGCCGGGCGGCCCTGCCACGCAGCGGGCACGGGTGAGGGCCATGCGCTCCCAGGTCCAGGCACTCTCCGCATGGTAGCGCGTGAAGCTGGAAAGGGAGGTGGCGACCGGCCCTTTGTTGCCCGAGGGGCGCAGGCGCATGTCCACCTCGTAGAGCTTGCCCTCCGCTCCCGGAGTGGTGATGGCAGCCACCACCTGCTGCGCCAGCCGGCCGAAATAGACGCTGGGCGGCAGGGCGCGACGGCCGCCGCGGCTTTCCTCCGCGTCCTCCGGGTGATCGTAGATCAGTACCAGGTCGAGGTCGGAGCCTGGCAGCATCTCCCGCCCGCCGAGCTTGCCCAGCGCCACCACGGCGAAGGCGCCCCCCTTCACCTTGCCGAATCTCTCGGCGAAATCCCCGGTGACATGCGGCAGCAGGTTGCCGATGGCGGAATCGGCCAGATCGCTGCGGGCGAAGCCGGCGGCATCGGCATCCAGCGCCCCTTCCAGGGCGGCGGCGTCGATCTCGAACTTGCCCTCGGTCACCAGCCGGCGGGCGCCTTCCAGCGCCTCCTCGAAGTGCCGGGCCGACTTCAGCAGTGCCGGCAACACCGCGGCCGCGCTGCCGGGACCGCTGCCGGCAAGCAGCCCGTCCAGGGAGCCGGGCGTATGCGCCAGGTGATTGGCCAGCGCGGGCGCCGCACCGAGGATGCCGGCGACCCGCCGCAGCAGGGCGGGGTTGCGCTGGAACAGCGAGAGCATGTGCACGCTGGCGGGCAGCCGCGACAGAATGCTGTCGAACCGCGCCAAGGCGGCATCCGGCTCGCGCTGCGCGGCGAAGGCGGCGAGCAGCGCTGGCATCAGCAGGGTGAGCAGCTCGCGTGCCCGCTCGCTGCGGGTGGAGCGGGTGCGGCCATGGTGCCAGCCGCGCACCAGCCCCGCCACATGGGTGGGATTGGCGAAGCCCATCGCCGAGAGGGTGCTCAAGGTTTCCGGGTCGTCCTGAGAGCCGGTGAAAACCAGGCTGCCCTCGGGCTGCCCCTCGATGCCCGGCGCGCTGAGCGCCGGCTCACGCTCGAACATCTGCGCGTAATGCTGCTCGACGCGGTTGAGGTGGCCGGTGAGGGCGGTGCTGAAGCTGGCGGTATCGGCGAAGCCCATGAAGCTGGCGATGCGCGCCAAGCCTTCCTCGTCCTCCGGCAGGCGCTGGGTCTGGCGGTCGGCCACCATCTGCAGGCGGTGCTCGACGTCGCGCAGGAAGCTATAGGCGTCGGCGAGGTCGACGGCGGCCCGACGGTCGAGCCGCCCGGCGCCGGCCAACGCGGCGAGCGCGCCGAGCGTGGTCGGATCACGCAGCGTGGGGTCGCGCCCGGCCCAGATGAGTTGCAGCACCTGCGTCGTGAACTCGATCTCGCGGATGCCGCCGCGGCCGAGCTTCACGTCGTGCCCGGCCACCTTCACCTGGGCATGGGCACCGCGCGCGCCATGGGCGGCGTGGATCTGCCGCTTGATGGAGTGGATGTCGGCGATCATCGCGAAGTCGAGGTGCCGCCGCCAGACGAAGGGGCGGATCTCGGTGAGGAAGTGGTCGCCCAGCGCCCGGTCGCCACCCACGGGGCGCGCCTTGATCATCGCCGCCCGTTCCCAGTTCTGCCCGAGCGATTCGTAGTAGGAGATGGCAGTCGGAATGCTGACGGCGAGCGGCGTGGCGGCAGGATCCGGGCGCAGCCGCAGATCGGTGCGGAAGACATAGCCAGCAGCGGTGCGCTCCTCCATCAGCCGCACGAGATCGCGCGCGATGCGGACATAGAGCGCGCTCGCCCGCTCGGCGTGGTAGACTGCGGCGGTCGGCTCGTAGAGCACCATCAGGTCGATGTCGGAGGAGTAGTTGAGTTCGCGTCCGCCCAGCTTGCCCATGCCGAGGATGGCCAGACCCGAGCCGCGGGCGACCGCGCGCGGGTCACGCGCGCTGGCGCGCGGCAGCCGCAACTCTCCCCGTCCGGCCGCCTCGCGCAGCAGATGGGCGCAGGCGTAGTCGATCGCGGCCTCGGCCAGGGCGGACAAGGCGCCGGTGATCCGGTCCAGCGGCCAGAGCCCCGAGAGGTCGGCGGCGGCGATGACCAGGGCCGCCTGCCGCTTGGCCTGGCGCAGCAGCGCGGCCACGGCGGAACGCGCGGCGTCCGGGTCGGCACGGCAGAGCGGGTCCAGGGCCAGGTCGAAGGCGGTGTCCGGGCCCCGCGTGGCGAAGCGCAGGAGCGTGGCGCTCTCCTGCTCGGCCAGCTCGGCCAGGTAGAGGCTGTGGCCGCCGAGGGCGCCGAGCAGCGCCTGCCCCTCGGCCGAGGCGGCATAGGCCTGTTCGGCCGCGCCGCGCTGGGCGAAGGCGTCGATCAGGTGCCGCGCGGCGGCGGCGTCGAAGGGAGGGGGCGGACGGCGCTGGATGTCGCTCATGACCGGCCAGCGAACTCATGCACCGCCTGAGCCGTCAAGCCCTCCGATGCGGGCGACTTCTGGGCCGCGCCGTGCTGGCGCTTGCCCTGATCGCCGGTCTGGGCGCGGCCGCGCTGGCCTGGCGGCTGGCGCAGGGACCGCTGCACCTCCACGCGGTGGCGGACATGCTGATGCGCAGCGGCGTCGTGGAATCGCTGGCGCCGGGACTGCAGGTTGGCGACGTCGCCCTGGCCTGGGCCGGCTACCACGAAGGGCACCGTTCTCCGCTCGAACTGCGCATCAGCGGCATTCAGCTGCGGGACCCGACGGGTGCGGTGCGGCAGACGCTGCCGGATGCCGTCGTCACCCTGTCCTCCGGCTGGCTGCTGCGCGGCGAGGTGGCGCCGATCACCGTGGCGCTCCAGCATCCCCGCATCGTGCTGGAGCGTGCCGCGGACGGCAGCCTCTCGCTGGCGATGGGCCGTCCCTCCGCTGCCCCGTCTTCGCCGGACCCGAACCCAGACCAGGAAGGCGGCCTTATCCTGCGGCGCCTGCTCAGCCGCGAGGCCCGCGACACTCCTCTGGGCGTCCTTCGGTGGATCGACATCGCGGACGGGCAGCTCACAATCCTGGACCGCCAGCTCGGCCTGACTTGGCGGCTGGAGGACGTCTCGCTGGCGCTGCGGCGCAGCGCCGGGGGCGACAGGGTGGAGGGCGAGGGAGAGGCCGCCCTCCGGCTTCCGGGGACAGGACCTACAGTCCCGGTCCGCATTGCCGGCAGCATCAAGGGGGACGGCCCGGTGCTGGAGGGCACGTTCTCCCTACCGGGCCTGGAGCCGGCCCGGCTTGCCACCCTGCTGCCGGCCCTGGCACCGCTTGCTCTCTTCGACGGATCGGTGGCGCTGGAGGTTGCAGGACGCTTCGATGCCGGCAACGCGCAGGCCATTCCGCGCCTGGGCCTGTCGCTGAAGGCCGGGCCAGGCAGCTTCCGGGCCGGCAGCCATCGGCTTGCCTTCGCCGCGCTGGACCTGACAGCCAGCGGAACGCCGACAGCGTTGCAACTCAGCCGGCTGCGCGTGGCGCTGGCCACCAGCGCGGGAGCTGCCGCGGCCGCACCGGCGCCGGTGCTGACCGCCTCGGGGGAGGCCGCGCTGCGCGACGATCGCTGGTTCGCCAGCCTGGATCTGAACCTCGACCAGCTCTCCGCCGGCCAGCTTGGCACCTATTGGCCGCCGGACATTGTTCACGGCGCCCGCAAGTGGGTCGTGGAGAACGTCACCGCCGGCACCTTCCGGGACGGGCGCTTCGCCCTGCGCGCAGAGTCCGCCGCCGACCTTTCCGGTCTGCACGTCACCGACCTCCAGGGGACGCTGAAGCTGCAGAACGGGGTGGTGCACTGGCTGCGCCCCATCGCGCCGCTTGAGGAGGTGGAGGCCACGGCGCAGTTTGGCCTGAAGGAGATCACGCTGCAGGTCGGGTCGGCCCGCCAGTCCGGCACCGCCCTCACCAGCCCCGGCGCCACCATCCGCTTCTCCGCCCTCGACACGCATGACGAGCAGGCGGACATCGACGCCCGGCTGCGTGGTCCGGTGGCCCAGGCGGTGAACCTGATCAAGCACCCGCGCCTGAAGCTGTTCGAGCGGCGCCCGCTGGACCTGAAGGACCCAGGCGGCCAGCTCGACGGCCGTTTGCACCTGAGCTTCCCGCTGCTGGAGGACATTCCCTCGGAGGTGTTGCAGGTGAATGTCCAGGCGCAGCTCGCGCAGCTTCACCTTGGCGACGTCGTCATGGGCAAATCGCTTGACCGCGGCACGGCCACGCTGGCGGTGGACAACAGCCGCCTGCGCGTTACCGGTGACGCACAGCTGGACGGTATCCCGGCGCAGCTCGCGGTGGAGATGGATTTCCGCCCCGGCGCAGCCACGCAGGTGGTGGAGCGAATCCGTGCGGACGCCCGGCCTGACGCCTCTAGAATCAAGGAATTCGGCCTTGACCTTGATGGGTTTGTTGAAGGCCCGGTCGGGGTCCAGGCGGTGATGGAGAAGCGGCGTGATGGCCAGATGCGGGTCCGCCTCGCCGGGGATCTGAAGGACAGCCGCATGAGCCTCTCAGCGCTCGCCTGGCGGAAGCCGCCCGGCCCGGCGGCTTCCGCCCAGGCCGAGTTGCGGGTGGTGGGCGATGCAATCAGCGCCGTGGAGAGCTTCCGCGTGGAGGCGCCGGACCTGCTGGCGCGCGGCCAGGTGACCTTCGGCGCCCAGAGCAGGCTGGACCGGGTCGATCTCGCCGAAGCCCGCATTTTCGCGAGCCGTTTCGCCGCGGAGATGCGACCCCCCGTGCAGCCGGATGCCCCCTGGCGCTTCCGCCTTTCCGGCCCGGCGCTGGACCTCGGACCGCTGCTGGCAGAGCCGGACGATAAGGGCGACGCAGCCTCCGCCGATGGCGCGCCAGTGATCCTGGACGGCCACTTCGACCGCGTGCTGCTGGGCGAGGGGCGGAGCCTCTCCGCCGTGCAGGGACGCGCCGCAGCGGACCGGCAAGGCGTGCTGCGGGAGGCCCGCTTTTCTGGCCAGGCAGGCTCGAATGGCGGGTTCGACCTGACCATCGTGCCGCGTGGGCAGGGTCGCGACCTGCAACTGAACGCGGAGGATGCCGGCGCCCTTCTGCAGGCCTTCGACGTGCTGCGGCAGGTGCAGGGCGGTAAGCTGACGGTGAACGGCCACTGGAGCGGCAATGCGCCCGGAGCCGCGCTGAGTGGCACGGCCGAGATGTCGGACTTCACCTTCCGGGAGGCCGCCGGCATCGGCAAGCTGCTGCAGGCGCTGACGGTCTACGGCGTGGTGGATGCGGTACGAGGGCCGGGCCTGAGTTTCTCGCGCCTCGTCGCCCCCTTCACGCTGACACCCGAGGCACTGGCCCTGGGGGAGGCGCGTGCCTTCTCCGCGTCGCTGGGCGTGACGGCCAAGGGCACCATTCTCCGGCGCAAGCGCACCATGGACCTGGAAGGCACCATCGTCCCGGCCTATGCGCTCAATTCGCTGCTGGGGCAGATCCCCCTGGTCGGCCGGCTGTTCAGCCCGGAACGGGGCGGCGGCCTCTTCGCCGCCACTTGGCACATGCGCGGCCCGATCCAGGATCCGGCGGTGACGGTGAACCCGCTGGCGGCGCTGACGCCGGGCTTCCTGCGCGGGCTGTTCGGAGGCGGGGCGGAGACGGCGCAGCCACCACCGGCTCGCTGAGGTCAGAAGGTCGCGCAGGCCGTATGCTGGAGCCGCAGCACGCTCTCCTGCCGGAAGCGGGCGCGATAGGCCTCGGCCAGCGGCGCCAGCCTGGCGGCGGCGCTCTCGGCGGGCGTATCCGGAAGGACCAGGAGCAGACGCTTTACCGGCTCCCGCACCACCTGCCCTGTGGCATCGCGCCACTGGCCCTGCGCGTCCTGCACGGTGAGGCCGTCAGGGAAGGCGGGCGTCACGGTATCGGCCAGGAAGGCGTTCCACTCCGCCTCGCTGACGGTGGCGCCATTGGGCATGGATCGGCCGAAGAACAGCTCGGCGACGGTGGCGGTGGTCTGGCCGGCCGGGCAGCCGGCGCAGGCACCGAGCAAGAGACAAAGGGGAAGGGCGAGGCGCAGCATGGTCGGCTCCGGGGCGACCGGCAGGATGCCCCCTCCGCCCCGCTTCCGCCAGCCGCCGCTCAGCCCGCCGGACGGATCAGCACATGCCGCTTGCGGCCGGCGGAGAGCTTCGCCGCGCCGTCGCGCAGGTCCGCCTCGGTGACGCTGCGGGTTTCGTCGCTCACTGCCTCGTCGTTCAGCCGCAGGCCGTTCTGGCGGACGAGGCGGCGCGCCTCGCCTTTGCTGCCGGCGAAGCCCGCCTGCACGGCGAGGTCGATCAGCGGGGCCGGCAGGACGGCGCTGATGGTCGGCAAGGTCTCGGCGGCCTGGCCCTCCTCGAAGGCGCGGCGGGCGGTCTCGGCGGCCTGCTCGGCGGCGGCGCGGCCGTGCAGAAGGGCGGTCGCCTCGGTGGCGAGCACCTTCTTGGCCTCGTTCACCTCGGCGCCGGCCAGCGCGCCGAGCCGCCGCACCTCGTCCATCGGCAGCTCGGTGAACAGCGCCAGGAAACGGCCGACATCCGCATCCTCGGCATTGCGCCAGAACTGCCAGTAGTCATAGGGCGAAAGCTTCTCGGCATTGAGCCAGACGGCGCCGGCAGCGGTCTTGCCCATCTTGGCGCCGGAGGCGGTGGTCAGCAGCGGAGTGGTGACGCCGAAGGCCTCCTTGCCCTCCATCCGGCGCACGAGATCGGCGCCCATGATGATGTTGCCCCACTGGTCCGAGCCGCCGAGCTGCAGGCCGACGCCGTGCCGGCGGAACAGCTCCAGGAAGTCATAGCCTTGCAGAAGCATGTAGTTGAATTCGAGGAAGGAGAAGGACTGCTCCCGCTCCAGCCGCTGCTTCACGCTTTCCATGGAGAGCATGCGGTTGACGCTGAAGTAGCGCCCAACCTCACGCAGGAATGGGATGTAGAGCAGCTTGTCCAGCCACTCGGCGTTGTCCACCATCATCGCGTCGGTGGGGCCGGAGCCGAAGTTCAGGAAGGCGTCGAAGACCTTGCGGATGCCGGCCTTGTTGATCTCGATCTGCTCGTCGGTCAGCAGCGGGCGGGCCTCGTCGCGGAAGGAGGGGTCGCCCACCTTGCTGGTACCGCCGCCCATCAGCACCACGGGCTTGTGACCAGTGCGCTGCAGCAGGCGAAGGATCATGATCTGCATGAGGCTGCCGACATGCAGGCTGTCCGCCGTGCAGTCGAAGCCGATATAGGCTGGAAGGACGCCCTGCTTCATCCGTGCGGCCAGCGCCGCCTCGTCCGTCACCTGGTGGATGTAGCCGCGCTCATGCGCGATGTGCAGGAATTCGTCCATCGTCGTCCGTATCCGCTTCTGGGCGGGGGCTTCCCCCCGGGCTCCGCCCCTAGCACAGTGTGCGGATGCTGCGAACCATTGGGCTGATGAGTGGCACCTCGCTGGATGGCGTGGATGCCGCGTGGTTGGAGACGGATGGAGACCGGATCGGACGGGTCGGGCCAAGCCTCACCCTGCCTTATGACGCGGAACTGCGGAGAGACCTGCGCAAGCTGCTGGACCTCGCCGAGGCGCTGCCGCCGAACGATCCCTTCCTCAAGGACTGCGAACGCCGCCTGACGGAGCGGCATGTCGAGGCGGTGATCAAGCTCGGCCTGGAGGCCGACCTGATCGGCTTCCACGGCCAGACGATCCTGCACCGCCCGAAGGCCGGCAAGCCCGGCGAGGGCCGGACCTGGCAGATCGGCGATGCCGGGCTGCTGGCGCAGGCCACCGGCACCCGCGTGGCCTATGACTTTCGCAGCGCGGATGTCGCCGCGGGCGGGCAGGGGGCACCGCTGGTGCCGATCGCCCATGCCGTGATGGCGGCGCAACTGCCGAAGCCGCTGGTCATCCTGAACCTCGGCGGAGTGGGCAACGTCACCTGGATCGGCAGCGACCACCGGCTGATGGCCTTCGATACCGGTCCCGCCAACGGTCCCCTGGACGACTGGGCCCGGCGCTCGACGGGCGCCGACTACGACAAGGATGGCCGCCTGGCGCTGGCCGGCCTGCCGGATGGCGCGGTCATGGCCCACCTCTTGGCGCACCCCTATCTGCAGGCGCCGCCGCCGAAATCGCTGGACCGGCTCGATTTCGACCGGGCGCTGCGCGATGCCGGAGCGGCGGAGCTTTCCCCCGCCGATGGCGCGGCGACGCTGGTCGCTTTCTGCGCCTGTGCCGTGGCCGCGGCGGCGCGGCACTTCCCGGAGCCGCCGGTGCAATGGCTGGTGGGCGGTGGCGGGCGCCGGAACCCGGCGCTGATGCGGGCGCTGGCCTGCGCGCTGCCCGAGCCGGTGCGCCCGGTGGAGGTGGCGGGCTGGGATGGCGACGCGCTGGAGGCTCAGGCATTCGGCATCCTGGCGGCGCGGGTGCTGCGTGGCCTGCCGCTCACCTATCCCGGCACGACCGGCGCGCCGAAGGCGCTGACGGGGGGGCGCCTGACCGTCGGTTAACGGCGCCCGCCACGAAAAAGGGGCCGGACAGGCTTCTGCCGTCCGGCCCCTTTTTCACGTGAGCAGCCAGGGCGTTCAGTCGGCCGCCATGGCCATCCGGGTGCGGTTCAGCATGGTGTGCACATGGTCCTCCGCCGCATCGGCGACCTTCTCGGTCTGGTCGGCGGTGAAGACGTGGCCCGCGCCTTCCTGGACGCGGTAGTCGATGGCAATGCCGCGCTGCGTGTTCAGCTTGTCCACCAGCTTGCGGACGGAGTTCTCCGGCACCAGCTCGTCCTCGGCGCCATGCAGGATCAGGCCCGAGCAGGGGCAGGGCGCAAGGAAGCCGAAATCGTAGTGGCTGGCGGGCAGCGCGATGGAGACGAAGCCGCCCATCTCCGGCCGGCGCATCAGCAACTGCATGCCGACATAGGCGCCGAAGGAGTAGCCAGCGACCCAGAGCATGGAGGCGTTGGGGTTCACCGCCTGCAGGAAGTCGAGGGCCGCCGCGGCGTCCGAGATCTCGCCAATACCGCCGTCATAGCGCCCCTGGCTCCGCCCGACACCCCTGAAGTTGAAGCGCAGGGTGGAGAAACCCATGTTCTGGAAGCGCGTATAAAGCGCATGCACCACCCGGTTGTTCATCGTCCCGCCATGTAGCGGGTGAGGATGCAGGACCAGCGCCACGGGGGCATTGGGCTGCTTCGCGTGGTGGTAACGACCCTCGAGCCGGCCATCCGGCCCGGCGAACATCACTTCAGGCATCGTCCCCTTGCATCCAGTGCGGTGGGCGCGGCAGCGCCCGGTTGGGAAGCCATGATGACCCGGATGTGCCTGCGGAGGCGTAACCGGGCCGGCCAGGGTGCGCCCTGAAAGACGCCATGAGACCGACATGCAGGCGGCTTGAAGCCGCCGAATGGTTGACCGCGCCGGTCGGGATCAATAGCGTTCGACCGGCACGGCGGACCGCCGCGCTGCATGGCTCCCATCATGCCCTTGTCGTCCCGGGGCAGGCTTCCGCTCCCCGCGACGCGACCAATATAAGCATTTGAGCGCCGCTTTCATAACGGATTCATGGCATGGCCCTTATCCGGGCGCAGTTTTACATCATTGGACGCCCTGCTGGCCGCACCTTCGCGGCAAGATGGAAAAGCTGAGCGATGCGCTTATCCACGCGCGGGCGCTATGCGGTGATGGCCCTTGTCGAGTTGGCCGTCCGGATGCGAGACCCAGAGGAAGGGGATGGCAGCGTTGCGTCAAGCGCAAAGCTGGCGCGGCGTACGGAGGTGGCGGGGGGACGTCCCGTCAGCCTCGGCGAGATCGCGCAGGCGCAACTGCTTTCGGTCGCTTATCTTGAGCAGTTGTTCGCCCGGCTGCGGCGGGCCGGCCTGGTCGCCTCGGCCCGGGGCCCTGGAGGTGGCTACCGGCTTGCGAAGCCCGCGGAGGCCATCAGCATCGGCGCCATCATCGAGGCCGTGGACGAGCCGATCGTCGCCACCCGCTGCGGCGAGGGCACGCCTGGGTGCCTCGCGGGCGAACGCTGCCTGACGCATGACCTCTGGGACGAGCTGGGCGCGCAGATCAGCCTGTTCCTCTGCCATATTTCCCTGGCCGATGTGGTGGAAGGCCGCGTCTGTGGCCGCGCCCTGCCGCCCCGCACCCTCCCATGACCCCGCTCTACCTCGACGCCAATGCCACCGAGCCGCTGCGGCCGGCGGCCCGGCAGGCCGCGCTGGAGGCGCTGGACCTGATCGGCAACCCTTCTTCCGTCCATGGCGCAGGACGGGCGGCGCGGCAGGTTCTGGAACAGGCACGCGCGCGCCTTGCCGAACGCTTCGGGGCGCGCCCGCGCGACGTGGTCTTCACCTCGGGCGCGACGGAAGCCAACGCGCTGGCCCTTCACGGCCTTGGGCGCGGCCGCCGCATCCTGGCGGGAGCAACGGAGCATCCTGCCATTCTCCGCGCTGCGCCGGACATCACCCTCCTGCCCGTGAGACGTGATGGGCGGATCGATCTTGCCGCCTTGGCGGCGGCGCTGGCGGAGGCGCCCGGTGCGCTGGTCTGCCTGATGGCCTCCAACAACGAGACGGGGGTGCTGCACCCCCTGGAGGAGGTCCTCCGGATCTGCCGCGTGCACGAGGCGCTGCTGCACGTGGATGCGGTGCAGTCCGCGGGCCGCCTGCCGCTCGACCTGGCCGCGCTCGGCGCGGACTCGATGGCCATTTCGGCGCACAAGCTCGGCGGGCCCAAGGGCGCCGGGGCGCTGCTGCTGCGCCCAGGGCTGGACGTGGCTGCCCTGTTACCCGGCGGAGGACAGGAGCGCGGGCGTCGCGGCGGGACGGAGGCGCTTCCAGCGATCGCCGGTCTCGCGGCCGCCGTGGCGGCGCTGGATTTAGCGGAAGGCAGACGGCTCGCGGTTTTGCGGGACGCCATCGAGGCCGGAGCCGGAGCGACGGTGGTCGGCGCCGAAGCGCCGCGCCTGCCGAACACCGCCTGCCTGCTGCTGCCTAGCGTCCCGGCGGAGACCCAGGTGATCGCGCTGGATCTGGCGGGCGTGCAGGTTTCGGCCGGCTCGGCCTGCTCCTCCGGCAAGGTAAGCGTGAGCCCGGTGCTGCAGGCCATGGGGCTCGGAGCGGATGCCGGCTGCGCCATCCGTGTCTCGCTGCCCTGGAATGCGCCGGAGGATGCGGCCGAACGCTTTCTCGCCGCCTATGGTGCCATGCGGCAACGGCTTGGCCGCTGAGCCGGGCTTTCGCCTTCCGCTGGGCACGAGCAGGGACCATATTCGCCGCATGGCCGCCTCGAACCGACCGATCTACCTCGACAACCACGCCACCACGCCACTCGATCCGCGCGTGCTCGCGGCCATGCGGCCGTGGTGGGAGGAAAACTTCGCCAACCCCCACAGTGTCGAGCACGCGCTCGGCCGCGCGGCCGAGGAGGCGGTGGAGGAAGCCCGTCGCCAGGTCGCCGCGCTGATCGGGGCGGAGGCGCGGGAGATCATCTTCACCTCCGGCGCCACGGAGGCGAACAACCTGGCTATCAAGGGGGCTGCGCGCTTCGCCGCCGGTCAGGGCGACACGCGTCGCCGGATCGTGACGGTCTGCACCGAGCATAAATGCGTCCTGGAAAGCGCGCGGGACCTGGCTGCGGAAGGCTTCGAGCCGGTCTTCCTGCCGGTCCGGGCCAACGGGCTGCTGGACCCCGAGGCGCTGCGGCAGGCCCTGGCGGAGGCGCCGGCGCTGCTGGTCTCGGTCATGGCGGTGAACAACGAGATCGGCGTGGTGCAGGACCTCGCCACGCTGGCCGCCATCGCCAAGGAAGCGGGCGCGCTGTTCCATACCGATGCGGCGCAGGCCGCCGGGCGCGTGCCGCTCGATGTCGGCGCCGTGCCGATCGACCTGATGTCGCTCTCCGGTCACAAGATCTACGGGCCAAAGGGGGTGGGCGCGCTCTATGTCCGCCGCCGGCCGCGCGTGCGGCTGGCGCCGCTCTTCTCGGGCGGCGGGCAGGAGCGGGGGCTGCGCTCCGGCACGCTGCCGGCGCCGCTGCTGGTCGGCTTTGGCGAGGCCGCGCGCATCGCGGCGTCCGAGGGGATGCTGGATTCGGGCCGCATCGCCGGGCAGCGCGACCGACTGCTGGAGGCGCTCTCTGCCGCCGTGCCGGGCCTGCGGGTGAATGGCGACCCCGAGCGCCGCGTGACCGGCAACCTCAACGTGACCTTCCCCGGCGGCGTCACCGCGCAGGCCATGCTGGCGCGGCTCGGCGACCTCTGCGTCTCCACCGGCTCCGCCTGTTCCTCGGCCGAGATCGAGCCGTCCTACGTGCTGCGCGCCATCGGCCTTTCGGACGCGGATGCGGCCGCGACCTTGCGGATCGGCATCGGGCGCTTTACTTCGCCCGCCGATGCGGACCGCGCCGCGGCCATGTTGGCCGATGCCTGGCGCCAGGCCCTTTCCGAAACCCGAGACGCGGCGGAGTAGACGTACGGCGATGCCGAAGATGACCTTCATCGAGCGCGATGGAACGCGCCGCGAAGTCGAGGCCCCGCTCGGCCTGTCCGTGCTGGAGATCGCGCACCGCCACGGCGTGGACATCGAGGGCGCCTGCGAGGGCAGCCTGGCCTGCTCGACCTGCCATGTCATCGTGGATGGCGGCTGGTTCAAGAAGCTGGAGGAGCCGACCGAGGACGAGGAGGACATGCTCGACCTCGCCTTCGATCTGCAGGAGACCTCCCGCCTCGGCTGCCAGATCATCATGACCGAGGAGTTGGACGGGCTGGTGGTGAAGCTCCCCGCCGGCACCCGCAACGCCGGCGGCTGAGCAGGGCATGTTCCCCGCGCCCTACGGCTCGCCGGACGGGTTGTTCCACCGGCTGCGCCATGCCGCCGAGGAGCGGTGGGATGCCTATTGCTGGCATCCCTTCGTGCAGGGGCTGGCTGACGGCACCCTGCCGCTCGCTGCCTTCCGGCGTTATCTCGTGCAGGACTGGCTGTTCCTGATCCACTTCGCGCGCGCCAAGGCGCTCGCCGCCTTCAAGGCGGAAAGCCTGGAGGCGCTGCGCGGCAAGGCCGGTGCGCTGAACGCGCTGCTGGCCGAGATGAACATGCATCTCGCCTATTGCGCCGAATGGGGCATGTCCGAGACCGACGTGCTGGCAACCACTGAGGCGCCGGAGACGGTCGCCTATACCCGCTGGGTGCTGGACCGCGGCATGGCCGGTGACATCCTGGACCTGGAAGTGGCGCTCGCGCCCTGCACCGTGGGCTATGGCGAGGTGGCGCGGCGGATCGATGCGCATCCCCGGCGGCGCCGCGAAGGGAACCCGTACGAAAGCTGGATCGCCGCCTATTCCAGCCCCGAGTACCAAGCCTTGGCGCGCGGCGCGGCCGAGCGGCTGGATATGCTCGGCGTGACGCATGGCGGCGAGGCGCGCTTTCGGACCCTGGCCGCCACCTTCTCCGAGGCGGCGCGGCTTGAGGCCGCCTTCTGGCAGATGGGACTGGACGCGGCGCGATGAGGGTACTGGTCGCCATGTCGGGCGGAGTGGACTCCTCGGTGGTCGCCGGGCTCCTGAAGGAGCAGGGCCATGAGGTGATCGGCGCCACGCTGCAGCTCTACGACCATGGCGCCGCCGTGCAGAAGAAAGGCGCCTGCTGCGCCGGGCAGGACATCCATGATGCCCGCGACGTGGCCGACCGCCTGGGCATCCCGCACTACGTCCTCGACCGTGAGACGCGCTTCCGTCAGGCGGTGATCGACGACTTCGCCGAAACCTATGCCCGCGGCGAAACGCCGATCCCCTGCGTCCGCTGCAACCAGACGGTCAAGTTCCAGGATCTCGTGCAGTTGGCCCGCGACCTGGGCGCGGAGGGTCTGGCGACAGGGCATTATGTCCGGCGCGTCGAGGGGCCGGCCGGGCCGGAGCTCCGCCGCGCGGCCGATCTGACGCGCGACCAGTCCTACTTCCTCTTCGCGACCACGCCGGAGCAGCTTGCCTTCAGCCATTTTCCGCTGGGCGGCTACGCTTCCAAGGCGGAGGTGCGGGCGGAGGCGGTACGGCTCGGGCTGGCTGTGGCCGAGAAGCCGGATAGCCAGGACATCTGCTTCGTCCCGCAGGGCAACTACCACGAACTCGTCACGCGCCTGCGCCCAGAGGCGGCCGAGCCCGGCACCATCGAGGATGCGGAAGGGCGCGTGCTCGGCGAGCACCAGGGAATCGCGCGCTTCACCGTGGGGCAGGGGCGCGGACTGGGCACCGCCTCGCGGGATGAGGGCGGGCAGCCGCTCTATGTCGCGGCCGTGGACGCGCCGCGCCGGCGGATCGTCGTGGCGCCGCGCCCGCAGCTTTCCTCGCCCGAGGTGCTGGTCGAGGAGGTGAACTGGCTGATTGCCCCGCCGGAGGCGCCGTTGGCCTGCACGGTGAAGCTGCGCGCCCGTGAAGTGCCGCAGCCTGCCACAGTGGTTTGGGATGCCGAGAAGGCGCGGCTTCGCGTTGTGCTCGCCGAGCCGGCCATTGCCGCGCCAGGGCAGGGCTGCGTGCTCTATGATGGCGACCGCGTGCTCGGCGGCGGATTTATCCGGCGCATGTCGGAGCCAGTTGACAGCGCCGGCCGTGCCGCCTAAACGGCGGCTCCCAGTTGGTTGGTTCCTTTTTGGCGGTGTAGCTCAGCTGGTTAGAGCACGGCACTCATAATGCCGGGGTCGGCGGTTCAAGTCCGCCCGCCGCTACCAATCTCCTCCTTCGCGACATTTTGCGCTTCCAAAGATCACCCATGCTGCGCCTCTGCGCCGGTGGGGGGACGACCTGCGTCGGCTGCACGGCGGCGCCGGCCACCGAAGCGTCTCGTCATCGCAGAAAATCACGATTCATCTTCGCGGAAATCTCCTTGCGCCGCCTCGGCACCCGGCGGCGAGGTCGAGAATCTGCGCCTCCCTGTGAAGCGGGGCATCTTGCGCGTGAATTTGGGATTCACACATAATGCGCCCGTATATAACGCCAGCGCAGGGATGCTCCGATGTCGAAGGTCTACGTTATCCACGAGAACCCCACGTGGTTGCCGCCTTTGGCCCAGGCCTTCGACCAGATCGGCCTCCCCTGGGCGGAGCTGGACCTTTCCCGCGGCACCTTCGACCTCTCGCAGCCGCCGCCGGAGGGTGTTTTCTACAACCGCATGAGTGCCTCCTCGCACACCCGCGGCCATCGCTACGCGGCGGAGCTGACGGCGGGCGTGCTCGCCTGGCTGGCGCGGCATGGCCGCCGGGTGGTGAACGGCTCTCCGGCGCTGGACCTGGAGATCAGCAAGGTCCGCCAGTACGCCGCGCTGGAGCGGGCCGGACTGCGCGTCCCCCGCACCGTGATGGTGCATGACGAGGCCGAGGCCGTGATCGAGGCGGCGCGCCGCCATTTCGGCACTGGCCCCGTGATCCTGAAGCCGAACCGGGGCGGCAAGGGCCTGGGCGTGCGCCTCTTCGCCTCCGCCGAGGCGCTGGCCGTGCACCTCAAGGACGCGCCGGCCGATGAGGCGCCGGTCGATGGCATCTGGCTGCTGCAGGAGTACATTCGCGCGCCGCGGCCGGTGATCACCCGCGCCGAGTTTGTGGGCGGCCGCTTTGTCTATGCGGTGGAAGTGGACACCACGGCGGGCTTCGAGCTCTGCCCGGCCGAGGCTTGCGCCACGGGGGACGCCTTCTGCCCGGTGGGCCAGACGCCGGCCTCGGCTGCCCCGGCGCCGCGCTTCAACATCCTGCGCGAGGGGATCGAGCCGGAGCTGCGCGCGCAGCTTGAGGGCTTCCTGGCGCAGAGTGGCGTCGATGTCGCGGGCATCGAGTTCATCCGCACGCCGGAGGGGCAGGTGCTGGTCTACGACGTCAACACCAACACCAACTACAATCCGGGCGCCGAGGAAGCCGCCGGCGTGGCCGGCACGCCGCGCTCCGGCCCGGGCGCGCTGGCGGCCTTCCTGGCCGCCGAGCTGGGCGGGACGCAGCGCCAGGCCGCCTGACGCTTGTGGCGCCCCTGAGAATTCAGGGGCGCCACAAAAATCAAAGCGTGCGGTTGGCGCGTGCCACCACCGCCTCGAACAGCACCTGGCAACCCGCCGAGGCCTCTTCGGGCAGGATGCTCTCCGCCTCGTTGTGGGAGAGGCCGTCCTTGCAGGGGGTGAAGATCATCGCCGTTGGCACGCTGCGGGCGACATAGACCGCGTCATGCCCCGCGCCGGAGACGATCTCCCGCGCCGAAAAGCCGAGCCGAGCCGCGCCCTGGCGCACCAGGTCCACGCAGGCCGGGTCGAAGGGCTGCATGGGGATGCGGAACAGCTCCGTCAGGTCCAGGGCGCAGCCATTCGCGGCGACGATCTCCTTGGCTGCGGCCGGGAAGCTGCGGGCGAGGGACTCGATCACCGCATTGTCGGGGTGGCGGAACTCGACGGAGAAGCGCACCTCGCCCGGCACCACGTTGCGGCTGTTCGGGGCGACCTGCAGGAAGCCGACCGTGCCGCGGCCATCCTCGCCGCGCTCGCGCATCAGGGCATCCACCCGCTCGATCACCCGCGCGGCGGCCACCAGGGCGTCGCGCCGGGCCGAGGGCGGGGTGGTGCCGGCATGCGAATCCTGGCCGGTGACCACCGCGTCGTACCAGACCTGGGCCTGCGCCCCGGTGACGATGCCGATCTGCTTGCCCTCGCGCTCCAGGATCGGCCCCTGCTCGATGTGCAGCTCGAAATAGGCGTCGGCCGGAAAGGGCTTGGCGGGTTCCGGCCCCTTGTAGCCGATGGCATCGAGCGCCTCGCTGACGCTCACGCCGTCCACGTCCTTCAGGCCGTAGGCCTTGTCCTGCGTATAGACCCCGGCCCAGACACCACTGCCCATTAGTGAATGGCCGAAGCGGCTGCCTTCCTCGTCGGTCCAGTTGACCAGCTCGATCGGCGCCTCGGTCTGGATGTTGAGGTCGTGCAGGGTGCGCATCACCTCCAGCCCGGCCAGCACGCCGAGGGCGCCGTCGAACTTGCCGCCGGAGGGCTGGCTGTCGAGGTGGCTGCCCATCAGCACGGGCTTGCGGGAAGGGTCGCGCCCCTCGCGGCGGGCGAACATGTTGCCGATGGCGTCCACCCGGACCTTCAGGCCAAGCGCCTCGCACCATTCGGTGAAGCGCTGGCGGCCGGCCTTGTCCACCTCGGTCAGCGTCAGGCGCCGCACGCCGCCCTTTGGCGTGGCGCCGATCTCCGCCATGCTCATCAGGCTGTCCCAGAGGCGCTTGGCGTCGATCCGCTGATTCGTGCCCGACATCGGAAATCCCCTTGCTAGAGCCGTAGCCATCTTGCCGCCCGGCTGGGCCTCTGCAAGCCTGCGGATCTCGGCCCCGCCCGGAGGAGAGTTCATCATGGCCCATGCCCTCGGCACCCCGCGTGCTCCCGCCATCCTGCGCAATTCCGACCTGGATCAGGAGGCGGTGCGCCAGGCACGCGTCGATCTCGCCGCCTGCTTCCGGATGGCGGCGCGCATGGGCCTGCACGAAGGCATCTGCAACCACCTCTCGGCCATGGTGCCGGGGCGGGAGGACCTCTTCCTGGTCAATCCCTATGGCTGGGCCTTCTCGGAAGTCACCGCTTCGCGCCTGCTGATCTGCGATTTCCACGGTAATGTGGTGGCTGGGGAGGGCATTCCGGAGGCGACGGCCTTCTACATCCATGGCCGCCTGCACATGAAGCATCC
>DATMFR010000048.1:0-172493 GCA_035556695.1 Roseomonas sp.
AGGCCACGCCGGCGCGCAGCAGGTCGTGGATGTTGAGCACGCCGACCGGGCGGCCGTTCTCCACCACGAAGATCGCGGTGATGGCGGAGCGATTCAGGTCCGCCAGGATCTGCGGCGCCAGCACCTCGGGCGCGATGGTGCGGGGATTGCGCGTCATGATCTGGCTGACCGGCCGCTCGACGAAGCCACCGCCCTCGAAGGCGCGGCGCAGGTCGCCATCGGTGATCACGCCGGCCAGCCGGCCCTCGCCATCCACCACCGCGGTGATGCCGAAGCGCTTGCTGGTCATCTCCATGATCGCCTGGGAGAGGGTGGCGTCCTCCGGCACCGTGGGCACGGCAGCGCCGCCATGCATCAGGTCGCGCGCGGTGCGCAGCTGCGCGCCGAGCTTGCCGCCGGGGTGGAACTGCCGGAAATCCTGCGCAGAGAAGCCGCGCAGCGAAAGCAGGCTCACCGCCAGCGCATCGCCCATCGCCATCTGCATGGTGGTCGAGGTGGTGGGCGCCAGCCCGTTCGGGCAGGCCTCCGGCATGCTGGGCAGGATCAGCGGAATGTCGGCCGCCTTGCCGAGCGCACTGGCGGAGCGCGCGGTGATGGCGATCAGCGGCACCTTGAAGCGCCGGGTATAGGCGACGATGTCGGACAGTTCCGGCGCCTCGCCCGACCAGGAGAGAGCGAGCACCACGTCCTGCTCCTGGATCATGCCGAGATCGCCGTGGCTGGCCTCGGCCGGATGAACGAAGTAGGTCGGCGTGCCGGTCGAGGCGAAGGTCGCCGCGATCTTGCGGCCGACATGGCCGGACTTGCCCATGCCCGTGACGATGACGCGGCCGGTGGCGGCGCACAGAGCGGCGATCGCGCGGTTGAAATTTTCGCCCAGCGGGCCATCCAGCGCCTGCCGCAGGGCCGCGAGGCCCTCGGCTTCCAGCTCCAGGGTGCGCCGCGCTGAAACCAGGGTGGCCTCGCCGGCGGTCAGAGTCATCTCCATGGCGTATTCGTCCTCGCGGCTGCGGGGTCAGGCAGTGTGGGCTGCCGGGGCGTGCCTGCGCAGCAGCTCGCGCGCCCGCTCCAGGTCCTCCGGGGTGTCCACGCCCAGCGGCACCTCGGCCACCTGCATGGCATCGATGCGCATGCCGGCTTCCAGCGCGCGCAGCTGCTCCAGCTTCTCGCGCCGCTCCAGCGGCGAAGCGGGCAGGGTGACGAAGCGGGCCAGGGCCGCTCTCCGCCAGGCATAGAGGCCGATGTGGTGGTAGAGCGGTCCCTCGCCCCAGGGCGCGGTGGCCCGGGTGAAGTAGAGCGCGCGGAAGCGCCCGTCGCCGAGTGGCGAGCCGACCATCTTCACCACGGAGGAGGCGGTCCGCTCCTCCTCCCGCACGATCTCGGCCACCGCGGTGCCGAGCGCCACCTCGGCATCCGCCAGCGGCACGAGCGCGGCACGCAGGGTCGCGGGCGTGACGGTGGGCAGGTCGCCCTGCACGTTGAGCACCGTGTCGAAGCGGCCCTCGGGATCGATGCGGCCGAGCGCCTCGAAGATGCGGTCGGAGCCGGAGGGATGGTCGGCCCCGGTCATCACCGCCTGGCCGCCGGCAGCCCGCACCGCCTCGGCGATGGCGGGCGTGTCGGTGGCGATCCAGACCGGCGCGGCATCGGCCTCGACCGCACGGCGCCAGACATGCACGATCATCGGCTCGCCGTGGATGTCCGCGAGCGGCTTGTTCGGCAGGCGGGTGGCGGCCAGCCGGGCCGGGATCAGGACAACCGGGTTCATGGCGTGTGCTGCGCCTTGGTCAGCCGGTCCAGCGCCAGAAGGTCGCGCAACAGCGCCTCGAACTGGCTGAGCGGCACCATGTTCGGGCCGTCCGAGGGGGCCTTGTCCGGATCCTGGTGCGTCTCGATGAACAGGCCGGCGACGCCGACCGCGACCGCGGCGCGCGCCAGCACGGGGACGAATTCACGCTGCCCGCCCGAGCTGCCGCCAAGGCCGCCCGGCTGCTGCACGGAATGCGTGGCGTCGAAGATCACCGGCGCGCCGGTGCGGGCCATGATCGGCAGGCCGCGGAAGTCCGAGACCAGGGTGTTGTAGCCGAAGCTGGTGCCGCGCTCGGTCAGCAGAACATGCGGATTGCCGGAGCCGGTGAGCTTGTCCACCACATTGGCCATGTCCCAGGGCGCCAGGAACTGGCCCTTCTTGACGTTGACCACCCGGCCGGTGGCCGCCGCGGCCAGCAGCAGGTCGGTCTGGCGGCAGAGGAAGGCCGGGATCTGCAGGATGTCCACCGCCTGGGCGACCGGCGCGCACTGCTCGGGCAGGTGCACATCGGTCAGCACCGGAAGGCCCAGGCTCTCGCGGACCTCGGCGAAGATCGGCAGCGAGGCCTCCAGGCCAAGCCCGCGCGCGGCCTTGCCGCTGGTGCGGTTGGCTTTGTCGAAGCTGGTCTTGTAGACGAGACCGATGCCAAGGCGAGAAGCCATCTCCTTAAGCGCCGAGGCCATCTCCAGCGCGTGCTGTCGGCTCTCGAGCTGACAGGGGCCGGCGATCAGCGAAAGCGGCAGGGCATTTCCGAAGCGGACAGCGCCGGCTTCAACAATCGGGTCGGGCTTCATGGTGCTGTCCTGCTATCTTGAGGCGTTCAGAACTTGGTTGACATTAGCGTGGGAGATGCAAGCGATACAATCATTGAAGGCCACAGAACGTTTCTCAGCCATCAGAGCGTTCTCCAATGTGCGTATGGCTCCGGCGGTCGTGCCATCATGCGGCCGCCGCTCGGCGCTCTTTCATGAGGCGGCGTACGACATCCCAGATATAGGCCCAGCCCGCATCGTTGATGTAGCTGTAGCGATCAATGCGAAGCTGCTTGAGCGTCTCGACCTTCTGCCAGTCCAGCAGCAGATCGGCGAGCAGATCGGCCGAAGCAAGCGTGCCGGCCTCACGCCAGCGCACCTCGTCTTCCTCTTCCGACATGGCGGCATGGCCTGAGACGAAGAGCTGAACAAGGGGAATGCAGCCGCGGTGCATCATCTCCCGCAGGCAGGTGAAGGCGCTGCTCTCGCCGATCTCGGCCGCCAGATAGGCACCGCTGCGCCGCTTCTCCACCGTGCGGACATAGTCCTGCAGCGGCGTGAAGGTCACGCTGCGATGCGCCTCCTGCACCGCGAGCAGTTGGGCAGGGGTGTTGGCACGCTGGTCGTACACCACCTCGACCTGCCGGTCCGTCGTCAGGCTGCAGACCTCCAGCAGGAGTTCCAACTGTTCGCTTTCGAGCACGGGCGAGAGCAGCGTGACCATGCGCCGGTCCTGCCCGGTGACGATGCGCATCGCCTCGCTGGTATGGCCGCGCCAGAGGAAGGGGATGATGTAGCGGCCTAGCGGCAGCTTCCCGGCCGAGGCGAGCAGGAGGGAATTCTCGGTATCGGATGCCACGACCTTGTCGAAGGTCTCGGTCAGGCGCTTCGCGAACTGGATGACCTCGGCTTCCGAGGCGCGCTGCGCCAGCACCCCGAGCGGCGCCACAGCCTGCATCGGGAGGCGCTTGCGCCGCCCCGCCATGCCCTCGGGAATGCAGGCGAACCAGAGGCCATGGTGCCCGGCATCCAGCAGCTTGCGGAAGCTCATGACGGGGACGCCCTGCGAGCCCATCGTGGCGGCGAGCTTGCCGCCCAGCCCCTGCGCGGTGGCCGGCGAGCAGATGATCTGGCCCCATTTCCGCAACTGCCGGACCGCCTTGGCGTCCATCTTGTCCGGCTGGCCATCGATGTAGAAGCCGACCTTCGACTGGTGGGCGACGTACTCGGCTGCTTCAAGCGCGTGATAGAGCAGCGGGGAGCGCAGATTCACGTCCTGCGCATGGAGGACGACGATCATCGCAGGCTCCACCTGCACGTTCTGGCCGAGGCTTTCCTCCAGCGTCTCGGCGACCTGCTGGCCCGCGTGGTGCATGGACTGCCGCGAGGCTTCCTCCAGCACCTGGATCAGCGAGGGATCGCGCACCACGGCGGCGCAGGCCCGCATCATGTCCCAGAAGGAGGGCAGGGTCTGGAAAGGGTGGGTCGGGACATAGCCCTCGAAGCAATGGGCATGCGCGATGACGCCCTTGCCGTAGCTCAGCGCCTCACCGATCTTGATCTTCAGCCCGGTCGAGAAGGACATCGGCCCGAGGATGACGTCCACTGAGTCGTAGAACTCGTCCATCGTCTCAACCCGGCCGAGCAGGCGCACGAAGGGCAGGTGGTCAACCTGGAGCAGATCGCAGCATGTGCCGGCGATGACGATCTCGCAGGGTAGGAGCGTCTTGCGCAGGAACTTGTGCGCTTCCTCGAGGAAGGCTGTGAAGTTCCGCACGTTGATGTTGTTGCGCGCACCCACCATGCCAAAGGCGATGACCTGACCGGGCTTGCGCGTGTGGCGCGGCACGACCGGCTCGGCATGCAGAAGCGTCATCACCTTCCGGCTGGTGATGGACTTGAAGAAGTCCTCTTCTTCCTTCTTGATCGCCCAGACCACGTCGGCGCGGTCGAGCGCGATCTTTTCCTGCTCCGGTGTGGTGTAGAAGAATTCCGGCGCGATGCCGTTGCTCTCCAGCACCTCGCGGCGGCCGGAGAAGCGGTCATGCGTGTCGAGGATCTTCACCGGCCCTTCCGGCACGAATTCGAGCGCCTTGGAAAGCCAGGTGTAGTTGACGATGACGACGTCGAAGCTGTGCGTGCTGAAGATCCACTTCAGCATGTCGCCGACGCCGGGATCCCACCACTCGTCGATCGTGTGGTAGTCGCCCTGCTGCGGCGGCATGTGCAGCGGCTGCGTCACTGGCGCGATGTAGTAGTTGTCCCACTGCGCCATCATGGCGCGCTGCGCCTCCAACGAGACGCTCTCGCGCCAGTCCGCCTCGCCGGGGTAATGCAGAAAGGTGATGGCAGCGCCAAGATTCTTCAAACGCTGGCAGACCTGGAAGATGCGCCGGCGGTTTCCGAAGTCGATCGGGTAGGTGGGCGTCGGCGCCACCACCAGCACGCTCTTCCCCGCCCACTTGCTCTTGGCAGCCAGGCTGAGCTTACTCATCATCGACCTCGTGCATGCCGCTCAGCATCACGGAGGTGAAGTTGTAGATGGTGGCGAGCTGCCAGCGGAACATGCCCGGGTCGTTCTGCTGCAAGGCCAGGGCGCGCACGGTCCGCTCCGAAGGCGGGCAGTGCAGGAAGAAGTCCTTGATGTCGTTCCACGCCCGCTCGACATCGACCGCCTCGCTGGAGACGGCGCCGCGGACCCGGTCGGAGACCGCCTGCCAGGCGACGCGCCGCCGGAACCAGGATTGGCGCAGGCGGGCCGCCTCCACCAGATGGTCCACCGCGGCGATCGGGTCATAGACCACCCGCCCGCCATGCGCCTTGATCCGATCGGTGAGCGCCACTTCCTCGTTGGACATCAGGCTGCTGCCGGAGCCGACACGGCCGAGCGAGACGTCGAACCCGCCGAAGCGGCGGAGCACCTCGGTGCGGTAGGCGATGTTCGCGCCCGCCACCCATTCCTGATCGGTCAGGAAGCGGGCCTCGTCCCCATGGTCCACGACCGAGACATAGCCCAGCATCTCGTCCGCCAGCCAGACGGGGCGCGGCTCGCTCCACAGGGGGCGCACCTTGCCGCCGATGACATGGCAGGTCTCTCCGAACTCGGCGAAGGTGCGGCAGAGGCTTTCGGCCCAGACAGGGTCCGCGATGGCGTCGTCGTCAAGATAGGCGATCAGCGGGGCATCGGCGAGTCGCATGGCGACGTTGCGAGCATTCGACAGGCCCGGAATGGCCTCATGCACCCAGCGCAGATTGCCGACATGCTCGTACTGCTGCTGTTCCCGCCCCGAACCATCGCGGTCCGGCGAATTGTCAACCACCAGAACCTCGAACTGGTCCTGGGGAAGCGTCTGCCGCGTGAGGGATTCAATCGCAAGCCGAAGCAGGTCGTATCGCTTGTAGGTGCACAGTGCCACAGTCAGCTTCATCTCGCCGCCCTTTCCAATCCCACCTGGACCCTGATCACGTGCTCGCAGGCGAAATCTTCAGCCCGGCGAAGGCCACGCCCAGCATCCGCGTGTCCTCCTGTCCCTGATCCGCGGGGCGGAAGATGTGCGGGATGTTGAACATGATCTCGGTCGCGCCCGTCTCGTCGCTTACGGGGAAGGCTTCCGAGCGGATCACCTTATCGCCGCACCGGACGGGCACCTCGACGCCATTGACCTTCAGAGTGATCTCCGAACGATTCCGTTCGTCGCCGAAGGAGTACATGGTGGCATCCAGTTGCATCGGCACCGAGCGATCGACCCAGACGCGGAAGCGGACGGTGGAGCCGGGGCCG
This sequence comes from Roseomonas sp., assembly GCA_035556695.1. Classification (GTDB taxonomy): domain Bacteria; phylum Pseudomonadota; class Alphaproteobacteria; order Acetobacterales; family Acetobacteraceae; genus Pseudoroseomonas. Next base: position 6,344 of record DATMFR010000048.1, read on the forward strand.
GTCCAGCGATAGGGACCTTCATTGCCGTATTCCAGAGCGTAGAAGCCATCCAGCGCGTCCAGTGCGTCGCGCATGTCGATCTGGGCGAACTGGGGCAGGTCGCTGGCTGCATGGGAGGCGCCGCCCGGCGTCCCGGAGCCTTGGCGGCGCAACGCGGCTGCATAGACCTTCTGCTTTTGCTTCAGCTTGGCCATTTCGAAGCTGAGCATGGCGATCTGCTCGCAGATCTTGCCGCGAGCTTCCTCGTCGGAGCCGCGGGCCAGTTCTTCCTGAATGCCCTTCAGGATATCGCTGTAGGACAAGTTGATCTGGTTCGCCATCTCTCTAGCTTCCTGCTTCCACTGCATTGCCCATCGCCAGTCGCTCCACGCCTTCACCTTGCATTCCGGCCAGGCGGGTCCGGTGCAAACCAGATGCCGAGGCGGGGCAGGACGACCGATGACCTAAGCTGGGACCGCAGAGCTTTGTTGCGTCGCAGCATAGAGCCTACAAGGTTGATCACTCAAGAGTGAGTGAAAAAGAAGAGTTCGGGGCAAAGGTCAACCCTGGGGCGGGTGGCCTCATCAACGAATCGCTGCGACTTCGGGAATCCAGGTCGGCCTGCCCAAGCCGGCTTATGATCTGCCTGTCGATTCTCGGAGGTTGCCCTAGGAGATTCAGAGCCTCTCGCCTCCAACTTCCCTCGTTTTAAGGCCCATGTTCTTCGCGCTACTCTGCTGAGCCTGTTCTCGTGACGCTGCGCGGTGCAACGAATCGCCGGCCTTTCTCTAATTTTCTGAACGCAGATGCGTTCGGCTGGAAACGGCAAACTATGATCTGCGGCTTGCGATCCATCCATCGGACCGGGTGGTTGGCGTACTGCGCGACCTTGGTCGAGCGCATCAGGGCGAAGTCCACGGGATGGAGGCAGACCCATGGAGTCCTTGCCGGCACGGTGGCGGAGCCTCTCGGAGCTTCTGCAATGGTCTGCCTGCAGCAGTGCTTTGCTGAATAGAATCACTCCGTCCGCGGAATGGCTCCTTCTCCGCCCCGACGTCCAGGGGGAGGTGTGTCTTGCGGCGGGCCTTTGCTTCGTCTCAAAAGACGGGATGATGCTCATGAATAATGAGGGAGGGAGCGCTGGCCGAGAACTGGTGAATGCGCCCGTTATTCGCCGAAAGGCTAAAGATGAGCTCCGGATTCCTGCTCTTCCATCGTCATCGCGGCGATCCTTGAAGGATGAGCCGTCCACGTCATCCTGCACGGGCGGCGGGCAGGGCTTCTGAACTGCAGGACCCATGGTTGTTCGATGGGGCAGATGAATATCCTGAGGAGCCAGGCAGCCCCGGAAGCCATCTCCTGTCCTGGAGCAACCCGAAACTGGAATGGCCAAGGCCAGCAATCGAAGCTTTCCTCATGAGAGCACCCACTCGGTGGCTGGGGCCGGTATGTACCAAGGAGTATGCGCTGTCGTAAATGCGGAGTTGTGGGATGATCCGCTTCATAGCTTCTGAGGCGAAGGCCGCGAAGCGGCACGCCTCCGGTGTGCTGCGGCTTGGCGAAGCGACGAATTTCCCGAATGCGACTTTCCGCGGCGGGGCGCTCCGCCAATGCGTGCGGCTCCCGTGCGCCGGCCTATGGCGGTCGCGAGTGCTGGATAGCTTCCCCTTCTTGTCTTGCTCAGGAGAACCGGCGGCCCTTGGGGGTGTTGGTCAAGACGCCCCGCGCCGCTGCGTGGCTGCTGGTTGGCCGGAAAGCTCCGCCCGACACGAGCACCATGGAGGGCGGCATCTTGCATCCTCTTCGTGGGCGGGACCTATGGCGTTCAAGCTGAGGGGGGCTTGGGCACCGCAGGAGGCCGCATCATGCGCAAGGCAGTCCGGCAACTTCGCCGCAGGCCGGACTAGCCTCTAGCCTTTTGCGTCATATGTTCATGGTCGCTGGACAACTTTGAGGTGCTTTCCATGGGCCGCATTGCTATGGTCGCTGTGCGCCGCAACATCCAGGGGGCCTTCGCTTGAGTTCCACCGTCACCCGTCTGCGCGTTCAGGACGAGGATTTTCTCGTTGCAGCGATGATCGAGCGCTGCCCGAAGACGATGATGATCCGGGAATTGTTCAAGAACGCGCTGGAAGCGGCCGCCACGGCGCCCGAAGGCCAGCGGCGGGTCGAATTCTCCGCGCTGCCGGTCGATGGCGTGCCGAAGCTGGCGCTCTGGAACTCGGGTCAAGGGCTGACCGGCCCCGAACTCTACCGGATGTGCGACATCGCCGCCTCCATCCGCAAGGAGAACGCCCTCGACCGCAATTTCGGCATGGGCGCCAAGGTGGCCTCGCTGCCCTCCAACCAGAGCGGCATGCGCTATCGCTCGGCGCATGAAGGCACGGTGCAGGAGGTGGTGATCGGCAAGTTCGGCGGCATCTATGGCCGCCTGTTGCGCCCTGGTGCGGGCGGCGTCCCCTCCGAAGTCATCGCGGTGACGGAGCTCGCGCGGGCCGAGGGGCGCGATCCCGCGGCCGACTGGACCGAGGTGGTGCTGTTCGGCAACAAGCCGGAGCAGAACACCGTCACCGACCCTTATGGCGGCAATCCGCGCAGCGCGAAGCACTGGTTGGTGGAGGCGGTGCGCAGCCGCTTCTTTCGCTTTCCGCAGGATGTGGAGATCGTCTTCCGCAAGGGCGTGGCGCAGCTGAAGGAGGATCGCCGCCTGGTCAGCCTCGCCAGCCGGCTGGCGGCCTTGCAGCATTACGAGGCGGTGCGCACGCCGGAAGGCATCACCATCCACTACGCCTACAATCCGGCCCGGCTGCAGCCGGGTGCCGCCAGCGGGACCGAGGCCTGGGAAACCGGCGAGAGCATGGGTGCGCTGATCTACCAGGACGAGATCTACAGCATCCTGCGGAGCGCGGCCTGGCTGAAGGAGGCGCCGAGCTTCGGCATCCCCTTCCTGGCGCGGGCCATCACCGTGCTGATCGAGCTGCCCGACGACTATCCCGTGCTGGCAGAGGCCTATCGCGAGTTCCTCCGCTACCGCAGCGAGCGGCAGGAGCAGGTGAAGGTGCATGATTATGCCGCCCTGGCGGTGCGCCACCAACCGGTCTGGCTGACCCGCCTGCTGGCCGAGGCGGTGCCGCGCGCCGACTATGTCGATGACATCCTCGCCGAGATGCGGGAGATGCTGGAGAAGCTCGGCGTGGCGCTGCGCCGCCCGAATCAGGCGCCGAACTTCCGTCCCAAGGCGCTGGCCCACATCGCGTTGCCCGGCGAGAAGCAGTCCAGCGAGCCGCCGCCCTTCCATGCCGAGAAGCCCCCGGCCATCATCCTGCTGCGTGATCCGCTGGAGATCGCCGATCGCGGCCTGACGCACCGCGCTGCCGCATACTATCCGGAGACGCACCAGCTGCATGTGAACCTGCAATATGCGGCGGTCCCCGAGGTCGCGCAGGTGCTGGCGGCCGCGGCACCGCCCGAGCTGGATATCGAAGGGGTGCAGGCGGCGGCCCAGCTGACCGCCGAGCGTGCGATGGTCAGCCGCGTGGCGCGTGCGCTGACCTACTGCCTCGCCAAGCGTGGCCGGCCGAAGGAATGGAACGATAGCCAGCTGCGCCACGCCTTCTCGCCGGAAGCCCTGACCCTGGCGGCAGACGACATCCAGACCGGTTGGCACGACACCGAGGCGAGCTTCGCCGAATCCCTCAAGTCCGTGCCGCAAGCGGTCATGCCGGCCGCCCTGGACTGAGGGCCGCCTGCCGGCGCCCTTCCGGGGCGGAATGCCGGCCGGACCTTGCGCCCGGCCGGATCGGCACCCTCGGCTTACCTGCCGCGGGGCGGGGGGGGAGAGCAGGCTTGCCCCGTCTCCCCGGGCACCTTACGCGATTGAAGCCGTGAGGCTGTCGGCCCAGCTGTCACCCATCTCCGCGGAAGAGGCTTAACCGCGACCATGGACACGCGCCCTCTGCAGGCAGCCATTCGCTTCGGACTTGGGCCGCGGCCGGATCAGCCGCTGCCGTCCGATCCTCTGGCCTGGCTCGATGCGCAGCTCGATGGCAAGGACATCCCGCCACCCCCGCCGGAAGGCTTCGAAACCCCTCCGGGCGTCGGCGAAGGCTACCGTATCTGGCGTGAGCTGACGGAGGCGCGACGCGCCGGCGGCATGGTGCCCGACACGGTCTGGTCGCTGTACCGCGCCGAGGCCATCAGCGCGCTGAGCTGGCGCGTGGAAACGCCGGCACCCTACCGGGAGCGCCTGGTCGATTTCTGGACTAACCACTTCACGGTCAGCCGCCGTGCGGGCCATCGGGTCACCAGTGTCCAGGGCGCCTATGTCCGCGAAGCCATCCGGCCGCATGTGACCGGCCGCTTCGCGGACATGCTGGTGGCGGTGATCAGGCATCCGGCCATGCTCAGCTATCTCGACCAGGCCAGCTCCATCGGGCCGAACAGCCCCGCCGGCCGCAAGCGTGGCCGTGGCTTGAACGAGAACCTCGCGCGCGAGCTGCTCGAACTGCATACCCTTTCCCCGGCTGCCGGCTACACCCAGGCGGATGTGGTGCAATGCGCCCGGCTGCTGACCGGCTGGGGCATCGAGCGCAGCAAGGAGCCGGTCGGGACCGTCTTCCGGCCAGCCAATCACGAGCCCGGCCCCAAGACCGTGCTGGGCCGGCGCTTCGAGGAGGGCCCGGAGGCCACCGAGGCGCTGCTCCGCTTCCTGGCCGACCATCCGGCCACCCAGAAGCACTTGGCGACCAAGCTGGTGCGGCACTTCGTGGCCGATGACCCGCCGCCGGAGGCGGTGTCCCGTATCGCCGGGGTGCTGCGCGACACCGGCGGCGACCTGCGCGCCGTCGCCATGGCGCTGCCGCGCCTGCTGGCCGCCTGGGCGCCGCCCTTCAGCAAGCTGCGCAACCCCGTCGATCTGATCACTGCCGTGTTCCGGGCCGGAGGGGCTTCGGGCGCCAGCATCGGCGTGGCCGCCTTCAACGCCTGCGACCTGCTGAACCAGCCCTTCTGGGCCGCCCTCCAGCCGAATGGTTGGCCTGACGAGGCCGCCGAATGGCTCGGGCCGGAGGCTGCGATGCAGCGGCTCGACTGGGTCTATGATGCCGCCGGGCGGTTCGGCCGGCTGGAGCCGATGCAGGTGCTGGAGGCCAGCCTGGGCCCGCTCGCGCCCTCCGAGACCTACCAAGCCGTCCGCCGCGCCGGCTCGACCCGCGAGGCGCTTGCCCTGATCTTCGCCAGTCCGGAGTTCCAGCGCCGATGAGCCACCTCCCGAAGATCGGCCGGCGTGGCCTGCTGCTCGGCCTCACCGCGATGGCCGCCACGGCGCGGGCGCGCCTCGCCTTCGCCCAGACCACCGCCGCCACCGCCGGGGAGAACCGGCTGGTCGTGGTCATCCTGCGCGGCGCCATGGATGGGCTGGCCGCGCTTGCCCCTTACGGGGACCCCGCCTATCGCGCCTTGCGGGGCGGCATCGCCCTGCCCGAACCGGGGCAGGAGGAGGGGCTGCTGGACTGCGGCGGCTTCTTCGGGCTGAACCCGAGGCTGGCCACCCTGCACCGCTTCTTCCGGGATGGTGCGCTTCTGCCGGTCCATGCCGTTGCCGGACCCTACCGGAACCGCAGCCATTTCGAGGCTCAGGACCTGCTGGAGAGCGGCGCGCCTGAGCGCCTCAGTTCCGGCTGGCTGAACCGTGCCCTTGGAGGTTTGGCCGAGCCACCGCCCGGCAAGCCGGACGCCGGCCTCGCACTCGGCCTTGACCTGCCGCTGCTGATGCGCGGGCCGCAGCATGTCGGCATGTGGGCGCCGCCGCGCCCGGTGCGGCCGCCACCTGATCTCTACGGCCGGATGGTCGATCTGCTGCACGCCGATCCTTTGCTCGGTCCGGCGGTGGCGGATGGCATGCGCGCGCGGGGATACGCGGCCGGCGTGGTCGGCGAGGAGCGGGGGCCGCGTGGCGGCTTCGTGGCGCTGGCCGGCGTGGCGGGCAAGCTGCTCGCCACCCGGGATGGCCCCCGGGTGGCGGCCATGGAACTGGGGGGCTGGGACACCCATGTCGACCAGCTCCGCCGGCTCGATCCGGTGCTGGGGCAGCTCGATGCCGGCATGAGCGCCTTGCAGGCACAGCTTGGCGAGGTCTGGAGCAAGACCGCCGTGCTGGTGATGACCGAGTTCGGCCGCACTGTCCGGGTAAATGGCGCCGGCGGCACGGACCATGGCACCGGCGGAGTGGCCTTCCTGCTTGGCGGTGCCGTGGCGGGGGGGCGGGTGCTGGCCGACTGGCCGGGGCTGGCCGAGGATCGGCTCTTCGAGAACCGCGACCTGCAGCCCACGCGCGACCTGCGTGCCATCGCCAAGGCCCTGCTGCGCGACCACCTGCGGCTGCAACCGGCCGCCGTTGCGGCCGCCTTCCCGGATAGCGAGGCAATTACGCCGGAGGCCGGGCTGTTCCGCGCCTGATACTCGCAGGCGCGGAACAGCCCTTCAGTCTCTCCGCTGGGGGGCTTACGTTCCGGACTGCCTCCCGCCTGCCGATCAGGCGATTCCTGAAGCACGCAGAGAGGCCCGGGCATCGGCCTGGGCCAGACGCGGGGAAGAGACGCGGGGAAGATCAGAGCCGGGCAGAGCGGAGATTCCGCCGGCCCGGCCTTTCGTCAGGTGGCCGGGTCGATCCAGCCAACATGCCCGTCCGGGCGCCGGTAGACGACGTTCAGCTGCCCGCTGGCATGGTTGCGGAACATCATCACAGGCGCCTGGCTCAGGTCCAGCCGCATGACCGCCTCGCTGACGGTTAGGCGGGCAATCTCCGTGGGTGTCTCGGCGACAATGGCGCCATGATGCTCGCCGTCATGCCCGTCCAGCGGGATCTCTTCCGCCACAAGACTTTCCTCTGTCAGCCCGTCCAGCAGGATCTCGCGGTCGATCGGCTCCTCCGGCTCCTCGACCGGACGCGCCAGCACCACCTCGCGCGCCGTCTCGGCGGTGCTCGGCAGCCGTGTCTCAGCCAGGTTGCGCGAATGCTCGTTCATCCGCCGACGATAGCGGCGCAACCGCTTGGCGATGTGTGAGGCTGCCTCGTCGAAGGCGCGCTGCGCCTCCGGGCCTTCACCCTCACCGCGAAGGCTGAGCCCGCGCCCCGCATGGATGTCGATGGTGCAGGTGAAGAACGCGCGGTTCCGGAAGAAGGTGACATACGCTTCCAGGGCGTGGTCGAAGTACTTCTTTGTGACAGCATTCAGCCCCTCGGCCACATGGACCCGAAGGGCATCCCCCGTTTCGACCTGCTTCCCTGAGACGACGATATGCATGGCGGGCTAACCCCTCCTTTTTACTGAGAGGGGCCGCCCCGGAGGGACGGCGGGGCGGGCGGGTCGTGCCCGCTCCGGGTCAGGCCGGGACGGCCTTCTCCCGTTTGCGCTGCACGGATGATGGAATGCGCAGCGCTTCCCTGTATTTGGCCACCGTCCGCCGGGCGATGTCCACCCCTTCCTGTCGCAGAGCAGAAACAATCGCGTCGTCGCTCAGGATATTCTCCGACGTCTCGGCAGCCACCATGCTGCGGATCCGGTGACGGATCGCCTCGGCGCTGAACGTCTCGCCCGATGTACCTCCAATGGCGGTGGTGAAGAAGTATTTCAGCTCAAAGTTGCCCCGCGGCGTGGCGATGGACTTGTTGGCGGTGACGCGGCTGACGGTGGATTCATGCATCTCCACGGCCTCGGCCACGTCGCGCAGGATCAGCGGCCGCAGATGGCCGACACCGTGGCGGAAAAAGCCCTCCTGCCGCCGCACGATCTCGCCCGCCACCCGCAGGATGGTGCTGGACCGCTGCTCCAGGCTCTTCACCAGCCAGTTGGCCGCCTGGTACTTTTCCGAGAGGAAGGCGCGGTCCTCACGGGTGGCGCGGCGCTGGACCTGGGCATGGAAGCCGCGGTTCACGAGCACGCGGGGCAGGGTGTCGGGGTTCAACTCCAGGATCCACTCGCCCTCCGGCGCGCCGGCGGGAGCACGGCGCATCAGCACGTCCGGCACCAGCAACGGGGCGGGGCCGCTGTCCTGCCCGGCGCCGGGCTTGGGGTCGAGCCGCCGCAGCTCGGCGGCCATGTCGGCGAGGTCTTCCGCATCCACCCCGCAGATCCGCATCAGCCTGCGCAAGTCGCGTCGCGCCAGCAGGTCGAGGTTGTCCAGCAGCGCCGCCATGGCGGGATCCAGCCGGTCGCGCTCGGCGAGCTGCACGGCCAGGCACTCGCGGAGCGAACGGCAGAACATGCCGACCGGCTCGAATCGCTGCATACGCACGCGGATGCCGGCGACCCGCGCTTCGGCGCAGCCCAGCGCGGCGGCGATCGCCGCATCCTCGGCGAGCAGGCGGCCGGAGGGATCGAGCAGCGCGATGAGCTGCGCCGCGATCAGCCGGTCGGAGGGGTCAGGGAAGGTGAGGCGGACCTGCTCCGCCAGTTCCTCGCGCAGGCTGCGGGGACGACCGGCCACCGTTTCCTCGATGCCCGGCAGGTCCTCGAAATCGGCCCGGCCACCCCGCCCGGCACTGTCGCCGTCATAGACGTTCGACCAATCGCCGATGTCGAGCGGCGCATCCGCCTCGGCCGGAAGGCTGGCGGCACTGGCGCCCTCGTAGCTGTCGGGCATGGCGGCGGGGGGCGGTTCGGCGCCGGCGGGCGGCTCGGCCTCGGCGCCGTCGGGCCGCTCATCGCGCTCCAGCAAGGGATTGCGCTCCAGCTCCTCCTCGACGAAGGCGCTGACCTCCAGGTTGGAGGACTGCAAGAGCTTGATGGCTTGCCGCAACTGCGGCGTCATCACCAGGGACTGGGTAAAGCGCAGGTCGAGCCGGGGCCCGATGGCCATGGCCTAGTTCGCTCCCACCGCGCGCGGGCGCCCTGGCACGCGCATGCTACAGGCTGAAACTCTCGCCGAGATAGACCCGCCGCACGCCCTCATGCGCCACGATGTCGGCCGGCGTGCCTTCCATCAGAACCTGGCCGTCATGCAGGATATAGGCGCGGTCGATGATCTCCAGCGTCTCGCGCACGTTGTGGTCGGTGATCAGCACGCCGATGCCGCGGTTCTTCAGGTGCCGCACCAGCTCGCGGATCTCGCCCACCGCAATGGGGTCGATGCCCGCCAGCGGCTCGTCGAGCAGGATATAGGCGGGGTGGGTGGCCAGCGCGCGGGCGATCTCGCAGCGCCGCCGCTCGCCACCGGAGAGAGCGAGGGAGGGGGAGCGGCGCAGATGCGTCAGGCCAAATTCGGCCAGCAGTCCGTCCAGCATCTGCTCGCGGCGCTCGCGATCCGGCTCGACCACCTCCAGCGCGGCGCGGATATTGTCCTCCAGGCTGAGGCCACGGAAGATCGAGGCCTCCTGCGGCAGGTAGCCCAGGCCCATGCGGGCGCGGCGGTACATCGGCAGGGTGGTGACATCCTGCCCGTCCATGAAGACCTGCCCCTGATCCGGGCGGACCAGGCCGGTCATCATGTAGAAGGTGGTGGTCTTGCCAGCACCATTCGGCCCGAACAGCCCGACCGCCTCGCCGCGCTGCACCCGCAGCGAGACGTTGCGCACCACGGGGCGCTTCTTGTAGCGCTTGCCGAGCCCCTGCGCGATCAGCCCACCCTCGCCGGCAATGACCTTCAGCGACGCGCTCACCGCGGGCGGCCCTGCTCTGGCTGCAGCGCCTGCTGCCCCTGCTGCGGGATGATCAGGCCCTGCACCCGCTGGCCCGGCGTCGAGACCAGCCGGGCCACGCCGCTGCGCATGTTCACGATGGCCTCCTGGCCGTTCAACTGGTTGTCGCCCCGGGTGATGCGGACGCCGCCGAGCAGCCGGGCCATGCCGGTCACCTCCGAATAGACGCCGCGGTCGCCGCGCACCACCTCGGTGGGGGTGCGGATCTCGACATTGCCGAAGGCCTCCACCCGTTCAAGCTGGCTGCCTTCCTTGCTCGCGGCGGGAGCGGCGCGCGGTGCCCCGTCGCGGTCCTGGAAGTAGCCGACCAGCGTGTCGGCGAAGATCTGGCGCTGATCCTGGGTGACCACATGCGCGGCACCGCGCGCCACGGCCATGTGCTTCTGCGGCCAGTATTCCATGCTGTCGCGCGACGTCAGCACCTCCTGCGGGGTGGTCAGCTTCAGCGCGCGGCCGGTCATCACCAGCACCGCCTGGTCCATGTCGTAGATGGCGCGGTCGCCCTCGGCATGCTCGGTGGCGCTGTCGATCTTCACGTTGCCCTCGGCCTCCAGCCGCCAGATCTCGCCGCCGGACATCGGGCTCTCGGCGGGGGCGGGGGTGGCGGCGGGCTGGCCGGCGCGAGGGCGGTAGCGGGCGATCAGCCGGTCGGCGGTCAGGGTCACCCCCTCCCGCACGGCGCGGGCGTTGCCGCGGGCGATCACCACCTGCTCCTGCTGGCGCCACTCGATGCCGTTGGTGGCGGTCACCTCGATGGGGCCGCCCTCAGTAAGATCGAGCGCCTGGGCGGAGGCCGCCGCCGGCAGGGCGAGGGGCGCCAGCAGCGCCAGGGCAGGGAGGAGGTGGCGCGGGCTCACCGGCCACCCTCCAGCACGGCCTTGGCATTGCCGGTGAAGACCACCACCTGGCCACGGTTCTCCAGCCGGAAGCCCTCGCTGACGATGGTGCCGAAGGGGCCTTGCGCCGCCACCGGCCGGTCGCCCGTGGCGCCGCCGGCGACCAGGTCGATCTTTGCCGCCTCGGTGCGCAGCGTGCTGCCGTTGTCATGCCAGAGCGTCACGTCGCCGCTGAGGTCGAGCATGTTGTTGTCGCGCGCATACTGACCCTGGTCGGACTCCAGCAGCACCCAGGCGCCATTGCTCAACACCATGTCGGCGCGCGGATGGTCGAGGTCCACGAGGTTGCGCTGCTCCTGCTGCACGGCCGAGTTGGCGGTGATGGTGAAGGGGCGGTTCTGCTCATCCACGCCCTGGTAGCGGGCGCTGGAGATCCGCATCGCCTCGGTCGCGGCCTGGGTGACGCGACGGAAAGCGAGGCGGCCCCTGTCCTCCGCACGGTCGAATTCCGGCCAGAGCGCGATCAGCGCAAGCAGGGCGAGCGCCCCGACCGGGAGCAACCACTTGGCCACCTGCACCAGCAGGCGACGGCGTGCCAGGGCGCCGGCGCTGACCGTCACCCGCGCGCGAGAGGGCAGCAGCACGCGGCTGCGGCCCGGGGCGGCGGAGCGGTCGGCCCGCGGAGCGGCCGGAATGTCGCGTGGAGGAAGGGGCAAGGTCATGCGGTGGCTTTGTTGGCCCAGGCCATGCTCCCGCTCCGCCCGCGCGGCGGGCGCGGGAACGACGAGGAGGAGAGGGGACAGGGCTGGAACAGGAACGGCCTCACCCGGCTTGTATGGGGCTGGCGCCCCGCGGGGTCAACGCAGGAGCACGTTCTTCCCTACCAAAAACCGTGCCAAAGTTTTGCCGAAATCTCTCAGTCTGGGACGTTAATGCGTGAAGATATCCGGATCGCCATAGCCCAGCAGGTCCAGCGCCCCGCGCGTGGGCAGAAAGCGGAAGCAGGCCTCAGCCAGTTCAAGCCTCCCTTCGCGCCGCAGCAGGGCCTCCAGGCGGGCCCAGAGCGCGTGCAGGTGCAGCACGTCGGAAGCGGCATAGGCGAGCTGCTCCGGCGTCAGCTCCGCCGCACCCCAGTCGGAGGATTGCTGCTGCTTGGAGATATCCACGCCCAGCAGCTCGCGGCAGAGCTCCTTCAGCCCGTGCCGGTCGGTGAAGGTGCGCACCAGCTTGGAGGCCACCTTGGTGCAGCGCACCGGGGCGCATTCCACGCCCAGCGCCGCGCGCAGGATGGCCACGTCGAAGCGGGCGAAGTGGAACAGCTTCACCACCCCTGGATCGGTCAGCAGGGCCTTGAGGTTGGGGCAGTCGGCACCACGGCCGCCGAGATGGGACGGGATGATCTGCACGCAATGGGCATTGCCGTCGCCGGCGGAGAGCTGCACCAGGCAAAGCCGATCACGCCGCGGGTCGAGGCCCATGGTCTCGGTGTCGATGGCGACCACCGGGCCGAGGTCGAGGCCTGCGGGCAGGTCATGCTTGTGGAGCTTGATCATCACGTTCGGCGCGAACAGGGTGCTTCCCATCTTCGCCATCCCCTGCCTTACTGATTCACCACTTCCGCCAGCCGGTGTGACCGGCGAGGGGGGAGGGGAAATGCCCAGGAAAGGACTCGAACCTTCACGACCTTGCGGTCACTGGCACCTGAAGCCAGCGCGTCTACCAATTCCACCACCTGGGCAAGGGGGCGAACCGCCGAACGGCGTGGGGCGGCTTTTATGGGGTCCACCAAGCCTCGTCAACAGGGGTTTTGCAGAATTTTTGCAGCGCTCGCGCCGGCTGGCTTTCATCACCGCTGCCAATGATGCCGATGCCTATTGCCGCATCGCGCCGGCTCCTCCGGCGCGCCATCTAGGGAGCCGGACATGCAGCAGCAGGGCTTTGCCATGATTGAGATCCGTCCCTTCGAGAGCCTCGGCGGCGCCAGCTTCGGCTGGCTCAAGGCCAAGCATCACTTCGCCTTCGGGCGGTACCATGACCCGGCGCGGATGGGCTGGGGCCGCCTGCGCGTCTGGAACGACGACGAGATCGCCCCCGGCACCGGCTTCGACCCGCATCCGCACCGGGACATGGAGATTGTCACCTTCGTGCGGCAGGGCGCCATCACGCATCGGGATGACCTGGGCAATGAGGGCCGCACCGAAGCGGGCGACGTGCAGGTCATGTCGGCGGGCACCGGGATCACCCATGCCGAGTACAATCTGGAGCCCGTCACCACCACGCTGTTCCAGATCTGGATCCACCCGGACCGCCACGGCGCCACCCCGGTCTGGGGCACCCGGCGCTTCCCGCGGGCGGATGGCGAGGGCTTCACCGTGCTGGCCAGCGGACGGGCCGCGGATGAGGGCCATGGCGCCCTGCCGCTCAACGCCGATGCCGCCGTGCTGGCCGCGAACCTGGCGGAAGGCGCCTCGGCAGTGCTCGACCTTGCACCGGGGCGCAGCGCCTATCTCGTCGTCGGCAGGGGGCGCGCGCGGGTGAACGGCCGGTTGCTCAACGAGCGCGATGGGGCGGCCATCTCGGAGGAGACCCGCATCGCCGTCACCGCCGAGGGCGGGCCGGCAGAGGTGGTGCTCGTGGAAACGGCGGCAGGGTGAAAGTGCCGGGGGGAATGAATTCTCCCCCGGACCCCCATCTTCTTCTTGTCAGTCCGCCGCACGGGCGGAGCACGCCGGCGCGGCCGAGAACTGACAAGAAGAAGATGGGGGTCCGGGGGAATTCTTTCCCCCCGCCTTCTTCCCGGCGCGGCAACCCGGGGCTAGGCCGCCGGTTCCGACCCCAACGATCCTGACTCGGGAGTTCCGCCCCATGCGCCTCAGCTTCAACCTGGCCGGGCTGGCCCTGGCCGGCCTGCTCGCCGCCCCTGCCATGGCGCAGCAGCCCGCCACCGATACCCTAGCCGCCGTGAAGGGACGCGGCACCCTCGCCTGCGGCGTTTCCACCGGCGTGGCCGGCCTTTCCCAGGCGGATTCGCGCGGCGAATGGCGTGGCATCGATACCGACTTCTGCCGCGCCGTCGCGGCGGCCGTGTTCGGGGATGCCAGCAAGCTCCGCTTCGTGCCCACCACGCCGCAGAACCGCTTCACCGCGCTCCAGTCGGGCGAGATCGACCTGCTCTCGCGCGGCACCACCTACAGCTTCACGCGCGATACCGGCATCGGCCTCAGCTTCACCGACGTGGTGGTGCATGACGGCCAGGGCTTCCTGGTGAAGCGCGACCTCGGCGTGAAGTCCGCCAAGGAGCTGGACGGCGCGACCGTCTGCCTGCAGCCCGGCACCACCACCGAGCTGAACCTCACGGACTGGGCACGCGCCAACAAGGTGAACTTCCAGCCTGTGCTGATCGAGAACTTCCAGGAGGCCACCAGCGCCTTCCTCGCCGGCCGCTGCGACGTCTACACCACCGATCGCACCGGCCTCGCCGCCATCCGCGCGACGCAGGGTGCCAATGCCGACCAGTTCCTCATCCTGCCCGAGACGCTCAGCAGCGAGCCGCTCGGTCCCTTCGTCCGCAAGGACGACGCACGCTGGACGGACATCGTGAAGTGGGTGCGCAATGCGCTGATCGCGGCGGAGGAGTACGGCGTCACCGCCGCCAACGCGGAAAGCCGCCGGCAGGACGCCAGCCCCGAGGTGCAGCGCCTGCTCGGCACCACGGGTGATTTCGGCAAGCGACTCGGGCTCGACAATGCCTGGGCGCTGCGCGCCATCACGGCGGTCGGCAATTACGGCGAGATGTGGGAGCGCAACATGACTCCCGTCGGTGTGGACCGCGGCCGCAACGCGCTGGTGCGTGACGGCGGGCTGATGTGGGCGCCGCCCTTCCGCTGAGCCGGTTCACGGCGCCACGCAGGCACCGTATGCAGGGCTGCGGGGGAGGAACCCCCGCAGCCCTTTGTCTTTCCCGCCCACTCCGTGGAAAGACACCGTGACAGGAGCCCGCCATGCCCGAGCCGATGCCGATCCGGCCCGAGACCGACCTTCTGGTGGTGGATGTGCAGCCCGACTTCATGCCCGGCGGCGCCCTGCCGGTGCCGGAGGGGGATGCGGTGGTGCCGGTGATCAATCGCCTGCTCGGCCGCTTCGCCCATGCTGTGGCGACGCAGGACTGGCACCCGGCGGATCACGCCTCCTTTGCCAGCCAGCACCCGGGCCAGCGGCCTTTCGCGAGCGTCACCCTGGCCTATGGCGAGCAGACCCTCTGGCCGGACCACTGCGTCCAGGGCACACGGGGCGCCGACCTGCATCCCGACCTGGATGCCCGGCGCTTCGAGCTTGTGCTCCGCAAGGGCTTCCGGCCGGCGATTGATAGCTATTCCGGCTTCCGCGAGAACGACCGCAGCACGCCCACCGGCCTGCACGGCTACCTGCGCGAGCGTGGCTTCCGGAGGCTCTTCGTCGCCGGCCTCGCGCGCGGCTACTGCACGGACTACACGGCGGAGGACGCCGCCGAACTGGGCTATGAGGTGATGCTGATCGAGGATGCCTGCCGCGGCATCACCCCGGAGGCCACGGAGACCGGCACGCGCCGCCTGCGCGAGCGCGGGGTGCGGTTCCTGCGCAGCGAGGCCCTGCGGGCCGGATGAGCGGGGGCGCCACGACCCCCGCCAGTTGCGTCAGCTCGCCAGACGGATCGGCCCCTGCATGCCCGGCCAGTCGGAGTAGCCGGTGCTGTCGCCGCCGTACCAGTACTGCTTGGGCGCCTCGGCCAGCGGGGCGCCGCTGCGCAGCCGCTCAACGAGGTCGGGATTGGCGATGAAGGGGCGTCCGAAGCTGATCAGGTCGGCATTACCCTCCTGCAGCGTCTTCTCCGCCAGCTCGGCCGTGTAGTTGTTGTTGGCGATGTAGGCGCCCCGGAAACGCCGGCGGAGCGCCGGGTAGTCGATGCCGTTGGCGTCGCGGCTCATCTGCGTGACGCCCTCGATGTCGTGCACATACATCAGTCCGAAGCCGTTGAGCGCGTCGAGATAGGCGCCGAAGGTCGCCATCGGGTCGCTGTCGAGCGGCGTCTCGCCGGGCTGCGTGGTGCCGGGCGAGATGCGGATGCCGACGCGCTCGCCGCCGCCCCAGACCTCCGTCACCGCGCGCACCACCTCCAGCGGGAATCGCAGCCGGTTCTCCAGCGAGCCGCCATAGCGGTCGGTGCGCTTGTTGGTGCTGTCGCGGATGAACTGCTCCAGCAGGTAGTTGTTGGCCGAGTGGATCTCCACGCCATCGAAGCCCGCATCCTTCGCGCAGCGCGCGGCATGGCGGTAGTCCTCGACGATGGCCGGGATCTCGTCGGTCTCCAGCGCGCGCGGGGTGACGTGGTCCTTCAGGCCGCTCTGGGTGAAGGCCTGGCCCGCCGGCTTGATGGCGGAGGGCGCGACCGGCAGGGCACCGCCATGCAGGTCCGGATGGGAGATGCGGCCGGTATGCCAGAGCTGCAGCACCATTTTGCCGCCCTGCGCCTGCACCGCGCGCGTGACGCGCTGCCAGGCCTCGACCTGCGCCGGGGTCCAGATCCCCGGCGTCATGGCGTAGCCGCGCGCCTGGGCGGAGATGTTGGTGGCCTCGGAGACGATCAGCCCCGCGCTCGCGCGCTGCGCGTAGTAGTCGGCGGCGTAGTCGGGCACGACGCCCTCCTCGCTGGACCGGCTGCGGGTGAGCGGCGCCATCACGATGCGGTTGCGCAGCGGGAGGGCGCCCAGCGTGAAGGGCTGGAACAGCATGTTCGGTGTGTCGGGCATGGTCTTTCCGGGAAAGCTGTGGGAGGGCGCCACGGCCCTCCACTCGCCCGGATAAAGGGCGCAGGGGCGCGGCGGGTTGCAGCCCGCCATGCCCCATGCCTTCAGCCGCCCTCGACGAACCTGGCGAAGGCGTCGCCGTAATCGGGATGCCAGCGCGAGAGGGGCGGGCGGTTCTCGACGATGTCACCCGCAGCCCAGAGGATGCGCCGCTCGTCCAGCGCGCGCGATACATCGTTGTCGGGGCAGAGGATGTAGAAGTCACCGGCTCCCAGCCGCTCCAGCATGAAGTCGGCGGTCTGCTCGGGCGTCCAGGCGCCCGCCGGCTTCTCGGTGCGGCCATTGGCGGTGAGGCCGGTGAATACGAAGCCGGGGATCAGCAGATGCGCGCTCAGCTGGCAGCCCGGCGTGTTGCGAAGCTCGTGCTGCAGCGCCTCGGTGAAGGCCTTCACGCCCGCCTTGGAGACGTTGTAGGCGGGATCGCCCGGCGGGGTGGTGATGCCCTGCTTCGAGCCGGTGTTGATCACCAGCCCCGGGCGCCCGCGCGCGATCATGCCAGGCACGAAGGCCTGGGTGCCGTGAATGATGCCCCAGAGGTTGACGCCCAGGATGCGCTCCCAGTGGCCGGGCGGGCCGAAGATGGTGCTGCCCGGCTGCACGCCGGCATTGTTCATCAGCACGTCGGTGCCGCCGAAGCGCGCGCACACCGCGGCCTCCAGTTGCGCCAGCTCCTCGGCGCGGCTGACATCCACGCGCTGCGTCATGATATCCGCCGCGCCACCGGGCGCGGCTGCGGCAAGAGCTTCGGCGGCGCGGCCGAGGCTCTCCTCCGCGACATCGGCGATGCAGACCCGGAGGCCGCGCTGCGCAAAGCGTGTCGCCGCGGCGAGGCCGATGCCAGCGGCTCCGCCCGTGACGACGGCCACGGCGCCGGGATGCAGGGCAGGGTGAGGCATGGCGATTTCTCCAGCAGGGCGCGGGGCGATCCTGCAAGAATGCCGGCCGGCGCCGCATGTTGCACCGGCCTGTCCTTGCCCAGAGGCAAGCCGCTCAGGCTTCCGGGGCCACCCCCAGCTTCTCCAGCTCGACGGCGGGCTCCTTCGTCTCCGGCATGGCCGGCTTCTCCGGCGCGGGCGGCCGGCGCTCCTCGGCGATGCGCTCCATTCGCCGCCCCAGTTCGGGCGCCTCTGCCAGCAGGCGCTGGAAGTCGGCCGCGTTCAGCTCCAGCAGGTGGCAGAAGCTGGTGGCGCGGGCCCGCTCCCGGCGGCGGGACGGGGTCAGCAACTCCGCCTCACCGAAGAAGTCGCCATGCGTCAGCGGGATCTCGGCGCCCTCTCCCTGCAGCATGACGTCCCCGCGACTGATGAAGAAGACCGAGCGTGGCCGCTGCCGGCGGTGGTAGATCCACTCGCCCGGCACCGCGAAGCGGATGGTCACGCTCATCGCCAGGTCGTGCAGCAGGGCGTCCTGCAGACCGGCGAAGATCGGGAACTCCTCGATCCGCTTGTCGAGCCCGGACTGGATGTTGAACTGCAGCGGCCGCGTCACCTGTCGGCGCAGCGCCTCCAGGCTGCGCATCAGCTCCTCGTACAGCTCCTCGCCGACCAGCGATTCCTGCTTCAGCAGGGCATATTCCTCCACCTCCAGCCGCAGGCCGATCTGCCGCAGGATCCGCGTCTCCAGCGCCTCGGCATAGCCGGGATACTGCAGTCGCAGCGTCTCCATCGCATCCGCCAGCAGGTCCTCGCGGCGGCCGACGATGTCGGAGACCACCTCCGTCACGCGGGCGCCCAGCACCGGCTCCATCCGGCGGCGCATGAAGCGCTGCATGGAGAGGGCGACGAGATGCGCCAGCAGCAGCATCTCGAAGCGCTCGGCCATGCAGTGCATCAGCGGCTTGTCGATGCGGAACTGCCGGTGCAGCCACTGCGCGAGATGAAAGCGCATCCCGGGCTGCAGCCGCCGCCGCGCCGCCCGGATGTAGCCGAGCCGCCCTTCGCTTCGGGCGCCGTCGATCATGCTCTCGGCGGTCCAGAGCAGGTTCTCCATCACCCGCCGCGACAGGCCCTGGTCCTGGAACATCTCCAGCAGCAGCGAGCGTTCCTGCGAGGCAAAGGTGATCAGGCCGAGGGTGACGCGCTCACGATCGCTGATGGCGGTGTCGAAGGTGTTGGCGGCGGTCTCCATCTTCACCCGGCGCTCGTACATCTCCACCACATGCGCGGCGGCCGGGGCGGAGAAGCCGTACTCGACCGCCGTGCGGCGCAGCTTGTCCCGCACCTCGCCCAGGCCGATGGCCACCACCTGGGTGCGCAACGCCTGGTCGGAGGGGGAGAGGCGGTCGAGCTTCAGCGCGCGGACCAGGAAGCGCAGCGTGGTGCCGTTCACCAGCAGGGTGGAAAGCACATAGCCGGTGGCGACGATGGCGACGAACTGCTGCACCTGCCGCGGCACCGCGTGGTTCTCGGTGACGGCCAGCGCCAGGGCCAGGGTGATGGCGCCGCGCAGCCCGCCCCAGAGCATCGTCACCTTGAAGGGGATCGGCACCCGCTGCGACAGCCGCGCCAGTCGCAACAGCGGCATCACGCCGAACAGCACGGCGGCGCGTGCCGCCATGGCCGCCACGATCACCACGCCGATCAGCTCCAGGTCGTGCTGCTCCATGCCGAGCAGCAGGCGCGGCACCAGCATCGAGGCCAGCACGAAGACCATCGAGCTGGCCCAGAAGGAGAGCTGGTCCCAGATATCCTGCAGGAACTGCCAGGAGCGCGGACGAAAGGTGGAGGGCCCGACGGCGCTGACCGTCAGCCCCGCCGCCGCCGCGGCCACCACGCCGGAAAAGCCCAGCACCTCGTCGCAGAGGATATAGCTGAGATAGGGCAGGGCCAGGGTCAGCGTGACCTCGGCGGTGCGGTTGCCGCCGAGCCAGGGCAGCACGGTCATCATCAGGCGCGCCAGCACGAAACCGACCGCCAGCCCGCCCACGAAGGAGGAGACGAAGGTCAGCCCTACCGCCAGCATGGAAGCCGAATGCTGGCCGGTGAGCTGGCCGAGGAAGATGGTGAAGATCGAAATGGCGGCGGCGTCGTTCAGCAGGCTCTCGCCCTCGACCAGGCGGGTCAGGCGGCTGTTGGCGCCGATCTCGCGGAAGATGCTGACGACCGCCGAAGGGTCGGTGGTCGCCACGATGGCCCCCAGCATCAGGCAGGCGGTGAGCGAGACGCCGGCAAGGGGGGCCAGCGCAAAGCCGATCGCCGCCGTGGTCACCAGGACCGCGACCACCGCCATCACCAGCACCGGTGCCCAGTCCCGCGCCAGGCGGCGCACGTCGATCGAGAGCGACCCGTGGAAGACCAGCAGCGGCAGGAAGATGAAGAGAAAGGCCTCGGCATTCACCGGGAAGCGCACCAGGGTGCTGGCGGCCTCGTCGAGCGGCGTGGGGTGGGGCGTGCTCAGCAGCAGCGTGGCGCCGCCGCCGAGCAGCACGCCGACCACCGCGAGCAGAACGGTGCTGGACAGCATCAGCCGGCGCGCGAGAGGTTGGATGGCACTGACGACGATCAGCAACATGGCAATGACGAGGAGGGTATTGGGCAGGGTCGTCAGCATCGGTCCACTCGTCTGGCGCCATCCCGAGCGATGGCGGCGGCTTGGCAATGAAGGCTGTTCTGGCCCGGCTCTGCGGCGGATATAGGGCGAGTGGTGCCGATCGCATTGTGACATATCGCCTCCGGCCTGGCGCCAGGGCATGATCGCGGGAATGGAACAGAACAGGCACGCCTCTTCCCGGCACGCGCTGCGCGGCGCGGCGATCAGCTTTCAGGCCGACCCCTTCCTCACCGACCCGGACGCCGCCCTGGAGCACTGGCCTGACGCGCTGGTGGTGATCGAGGAGGGGCGCATCGCCTCGGTCGGCCCCTGGTCCGCCGCGGCTGCCGCCGGACTGGCCGTGACCCACTACCCCGATGCGCTGCTCTGCCCCGGCTTCGTGGACACGCATGTGCATTACCCGCAGACGCCGATGATCGGCGCCTATGGGGAGCACCTGCTGGAATGGCTGGAGCGGTATACCTTCCCCGCCGAAGCGGCCTTCGCCGATCCGGCGCATGCCGCCAGTGTGGCGCGGGTCTTCTTGCGCGAGTTGCTGGCGGCCGGCACCACCACGGCGGCGGTCTACTGCACCAGCCATGCCACCTCGGTGGAGGCCTTCTTCGCCGAATCAGCACGGCTGAACACCCGCATGATCGCCGGCAAGGTGCTGATGGACCGCTACGCCCCCGCGAGCCTGCTTGATTCGCCAGGCGGCGGCATCGCCGAATCCCGCGGGCTGATCGAGCGCTGGCATGGCCGTGGGCGGCAGCTCTATGCCGTCACCCCACGCTTCGCCCCGACCTCCAGCCCGGGCCAGCTCGAGGCCGCTGGGCGGCTCTGGCGCGAGCATCCCGGCACATACCTTCAGACCCATCTTTCCGAGAGCGTGGCCGAAATCGCGTGGGTGCGCGAGCTCTTCCCCGAGGCGGAGAACTACCTCGACGTCTACCACCGCGCCGGGCTGACCGGGCCGCGCGCCATCTTCGGCCACGGCGTCCATCTCTCCGAGGGCGAGTTCTGCCAGTGCCACCGCACCGGCTCGGCGCTGGCCCATTGCCCGACCTCCAACCTGTTCCTCGGCAGCGGCCTGTTCCGCGCCTTCGCCGCCAAGCGGGCGGACCGCCCCGTGCGGCTCGGCCTCGGCAGTGATCTTGGAGCCGGCACCAGCTTCTCGCCCCTGCGGACCATGAGCGAGGCCTACAAGGTCGCGCAGCTCAACGACACGCGCCTCTCCGCCCTGCACGCCTTCTACCTGGCCACGCTGGGAGGCGCCGAGGCGCTCTACCTCGACGACCGCATCGGCCGCATCGCGCCGGGCTATGAGGCCGACCTCGTGGTGCTGGATCTCAAGGCCACGCCGCTGCTCGACTTCCGCATGGGCTTCTGCCGCGACCTCGCCGAGCGGCTCTTTGTACTGATGACCCTTGGGGATGAGCGTGTCATCCGCGCCACATACGTGGCCGGCGTGCTGGCCGCCGGGCATGAAGGCTGATTTCCGCCGTTACATGCCGAAACTGCCCCGAGGCAGCCACGTTGCTCCGGAGCCGGCCGGAAGGGCGGCCTTGGCTGCGGCGGAGGGCGCTTGCCCTCTCCGCTTCCCTCAACCGGAACCAGGCCGCCGCTCTCCCGCGGCCGCTCCTGGCGGAGACTCTCGCATGTCGATCATCTGGACTATCATCATCGGCTTCGTCGCCGGTCTCATCGCCAAGATGCTGATGCCCGGCCGCGATCCCGGCGGCTTCATTATCACCATCCTGCTCGGCATCGTGGGTGCGATCGTCGCGACCTATCTGGGTCAGGCCATCGGCTGGTACCGTGCCGACCAAGGAGCCGGATTCATCGGTGCTATCGTTGGCGCCGTTATCCTGCTAGCGATCTATCGCCTGATCCGGGGGCGATCGACGCATACCTGAGGCCAGGAACATGGCTGGGGGGATGAATTCCCCCAGACCCCTTTCCTTTTCTCTTCGAGTTTCCGGCGCAGGCCGGCAGCGTGGTGCCCAGCTGACAAAACGAAGAAGGGGGTTCGGGGGGATTCATTCCCCCGAACCTTTATCTTAGAGCGCAACCACCAGCTTGCCGAAGTTGCGCCCTTCCAGCAGACCGATGAAGGCCTCCGGTGCCTTCTCCAGTCCCTGGACCACGTCCTCTTTCCACTTCAGCTTGCCCTCCCGGACCCAGGCGGCGCCGCGCTGGCGCCAGACCGGCCAGGCGCGCGGGTGGTCGGAGATGATGAAGCCCTGTAGCCGCAACCGCTTGCGGTTGATGCTGGAGAGGTTCGGGCCGGGCGGCGGGGGACGGACATTGTAGGTCGCCACCGTGCCGCAAAAGGCCATGCGGCCGAACTCGCGCATGCGCGGAAAGACCGCCGCCTGCACCGCCCCGCCGACATTCTCGAAATAGACGTCGATGCCCTCGGGGCAGGCGGCGTCCAACGCCGCCTCCAGGTCGCCGCGATGATCCAGGCAGGCATCAAAGCCCAGCGTCTCCGTGACGTAGCGGCACTTTTCAGGGCCGCCGGCGATGCCGATCACGCGCGCCCCCATCTGCTTCGCGACCTGCCCGGCGACGCCCCCCACCGCGCCTGAGGCGGCGGAGACGACGAAGGTCTCGCCCGGCCGGGGCTGGCCGATCTCCGTCACCCCCACCCAGGCGGTGACGCCGGGCATGCCGAGCACGCCGAGCCAGGCGGTGGGCGGCACGCCACCCTCCTTCGGCAGCTTCAGCAGCGACCCGCCCGGCGCCACTGAATAGCGCTGCCAGCCTCGGGCTCCGCCCACCCAGTCACCGGGCGCGAAGCCGGGGTGCTGGCTCTCCACCACCTCGCCGACACACTCGCCCTCCATGACACCGCCGAGCGGCACCGGCTTGGCGTAGGAAGCCGCGTCGTCCATCCGCCCGCGCATATAGGGATCCAGTGAGAGGAAGCGGTGGCGCACCAGCACCTCCCCGGCAACCGGGCTGGGGCGAGGACCTTCGGAAAGCTCGAAGTGCTCCGGGTGCGGTCGGTCCTTCGGCCGCGCTCGCAAAAGAACGCGCAGGTTGTTTTCGGCCATATGGTGGAACTCCTCCCTTGCTTGGCCGCTGGGCTCGTCAGCGAAGCGGCAACAGGAGAGACAGCAGCGGAATGGCGCGGATGGCAAGCGTGAGCTATCTGACGACGCGGCACGGTTCCTGGATGCCAGCCTGCCACGGGGGTGGCATGGCAGCCTCGGTCGCTACGATGGTCTGGAACGGAGAGACCACGCTGCGCTGATCACCGTCACCTTGGAGGATGTGCCGCCGCGCCGAGGCCGAGGCCGTGATCGCCTCGGCCAGACCTGGCGAAGACCTCGCCTGCCCGGTTCGGAGAGGCAGGGCTCGCCCTTACTCCCGCTCGCGCAGATAGTCCTCGCTGGTCCTGGGCCGGGGCCGGGCGGGGCCGGCATAGGGGTCGAGCTGCCCGCCCGTGGCAACGCCGACGCGGCAATCCTCGCAGAGGTCGAGCAGCGCCAGCCGCGCCGGGTCCTGGAACATCCAGTGGCCGTTGGCGCGCAGCCGCGCCTTCACCCGGTCGATCGAGGCGCGGGTGCCGAAGGCCTTGGCGCAGCTCGGGCAGATCGCCGGCTCCTCCTGCTTCACCACGCGGCGCGCCGCGGCTTCGGGCGCCAGGTTCAGGCGAGGGGTGAGGGTGATGACCTTCTCCGGGCAGGTATTGGCGCAGAGGCCGCACTGAACGCAGGCATCCTCGACGAAGGACAGCTCCGGCCGCTCCGGATTGGCGGCGAAGGCGCCGGTCGGGCAGACCATGGTGCAGGCGAGGCAGAGGGTGCAGCCCTCCACCGCCACGCTCGCCTCGCCGAAGGGGGCGCCGGCCGGCAGCGGAATGGCGGAGGCGGGGCTTCCGGCGGCCTCGCGCAGCGCGCCCAGCGCCGCCTTCAGGATCTCGCGGGGCGCGCCCATCGGCAGGAACTCGGCCCGCGCGGCGGGGGCGGGACGGGGAGAGGCGTCCAGCGCCTCGCGCAGGGAGAAGGGATCGTCGGTCTCGATGGTGCCCGGCGCATGCGGCAGGCCGAGCCCGGCCAAGGCGGCGGTGGCATAGTCCAGGTTGCGCAGCACTCCCTCGGCGCCGTGCGGCCGATGCGCCGGCAGCAGCAGCCGGACATCGCTGGCGCCCCAGGCGAAGGGAGCGACCAGCAAGGCGAGGTCGGCGGCGGTCGGCTCATTCACCCGCACCGGCAGCACATGGGCCGGCAGGCCCGGGCCATGGCGGGCGAGTGCGTCGAGCATCGCCTCGCCGGCTTCGCCGTGCAGCAGCAGGGTGGGGGCCGAGCCGCCGGCCGCACGATAGGCCAGCAGCAGGGTGCGGATGCGCCGCAGCAGCGCGTCGGTCGGCGGCAGGGCGTATTGCGCCGCCCCAGTCGGGCAGACGGCGGCACAGGCGCCGCAACCCGCGCAGATCTCGGCGCTGATCGCCACGCTGTCCCAGTGGCCCTCGGCGCCGGGGGTGATGGCACCGGTCGGGCAGAGATCGAGGCAGCGCGTGCAGCCGGTGCGCTTGTTGCGGGCATGGGCGCAAAGTCCGGCCTCGAAGCGGATGAAGCGCGGCTTGTCGAAGCTGCCGACCAATTCCCCCGCCTCGGCCGCGAGGCGGGCGATCGCAGCCGCATCCTCCGATGCCGCGCGCAGATAACCCTGCCGCACCTCGTGTGCAGGGAAGAGCGGCGGCCGGCCGGTGAGGTCGAGGATCAGGTCGCACTGGCTGGTGGCGCCGTCGCGCGCCGCGCCCCAGCGATAGGTGGCGCGGGAGGAGGGGGAGGGAGCAGCGAAGCCGTCGATGGTGACCGTGAACTTGCCGAGCCAGCCGGTGGCGTTGCGCGCGCGGCCCCGCAGCACGGGGTATTCGGCCTGGGGGCGCGGGACCACCTCCTCCTCGCCGGTCAGCAGCACGGTGAGGTCGAGCTTCTCCTTCAGTTGCTCGGCCAGTTCCAGTGCCGCCGCGTCTCGCCCGAGGATCAGCGCGATGCCCTGGCTCTCCAGCGGCACCAGCGGGGTAGGGGGCATGGGCACAGCGGCGGCGGCCAGCAGGGCGGCCATCTTCGGCCCGGCCTGCGCGCCATCCTCGGACCAGCCGGCCTGCTCGCGGATGTTGACGAAGTCGAGCCCCCCGGCATGGCCGGCGGCCTCCGCCTCCTGGCGGAACAGCGGCGCCTCCTGGGTGCAGCCGATGGTGATGTCCCCCTGGCCCAGCGCCGCCAGGAAGCGGTCGAGCTGGCTCCGGCAGAGTTGCTCGGCGGTACGCAGCCGACCACCGCAGCCGCGCGCCAGCGCCTTGTCGTCCAGCGCCATGCTGTCCTCGCAACTGCAGGCGAAGACGGTGCGCGCGGGCTGGTTCGCGAAATCGGTCATGCAGTCTCCTGCCCGCTGTGCTGGCGCGGGCCGAAGCGCATATATCGTCCCGCCAACCCTATTTCCAAAGGAATGCCGCCCGGATGCGCGGAGGACTGCCCCATCTGCCCAGCTTGTTCGACCCGGTGCCGCTCGGCGCCGGCGAGGATATGCGGGCGCGCGCCATGGCCCTGGCGCCGGAACGGGGCGGCGGCACGCTCGCCTGGCGGGCCTCGCCCGAGCGCGTCGAGGCCGCCCTGGTGCTGGAGCCGGAGGAGCCGCTGGCCGCCGCCCGCGCCGCCGTGCTGGCCGCCGCCACGGCCTTCGCCGACGCGCTGGTGGTGCTCGGCCCGCCCGAGATCCCGGTGACGCTGCGCTGGCCCGCGCGCATCATGCTGAACGGCGCGGAAGTGGGCGCAGCGGTGCTCGGCGCCCCCCTCGGCACCCAGGATGCGGCCGTGCCGGACTGGCTGGTGGTCGGCTTCCGGGCCCGCTGGCGGCACCCGCCCGGCTATCAGCCCGGCCTGGACCCCAGCCGCACCGCCCTGGCCGAGGAAGGCTTCCTGGAGGTGCCGCCGGAAGAGCTGGTGGCCGCCTGGGCGCGGCACCTGATGGCCGGCTTCGCGGAATGGCAGCGGCGCGGCTTCTCCGCCATGGCCGAGAAGGCGCTGGCGCGGCTGGAGGTGGAGGACTGGATGCAGGGCGCCCGGCGCGGCCTCGACCCGGCCAGCGGCGACCTGATCCTGCGCCGCGAGGATGGCGAGGCCCGGCATTCCCTCGCGCGAGCCCTGGGGGAGGCAGTGGCATGACGCACCGGCTGCCGCGCACCCTGCGCCTCGACCCCTCGGACACGGTGGTCTTCGCGCACGCCGCCGAGCCGGGCGAATGGGCGGTGCCGGGCGGCTTTGCCTTCTGGGACGAGGACCCGTCGGCGCTCACCGGCAAGCGGCGGCAGGAATTCCGCGCGGGCTTCCTGGGCCTTGGCAGCTTTGGCTTCTCGACGCTGGTGGAGGTGACGGAGGCGAGCGCCGAGGAGCGCGCGGCGGCGGTGGCGGCGCTGGCGGCGCATATCCGCGCCCGCTACGGCGCGCCCGACGCGGCCGCGGCCCGCGCCGCCGCGGAGGAGGAGATCGGCTTCGCGGAATCGCTCTGCGACCATCCGCCGGGCACGGTGCTGGCGCTGGCGCGCAGCGTCGAGGCGGGCGCGGTGCGCGAGCGCTTCCGCACCCTGCACCGGCGGGAGGCGCAAGGCGGGGACTTCACCGGCCGCCCCGTTTTCGGCGTGGTGGAGGTGGAAGGGGAGGATGACGAACCGCCCGAGCATCCCGATCTGACGCAGGTGGGGAAGGAGTGACGATGCCGGATTTCTGGGTGGCTTCCGGCCACCAGCTCTGCGAGCGGGACGCCGAGGGCCGCCTGTTGGCCACGCCTGACCTCTGGCGCGCCTTCCTCGCCCGCCCCGAGCTGGTACCGCCCGAGGAGGCCTGCGGCGCCGAACGCGCGCTGCACCGCCGCCTGCTGGAGGACCCGGTACAGCCCGTACACCCTAACGCCCTCGCGGCGCTGGCCGATCCCGATGCGCGCGAGAACTGGGAAGTCTTCCTGGCCTTTCGCGACCGCGTGGCGGCGCAGCCGACGCTGGAGGCCGCCTGGCTGGCGCTGTACCGCGGGAAGGTGGGTGGCGTGCCGCCGTTGTTCCTGCAGATGCTGACGCAGCTTGTCGTCCGCGCCGCGCTGGAGGGGGTGGAGGACGCCTTTGCCCTGCGGGCGGGCGAGTGCCTGTTCCGCCCGCAGCGCGCCGCCATCCACCAGGGCGCGCTGCTGCTGGCGGACGAGGAGGTGGTGGCCGCCCGTGCCGAGGCGGCGGATCTGGGCCCGCTCGGCCGGCTGCTTTCCGAGGCTGGCGCGCCGGCGCGCGAGGTGGAGCTGGACGTGCTGGGCGAGCCGGAGCCTGAGGTCTATGCCGCACGCTCGGACGCGCATGACTTCGCGCTGGACATCGCCGAGGGGCGGCCCGGCCAGCATGGGCTCGCCCGCGCGCTGGAGCATTTCATCCGGCATGTGCTGGGCGAGGCGGTAACGATCCGCCCGGTGCCGGTGATCGAGGATGCCGCCTGGAGCTGGCATGTCGGGCTGGACAGCGAGGCGACGGCGATCGCCAACGCGCTCTGGAATGGCGAGGCGGTGGAGCAGGCGCGGCTGGCGCGCATCCTCTGGCTGGGCGTGCTGGAGTTCGCGGACGGGACGCGGGTGCTGCCGCGGGTGGCGGGGCGCCCGGTCTATCTGGTGCTGGCGATGGACGCCGCGCAGCGGGTGCGGATGAAGCCGCAGAACCTTGCCACGGGCCTGCCGCTGATCGCGGCCGAGGCGGCGCTGTGAGGCCCTCAACGAAGCCCGGGGTCCGGGGAGGTGGTTGCCTTCCCGGCGGGGGTGCGGGGGCGGCGCCCCCGCGGCGCGCGCCATGAAGCCGGCCGACACCCCCCAGACGGAGCGCATCCCGGTCGCCGTCATCGCCGAGCGCCGGCCTTCCTCAAGCCCCTGGGCCGAGTGGTCCTGGCGGGTGGTGGAGGTGCTGGCCGAAGCTCCCGAGGCGCCGCCCTGGACGCTGCTGCGCCAGGAGGCCGGCCGCGCGCTCTACCTTGCCGGCCATGCCGAGATCGCGCTGCACCCGACGGACACCGACAACTACCGCCAGAACCTGGCAGCCGCCGAGCCGCGCCTCTGGGTGGTGCTGCGCGCCGCGCCGGGGGAGCCGGGCATGGCGCTGCACCTGGTGACGCTGGACCCGGGCGAGGCGCATCTCTACGCCGATGTCGGCAACGACGTGCTGGAGAGCCTGCCAATGCCGGATTTCCTGCGTAATCCGCTGGAGAGCTTCGTCGCCCGCCATCACCGCGAGCGCGGCTTCTACAAGCGCCGCCGTGACCGGGCCGACCCGGAGGCGATGGCGCGCCGCCGGCCGGAGGAGGAGCGATGAGCGGGGACGGATTCCTCTCACGCTGGTCCCGGCGGAAGCGCGGGCTGGAGCCGGAAGCGCCGGAGCCTGCCGCGCCGTCGCCCGCGCCTGATGCGGGGGCGGATGCCGCGCCCGCGGAGCCCGAATTCGACCTGGCCAGCCTGCCGCCGCTGGAAAGCCTCGGAGCGGAGAGTGACTTCTCCGTCTTTCTGCGCCCGCAGGTGCCGGCCTTGCTGCGGCAGGCGGCGATGCGGCGGATGTGGTCGCTCGACCCGGTCATCCGGGATTTCACCGGGCCGGCCGAATATGCCTGGGACTTCAATGCTCCGGATGGGGTGCCTGGCTTTGCGACGGAGCTGAGCGAGGAATTGGGGCGGCGGCTGGCGCAGGCGCTCGGCGGGCTGCCCGCGCCCGAGGCAGAGGAGGCGGAGGGGCCAGCCCAGGAGGAGCCGGGCACGCCGGACCAGGCAGAAGACGTTGCCGTTGCGGAGGTGCTGCCCCCGCCGGATGCCCCGGTCCGTCTCAGCGCGGCGGAACCGTTGCCCGCCCCTAAAGCCCCGGCACTGGACGAGGCGCCGCCAGCCTCGGCGGCACGTCGGCGGCACGGCGGCGCGATGCCGAGTTGATATTGAGAATACTTCGCAGTGTTTTCGGTGGTTGGCGCTCGACTTGCCGGCGCATGGCCCGCTGAGGCATTATAAAGTATTGGTCATCCTTGCATGTGAGGATGACGGAGCCCCAAGAATCGCCAGAGATAGGCATCGCCGCAGATGAGTTCCCCGGTCCCGCCGGCCGCATCCGACGACCCGCAGGCCCTCGACCTGCTGGAGCTAGAACGCGCCCGACTTTTCGCGCTGCTGGGGCGGCTGCTGGCGGCGCCGCCGGATGGCGCGTTGCTGGCCAGCCTGCGGGTGCTGCGTGGCGCGGCTGGCACGGTGCTCGGCACCGCCTATGACCGGCTGGCCGAGGCGGCGCGGCAGGCCACGCCTGAGCAGGCCGAGCGTGAGTTCCACGCGCTGTTCGTCGGCGTCGGGCGCGGCGAGCTGCTGCCCTTCGCCTCCTACTATCTTACCGGCTTCCTCAACGAGCGGCCGCTGGCCGAGCTACGGGAGAGCCTGGGCAGGCTCGGCGTGGAGCGCGCGCCGGGGGTGAGCGAGCCGGAAGACCATCTCGGCTTCCTCTGCGAGACCATGGCCGGGCTGATCGCCGGAGTCTTCCCGGCAACGCCGGAGGCGGCGGCGGAGTTCTTCGCCAAGCATATCCAGCCCTGGGCCATGCGCTGCTTCGCCGACCTTGAGGCGGCGGAGGCGGCAAGTTTCTACCGGGCCGTCGGCGCGCTGGGCCGCGCCGCGCTGGAAATCGAGATCGCCGCCGCGGAGCTGCCGCGGTGAGCGTGACCACCACGAGAAGGAGGCAGCGATGAGCGACCGTGAGGATGCGAAGGTGGCGGAGCGGCGCGGCTTCCTGAAGGCGCTGGGCCTTGCCGGCGGCGCCGCCGTGGCGGCCAAGCCGGCGCTGGCCATCCAGGAGCGTGCCCCCGAGCAGCGCAAGGAATCCGAGGCCCAGAAGGTGGCGGCGCGCTATCGCGAGACCGAGCACGTCAAGGCCTATTACCGCACCAACCGTTACTGAGCACGCGACAGGGAAGGGACGCCCGATGCTGATCAAGCGCAGCGAGGGGAAGGCCGCCCGGCAGCGGCTCGCCTCCGCCTATCAGGGGCTCTCCGGCGGAGGGCTGGACCGGCGTGGCTTCCTGCGCCAGGCAGGGCTTGGCGGCGCGGGGCTGGCGGCCCTCGGCGGGCTCGGCCTGACCACGGCGCGCAAGGCCGAGGCGGGGCCGACCGACTTCAGCAAGCCGATCCAGCGCATCAAGAACGTCTGCACGCATTGCTCGGTCGGCTGCACGGTCATCGCCGAGGTGCAGAACGGCGTCTGGGTCGGGCAGGAGCCGGCCTGGGAAAGCCCGATCAACCGCGGCACGCACTGCGCCAAGGGCGCCTCGGTGCGCGAGCTGGTGCATGGCGACCGGCGCCTGAAGTACCCGCTGAAGCTGGTGGACGGCGAGTGGAAGCGCCTCTCCTGGGATCAGGCGATCGACGAGATCGGCGACAAGCTGATGGAAGTCCGCCAGAAGTCCGGGCCCGATGCGGTGTTCTGGCTGGGCAGCGCCAAGTTCAGCAACGAGGGCGCCTACCTCATGCGCAAGTTCGCGGCCTTCTGGGGCACGAACTCGGTGGATCACCAGGCGCGCATCTGCCACTCCACCACCGTCGCCGGCGTCGCCAATACCTGGGGGTATGGGGCGATGACCAACAGCTACAACGATATCCGCAACGCGCGGACCATGATCATCATGGGCGGCAACCCGACGGAGGCGCACCCGATCTCGGTGCAGCATATCCTCTCGGGCAAGGAGCTGAACCGCGCCAACCTGATCGTCATCGATCCGCGCTTCACCCGCACCGCCGCCCATGCGACCGAATACGTGCGGCTGCGCCCGGGCACCGACATCCCGGTGATCTGGGGCATGCTCTGGCACATCTTCGAGAATGGCTGGGAGGACAAGGAGTTCATCGCCCAGCGGGTCTACGGCATGGACGACATCCGCAAGGAAGTCGCCAAGTGGAACCCCCAGGAGGTGGAGCGCGTCTCCGGCGTGCCGGGCGAGCAGCTCAAGAAGGTGGCGCAGATCTTCGCCACCCAGAAGCCCTCGACGCTGATCTGGTGCATGGGCGCGACGCAGAAGACGGTCGGCACCGCCAATGTGCGCGCCTACTCGATCCTGCTGCTGGCCACCGGCAATGTCGGCAAGTCCGGCACCGGCGCCAACATCTTCCGTGGCCACTGCAACGTGCAGGGCGCGACCGATTTCGGCCTCGATGTCACCACGCTGCCCTCCTACTACGGGCTGGACGAAGTGGCCTGGCGCCACTGGTGCCGCGTCTGGGACGTGCCCTACGAGGACATGGTCAAGCGCTTCGCCAGCAAGGACATGATGGAGACGCCGGGCATCCCGACCACGCGCTGGTTCGATGCCGTGCTGCTGCCGAAGGAGCAGGTGGCGCAGCAGGACAACATCAAGGCCATGGTGGTCGTCGGCCATGGCGGCAACACCGTCACCCGGATGCCCGAGGCGGTGAAGGGGATGGAGGCGCTGGAGCTGCTGGTCGTCGCCGACCCGCACCCGACCACCTTCGCCGCGCTCTCCAACCGCAAGAACGGCACCTACCTGCTGCCGATGTGCACGCAGTTCGAGGTGGACGGTACCCGCACCGCTTCCAACCGCTCCCTGCAATGGGGCCACAAGGTCGTCGAGCCGATCTTCGAGAGCAAGAACGACTTTGAGCTGATGTACCTGCTGGCGCGCAAGCTCGGCTTCGCGGAGCCGATGTTCAAGACGCTGGAGGTGAAGGACGGCACCAAGCCCACGGCCGAGGGCATCCTGCGCGAGATCAACCGCGGCTCGCTCTCCACGGGCTATTCCGGCCAGTCGCCGGAGCGGCTCAAGCTGCACATGGAGCGGCAGGCCGATTTCGACCTCGTCTCCCTGCGCGGCCGCGAGGGCACGCCGGTGGCGGGCGAGTTCTACGGCCTGCCCTGGCCCTGCTGGGGCACGCCGGAGATGAAGCACCCCGGCACGCATGTCCTCTACAACACCAACCTGCACGTGAAGGAAGGCGGCGGCACCTTCCGCGCCCGCTGGGGCGTCGAGCGCAATGGACAGACCCTGCTGGCCGAGGGCTCCTATTCCAAGGGCTCCGAGCTGACCGACGGCTATCCGGAGTTCACCGTCGCCGTGCTGAAGAAGCTCGGCTGGTATGACGAGCTGACCGAAGCGGAGAAGGCCACCATCGCCCGCATCGGCGGAGACAACGTGGACAAGGTTTCCTGGTCCACCGACCTCTCCTGCGGCATCATCCGCGTGGCGATGGAGCATGGCTGCCTGCCCTATGGCAACGGCAAGGCGCGCGCCAATGCCTGGAACCTGCCGGATGCCATCCCGCAGCACCGCGAGCCGATCTACACCCCGCGGACCGACCTGATCGCCGAATATCCCACGATCGATGACCGCCGCGCCTTCCGCCTGCCGCATCTCGGCAAGTCCGTGCAGGCCCGCTCCTACACGGTGGCGCGGGACTTCCCGATCATCCTGACCTCCGGCCGCCTGGTCGAGTATGAGGGCGGCGGCGAGGAGACCCGCTCCAACCCCTGGCTGGCCGAGCTGCAGCAGGACATGTTCGTCGAGATCAACACCCAGGACGCGGCCGACCGCGGCATCCGCGACGCGCAGTGGGTCTGGGTGATGGGGCCGGAGAACAATGCCCGCGTGCGGGTGAAGGCGCTGGTGACCGACCGCGTCGGGCGCGGCGTCGCCTTCATGCCCTTCCACTTCAGCGGCTGGTACCAGGGCGAGGACCGGCGGAAACACTACCCGCCGGGCACCGACCCGATCGTGCTGGGCGAAAGCGCCAATACCGTGACGACATACGGCTACGACCCGGTGACGGCGATGCAGGAAACCAAGGTCACGCTCTGCCAGATCCGGGCGGCCTGAGGGGAGGAACACGCAGATGGCCCGCATGAAGTTCCTCTGTGACAGCGACCGTTGCATCGAGTGCAACGCCTGCGTCACCGCCTGCAAGAACGAGCACGAGGTGCCCTGGGGCATCAACCGCCGCCGCGTGGTCACGCTGAACGACGGCAAGCCCGGCGAGCGCTCGATCTCCATGGCCTGCATGCACTGCACCGACGCGCCCTGCGCGGCGGTCTGCCCGGTCTCCTGCTTCTACACGACGGCGGATGCCATCGTGCTGCATGACAAGGACCTGTGCATCGGCTGTGGCTAC
This sequence comes from Roseomonas sp., assembly GCA_035556695.1. Classification (GTDB taxonomy): domain Bacteria; phylum Pseudomonadota; class Alphaproteobacteria; order Acetobacterales; family Acetobacteraceae; genus Pseudoroseomonas. Next base: position 39,400 of record DATMFR010000048.1, read on the forward strand.
TGCTTCTACGCCTGTCCCTTCGGCGCGCCGCAATATCCGCGCGTCGGCAATTTCGGCGGGCGCGGCAAGATGGACAAGTGCACCTACTGCGCCGGCGGCCCGCAGCAGGACAACACCATGGCGGAATACGTGCAGTACGGCGCCAACCGCATCGCCGAGGGCAAGCTGCCCCTCTGCGCCGAGATGTGCTCGACCAAGGCGCTGCTCGCCGGTGATGGCGAGATCATCGCGTCCATCTACAAGGAGCGAGTGCAGCGGCGCGGCTATGGCTCCGGCGCTTGGGGTTGGCGCACGGCCTATCGCGAGACGGTGGAGGCGTGATGTCGGCCCTTCGCAACACCCTGCTGGCGGTGGCAGCGGCGGCGCCGCTGCTCGCCGGCACCGGTTTCGCCGCCGCCCAGGCCCCCGCGGCCCAAGGTCAGCAGGCGCAGCCGCAGGCGGGTGCCGCCGAGCGCGCCTCCAGCGACCCGCAGGTCAAGGAGGCGCTGCCGCCGGCCTCGGTCACGCAGCAGGAGCAGCCGCAGAATGACGGCGCCGGCCCGCCGCGCGGCACGCCGGAAATCCAGGGGCGCGTGCCCGAGAGCAGCGCCGCCGGCACCAACGAGCAGCGGCAGGCGCCCTCCAGCACCACCCCGGAACAGCCCACCGGCACGCCCGCCGCGCCGCAGCCGGTCGCACCGCCGCAGCCGGTGCAGCCCATCCCCGCTCCGCCACCGTTGGGGGATCGCGGCACGCTTCCGGCGGCTGAGCTGGAACTGCAGAATGCGCTGAAAGGCAACCGCATCACCGGCCGCGTCTCCATCCCGGATGAGAAGCTGGCCGTCCTGGTTCAGCCGGAGGGCCGCGACTGGCGTGCCTTCCGCAACGGCACGCTGCTATGGGTCGGCACCGTGGCGGTGCTTGGCATGCTGGCCCTGCTGGCGCTGTTCTACCTGGTCCGCGGCCGTATCCGGGTCCGGAGCGGCTGGTCCGGCCGCACCATGGAGCGCTTCAACTTCTTTGAGCGCATGAACCACTGGATGACGGCCGGCAGCTTCATCGTGCTGGCGCTCTCCGGACTCAACCTGACCTTTGGGCGACACCTGATCCGTCCGCTGATCGGGCCTGAGGCTTTCACCGCCCTGGCCGACTGGGGAAAGATCGCGCACAACTTCCTGGCCTTCCCCTTCACCGTCGGCGTGCTGGTGATGCTGCTGATGTGGGCGGGCGACAACCTGCCCAACAAGCTGGACTGGGTCTGGCTGAAGAATGGCGGTGGATTCATCGGCAATGCGCATCCGCAGGCCGGGCGCTTCAATGCCGGGCAGAAGGGCATCTTCTGGATTACCGTGCTGGGCGGCGGCGTGGTGGCGATCTCCGGCTTCCTGCTGATGTTCCCCTTCTTCCTGCTCGACATCGGCGGGCAGCAATGGGGGCACATGGTGCACGGCACCCTATCCATGCTGCTGATCGCCGTGATGCTGGCTCATATCTACATCGGCACGCTGGGCATGGAGGGCGGCTTCAGCGCCATGGGCAGCGGCCGCGTGGACTACAACTGGGCACGCGAACACCACAGCATGTGGGTGGATGACGAGCTGAAGCGCGCACATGACGCCGTGCAGCCCAAGGCGGCGGCCCGCCCCGCCGGGGCGGACTGAACCGGGCGCAGAAAGCCTGGGAAACCGGCAGGGGGCGATGTCCCCTGCCGGGCCGCCGCGAGGATTGCCCTTGCCGGCGAGGCCCGTGCCGCCGTAAGCCGGCGGCATGCGTCTGATCGGACTGGCCGGCTGGAGTGGCGCCGGCAAGACCACCCTCCTCGCCAAGCTGATCCCCTGCCTGACCGGGCGGGGCCTCCGCGTCTCCACCATCAAGCACGCCCATCACCGCTTCGACGTGGACCAGCCGGGCAAGGACAGCCATGTCCACCGGCAGGCCGGCGCGGAGCAGGTGCTGGTCGCATCCTCCCTGCGCTGGGCGCTGATCACCGAATTGCGCGGTGCGCCGGAGCCGCCGCTGCAGGAGCTGCTGGGCCATCTCTCGCCGGTGGACCTCGTGCTGGTGGAGGGCTTCAAGCGCGACACCCATCCGAAGATCGAGGTGTTCCGCGCCGCCAACGAGAAGCCCTGGCTGCACCCCGGGGACCCGGCGATCCGCGCCGTCGCCAGTGACGCGCCGCCGCCGGGAGACCTGCCACAGGCGGCGCTCGACGACGTGGAGGCCGTGGCCGACCTCGCGCTGCGGTATGCCGTGCCATGGCGCAGCTGAGCGACGACTGCTTCGCCTTTGGCGGCGCGCTGCTCCCGGTGGAGGCGGCGGCGGCGCTGATCACCGAGCGTGTGCCGCCCCTGCCCGGGCGCGAACTGGTGCCGCTGGCGGCGGCAAGGGGCCGCATCCTGGCGGAGGACCTGTACGCGCCGCACCCGCTGCCGCCCTTCTTCAACAGCGCCGTGGACGGCTATGCCTTCCGCCACGCCGATCTTCCGCCCGAGGGCGAGAGGCACCTTACCCTGGCTGGCCGGCTTGCGGCGGGGCAGGCGGCAGGGGCACCGCTGGCGCCGGGCACGGCCTGCCGCATCCTGACCGGCGCACCCATGCCGCCGGGCGCCGACACGGTGATGATGCAGGAGGATGTCCGGCTGGAGGGGGAAATGCTGCACCTCCCCGGGGGGCTGAAGCGCGGCGCCAACTGCCGCCCCGCCGGCGAGGATGTGGCGCAGGGGGGCCTTGCCCTGGCGGCCGGCACGCGGCTCAACCCGGCGCATGTCGGGCTTGCGGCGGCGCTGGGGCAGCCGGTGCTGGCGGTGCGCCCCCGCCCGCGCATCGGCGTGTTCAGCACCGGCGACGAGTTGGCGGCGCCCGGCGGCACGCTCGGGCCGGCGCAGACCTTCGACAGCAACCGCTTTTCGCTGCTCGCCCTGCTGGCGGGGCTGCCGGTGGAGCCGGTGGATCTCGGCATCCTGCCTGACCGCGCCGAGGCCACCGCCGCCGCACTGCGCGAGGCCGCCGCCGGGCACGACATGCTGCTGACCTCCGGCGGCGTCAGCGCGGGCGAGGAGGACCATGTGCGCGCCGCCATCGAGGGTCAGGGGCGGTTGGTCTTCTGGCGGCTGGCGCTGAAGCCGGGGCGGCCGGCGGCGATGGGCATCGTCCGGGGCACGCCGGTCCTGGGGCTGCCAGGCAATCCGGTTGCGGCCATCGTCACCTTCCTGCACCTGGCGCGTCCGCTGGCGCTGCAGCTCTGCGGCGCCCTGCCTGAGCCGCTGCCCCGCTTCGTGGCCGAAGCGCGCTTCGCGCACCGCAAGAAGGCCGGGCGGCGGGAGTATGTGCGCGTGAAGCTGGCACCCGGGCCCGACCTGCCGTGGGCACAGAAGGACCCGCGCGAAGGGGCAGGGCTGCTTTCCTCGCTCACCGGCAGCGATGCCTTTGCCGAGCTGCCGGAGGATTGCACCGGCATTGTGCCGGGCGAGAGGGTGGCGGTGCTGCCTTTCGCAGCCATCTTCTGAGAATGGCCGGAGGAACGAATTCCCCCGAACCTCCATCGTTTTTCCTTGAGTTCCCGTGCGGGCTCGCAGCCCGGCACCAGACTGGCGAAAGAAGATGGGGGTCAGGGGGAATTCCTTCCCCCAGCCTTTGCTTCATCGGAAGAAGGAATGCCCGATGTTCATCGCGATGAACCGCTTCCAGGTGGCCCTGGGCGCTGAGGCCGATTTCGAGGCGGTCTGGACCAGCCGCGAATCCCATCTCCACAAGGTTCCCGGCTTCGTCGAGTTCCACTTGCTGCGCGGCCCTGTGCGCGATGACCATGTGCTCTACGCCTCGCACACCATCTGGCGCGACAAGGCGGATTTCGAGGCCTGGACGCGCTCGGATGCCTTCCGCCAGGCGCATCGGGGTGCCGGGACGAACAAGCCGCTCTATCTTGGCCCGCCGCAGTTCGAAGGGTTCGAGGTCATTCAGACGGTGGGGCGCCCCGGAGACGAGGGCGGCTGAAGCTGCTCAGCCGCCTCAGCCTGGCTGCTTTCCAGCAGTGCCGCGATGCGCTCCAGCAGGCGTTCTGCCTCGATCGGCTTGCTCAACAACGAGAAAGCGCCGCTCAGTGCGCCGCCCAGGGCGATCTCCGCCGCGTCGGTGACGAAGCCGGTCAGCAGGATCGCGGGCAGGCCGGGGCGGCGCCGCTGCGCCTCGCGGATCAGCCCGAGCCCGTCCATTCCTGGCATGGAGAGGTCGGAGAGCATCAGGTCCACCGGAGCGCCGGTGTCCAGGAGCCCCAGCGCCGCCGCGGCGGAGCCCGCGGTCTGTACGGAATGGCCTGCAGCCTCAAGCTGTGCGGCGATCACCGTACGGACAATCGGCTCATCTTCCACCAGCAGCAGCCGGGCGCGGCGCGGAAAGGGCCGGTGGGAGAGCAGAGCAGGCGGGAAGGCGGCAGGCGAGCGATCTTCGGCCACCGGGAACCAGAGGCTGATCGTCGTGCCCTGTGACCGTTCGCTCTTGATACGCAGCGCGCCGCCGCTCTGCTCCGCGAAGCCCTTGGCCATGGAGAGGCCGAGGCCGGTGCCCTGGCCGACTGGCTTGGTGGTAAAGAAGGGTTCGGTCGCTCGGGCCAGCGTCGCCGCGTCCATGCCGCTGCCGGTATCGGCGACGGAAAGGCGCAGATAGCGGCCTGGCCGCAGGGTGGTTCCCTGAGGCCACAACGGCTCGCCCCGCAACACCGTTTCCGCCTCGGCGGTCAGAGTGAGGGTGCCGGTGCCGCTCATCGCATCCCGGGCATTGGTGGCCAGGTTGACCAGCACCGTCTCCAACTGGCCTTTGTCGGCCAGGAGCGGCGGCAGAGCCAGGGAAGCCTGCACGCGCACCTCGATGCCGCCACCGAGCGTATGGTCCAGCAACTCGCGGAGGCTGGTCAGCAGGCCAGCGGCGTCCATCGGCTCCGCACGAAGATCGCTGCGGCGCGCGAAGGCCAGCAGGCGCCGCGTGATGCTGGCGCCACGCTCCGCGGCCTGCGTGAGCATGCGGGCGAGTTGTCGGACACCCTCGGCCTTGCCGGCCTGGCGCTCGATCAGCGCCGCCCCGCCCAGCATGGCCTGCAGCACATTGTTGAAGTCATGCGCGATACCGCCGGCCAGTTGCCCCAGCGCCTCCATGCGCTGCGCCTGCGCCAGCTGAGCCTGCGTGGCCTCCAGGTCCCGCGTGCGCGCCGCGACAAGCTGCTCCAGCTCCTGCCGGCTGCGCGCCAGGATGTCGCGCGCCTCCACGATCTCCTGAATTTCCATGAGGCAGCCGAACCAGCGAAGGATTCGCCCGGTTTCATCACGCATGGGGAGGGCACGGGCCAGCACCCAGCGCCAGGCGCCGTCATGCCGCCGCAGGCGATACTCCGCTTCATAGGGTGTGCCGGTGCGCAGGGCGTGCTGCCAACGTGAGTCGAGTACGTCCCACTCTTCCGGATGCACCAGCTTCCGCCAGGCGCCGCTCGTGTCCTCCGCGGCGGTCAGGCCGGTGAAGCTGTGCCAGCGGGCATTGAAGTAGTCATGCCGGCCATCCGGCGTGGCGGACCAGACCATCTGCGGCGTGGTGTCGGCGAGGGTGCGGAAGCGCGCCTCGCTGGCCTTCAGCGCCTGCTCGGCCTGCTGCCGCTCGGCGAGGATGGCGGCCAGGGAGGCGGTCAGCTCGTCCGCCTCGCGCAGGCCGGTGCCGCCGGAAACGGTGCCTGCCGCGGCCAGCCGGGGGACACGCCGGAAGGCGGTGACGACGCGCCGCGCCAGCAGCGAGGCAATCAGCAACCCGCCCCCAAGCACCAGCGCGCCGATAATCGCGGACCGCAGCAGCGAGGCGTGCAGGGGGGCCAGGAAAACCTCCTCCGGCACGTCCAGCTTGACAATAAAGCCGCTGATCGGGGCGTGCGCGAAGGCGATGGCGGAGGGCACCCCCTCCAGCGTTCTCGCGCCCCGCGGCGCCATGCCGGAATCCGCAGCCATGATGGCCGCCAGCACCGCCGTCATCGGCAGTTTGCCAACGGTTTCGGCATCGCGCAGCGAGCGCACGACGGTCTTGCCCGCGCGGTCCTGCACCGAGGCGAAGCCGCCGGGCGGCAGCCCGACAGAGGCGATCAACCCGGCCAAGCGCTCGCGCGGCACGCTGATGCCAATGGCGCCCCAAGGCTCGGAGGCCGCGGCGCCTGGCGTGTGAAAAGGCACGGCAACCGCGACAAGAGGCCGGTTGAGTTCCTGCGCGATGAAGAGGTTGGAGATCGTGGGGCGCCCGGAGGCAAGCGCCGCCGCCAGGTGCGGCTGCATCGGCACCAGGTCGGTTGAGCGTGTACCAGGGGGTGAGCTGGTGTCGAGCAACCGGGTGCGGTCGGCGCGCACGAGCCGCAGCACCGCCGGTTGCGCGCCTGGAGGCAGGTCGGCCGAGAGGAGGTCCGCCGCGGCGCGCAACTCGCGACCGAAGGCGTCGAGATCACCCCGGGCCAGGGTGGCGGAGTGGGTGAGGGTCCGCGCCACGACCTCCGCCCGGTCGAACTCGCGGTCCACCAGCTGCGCGAGGGTGCGCGCCTGCACGACGAGCTGCGCCTCGGCGCGCGCGCGCTCGGAGCGGTATTGCGCCCAGAGCGAGCCGGCGCCGAGCAGGGCGAGGGGGAGCGCCACCGCTGCCACCAGCAGCATGAGGCGGCGGGAGAGGGAGGTGCCGCCGCCAACCATCCACCGCCGGCGCGGCGCATCCAGACAGAGGCCAGGCTCCTGCGCATCCGGCCGGAGCCGGCCGGGCCGGGGCGCCTCCGCGGCCCCGGTCTTGCCGGGCCGGAGGATGGAATGCGGGCCACTCTGCGGCGCCATCCGTTTCCGCTTCACACTGCGCTGCACTCGCCCCATGAGCCGGCCTGCGGGTGGGGCACCCCGGTGGACCATCCTGCGGCCATTCTACTCCAGTGTCAGCCTGAACAGGACGCTTTCGAGGGCGGCGCCGACAGAATTCGCAGATGAAAGAGACTGTCCGGGGCGACGCGCTCAGCCCGGCGGCAGGGCGGCCAGAGGAAGCCGGTTGGATTCCTTCAGCCGCTCCAGCACGATGGAGGAGCGGACGCGCGCCACGCTGTCATGCGCCAGCAGCGTCTCGTTCACCAGCCGGGAAAGCCCCTTCAGGTCTGGCACCACGGCCTTCAGCAGGTAATCCGTGTCGCCGGTCATGGCATAGGCTTCCTGGATCTCCTCGGCGCGTGCCAGCAGGTCGCGGAAACGGCGGGAATTCTCGCCGCTATGGGCGGTGAGCGTGACCTGGATGAAGGCTAGCACCCGCAGGCCCAGCGCTTCCGCCGCCAGCTCGGCGTGATAGCCGCAGATCAGTCCCGCCGCCTCCAGCGCCGAGCGCCGCCGCGAGCATTGCGAAGCGGAGAGGCCGATCCGCTCGCCGAGCTGCTGGTTGGTCAGCCGGCCATCCTCCTGCACGGCGGCCAGCAGGCGGAGGTCGAGGGCGTCAAGAGTGACTGATCCGTGCGTCATCGGTGCATTTCATGCAGGCTTCGTGCGCAATTCTAGCCAAGACTGCCCAGTTTGCACGCCTGTTGCACGCAGGCGCGCCTATCCTCCAGAGGTCGAAGAGGAGGAACATCCCATGGGCCCGTTTCCGCATGATGCCCCGCGCCCGGTCATCGACGCCCATAATCCCATGGGCACGGATGGCTTCGCCTTCGTCGAGTTCGCCCATCCCGAGCCGGAGCGGCTGCACGCGCTGTTCCGGCAGATGGGCTTCACCGCCGTGGCGCGGCACCGGCGCCGTGCCATCACCCTCTACCGTCAGGGTGACATCAACTATCTGCTGAACGAGGAACCCGGCAGCCATGCCGTGCGCTTCACCGAAGCCCATGGCCCGAGCGTGCCCTCCATGGGCTTCCGGGTGGTGGACGCGCAGCACGCCTACCGCCGCGCGCTGGAACTGGGCGCCGAGGCGGCCGATCCGGCGGAGGGTGGCCTGACGCTGAACGTGCCGGCCATCAAAGGCATCGGTGGCAGCCTGATCTATTTCGTGGACCGGTATGGCGAGACTGGCTCGGTCTACGACGCCGACTTCGGATGGCTGGGCGAGCGCGAACCCTTCCCGAAGGGTGCGGGCCTCTACTACATCGACCACCTGACGCACAACGTCTATCGCGGCCGGATGGATGTCTGGTACGAGTTCTACCGCAAGCTCTTCAACTTCCGGCAGATCCGCTACTTCGACATCAAGGGCGAGTATACCGGCCTCTTCTCCCGCGCCCTGACCAGCCCGGATGGCCGCATCCGCATTCCGCTCAACGAGAGCGCGGACGACGAAAGCCAGATCGAGGAATACCTGCGGGCGTACAAGGGCGAGGGCATCCAGCACATCGCCTGCGGCTGCGACGACATCTACGGCACCATCGAGGGGCTGCGCGCCGCCGGCCTCGCCTTCATGCCCGCGCCGCCCGACACCTATTACGAGCGCGTGGACGCGCGCCTGCCCGGCCATGGCGAGGACCTCGCGCGGCTGAAGCGCAACGGCATCCTGGTGGATGGCGAGGGCGTGGTGGAGCACAAGAAGGCGCGGCTGCTGCTGCAGATCTTCTCCGCCAATGTCATCGGCCCGGTCTTCTTCGAGTTCATCGAGCGCAAGGGCGATGACGGCTTCGGCGAAGGCAATTTCCGCGCGCTGTTCGAGAGCATCGAGGAAGATCAGCTCCGCCGCGGCGTGCTCAGCGCGGCGCCGAAGCGCGAGACGGCGCCGGCGAAGTAAGACGGCACGGCCTCAGCCATCCTCCGCGAGCTGCCGCGTGCGCGCGGCGACCTTGTCGAGGATGGCGAGGAGCTGCTGCTGCTCCCTCTCGCTCAGCGCGCTGGCGAGCGCGGCCTGCAAGGCGCGCGCCAGCGGCACGATCTCGCCATAGACCGTGCGCCCCTTGCGGCTGAGCCGCAGAATCTGTGCCCGCTGGTCGCGCGGGTGCGGCTGACGCTGCAAGAGGCCCTTGTCGGCCAGGCGGATGACGGCGCGGCTGACCCGCACGCGGTCCATGCCGGTGCGCTCGATCACCTCCTGCGTCGAGGCGGTGCCGTGCTGGCCCACCACCGCCACCACCCGCCACTCCGGGATGCTGAGGCCGAAGCGCTGCTGGTAATGCGTGGCGAAGAGTCCACTCACCGCCTCGGTGACGACCGAGAGGCGGTAGGGCAGGAAGTCCTGCAGGATCAGCGGCGCGTCGCCGGTATCACGCTTCTGTTGGTCCATGCGTCCGGCTTTTCATCTCATCTGAGACGATATAGAGAGGAATGCCGCGCCGGTCGATGGTCTCTGGATCGGTCCCGGCAGCGGCAGGGAAGGGAGGAAGGCGCATGAACGAGTCCGTACGGCCCGGCACGGCCGCTGCGCAGGCCACGAGCCCCGGCAACCCGGCCTATCTCTCCGGTTTCGGCAACGGCTTCGAGACGGAGGCGTTGCCAGGCGCGCTGCCCATCGGCCGCAACTCGCCGCAGCGCTGTGCCTATGGCCTCTATGCCGAGCAGCTCAGCGGTTCGCCCTTCACCGCGCCACGCGCGAGCAACGAGCGGAGCTGGCTCCACCGCATCCGCCCGACCGTTGGGCATTGGGGAAAATTCGAGAAGATCGAAGCCGGGCTCTGGCGCACCGCACCCTGCGCCGAGGTGGATATGCCGCTGGCGCCGCTGCGCTGGGACCCGCTGCCCATCCCGGAAGGGCAGGCGCTCTCCTTCATCGAGGGCATCCATACCGTGACCACGGCGGGTGACGCCGCTGCGCAGTCCGGCATGGCCTCGCATATCTATCTCGCCACCCGCTCGATGCGGGACGAGTATTTCTACAACGCCGACGGCGAAATGCTCTTCGTACCGCAGCAGGGCGCGCTGCGCCTCTGGACCGAGTTCGGCATCATCGACATCGTGCCGGGCGAGATCGCCGTCATCCCGCGCGGGGTGAAGCTGCGGGTGGAACTGCACGGCGAGGCGCCGGCGCGTGGCTATCTCTGTGAGAACTACGGCGGCGCTTTCACCCTGCCGGAACGCGGACCGATCGGCGCCAACTGCCTGGCCAATCCGCGCGACTTCCTCACTCCCGTCGCCGCCTATGAGGACCGCGAGGCGCCCTCCACCCTGGTGGTGAAATGGGGCGGCAACCTCTGGCGCACGCAGCTCGCGCATTCGCCGCTCGATGTGGTGGCCTGGCACGGCAACTACGCGCCCTACAAATACGACCTGCGCCGCTACTCGCCGGTCGGGCCGGTGCTGTTCGACCACGCCGACCCCTCGATCTTCACCGTGCTGACCTCGCCTTCCGAGACGCCGGGCACCGCGAACATCGACTTCGTCATCTTCCCCGAGCGTTGGATGGTGGCGGAGAACACCTTCCGCCCGCCCTGGTACCACATGAACATCATGAGCGAGTTCATGGGCCTGATCTACGGCGTCTACGACGCCAAGACGGGCGGCGGCTTCGTCCCCGGTGGCTTCAGCCTGCACAACTGCATGTTGCCGCATGGGCCGGACATGGCCTCCTTCGAGGCCGCCAGCCACGCCGAGCTGAAGCCGCACAAGCTGGAGGGCACATTGGCCTTCATGTTCGAGACGCGCTTTCCCCAGCGCGTCACCCGCTTCGCCGCCGAGGCGCCGCAGTTCCAGCAGGACTATCCGAGTTACGGCCGAGCCCTGCGGCGGCATTTCGATCCGTCGCGGCCATGAGCGGGCTCGACGCCACGCATGACTCCGCGCGCCGCTCCTGGGTGCCGGGCGCCGACGGGCATGCCGATTTCCCCATTCAGAACCTGCCCTTCGGCATCTTTTCGCCGCCGGGTGACGATGCACCGCGCGGCGGCGTGGCGATCGGCGACCACATCCTCGACCTGCGCGCCGCGTTGGCGGCGGGGCTGTTCACCGGCGCGGCTGCCGAAGCCGCAGAGGCCGCCGCGGCAGAGACGCTGAACGGCTTCATGGCACTCGGCGCCGCGCCCCGGCGGGCGCTGCGGCAGCGGCTTTCCGAGATCCTGGCGATTGGCAGCGCGGAGCAGGGTAGGGCGGCCGCCTGCCTGCATCCCGCCGCCGAATGCCGGATGCACCTGCCGGCGCGCATCGGCGACTACACCGACTTCTATGTCGGCATCCACCACGCGACCAATGTCGGCCGGGTGTTCCGCCCGGACAATCCGCTGCTGCCGAACTACAAGTATGTGCCGATCGGCTATCACGGCCGTGCCTCCTCGCTGCGCGTCTCGGGCACGGATGTCCGGCGGCCCAAGGGGCAGCTCAAATCCCCGGAGGCCGAGGCGTCGCGCTACGCGCCCTGCGAAAAGCTGGATTTCGAGCTGGAACTCGGCATCTGGATCGGCCCCGGCAATAGGCTGGGCGAGCCTGTGCCGGTCGGCGAGGCGGCGGCACATGTCGCTGGCTATTGCCTGCTCAACGACTGGTCGGCACGCGACATCCAAGCCTGGGAGTACCAGCCGCTCGGCCCCTTCCTGGCGAAGAGCTTCGGCAGCACCCTCTCGCCCTGGGTGGTGACACCCGAGGCGCTGGCACCTTTCCGCATCCCGCAGCCGCCCCGGCCGGAGGGCGACCCGGCGCCGCTGCCCTACCTGCTCGATGCCACCGACCAGCGGCAGGGGGCCTTCGACCTCGCGCTGGAAGTGCTGATCCTAACCCCGGCCATGCGCGAGCGGGGGCTGCCGCCGCACCGACTGGCGCTTTCCAACGCCCGGCACCTGTACTGGACCGTGGCGCAGATGCTGGCCCATCACACCAGCAATGGCTGCGACCTGAACCCGGGCGACCTGCTGGGCTCGGGCACGATTTCCGCTCCCGAGCCCACCGGCCTCGGCAGCCTGCTGGAGATGACGCGCGGCGGGCGCGAGCCGGTCACGCTGCCCTCGGGCGAGACGCGCCGCTTCCTGGAGGATGGCGACGAGGTCATCCTGCGAGCCCGCGCCGCGCGGGAGGGGGCGGCCGGCATCGGCTTCGGGGAGTGCCGCGCCCGCATCCTGCCCGCGCGCTGAGTTCGCCGTCCAAGAAAGGGCCGGCCCGAGCCGGCCGCAACGAGGGGAAGAAACGACGCCCATGTCCCGCAGCCTTACTCTGTCCCGCCGGGGGCTTGCCCTGGGCGGGCTTGCCGCCGGCCTGCTCCCCTTCGCCGCCCGCGCCGCCTGGCCCGAGGCACCGGTCAAGTGGATCGTCGCCTATGCGGCGGGCGGCGGCACGGACACGCTGGCGCGGCTGCTCGCCGTGCCGATGTCCGAGGCGCTGGGCAAGCCGGTGGTGATCGACAATCGGCCGGGCGCGGCCACCAATATCGGCGCTGAGGCGGCAGCCCGCGCCGCACCGGACGGCTACACCGTGATGAGTGCCGATAACGGCACCATGGTCTTCAACCCCGCGCTGTTCAAACGCCTGCCTTACGATCCGGAGCAGGATTTCCGGCCCCTCGGCGGCATCGCCCGGTTCCATCTGGTGCTGGCGGTGAAGCAGGCGTCGCCCTTCGCCGATATCGCCGCCTTCATGGCTGCCGCCGAGGCAAAGCCAGGCAGCATCGACTACGGCTCGCCCGGCATCGGCTCGCCGCACCACCTCGCCATGGAGCGGCTGGCGCGCAGCACCGGCACGCGTTTCAACCACGTGCCCTACCGCGGCGCCGCGCCGGCGCTGAACGACCTGCTGGCGGGGGTGGTTGAGGCCGCCGTGCTCGATACGGTTGCCGGGGGCGAGGCGTTGCGCAGCGGCATGGTGCGACCGGTCGCCGTCTTCTCCGCCAGCCGTCAGCCCGGCTTTCCGGCGGTGCCGACGCTGTCCGAGGCGCTCGGGTTGCAGGGTTTCGAGGCCTATGCCTGGCAGAGCCTCGTCACGTCCAGGGCCACGCCCGATGCCGTCGCCGCGCGGCTGACGGAGGAACTGCGGAACGCCCTGGCGCAGGAGAGTGTGCAGCGCAAATTCCGCGAGATCGGCGTGGAACCGCTGCAGGCTTCCCCTGAGCAGGTGCGGGCCATGCTGGCGGCGGACCGCGCCGTCTGGGTGCCGCTGATCCGGGATTTGGGCATCACCCTCGACTGAGGGCAGGCCGCCGGGAGGCGGGGCCTCCCCGACGCCATCTCAGCCGATGCGGCGCAGCTCGCCGGCAAAGCGGCGCCAATTCCGGACATAGCTCGCCGCCGAGGCGCGCAGCGTCTCGGCGGTTTCCGGCTCCAGCGTGCGCGCCACCTTGGCCGGCGCGCCGATGATCAGCGAGAAGTCCGGGAATTCCTTGCCCTCCGTCACCAGCGCATTGGCCCCGACGATGCAGTGCCGGCCGATCCGGGCATTGTTCAGCACCGTGGCGCCCATGCCGATCAGCGAGCCGTCGCCCACCGTGCAGCCATGCAGGATGGCGTGATGGCCGACCGTGACGTCGGCGCCGATGGTCAGCGGCGCGCCGGGATCGGCGTGCAGCATGGCGCCTTCCTGGACGTTGGTGCGGGCGCCGATGCGGATCGGCGTCTTGTCGCCGCGCGCCACGGCGCCGAACCAGAAGCCGACATCCTCGGCCAGGGTGACATCGCCGATGACATGCGCATCCGGCGCCACCCAGTAGCGGCCTTCCTCGGGCAGGGTGGGGGCGATGTCGTCCAGGGCGTAGATGGGCATGCAGGACCTTCCTCGTCTTTGGGATCGGCGCCAGGTTCGGCGCCTCTCCGGCTCTTGATGAGGGAATACTAGGCGGGCGGCGCCTCCGGGTCAGCCGGAAACCGGCGGGGGGCGGCGGAGGCTCCTCTGCTCAGCCGCGCAGGCCCGGTGCCTCCTGCCCGGTGCGGGCCACGTATTCGGTATAGCCGCCGCCATACTGGTGAATGCCCTCGGGCGTCAGCTCCAGCACGCGGTTGGACAGCGCGGCCAGGAAATGCCGGTCGTGCGAGACGAAGAGCATGGTGCCCTCGTACTGCGCGAGCGCGGCGATCAGCATTTCCTTCGTCGCCATGTCCAGGTGGTTGGTCGGCTCGTCCAGCACCAGGAAGTTCGGCGGGTCATACAGCATCCGCGCCATGACCAGCCGCGCCTTCTCGCCGCCAGAGAGCACGCGGCACGGCTTCTCCACCTCGTCGCCGGAGAAGCCGAAGCAGCCGGCGAGGGCGCGCAGCGAGCCTTGCGCCGCCTTGGGGAAGGCGTCCTCCAGAGCCTGGAAAACGGTGCGGTCGCCGTCCAGCAACTCCATGGCGTGCTGGGCGAAGTAGCCCATCTTCACGCTGCCCCCCAGCACGACCGTACCCTCGTCAGGCTCCGTCGCGCCGGTGACGAGCTTCAGCAGGGTGGACTTGCCTGCGCCATTGGTGCCGAGCACGCAGCAGCGCTCCTTGCGGCGCACGAGGAAGTCCAGCCCCTCATAGATCACGCGGTCCCCGTAGCGCTTGTGCACGTTGCGCAGGTTCACCACGTCCTCGCCGGAGCGCGGCGCCGGCATGAACTCGAAGGCGACGGTCTGCCGGCGCTTCGGCGGCTCGACGCGGTCGATCTTCTCCAGCTTCTTGACGCGGCTCTGCACCTGCGCGGCGTGCGAGGCGCGCGCCTTGAAGCGCTCGATGAACTTGATCTCCTTGGCCAGCATCGCCTGCTGGCGCTCGAACTGCGCCTGCTGCTGCCGCTCGTTCATCGCGCGCTGCTGCTCGTAGAAGGCGTAGTCGCCGGAATAGGAGGTCAGCGTACCGCCATCGATCTCGATCACCTTGTTGATGATGCGGTTCATGAACTCGCGGTCGTGCGAGGTCATCAGCAGCGCGCCGTCATACCCGCCGAGGAACTGCTCCAGCCAGATCAGGCTCTCCAGGTCCAGGTGGTTGCTTGGCTCGTCCAGCAGCATGACGTCCGGGCGCATGAGCAGGATGCGGGCGAGCGCCACACGCATCTTCCAGCCGCCCGAGAGGGCGCCGACATCGCCGTCCATCATGGCCTGGCTGAAGCTGAGGCCGGCGAGCACCTCCCGTGCCTGGCCCTCCAGCGCATAGCCGCCGAGGCTCTCGAAGCGGGCCTGCACCTCGCCGAAGCGCTCGATATTGGCCTCCAGCGCCTCCATCTGCTCCGGGTCCGCCATGGCGGCTTCCAGCGCCTGAAGCTCGGCCGCCACGGCGCTGACATCGCCGGCGCCGTTCATCACCTCGGCGACCGCGCTGCGGCCCGACATCTCCCCCACATCCTGGCTGAAGAAGCCGATGCTGACCCCGCGTTCGACCAGGACTAGGCCTTCATCCGGCGGCTCCTGTCCGGTGATCATGCGGAAGAGCGTGGTCTTGCCCGCGCCGTTCGGTCCGACAAGGCCGATCTTCTCGCCCTTCTGGAGTGCCGCGGAGGCCTCGATGAAGAGAAGCTGCTGGCCGTTCTGCTTGCTGATGTTGTCTAGACGAATCATGGGTACCTGAGGCGGGGGGCGGGTCTGGCGGGCTTATGACATGCCGCGCGCCGCAGGGCAGCCCGGGCTGTTCATTCATGGCCACTGCGCCATGCTGCGGGAGGCGGGCAGGACATTTCTGTGCCAGAACCGCGCCAGCAGAATGGATGGGGAAGGAGACCGGCATGGATGTTTTCGAGGCGATGGCCACGCGCCGCAGCGTGCGCGGCTTCCTCCCCGATCCCGTGCCGCGTGCCACCATCGAGGCCATCCTGGAGATCGCGGCGCGGGCGCCTTCCGGCTCCAACGTCCAACCCTGGAAGGTGCGCGTCACGCAGGGGGCGGAGAAGGCGCGCCTTTCCGCCGCGCTGCGCGCCGCGCATGATGCCGGGACCGTGACGCCACGCGACTACCAGTATTATCCCCGCAAGTGGCGGGAGCCCTACCTCTCGCGGCGGCGCAAGGTCGGTTGGGACCTCTACGCGCTGGTCGGCGTCGCCAAGGGCGACCATGCCGCCGGCCATGCACAGCGCGCCCGCAACTTCGACTTCTTCGGCGCGCCGGTCGGGCTGGTCTTCACCATCGACCGCGACCTGGAGCAGGGCTCCTGGCTGGACTACGGGATGTTCCTGCAATCCGTG
Organism: Roseomonas sp.; assembly: GCA_035556695.1. Classification (GTDB taxonomy): domain Bacteria; phylum Pseudomonadota; class Alphaproteobacteria; order Acetobacterales; family Acetobacteraceae; genus Pseudoroseomonas. The sequence goes on from DATMFR010000048.1 coordinate 55,380, forward strand.
ATGCTCGCGGCCCGCGGCCATGGGCTGGATACCTGCCCGCAGGCGGCCTTCTGCGACCATCATGACGTGCTGCGCGCCCATCTCGGCGTCCCGGATGCGGAGGCGGTGGTCTGCGGCATGGCGCTCGGCCGGGCGGATTCCCAGGAGCCTGCCAACCACCTGATGACGGAACGCGCCCCGCTGGCCGATTTCGTGCGGTTCGGACCCGTGGCATGACGGGCGAGCATCTGCTGGATTCGCGGGCCGCCTGGGTCCGCCTCGCCGCCATCGTCGCGCTCACGACGCTGGGTGGCGCGGGGATGTGGTCCGTCATCGTGGCGCTCCCCTCGGTGCAGGCGGAGTTCGGCGCGACGCGCGGCGCCGCCTCGCTGCCCTATACCCTCACCATGCTCGGCTTCGGGGCGGGCGGCATCCTGATGGGGCGGCTCGCCGACCGCTTCGGCGTGATGAAGCCGCTGCTCGGCGCCGCGGTCCTGCTGGCCGGCGGCTATGTCCTGGCAGGGCTGGCGCCGAGCCTGGCCGCCTACACTCTCGCGCAAGGCGTGCTGATCGGCGTCGGCGCATCCGCCTCACTCGCGCCGCTGATGGCCGATGCCTCCCTTTGGTTCCGCCGGCGGCGCGGCATCGCGGTCGCGCTCGCGGCCTCCGGTAACTACCTGGCCGGTGTCGTCTGGCCGCCGGTGCTGACCTGGCTGATGGGGGCCTATGGCTGGCGCATGGCGCATGTGGCTGTTGGCGCCATCTGCCTGGTGACGATGCTGCCGCTTGCACTGATGCTGCGTGCGCGGGCACCGGGCGCCCGGGGCGGCGCCCTGACGGGCGAACAGGGAGAGGCGAGGCCGCTCGGCTTTTCGCGCACGGCGCTGACGGTGATGCTTTCCTGCGCGGGGGTGGCCTGCTGCGTCGCCATGGCCATGCCGCAGGTCCACATCGTCGCCTATTGCGGCGATCTCGGCTACGGTGTGGCGCGCGGGGCGGAGATGCTCTCCCTGATGCTCGCCTGCGGCATCGTCTCGCGGGTTGGCTCCGGCATCATCGCCGACCGGATTGGCGGGCTGCGCACGCTGATGCTGGGCTCGGTGCTGCAGGGGGTGGCGCTCTCGCTGTTCCTGTTCTTCGACGGGCTGGGCTCGCTCTTCACGCTCTCGGCGCTGTTTGGCCTGTTCCAGGGCGGCATCGTGCCGTCCTACGCGGTGATCGTGCGGGAGAGCTTCCCGGCCTCCGAGGTCGGGATGCGGGTGGGCATCGTGCTGATGGCGACCCTCGTCGGCATGGCGTTGGGCGGATGGCTCTCCGGCGTCATCTTCGATGCGACGGGCAGCTACGCCGCCGCCTTCCTGAACGGCGTGGTCTGGAATGCGGCGAATGTGCTGATCGTGGCGACGCTGCTGCTGCGCAGCCGCGCGCGCCTCGCCACGGCCTAGGCGCGTGGGGCAAGCCGCGGCCAGCCGGCGGGGGCTGGCCGCAAGGGCCGTTACTCGGGTTGCACGCCCGCCGCGCGCATCACCGACCCGTAGCGATCGACGCCCTCGCGCACCAGGGCCATCACCTGCTCGGAGGTCTCGAAGCCCGGCCGTGGCGCGACTCCGGCCAGTTCGACGAGTTTCGGCGCGCTCCGCTGGATCGCGTCCCGGAAGGCGGCGCCCAGCGCGGCCACCACCGGCGCCGGCGTATGGGCGGGCGCGAGGATGGGGAAGAACTCCTCATGGATCAGGTTGGGCAGGCCAGCCTCGGGCGCGCTCGGCACGTCGGGCAGCGCCGGGCTGCGCCGCTCGGCCAGAACCGCCAAAGCGCGCAGCCCGCCGCCGCGCACCTGCCCGATCGAGGAGGCCATGGTCGGCGTGCCGAACTGCGCTTCTCCTGCCGCCAGGGCGGCGACGCTCGGGCCGCCGCCGCGGTAATGCACCACCTCGACCTGAACCTGGGTGGTGCTGCGGAGCAGTTCCCCGCCGACATGCACGCTGCTGCCGATACCGGCCGTGGCCAGGTTGTAGCGGCCCGGATTGGCCTTCAGCAGCGCCACCAGCTCCTGCACGCTCTTGGCCGGCAGCTGCGGGGTGACAACCAGCACATGCGGCGAGAAGCCGGCCACCGCCACGCCGGCGAAGTCGTTGATCGTATCGTAGGGCACGCGGGCGACGATCGCCGGCACGGCCGAATGGGAGCTGTTGATCAGCACCGTGTAGCCATCGGGCGCCGCGCGCGCGACGGCCTCGGCGCCGATCATGCTGCCGGCGCCGGCACGGTTCTCGACGACGATCGGTTGGCCGAAGGTCTGGCCCGCCGCATCCGCGATGATCCGTCCGACGATGTCGTTCGATCCGCCGGGAGCGAAGGGGACGATCATCCGGATGGGCCGGTCTGGGCGCCAGGCTGGTGCAGTCTGCGCCCGGGCGAGGGGGGGCGCGAGGCCGGCGGCAAGGGGCAGCACAAGGGCCTGGCGGCGAGTCAGCATCGAGGACATCTCCCTGGTTCGGCGGCGCTTCGCCCCTGATGGGGCCGCGCGCCATGCTTTTGCTCGACCATACCGCGATCGGGGGCCAATGCGAGCGATGGCATGCCCGACTGCTCAAGCTGTATGATCGAATCTTCTTGTGCGGGATGAATCTCGGCCTGGTGCTCACCTTTGATGGTGGAGCACCCCTGCCCAGCTCGTCGAGCCGTCCGCTCCAGAGAGAGCCAGCGTGGGCCGCGACGTCCAGAGCCTTGGTTCCGGAAGGCGAGCGCCCCAGGGCGCTCGCCAGGGCAAGCCTTGCCCGGGTCAGGAGCAGTGCGCCAGGCCCGATGACCGCGGCATTCCCGGCGAGTCGAGCAGCGCATGACGATAGGGCGGAAACGAGGCCCTCGCACGCTCCGCACGCCTTGCCCCGGCCTGGGACGGCTCATCGCGTCTGCGGTCTGGTCGGACGCAGTGGCGGAAGACGAGGCTTTTCAGAAAGCTTCTGTCGCGCGGCGGCGTTCTTCCTCGGCGGCCCGGCGGGCCGTCTGGCAGATCAGCAGGACCTCCTGCGCGGACCGTCCCTCGTCCAGAAGTGCTGCCCGCATCTGTTCCAGCTTGGCATCCAGCCGCTGCTGGAAGCGCAATGCAGGCTCTCCGCGCATGCCTTCAGCCAACGCGATGCCGATTTCATGCGGTACCTGAAGCGTTGCAATGTCGGCGAAGCCGCTCATCTCTCCGTCCTCTCCTCCCAGTGACCGAAACACGTCAGGCTGTTCCTGGTTCCCAACGAAGCCATGATTGCGCCGAGCGCGTCCACTGCTCTGCGGTAGGTTGGCCGGACCGATGTTGGATTTGCCGACGGTGTTCTCCCAGGTGCCCGGCCCGGCGCCCTCGCCACGAGATGGCGCCGGAGCCGGAGCGCATTCCAAGCCGGCAGTGAAGAGCTGCTCCCCTCGCGCTTCACGATGGTATTCCCCGCGCTTCCCGTAAGGTCGTTCCAGGCATAGCCGGTGCCTCGGATTGCCTGGCTATCGGACCTGTCTGGCTCGTTCTCCGTCATCATGCCGCCCTCTGATGAGCCTGAGCCCTGACAGCCTGGCCTGAGGGAATTCCATCCTCGAGGAAACGCCACTGGACCAGACATTCGCACGCAGCACATCATATTTCGTATGAAGAACGAAAATTGGCGGGCCGGCGGTCGTCCTCGCCTTGGCCGGCGCCCCGCACAGGGGAGGTTATGATGAGCGGCAGAACGTCTCTGGCCGACACGGCCGCCGAACTCGCCCGGTCTTTCGCGGGACAGGTCCTGCGCCCCGGGGATGCAGGCTACGAGGAGATCCGGAAGGTCCATAACGGCCTCATCGACAAGCGCCCGGCCCTCATTGCCCGTTGCCTCGGCCTGGCCGACATCCTGGCGGCCCTGCAGGTGGCGCGCCGGGAGGGGCTTGAGCTCGCCGTCCGCGGTGGCGGCCACAACGTGGCGGGCCGCGCCACCACCGAGGGCGGCCTGCTGATCGACCTGCAATTGATGAAGGGCATCCATGTCGACCCCGAGGCGCGCACCGCCCGCGCGCAGGGCGGCGTGACCTGGAACGAGTTCAACCGGGAGACCCAGCTCCATGGCCTCGTGACCACCGGTGGCGTGGTTTCCTCGACCGGCATCGCGGGGCTGACGCTCGGTGGCGGACTCGGCTGGCTGATGGGCAAGCACGCGCTGGCCCTGGACAACCTGATCTCGGCGGAAGTGGTGCTCGCCGAGGGGAAGGTCGTGACAGCGAGCGCGGAGCGGAACCCGGACCTGTTCTGGGCGTTGCGCGGCGGCGGCGGCAATTTCGGCGTGGTCGCCTCCTTCGAGTACCGCCTGCACCCGGTCGGGCCGATGGTGACGGGCGGGATCATCGGCTATCCCTTCTCCGCGGCCTTCGACGTGCTGCGGCATTTCCGCGACATCACGGCTTCGCTGCCCGACGAGTTCACCATCTTCGCCGGCCTGGTCCATGCGCCGGACGGCTCAGGCGAGAAGCTGGCGCTGCTGGTGCTGTGCCATTGCGGCACTCCGGCGGAAGGGGAAGCCGCGGCCGCACCCATCAAGCGCTTCGGCAAGCCGGTGGTCGATACGGTCGGGCCGGTGCCCTATGCGCAGCTCAACACCATGTTGGACGCGGCCTATCCGCGCGGCGCGCTCAACTACTGGAAATCGAGCTTCCTCGCCGGCCTCAGCGACGATGCGATCCGGGCCATGGTGGACTGCTTCGCGGCCTGCCCCGCCCCCATGGGGCAGTTGCTGCTCGAACATTTCCACGGTGCCGTCACCCGCGTTGGCGTCAGCGACACCGCCTTTCCGCACCGCACGCCGGGCTACAACATGCTCGTGCTCTCCGAATGGACGGACCCGGCGCAAACCGGGGCCTGCACGGCCTGGGCGCGGGACTCCTTCGCCGCACTGCGGCCCTATATGGGGGCCGGCCGCTACGTGAACTACTTCGACGCCGACGAACGCGCCGACGCGGTGGCGGCCGCCTATGGGCCGAATTACGCGCGGCTGCAGCAGATCAAGAAGAGCTACGACCCCGGCAACCTCTTCCGCCTCAACCAGAACATCCTGCCCACCGCCTGACGCATCCGGACCGCGTCGGGAACGGCTTGCCACGCCGCACGGCGATGCGGCCCTGCCTGTCAGGCGAACCGCGGATGGCACGGTTTGTGCTCAGAAGGAGCGTTCTTTCACCGGACCGGAGACTGCCATGCTGTCACGTCGCGGATTGATCGGAACCACCCTCGCCGCGGGCCTCACGCGGCCTTCGCTGGGCCGGGCCCAGGACAGGGCACGCCGCCTGCGCTTCGTCCCCATGGCGGCCTATTCCTCGCCTGACCCGATCTGGACCACCGCCATCGTCGTGCAGACCCACGCATTGATGGTCTGGGACACGCTCTATGGCGTGGATATCGGCCTCACGCCTCATCCGCAGATGTGCGCCGGGCACACGCTCTCCGATGACCGGCTCACCTGGACCTTCACGCTGCGCGACGGCCTGCTGTTCCATGACGGGGAGATGGTGCGCGCCATCGATGCTGTCGCCTCCATCGCGCGCTGGGCGCAGCGCAACAGCTTCGGCCAGCTCCTCACCGCCGCGACGGAGGAGATGAAGGCGCTGGACGACCGCCGCTTCTCGATTCGCCTCAAGGCGCCCTTTCCGCAGATGCTCTACGCGCTGGGGTCGCAGGGCTGCTACATCATGCCCGAGCGCATGGCGCGGGTGCCCTCCAGCGAGGCAGTGCGGGAATTCGTCGGCAGCGGCCCCTTCCGGTTCCGCCAGGACGAATGGGTCTCCGGCGTCCGCTCCCTCTACGAGCGCTTTGACCGCTATGTGCCGCGCTCCGAGCCGCCGGACTATCTCGCCGGCGGGAAGGTGGTGCATTTCGACCAGGTGGAGTGGTCGATCCAGCCTGATCCCGGCACCGCCGCCTCCGCCCTGCAGTCGGGCGAGGTGGACTGGGTGGACCAGCCGCTCTTTGACCTGGTGCCCACGTTGAAGCGCAGCCCCGGTATCACCGTGCAGCAGCTCGACCCGTTCGGGCTGATCGGCATCATCGCCCTCAACCACCTCCACCCCCCCTTCGACAATCCGAAGCTGCGGCGCGCCCTGCTGCCTGCCATCGACCAGCGCGAGTATGTGGCGGCCGTGCTGGGCGAGCAGACGGACTACGCCTCCATCCCGGTCGGATACTTCACGGTGGGTTCTCCCATGGCGAGCGACACCGGCATGGCCAGTCTCACCGGCCCGCGCGACCTGGATCTGGCGCGTCGCCTGGTGCGGGAGAGCGGCTATGGCGGCGAGACCATCCTCATCATGGACCCTGGCGACCAGCCGCAGATGCACGCCATGGCCGAGGTGACCGCGGCCGCCTTCCAGAAGATCGGGCTGAAGACCGAGTTGGTGGCGATGGACTGGGGCTCGGTGCTCACCCGGCGCGCGGTGAAGAAGCCCCCTGCAGAGGGCGGCTGGAACGTGTTCAACACCCGCCAGGCCGGACTTGGCGCCGCCGATCCCGCCAGCGTCCAGCTCAAGGGCAATGGCGACCGCGCCTGGTTCGGATGGCCCACCGCCCCGCGCCTGGACGAGCTGCGTGAGGCCTGGTTCAAGGCCGACGACCTTGCGGCGCAGAAACGCATCGCGGCGGAGATGCAGGGCGTGGCCTTCGAGGAGATCCCCTACATCCCTCTCGGCCAGTGGTCGCAGCCGACCGCCTTCCGCTCCGATCTCACCGGCTTCCTCAAGAGCGCCAACCCGCTGTTTTGGAACGTCCGGCGCAGCCTTTGAGAGGAGGGCAGGGAATATCGCTCTGGCGGCAGGTCCCATGGCCGCGCCAAGGGCGGCGGGGAGGCGGTCTGCCGCAGGGTTCCCCCCGGGGTGACCGGAAGCGAGCATGTGGCGTTCGGCCACTGCTTGAAATCCGTCACAAAACCGGGGAGAAGGGGAACCTCCTGGTATCGGGAGTTGGGAGGCCTTACAACTCGCGACGGACCAGCTGAGCGGGCTCACACGGCTGAAGATTGAGCCTCCTCAGGCAGCTGCCGGGTTAGCACAGCGGTAGTGCAGCGGTTTTGTAAACCGAAGGTCGGGGGTTCGATCCCCTCACCCGGCACCGTCCCTTGCTTAATGTCTTTGGCATCTGAAACCCGGCCCGCCCGCGGAAGCGCCGCTTCCCCGCAGTCCATCCCTCCCTTCACGTTCCCAGACGGATGGCGGGGTCCGGGGTGACACTGTCACCCCGGCGGGGTTCCAGGGGCGGAGCCCCTGGCTCTTCTCAGCCGATCATCATCAGGTTGGCATTGCCGCCAGCCGCGGCGGTGTTGATGCTGGTGGCACGCTCCTGCACGAGCATGTCGAGCAGGAAGCCGCCTTCCGGACGCAGGGCGTGCAGCGCCACGATCGGGCCATCCGCAGCGGCGAGTTGCCCCGCCTGGGCCAGCAGCATCTCCGGCCTGCCGCCGCACAGCACGGCCTGAACCCTGTCCGACGTGTCCTCGGCAACCCAGGGCCGCAGCCCCGCAAGCTCGCCCAGGCTGCCCGGCGCCACCACGGCGCGGTTGCCGGTGACGAGGGCGGCGCTGACGGCGCGCAACACCTCCCGGCGTGAGCCGCCGAGGCAGAGCACCGCGCCGCGCGCCTCGGTGGCGTAGAGGTTGCGCTCGCCCACCGGCCCGGCCAGCTCGATCTCCACGCCGAAGGGCGTGGCGGCAAGCAGGGCCCGCGCCTCCGCCGCCAGGGCAGCCTCGCCCTGCGCCTCCAGCCACGCAATCCAGGCGCGCGCCGCCTCCGGCGCCCGGCCCGCCGGCAGGCCGCTGGCCGGTGGGCAGGCCGCGAGCAGCCGCCGCAGGTAGAGCGGCCCGCCCGCCTTTGGCCCGGTTCCGGAGAGGCCATGCCCGCCGAAGGGCTGCACCCCCACCACCGCGCCCACCAGATTGCGGTTCACATAGACGTTGCCGGCCTGCACCCGCGTGGCCACCTGCGCGATCCGCTCGTCAATGCGCGAATGCACGCCGAAGGTGAGGCCGTAGCCGGTGGCATTCACCGCATCCACCAGCGCGTCCAGCCGCTCGCGAGGGAAGCAAAGCACGTGCAGCACCGGGCCGAAGACCTCGCGCCTCAGCTCGGCGACGTTGTCGATCTCGATCACCGTCGGCGGTACGAAGCTGCCGTGGCGGCATTCCTCCCGCAGCGGCGCCTGGTGCACGCGGCGCCCGGCGCGGCGCATGGCCTCGATATGCGCCAGGATGCCGTCCCGCGCCTCGTCGGTGATGACGGGGCCGACATCGGTGGACAGCCGGTCCGGATTGCCAACCGACAGCTCCGTCATGGCCGCCAGCAGCATGGAAAGCGTGCGCTCCGCCACATCCTCCTGCAGGCAAAGCAGGCGCAGCGCCGAGCAGCGCTGCCCGGCGCTGTCGAAGGCGGAGAGCAGCGCATCGCCCACCACCTGCTCGGCGAGGGCCGAGGAATCCACCACCAGCGCGTTCTGCCCGCCGGTCTCGGCGACCAGCGGCACCGGCATGCCATCCGGGTTCAGGCGCTTGGCCAACTCGGCCTGGATCAGCCGCGCCACCTCGGTGGAGCCGGTGAACATGACGCCACGCACCCGCGCATCCGCCACCAGGGCGGCGCCGAGCTTGCCGTCGCCGGGCAGGAACTGCAGTACGTCCCGCGGCACGCCCGCCTCATGCAGGATGGCCACGGCCTGCGCGGCGATCAGCGGCGTTTCCTCCGCCGGCTTGGCCAGGACCGGATTGCCGGCCGCCAGCGCCGCCGCTACCTGCCCGGTGAAGATCGCCAGCGGGAAGTTCCACGGGCTGATGCAGAGCACGGGGCCGAGCGGGCGATGCGTCGCGTTGTCGAAGCCGTCCCGCACCTGGCCGCCGTAGTAGCGCAGGAAGTCCGCGGCCTCGCGCACCTCCGCCACGGCATTGGCCAGCGACTTGCCGGCTTCGCGCATGATCAGGCCGAGCAGCACCGGCATGCGCTGCTCCAGCCGATCGGCGGCACGCAGCAGGCAGGCGGCCCGCTCGGCGGGCGGTGTGTCGCGCCAGCGCGGCGTGGCGGCTTCCGCAGAGGCGAGGGCACGTTCCACCTCCGGCGCTCCCGCCTCGACCACATGGCCGACGAGGTCGCGCCGGTCGGCCGGGTTGCGCACCGCCCGCGCCTCGCCGGCGCCCTCGGAGCCGCCCACCAGCGGCACGGCCTTCCAGGCTTGCGCCGCGCTCTCCCGTAGGGCCGCGTCCAGCGAGGCCAACACCGCCTCGCTGCTGAGATCCATGCCGGCGGAATTGACGCGCGCTGGCCCGTAGAGGTCGCGCGGCAGCGGGATGCGCGGATGCGGCGCGCCGGGAGGCACCATGGCCGCCACCTGCGCCGCCGGATCGGCCACCAGCGTCTCGACCGGCACCGCCGCGTCCTGGATGCGGTTCACGAAGGAGGAGTTGGCGCCGTTCTCCAGCAGCCGCCGCACGAGATAGGCGAGCAGCGTCTCATGCGTGCCGACCGGGGCATAGATGCGGCAGGGCCGGCCCAGCTTCCCGGGGCCGACCACCTCCTCGTAGAGCGGCTCGCCCATGCCATGCAGGCATTGGAATTCGTAGTCGCCGGCTGTGAAGTCCGGCCCGGCCATGGCGTGCACGGCGGCGAGGGTCTGCGCGTTGTGCGTGGCGAATTGGGGGAAGACGGCCTCGCGCGCGTCGAGCAGCTTGCGGGCGCAGGCCAGGTAGGAGACGTCGGTGTGCGGCTTGCGGGTGAAGACCGGGTAGTCCGCCAGCCCGTCGATCTGCGCGCGCTTGATCTCGCTGTCCCAGTAGGCGCCCTTGACCAGCCGCACCATCAGCCGGTGGCCGCTGCGCCGGGCGAGATCGATGACGAAGTCCAGCACGAAGGGCGCGCGCTTCTGGTAGGCCTGCACCACGAAGCCCAGCCCGTCCCACCCCGCGAGCGCCGGGTCGGCGCAGAGCGCCTCCAGCAGGTCGAGCGAAAGCTCCAGCCGATCGGCCTCCTCGGCGTCGATGTTCAGGCCGATGTCGTAGCGCTTCGCCAGGGCAGCGAGGGCAGCGAGGCGCGGCAGCAGCTCCGCCATCACCCGCTCCTGCTGCGCGCGGGCATAGCGCGGGTGCAGCGCCGAGAGCTTGACCGAGATGCCCGGTCCCGCCTGGATGCCACGCCCCCCGGCGGCCGCGCCGATCGCGTGGATCGCCGCCTCGTAGTCCCCGTAGTAACGCGCGGCATCATGGGCGGTGAGGGCGGCCTCGCCCAGCATGTCGTAGGAGTAGCGGAATCCCTTGGCCTCCATCTTGCGGCTGCGCGCCAGCGCTTCCTCGATGGTCTGGCCAGTGACGAACTGCTCGCCCATCATCCGCATCGCGAGATCGACGCCCCGGCGGATCACCGGCTCCCCGCAGCGGGCCACAAGGCGCCGCAGCGCCTCCGAAAGTCCCTGCTCGCTACTGGTGGAGACCAGCCTGCCGGTCACCAGCAACCCCCAGGCCGCGGCATTGACGAACAGGGAGGGCGAATGGCCGAGATGCGCGCGCCAGTTGCCGTCCCCCACCTTGTCGCGGATCAGCGCGTCGCGCGTGGCGGTGTCGGGGATGCGCAGCAGCGCCTCGGCCAGGCACATCAGCGCCACTCCCTCCTGGCTGGAGAGGGAGAACTCCTGCATCAACCCTTCCACGCCACTCCGGGAGCCCTTGCGGCGCAGCGCCTCGACCAGCCGGCGCGCCGTTTCCGCCGCCTGGGCGGCCTGCGCCGGGGGCAGGGTGGCGGCGGGCAGCAGGCGGGCGATGCAATCCGCCTCGGCCACGCGGGCGTGGCGGGTGATGGCCTGCCTTAGCGGCCCCCGTGGCGGCAGGGGCGTGAAGCGGCTGAAGGGTGCGGGCGCCACTTGCGGGATGGCCAGGGCTTCGTCGGACGGCATTGCGGTTCTGCGGGCTCTCCGGTTCAATCAACGGTGTACCGGGTGGCCGGGCGAATGAGATTCGATAGTTGGTGCCTCGCGCCGAATTTTGCTCGGAAGCGGGGCCGCCTTTTTGATGGACCTTCGGGACGCGATGGACGAGACCGACAAGCGCCTCCTGCGCCTGCTGCAGAAGGACGGCCGCATGACGAATGTGGAACTGTCCCGGCAGGCGCATCTGAGCCCGCCCGCCACCCATGAGCGGGTGCGGCGGCTCCAGAAGGAAGGCGTCATCGAGGGCTACACGGTCCGCCTGAGCCCGGCCAAGCTGGACCGGGCGCTGCTGATCTTCGTCGAGGTCACGCTGGACCGGACGAGCACACGGGTCTTCGAGGATTTTGCCGCGGCGGTCCGGCGCACGCCGGAAATCATGGAGTGCCACATGGTCGCCGGCGGCTTCGACTACCTGATCAAGGTCCGCGTGCGCGACATGGAGGCCTATCGCGCCTTTCTCGGGGCCACCCTGGTCGCGCTGCCCGGCATCCGGCAGACCCACACCTACACGGTGATGGAGGAGGTGAAGAGCACGACCGAAATCACCATCGCCTAGCGCCGGCAAGGGCTGGCCGCGCGATGCGAACGGCAAGGGTCAAGCGCAGCGAATGGAGTTCCGCCGCACCGCCGGGCGCATCTGCGCCCGCTTCGACGACGCCTGTTGGACCGGGCGTAACCGCGCCGGCCGCTTCCCGGGCGGTTCGCACCGGGCGCTGGCGTGGGGCGGCTGGCAGGGCATGTGCTCTTCATCGATGGGCGGGTCGATGATCCGGCCGCCGCAATGACGGCCCGCCCGCCGCATCCTTGCGCTTTGGCACCTCACACCAGGGCCTGCACGAGGAACTGCCCGTCCTCGTCCCGCAGCACGCGCAGGCCGACGCCATAGATGGCCGAGAGCAGCGGCGCCGAAAGCGCCTCGGCCGGCGGGCCCAGCGCCTGCAGCGCGCCGTCGGCCAGCACCGCGACGCGGTCGGCATAGCGCGCGGCGAGGTTCAGGTCGTGCAGCACCACCACGCTGATCAGGTTGCGCGCCGTGGTCAGCCGGCGGAGGGCGCGCATCAGCGTCCGCTGGTGGCGCAGGTCGAGCGCGCTGACGGGTTCGTCGAGCAGCAGCACCTCGGGGCGGCGGGCCAGGGCCTGCGCGAAGAACACCATCTGCCGCTGCCCGCCGCTGAGCGTCTCCAGCCCGCGCCCGGCGAGACCGAGCAGGCCAAACTCCTCCAGCAGCGCCGCCGCCTCGTGCAGGACCGCATCGGGCAGGCGGAAGGCGAGGGTGCCGGCGCGGCCGAGCAGCACCGTCTCCAGCACCGTCAGCCCTGGGGCGGCGCGGCTCTCCTGCGGCATGTAGCCGATGCGGGCCGCCCAGCGGCGGCGGCTGGCCGGGCCGAGCGTCTCGCCATCCAGGCTGATGCGGCCAGCCGAGGGCGGGTGCTCGCCGTGCAGCGCGCGCAGCAGGGTGGTCTTGCCGGCGCCGTTCGGCCCGACCAGCGCGGTGAGCGTGCCGCGCGCGAAGTCCAGCGAAAGCGCCTCGCTGATCGGGCGCCCGCCATGGCTCAGGGTCAGCGCCTCCGTCCGCAGCGTCATCCCGGCAGCCTGCGGGCCAGGATCAGCCAGAAGAAGAAGGGCACGCCGATCACCGCTGTCACCACGCCCACCGGCACCAGCGCCCCGGGAATGATCACCTTCGACAGCACGGAGGCGGAGGAGAGCATCAGCGCGCCCATCAACCCGGAGAGCGGCAGCAGGAAGCGCTGGTCCTCGCCGATGCAGAGCCGCGCCAGATGCGGTGCCACCAACCCGACGAAGCCGATGGTGCCAACGAAGCTGATCGCCGTCGCCGTCATCAGCGAGACCAGCGCCACCACGCCGAGGCGCAGTCCCGCGATCGGCAGGCCGAGGGCGCGGGCGCGGGCCTCGCCCAGGCGCAGGGCGGTCAGCGCCCAGCACTGGCGCAGCAGCAACGGCAACGCGAGGGCGGTGACGGCGGCGGTAATCGCCAGGTTGTGCCAGTCTGCCTTGGCCAGGCTGCCGAGCAGCCAGAAGACGATCTGCTGGCCCACCTCTGGCGCGGCGCGGAACTGCATCAGCGACTGCAGCGCATGGAACAGGAAGAGCAAGGCGATGCCGGCCAGCACGACGGTATTCGCCGCCATGCCGCGCAGCCGCCCGACGCCAAGGATGACCGCGCAGGCGAGGCAGGTGGCCAGGAAGGCCGCTCCAGGCACCGCCAGCACCGGCGGCAGGCCCCATCCGCCATGCTGGATGGCCACCGAGGCGCCAAACCCCGCCGCCGCCGCCAGCCCCAGCGTGTAGGGGCTGGCCAGCGGGTTATCCAGCAGGGTCTGCATGGTGGCGCCGCTGACTCCCAGCGCCACGCCCACCGTCACCGCCATCAGCGCCATTGGCAGCCGCAGCGACCAGAGGATGACCGAGACGGTCTCGTCCGCCCCGGGCTGGCCGAGCAGCGCCGGCACCACCATGCGCAGCGGCAGCAGCGCCGGGCCGGTGGCGAGGTCCAGCACCAGCGAGACCACCAGCGCCGCGGCCGTGGCCGCCAGCATCGCCAGCCGCCGCCGCTCGCGTGTCCGGTGTGCTGCCACGGCGGCGGCGATGGCGGGGCTCATTCAGGCCAGCCCCAGCATGAAGCTGCCCTGCGGGCGGATTGGCAGCCAGCGGGCATGCCATGCCAGGTACTCCGCCGCTGGGTCCAGCCCCTCGAAGAGATCGGGGTAGAGCGCCTTGGCGAGGTACTGGACGGAGGCGAAGTCGGCCAGGGTACGGGAGGCGCCCTGGTACACCGCATGCACCCGCCCCTCCCGCACCGCCGGCAGCGCCTGCCAACCCGGCCGCTCGATGAAGCCGCGCAGGCGGGCGCGCGCCTCCGCGGTTGTGACGCCCTGGCCCATCAGCTGCGCCGTCGGATGCCGCCGCCATTCCGAGCCGGCGATGGCGATCACCTCCGGGCGGCTGGCCAGAACCTTCTCGGCGGCCATCGGCCCCCAGGTGCTGATCACGCCACGGCCGATATTGTCGCCACCCGCCAAGGCGGCCAGCGCGCCCCACATGTAGTCGCCGTAGCTTGGGCCCTGCTCGCCCGGCCCCTTGCTGCCCAGCTCGATGTAGATGCGTGGGCGCGGCAGGCGGGCGGCGGCGATGCGCTCCTGCAGGGAGGCGATGGCGGCCTCGTAGTCCCCGGCCAGGCGTGTGGCGCGGGCCTCCTCGCCGAGCACCTGGCCCAGCAAGCGGGTGCTGGCGGCGTGCCGGGCCGGGTGTTCCGCGTGGTAGTCGATCACCACGACCGGAATGCCGGCGGCAGCAAGGCGACCGACCTCGGTGCCCAGCCCCTTTACCTGCCAGTCGCCGAGGATGGCGACATCGGGCTTCAGTGCGATGGCCTTCTCCACCGAGAAGGTGCCGACCTCGACCTCGCCCACATCAGGAATGGTCTCCAGCTCCGGCAGGACCTTAACGTACTCGGCCCAGTTGGCCGGCCGCCAGTCCTTCCAGGCGGCGCGGGAAAGGCCCACGACGCGGTCCAGCGCCCCGGCACCGCCGACGGCCAGGAACTCCTCGAAGTAGAAGCCCAGCAGGATGCGGCGCGCCGGTCGCGCCAGGGTGGCGGTGCTGCCGTCCAGCCCCGTGAGGGAAAGCGGTGCGGCCAGGGCTGGGGCGGCCAGCAGGGAGGCGGCGGAGGCCGCCAGGAGGCGGCGGCGGGAGAGGCTTGCCATGCGGAACCTCGTGGCACAGTGGTCCGTCACCACGAACGCGGCGCTCCGGCCGCGCGAATGCCGCACGTCCTTCCTGCCCCAGCCAGGACACCCCGCCCGGCCTGTTCGCGCATGACCACGACCGACGGCAGGTCTCCTGGCTCGCGGGTCACGGCGCCAGCCCGGCCTTCCCGGTGCCGGGGCACCAGTGGCGGTTGTTCGGGCAGGCACTCGCCGCTGACAGTTGCGGGGGCAGCCGCGGCCTTGCACCGCGTTCCCTTTTGATCCCCGAGGGGAACCGTCGTGCCGTTGTTATGGAGGGCTTGCCGCGGAGGGGTCAAGAACCCTGGAGAGACCCAGGCGAAATGTGGACGGCGGCCACCCCATGGACCAGCCTGCAAGGCAAGGCCCTGGAGGCGGCGGGAGGCAATGGTTGCGCAGAGAGAGTGCATCGGTGAGTTATGATATAACGTAACACATAACTCAACCCGCTTTGCTCTGAGGGGCCGCCGGGAGGCGCAGGGGCACCCGGCGGCCGGAGGATGGCATCAGGTCGTGCCGAACCCCTTTCCGGCGACGCGGTATTGCGGCCGGGGCGGGCTGAAGACGTCAAGCACCCGCGCGCCGTCCGGCCCGGCGCGCATGGTATGGGGAACCCCACCCGGCGTGCGCCAGAAATCGCCCTTCCGCACCGGGATCTCCTCGCCGCCCTGAATGCGCACGGCGCTTCCCTCCAGCAGGACGCCCCACTGCTCCTCGGGGTGGTGATGCATCTCGCCCGCGGCATTGGGCGCGATGGTGACGATGGAGAGCATGGCCTGCTCGCCGGCGAAGATGCGCGTGGTCAGGCCAGGGGCAAGCTCGCGGAAGATGCCCCCGTCCGTATCGTCGATATTGTGGAATTCATCGGCCTGACTCATGGGACTTTCTTCTTCCTCCTGTTCAGCGGGGCGGCGGATCGGGCTGGAACCATCAGTCCGGCCGGACATTGTTGGCACGCGCCACCTCGCCCCAGACGCGGACCTGCTCCTGCACGAACTTGGCCAGCGCCGGCGCCTCGCCGAGCACCAGCTCGGCCTGGTTCACCTCGGTGAACTGCTTGGCGATGCGGGGCTCGTGATAGGCCTCGATCAGGGCGGCCTGGAAGCGGGCCAGGATCGGGGCGGGCACGCCGGCCGGCGCGAAGACGCCCCACCAGGCCTCGGCGGTCAGGTCGGGGAAGCCGGATTCCGTCGCCGTCGGCACATCCGGCAGGGCCGAAAGGCGCTTGCTGCCGAACTGCATCAGCGGCCGCAGCGTCCCCGCCGAGACCTGCGGCGCCAGCAGCGCGGCGCTGCCGATCATGAAGTCCACATGTCCCGCCACGGCGTCGTTCACCGCCAGCCCGCCGCTGCGATAGGGCAGGTGGGTCATCTCGACGCCCTTGCGCTGCCCCAGCATCAGCATGACGAGATGGCCGATCGTGCCGTTCCCCGTCGAGCCGAAGGAGACGGCGCCCTTGCGCGCGGCGGCGAAGACGTCGTCCATGCTGCGGTAGGGCTTGCCGGGCTGGCAGGCCGTGACATAGGGCGCCCGGCCGATCTGCGTGACGGGCGCCAGGTCCTTCTCCAGGTCGAAGGGCAGGCTCGGCACCAGGACCGGCATCAGCGCATGGGAGTCGAAGGTGAGCAGCCACGTGTAGCCGTCCGGCTTCGCCTTGGCGACGACGTCGGTGCCGATGCTGCCCGCCGCGCCGCTGCGGTTCTCGACGATGATCGGCACGCCCAGGCGCTGCTGCAGGCCGGGCGCGGCCAGCCGGGCCGCGGCATCGGTCGAGCCGCCGGGCGCGAAGGGCACGACGATGCGGATGGGCTCGTTGGGCCAGTTCCCCGTGCCGGCCGCGTTACTCGCGCGGGCACGGCTGAGCGGCAGGGCAGCCATGGCGGCCAGCGTGGCGCGCCTTGTCCAGGGCGTCATGAACCTCTCCTCCCTTGCGGCGCCTTTTGCGGCGCTTCGCACTCACGCTGCCGCCACTTGGCGCCGGAGTCCACGGCTGATGGGCAGAAAAGGGAAGGGAGGCCGGCACCGCGCGGGTGCCGGCGGAGGCTCAGGCCGGCAAGGAGACCGGCCGGGCGGCTTCCTCGCCCGTCCAGGCCGGCAGGCCGATCAGGCGGCGCGGATTGTCCCGCACCAGCATCGCCGCCTCGGCCGGGGAGAGGCCGTGGTGCAGCATGCTGCCGAGCGTCATGCGCAGCAGCTCCGGTGCGGGCGGCATCCAGCCGAAGAAGCAGTCGGTGGTCAGCACCACGCGCTCGGCGCCGACCTCGCGGATGATCTCCAGGCATTCCGGCATCGGCAGGCGCTGGAAGGCCGGGGTGAAGCCGATGGCGCAGAACTCGATGGTGCCGCCGGCGGCGGCGATCCGCCGGATGTCCTCGCGCGTGGCGCCGATCGAGCGGCTGTCCGGGTGCTGGAACATCACTTCCCGCACGCCGAGGCGCTTCGCCTCCTGCACCACGGCCAGGCTTTCATCCGGCGAGACATGGCCGGTGGCGACCATCATGCCGAACTCGGCGGCGATGGCCAGACACTCGGTGACCTCGGGGCGGATGCGGCCACCATCCATCACGGTCATGCCGCGCCCGGCGTCCAGCTTCCGTGCCTGCACCAGGAACTCGGTGAGATGGTGGCTGAAGCCGCCGCGCCGCTGGTCGGCGGCGGCGCCCCAGGTCGGCATGAACAGCGCCCGCGCACCCTGCCGCGCCGCGGCCTCCACGGCGATCGGCAGGAAGCCGCCGGCGCAGGGGTTCATGGTGATGGAGGCGAAGGCCTGCGCCCGCAGCCCCATCCGGTTCAGCCGCCAGGAGACCGCCGTGGTCGGGAAGAAATGCGACTTCATGACGATGCCCGCCATGCCGGCGGCATCGGCCTGGCGCAACTCCTCGGCGTCATCCTGACGGGTCGGGTGGTCCAGGCTGAACTCGGGGAAGCCGTGGTGGTGCAGGTCCACGGCACCATGCAGCAGCGCGTCGAGCGCGGGCATGGCGGGGCCTTCGCCCGGCGCGGCGGAGGGGCGCGGCGGGAGGGGCTCCAGGCGGTCATTCATGGGCGTTGTCCTGCTGGGGCCGCCAGCGCGACGCACGGCGCTCCAGGCGGCTGATGAGCGTGTCCAGGCCGCCGGCCAGCACCAGCACCAGCAGGATGCCGAAATACACCTGCGGGGTGCGGAACATGGTCCGGTTCTGGGTGATGAGGAAGCCGATGCCGTCGGTGGAGGCGAGCATCTCCGCCACCACCACGCCGACCGTCACCAGCGCGCCGCCGACCCGCAGGCCGGAGATCACCGCGGGCAGGGCGGCGGGGATGATGACCTCCACCATCATCGGCCAGAAGCCCGCGCCCTGAGCGCGGGCCATGGTGATGAGTCGGCGGTCCACCAGCTGCACGCCGGCGGCGGCGGCAAGGATGACCGGAAAGATGCCGTAGAGGCTGGCGAACCAGACCTTGCTGGCCGGCCCGATGCCGAACCAGGCCGTCATCACCGGATAGACCACCACCAGCGGCAGCGCGTAGAGCGAGGAGACCAGCGGCAGCGCCGCCCGGCGGCCGAAGGGCGAGAGGCCGGTGACCAGCCCCAGCAGCCCGCCCAGCCCATAGGCGAAGCAGAGGGAGACCAGGATCTCCCCGAAGGTGAAGGCCAGCGCGCTGGCGAAGAAGTCCCATTCCGCGAAGCCGGCCGCCAGGGCCGCGCTCGGCGGCGAGAGGATCACCGCCGGTACCCAGCCGGCGCGGGGCGCCGCCTCCCACAGCGCCAGAAGCACCGCCAGGCAGAGCCAGCGCAGCGCCACGGGCGAGAGGCGCCAGCGCGCCGCCTCGCGGGCCGGGGCAGCGGCGATGGCCGTGGCGCTCATGACTGCCTCCGGATCAGACTCCAGATCTGCTCGCGCAGCCGGCCGAAATGCTCGGTGGCCATCATCTCCCAGGTGCGCGGGCGCGGCAGGTCGATCTCGATACGCGCCAGCACCTCACCGGGCCGGCCGCTGAGCACCACCACCTCGTCGCAGAGATAGACGGCCTCGGTCAGCCCGTGCGTGACGAAGACGACGGTCTTACGATGCCGGTCCCAGATGCGCAGCAGCTCATCGCCGAGCGTCATGCGCGTCTGCTCGTCGAGCGCGGCGAAGGGCTCGTCCATCAGCAGCACCGGCGGGTCCTGGCAGAAGCCGCGCGCGATGGCCACGCGCTGCTTCATGCCGCCCGAAAGCTCATGCGGATGGCGGTTCTCGAAACCCTTCAGCCCGACGAGGTGCAGGAGCTGCTCGGCCCGCGCCTCACGCTCGGCGCGCGGCACGCCGCGCAGCTTCAGCGGGAAGGCGACATTCTCCAGCGCGGTGCGCCAGGGCAGCAGGCTGGCCTCCTGGAAGACCACACCCAGCCGCTCCGGCGCCGGCTTGGTGACCGGTGCGCCACCGACGGCGACGCTGCCCTCGCTCGGCCGCACCAGCCCCGCCATCATCATCAGCAGCGAGGACTTGCCGCAGCCCGAGGGGCCGACCAGCCCGACGAAGCGTCCGGGCGCGACGGAGAGGTTGATGTCGCGCAGCGCCAGCACCTCGCCGCGCCCGGTCTGGTAGCGGTGCGTGATGCCCTGCACCTCGATGGCGGGCTGCGCTTGCGTCATGGCGGCAGGGGCATGGCGGGGCTCGGCCAGGTCAAGGCTCATGGCGTCCTCCAGGCGCCGGCGCGGCGCTCCAGCGCGCGCAGCGTCTCGTTCACGATGATGCTGAGGGCAGCGGCGATCAGCACGCCGGCAAAGAGTTCGGGCATGCGGAAGCTCTCGCCCCAGGTGCTGAAGCGCTGCCCCAGCCCGGCGCGGGAGACGTACATCTCCGCGAAGATGACGCCGGCGATGTTGAAGATCATGCCGAGCCGCAGGCCTTCGAGGATCAGCGGCAGCATCGCGTTCCAGTGGATCTCGATCCAGATCTGCCAGCGCGTGGCGCCATTGGCGCGGGCGAGGCGCAGCAGCTCCTCCGGCACGGCAGCGACGGCCGCCGCGGTGGCGATCACCAGCACGAAGAGCGCCTGGAAGACGCCGAAGGCGACCTTCTGCCCGAAGCCGATGCCGAAGAGCAGGATGAAGACCGGCAGGAAGACCGACTTCGGCACGGCGGCGACAAAGTGGAAGAAGGGCTTGAAGGCACGACCGAGATAGGGGCTCTCCGCCAGCAGCAGTCCGATGCCAACGCCGAGCGGCGCGGCGATCACGCCGGCCAGCAGCATCTCCCGCACCGTCACCCAGAGATGGCCGCGGAAGCCCTCATCGGCGAGCAACTCCACCGCCTTGGGCAGCACGAGGCTGGGCGGCGGCAGCAGGCGCGGATCGGCCAGGCCGAGGCGGCTGGCGCCCTCCCAGACCAGGAAGAAGCCCAGCACCGCCGCCGCCTGCGCCAGCAGGACCCTCCGGTCGCGTCCCGTCCGCATCACACGTCGGTCGGCGTGACGGGCAGGAAGCGGGTGGAGAACATCGACTTGGCCGGCGGCAGGTCCTGCATCCCCGCGAGGCGCGCCAGGCCGAGCGAGTTCTCCACCCATTCCTCCTTGATGCTGCCATCATCGGAGAGGTTCTTGATGGTGTTCTCGTATTCCAGCCGCGCCACCTCGGGCGGGAACTTGCTCTCCTCCTCGATGAAGCGGATGGTCCAGTCCGGGTTCTGCTTCATGTGGCGGACGGCGGAGTAGATGCCGACCAGCGCCTTCTGGATCGCCTCGCCGCGCTGCTGCAGCGCGCTGTCAGGGGCGACCCAGACATCCGGCAGGTTCGGCGGCATGGCGGCGCCGAGATCGACCAGCACCTTGCCGTCGCCGGAGCTTTCCAGCCGGTAGGAGAGTGGCGGATAGGCCACGATGGCGTCCACATTGCCGGAGAGCAGGCCAGGGATCATGCCGCCGCCACCGAGCGGGATGCGCGAGACCATGCCTCCCGCCTGCTGCCCGGCCCAGAGCGCGAAGAAGTCCGTGGTGGAGCCGTTCGCGGTGACGCCGATCTTCTTGCGCGCGAGATCCTTGATACCGGTGAGCGGGCTGCCCTTCTTCGCCATGATCTTCCAGCCGCGCGGCGTCAGCGTGCCGGCGGCGATGATGGTCGCGGCGACACCGCGCTGCTTCGCCAGGGCGACGCCGGGCGGGAAGTAGTTGACGAGGTCGGCCTCGCCCGCCGCCACGGCCTCCATGGCGGCTGAGCCGCCGGAGAAGCCGGTGAACTCCACCTCCAGCCCCAGCTTCTTGAACAGGCCCAGCGCATTGGCCGCATGGACCGGCAGCACTGGCCCGTAATTCGGCGTGCCGCCGACGCGCAGCTTCGTGACCTGCGCGAAGGCGGGGCGGGGCAGGGTGGTGGATGCGAGGAGTCCGGCGCCGGCGGCCACAAGGGCGGCGCGGCGCGTCAAGGTGGCGCGCATGAACGTCTCTCCAGATTTGGCCAGTCGTGGGCTGCCGGCCTGCTGGTGCCGAAGCTAACGGCCTCTCGACGGCCTTGTCCACCGGAATCATGCATACGTGTGCGCATATGAGTTTAGGCCTGATTGGCTGGAAGCGCGTGTATATTGTGCTGGAAATTCCATCCGGTTGTGCGGCTGCGATGTGATGGAGGGATGAGATCGTGCATCCGTCTGCATGGCTTTCGCGGCTTCGGTCCACCGCCTAAGGTCGCCACATGCCATCCTCCGACCTCGGCCTTGCCGCACAGGATCGTGTCACCGTGGTGACCATCGCCCGCCGGGCTGGTGTCGCCAGCTCGACCGTTTCACGCGCCCTCAACGGGGACCCACGCATCTCGGCGGCGACGCGGGAGCGTATCGCCGCCATCGCCATGGAACTCGGCTACATGCCTGATGCGCTCGCGCGCACCCTGTCCGGCGGCCGCAGCGGACTGATCGGCCTGGTGCTCGGGCCGGTGGAGAACCCCTTCTACGTGGCCCTGCTGCAGGAGGTGGTGGCGCAGGCGGCAACACGTGGACTGCGGCCGTTGATCCTGCATCTCGGCGCCCAGGCGGTCGAGGCGGAGACCATGCGCGCCCTGCAGCAGTACCGGGTCGATGGCTGTCTGGTCACCTCGGCGCAGCTCTCCTCCGACATTGCCGATCTCTGTGGGCGGCGGGGGGTTCCGGTGGTCATGCTGAACCGGGTCACGCGGCTGCGCGCCTCCTCCGTCTCCTGCGACAATCTTGGGGGCGCGGCCGAAATGGCGCGCTTTCTGATGGGCGAGGGACATCGCCGTTTCGCGCTGGTGGGAGCGGACACCACCAGTTCCACCGCGCTGGAGCGCGAGCAGGGCTTCACCCAGGCGTTGGCAGCCGTCGGTCTGGAAGCCCTGCGGCTCAGCGGCGGCACGTCGAGCTGGATGGGAGGCTTCGCGGTCGGAGAGCGGATCGCGGCGCTATCGTCCGCCGAACGGCCGGAAGCTGTCTTCGCGGTCAGCGACATCATGGCGCTGGGCGTGATGGACGCGCTGCGCCGGCACGGCCTGCGCGTGCCGGAGGATGTCTCCGTCACTGGCTTCGACGACATCGCCGAAGCCGCCCGGCCAACCTATGCCCTCACCACCGTCTCCCAGCCGCTGGTACCGATGGTGCGGCGTGGGCTGGACCTGCTGCTGGCCCGCATGCAGGACCCTGGCCTGCCCGACGAGGTCACGCTGCTGCGCGGCAGCCTGACGCTGCGCGCCTCCACCCGGGCCAGATCCGTTGCGGAGGGCTGCCGGGGCCAGAGGTGAAGGCGCCGCCCGCCCATCGGTGCTTGCCGGCGGATCGTTCCCACGCCATCTCCGGATGAGGGATGCAAGGAGGTCAGCGGCAGATGCGTGTCCATGGACCGGCCCGCGGGGCCTGCTGTGCGCTGGCCCTCCTGCTGGCCGGCTGCGCCACCTGGGTGAAGCCCGGTGCCACTGAGGCCGACGGCAAGGCCGTGCTGGCCCAGTGCCGCGCGCGCGCCGAGGCGGAGCTTCCAGCCCTCCGGCGGACCGAGATCCAGCGACCAGGCTACTGGGTTCCCTCGCGCACCGAATGCGGCCCACGGCAGACCGGCTGCAGCACCAGCAGCAGCTACTTCCAGCCGCCGGTCTACCGCGACTATGACCCCAATGGCGCCCTGCGGGAAACCGTGATCGAGACCTGCATGCAGGACCAGGGCTGGAGCCTGGAAGGCGGCCTCTGACGCCGGAGGCCCAGGCCGCCCTGTCCATGCAGCCTCACCCGGCCACGATGTTCGCGACATCCGCGACATGCTTCCAGCGGTCGATGTCCTTTTGCATGAAGCCGGCGAAATCGTCGAGGCTGGCCGGCGCAGGACGTGCGCCCTCGACGTCCAGGAAGCGCTGGTAGGCGGGGGTCTGGACGAGGGCGTTGATCTCGCTGTTGAGCCGCTGGCGGATCGGCTGCGGCACGCCCTTCGGCGCCAGGATGCCCCACCAGACGTCCACGCCGAAGTCGATGCCAGTGGCCTCGCGGGCGGTCGGCACATCCGGTGCCCAGGGCATGCGCTGGTCGCCCATGCAGGCGATGACAGGTACCTGGTTGGAGGAGACGAGGTTGCTCACCGAGGCCATGGTGGTGATCAGGAAGTCGATGCGCCCGGCCAGCAGGTCGGCCTGGGCGGGCGAGATGCCGGAATAGGGCACCACCTCCATCTTGACCCCGGCGGCGTCATTGAAGGCCTCCATGGTGAAGTGGCCGATGCCGCCCAGCCCCGCAGTGCCATATTGCAGCCGGCTGGGATGCGCTTTCGCCGCCGCCACCAGCGCCTTCATGTCGGGGAAGCCGCCCTTGGGCTTGGTAACGATGAGCATCGGCGCGGTGCAGATGCGCGCCACCGGCTCGAAGCTGCGCAGCGCGTCATAGGGCGTCTTGTGCACGATCGAACTGGTGGCGAAGGAGCTGGAGGCCAGCAGCAGGGTGTAGCCATCCGGTGCCGCGTTGGCGACGTAGCCGGCGCCAATGGTGCTGGCCGCGCCGGGCTTGTTCTCCACCACGACCGGCTGGCCGAGCGGCCCCTGCAACCCATCAGCCACCGGACGGGCGATGGCATCGTTGCTGCCGCCCGGCGTGTAGGGAACGATCAGCCGGATCACCTGGTCGGGCCAGGCGCCCTTAGCCTGCGCATGGCGCAGCAGGGCAGGGGCGGCGAGCGCACCGGCGGCACCGGCCAGCAGGGCGCGGCGCCGGAACGATGGGGTCATGGACATCCTCCCACGCACGACCTAAGGCCGGGTCGGCCGATGGCCTTGCGCACATTGTTCTCTTGTACGGACAACGGTATCTGTAGGCGAAGAGCGGAGTCAACCGAGTATGTCGAAACGCGCCCCTGCCGGCCGTCCGGCGCGCCCTGCGGCCGCCGAGCCCGCCCGCCTCGCGCCCGAGCTGGCGCAGCTCATGGCCGAGGCGCAGCCGCGCTATGCCAGCGTGGCCGCCGCCCTGGCCTCCGACATCCTGGAGCGCCGCCGCGCCGTCGGCGAGCTGTTGCCAACGGAACAGGAACTGAGCCAATCCTTCAACGTCAGTCGCTCCACCGTGCGCGAGGCGCTGCGCCGCCTGCGTGAGCTGGGGCTGGTGGCGGGCGCGCAGGGCGTGGGCACGCGCGTCATCGCCGACCGGCCGCGCAGCAGCTATCAGCTCGCTGTGCGCTCGGTGACGGATGTGATGGGCTACGCCACCCGCACGCGGCTGGAGATCCTGTCCCGTGGCCGCATCCGCGCCGATGCTGTGCTGGCCGAGCGCATTGGCGCTGCGCCCGGCAGCGAATGGGTGCATGTGCACGGGCTGCGCTGGCCGGATGAGCCGGGCCTGCCCCCCATCTCCGTGGTGGACCTCTATGTCACCGCGGAATTCGCCGGCGTGACGGAACTGCCCGACCTCGTCACCACCCCGGCCTACCGGCTGATCGGCCGGCGCTTCGGCGTGGCGGTGGCCGAAGTGCAGCAGGAGATCACCGCCATCGCGCTGGACGAGGCCCAGGCGGCGGCCTTGCGCGCGACGCCTGGCGCGCCGGGGCTGCAGATCCGCCGCCGCTTCTACGCGGCAGACGGGCGGCTGCTGGAAAGCACAGGCAATATCCACGCGGCGGCAGACCGCTTCGCCTATTCGCTGCGGCTAGGGACAGCGGAGGTATAAGGCTGGGGGGGAATGCATTCCCCCCCCCGCTTCCGCCTCAGTTCAGCGCAAGGCTTTCCGCCAGCGGGGCAACGTCCGGCAGCGTGTCGATGCGCCAGAGCTGCTCCAATGCCGCCCCCGCCTGTGCCGCACCAAGAATGGGCGCCGCGAGGCCCAGGAACTTCTCACTGATGCCGGCATCGTCCAGCGGATTGCTGACACCGCCATAAGGCTCGGGCACGTAGCGCTCGAAGCGGCGGCCATCACGTGTGGTCAACGCCAAGTGGGCGGCGCGCTGGCGGGGGTAGTCGGCATCGCAGCCCGGGTCGATCTCGACATGGATGCGCCGCGTCAGTTCCAATACCGCCGGATCGGCGCGCTGCTCCGTGCCGAAATCGGCCAGGCCCACTTGGCCACGATGCAGCGCGGTGGCGATGACGAAGGGAAAGCTCATTTGCGCCGTGGTCATCTCGCTCCAGCCTACCGCGGCATGCGCGGCGGCGACGGCATAGGTGCCGATCTCCACCCGCTCGACCTGCCCCGCCGTCACGCCCTCGGCGCGGGCGATGTCCAGCGCGGCGTCGATCGCGGCGTGGATGTGGCGGCAGCAGGCATGCGGCTTGATGTAGCAGCCGGCGATGGCGAAGCGGGAGCGCGGATGCTGCCCGCCGGCATTCAGCAGGTCCAGGGTGGCGGCATCCATCGCGCCGGTGTCGCCGCCGGCATAGGCGTTGAAATAGCCCTCCTTGAACTCCAGCGCGCCGCGGGGCGCCGGCAGGCCAGCTTCGGTGAGCAGTGTCGCCATCAGACCCTCGCGCGCTGCGTGGCCGGGATGGGTGCGCTTGACGTCGCCGCCGGCGAGGAAGGTGAAGAGCCCTGCTGCCGAGGAGGCAGCGACGCCGATCGCGTTCTCCACCCCATCGGCGTCAAAGCCGAGCAGCGCCGCGCCTGTAGCGGCCGCGCCGAACACGCCCGCCGTGCCGGTGTTGTGGAAACCGCGCCAACGCGCCCGCGGATGCGACGCGGCGGCGATGCGGCAGGTTGCCTCGTAGCCGGCGACGACGGCGCGCAGCACGGCGGCGCCGGAGGCGTGGCGCATCGCTCCCAGAGCCAGCGCCGGCGGGACCACCACCGCGCCCGGATGCACCGAGCCGGGCCGGTAGCCGTCATCCAGTTCCAGCCCGTGCGCGCTGGTGCCGCCGAGATGCGCGGCGGAGAGCATGTCGTAGCGGCGCGGCAGGCCGGGCACCGGCACCGGCCCGGCGAGCAGGCCGGCGGCGGCCAGCGCACGCTCCACGCTGCCGGTGGCCTCCTGGCCGGCGCCGGCGATCATCGCGCCCAGAGTGTCGATCAGGTGGCGGCGCGCGGCGTGGCGGGCGAAGTCGTCCACTGCCTCCAGGCGGAGATCCGCGACAAAGTCGGCCAGGGCACGGGTCGGGCCGGAGGTGGTGCTCGCGGCGGTGGGAAGGGGCAGGTCCATGGCGTTTCTCCCGGGCGGACGGGTCTCGCGCGGGCGAGTCCGGCCTGTTGTCTCCTTGTACGGACAACTCTATAAGGGAGGAGAGGCGGAAACAAGCGCCGTGGCCGCCCTTGGCGGCAATGGAAGGGAAGGAGACAGGCGTGACAGCACAGCCCCCACCCGGGCAGCCACCTGCCGGGCCCATGCTCACCGAGACGCGGGAGGGCCATGTCGTCACCCTGACCTTCAGCCGCCCGCCGCACAACCACATCAACCGCGCGCTGGTGATCGGGCTGGCCGAGGCGCTGGAGCGGCTGGATGGTGACGCCGGCTGCCGTGCCATCGTGCTGGCGGGGGCAGGCAAGCATTTCTGTGCCGGCGCCGATTTCAGCCAGGGCGATTCTGGTGGACTCGACATGCCGGACGACCTTCCCGGCGGCACGCTCTACCGCATGGCCGGGCGTCTGGTGCGGACGCGAAAGCCGATCGTGGCGGCGGTGCAGGGGGCGGCGATCGGCGCCGGGCTCGGCCTCGCCGTGCTGGCCGATTTCCGCGTGGGCTGCGCCGAGGCGCGCTTCTCCGCCAATTTCACCCGGCTTGGCTTCCACCCAGGCTTCGGGTTGTCCACCACCCTGCCGCGCCTGATCGGCGCGCAAAAGGCGGCGCTGCTCTTCTACACCGGCCGCCGGATCGACGGCGCCACGGCGCTGGAGGTCGGCCTGCTTGACGAAATGGTGCCGCAGGCGGAGGTGCTTGCCGCCGCCCAGGCACTGGCCGCCGAGATCGCCACCTCCGCCCCCTTCGCCGTGCAGGGGCTGCGCGCCACCCTGCGGCGCGGCCTCCCCGAGGCCTTCGACGCCGCCACCGAGCGCGAGTTCGAGCAGCAGAGCTGGCAGCGCCGTATGGCCGACTTCACCGAGGGCCGCCGCGCCATGGCCGAGCGCCGCCCGCCCGTCTTCGAGGGGCGCTGAGGCCATGGACATGGAAACACCCCGCGCCAGCCTCGCCGAGGCCCTGTTCCACCCGCGCGGCATCGCGCTGATCGGCGCCTCGGCCGATCCCTCGAAGAACAACTCCCGTGCCCAGCGCGTGCTGCAGAAATCCGGCTATGCCGGGCACATCCTGCCGGTGAACCCCGGCCGCGCCGAGATCTTCGGCCTTCCGGCCT
Source organism: Roseomonas sp. (assembly GCA_035556695.1). GTDB lineage: Bacteria > Pseudomonadota > Alphaproteobacteria > Acetobacterales > Acetobacteraceae > Pseudoroseomonas. Next base: position 82,771 of record DATMFR010000048.1, read on the forward strand.
TCCCCGACATTCGCGCCGTGCCGGAACCGGTGGACCACGCCTTCCTGATGGTGCCCGCCGCCGCCGTGCCGGAGGCCATCGCCGGCTGCGTCGAGAAGGGCGTGCGCGTCGCCACCATCTACAGCGCCGGCTTTGCGGAACTCGGCGGCGAAGGGAGGGCCTTGCAGGAGCGCATCGTCGCCATCGCGCGGGAGGGCGGGCTGCGGCTGATCGGGCCGAACTGCCTTGGCCTGGTCAACGTCACCGACCGCATCCCCATCACCAACAACGCCGCCGTGGAGGCCGAGGCGCTGGCGCCGGGCGGGCTCTCGATGGTGTCTCAAAGCGGCAGCATGATGGGCGCGCTGCTCTCACGGGCGGGAGCGAGGGGCCTCGGATTCGCCAAGATCGTCTCGGTAGGCAACGAGTGCGACCTCGGCGTGGGCGAGATCGCCGGCATGATGGTGGAGGACGAGGCCACACGTGCCGTGCTGCTCTTCCTGGAGACGCTGCGCGACGCGCCCGCCCTGGCGCGCGCCGCCCGCCGCGCGCATGACCTCGGCAAGCCGGTGATCGCCTACAAGCTCGGCCGCTCGGATGTCGGCCGCCGCATCGCCGTCTCGCATACCGGCGCCATGGTCGGTGCCGACGAGCTGGCGGACACCTTCTTCCGCGAGAACGGCATCCTGCGCGTGGACACGCTGGAAGGGTTGGTGGAGCTGCCGCGCCTGGTGCTCGGCCGCCGGCCGCCGAAGGGCCGCCGCGTCTCGGTGCTGACCGGCACCGGCGGCGGCGCTGCGATGGTGGTGGACCGGCTTGGCAGCCTCGGCGTCGAAGTGGTGCCGCCGCCGCCCGCCATGCGCGCGGCCCTGGCCACGGAGGGCATCGAGGTCTCGGACTCGCCGCTGATCGACCTGCCCATGGGCGGCGGCAAGGGGCAGTACACCCGCGTGCTGCAGGAGATCGTCGCGTCCGATCACTGCGACGCCGTTGTTGCGGTGCTTGGCTCCACCGCCCGGCTGCGGCCGACGCAGGTGAACGAGAACATCCTCTCCGTCTATGACGGCAGCAAGCCGCTGGGCGTGTTCTGCGCGCCGCAGGCGGATGCGGCACTCGGCATCCTGGATGAGGCCGGCGTCGCTGGCTTCCGCACGCCTGAAGCCTGCGCCGACGCGCTGCACGCCTTCCTGACCTGGCGCGGCCCGCGCCCGCTGACGGAGGTGGCTGAGCACGAATGGCAGGGCGCGGCACAGCGCCTCGCCGGCTTCGGCGCGCGGCGGCTGAACGAGGCGGAGGCCTGCGCCGTCTTCGCCGAGCTGGGCATCGAAGGACCGGGCAGCCGCATCGTCACCACGCCGGATCAGGCATCCGGAATGGAAGGTCCGGCGGCGGTGAAGCTGCTCTCGCCCGACATTCCGCACAAGACCGAGGCCGGGCTGGTGCGGCTCGACGTCACGGGCGAGGCGGCCATCCGCGCGGCGGTGGCGGAACTGCTGGAGAAGGCGGCGCGTGGGCATCCAGGCGCACGCGTCGAGGGCGTGCTGGTGGCGCCGATGCAGCGCGGCCTTGCCGAGGTGATCCTGGGCTTCCGGCGTGATCCGGAGGTCGGCCCGGTGGTGATGCTTGGCATGGGCGGCGTGCTGGCCGAGCTGAAGCGTAGCTTCTGTGTCCGCCTCGCGCCGGCCTCGCTGGAGACGGCGCGCGAGATGATCGCGGCCCTGCCGGAGTTGCGCATGCTGCAGGGCTTCCGCAACCTGCCGCGTGGCGATGTCGAGGCTCTGGCGCGCGCCATCCGCGCTCTCTCGCTGCTGGCTTGCCTGCCCCCCGAGATGGTGGCGGAGGCCGAGATCAACCCGCTGATCATCCGCCCCGAGGGGCAGGGCGCCGTGTCGGTGGACGGGCTGATCGTGCCGGCGGCGCCGAACTGACAGAAAGAAGATGGGGGCCTGGGGGGATTTCTTCCCCCAGAACTTTGTTCATCCAGGGGAAGGAAGCGCGATGCTGACGAGCATCACCGAAGAGCACCGCATGCTGCAGGACATGGTGGCGAAGTTCGTCGCGCGCGAGCTGATGCCGCTGGAGCCGGCGGTGCTGGCGCGCGAGAGCACGGGCGGCAAGTACGGACTGACGGAGGAGGAGGAGGCGCCGCTGCTCGCCAAGTGCAAGGAGCTTGGCTTGTGGGGCCTGGACGTGCCGGAGGAGATGGGCGGCGCCGACCTGCCCGCGGTGGCGCGGATGCTGGTGGAGGAGGAGGTTTCCCGCACCATCGTGCCCTTCGAGTTCCCGCCGGATTCCCCCAACCTGCACATGCTGAAGGCGGTGGCGAGCCCCTGGCAGCGCGAGGCCTATCTGACGCCCTATGCCGAGGGGAGGATGAAGTCCGCCATCGCGATCTCCGAGCCTGGCGCCGGCGGCGACCCGGCGGGGATGCTTACCCGCGCCGTGCAGGACGGCGACGACTGGGTGCTGAACGGCCGCAAGATCTGGGTCAGCCGCGTGCCGTATTGCGACTTCATCATCGTCATGGCGCGCACCGGCGAGGGTAAGCGCGAGGAGGGCATGACGGCCTTCATCGTCGAGCGCGGCACGCCCGGCTTCACCATCGAGCGCGAGATCCCGATGATCGGCGGCCGGCGCACCTATGAGCTGGTGTTCGAGGATTGCCGCATCCCGTCGCGGCAGGTGCTGGGCGAGTTGGGCCGCGGCTACGCGCCGATGCAGCTCCGCCTGAACATCCGGCGGCTGCAGGTCGGCGCCCGCTGCGTCGGGATCGCACGGCGGGCGCTGGACATGATGACGGAGCAGGTGAAGCAGCGCGTCACCTTCGGCGTGCGGCTGGCCGACCGGCAGGCCATCCAGTGGTGGATCGCCGACGCCGCCATCCGCATCCATGCCTGCCGCCTGATGGTGCACGCCGCCGCCGAGACGCTGGATGCGGGCGGCGACGTGCGCAACGAGGCTTCGATGATCAAGGTTTTCGGCACGGAGATGGCGCAGGAGGTGGTGGACCAGGCGATGCAGAGCTTCGGCGCCATGGGCATGACCAAGGAACTGCCGTTGCAGCTCTTCGCGCAGCAGGTGCGGCTGATGCGCATCTATGAGGGCCCGACGGAAGTGCACCGCATGGCCATCGCACGGCGGGTGCTGCGGGGGTGAGGGGAAGGTCGGGGGAATGAATTCCCCCCGAACCCCCCCATCTTTTTTCTTCGTGTTCCCGGGCTGGCGGCAAGCGGGTGCCAGACTAATGAAAAGAAGATGGGGGCTTGGGGAAATTCATTCCCCCAAGCTTTTCTCCGCCAGCACGGCCTTCAGCGGCAGGTGGTCCGAGGCGCGCCGGGCCAGCGGCGTGTCATGCACCTCGACGCGCGGCACCAGCGCAGGCGGATCGGCCAGAATGCGGTCCAGCGCCAGGCGTGGGAAGAAGGAGGGAAAGCTCGGCGGATGCGGCGGGTCGCCGAAGACCCGCTCCAGGACGCCGAGCGCTGACTTGCCGCGCCGCCACTCGTTGAGATCGCCGAGCAGCAGCGTGGGCATCGGCTCGCGCCTGCCTATCGCCTCCAGCAATGCGGCCGCCTGAAGCTCCCGCCGGCGCGCGCCGAGGCTGAGATGGGTGGCCACCACCCGCAACGGGCCGGGGCCAAGATCCAACTCCACCAGGATGGCACCACGGGGCTCCCATCCGCCGAGGCGCAGGCCGACCGGCCCATGCAGGATCATGGCCTCGCGGCGCGCGAGCAGAACATTGCTGCGCCAGCCCTGCTCGCCCGCGCGGTTGGTCACGTGCAGCGGCCGCAGGCCCAACTCGCGCTCCAGACGCCGCGAGTCCAGCATGCCGGTGCCGCGTCGAAAGTAGTGCTGTGCCTCCTGCAAGGCGATCAGGTCCGGATGGATCTCGGCGATGACGCGCTCGATGCGCTCCGGGTGGAACAGGCCCGCGGCCGGGCGCCCGCGATGGATGTTGTAGGTGGCGACGAGCACGCCGTTCAGGGCTGATGCCAGCGGGCGCGGGGCATGGCGGCGGCCCGATAGGACGGCTGCTTGCGGCGTCCGTCAAAGGCACGGGCAAGCGCGCCGGCGAAGGTGGCGCCGAGGGTGGTCAGCAGCACGTCGGTCCAGGTGTCGGTCCAGTCGCCGATCAACCCCGTCAGCGCCTCGAAGACTTCCCAGCCGGAGCCAAGCGCGAGGCCGAAGGCGGCGCCGGCGACGGCGAGTTGCAGCACGCCGCGCCGCCGCCGGTCGGCTTGCAGCAGGGCGGCGAAGACGGCGCCCGCCAGCACCCCGTTCACCAGGTGCACGATCTCGTCATAGGGACCGGGAAGATAGAACCAGCCCAGGCCATAGCCCGGGGAGGAGATGAGTGTGCCGAGAACCGGCGCGGCATCCAGGCTGCGGGGCAGGGCGCGCAGGCGCCAGGGCAGGATCGGCATGCGCTCGCGCGGCGGCAGCACCAGCCCGAGGCAGCCGAGCAGCGCCGCTCCGGTCCCGAGCGCCGCGCCGTGGCGGCCGGTCAGCCACAGCGCCATGGCGACGGCGGCCAGCGCGGACAGGCTGGCCCAGCCCAGCCAGGAGTGGCGCCGCAGATCCGCCTTGGTCAGCAATGGCAAGCGCCGTCCTCCCCGCCACCTCGCCTGGACCCTGAGGTGGGACCGATCGGCAGGTCGCCAAGTCCGGCGAAGGCGCCGGCCGTGCTGCTCCAACCCGCCCCCGCGGCGACGGTTGCGCTGCTAGAAGGGCAGCGCCGTCACCAGGTCCATCTCTTCGGCGAGGCGGCGCAGGTCGGCCAGGGTATCCGCCGGCAGGGAAAGGCCCTCGCGGCGGTAGCGGGCGTCGTTCCGCGCCTCGATCTCGCCGGGATAGAAGACCTCCTCGATGCCCGGGGCGGTGCGGACGCCCTTCAGCCCCGCGATCATCCGCTCCATGTCGGCCTGGAAGGCGTCCAGCGGGCGGAAGCGGGCGATGTCCAGCGCGATCAGCAGGTGTCCGGCACGGCTGCGCTTCTCCGCCTGATAGGGGCCGCTCACCTCCGGGCCGAAGCCGCTGCCGGTCAGCACGCCGGAAAGCATGTCCATCACCACCGAGATGGCATAGCCCTTGTGCCCGGCCATCGGCAGGATCAGCCCGCCCAGCGCCTGCACGGGGTCGGTGGTCGGCGCGCCCTCGGCATCGGCCGCCCAGCCCGGCGGGATCGGCTCGCCGCGCTGCCGGGCGAGATAGACCTTGCCGCGGGCGACGGCGGTGTTGGCCATGTCCAGCACCATCGGCGCGTGCTTCCCCGCCGGCGCCGACCAGGACCAGGGATTGTTGCCCAGCACCTTGTCCCGCCCGCCCCAGGGCGCCATGGCCGGGCTGGCATTGGTCGAGAGGAAGAGGATGCAGCCCTCCGGCGGCCCCATCAGCGTGTAGTACATCGCCGTGCCGAAGTGGTTGGAATTGCGCAGCGCCACGGCGCCGAGCCCATGCGCCTTCGCGCGGTGGATCGCCTCCCGGGTGGCCGCATGGGTCAGCACCTGGCCCATGCCGTCATGGCCGTCGATGACGGCGACGGCGCCGGCATCCACCACCGTCTCCGGCATGGCCACCGCCTTGGCCACGCCGTTGCGCAGCCGCGCGACGTACCAGGGCAGGCGCATCACGCCATGCGACTGGTGGCCCCAGAGATCGGCCTGCACCAGCGTGTCGGCCGCCAGCCGGGCGTCCTCGGCGGGCATTCCGGCGCGGGCATAGGCGGCGGTGGCGAAGTCCAGCAGGCGGTCGGCGGCGACGCGGGGGGTATCGGTCATGGGCAAGGCTCACTTGGGCCGCCGCGCGGCCGGTTGAGGGGTGAGGCGACGGTACTCAGGCCAGCCGCGTGCGGAAGCCGGCCTCGCCGCCGTTCCAGCGCGCCGTGACCTGCGTCGCGCCGCTGATGGCGAAGGGGACCGACGCCGTTCCGGTGGAGATCACCGAGCCCTTGGGCAGCAGCATGCCGCGCTCTCGCGCCAGCGCCATCAGGTCGGCCAGGGCCTGCACAGGGTCCGAGGCATCCTCGCCGGTGGCGGCGCGGGCCCGCTCCACGCCATCGGCGGAGACCACCAGCGAGGTGGTGAGGTCGCGGATGCTGGCGGGGTCGATGGGCTCGCCGACCACCAGCGCGTCGAAGCCGGCATTGTCGGCGGCGAAGCTCGGCCAGCCGACGCGGGTGCGGTCGCGGAAGCGGGACCGCACCAGCTCGAAGGTCACGCGCGTCTCGCCGATGGCTTCGGCCGGCGGCAGCGGCGCATCGGGCGGGACATCGCGGCCCAGCACGAAGGCGATCTCGAACTCGATGGTGACGGGCGCGGCATCGGGAACCGGCACGGTGTCGCCCATGCGGAACCGGCGGCAGCCCAGAACCCGGCCGGCAACCGGGCGGCCGAAGCCGATCTCCCGCCGCTGCCGGTAGCTGCCGAGGCCGAGCTTCCAGCCTACCACCGGCTCGCCGATCTGCGCGATCAGTGCATCCTGGATGTCGTAGCCCGCGTTCAGGTCGGCGGGGCGCAGTTCCGGCGGCAGCGCCTCGATCTGTTCACCGCTGCGCCAGAGCGCGGCGAGTTGCGCGGCGGCGGCCTGGATGTCGGTCATGCGGCGGTTTCTCCCTCCGGCGCCGCCCGGAAGCGCACGCCCAGCAGATTCTCGAAGACCTGGATCATCGCACCCTTGTCCTGCGCGCCAAGCCCCTGGCGGAGCGCCGCCTGATAGGTGGCGGTGGCGGCGCCGAGCACCGGCATGGGCAGGCAGCGCCGTGCCCCCAGCTCGGCCCCGGCCACGAGGTCCTTGTAGGCCGCTTGCAAGGGATAGCTCTCGGTGAAGCGGCCGGCGAGGATGCGCGGCAGGAAGTATTCCGAGGCATGGCTGCGGCCGGTGCCGGAATTCACCACGGCGGTGAGCTGCGCCGGGTCGAGCCCGAGGCTGGCCGCCATCGGCATGATCTCGGCGAGCGCCGCCATGTTGATGTCATAGAGGAGCTGGTTGACCAGCTTGGTGAGTTGCCCGCTGCCCGTCGGCCCCATATGCAGGATGGTGCTGCCGATCCGTTGCAGCATCGGCAGCATCCGTTCGAAGAGCGGCGCCGGGCCACCGCACATCACCGTCAGCGTGCCCGCCTCGGCGCGCGATTCCAGCCCGGAGATGGGCGCGTCGAGAAAGCTGGCGCCGCGCTGTTCCAGCGCCGCCGCCACCTCCAGCGTGCTGCCATGATCGCTGGTACCGAGATCGACCACCGCCGCGCCCGGCCGCAGCCCTGCGGCGATGCCGCCCTCGCCCAGCACCACCTCGCGCAGGGCCGCCCCATCGGGCAGGCAAAGGAACACGACGTCACAGCCCGCCAGCTCGGCGTTGCGGTCGGTGACGGCGGCGCCGCGCGCGCGGAAGGCCTCGCGCAACTCGGGACGCCGGGCGCTCACCAGGAGGCGCGTATCCGGCCGCATCAGGTTGGCGGCGATGTGGCGCCCCATCTGCCCCAGCCCGGCGAAGCCGATGGACCAGGTGGCCGGCTCGTCGCTCATACCGGCGCCCCGGCGAGGTCCGGCGCCGCCTGGGCGCCGGTCTTCAAATAGCCCCAGATTTCCCGGCGCAGGGCGCGGAACTCCGGCTCGTCGCGGATGCCCTCGTTGCGGGGGCGGGGGAAGGGCACCTGCAGCACCGTCTCGATGCGGCCGGGCCGCGCGCCCATCACCACGATGCGGTCGCCCAGATAGAGGGCCTCCTCGATCGAATGGGTGATGAACACCACCGTCTTGCGGTCCCGTTCCCAGATCCGCAGCAACTCCTCCTGCAGCAGGTCGCGCGTCTGCACGTCGAGCGCGCCGAAGGGCTCGTCCATCAGCAGAAGCTCCGGCTCCACCGCCAGCGCGCGGGCGATGCCGACGCGCTGCTGCATGCCGCCGGAGAGCTGGTGCGGATAGGAGTCCGCGAAGGCGGTCAGGCCCACCATGTCGAGGTAGCGCATGGCCCGCTCGCGCGCCTCGGGCTTGGGCACGCCGCGCAGGATCAGGCCGAACATGACATTGCCCAGCGCCGTCTGCCAGGGCAGCAGGTCGGCGCCCTGGAAGACCATGGCGCGACCGGTGCCGGGGCGGCCGGTCACGTCCGCCCCGTCCAGCAGCACCTTCCCCGCCGAGCAGGTCTCGGTGCCGTCGATGATCTTCAGCAGCGTTGACTTGCCGCAGCCGGAAGGGCCGAGGATGACCAGGAACTCCTGGTCGGGCACGGTGAGCGCGATGCGGTCGAGCACGGTGAAGGGCGCGCCGCCAGGGCGCGTGTAGCTCTTGCTGACCTCGCGCAGTTCCAGCTTGGGAGTGCCGCTCATGCGCCCAGTTCCTGCAGCGCCTGATCGACGTATTTGGTGGCCAGCACCTTGTCGAGATCGACCGTGCCCTTGATGGCGCCGGTCCGCTTCCAGACCGGCATCATCGTCTCGAAATCCTTGCGCTTGAAGCCGCCGTCATTCGGCCAGGCGCGCGCCTCCTTCGAGAGCGACTGCCAGATCTCGCGCAGGCTCTCGTCGCTCGCTTCCTTCGCGTTGCTGATGGTGGCGTAGTTCCGGTAGCCCTCGGCGAAATAGGCGAGATCGGCATTGGCCTTGCGGAAGGAGGCGATCTGCGCCTTCAGCAGATCCACCAGCGCGCGCTCGTTGTCCGGGCTGGAGAGGAAGGACGAGGGCACGATCCAGGCCTCGGAGATCCAGTTCTCGAACTCGGTCCAGGGACGGATGACGATGTTGAACCGGCCCGGCTCGGCCGCCATGATCTGCTGCGCCTGGTCGAGATGCACGGGCACGGCATCCACCCGCCCCGCGCGCAGCGCCGCGACGCGGCCGCCGGAGCCGCCGATCTCGATGACCGTGAGCTTCGAGGCATCGATGTCGTGCTTGGCCAGCGGGCCGAGCAGCAGCAGGTGGGTGAAGTCCCCCTTCGAGTTCACCGCCACCACGGCGCCCTTGCCGAAATCCTCCAGGCTTTTGATCTTCGCGGCATTGGCGACATAGACCTGGCTGGTATTGGCATAGGGCAGGCCGACCAGCTTGATGTCGGCGCCGCTCTCCGCCGCGCGCAGCGCCGAGATGGCGTCGCTCTCGCCGAGGTTGGAGGAGCCGGCGGCGATGGTCTGCGTCACCACGCGCATCGAGGTGATGCGGGTCAGCGAGGGCTCCGGATAGCCCGCCGCCGGAAAGCCCTGATGCAGCGAAGTGATGGCCGGGACATGGATGGCGAGGCTGAAGCCGAGGATGTCGATGTCGAGCTTCGGCTTCGCGGCCAGGGCCGGGCGCCAGGGCGCGAGGCCAGCGGCGCCGGCGGCGAGCGCACCCCCGGCCAGGGTGGCATGGCGCAGGGCATTGCGGCGGGTCAGGATCATGGGTTCCTCCGAGTTTTCGTTTTCGTTTTCGTTTTCGTTGGCGGGCAGGCTTTCAGTGGCCCGCCTTGCTGGCGCGGTACCAGGGAGCCAGCCAGTGGCCGGCGGCATCCAATGCGCGGTTCAGCACCAGGCTGGCGAGCATGATGGTGACGAGCAGGCCAAGCAGCCCCGCGGTGCTGGGATCGAAGCCCGATTGGGCGATCAGCCCGCCGAAGCCGACCATGACGAACATCTGCGCCATCACCATGGCGCGGATGGCATGCACCAGCCCAACGCGGGCGCCGGTGACGAGATAGGGAAACAGGCCGGGCAGCAGCACCATGCGGAAGGCCTGCATCCGCGTGGCGCCGAAGGAGCGGGCCACCGCCATCAGCCTGCGGTCGACGCCGCGCGCGCCCTGATAGGCGGTGAGCATGATGTAGAAGGCCGAGGCCATGAAGACCAGCGCGCCGCAGAAGGCCATGCCGGTGCCGAAGATCAGGATGAAGAGCGGCACCAGCGCCGCCGTCGAGGTGACGAGCAGCATGGAAAGCCAGGGATGCAGCAGCCGGTCGGCCATCTGCGAACGGCCCATCAGCACGCCGAGCGGAACGCCCACCAGAAGGGCGCAGGCATAGCCTACCAGCATCTGTAGCATCGCGGTGCCGAGCGTCCCGGCCATGCCGTCGCGCAGCAGGGCGGGGAAGGCGGCGAGCACGCTGCTCGGCGGCGCCAGCAGCCCATCGCCGAGCATTCGGCCGCCGATCTCCCAGGCGCCCAGCGTCACGACGATGCCGAGCAGGTTCCAGGGCAGCATGTCGCGGCGCATCAGCGGTTGTCCTCCATGTGCCAGTGCAGCATGCGCCGCTCCAGCCGCCGCACGCCCGACTGGACGGCGAGGCCGAGCAGGCAGACCAGCACGACGATGACGAAGACGCCGGCATTGTCGAAGGCTTCGGCGCTGGTCTTCATCATGCCGCCCAGCGCGGCGGCGGCGAGGAACAGCTCGGCCGTGATCATGCCGGTGATGGCGCGCGCCAGCCCGACGCGCAGGGCGGCGAAGAGGAAGGGCAGGCTGGCTGGCAGCAGCACCCGCCGCAGCATCTGCACGGGGCTGGCGCCGAAGGAACGGCCCACGGCGATGAGCCGCGGCGAGATGTCGCGCGCGCCGGCCAGCGTGACCACCAGGATGTCCGGGAAGCACATCAGGAAGATCAGCGCGATGCGGCCTTCCACGAAGAGCCCGAACCAAATGACCACGAAGGGCACCAGCGCGACGGGCGGGATGGCGTAGAAGGCCGTCAGCACCGGCTCCACCGCCGCCGCCAGCCGCGGCGAGCGGCCCATCACCGTGCCGAGCGGCACCGCCACGGCGAAGGCGACGGCGAAGCCCGCCACCATGGTGCCCAGCGAAAGGGCGAGCGCGGCACCGAGTTCGGCCAGGTAGGCGGGGTCGCCCAGGCGCTGCAGCACGGCCGTCGGCGGTGGCAGGATGAAGTCGGAGAAGCCGAGGGAGACGAGTTGCCACAGCAGCAGCCCGCCCAGGATCGACAGCGCCGGCCAGATCCCGGCCGAGGCGCCGCGCAGACGCATCGCCCGCGCCAGCACCGGCCGCGCCCGCGGCTCAGAGAGGGATGTCGACATCGAGCAGCGGCGCATGCTGCTGCGCCCCGTAGACGTCGGTGTCTCCCACATCGCCAGCGGAGACGAGGCGCGGCAGCGTCGCCTTGAAGGCGCAGCCGGCGGGATAGGGGGTGAAGAGCACCGTCGACTCCTCGACCTTGTAGAGCCGCGCGAAGAGGGCGGCGTTCAGCACACCGGTTTCCTGCACGTGGTCGAACAGCGCGCGGTCGCGGAAGACCACGTCGATGGTCAGGTCGAAGGGGCCGGCATTCTTGCTCTTGCAGACCTCGGCGAGGTCGCGGATGCGGGTCATGGCGCCGGCCCTCCTCAGACCGTCTCGTATTCGATCGGGAACATGGCGCAGGGGTCGTCGGGCTGCGTCACGTGCTGCATGCTGAAGCGGTAGACCGTCCCCACCGGGATGTCGGAAGGCGAGAAGGGGAAGGCCATGTTGCCCTCGCGGCAGAGCCGCCCGGGGAAGTCGGTGTGCAGCATGTTGGTGCGCGCCATGGCCAGCACCGCGCCGGCCTGCTCCGCGGTGCGCGCGACGACGTCGATCAGGAAGCCCAGCTCGTGGCCATGGATCTCGTGCACCGGCTCGCGCTCCGCCATCACGCCGTCATGGCCGTAGCTGCGGATGATCAGCGAGTAGTCCTCGGGGGACACGCCGAAATCGGCGGCCTTGGTGCGCACGGCGCCACGCACCTCGTCGAGGAACGTGTCGATGCGGCCGATCAGCATCGGGTCGCGCGTGCCGCAGATGCTGATGGCGCGATGCCCCACCGGCTCCACGGCCTCCAGCTTCACCGTGTAGCGCTCGGCCGGGGTCCACTGCATGCCGGTGATGCGCACGCGGCGGTCGGAAAGCGCTTCGAACCGGCATTCGCTGGTGTCGAGCAGCCCGCCCGGCTCCACATGGTGGATGGGGCTGGAATTCTCGTGCAGCGAGTGGTTGGCGATGGAAAGCGGCGTGCAGCGGCGGGCCGGATTGGTCGGCTCGCAGGTGACGCCCTCCTCGTCGATGGTGACGTGCAGGCAGTCGTGCCCCTTCGGGATCGAGGGGGTGGCGCCGCATTCCAGCATCTTGCCGGCATACCAGGAGGGAGCCGGCGGCATCTGCCCGCGCATGGCGACGGCGGCGAAGGGCGCCGGGTCGCTGCTGCGCCCGCCGAGCACCACCTGCGCGCCGGCATCCAGCGCGCGCATGTAGGGCTCCGGCCCCATCATGCCAACGATGCGCTCGGCGCGGTCCACGGTGGCCTCGTCGAGCTCCGGCAGTTGCCCGAGGCGGCGCACGCGGCCCTCGGCGACATGGCGCTTGATGGTGGCCTTGTCCTGCTCGGCATGGATCAGTGCGAGCTTGAAGTGCAACCCTTCTTCGCGGGCGATCTCGCGCACCATCTGCGCCACCAGCGCCAGATGCGGCTCGCCGCCGGCGCCGCCGCAGGTGCCGATCACCAGCGGCACGCGGGCGGAGAGGGCGGCGCGCAGCATCAGCCGCAGGTCACGCCGGATCGCCATGGGCGAGGCGAAGGGCGTGCCGCTGCCGAGATAATACGGGCCGGGGTCGCTGCTTCCGCCATCGACGCCGATCATGTCGACGCCGCGCTCGAGCCCCGCCTTCAGGCTTGCTTCGGGGAACCCGTAGCCGAGGATGCCACTGGTCGATAGCAGGCGCATCTCGCGCATGCGGCGTCTCCTTCCTTCGTTTCCTCACGGCCGCCGCCCTTCTTTGGGGCGGGGGGCGCCGGGCATTACCTCGGCATCAGATATCCCGTAGAATATACAGCCCAGTATTGGTATATGCAGGTATATGTCAATGACCGTTTCCGGCCCTGAATCGCGAACTTCCCCCACGGCTGAAGCGGGTTATCTCTACCGCCGCATCGAGGAGGCGCTGCGCCGGCTGATCGCCACGCCGCCCATGGGACCGGGCGCGCGCCTTCCCTCGGACGCCGAGCTGGCACGACAGTTCGGCACCACCCGGGTGACGGTGGCGAAAGCGGTGACGCAACTGGAGCGAGACGGGCTGGTGCAGCGGCAGGTCGGCCGCGGTACCTTCGTTGCCACGCCGCCACCGGTGAATTCCTTCATCGACACCCGCCTATGCCATTCCTTCGAGGAGCAGGTGGGCGTGGAGCAGGGGCGGCTGACCTACCGGCTGCTTGGCTTCAGCCGCGTCCCGGCGCCCGACCTGGCGCGCGAACTGCTGGGCCTTCCGCCGGGCGCGACGGTCTATGCGCTCGACCGGCTGCGCCTGGTGGATGGTCGCCCGGTCGGCTCGGAACTGCGCTACATCCCGGAGCCACTGGCCTTGCGCATCACCGCACCGATGCTGGCCGAATGGTCCGCCCTGCGCTTCGTCGGCGAGGTGATCGGCAAGCGCGTGCCGGTCATCGTCGTCAATCTCTTCCCGGACATCGCCGATGCCGCCCTCGCCGAGCGGCTGGAGGTGCCGGTCGGCAGCCCCGTCAGCGTGCGCGAGAACTGCTACCGCGACGATGACGGCCGGCCGCTGCTCTGCGGCCGCAGCGCCTTCCGCGCTGAGGTCCGCTTGCAATACGTGCTGGGTGAGGGCGCCGCGCCCACCTCCGGCGCGAACTGAAGGAGGAAACATGTTCGCTGCGCCACCTGTCGTCGAGGCCCGCCTGTTCGCCCGCCTGCCGGATCCGCTTCGCATCACCGACCGCCAGTCGGGTTGGGCCTTCGGCAAGGGGCGCGCATCGCTGCACTCCTTCCTGGAGGGGCCGGTCTTCGACCGCGCGGGCAATCTCTACGTCACCGACATCCCCTATGGGCGTATCCTGCGCGTCAGTCCCGCGGGCGAATTCAGCGTGATGGCCGAATATGACGGCTGGCCCAACGGCCTGGCGCTGCACCCCGATGGCTCGCTCTGGATCGCCGACCACCTGCGCGGCATCCTGCGGCTGGCGCCGGGCGCCACCCGGCCGGAGCCGGTGGTCGAGACGGTGCGGCGCGAGGGACTGAAGGGCACCAACGACCTGACCTTCGCCGGCAACGGCGACCTCTACTTCACCGACCAGGGCCAGACCGGGCTGCAGGACGCTTCCGGCCGTGTCTATCGCCTCTGCACCCGCAGCGGCCGCATCGACTGCCTGATCGACAACGTGCCAAGCCCGAACGGGCTGGTGCTGACCAGGGATGAGTCCGCCCTGTTGCTGGCCGTGACGCGGGCCAACGAGATCTGGCGCCTGCCGCTGCATGCCGACGGCACCACCTCCAAGGTCGCCGCCTTCATCCGCCTCAGCGGCGGCCTGGCCGGGCCGGATGGGCTGGCGCTGGACGAGGAGGGCAACCTGGCCATCGCGCATTGCGGCCTGGGCACGGTCTGGCTGTTCAGCCGCCTCGGTGAGCCGATGCTGCGGGTGCGCTGTCCGCAGGGGCTCTCCACCACCAACATCGCCTATGGCGGCGCCGATGGCCGGCAACTCTTCATCACCGAATCCGACACCGGCAGCATCCTGGTGGCGGAGATGCCGCATCCCGGCGCGGTGCTGTACTCCCATCGTCCGGCCTAAGCTTGGCGACATCCCTGCCCGTGGAGCGGCGGCGGCCTGGCCGCCGCCGCTCAGCGCGAGCGGAACCTGGCGGGCGAGGGACGGTTTGATCTCTGTCCGTGCGGGCGGCCGCCCGCCATCAGCCAGGGAACCGGGAATGAGCGAGACGACACGACAGGCGCAGGAAGTCTATGTGACCGGCCTGCGCAACCAGCACGCCGTCGAGAAGCAGGCCATCCAGTTGCTGGAGCGGCAGGTCGGCCGGCTGCAGAACTACCCCGAGATGGAAGCCCGGATGCGCGAGCACATCGCGGAATCCGAGCAGCAGGCGAAGCGTATCGAGCAGTTGCTGGAGGCCTTCGGCTCCAGCCACTCCACCCTGAAGGACATGGGGCTGGAGTTCATGGGCAACATGGCCGCGCTGGCCCATGCGCCGGCCCCGGACGAGGTGGTGAAGAACACCTTCGCCAACTTCGCCTTCGAACACTTCGAGATCGCTGCCTACAAGAGCCTTCTGGTGCTCGCCGAGACCGTCAGCCACCAGGATGGGCTGAGCCTGTTGCGGCAGTCGCTACAGGAGGAGGAGGCGATGGCGCGCTGGATCGACGAGCATATCCGGCCGACCACGCTGGCCTATGTGGAGCGATCCGCCAGCGGCCAGACGGCCGGGCGCTGAGAAAAGCGATTCTCCGGACATGAAGAAGGCCCCGGGGTTGCCCCCGGGGCCTTCGCATTGTCTGCGCGCGTTGCCGCCGCCAGACCTCGGCTTGGGTTAGGCCGCGGTGACCGTGTTCACCGTGGCGATCCAGGCCGTGACGACGGGCGCCTTCGCGAAACAATGAGACACTGGATCACCTCCTTTCAGTTGTTGCGGACTGAGGCTCCAGATGGCGTTCCCTCCGGACGATTGCAAGGCGGGCCATGGATGGCTGGTCTGCGGCCCGCCGTCCGGGGCGGAAGGGGGCGTCGCCCGGCCTGCGGGCCACCGTGAGCGCCACCGTTCTGCCGTGTCATTCATGGCATGGCGGCCGCCCCGCCGGGATGGCAGTCTCTCGCCTAACGCCAGAGCGGGAAGGGGAGGCGACACATGCAGGCAGCGGCGAAGCTGAGGGCCCTGCTGGAAAGCGGGGACATCATCATGGCGCCCGGCGCGCCCGATGCCCTGACCGCCCGGATGGTGGAGCGGGCCGGCTTCCCCGCCGTCTACATGACCGGCTTCGGCGCCACCGCGAGCCGGCTCGGCATGCCCGATATCGGCCTGCTCACGCAGACCGAGATGACGGAGCATGCGCGCAACATGACGCGCGCCGTCACCATCCCGGTGATCGCCGATGCCGATACCGGTTATGGCGGCCCCTCCAACATCCAGCGCACCGTGTGCGAATATATCCAGGCTGGGGCGGCCGCGATTCACCTGGAGGACCAGGTGGCGCCGAAGCGCTGCGGGCAGCTCGCCGGCATCCGCCTGATGGATGCGGAGGAGAGCGCCCAGCGGTTGCGCTGCGCCCTGGCGTCGCGCGGCGATGACGACCTGCTGGTCATCGGCCGCACCGATGCCCTTCCTGCGGAGGGCATCGGCGAGGCGGTGCGGCGGGCCCTGCTCTACCGCGAGGCGGGGGTGGACCTGGTCTTCGTGGACGGCATCAAGACGATCGCCGAGGTCAAGGCGGTGGCGCGGGCGGTGCCGGGGCCCAAGATCGTCTCGATTGTCGATGGCAACGAGACGACGGCGCTCACGGCGGAGGAGCTTCAGCAACTCGGCTTCAGCGTGGCGCTCTACGCGGTGAGCACGCTGTTCTCCGCAGTGCGGACGATCGCCGGCACGCTGGAGGCCCTGCGGCGCGAGGGCAGCACCCAGAGCCGCCAGAGCGCGATGGCCACTTATGCCGAGTTCTCCGAGATCGTCGGCCTGCCAGCCCACAAGGCCTGGGCGGACCGCTTCGAGGGCTAATCGGCACCCGGCCCTGGGATTGCCGCGGGGCCGGCGTCGCGTGGCAGGACAGCGAGGGCGATCGCCACCAAACCGAGCAGCTTGAGGCCGGCGATGACCATGTGTCCGGTTTCCCACCGGTCGCGCACCGCCTGGAAGTCGGCCGGGATTGGGCCGGGCCGCCAGGTCGCGAGGATGCCATTGGCGGGCGCCACCCAGGCAAGCCAGACCGCGAGGCTGCCGGCGAACAGCACCGCGCCGGCCAAGGCCCAGGCGAAGGTCAGGCGCCGGCCGCGCAGGACAAAGGCCAGGCCCGCCGTCACCAGCACGGCGCCGCCATCCAGCGGGCCGCCGAGGATGCCGAAAAGCCGGAACTGGCCGTGGAACACGGTGGCCTCCCGCCAGAGCTCCGGTGGCCAGTCCAGCAGGCGAGGTGGTGCCTCCAGCACATGGGCGAAGGAGGGGCCGAGGCTGAGGGCGGTTACGATCAGGGCGGCCAGGGACCAGGCGCGGATCATGCGCGGCATGGAAGCGCCCCGCGCGCCGCCCTGCCACCCCGGCATCCCGCCGGGCGGATCACATTCCGGCGGAAGGTGCCGACACTGCCGCCCATCGCAGGGTATTCCCGGAGGTTATAGGCCACCGCCATGGAAGAACTCGCCCCATCGGCCGGCCCGCGCGATGCTGCGGCGATGATCTCCAGGAATGGATGCAGGCATGGCTTGGCGCATCGGCGTTGATATCGGCGGCACCTTCGCCGACCTCGTGGCCCTCGATACGGATGCGGGCCGGATGACCACCCTCAAGGTGCTCACCACGCCGTTGGAGCCGGGCAAGGACGTCGCCGCCGGGCTGCAGCGGCTGGTCGGCATGGGGCTGGTGCCGGAGGCCGTGGAGCGCTTCGTGCACGGCACCACGGTCGGCGTGAACACCATCATCCAGCGGCGCGGCGCGCGGCTGGCGCTGTTCACCACCGCCGGCTTCACCGACATGCTGGAACTGGCGCGGCTGCGCATGCCGGACCCCTACAGCCTGTTCTGCGAGCGCCCCGAGCCGCTGGTGCCGCGCGAGCGCGTCTTTCCCGTCACCGAGCGGATGGACGCCGAGGGCAGCACCCTGACCTCGCCCGACCGCGCCTCCGTGGCCGCGGCGGTGGCGGCAGCGCGCGCCGCGGGCTGCGAGGGTGTCGTGGTCTCCTTCCTGCACGCCTGGCGCAACGCCGCGCATGAGGAGGCGGTGGCGGCGATGATCGCGGAGATGGCGCCGGAGTTCTTCGTCTTCCGCGGCAGCGAGGTCTGGCCGGCGATCCGCGAGTATGAGCGCACCACCACCTCGGTGCTCAACGCCTATGTCCATCCCCGCATCGACGCCTATCTGGAGCGCGTCGAGGCGCAGCTCGCCGCCGCCTCCATCGCCGCGCCGCTGCTGCTGACCACTTCGGCCGGCGGCACCATGACGGCGCAGCGCGGCCGGCGCGACTGCGTGGGCATGCTGCTCTCCGGCACCGCCTCGGGCGTGGTGGGGGCGGGCGTGGTCGCCAAGGCGGCCGGCACCCATGCGGTGCTGACGCTCGACATCGGCGGCACCAGTGCCGATGTGGCGCTGCTGACCGACGGCCAGCCGGCCTTCGGCAGCGGCCAGTCCATCGGCGAGTTCCCGCTGGCCATCCCCACCGTGGCGGTGATCTCCAGTGGCCAGGGCGGCGGCTCCATCGCCCGGCTGGACGCGCAGGGCGTGCTGCAGGTCGGGCCGGAAAGCGCCGGCTCCACCCCTGGCCCCGCCTGCTTCGGGCGCGGCGGCACGCAATGCACGGTGACGGATGCGGCGCTGCTCTGCGGCATCCTCGGCCAGGGCGAGCTGGGCTTCGGCGCCATCGCGCCGGACCGTAGCCTCGCCGAGGCCGCCATCGCGCCGATCGCCGCGGCGCTGGGCGTGGATGCGGCGAGCGCGGCGGAAGGCGTGCTGCGCGTCGCCATCAGCGGCATGCTGATCGAGATCGACAAGCTGCTGGCGCGCGCCGGCATGCATGCCAGCGAGCTGACGCTGATGCCCTTCGGCGGCGCCGGCCCCATGCTGGGCGCGCTGCTGGCGGAGACGGCGGGCATCCGCCGCGTGCTGGTGCCGCCGGTGCCCGGCACGCTCTGCGCGCTCGGCGCGCTGGCCGCCGACCTGCGGCGGGACACCATGCGCACCGTGCTGCAGCCGCTGGAGGCCGCGAGCTGGCCCGCGCTGCGCCAGGTGTTCCGTGAACTGACGGAGGAGGCCAACGCTGCCCTCGCCGAGATGAGCGGCAGCGGCGAGGCGGAAACCTCGCTGGGCGCCGACCTGCGCTATCGCGGACAGTCCTACGAGCTGACCGTGCCGGTGCCCGCCGCCGCGCTGGAGCAGGGGGTGGAGGCGCTGCTGGCGCTGTTCCACGCCGCCCATGCCGAGAGCTTCGGCCATTCCGACCCCGAGGCGCCGGTGGAGGTTGTGAGCCTGCGCGCCGCCGCCCGTCGCCCGGCGCCGCCGCTGCCCATGCCGCGCCAGGAAGCGGTTCCGCACGCGGCCGCGCCGGAAAGCCACATCGAGCTGCGCCTGGATGGCGCCTGGAAGACCGCCGCGCTGCATCGCCGCGCCGCGCTGCGCCCGGGCGGGCGCTTCGCTGGCCCAGCCATCGTCACCCAGGCCGACTGCACCGTGCTGGTCCCCGCCGGCTGGGCCGCCGTGACCGACGAACTCGGCAACCTCGTGATGGAGCACGCCTGATGCGCACCGATCCCGTCACCCTGCAGGTGCTGCGCAACCATTGCCGCGCGGCCGCCGAGAGCATGGCCACCACGCTCTACCGCACGGCGCATTCCACCTTCGTCAAGGAGACGGAGGATTTCACCATCCAGTTGCTGGACACGCAGGGAAAGACCTGCGCCGTACCCCTGGACCTCGGCGCCACCTGGTATCCCGGCGTGGACTACGAGGCGGCCATCGGGCTTGTCCCGGGCGGCTACGAGCCCGGTGACATCGCCCTGACCAGTGATCCCTATTCCGGCTATCTCTCCACCCATTCGCCGGACACCAACATGTGGAAGCCGGTCTTCCACGAGGGCGAGATCATCGCTTTCGCCGGCGGCCACATCCACAACGTGGATGTCGGCGGCGCGGTGCCGGCCAGCCTCTCCCGCACGCTGACCGAGGTGCACCAGGAAGGGCTGCGCATCCCGCCCAGCAAGCTCTACCGCGCCGGCGTGCTGGACGAGACGCTGGTGCGCACCATCCTCGCCAATGTGCGCGTGCCCGAGCAGAACTGGGGCGACCTGAAGGCGCTGGTCGCCGCCGTCAACACCGGCGAGCGCCGCATCCTCGACCTGGTGCGCCGCTTCGGCGTGGAGACGTTGAAGGACGGCCTCGCGGACCTGCTGGACTATGGCGAGGCGCAGGCGCGCGCCGTGCTGTCCAGCCTGCCCGACGGCACCTACCACTTCGCCGACTACTGCGACGAGGACGGCGTCGGCGGCGATCCGCTGCGGCTGAGGCTGACCCTGCGCATCCAGGGCGATTCCGCCGAGCTGGACTTCACCGGCACCGATCCGCAGACCATCAGTTCGATGAACGTGCCGACCGGCGGGCATCCCCGCCATTCGCTGATCCTGGTCGGCGTCTACTACGTGCTCTCGGCGCTCAGCCCCAAGATCCTGCTGAACTTCGGCACCACGCGGCCCTTCACCTGCATCCTGCCCGAGGGCAGCGTGGTGAACCCGGCGCATCCGGCGGCGGTGGGCATGCGCAGCCTGACCTGCGCGCGGCTGCGCAGCCTGGTCTTCGGCGCCTTCGCGCAGGCCGCGCCGGAGCGGCTGCCGGCGGCGCCCGCCGGCTCCTCCTCCATCATCAACCTCGCCGCCGAGCATCCGCGCACCGGACGCCGCGTCATCGCGGCGGTGGCGCCGATCGTCGGCGGCGGCGGCGGCATGCCGCATCGCGACGGCACGGACGGCTCCGGCGCCGATGCCGCCTACCTCAAGAACAGCCCGGTGGAGATCACCGAATCCGAGGCGCCGGTGCGCATCCTGCGCTATGGGCTGATGCCGGATACCGGCGGCGCCGGCACGCATCGCGGCGGCCTCGCCACGGTGCTGGAGTTCACCACCGACGCACCGGACGCCACCGTCACCGCCCGCAACCGCGACCGCACGCATTTCCGCCCCTGGGGCACGCTGGGCGGCCGCCCCGGCGCGCCGAGCAGCTTCGCGCTAAACCCGGGCACCGAGCGCGAGCAGGACCTGCGCAACACCGACCTGCTGCACCTTTCGCCCGGCGACGTGGTACGCATCGTCTCGCCTGGCGGCGGCGGTCGCGGCGACCCGGCCGCCCGCAAGCCGGAGGCGGTGCTGCGCGACGTGCAGGCGGGCCGGCTGAGCCTGGCGGCGGCGGAGCGGGACTATGCCGTGGTCATCCGCGAGGGTGCGGTGGATGCAGAGGCAACGGCGGCCCTGCGCGCCCGCGCCGTTCCGCGCCAGGGCTTCGACGGTGGCCCCGAGCGCGCCGCGCACGAGGCGCGCTGGGATGCCGACGCCTATGCCGCGCTGGGCGAGGCGCTGGCGCGGGTGCCGGCGAGCTGGCGCGGCCGGCTGAAGCGGCGGCTCTTCGCCGCGGTGCGCGCGGCGCCGGAGCAGACGCCGCGCGCCGCCATCTCCGCCGTGCTGCGGGAGGACCGCGCCTTCGCCCGCGCCCTGACCGAGGGCGCCGGGCGCGGCTGACGGAAGCCGGGGCACGCCCCGGCCTTGGGCGGCGGGCAGGGACACGGCTATCCTGCGCGCCACCATGAATGCCCGCGACATCGAGATCTTCCGCGCCGTGATGCAGCACCGCACGCTGAGCGCGGCGGCGGAGGTGCTGCATGTCTCGCAGCCCGCGCTCTCCAAGGCGGTGCGGCACTGCGAGGACCGGCTGGGCTTCCGGCTGTTCCAGCGCCAGGCCGGCCGTCTCGTGCCGACCGCCGAGGCGCAGACCCTGCTGCCCGAGGCGGAGCGGCTCTACCATGAGCTCCAGGGCTTCAAGGGCTTTGCGCGGGACTTGGGCAGCCATCGTGGCGGATTGCTGCGGCTGGGCACCAGTTCTTCGCTGGCGGTCTCGCTGGTGCCGCCGGCCATCGCCACGCTGCGGCGGGAGCGCGCCGCTGCGCGCCTGACCGTGCACCTGCTGCCGGTGCGGGAATTGGGCGAGGCGCTGCTGGCGCGGCGGCTGGATGTCGCGCTCTCCCTGACGCCGCTTCCCCTGCCGGGGCTGGAGAGCACAGTGCTGGGCAGCATTCCCTGCGTGGTTCTGCTGCCGGAGGGGCATCGGCTCGCCGCCGAGCCGATGCTGCGGCCCGCGCTGCTGGCTGGCGAGCCGGAGGTGGGCTTCGCCGGCTGGCAGGATTTCGGCCAGAGCCTCGACCTTGCCTTCCTGCAGGAGGGCGTGGAGCGCGAGCTGGCGGTGGAGGTCGGCACCACGGTGAGCGCGGTGGCGATGGTGCAGGAGGGGATCGGCTACGCGATCGTGGACGGGCTGGCGCAGCGGCGCCTGCCATCCGGCGTGGTGGCCCGACCCTTCCTGCCCGAGGTGCGGCGGGACGTGGTGCTGACGCGCAGCCTGGCGCTCGGCACCTCGGCCCTGCTGGACCGCCTCGGCGAGATCCTGACGGACCTGTGCCGCTCTCCCGGCTGATGCCGGGGTCCGGGGGCATTCAATGCCCCCGGCGGGGTGGTTCCAGGGGCGAGGCACCGCCTCGCCCGGCGCCCCTTCTGGCTGCTCAGTCCAGGCTGGCGCCGCTCGCCTTCACCAGCGGCACCCAGTACTTGATCTCCTCCTGGAGGAAGCCGGCGAACTTGGCCGGCGTGTAGCCCGGCATCGGCGGCAGGCCCATCTCGTCGTTCAGCTTCTTCGCCAAAGCGGGGTCGGTCAGCGCCTTCTCGGTCGCCTGGGCCATCTTGTCGATGATGGGCTGCGGCGTGCCGGTCGGCGCGAAGAGGCCGAACCAGGAATAGGCCTTGTAGCCGGGCAGGCCGGCCTCGGCGCTGGTCGGCACGTTCGGCAGCACGGTGGAGCGCTGGTCGGTGGCCATCACCAGCGGCACCAGGGCGCCGCTTTCCACATGCGGCTGGATCAGGCCCGGCGCGTCGGCGGTGAAGTCGATCACGCCGGCCAGCAGGTCGTTGAACACCGGCCCGCTGCCGCGATAGGGCACGTGCACCGCCTCGGTGCCGGTCTTCTGCAGCAGGGCGACGCAGGAGATATGGCCGGAGGAGCCGTTGCCGGCGCTGCCATAGGAGAGCTTGCCGGGCTTCGACTTCAGCAGGGCGATGAACTCCTGCAGCGTGGAGACGCCGAGGCCCTTGCGCACGGCGATGGCGATCGGCACCAGCACGGTGGGCGCGACGGGCACGATGTCCTTCACCGGATCATAGGGCAGGCGCTTGTACAGCCCCATGGCAAGCGCGGTGGTGGAGAGGCCGCTCATGGCGAAGCTGTAGCCATCCGGCGCCGCCTTCGCGACGGCATCGACGCCGAGCGTGCCGCCGGCGCCGGGCCGGTTCTCGATGATGACCGGCTGGCCCAGCAGCTCGGACAGCTTCTGCGCGATGACGCGGCTGCTGAGGTCGGTGGCGCCGCCGGCGGCGAAGGGCACGACCACCCGCACCGGGTGGTCCGGCCAGGAGCTTCCCTGGGCGGCCGCCGGGCGGATCAGCGCCGGTGCCGCCAGCAGGGCGGGCGCTGCGGCCAGCAGGCGGCGGCGCGGGAAGGCAGGCTTGCGGTCTTGCGTCATTCAGGACTCTCCGCTGCGGGGTGGTCGTTGACTGGCGCCCGGCACGGCCATGGTCGCTTCTATCGCGGCGACTTCCTGGCGGATACGGTCCAGGAAGGTGCGGCGGGCGGCGACGTCGAGGCGGCTGGCGATGAAGTTGGTGGCGATGGCGGCGGTGACGGCGTGGCCCGGCGGCCGGATCGCCACGCTGAGCACGGAAAGGCCGGTGATGAGGGAGTCGTCGCTCATCAGGTAGCCTTGCGCCTGAATCTGCCGGATGCGCTCACGCACCTTGGCGGAGGAGCTGCCGAACTGTGGGTAGCGCGCCGCGTTGGCTTCCAGCACGGCCTCGATCTCCGCCTCGGGCTGGCTGGCCAGGATGGCGGCGCTGCCGGCGCCGATGCCGAGCGGCATCAACCCGCCCACGCCCTGGGTCAGACTCTCGATGACGTAGGCGCCCTCCTGCCGGTCCACCACCACGGCGTTCAGCCCGCTGCGGACGATCAGGAAGGTGGTCTCGCCGCTCTCGCCGGAGAGCCGCGCCAGGGCAGGGCGGCAGAGGCGGCGCAGGCCGGTGCCGTCCGCCGCCTGGCCGGCCAGGGCGACCAGCGCGGCGCCCAGCCGGTGCAGCTTGCTGCCCTCCACCCGTTCCACCCAGCCGTGGTGCTCCAGCGCCGCCAGAAGCCGGTGGGTGGTGGAGGCGCTCAGCCCGAGCGCGGCGGCGAGACGCGAAAGCTGCATGCCGCCATGGCCCGCCTCTCCCAGCAGGTTCAGCAGCCGCACGGTGCGGTCGAGCACCTGGATGCCTGATTCAACGGGCGCTCGCGGCTCTTCGGAAAGGCTTGGTTCGACCATCGATCACAGCATTGGCATGCCTGCCAGTACGTCGCAATTCCATAATGCGGAAAACTACGCCAGAAAATTCTATATGTTGGAAAAATTACGCTGGACGCTATGGTGCCGCCCGGCCCCGCGAGGGACAGGGAGACTACGCAGTGCGACTGGTGCGTTTGGTCGATCAGGACCGGCCCGAAATCCGCTTCACCTTCGAGGGGCAGGAATGCGCCGCCCGTGCGGGCGACACGCTGCTGACGGCCATCCTGGCCGGGGAGGGGGGCTTCCTCCGCCGCAGCGAGTTCGGCGACGGGCCGCGCGCCGGCTTCTGCCTGATGGGCGCCTGCCAGGACTGCCGCGTGGTGGTGGAGGGGCGGGGCCCTGTTCGCGCCTGCGTCACCGAATGCCTCCCCGGTCTCGTGGTGCGCCGGGCATGAGGATCGCGGTGGTGGGTGCCGGCCCGGCTGGCGTGCGGGCGGTGGAGCAGCTGGTGCGCGCCGGGCTGCGTCCGCTCTGGATCGACGAGGCGCCGGATGGTGGCGGCCGGATCTACCAGCGCCCGCCGGCAGGCTTCGCCCGTGGGGGGCGCGCGCTCTACGGGCTGGAGGCAGCCAAGGCGCACGCCCTGCACGCCACGCTGGACGCGCTGAAGCCGGCAACCGACTGGCGACCCGACACGCTGGTCTGGGACATCGGCGCCAATCCCCGCGAACTGCACACGCTGCACCACGGACAGGTGGCGGCGCATGGCTTCGACGCCACCATTCTCTGCACCGGCGCCATGGACCGCGTGATACCGCTGCCCGGCTGGACCCTGCCGGGCGTCACCACCCTGGGCGGGGCGCAGATCGCGCTGAAGGCGCAGGGCTGCGCTATCGGCCGCTGCGTGGCCTTCCTGGGCAGCGGCCCCCTGCTCTGGCTGGTCGCCTACCAGTACATGAAGGCCGGCGCGACCGTCGCCGCGGTGCTGGACACCACCCCCTTCGCCACCAAGGCGCGGGCGCTGGCCGGCCTGCCGCATGATCCCACCACCCTGGCCAAGGGCCTCTACTATGTCGCGCGGCTGCGCGCCGCCGGCATCCTCGTCGCCGAGGGCGTCACGCCGCTGGCGATCGAGGGGGATGGGGAGCGGGGCGTCAGCGCGCTGCGCTGGCGCGACGCCAAGGGCCGTGAGCGCTGGCTGGATTGCGATGCCGTCGGCCTCGGCTGGGGCGTGCGCCCGGAACCGCAACTTGCCGACCTGGCTGGCGTGACCAGCTGCTTCGACGCCGTGCAGCACAACTGGGTGCCGCAGCGTGACGCGATGGGCCGGACGCCCGTGCGCGGCATCTATCTGGCTGGCGACGCCGCGGGCATCGGGGGTGCGGATGTGGCGGAGATGGCCGGCGCCTGCGCCGCGCAGGCCCTGCTGGCCGATGCCGGGCTGCCGGTGGATGCGGCGCTGACGGATCGGCTGCAGCGGCGCCTGCAACGGCAGGCCCGGTTCCGCGCGGCGCTGGAGCGCGCCTTTCCCTTCCCCGCGCGGCTGGCCGCGGCGATGCCGGACGAGACCATCCTCTGCCGCTGCGAGGCGGTGACGGCGGGCGAGCTGCGCGCCGCCGCCGAGCCGGAGGGTCCGCATGGCGTGGCGCCGGAGGTGAACCGCGCCAAGGCCTTCACCCGCATCGGCATGGGGCGCTGCCAGGGCCGGGTCTGCGGCATGGCGGCGGCCGAGGTGCTGGCGGCACGGCTGGGCTGCGATGTGGCGGAAATCGGCCGGCTGCGCGGCCAGGCGCCGGTGAAGCCGCTGCCGCTCAGCGCCGCGCCGGAGAGGGAGGCCGCGGCATGACGGCGCCGGTGGATGCGGATGTGCTCATCATCGGGGGTGGCGGCGCCGGCTGTTCGGCGGCGCTGCACCTGGCCTGGCGCGGCGCGCGTGTCATCCTGCTGGAGCGCGGGCTGGTCGGCTCGCAGGCCTCCGGCGCCAATTACGGCGGCGTCCGCCAACAGGGGCGGCATCCGGCCGAGCTGCCGATCGCGAAGCGCTCGCACGCCCTGTGGCGTCGCCTGCCGGAGCTGATCGGCACCGATTGCGAGTTCGTGCAGACCGGCCACCTGAAGCTGGCGCGCAATGAGGCCGAGGCGGCCGAGCTGGTGGCCTATCTCGATGTCGCCGCCTCGCATGGACTGCAGCTCGAATTCCTCGACGGTATGGCCCTGCGGCGCCGCTTCCCTTGGCTGGGACCGGCCGCCGTGGCCGGCTCCTTCGCGCCGGAGGACGGCTCGGCCAATCCGCGCCTGCTCTCCCCCGCCCTGGCACGGGCCGCGCGGCAGGCGGGCGCCACGCTGCTGGAGCAGACGGGGGTGACGGATTGCCGGCACGAGAACGGCCGCTTCGTGGTGGAGACGGCCACGCGCCGCTTCCGAGCCGGGCGCCTGCTCAACACCGCCGGCTTCTGGGGCGGGCAGGTCGCGGCCTGGTTCGGCGAGGCGGTGCCGATCCGCCACCACACCCCGAACATGATGGTCACCGAGCCCATCCCCTACACCATCGAGCCGAATGTCGGCGTGGCGGGCGGCAACGTCTACCTGCGGCAGATCCCGCGCGGGAACGTCATCATCGGCGGCGGCTACGGGATGGGTGATCCGGCGGTGCCGATGTCGCGCCCGCTGGCGCAGGTCACGCTCCAGGCGATGCGGCGGGCGGCGGCGCTGGTTCCGGCGCTGGCGGGCGTTTCGGTCATCCGCAGCTGGAGCGGGATCGACGGCATGATGCCGGACAAGATCCCCGTGGTGGGTCCGAGCAGCACGACGCCGGGGTTGTTCCACGCCTTCGGCTTCTCCGGGCACGGCTTCCAGCTCAGCCTGGCGATCGGCGCAATCCTTTGCGAGCTGGCGCTCGACGGGCGGACAGAGACGCCGCTGGAAGGGCTTTCCATCCGCCGCTTCCTGGCGCCGCAAGGCGTGCCGGCGGGCGGGGCGATGGCCTGAAGAAGCCGCCGCGCCGCGCGCCGGCGGCGCATTGACGCAGCTATTGGAACGTTCCATTGTGAGGGGCAGGACAGATGCCCCTCATGCAACGAATTCGAATCAAGGATGTGGCGAAGGAGGCGGGCGTTGCCCTTTCCACCGCCGCGCTCGCCCTCCGGGACGACACCAAGCTCCGTGAGGAGACACGCCGCCTGGTGCGTGATGCCGCGGCGCGGCTTGGCTATGTCTATGACCGCTCGGCCGCCGTCATGCGGTCGGGCAAGTCGCACACCATCGGCCTGCTGGTCTGCGAGATCACCAACCCCTTCTATGCCGAGCTGACGGCGGGTGTGGAGGAGGCGCTCGACGAGGCCGGCTTCGTCGTGATGCTGGCCAACACCTCGGAATCCGTCACGCGGCAGCGCCGCATGCTGGAGCGCTTCCGCGAGCAGCCGGTGGATGGCGTGCTGATCATGCCGGCCACCGGAACGCCGCCGAGCCTGCTGGAGGATCTTGAACGCTGGCAGATGCCGCATGCGACGGTGGTGCGGGGCTTCCGGCGCGGTGCGCATACCGGGCCGGACAACCGCGCCGGAACCCGGATGGCCACCGAGCACCTGCTGGCGCTCGGCCACCGGCGGATCGCCTTCCTGGGCGGCCTGGTCAAGAACTCCGTCAGCCGCGAGCGCTGGGACGGCTATTTCCGCGCCATGTGCGCGGCCGGGCTGAGACCCGAGCAACTGTTCTGCCGCACCGATATCGGCGAGGCGGCGGCGGTGGCGGAGTCCCTGCCGGCCGACGGTCCGACGGCGCTCGTCTGCTACAACGATTCCGTGGCCTTCGGCGCCACGCTGGGCCTGCTGCGCAGCGGGCGCATGCCCGGGCGCGACGTGGCCGTCACCGGCTTCGACGACATCCGCGAGGCCGCCGCCTGGTTCCCGGCGCTGACCACGATCCGCGTTTCGCCGCGCGAGATCGGCCGAGCTTCCGCGCGCGTGCTGCTGGAGCGGATCGCCGATCCCGCCAGCCCGCCGCGCCGCGAGATCCTGGCGCCGACGCTGGTCGTGCGGGAGTCCTGCGGCGCGCATCCGCGCTGGAAGGGATGACGGCCGCGTCCCCTGCCTGCCTCTGACAGCGAGAAAAAAGAACCAACGGGAGAAACGTCCTTGTCCGAACCCTCATTGCCCGCCGGGGCGTCAGACTGGCATGCCGCGCTGCGCGATGCGGCGCGCCGCTTCGCGGAGCAGGAGATCGCGCCGCTTGCCGCCGAACTGGACGAGAGAGAGCAATATCCGGCCGAGCTCTACCGCCGCCTCGCCGAGGCCGGCCTGTTCGGCATCAGCGTGCCCGAGGCGCTGGGTGGCGCTGGCGCCGACGTTCTGGCCTATGCGCTGGTCATGGAGGAATTGTCGCGCGGCTATGCCTCGGTCGCCGACCAGGTCGGGCTGGTGGAACTGCTCGGCACGCTGCTGACGCAGCATGGCACCCCGGCGCAGCAGGACCGCTACCTGCGCCCGTTGCTGAAGGCGGAACGGCGTTGCGCCTATGCGCTGACCGAGGCGGAGGCGGGCTCTGACCTCGCCGGCCTGCGCACCCGCGCGCGCCGTACGGCGGAAGGCTGGGTGCTGGATGGCGCCAAGCTCTGGATCCACAACGCCCCCATTGCCGACTTCGCCGCCGTGCTGGCACGCACCGATCCCGAGGCGGGGCATCGCGGCATGTCCATCTTCCTGGTCGATCTCGACCGGCCCGGCGTCACGCGGGACCGCAAGGAGCACAAGATGGGCCAGCGCGCCTCGCAGGTCGGTGGGTTGCGCTTCGAGAACGTGCAGCTCCCGGCCGAGGCGCTGCTCGGTCAGGAGGGGCGTGGCTTCCACATGATGATGTCGGTGCTGGACAAGGGGCGTGTCGGCATCGCCGCGCTGGCCGTCGGCATCCTGCAGGCCGCGTTGGAGGACAGCGTCGACTATGCCAGGCAGCGCCGCCAGTTCGGCCAGGCCATCGGCGAGTTCCAGGCGGTGCAGTGGATGCTCGCCGACATGGCCAAGGACGCCCATGCGGCGCGGCTGATGGTGCATCACGCCGCGCAGCGTCTGGACACGGGCGAGCGCGCCACCATGGAGGCCAGCATGGCCAAGTGCTTCGCCTCGGACGCGGCGGTCGCCCGCACCGCGGACGCCGTGCAGATCCATGGCGGCTCCGGCTATATCCGCGGGGTGCGCGTGGAGCGTCTGTACCGCGACGCGAAGATCACGCAGATCTATGAAGGAACGAACCAGATCCAGCGCATGATCATGGCGCGGAACCTGCTGGCATGAGCGCGGCGCGCAGGCCGGTCGCGCTGGTGACGGGAGGGCGCCGCGGCATTGGCCGCGCCGCCTGCGTCGCCCTGGCGCGCAAGGGGTTCGACATCCTTGCGGCCGACATCGCCGAGGAAGGCGTGGCGGAGACCGAGGCCGAGGTGCGGGCGGCCGGCGGCGGCTTCCGCTTCTGCCTGCTCGATGTGGCCCGGCTGGAGGACCACGCCGCCTTCGTCGATGAAGCCTGGAGCAGTAGCGGCGGCATCGAATGCCTGGTGAACAATGCGGGCGTCGGCGCGCTGCGGCGGGGCGACCTGCTGGACGTCTCGCCGGAATCCTGGGACCGCGCCTTCGGCGTCAACGCACGCGGCAACTTCTTCCTCACCCAGGCGGTGGCGCGACGCATGGTCGAGGCGGGGAATGCGGAGACGACGCGCAGCATCGTCTTCGTCTCCTCCGCCAATGTGACGCTGGCCTCGCCCGAGCGCGGTGAGTACTGCGCCTCCAAGGCCGCTGTCTCGATGATCGCGCGCGTCTTCGCGCTGCGCCTGGCCGAGCATGGCATCGCCGTGCATGAGGTGCGGCCGGGCGTTGTCCGCACCGACCTCACGGCGCCGGTGGCCGAGGCCTATACGCGCCGCATCGCCGAAGGACTCTCGCCGATCCGCCGCTGGGGCGAGGCCGAGGATGTCGGCCGCGCCATCGCGCTGCTGGCCTCGGGCGAGCTGACCTTCACCACCGGCGACGCGCTGCATATCGATGGCGGCCTGCATATCGGCCGGCTCTGAGCACAAGAGGGAGGAGATGCGCGATGGCCGATCAACGGCTGCATTTTGAGGAAATCTCGGAGGGCATGGCCTGGGAGACCGGCGGCATTCAGGTCACGGAGGCGCATCTTCTCGCCTTCGCCGGCCTGTCCGGCGACTTCTACGAGATCCACATGGACGATGAGTATGCGCAGCGGCTGGGTTATCCCGGCCGTGTGGCGCACGGCATCCTCGGCCTCGCCATGGCGGACGGGCTGAAGAACCGCGCGCAGACCCAGCTCGCGGCCATCGTCTCCCTGGGTTGGCGCTGGCGTTTCACCGGGCCGATCTTCATCGGCGACCGGCTACAGGCCAGCATCCGCGTCACCGCCCTGCGTCCGACGCGGCACGCCGATCGCGGCATCGTCACATTGGGCTTCGAACTGCGCACGCAGCGCGGCGACGTGGTGCAGGAAGGCGAGAACGACATGATGATCCATCGTCGCCCCGCGCCTTCCGGCGCCGGTTAGCCCTCCCAGCCCTCGATGCCGAGATAGGCCGCCGCCAGCCGCGCCTGCCCCTCATGCATGGCGCGGCCGGTCACCGTGGCGCAGCCGATCTGCCGCGCGGCGGTCACCAGCGGCGTCACCTCCGGATTCGGGATGACGTCGGCCACCACCTGGCGGGGCGAGAGCGCCGCCGGGTCGAGCGGCAAGGGGTCCTCCGGCCGCAGCCCCATCGGCGTGGCGTTCACCACGATGTCGTGCCCTTCCGGGCCGGTGGCCGTGGTGGAAACCTCAAGCCCGGGCCAGCCTTCGGCGAGCCGTGCGGCAAGCTGCTGGGCGCGCTCCGGGTCGGCGTCGCGCAATGTCAGCCGCGCGGTGCCGGCGCGGGCGAGTGCGAAGGCAATGGCCCGCCCGGCCGCGCCGCAGCCCACCTGCAGGATGCTGGCACCGCGCGGCGCATGGCCGCTGCGCTCCAGCCCGTCGCGGAAACCCTCGCCGTCGAACATCTCGCCTTCCCAGCCCCCCTCGGCACGGCGGCGGACGGTGTTGACCGTGCCGGTCAGGGTCGCGGTGGGGCCAAGTGCCTGGAGCAGCGGGATCACCGCTTCCTTGTGGGGCATGGTGATGACCAGCCCCTCAAGGTTGCGCAGCCGCGTCAGCCCCTCCCAGGCAGCGGGCAGCTCACCCGCCGGCACCTGCAAGGGGATGAAGACGGCGTCTCGCCCGAGCCGGGCAAAGGCGGCATTGAACAGTGCCGGCGAGCGCAGCGGCGCGACCGGATCGCCCAGGATGCCGAAAAGGCGGGTGGTGCCGGTGATGGTCATGCGCGTCGCTCCGAGTCCTTAAGAAGATCCTCGATCAGCCGTTGCACGGCGAGCGCGGAGCGCACGTCGCAGGCTGGTGCACGGCCTGTCGCCATGGCCTCCAGCACGTCAGCGATCAGTGCGCGGTGCGGGCCGTGGTCGAAGGCCATCGGGTCGGCGCCGCCGCTGACCGCCGCGGCGCCCAGCGTCTCCGGAGCGCCGCCGCGTCCGTGCAGGGTGAGGTGGCTGCCCACCAGCACGGCCGAACCTTCGGTGCCGGCGATCTCGATGCGCTCAGGATAGCCCGGCCGGGCGACGGTGGTGGCATCCAGCACGCCGATGGCGCCGTTCTCGAACTGCAGCGCGGCGGCCACGATATCCTCCGTGTCGATGCGGCGCAGCGGGGAGGTGACGGCGAAGCCGGCCAGCGACCGGTGCGGCCCGACAAGGTGCAGCAGCAGGTCGATCGTGTGGATGGCCTGGGTCAGCAGCACGCCGCCGCCGTCCCGCGCACGGGTGCCGCGCCCAGGCTCGGCGAAATAGGCGGCGTCGCGCCACCAGCGGATGGAGGCGCTGGCGGAGAGGATTCGCCCCAGCTCACCATCCTGGAGGGCTTGCCGCAGCCGCAGCGCGGCAGGACGGAAGCGGTGCTGCAGGCAGATCCCGCAGGCGACACCATGCTGTTCCGCGAGATCGGCCAGGGTCTCGCCGCGCTGCACCGAGACTTCCACCGGCTTCTCGACGATCATGGCACGCCCGCTGCGCGCCACGGCCTCCGCAACCGCAAGATGCGTGCCGGGCGGTGTCAGGATCAGCACCAGTCCCAGTTCCGGCTGCGCCAGCAACTCTTCTTGCGTGGCGAAGACCGGCGCCTTCCACCGTTCCGCGAAGGCCTCCCTCCGGCCATGCGAAGGCGAGAAGCCACCGACGATGGAAACCTTGCCCTCGCTCGCAAGGTCGCGCAGCGCCAGCATATGCGGCGCGGTGGCCATGCCGAGCCCGATCAGGCCGACGCCAACCGGCATGTTCCCTCCTTCCTGCTTTCTTCCGGAGCCGCCCCATCAGTGATTGGAACGTTCCGATCTTGCTGGTAGCTTTGTCCGCAAGGGAGGAAAAGTCCATGCCAATAATCGACATCACCCGCCGCGATCTCGCACGCCTTCTGGCCGGCGGCGCGGCAAGCCTGCCGTTCCTGCCAGGGATCGCGCGGGCGCAGGGGCGGCGCGAGACGCTGGTGATCGGCCTCGACACCAGCGACACCATCACCTTCGATCCCGTCCGGCAGGCGCAGTACACGCCGCCGCTGACACTGGCTGCCTGCTACGACACGCTGCTGACCTTCGAGCCCGGCGACTACGTGAACCCCAAGCCCTGCCTGGCGACGAAATGGGAGCGCCGCCCGGGCGGCGATGGCTGGCGCTTCACCCTGCGTGACGGCGTCAAATTCGCGAGCGGTGCGCCGCTGACCGCCGAGGACGTGAAGTTCAGCTTCGACCGGCTGATCAACATGCGGGAGCAGACGCAGGTCTACATCAAGTCGGTGGACCGGGCGGAGGTGGTGGACGAGAAGACCGTCGACCTCATCATGAACGCACCCAAGGCGCCGATCCTGCCGATCCTCTGCAACCCCGGCTGCGCCATCATGGAGAAGGCCGTGCTGCTGAAGAACGGCGCGGTCGCGACGGCGGAGGCGCGCGAGAAGGACAAGGCGACCGACTGGCTCAACGAGCACAGTGCTGGCACGGGCCCCTACCGCCTCGTGCGCTGGGAGCGCAACGCGCAGATCGCGCTGCAGCGCAATCCGCATTCCTGGCGTGGCCCGACCGATTTTGAGCGCGTGATCATCCGTCATCTCTCCGACAGCGCGGCGCAGCTCCTGGCGTTGCGCCGCGGCGACGTGCATGCGGCCTTCAATCTGATCCCCGAGCATATCAAGGGGCTGCAGGACGAGCCGAATGTCCGCATCGAGCACCTGCCCAGCCTCGACTTCGTCTACATGGCGGTCACGCAGAACCCTGCCGCCAATCCTGCCCTGGCGAAGAAGGAGGCGCGCCACGCCATCGGCTATGCCATCGACTATGACGGCATCCTGAACAGTCTGCTCGGCGGCGCCGGCACCCGTCCGGCGCATTTCCTGCCCATCGGCGTGCTCGGCAGCACGCCGGAGATCGCGCGCGAGGTGGGCTTCCACCAGGATCTCGACAAGGCGCGCAGCCTGCTGCAATCCGCGGGCCTGGGCGATGGTTTCGAGATGGAGCTGGCCTATGGCAATGCCGTGGTGGCCGGCGTGCCCTATCAGGTGCTGGCGCAGAAGGTGCAATCCGACCTTGCCCGCGTCGGCATCCGCGCCAGGCTGGCGCCGATGGACCAGGTGAACCTGCGCACCACCTACACCACCGGCAAGATGCAGGGGGCGGTGCTGACCTTCTGGAACCCGCCTGCCGTGTCCAACGATCTCTGGGCCTCGGCGGTGGTGGAGCGGGTCGCCAAGCGCGTCGGCTGGGACGTTCCGCCGGAGATGCCCGCACTGGTGAAGCAGGCCTCGGAGGCCGAGGATCCGCAGGAGGCCGCGCGCCTCTGGGTCGAGTGGCAGAAGAAGGTGGTGGACCAGGCCAACCACTTCATCCTATTCCAGCCGACCTACCAGATCGGCGTGCGCAAGAACATCAAGGACTTCCCGCTGACCGCGGCGGGGTGGCAGCTCAACATGGGCGGCGTGACGCTGGCCTGAGGCCGGGGGAGGGAAGGCGGCGGGCGGAGAGGCCCGTCGCCAGTTCTGCTCTAGCGGGCGAACTCGGCCTGGCGCTTCTCGTTGAAGGCGCGAATGCCCTCCAGGTGGTCGCCGGCGCTGAAGCAGAGCACGTTCATCTCGTTCTCGTAGCGCAGCCCGGCGCTGAGCGGTGCCTCCATGGCCGCGCGCAGCGCCGCCTTGACCGACTGCACGGCCACCGGGCTGAACCCGGCAAGCTGCTGCGCCACGGCGCGCGCCTGGGCCAGCAACTCCGCCGGTGCCACCACCCGGTGCACCATGCCGAGGCGCAGCGCCTCGGCCGCGTCCACCTGCTCGGCCAGCATCAGCAGGCGCGTGGCCGCCGCATGGCCGATCAGCCGGGGCAGGAGCTGCGAGGCGCCGCCGCCGCCCACCCAGCCGCGCTGCACCTCGGGGAAGCCGATGCGCGTCGTCTCCGCCGCGATGCGGATATCGGCGCCCAGCGCCATCTCCGCGCCGCCGCCGAGTGTCCAGCCCTGCAGCGCGGCCACCACCGGCTTGCGGATGTCGCGCACCACCGTGGCATATTCCACCCGGTTGCGAAAATGCCAGGCGGAGGGATAGGCGGCCAGGGCATTGAGATCGCTGCCCGAGCAGAAGGCGCGCTCGCCCTCGCCGCGCAGCAGCACCGCGCGCACCCTGTCGTCCTCCTCCAGGGCCCGCGCATGGCCGGCCAGCTCCCGCGCCATCTCGGGCGTGACCGCATTGTGCTTCGCGGCCCGATCCAGCACGATCTCCGCCACGCCCTCGGCGATCGTCATCCGCACGCTGCCCTGCATGGGCTTCCTCCCCGTTCCTTGAAGTGACAACGATTATAACGTTCCAAAAGATCGTGCGTGAAGCCCGTGCAGGGGCTTGATGATAACGTTCCAATGCGACATGAATCGCGGCAACGAGAAGAGAAAGCAGGGAGGACCGGGCCGATGCCACGCTACATCGCCCAGCGGCTCGTCACCGCTGCGGTCATGGCGCTCCTGGCCAGCGCCGTCATTTTTCTGATCGCCAACCTGGTGCCGGGCGATCCGGTGCTGGCGCAGCTTGGCGACATCGCCGCGAGCGATCCGGCCACGGTCGCGCACTGGCGGGCGAAGTGGGGGCTCGACCTGCCCCTCTGGGAACGCTACGGCATCTTCCTGCAAGGACTGGTGCATGGCGACCTCGGCATTTCCATCGCCACGCGCCGGCCGGTGCTGGACGACATCCTCCAATACGCGCCGGCCACGATCGAGCTCTCCACCGTCGCCTTCCTGCTTTCGCTGATCGTCGGCATCCCGCTCGGCATTGCCGCCGCGGTGTGGCGCGACGGCTGGATCGATTCCCTGGCGCGCGGCGTCTCGCTGCTGGGCGTCTCGGCGCCGACCTTCTGGCTCGCCTTCGTCATGCTGGCCATCTTCTATGGCGGGCTGGAATGGGCGCCCGGCCCCGGCCGGCTCGACCCCATCGCCTTCCCGCCGGAAGGTCCCACCGGCTTCTTCCTGTTCGACACGCTTTGGCAGCAGGACTGGGAAACCTTCTGGGACACGGTGGCGCATCTGGTGCTGCCCTCCATCGTGCTGGCGGCGGCGACGGTCGGGCTGATCACCCGCACCACCCGCGCCGCCATGCTGGACAGCCTGCAGCAGGACTATGTCCGGGTGTCCCGCGCCAAGGGAATGCGGGAATGGGTGGTGGTGATGCGCCATGCGCTGCCCAACGCCCTCGTGCCGGTGGTGACGCTGGGCGGCCTTGCCTATGCCAACCTGCTGGCCGGTGCGGTGATGACGGAGACCGTGTTCAGCTGGCCCGGCCTTGGCCGTTACACCTTCCGCTCGGCGGCGGCGCTGGATTTCCCGGCCATCGTCGGCATCACGCTCGTGGTCTCGGTCACCTACCTCCTGGTCAACCTCCTGGTCGATCTCTCCTACGCCATTCTCGACCCGCGGGTGCGCCGATGAGTGTTTCCACCACGCCTCTGGCGCTGCCGCCCACCCGTTCCCGCCTGCGCCGTCGGCTGCGCCGCTACGGCCCTGCCTGGCTCGGCGGCGGCATCGTGCTGGCCTGGGTCCTGGTGGCGCTGCTCGCACCCTGGATCGCGCCCTATCCGGCGGACGCGGTGGACGTCACCAGCCGCCTCCTGCCGCCCTCCGCGGCGCATTGGATGGGCACGGACACCCTGGGGCGGGACCTTTTCTCGCGTCTGCTCTATGGCGCGCGCCTCTCGCTCTTCGCCGGCTTCTCCGTCGTGCTGCTGGGCGCGGCGGCTGGCACGCTGATTGGCATCGTCGCCGCCTGGGCACGCGGCTGGTGGGATGAGGGGCTGATGCGCCTCACCGACCTCGTGCTCTGCTTTCCGCCAATCATCCTGGCGCTGGCCATCGCCGCCGCGCTGGGCATCGGGCCGGTCAACACCATCCTCGCCATGCTGGTGGTATGGTGGCCGAAATTCGCCCGCCTGGCGCGTGCCCTCGCGCTGGTGCAGCGCAGCCAGGAATATGTCGAGGCGGCGACGGTGCTCGGCCTGAAGCCGCGCCGCATCCTGGCGCGCCACATCCTGCCCAACACGCTCGGCCCGCTCGCCGTGCTGATCACGCTCGATCTCGGCAACGCCATCCTGACCTTCGCCGGCCTCTCCTTCCTTGGCCTCGGCGTCATTCCGCCAACGCCGGAATGGGGTTCGATGGTGGCCGAGGGGCGCGAGCTGGTGGAGCAGTGGTGGGTCGCGACCTTCCCCGGCCTCGCCATCCTCACCGTCGTTGTCGGCTTCAACTTCTGCGGCGACGGGCTGCGCGACTGGCTCGATCCCAAGGGGCGCAGCCGGTGACCCTGCCCACGGAAAGGACATCCCCGCCCATGGACGGCTCCACCATGCCCAGCCCTCGCCCGGACGAGATGCCCGTGCTGGAGGTGTGCGACCTGCACACGGTCTTCATGACCGATGACGGGCCGGTGCATGCGGTGGACGGCGTCTCCTTCAGCGTCGGGCCGGGCGAGACGCTCGGCATCGTCGGCGAAAGCGGCTCAGGCAAGAGCGTCACCGCGCTCTCGCTGCTGCGGCTGCTGGAGGAGCCGGCGCGCATCGTCGGCGGCAGCATCCGCTTCCAGGACCGCGACGTGCTGGCCATGTCCCGCGCCGAGCTGTCCGACTGGCGTGGCGATCGCGCGGCGATGGTCTTTCAGGACCCGATGACCGGGCTGAACCCGGTGCTGCGCATCCTGCGGCAGGTGACGGAGCACATCGTCTCGCATGGCCGCATGAAGCCGGCGGCGGCCCGCAAGCGCGGCATCGAGTTGCTGCGCCGCATGGGCGTGGCGGCGCCCGAGCGTGCGGCTGGCGCCTTCCCGCACGAGTTCTCCGGCGGCATGCGGCAGCGGGTGATGATGGCGATCGGCGTCGCCAATGATCCGGTCCTGCTGATCGCCGACGAGCCGACCACCGCGCTCGACGTCACCATCCAGGCGCAGATCCTCGACCTGCTGCGCGGCCTGAACGAGGAGTTCGGCACGGCCATTGTGCTGATCAGCCACGATCTCGGCGTGATCGGCACGGTCTGCCGCCGCGTCGCGGTGATGTATGCCGGCGAGGTGGTGGAGGAGGCAGCGACCGAGGCGGTGCTGGCCGATCCGCGCCACCCCTATTCCTGGGCGCTGATCAACGCCGTGCCGCGCCTCGACAGCCCCGCCGGCGCGCGGCTGACCAGCATCGAGGGTACGCCGCCTGACGCCCTGAATCCGCCGCCGGGCTGCCGCTTCGAGCCGCGCTGCCCCTTCCGCATCAGCCGCTGCGCGCAGGAGCACCCGCCACTGATGGAGGTGGCGCCTGGCCGGCGCGCCCGCTGCTGGGTCACCGCCGATGGCCGCAGCCTGCCGCCGCCCAGCGTGCCGGCAGCCCCCGCCGCCGAACAGCCGCGCATGGCCGAGGCGCCGCTGCTGGAGGCTCGGGGCGTGGAGAAGCATTTCCCGCTGCCGCGCCGTTCCTGGTTCGGGCCGCGTGGCATGGTGCATGCGGTGAACGGCGTGGACATCGCGCTGCACCGGCGGGAAAGCCTCGGCGTTGTCGGCGAGAGCGGCTGCGGCAAGTCCACCCTGGCGCGGCTGCTGACACGGCTGCACCAGCCCACCGGCGGCAGCGTTACCTTTGAGGGACGCGACATCACCCATGCCTCGGCGGCCGAACTTCGGCCGTTGCGGCCGCGTTTGCAGATGGTGTTCCAGGACCCCTATGCCTCGCTGAACCCGCGCATGGCGGTGGGCGACATCCTGGCCGAACCGCTGCTGGCGCATGGCCGCGTGGACTCGCGGCGGGCGGCCGCGGAGCGGGTGGCGGAGCTGCTCTCCACCGTCGGCCTGAAGCCCGCCTTCGCCAGCCGCTACCCGCATGAGTTTTCCGGCGGCCAGCGGCAGCGCATCTCGATTGCCCGCGCGCTGGCACTCGATCCTTCCGTGGTGGTGGCGGACGAGCCAGTCTCCGCGCTGGACGTGAACGTGCAGGCGCAGGTGCTCAACCTGATGCTCGACCTGCGCGAGCGGCTCGGCCTCTCCTACCTGTTCATCGCGCATGACCTAGCGGTGGTGCGCGCCTTCTGCGACCGCGTGGCGGTCATGTATCTCGGCCGCATCGTCGAGGAGGGGCCGGCGGACGAGGTGCTCTCCCGTCCGCTGCATCCCTATACCGTGGCGCTGACCAGCGCGATCCCGGAGCCCGGTCGGCAGCGCGTGGTGCTGGGCGGCGAGCCGCCCTCCACGCTGCGCCTGCCCACCGGCTGCGCCTTCCGCGCGCGCTGCCCCGTGGCCCGCCCCGAATGCGACGCGCCGCCGCCGCTGGCCGATCTCGGCGGCGGCCGGCGCGCCGCCTGCCATTTCCCCGGGGCCTTCGCGCCCCGCACCACAGCGAGACTGGAGACCGTGTGATGAGGCGCATGAGCGCAGCGGAAGCCGCCCGGCTGGTTCAGGATGGCGACACGCTGCTGATCGGCGGGTCCGGCGGCGGGCATGCGGTGCCCGACGCGCTGCTCGCCGCCATCGGCGATCGGTTCCGCGAGACCGGTGCCCCGCGCGGCATCACCGCCCTGCATCCGGTGGGCCTCGGCGACGGCAAGACGCGTGGTGCCGGCCATCTGGCACAGGAAGGACTGCTGAAGCGCGTCGTCTCCGGCACCTTCGTCAACAGCCCGGGCATCGCGCGCCTGGCGCTGGACGAGAAGATCGAGGCCTACACGCTGCCGCAGGGCTCGCTCTCGCAACTCATGCGCGAGATGGCGGCGGGCCGCCCCGGCCTGCTGACACGCATCGGCCTGCACAGCTTTGTCGATCCCCGTCTTGGCGGCGGGCGGCAGAGCCGCTGCGCGACGGAGGACCTGGTCGAGCTGGTCGATTTCCGCGGGCAGGAATACCTGTACTACCGTCCCTTCAAGGTGGATGTGGTGCTGGTGCGCGGCTCCGCCGCCGACGAGGACGGCAACATCTCCATGGAGCACGAGGCCGTCACGCTGGAGATGCTGAGCATCGCCCAGGCGGCGCGGCGCTCCGGCGGGCTGGTGATCGCGCAGGTCAAGACCATCGTGCCGCGCGGCTCGCTGCATCCGAAGATGGTCAAGGTGCCCGGCATCCTGGTGGACGCGCTGGTGCATGTGCCGGACCAGTGGCAGACCTACGAGACGCAGGACAGCCCGGCCTATTCCGGCCATCTCCGCGTGGCGCTGGAGGAGATCCCGCGCCTGCCGCCGGGTCCGCGCCGCATCGTCGCCCGCCGCGGCGCGATGGAGCTGTTCGAAGGCGCCATCTGCAATCTCGGTTCCGGCATTTCCACCGGCATCGCCAATGTGGCGGCGGAGGAGGGGGTGCTGCGCCGCGTCTGCCTGACCAACGAGCAGGGCAATATCGGCGGCGCGCCCGCCAGCGGCAACGAGGCCGGCGCCGCCCGCTCGCCCGACGCGCAGGTGGACCAGCCCTACCAGTTCGACTTCTATGACGGCGGCGGGCTCGACCTCGCCTTCCTCTCCTTCGCCGAGTTCGATGCCGAGGGGAACGTCAACGTCTCGCGCTTCGGCGGCCGCATCGTCGGGCCGGGCGGCTTCGTCAACATCAGCCAGGGCGCCAAGGCGGTGATCTTCGGCGGCACGCTGACCGCCAACGGAGCGCCCAAGGCCGTGCGGCAGGTGGAGCAGGTCACCTTCTCCGGCCGCTTCGCGCGGGAGCGCGGCCAGCCCGTGCTCTACGTCACCGAGCGCGCGGTGTTCCGCCTGGGCGATGCGGGTCCCGAGCTGATCGAGATCGCGCCCGGCCTGGACCTGGAGCGCGACGTGCTTGGCGTCATGGGCTTCCGTCCGTCGGTCTCGCCTGAGTTGCGGCAGATGGACGCCGCGCTCTTCGAGGATGGCTCGATGGGGCTGGCCGATCGCCTGCCGGGCCGCCGCCAGCGCGCCGCGCTCGCCCGCTTCGAAGAACTGCAGGCGGCGGAGTAAGGTCATGGACAGCGTCACCCGCCTCGCCGCCGGCGACCAGGTGGAGTTCCACCGCGCCATCTCCGCCGCTGACATCCGCGCCTTCGCCGAGCTCAGCGGCGACCATGACCCCGTGCATGTGGACGAGGATTTCGCCCGCACCACGGCCTTCGGCCGCTGCATCGCGCATGGGGCGCATGTCATGGCGCTGGTCTCCGCCGCCTCCTCGCTGATGTCGCGCCGCGCGGTGGAGCGTGGCTGCGCCGGCACGCCGGTCTCGGCGGGCTATGACCGTATCCGCTTCACCCATCCGGTCTTCGCCGGGGATGCGCTGACGGCGCGCTACACGGTGGAAGCGGTGGAGGAATCCCCCGGCCGCACCCGCTCGCGCTTCGAGGTGGTGAACCAGGAGGGCCGGCTTTGCGTCACCGGCACGCATATCCTGCGCTGGGTCGAGGGCTGAGGGAGAACGCATGATGGCCGAAATCCTGCTGCCCGCCGCCGGCGGCCGCCTGCAGCCCTATCGCCTGCAGGGGCGCGCCTTGCCGGCACCCACGCCAGGCGCGCGCTTCAACCGCATCGCCTATTCGGCGGCGCATGTCGTGGCCGACCCCTTCGCCGAGATCTCGCCCCATGCCGGCGCGGCCATCGACTGGGATCGCACCATCGCCTATCGCCGCCATCTCGCGGGGCTCGGACTCGGCATCGCCGAGGCGATGGACACGGCCCAGCGCGGCATGGGGCTGGACTGGCCCGCCGCGCGCGAGCTGATCACCCGCAGCCTGCGCGAGACGCGCGACATTCCCGGCATCCGCATCGCCTCCGGCTGCGGCACCGACCAGCTCGACCCGCGTGATGCCCGCAGCACTGACGACGTGCTGCGCGCCTATATGGAGCAGCTTGAGGTCATCCAGTCCTTGGGCGGCCGGCTCATCATGATGGCCAGTCGCGCTTTGGCGCGCGTCGCCCGCTCGCCGGAGGACTATCGCACGGTCTATCGCCGCGTGCTGGGCGCGGCGGAGGCGCCGGTCATCCTGCACTGGCTGGGCGAGATGTTCGACCCCGCCTTGGCCGGCTACTGGGGGCATGACGACTTTGACGGTGCGCTGCGCACCTGCCTGGAGATCATCGAGGAGAACCGCGACCGCATCGACGGCATCAAAATCTCGCTGCTGGACGACGAGAAGGAGGTGCGGATGCGCCGCCTGCTGCCGGCGGGCGTGCGGATGTACACCGGCGATGACTTCAACTACCCCGCGTTGATCGCCGGCGACGCGGAAG
Organism: Roseomonas sp.; assembly: GCA_035556695.1. Taxonomy (GTDB): domain Bacteria; phylum Pseudomonadota; class Alphaproteobacteria; order Acetobacterales; family Acetobacteraceae; genus Pseudoroseomonas. The sequence goes on from DATMFR010000048.1 coordinate 124,540, forward strand.
GCCATTCCGACGCGCTGCTCGGCATCTTCGACGCCATCGCGCCCGCCGCCTCCCTGGCGCTCGCGGCTCTGGCGGAGGGTGACACCGCGCGCTTCCACGCCATCCTGGAGCCGACCGTGCCGCTCTCCCGCCGGATCTTCGGCGCGCCCACGCAGTTCTACAAGACAGGCGTGGTGTTCCTCGCTTGGCTGAACGGCCATCAGGAGCACTTCATCATGGTTGGCGGCCAGCAATCCATGCGCCCGCTGGCCTATTTCGCCGACATCTTCCGCATGGCCGACGCCGCCGGCCTGCTGGGCGACCCCGAGATGGCGGCGGCACGGATGCGGCGCCTGTTGGCGCTCTACGGCGTCGGGGGCTGAACGGGTGCGGGACCTCGCTGGCCGGCCGGACCTCTGCGCCATCAACACCGCCACGCTGGGCCACACGGCGCCGATCGGCGCGGTGGTCGAGGCGGTGGCGCGGCAGGGTTTCGGCGGCATCGCCCCCTGGCGGCGCGACCTGGAAGGGCAGGATGTCGCCGCCGTGGCGCGGCAGATCCGCGAGGCCGGCCTCGCCGTCACCGGCTATTGCCGCAGCAGCGCCTTCCCCGCCGCCACGCCGGAGGGCGCGCGCGCGGCGGTGGAGGAGAACCGCGCTGCCCTGCGTGACGCCGCCATCCTCGGCGCCCGCTGCTTCGTGCTGGTGGCCGGCGGCCTGCCGCCCGGCTCGCGCGACCTGCCGGCCGCCCGCCGGCAGTTGCAGGACGGTGTCGGCGCGTTGCTGGAGGAGGCGCGGCAACTTGGCGTCACCCTGGCGCTGGAGCCGCTGCACCCCGTCTATGCCGCGGACCGCTCCTGCCTCTGCACCTTGGGCGAGGCGCTCGACCTCTGCGATGCGCTGGACCCGGAGGCACGCGGCGGCCTTGGCATCGCCGCCGACGTCTATCACCTCTGGTGGGACGCCGCCCTGCCGCGTGAGCTGGAACGGGCGGCCCGGCATCGCCGCATCGCGGCCTTTCATGTCTGCGACTGGCTGGTGCCGACGCGGGACGTGCTGCTCGACCGCGGCATGATGGGCGACGGCGTCATCGACATCCGCGGCATCCGCGGCATGGTCGAGGCCGCGGGCTATGACGGGCTGGTGGAGGTGGAGATCTTCTCGGCGCAGGACTGGTGGCAGCGTCCGATGGAGGAAACCCTCGCCGTCTGCGCGGCGCGGCTGGCAAGCGTCTGCTGAGGGCAGGGCGCCCTTTCAGCGCGCCTTCCGGCGCCGCCGCTTCTTCGACGCCGGAGGCGGCGCCCAGAGTTCCATCATCTGCTGCGTCACGGCGGCCTGATGGCGCCCCGCCTCGGCCGCCCAGAAGTTCCGGGTGGCGCCTGCCCAAGCATTGGCCCCGCTCAACCAGAGGCTCATCAGCGGGTTCTTCTTGGTCCAGGGATTGGTCATCCGCCCACCAGCGATTTTGCCATGGCGGGATCGCCATTCGCCGAAACAACAATGACGGCGGGGGAGGATGGGTTGCAGGGCGGCGGGACAGATTTCTGCCTCCGCCGCCCCGCGGGTTCATGTCTCAGGTGCCGCCGGTGACGGCCAGCACCTGCCCGGTGATCCAGGATGTCTCGTCCGAAGCCAGGAAGAGCACGGCATTGGCGATATCCGCCGGCTCGCCCAGCCGGCGCATCGGGATGCGGCCGAGCATCGCCTGCTGTCCCTCGGCGCCATAGGAGGCCCATTGCCGCTCATAGTCCGGGCTGGTGCGCAGGAAGCCCGGCGCCACGGCATTCACCGTGACGCCATAAGGGCCCATCTCGTCCGAGATCTGCCTGACAAAGCCGATCTGCGCCGTCTTGGCCGTGCCATAGGCATGGATGCCGGTCAGGCTGACTCCCAGCCCCGAGCGGCTGGAAATGACGACGATTCGCCCAGCACGGCGTTGCTTCATCCCCGGCGCCACCGCGCGGCAGGCATGGAAGGCGCCGCGCAGGTTGACGTCCATGATGGCGTCCCAGTCGGCATCGGTGATCTGCTCCAGCGGCTTGCGCCCCTGGCCCATCACCCCGCCGGCGACATGCACCAGCACGTCCACCGGCTCCACCGACCTGACCAGCGCCTCCACCGCGGCGCCGTCGGTGACGTCGAGCAGCTTCGTCTCGACCTGGCCGCCGACCTCACGCGCCATCTCCTCCAGCGGCTCGGCCAGCACGTCCGTGGCCACCACGCGCGCGCCGCTGGCGGCGAAGCCCTCGACGATGCCGCGCCCGATGCCGCGCGCCGCGCCGGTGACGAGGACGGTCCGTCCCGCGAATTCGAACTTCATCGCCTCAGGCCGCGTTGTCGCGCGCATAGGCGGCGACCTCGGCATGGGTGGCGAACCAGACGTCGCCCTTGGCCTTGGCGTGGGCGATCAGCTCCTCCAGGATCCAGATGCGCGAACGGTAGCCGATGATGTGCGGGTGGCAGGTGAGCTGGAAGATGCCGCCCTCGGCATAGGCCGCGTCGAACTCGCGGCGGAAGATGTTGAACACGTCCTCCGGCGGCGTGTAGGGCCGCAGCGACTGGAAGCGGTGCATCATGAAGTACACCGCGTCGTCACGCACCCATTCGACAGGCAGCTCGACGATGCCGGTCGGCTCGCCCTCCATCTCCAGCTCGTAGCAGTCCTCGTCCGCCATCAGCGAGGAGTCATAGAGCAGGCCCAACTCGCGCTCGATGCGCAGCGTGTTCGGGCTGAAGTCCCAGGAGGGCGTGCGCAACCCGACCGGCCGCACGCCGGTGATCTTCTCCAGCGCATCGGTGGCGCGGAACATCAGGTCCCGCTCCGCCTCATAGGGCAGCACCGAGTTCAGCTCGTGGATCCAGCCATGGATGCCGATCTCATGCCCGGCCGCGGAGAGGGCGCGCTGCTCGTCCGGATAGGTCATGGCGGCCACGGCGGGCACGTAGAAGGTGGCGCGGATGCCATGCCGGTCGAGCAGCCTGGCGATGCGCGGCACGCCGACGCGGTTGCCGTACTGCCCCCAGGCCATGCGGCCGATGGACTTGCCGCCCTCGCGCAGCTCGTTGGTCTCGTGGTCGCTGTCGAAGGAGAGGGCGACGGCGCAGCGCGCGCCGCCGGGCCATTGGCGCGGCCGCAGCGGCCGGCCGGCGCGCACCTGCCGGATCAGCCCCTGCCAGTGGCGGTCCGGCCACTGCCAGGGTTCCATCCGGGAGACATCGCTGGGGTTGTCCTGGCTCATGGCCGGAATTCCTTTCAGGTCAGCGCAGCTCGGCATGCGCGGTCTCGCGCAGCCGGAAGATGACCAGGGTGGAGAGGATCGCCGCCGCGATCAGGTAGTAGGTCGGCGAGAGCGGCGAGCCGGTGGTGGCGATCAGCCAGGTGGCGATGTAGGGCGCGAAGCCGCCGAAGACCGCCACCGCCAGGCTGTAGCCGGTGGACATGTAGGTGGAGCGCGAAGCCGTCGGGAAGATTTCCGAGATGGCCGCGGGGCCAGGGCCGGAGAAGGCCGAGATCATCAGCGCGAAGACGATCTGCACCAGGATGACGGTGCCGAGGCCGCCGCCAGAGACCAGCAGCACGAACAGCGGATAGGTCAGCAGGATGAAGGCGATGCAGCAGCCCAGCAGCAGCGGCTTGCGGCCGACACGGTCGGAGAGCATGCCCATCAGCGGCACCGCGACCACCAGCACCACGAGGCCCAGGGTGTTCGACCACAGCGCCGCCGTCCGGCTCAGCCCCGCATGCGCCTGGGTGAAGGTCGGCATGTAGTTGAGCATCACGTAGTAGGAGACGGTCCAGAGGATGGTGAAGCCGAAGGCGCGGCCGGCCAGCGTCCAGTTGCCCTCCTGCTGTGCGGCGGGCGCCGCCTCGGCCTTGGCCTCGCGGTAGGCCGGCGTCTCGTCGATGTTGCGGCGCATGTAGATGCCGAGCGGGATCAGCGCGCCGCCCAGCAGGAAGGGAATGCGCCAGCCCCAGGCCTCCATCGTCTCGGGGGAGAAGACACTGCTGCAGATGGCGGCGACGGCGGAGCCGAGCAGCAGCCCGCCCGCGACGCTGGCCTGCTGGAAGCTGCCGAAGAAGCCGCGGCGGTTCTTTGGCGCCCACTCGACGATGAAGGCGGTGGAGCCGCCCCACTCGCCACCGGCCGCGAAGCCCTGCGCCAGGCGACAGACCACCAGCAGGATCGGCGAGAGGATGCCGATGCTTTCATAGGTCGGCAGCAGGCCGATCGCCACGGTGCCGAAGGCCATCATGAAGATGGTCAGCAGCAATGCGGCCTTGCGGCCGTGCGTGTCGCCCATCCGCCCGATCACGATGCCGCCCAGCGGCCGCACCACGAAGCCGATGCCGAAGGCGGCGAAGGTGGCGAGCAGGGCCGAGGTCGGGTTCTCGCTGTGGAAGAACTGGTGCGAGAGGATTGTGGCCAGATAGGCGTAGACGGAGAAATCGTACCATTCCAGCACGTTGCCGATCACGGCGGCACCGACGGCCTTGCCGGCGGTCAGGTTGTCGGCGGCTCCCACGGCAGTGTTGCTGCGTCCTGACATGCACGTCCCTTTTCTGAGGGCGGGAAGGCCCCCAGGGCCTGGGCCGCCGTATTACATTGTGATATCAAAAATTATACGGCAATATGCCGCAAATCTGTCAAGCGCGCCTCTGGAGTGAACGGCAAGCCATGCGAGAGGATGCCCTGCTGGTGGGCTCGGTCGAGAAGGCCTTCCGGGTGCTGCACGCGGTGCGGGAAGGGCCAGGCGCGATGAGCCTGGGCGAGATCGCCGCCGCCTCGGGCCTCGACAAGAGCGCGGCGCAGCGCTTCAGCCACACGCTCTGGCGGCTCGGCTACCTGGAGAAGGACGAACGCACACGACGCTTCAGCCTGGGCCGGCAGGCGCTGGAGACCGCGTTCCACTATCTCCGCACCACGCCGCTGGTGGAGGTGGCCATGCCCGTGGTGGCCGAATTGCGCCGCTCCTGCGGCGAGCGGGTCAGCATGAGCCTCTGGGAGGACACTTCGCTGATCTACGTGATCCGCCAGCAGAGCAGGCGCGAGTATTTCTGGTCCTCGCTGGTTGGCCGGCGCGTGCCGCTGCTCAGCACCGCCGGCGGCCGCGCCATCCTGGCCCTGCTGCCCGAGCAGGAGGCCGAGTCCCTGATTCGCCGCGCCACGCCCGTCGCCATGACGGCCCGCACCCTGACCGACCCGGCGGCGATCCTGGAGCAGGTGCGGCAGGCGCGCGCGCGGGGCTATGCCATGGCGGTCGAGGAGGTCTCGGCAGGGGAGGTGACGCTCGGCGCCGCCATCACCCGCGCCGATGGCCGGCCTGTGGCGGCCCTGCACATCGCCGGCTCGCTCGGCGAGTGGAAGCCGGAGGCCTTCGCCGCCAGCTTCGCGCCGCTGCTGCTGGAGGCGGCCCAGGGGCTCAGCCGCGCGGCGCGCGGACCGGCCTGACCAACTCCGCAACACGACTCTCCCGCTTGCGCTCCGGCCGAAATGGGTGGAATCCAGTCCGCAATGTTCAGTTCAGCCGAAATCGGCCACGTGAAGCCCGAATGGGTGGATCACTACGGCCATATGAACCTGGCCTACTACGTGGTGGCCTTCGACCTGCTCACCGATGCCGTCTGGCCGCAACTCCATCTCGGCCCGGCCTTCCGGGCGCGCGGCCTCGGCACCTTCGCGGCCGAGAACTGGGTCGCCTACAGGCGGGAGATGACCGAGGGCATGCCCTTCGGCGGCACCAGCGAGATCCTGGATTTCGACAGCAAGCGCCTGCTGCTGCGCCATCGCCTGCTGCATGCGGGGGAGGGGTGGGAGAGCGCCGAATCCGAGTTGCTCTTCCTCTGTGTGGACCTGGAGCGCCGCAAGGTGAGCGCCTGGCCGGAGGAGGTGCTGGCGGCCTTCGCCGCCGCACCGCGGGGCGCCGCGGCGCAGCGCCTCCGGTTGAAGCGCGGCGGCTGAGCCGCCGCGCACCCCTTACTTCGCGGCGACTGGTGTCTTCAGCAGCCCGACCTCCGCCAGGAAGCTGCGCAGCATCTCCGATTGCGCGGGGGTGAGCGGCCAGGCCGAGGGAGGGCGCGTCGCGCCGCAATCCTGGCCCAGCATCGCCAGAGCCGCCTTTACCCCGGTGACATTGGTGCCGTTCATCTCCTGCGCGCGCACTGTCTCGAACACCGCCATGCCGGCGATCAGGCGGCGCGCCTCGGCATAGTTCCCGGCTTCCAGCGCCGTGTGGATCGCCACCGAGCGCTCCGGGAAAACGTTGATCAGCCCCGAGGTGAAACCCCGCGCGCCCACCGCGTAGAAGGCCGGTGCCCAGACCTCCGCCAGCCCGCCGACCCAGATGACATGCTCCGGGCTCGCTGCCATCGCCTCGGCCAGCTTCAGCGGGTTTGGCGTCGCCCATTTGACGCCGACCACGCCTTCCAGGGAGCAGAGCGCGGCGATGTTGGCGGTGCCGATGGCGTCGTTGCGCAGGTAGAGCACAATCGGCAGCCCGCCGCCCGCGTCATGCACCCGCTTCACATACTCGATGATGCCGCGCGGTGAGACGAAGGGGTCCGGCGGCTGATGGACCATCAGCCCCGCCGCGCCGGCCTTCGCCGAGGCGCGCGCCAGGGCGCAGGCGTCGTGCACGGACTTGCCGATGCCGGCCAGCAACGGCACCCGCCCCGCCACGATCTCCGCGCAGTCGGCGACGAAAGTCTCGGCCTCCGCGGTGGTGAGCCCGTAGAACTCGCCCGTATTGCCGTTCGCCACCAGGATGTGCACGCCGGCATCGACAGCGCGCGTGACAATCGGGCTCAGCCGGCGCGTGTCGAGCGCATCATCGGCGTCGAAGGGGGCCACCAGAATCCCCGAGATCCCGCTCAGGGACTGCGTCAGCCTGCTACTCGCCATGGGTTCCTCCTTGTCGGTGCCGCGCTGACGCGGAGAGGAATGCTGTCTCCTCCGGCAGGCGCGCGCACCCTCAGACGGAACAGTCATATCGCTGAACCGCTTGCCCGCGAAGGGCCGGCCCGGAGCAAGGGAAAGGCGATGGCGCCGGCGCGGAGCCGAGGCGCCCTGCCCGGACCGCCTCGATTCCGTCGCAGGGACTAGCGGCGGCCCGCCTGCCCCGCCTGCACGCCGCGATGATAGGCCGCCTGCTCGGTTTGCTTGTGCTGATCGTAGAGATAGCCGCCCGCCGCCCCGACACCTGCGCCGATCAACGCGCCCCATCCAAAATCGCCGGTCAGCGAACCGATCACGGCGCCGCCGGCCGCGCCCGCGCCGGCACCCGTCAGGGTGCGCCGGCTGGTATCGCTCATCTCCGAGCAACCGCCCAGGGTGAGGCCGATCGCCAGCACCGTGGCCGGCACCTTCATCATTCCGCTCATGACCTGCGCTCCGTCTCCTCTAAGGGTTTCAGCGGGCCCGCGACCGGCCTCGCCGCTCCGGCTCGGGGCAGGGGTATGTCGCATGCGCCCAACGGGCCAGACCATCCACGGCGCGTTCACCGGCGTATTGCGGATTGGCCTCGGCCCAGGCGACAAAGGCACCGGCGACCTGCGCCCGCGTGGGTGGCGGGTTCGGCGCGCAAAAGACCGGCGCGCTTCCTGAACCGGCCTGGGTGACGGCCGCGTGGTACTGGCCTGCGCCCTGCAGGAAGCCGTGGCAGAAGGCGATGGCCGAGGGATATTGCGACGCCTGCGGCGAGGTGCCGCAGAGCGTGGCCAGATCGGCCACCGTGCGGGCCTCGAAGGCGTTGTGCGGCGCGGCGCTGGCCGCCGGCATGGCGCCCGATTGCGCGGCTGCCTGCATGGCCGGCAGGACGGACAGCGCCGCAGTGGCGGCGGCGAGCGCCGCCGGGAGCAGGACTCTGGTCATTCGTATGTTCCTCCTTCCTCCGTTTCGGGCGGCCTCTCCATGGGGGGAACGACCCGCATCCAGCCGCGGCGGTGACCTCCGCCTGCGAGGCTTCGCTTCTCGGCGCTGGGGCGGCGTCGCCGCTGCCGAGTGGATGAGTATCGTCTGTCCCTGACCGAGGAAGCCCTCATGGTGCTTTTCCCCGCGGTCCTTGCCTGTCTCGCCTGGAGGATCGCTGTGACGGCTTTGAACGTCTGAAAGCTAAGGGACAGGAGATCAGGGTGCGAAGACGCGAAGAGTATCAAGAAACCGCCGCATACCTTCGCGCTGCGCCCCACCAACAGGGCTGCTTCACGGCGTCCTGCACCATCGGAAATGCTGCCTGTTATAAGTCCCTGGACCAGCGTGGAGCGCGCAAGGGCTCCACATTGTTCAGGTAGCGCTGCGCACTTGCGTGGAGGCGATATTGCCGAGATAGTATTTCCCGCTTTCGTTGAATTTCATCGAGGATTGCATCCTGGAGCGCTGATCCTGGCGTTTGCATCTTTGTGACAGGAAATGTTGACGGCATGGCTGCACCTGATCTCCGGGCACTCCACTTTGCCGAGACCGATGCGCTGGCCTCCGCGCTCCGGGGCGGCAGCATCGCCCTGACGCCGGTGGGGGCAGGTCCGTTCGACGCGGAGGTGATCGAGTTCGCCCTGGGAGATCTCCTGCTGCAGATCGGCCGCAGCGCACCAGTGATGATGTTGGGCGAAGTGGCCGCCGATGCAGCCTGGATCCAGCTTCCGCTCAGTGGGGAGGCGGGCCTGCTGCTGAATGGCCGTCCGGTCTCTCCCGGTGATCTGGCCGTGAACGCGCCGGGTGCCAGCCTCGACGGCATCGCGCGTGTGAACGCCCGCTGGGCGCTTGTTGTCCTCTCCGTCGGGACGGTCGCGGCGCTGCTGCCACCGCCGCGCCGGCTGTCCCTGCTCCGGCCGGGTGTGCGGACCATGCTGCGCGCCAATCCGCAGGCCTGGGGCAGGGCCGTTGCGCTGATGGAAGAAGCTGCCGAGATTGCCGCGAAGGAGCCGGATGCCTTCGCGGTGGAGGAGGCCCGCCGCTCCCTGCGCGCTTCCGTGCTCGACATGCTGGCTGAGTTGCTTGCCGGCCCCTGGGAAGGTCAGCCGACTCGCGTGCTCCGCACCTCGCGGACGCAGCACCGGATCGTGCGGCTCCTGGACGAGCGGCTCCGGGCGGCGCCGCAGCAGGCGCTCCGCCTGACCGAAACCTGCGCCGCGCTTGGCCTGTCCCGCCGGCGTGTGGATGCCGCCTTCAGGGCGACCTTCGCCATGGGCCTGCGGCACTATACCCGATTGCGCTGTCTGACCATGGCGCACAACGCGCTTCGCTCCGGCAGGTCGGACCCTGCTTCCCTGAAGGAGTTCGCAGCCTCCTTCGGCTTCCGGGATGAAGGGTACTTCATGCGCGAGTATCGGCACCTGTTCGGGAAGACGCCATCGCTGACTCTCAGCCAGGCCGAGGAGCAAGTCACGGATGCGGAACGGGGAGCGGGAGGCGTGCCGCTCCCGGTCTGAAGGATCGCGGCGGGCTGGCGGGACGCCTCAGAACCGTGCTTCCCCGGCGTCTCCGGGAGAGGTGGCATGGGGGCAGGCCCGGCCAAGGGTTTCCGAAGGTGCTTCCCCGTACAAGGCGCGGTAGTCATGGGCAAACTGGCCAAGATGCCAGAACCCATGGGAAAGCGCGACACCCTTCACCGAGCGCCAGGGGCCGGCGCGCGAAAGCAGCGCCGCGCGTACCATGCTCATCCGACGCAGCTTGAGGTAGCGGTGTGGACTTATGCCGAAGGTCGCGCTGAAGGCCTGGTGCAGGCGCGTGGCCGAAACGCACAGTGCGGCGCAGAGTTCATCGGTGTAGACCGGCCGCGCGGGATTGGCCCGCAGATACTCGTCCGCCTCGTGCACGATGCGCTGCCGCGTGCGGCCGTCGCGGTTGTGTGCCCTTGCGCCGATGCCTGGCGGCACCAGCAGTCCGCGGACGGCATCCAGCATCGTGGCCCGCAGGGCGGCGCGCGCTTCGGCGGCCAGCAGGGCCGGCGAGGGATGGACGCCTGATTGCTCGACGGCGCGGGCCGCTGCAGCCAGGGTGGAAAGCGCCTCCGGGTCGGCGTGCAGAATGTCGGCCGCCCCACCATCCTCTGATACCGCGAACTCGCCGGGCACCAGCGTTGCATTGACCTGAGGCGCTTTGCAGCTCAGCAACATGCAGGCGAAAGCGTCGGGATAGATGGCCTCGTGCCTCCGGCCGCTGTCGCAGATGGCGATATGGCTGCTTTTGACCGGCTGGCCATTCCAGCGCGCGCGCTCGGCGCCTTCGAAAGCCTGGATCAAGCCAATCTCGCCAGCGGCAGGAGCGCCGAGCATGAGCAAGGGCGCGCTGCGGATGACCTGCAGCGTGACGTCACCGAGGTCGAAGGTCGAGAGCGCGCCAGCATACAGGCCCGGCGTCAGCGGCACAGCCTCGGCCGTCATGCCTTGGAGCTGCGCGGCAAGGTCGCTCAACTCGGTGAATTCGCGTCGTAGGATCGTGCCGTTCTCCATGGCGCAGACCTCCACCTTCCAGGTGCGGCGCCAATCCCGCATAGGCTGGGAAGAGCTTTCCCTGACTTGCCTCAGACGGCGGAAAGAAGATGATCACGTCACCACGATTTACACGTTTTTGCACTGATCTATAACCGCACCGGTGGATGCGCATCCTTCTCCACATGGGCGCAGGAGCGTCCTGGGCAACGGAAGGTGGCACTTACCTTCTGCCGTAAGGCCCCGATGCTCACAGGAAGCCATCGCGTATGGCGGCAGATAAGTGGAATTGCGATACTGTGTGGCGCTGCGCATTTGCCAGCCTGCGCTAACCTCCTCGTGCCATTTCTGGTAACGCGCATCCGCCGGTGCGCGGCCCGGAATCGCGGACATCGGCGAGTGCGGCATGGGTGTGCTGGCCATCGTGTTCGACGAGCGGGCGAAGTCAGCCTCGGCTGCTCAGGCGCTGCGCGCATTGCATGCCGCAGGCTCCGTCACGCTCTTCGGCATGGTCATTGTTGTGCGAGAGGTTGGTGGCCGGGGTCTCAGCGTGCAGGAGCCCATGGCGAAGGGCGCGAGCGCCGCGGCTCCCGCTGTCGGGGCGGTGGCCGGAGCTCTTGTCTCGCTGCTTGGCGGCCCGGCCGCAGCGGCGGCGCGCACGCTGGATGCCAGCTTGATGGGGACGGTTCATGACCTACTGGAAGTCGGCCTCGCTGCCGGCTTCATTGAGCAACTCTCACGCCACCTGCGGCCCGGCTGCGCCGCCATCCTGGCCGATGTCGAGGAGGAGAGTCCTCTGCCGCTGGAAGCCTGCATCGCCCCGCTGGGTGGACGTACCTTGCGTCAGGTCCAGGATGCGATCGCGCCGGAGGAACTGATGGTGCGCGAGGCGGTGGCGCTGCGAAGAGAGGTGGCGGCGCTGCGCCAGGAGCCGAAGGACGCCGACCACGCCGCTGCCTCCGAGGCATTGCGCCGTGCGCGCGCCGCGGAACTCCGTCATGCCTTGCGTCGCGCCCGCATCCTGGCGAGTGCGCTGCGGCGCGAGGCCGCGGCGAAGGTCGTCGTGTTGCGCGAGCAGGCGGCCAGCCTCGAGGGGGAGACGCGCGCCGCCATCGAGCACCGTGCCGGATTGGTGCGGAAGAGGCTGGCCCTGCGCGCCTCGCAACTCGACCGCCTCATCGAGGATCTGGTCTGGCCGGCCATGCGGAGCCCGGCCTCAGGCCGACGGGGCCGGAAGTGGAACAGGAATTTCTGACATTGATCCGCGTTGCCGCCGCAAGCGGCGGCTGCCTAACCTCGTGGCCGCGCCCCGGCTTGCGATGGAGAGCCAAGGGCCAAGCCCTGGACTGGCTCCGGCCTGTAGGGCAAGCCTTGAGAGGTTGAATGCCATGGCTCCTCGCCGCATGTGCCTTGCTCCCGCCCGGGCGCTGCACGGCCAGGGGCCAAGTTTGCGGAAGAATGCTGAGGCGCGTGGTTTCCGCGACGGCGCAGGACGCCTTGGATGCAGGGTGCAACGGAACGCTGCTTTCCTGCCGCCGCAGCTATCGGACCGGCTGCCCTTCGTCCGGCATTTCGTGGCACTGATGCTCAGTCTGCTGCTCGCAGCCTGTGCGGCGCCTGTGCGGCGGCCTGCCGTCCCTGTTGGAGAAACCGAAAGGGCTACTGTCCTCGACGGGTTGCCGAACGCGCGGTTCTGGGTGGATACCCAAACCGATGCGCTGGCCGAGGAGATCCTGAAGGCGCTGGAGCGAGAGCGCGCCGCGCTCGGTCTGGGTGCCTCGGCCCGGCTGCCGCCGGCGGATCTGCTGTCGATCTCCGGCGGCAGCGATGACGGAGCCTTCGGCGCCGGGCTGCTGGTGGGGTGGACTTCGGCGGGGACCCGCCCTGAATTCAAACTCGTCACGGGCATCAGCACCGGCGCGCTCACCGCGCCTTTCGCCTTTCTCGGCCCCGCCTACGACGATGATCTGCGCCAGGTCTATACCGGTGTCCAGCCCAAGGACATCTTCCGGCTGCGCAGCTACCTCCTGGTCCTCTTCGGCGATGCGCTCGCCGATACGCAGCCGCTCTTCCACCTCATCTCGCACTACGTGGATGAGCGGATGATGGCCGAGATCGCCCGGGAGTACGAGAAGGGCCGCCTGCTGATGATCGGCACGACGGACCTCGACGTGATGCGGCCCGTCATCTGGAACATCGGCGCGATCGCGGCCAGCGGCAACCCCGGGGCGCTCGACCTGTTCCGGCGGCTCCTGCTGGCCTCCGCCGCGATCCCCGCCGTCTTCCCGCCGGTGCTGATCGATGTGCAGGCCAATGGCCGGAACTATCAGGAGATGCATGTGGATGGCGGCGCGGTGGCGCAGCTCTTCCTCTACCCGTCGAGCCTCACGCTGGGCCGCAACCTCCGCAGCGGACCGCTCGCAAGGGAGCGGCATGCCTATGTGATCCGGAACGCACGCCTCGATGCCGGCTGGGCGGATGTGGACCGCCGTGTCTTCACCATCGCCGGCCGTGCCATCTCCAGCATGATCCATTACAGCGGCAGCAACGACATCCTGCGGCTGCAGATGACCACCGCGCGGGACGGCGTGGACTTCAACCTCGCCTATATCGATCGCGGCTTCACCGTTCCCCACACGGAAACCTTCGAGCAGAGCTACATGCGCGCGCTGTTCGACTATGCCTATGGCAAGGCGCGGCAGGGCTATCCCTGGATCAAGGGGCACCCGTTGCTGCTCGCCGCACCGGCGGCGGCGCGATGAGCGGCCTCGCGGGATATGCCGCGTCACCGCCTGGGCACATGTCGGGGCAGGTGCGCCGGGAGAACAGCGCATGACCTCGCCCGCAACAGGCCTGCCGCTTGCGGTCATGGCCCTCACCCTCGCCCAACTGGCACCGGGATGGGCGCAGCAGGCGCCTCCGCCGGCGGCTTCCCGGGAGGCGCCCGTGCCGCCGCCCGCCCCGGAAGGCGGCGTTGCGCCCCTGACGCCGGAGCAACTCGATCGCCTCCTGGAACCCTATGCCGGCGCCCCCCAGGACGTGCTGGGCCTCGTCCTCGACGCCTGCCGCTATCCCGCCGCCTTGCTGGAAGCGGCGCAATGGGCGCGCGTGCCGGAGGCCTCGCGCGGGGCGGCGAAGGAAGGCTGGCCGCCCGCCGTCCGCATCCTGGCCGAGCGCGCGCCCCGCACGCTGGATTACCTCACCCAGAACATGGCGGCGAGTGCGGCGCTCGGCTCGGCCTACCAGAACCAGCCGAACGAGGTCTGGCTCGCCTTCGGGCGGGTCACGGCGGCGCGCGAGGCGCAGGCGCAACCGCCGGAGCAGGAGAGTGCCTTGCCACCGCCGCCTCCGGAACCGCCGCCGGCACCGGAGCAACCGCGCGCCTCCGCGCAGGCGCCGCGCGGTTCCGGAACCGCGGCCACGCCGCAGCCGCTTCCCGAGAGCGTGCCCGCTCCGCCACCCGTCGCCGCCGCCCCGCCCGCAACCGCGCCGACGACAGTGGTCGTTCCACCGGCACAGGTCGTGACGGCGCCCACGACCAGCGACAACAGCAGCATGACCTCCGCCCTCGTCGGCGGCGCCGTGGGGCTTGGCGCGGGGCTGCTCATCTCCGAGCTGGTCCACGACAACAACGACTGGGGCGCGCCGGGTTATGGCTACGGCTACCGCCCGCCCTATGCCGTACCGCCACCCTATGCGCCCTATGGCGGGGCCTATGGCGGAGCGCGCTACGACGCGGCGCGTAACCTGCAGGAGGACCGGCAGGCGGCGGCGCGCGGGCGGCAGGAGGACCGGCAGGGCTTCGTCTCCTCCCAGGGGCAGGTGTCGACGGAGCGGCAGGCGCAGCGCCAGCAAGCCACCCAGACCCGCCAGGGAGAGCGTCAGGCCGCCAGGCCGGAGCGCCAGCAGGCGGCCCAGGAGCGGCAAGGCCAGCGCCAGGCTGCCGGGCAGCAGCGCCAGCAGACGCGGCAGAGTACGGCCGCGGCTCGTCCCGCCACGGCCTCCAGCCGGGCGGCGAGCGGCCAGGATCGCCGGTCCGCGGCGACGGCTGGGCAGGTCCGGCTTCAATCCCCCGCGGCCCAGCAGCGCCCGGCGGCCGCGCCCCGGCAGATGGCCGCCGCCGCTCCGCAACGGCCACCCTCTGCCGCCCGAGCCCCGGACTGGGGTCCGGCACGCGGCATGTCCGGGGGCGCCGAGGTCAGCCGTTCCCGCGCGCCCTCCGGAGCGAGGTCCGCGGGTGGCCGCGCCGGCGGTGGTGGCGGCCGGCGCCGTTAACGACTCAAGGGAGGCATGACATGCGGTTCACCACGTCCTGCTCAAGGCTGGCCCTGATCTGCGCCGCCTCGGCCCTACTGGCCACTGGCGCCCAGCCGGCAGGCGGCCTCGCGCAGCCGGCCGGCGGCGCTTCGCCGCCCTCCACGACGGCGCCCGCCCGCCCCGCTCCGGAGACCGCGCAACTCCGCGCCTTCCCGAGCCCGGAGGAGGCGGTGAAGGCTCTCATCGAGGCGCTCCAGGCGCCGAAGATGCAGTCGCTCATCCCTATCCTCGGCCGCGCCGTCCTGAACAGCGTGCCCCAGACGGAGCAGCAGGCGGACCAGGTCCGGCGTGCGGCGGGCGCCTGGCTGGCACGCCAGCCCTATGAGATCGCCTATCCCGATGAGCCGGAGCACAGGCGCGCCCTCGCGCTGATTGGCGAGGCGCGGGTGCCCTTGCCGGCGGTGCTGGTGCGCACGCAGCGCGGCTGGGTCTTCGACTCTCAGGGGACCATCGAGGCCATGCGCGAGCGACGCATCGGCGTCAACGAGGCCAATGCGCTGCGTGCGCTGCGTGCGCTGGCGGCTGCGCAGGCAAAGTTCCGGGTGAGTGACCGCTTCAACGACGGCGTGCTGCAGTACTCGCGGCATATCCGCGCCGCGACCCCGGGCCAGATCGATGGCCTCGTCACCGATGAATCCGTCCCCGGCGCCTCCCTGGATCTCCTCAACCACGCCTTCGCCGAGGCGGAGGGGGAGCCGGGAGATCCGAAGCTGCGGCCGCCGGCCGGCTATGGCTACAGGATCCTGAGCGGGCAGGGGCCGCATGCCGAAGGCGGGGCGCGCTCCTATCTGGTGGATGGACGCATGACGGAGGGCTTCGCCGCCGTGGCCTGGCCCACGCGCCCAGGCGAGACCGGCCTTTCGACCTTCATCATGGATCACCGCGGCATGATCTTCGAGCGCGAGTTCGGCGACCGCACCGTGGATGAGGTGCGGCGCATGACGGCCTTCGACCCGGGGCCGGGCTGGGATCGCGTGGAGGAGCCGGAATGAACGGCGCGCCCGGGCCGCGATGGCGGGCCGGGCGCCGCGTTTCATTCCGCCGGGGCGCCTTCGCCAGGGCGGCGCACCGCAGCCCTCCGCCCGCCCCCGAAGAAGGACTTCACCGTCTCGCGCAGCCACTGGAAGACCACGTAGAGCATCGGGATCATGAAGATGCCGAACATGGAGGCGGCCAGCATTCCCCAGAAGACCGGCGTGCCCACCGCGCGCCGGCTGATCTCGGAGGCGCCGGTCGCCACCACCAGCGGATAAAGGCCAAGGATGAAGGCGAAGCTCGTCATCATCACGGCCCGGAACCGCAGCCGGGCGCCGAGCACCGCCGCCTCCTGGATCGGCTTTCCGTGCTCCCGCTGCTCCTTGGCGAACTCGATGATGAGGATGCCGTTCTTCGCCGCCAGCGCGATCAGCACGACGATGCCGATCTGGGCATAGAGATCCATCGAAAGCCCGGAGGCGCCGATGGAGGCCACGGCCCCCAGCACGCCGACGGTGACGGACAGCAGCACCGGAACCGGAATGGTCCAGCTCTCGTACAGGCCCACCAGGAAGAGGAAGGCGAATAGCACGGCAAGGCCGAGGATGACCGCGGTCTGGCCCGAGGCCTGCTTCTCCTGGTAGGCGGTGCCGGTCCACTGGTAGCTGTAGCCGCGTGGCAGGGTCTGCGCGCTGACGCGCTCCATCGCGGTGAGCGCGTCGCCCGAGCTGCGGCCGGCCGCCGGCTCACCATTGATGGTGAGGCTGCGGACGTTGTTGTAGCGCACCAGGGTCTGCGGGCCGAAGGCGATCCGCGCCTCCGCCAGCGCGCGCACCGGCACCATCTGGCCGGAGGCGCTGCGCAGATGCACACGGTAGATGTCGGTGACCGCGAGGCGGTCATTGGCCTCGGCCTGGATGTTCACCTGCCAGGTGCGGCCGAACAGGTTGAAGTCGTTCACATAGGCGCTGCCCAGCGAGGCCTGGAGGGCGGCGAAGACGTCGCCGATCTGGATGCCGAGCACCTGCGCCTTGTTGCGGTCGATGTCGAGATAGACATAGGGCGTGTTGGCGGCGAAGGTGGAGAAGACGCGCTGCAGGGCCGGGTCCTGGTTGGCCGCCAGCACCAGTGCGCGCATCACGCCCGCCATTTCCGGCGCCGGCCGCGCCTCCTGGTTCTGCAACTGGTACTCGAAGCCGCCGGCGGTGCCGAGGCCGATGATCGGCGGCAGGTTGAAGGGGATCACCTGCGCGGCGACGCCGGCGGTTTCCCGCAGCACGCCGGAGAGGAGGCCGTTGACCTTCGCCTCGGCGGCGGTCCGCTCCTCGAAAGGCTCCAGAGTGACGATGATGAAGGCACTGTTGGACTGCGCCAGGCCCGAGAGCAGGCTGTAGCCCGAGATCACGCTGACATAGTGGATTCCCGGCAGCCGCGAGATCGCATCCTCCACCTGCTGCGCCGCCACGCGGGTGCGGTTGAGTGAGGCGCCCTCCGGCAGCTTCAGCTCCACGAAGAAGGCGCCCTGGTCCTCCTGCGGCAGGAAGCCCGTGGGCGTCCGCGCGCCGATCGCGAGGATGCCGAAGACAATGACGGCGAGCAGTGCCAGGCTCACCACCGAGATCCGGACCAGGCGCCGCACCACGGCCGCGTAGCCATCCCGCACATGGTCGATGCCGCGGGAGACGTAGCCCATGATGCCGCGCTTCGGTCCATGGTGTGCCTTCAGCAGCACGCCACACAGTGCCGGCGAGAGCGTCAGCGCGTTGATGGCCGAGAGCAGCATGGAAACGCTGATCGTCACGGCGAACTGCCGGAACAGCGTGCCGGAGATGCCAGGGATGAAGGCCAAAGGCACGAAGACGGAAAGCAGCACGAGGGTGATGGCGATGATCGGGGCGGTGATCGTCTCCATCGCCAGCTTGGTGGCGGCCGCCGGCGTCAGCTCCGGATGCTCCTCCATCGTCGCCTCGACGGCCTCCACCACCACGATGGCGTCGTCCACCACGATGCCGATGGCGAGCACCATGGCGAGCAGCGACACCGTATTGGCCGAGTAGCCCATGGCCAGGAGCGCGGCGAAGGTGCCGATGAGGCTCACCGGCACCGCGATGAGCGGAATGATGGTGGCCCGGATGCTGCCGAGAAAGAGGAAGACCACCACCACCACCAGCACGAAGGCCTCCACCAGCGTCTTCAGCACCTCATGGATGGTGATGTTGACGAAGACGGTGGTGTCATAGACGACCTCGTAGCCAAGGCCCTCGGGAAAGCGCTGGCTCAGCTCCTGCATCACCTTCTGCACCGCCGCGGCGACGCCCACGGCGTTCGCGCCGGGCGCCAGGTAGGTGGCGATCAGGATGGCCGGGCGGCCGTTCATCAGCGTCTCGACGTCGCGGTTCGCGGCGCCGAGCTCAAGCCGGGCGACGTCCCGCACGCGCAGTACGGAGCCATCCGGATTGGCGCGCACGATGATGTCGCCGAACTCGTCCGTGCTGACGAGGCGGCCCTGCGTCTGGATGTTGAGCTGGAATGCGGCATCACGGCTGATCGGCTGGGCGCCGATGCGGCCGATCGGCGCCACCCGGTTCTGGCTCTGGATGGCGTTGACGATATCCTCCGGGGTGAGGCCGAGACCGGTCAGCCGGTCGGTCTCGAACCAGATCCGCATGGAATAGTCGAGCGGGCCGAACATGAAGGCATCGCCCACGCCGCGGATCCGGCGCAACTCGTCCAGTACGTTGATAGTGGCGTAGTTGCTGATGAAGAGCGGGTCCTGTGCCTCGGAGGTGGAGCGCAGGGCGATCACCTGCAGCATCGCCGAGGACTTCTTCTTCACGGAGAGGCCCTGCTGCTGAACCTCCCGCGGCAACTGCGCCAGCGCAAGCTGAACCCGGTTGTTGACATTGACCGTGTTCTGGTCCGGATCGGTGCCGAGGGCGAAGCTGACCAGCAGCGTGTAGCTGCCGTCATTGCCGCTGGTGGACTTCATGTAGATCATGTTGTCCACGCCGTTGATCTTGCTTTCCAGCGGCTGGGCCACCGTCGCCTCGACGACCTCTGACGACGCGCCGGGGAAGCGGGCGGTGACCTCGACCTGCGGCGGCACGATGTCGGGGAACTGCGCGACGGGAATGCGCAGCAGCGAGATGGCGCCCGCCAGGACGGTCACGATGGCGATGACGACCGCGAGCCGCGGCCGATCGACGAAGACTTTGGAGATCATGGCTCAGCCCGCCTGCTGCGGAACAGGGCTGCCCGCTGGTGCCTCGCCGCCCGGGCGAGGCGCGACCACGCTGCCGGGGCGCGCGCGCTGCGCGCCTTCCGTGATGACCTGCGTGCCCGCTTCCAGGCCGCTTTCCACCACCGACTGGCCGGAGAGCGCGCGCCCCAGCCGGATGCGGCGCTGCTCGACCTTGTTGCCCTCGCCCACCACCAGGACGAAGGCGCCGGCCTGGTCCACCTGCACGGCGGATTGCGGCACCACGATCGCCTGCTGCGGCTCACGGCCCTCCACGGCGACACTGGCGAACTGCCCGTCCGACAGGATGTTATTGGGGTTCGGAATCTCGGCCTGGACCAGGGCGGAGTCCGTGTTCGGGTCGGTCTGCACGTCGATGAAGTTGACGTGCCCCGCCTGCGGGTAGACGGAACCATCGGCCAGACGGATGCGGACACGGACCGCATCCATGCCCTGCCCCTGGTACTGCCGGCGGATGTCGAGAAGCTGCCGCTGCGTCACCGGGAAAATGACACGCATCGGGTCCTGGCGCACCACGGTGGTGAGGACGCCGGAATCGGGGCTGACCACGTTGCCGCGGGTGATGGCGGCGCGGCCGATCCGGCCGGCGATGGGGCTGTGGATCTCCGTGTAGTTCAGGTTGACCTTGGCGAGCCGCAGGTCCGCCTGCGCCGCCGAGACCGCCGCCGCCGCGACGCCCTGGTCCGCCACCCGCTGATCCAGCGTGGCGCGGGGAATGGTGTTCGTGCGGACAAGCTCGCGGCCGCGGTCCACCTGAAAGTTGGCGTTGGCCAGCTCGGCCTGCGCGCTCTCGATGCGCGCCTGCTTCACCGCCACCTCAGCTTCGAAGGGCTCTCGCTCGATGCTGAAGAGCAGCGCACCCTCATCCACCTGCTGCCCCTCGGTGAAGTTCCGGGCCTCCAGGAAGCCAGTGACCCGCGCCCGGATATCCACCTTCTCCAGAGCTTCGATGCGCCCCACGAACTCGGCGGACTGGGTGACCGGCTGGCGGTCGGCGCGAGCCACAAGCACGGTGGGGGGCGGCTGCTGCGACTCCTTCTCGGCGGAGGTCTGCCGCTTCTCGTCGCAGGCCGGCAGCGCGAGCAGGAGAGCCGCTGGAAGGGCAAGGCACAATGCACTGCGTCGTCGGCGCTCCACCCACGGGACGCGCCCGTCCGGCCATGGCAGGCCGCCCGGTGTCGCTCGCCGGGCGGCGAGGGTCTCCCTAGTCGCTCCATACACCATGTGGTCGTCGTCCTTGGTGGGGCGGCGTCACCTTGCCGGACTGCCTCCCGGCTTGAGCGGCCAAGTGGAGCGCCGGCCGCCAGGAGGAGGATGCATGTGGTCGGCGCCCTCTGATTCGGTGCGTTCCATGCACGTGGAAGCGGGAAAGCACACCGCCTCGTCCCGGAGCCTACTCGCCGGCGATGAGGCAGGCAGCGACGAGCGCTATCGAAATCCCGCTGACGCTGAGATCCCAGGCTGCCTCCGCAGGCCACCAGAAGCCGCCAGGGCCATCACAGGCCAGGCAGCGGGACGCCTGGCGCGTCGGGCGATCCACCGCGCAACAGCCATGGAGGAATTTCGACAGTGTTCGCGAATGCGCGGGAGGGTCGCCTGCCTATGCTCCCCCACGAAAGCACTGTCCACCGCGGCGAGGGCGCGCTGCGCGTCATACCGGTCGTGGATCAGGAGGGGGCGACCCATGGAACTGACAGCCGAGCAGCAGCGCCTTGCCGAATGCCGCGAGAGCGGAACTCCATGGCGCCGCTGGGGACCTTACCTGTCAGAGCGGCAATGGGGTACCGTGCGGGAGGACTACAGCGGCAGCGGCGACGCCTGGAACTATTTCACGCATGACCAGGCACGCTCCCGCGCCTATCGCTGGGGCGAGGACGGGCTCGCCGGCATCAGCGACGACCGGCAGATCCTCTGCTTCTCGCTCGCCCTCTGGAACGGGCGGGACCCGATCCTGAAGGAGCGCCTGTTTGGCCTCACCAATTCCGAGGGCAATCACGGCGAGGACGTGAAGGAGTACTATTTCTATCTCGATAGCACGCCCACGCACTCCTACATGCGCTACCTCTACAAGTATCCTCAGGCGGCCTTCCCATACGAGCAGCTGCTGGCCGAGAACCGTCGGCGCGGGCGCGGCGAATTCGAGTTCGAACTGCTTGATGCCGGCGTCTTCGAGGAGGACCGCTATTTCGATGTCTTCGTGGAGTATGCGAAGGCGGGACCGGACGACATCCTCATCCGCCTGACGGCCTGCAACCGGGGGCCGGATACCGCGGCGCTGCACCTGTTGCCGACGCTGTGGTTCCGGAACACCTGGTCCTGGCCAGAGGGCACGCCGAAGCCAAGCCTTAAGGGAATCCGCGGCGACCGTGGCGACGGCGTTCTGGTCGAGGCGTGGCACGAGCAGCTCGGCCGCGCCGAGCTGCTTTGCGAGCGGACGGACCTGCCGGTTCTCGTGGTGGAGAATGAAACCAACGAAGCGCGCATCTTCGGGCGCCAGGGCGGCACGCCGCATCCCAAGGACGGGATCAACGACTACCTGCTGCACGGCCGCCATGAGGCGGTCAGCCCGGATATGGTGGGCACCAAGGCATCGGCGCTCTGGCGCGTGGATGTGCCGGCCGGCCAGGAGGTCACCCTCCGGTTGAGGCTTCGCCTGGAGGGGGACGGAAGCGGCGGAGGCTTCGGCACAGACTTCGATCGCATCTTCGCCGACCGCCGGACCGAGGCCGATGCCTTCTACCATGCCGTCGCGCCCGCTTCCTTCACCGAGGATGAGGCGCGCATCTACCGGCAGGCGCTTTCCGGCATGCTGTGGAGCAAGCAATACTATCTCTACGACGTCCGCCGTTGGACGCGGGAGCGCGGTGGCAGTGCGCCGCGCAACGCCGAATGG
Organism: Roseomonas sp.; assembly: GCA_035556695.1. Lineage (GTDB taxonomy): Bacteria > Pseudomonadota > Alphaproteobacteria > Acetobacterales > Acetobacteraceae > Pseudoroseomonas. The sequence continues at coordinate 146,389 of DATMFR010000048.1, forward strand.
TCCCACATGTACAATGCGGACATCTTCTCGATGCCGGACAAGTGGGAATACCCCTGGTACGCGGCCTGGGACCTGGCCTTCCACGCCCTCGCGCTCGGCCTGGTGGACGAGGACTTCGCCAAGGACCAGCTCGCGCTGACCCTGCGCGACCGCTACCTGCACCCCAACGGCCAGATGCCGGCCTATGAATGGAACTTCGGAGACGTCAACCCACCCGTCCATGCCTGGGCCACGGCCTTCCTCTACCAGCTCGACCATGCACGGCGGGGAGGGCAGGGCGAGCGGCGCTGGCTGGCGCACCAGTTCAGCAAGCTGCTGCTGAACTTCAGCTGGTGGATCAACCGCAAGGACCGCTCCGGTCGAAATCTCTTTGAAGGCGGTTTCCTCGGTCTCGACAATATCGGCGTCTTCGACCGTTCCGCGCCGCTGCCGACCGGCGGCCACCTGGAGCAGGCCGATGGAACGGCCTGGATGGGCATCTTCTGCCAGCACATGGTCGAGATGGCTTCGGAACTGGCGCGCGAGGACCCGCTTTACGAGGACATGGTGCTGCGCTTCGTGCAGCACTTTCTCTCCATCGGCTCCGCCATGGTGCGCGCTGGTGATGACAGCATGTGGGATGAGCAGGACGGCTTCTTCTACGACGTGCTGCGTCGGCCCGATGGCGGCGCCCAGCGCCTCAAGGTGCGCTCCATCGTCGGATTGCTGCCGATCTGCGCCTGCGCCGTGTTCGAGCCGCAGTTCGAGGAGGGGCTGCCGGAGGTGGTGGAGAAGGTCCGCTGGCTCCTGCAGGACCGCCCCGAGCTTCACCGCTTCATCCAGCCGCTGGACAAGGCCGGGCACAATGACCGGCGCATCCTTTCCATCGTCAACGAGGAGAAGCTGCGCCGCATCCTGGCGGTGATGCTGGACGAGGAGGAGTTCCTCGGTCCCTACGGGCTTCGTTCCGTGTCGCGACGCCATGCGGCCCATCCCTATGTCCTCAGCGCGGGCGGGCAGGAGTACCGGGTCGGCTATGTGCCGGCGGAGTCCGATACGGGCATGTTCGGCGGCAATTCCAACTGGCGCGGCCCGGTATGGATGCCTGTCAACGCCATCATCATCCGCGCCCTGCTCTCGCAATATCTCTATTATGGCGACGGGCTTCGGGTCGAATGCCCCACGGGCTCCGGCCGGATGATGACGCTGTTCGAAGTGGCTAAGGAACTCTCGCACCGTCTCGCCGCCACCTTCCTGCGGAACGCCGAGGGGCGGCGGCCGGTCTTCGGCGGCACGCGCAAGTTCCAGGAGGACCCGCACTGGCGCGATTGCCTGTTGTTCTTCGAGTATTTCCATGGTGACAATGGCGCCGGCCTTGGAGCCAGTCATCAAACCGGCTGGACGGGAACCGTGGCCACGCTGATGCATTTCTTCGCCTCGGTCTCGCCGGAGGGCCTGCTGGCGGGTGGCAGGAACGCCAGCTTCGGCGGCCTCGCCAAGCCGGTTTCACAACCCTCCGATGAGGCTTCGCCGGCGACCGGGCCAAGAGAGCAGGAGCAGGTCCAGCCCGCCTGAAGTGGGCCTCTGCTCCTTTTGCCAGGCAAAGTGCCGGAGAGGATGGATCGCATGCCCGTCGCGCCATCTGGCAGGCCGGATGCGGCCGCGGGCAGGCCCACTCATCCGGCGCTGTTCCAGCTTAACCTACGGCTGCACCTGCGCGAGCTGGAGGCCCGGCTTGGCCGGCCAGCGACGCTGGACGACATCCCCGATGCCACCCTCGACCTCTGGGCCGGCCAGGGCCTTGATTGGATCTATGCGCTGGGCGCCTGGAGTACCGGTGCGGCGGGCCGGCAGGCCTCCCGGACCCGGCCGGAATGGCGTCAGGCCTTCGAGGCCCTCCTGCCGGATCTCCAGGAGCGCGACATCTGCGGCTCTGCCTTCGCGATCACTGCCTATGCCGCGCCTGCCGCGACCGGCGGCGACGCCGCGCTGATGCGCATGCGGCGGCGGCTGCACGCGCGTGGCTTGCGGCTGATGCTGGATTTCGTGCCAAACCATACGGCGCTGGACCATCCCTGGGTATGGGAACGGCCGGAACTGTTCCTGCAGGGCAGCGAAGCCTTGCTGGATCGGGAACCCGGGAACTACCGGAGGGTTGTCACCGCGCGGGGCGCCATGGTGCTGGCGCATGGGCGCGACCCATACTTCCCGGCCTGGCCCGACACTTTCCAACTCGACTACGGCAACCCCGCCACCCAGGCCGCCATGCGCCAGGAGCTGCGTGCCGCCGCCTCGCTTTGCGACGGGCTGCGGTGCGACATGGCCATGCTGGTCCTTCCCGAGGTCTTCCGGCGCAGCTGGGGCCATGCAGCGGAGCCCTTCTGGCCCGAGGCGATCCGCATGGTCCGTGAGCAGAACACCGCCTTCGTCTTCATGGCCGAGGTCTACTGGGGCCTGGAAGGGGAAATGCTCCGGCAAGGCTTCGACTACGCTTATGACAAGACGCTTTACGACCGGCTGCTGGCCGGTGATGCGCGCGGCGTGCGTGACCACCTGCGGGCTGACGCCGCTTGGCAATCGCATCTCGTCCGCTTCCTGGAGAACCACGACATGCCGCGCGTGGCGGAGATCCTTTCCTGGGAAGCGCATCAGGCCGCGGCGGTCGTGACCTTCACCGCGCCCGGCCTGCGCTTCTTCCACCAGGGACAGATCGAGGGGCGCCGCAAGCCCGTGCCGATCCACCTCGACCGGGGACCGGCCGAGGCAGCCGATCCCGCTATTGCCGCCTTCTATGAGCGGTTGCTGACCGTGCTGCGGCGGCCGCTCCTGCGCGACGGCGCCTGGAGGCTGCTGGAGCCAGCACCGGCCTGGGAGGGAAACCCGACGCATGACGGCTTCATCGCCGGCCTGTGGATGGGGTCTGGCAGCGAGCGCCTCCTGGTGGCCGTCAATCTTCAGCCCCACCGGGCGCAGTGCCGGGTCCGCCTGCCGCTGCCCGGTCTGGTCGGGCGCCCGGTGGATCTGGTCGATCTCCTCGGCCCCGTGCGCTACCGCCGCGCCGGAGATGAACTCAACGGACCGGGCCTTTATCTCGATCTCCCGCCTCATGGCTACCACGCCTTCGCCATCGAGGCCGCGGCCTGATCCGTCCGGCCGGCGAACGCGGCGGCGAACACAAGGCTCGCCGCCCGCGCCGCCTCAGCCGGCCTTGGCCGCCTGCTCCGGCTCGTTCAGCAACACGGCCATCGGCCCCCGCGGCGTCATGTCGATTCTCGCCCCCACCGCCTCGGCGGCCTTGCGCAGCACCGCCTCCGCCATGCTGCGGTCCTTCGGCTGAGCGAAGATGACCGCCAGCCCGCGCACGGCCGCGTCCCGGTCCGCCCGCAGCAGAAGCGCCTGCCGGCGCGCGACCTCCCGCATCTCGGCGGGCGATGCCCGGTGGTGCCGGGGAAGCTCCTTGCCCAGGGCCTGGAGCGCGCGGTAGCTGCGCTCATCGACGGTGCCGCCTTCGCTCAGCAGCAGCAGCATGAGGCGCACGATGCCATCGCGCAGGCTGCCCTTGTCGGCATTGGCCAGAAGGTCCATCGCCTCACGATGAGCCAGCTCGCGCCGGACCGGATCGGCTCCGAGTGGCTGCGGCGCCGGCGCGTCGGCCAGTCCTGCCGCCGCGCGGGCCAGGGGGCCGGCATAGATGCCGTTGAAGGCCAGCTCAGCCATCCGGTCGCGCAGCCCGGCAATGCCCTCCCATCCACGCTCGACGGCCGCCGCCATGTCCCGCTCGAAGATGCGAAACGGATTGTCATCGGCGCAGGGCCGCCGTGCCGCCCGGACGGCCGGTGCCGCGAGGGCGAAGGGGAGGAGCGCCGGATTCATGTCGGACAGCGCCCAGTGCTGGGCGCGCAGCGGGTGCAGGCGGCGCGAAAGATCGGCCGCGGGCTCGCTCGCGAGGCTCTTCACCACCGGTGCGACCAGCTCCTCGTAGAGGCCGGCATTCACCTCGGAGACGCGCCGCACCACCTCGAAGGGACGCTCGCCCGAACGGTCGCCGCAGAGTTCGGCGATATCGGCAATGCTCCGCCGCTCAAACCGCGTGACATAACGGTCCGGAACGAGCTGGGCGCCGCGCATGTCCGGCCGCTTATCCTCGATCAGCATCTCGAAAAGCCCCGGCGGCAGCGCCTCGATCAGGTCGAGCAGCTCGACGAAGCCGGCATGTTCCTTCTGCGCCACCGAGCCGGAGACGAAAATGCCGAGATGGCCGATCTTCGGATGCACGCTGTAGACGATGGTCTGGCCTTGCGCGAGCAGATCGTCGTCTGAGGCATAGATGTCCAGGATCCAGTTCAGCGCCTGCTGCGGCGGCGTGATGTCGTCGCCCCAGGAGCAGAGCACGCAGATCGGCGAGCGGATGCGCCTGAGGTCGAGACGTAGCTTCCCGTCGGCGGAGGTGATCTCGCCGCGCGCGAGCTTGTTGCCCACGAAGAGCTGATCGACGATCGCGGTGATCTCCTCCCGGTTCATCAGGAAGTAGCCGCCCCACCAGCGCTCGAACTCCAGGAAGCGCGGCGGCTCGGTATCCGCCTTGTCCAGCAGGTTGTAGTACTTGTGCCACCAGGTGTTGCCGGGGTTCATCGCCTCGAAGTTCAGCACGAGGTTGGCGCCGTCGAAGCGTCCGTTCCCAAGGTCGCTGGCGAGGTGGGCGAGCCAGCTTCCGCCGAGCAGGCCACCGCTATAGCGCATCGGGTTCAGCCCCGGCGCCCCCGCCCAATAGGACAGTGGCGAGCCGGCGAGCAGCAGCGGGCCGGGCAGTTCCGGGCGCAGCGCCGCCAATCCCATGATGGCCCAGCCGGCCTGGCAGTTGCCGATGACGCAGGGCGCGCTCGTGGCCTCGGGGTGGCGCTCCCGCACCAACTCCAGGAAGCGCGCCTCGGCCAGCGCCACGTCGAGCAGCCGCTGGCCCGGAACCGGGTCGGGGAAGAAGGTGATGAAATAGACGGGATGCCCCACACGCAGGGCATTGCCGATTTCGCTGTCCTCCTTGAACCCGCCGATGCCTGGTCCGTGGCCGGCGCGCGGGTCGACCACCACGAAGGGGCGCTTCGCCGTATCGGTGGGGAGATCGCCCGGGCGCGGCAGGATGCGCAGGAGGGCGTAGTTCGCCGGTCGCTCCAGGGTCCGGCCGTCCAGCAGAAGCTCATACTCGAACTTCAGCAGCGGAGGCTTTCCTGCGGCGTTGTGCTGCAGATATTCGTTGCCGCGCTGCCGCATCGTGTCCCAGAACAGGATGCTGCGCTGCATCGCGTCCACGGCATAGTCGCAGTAGTCGGCGAAGGTCGGCATCTTCTGCATCGCTTACAGTTCCTCCCCCTGCTTCCACTGGAGGATGAACCCGACATCGCCCGGCATTCCTCCCGGCCAGTCCATGATCTGCGCCCGCAGCTGGAAGCCACGCGGCTCCAGCTCGCGCTCGTAGAAGTCGTAGGCGCGCTTCGCGAAGCCATCGAGGTGCTCGTGCCAGTTCGGCTCGTGGTTGGTGATGGAGCGCCCCTGGTCCGGCAGCCAATCCGATGGGAAGCGGAAGAGCAGGGCTTCCTTGTCGCCTGCATCGATCGCCTTCCAGACCACCGTCGCCACGCGCTCCATTGCTTCCGGCTTGACTTCGCGCTCCATGAAGGCGGCGCGAAGCTTGTCGCGCTCCGCCTTCATCTTCGCCTCATACTTCCGGCGCTCCTCCTCCTTCTCCTCACGCTTGCGTCCGAGAAGGGCACGGATCGAATCCGCGCTGAAATCGCTTGCCGCCGTATCCGTCATGGTGCTTCTCCCCGCGGCCGCTGGCCGCGCTAGGCCAGGATGTGGAAGCCGCCGTCGATGTAGAGCGTCTCGCCCGTCATCGCCGCCGCATAGGGACTGGCGAGGAAGACGCAGGCCGCGCCGACCTCCTCGATGGTCACCAGCCGCCGTGTGGGGGCGCTGACGACGACCCGCTCCATCAGCTCGTCGAAATCCCGGATGCCGGAGGCGGCGCGGGTGGCGAGCGGCCCAGGACTGACGGCATGGACGCGAATGCCCTTCGGGCCCAGCTCGACCGCCAGGTAACGCACCGCCGCTTCCAGCGCCGCCTTCACCGGCCCCATGATGCCGTAGTTTTCGACCACCTCGCTGGCGCCGAGATAGCTCATGGTGATGATCGTCCCGCCCTCGCGCATCAGCGGCTCGGCGCGGCGCGTGAGGTCGAGGAGAGACCAGCAGGAGACGTCCATCGCCGTCAGGAAGCCGTCGCGCGGGCAGTCAGTGACGCGGCCCTGCAGCGCGTCCCGCGGCGCGAAGGCGATCGAGTGCACGAGGACGTCGAGCTTGCCCCATCGGGCGGCGATGGCCTCGAACAGCGCATCCACCTGCGCGCTGTCGCGCACCTCCAGCGGCATGAAGATCGGCGCCTCCAATTGCCGCGCCAGCGGCTCGACATGCGGGCGCGCTTTCTCGTTCAGGTAGGTGAGCGCAAGCTCTGCGCCGGCGCGGCGCATGGCCTGCGCGCATCCCCAGGCGATGGAATGGTCGTTGGCGACGCCGACCACCAGTGCCTTGCGCCCGGCCAGGATGGGGGGCAGGCGGCGCTCGTCAGGCTTCTCGGACATGCCGGACCTCTTCAGGCGGCGATGGCCGCGCGGGTGTGCCGCGCGATCATCAGGTTCTCGTTGGTCGGGAGCACATAGGCCGCGGCCCGGCTGCCGGATCGGGAAATGCGCGGGCCGTGCGCGGCATTGGCATCGGCATCAAGGTCGATGCCCAACCAGCGGCACGCCTCGCAAACCGAGGCGCGGAGGGGCGCCGCGTTCTCGCCCACGCCTGCGGTGAAGACCAGCCCGTCCAGCCCGCCCAGGGCGGCGGCGAGCGAGCCGATGCCGCGCGCCACGCGATAGACGAAGACCTCCAGCGCAAAGCGCGCGCGCGGCTCGGAGCTGGCGAGCAGGTCGCGGAAATCGGAGGAGATGCCGGACAGGCCGAGCATGCCGGAGCGGCGGTAGAGCAGGTCCTCGACCTCCGCCGGAGACATGCCGCGCTCCAGCAGGAAGAGCACCACGGCCGGATCCAGCTCACCGCAGCGCGTGCCCATGGGGAGGCCATCGAGCGCCGAGAAGCCCATGGTCGTCGCGATGCTCCGACCGTCCTGCAGCGCGCAGAGCGAGGCGCCATTGCCCAGATGCGCGACGATGACCCGTCCCGCGGCAATGTCCGGCGCGAGTTCCGGCAGGCGCCCGGCGATGTACTCGTAGGAAAGGCCATGGAAGCCGTAGCGCCGGAGCCCGCGCGCGGCCATCGCATGGGGCAGCGCGAAGGCCTGGGCCACCTCCGGCATGGTGCGGTGGAAGGCGGTGTCGAAGCAGGCCACCTGGGGAAGCTGCGGCATATGTTCCAGCACCGCCCGGATGGGCGCCAGGTTGTGTGGCTGGTGCAGCGGCGCCAGCGGCTCCAGGGTGGTGAGCTGTTCGAGCAGGGCCAGGGTCACGCGCTCGGGCCGGGCATGGTGCGGCCCGCCATGCACGACACGATGGCCGAGCGCCGAGACCCTGCGGCCGCCCATTCGGTCGCGCAGCCAGGGCATCAGCATCAGCAGGGCCTCGGCGGGTGTGGCCGGTGGCTGCCGGCTGACGTCGGGGGCGGGGATCGGCTGCCCGTCGGCATCCCTGGCCTTGCTGCCGGGCCGCACACCGATGCCATCCACCTGCCCGGAGAGCAGGCAGGATTCGCCCTCGTAGATGGCGAGTTTGAGCGAGGACGAACCGGCATTCACCACGCCGATCAGGGGCAGGTCGGTGCTCATGCGGCCTTCCCCTTCTGCCGCGCCGCAGCCAGCAGCTGGGCGATGGCGACGGAGGCCAGGCGCGAGGTGACGCTGTCGGCCCGGCTCGTGAGAATGACCGGGACGCGTGCGCCGAGCACGACGCCGGCGCTATCCGCCCCCGCGAGGTAGCTGAGCTGCTTGGCCAGCATGTTGCCGGCCTCCAGGTTGGGCGCGAGCAGGATGTCGGCCTCGCCGGCGACGGGCGAGCTGATCTTCTTGATGGCGGCGGCGGCACGGCTGATGGCGTTGTCGAAGGCCAGTGGCCCGTCCAGCACCGCGTTGGTGATCTGCCCCCGGTCCGCCATCTTGCACAGCACCGCCGCATCCAGCGTTCCCGGGATCTTCGGGTTCACCGTCTCGACGGCGGAGAGGATCGCGACCTTCGGCCGCTCGGCGCCGAGCGCGCGCAGCATGTCCACCGCGTTCTGGATGATATCCGCCTTGGTGGCGAGGTCCGGCGCGATGTTGATGGCGGCGTCGGTGACGAAGAGCGGCTTGGGATAGGTGGGAACGTCCATGGCGAAGACGTGACTGATGCGGTTCAGGCCGCGCAGCCCGCCCTCGCGCGCCACCACGGCCGCCATCAGCTCGTCGGTATGGAGGCTGCCCTTCATGAGGGCACCGGCACGGCCTTCGCGGCAAAGACGCACGGCGCTTGCGGCCGCGGCATGCGGGTCCTCGGCCTCGACAAGCTCGCTCCCCGCCAGCGAGGCGCCCGCTGCCGCCGCGACGGCCTCGATGGTGGCCCGGGGCCCGACCAGGATCGGGCGCAGGGCGCCGCGTTCCATGGCCTGGAGCGCGCCGAGCAGGCTGTCGTGGTCGCAGGGCCAGGCGACCGCCGCCGTCAGGGGAGGGGCCTCGGCGCTGCGCGCCATGAGGTGCTCCAGGTGGCGGTGGCGGTGCAGCACGATGTCAGGCCGCCTCTCGGAGCGGAAACGCACGGGATGTGCCGGCAGGCGCAGCGTCATCGTGCCATCCGCCAGCCTTCCCCGCTGGCAAGTGACCTCGATCCCGAGCGTCGCCGTATCCTCCGAGGGCCGTGCGGTGACGGTGCCGGATACCGTGACGGCGTCGCCGACCGCCGGATCGTCGAGAAAGCGGAACTCCTCCGCGAGGATGTCGCAGCCCGGCCCCGGTAGGCGCCGCGCGATGAAGTCCAGGATGAGGCGGTGGATGATTAGCGCGTATCCGGCATCGGGAAGGTGGGCCTTGTCGCCTTCCGGAGTGCCGAACAATGCGGCCACCAGCTCGAAGCCGCGCTCCTCCAGCGCATGATCCATGCGGGCGTTCAGGCCGACAAAGGCCTCGCTTCGTGCAAGGCCGGTCAGCGTCTCGGGCGCCAGGGCTGCTGTGTTCACGGCGATCCGGTCTCCGTTCGGGCTAGAGCGGCCGCATGTTGGCCCCGCGCCGTGCCATGCTGGCCGGAGTGGCCGATGCCGCTGGCTCGGAGCACGAGCCGCAACCCGGCTTGCCACCGAGGGGGCAGGCGGGGCCCCCCGGCCTGCGGCGCATCTCGCCGAAAGCGGGCGCGGCGAGAGCATCGCGTCGCGGCTGCGCGGCGGGCAAGCCATGAAGGATGTCAAAAATCGCCCGCTGCCCGAGACACAGATCCCATGCCCTGCGAGTGGCTGGGGCGGGGCGGTGCAGGCTTGGAAGATGACGGATTCCGATAGCGCCGGGCGGCGACAGGCGCATGGGTGGGGCGCTAGGCTCGCCCGGCGATAAGCGGCGCGCGGCGCGGCGAAGCCGCCGGCTTGGCCCGGCGCTGCCCCAGCCTGGCGCAGGCCCCGCGCGCCCTCGGGCGGCTCCGCCTTTCGCAGAGAGGGCTCCCATGCGCGCAGCGATCAAGGCCGCTGAGGCGGCCAGGATGATCCCGGACGGGGCGAGCGTGATGATCGGCGGCTTTCTCGCCGTCGGCTCGCCGGAACGCATCATCGACGCGCTGGTCGCACGCGCCGCCCGTGGGCTGACCGTCATCGCCAACGACACGGCGCGGCCCGGCCTGGGCATCGGGAAGCTGATCGACGCTGGATGCGCCAGCCGCGCGATCGTCTCCCATATCGGCACGAACCCGGTGACGCAGCAGAAGATGCTCGCAGGGGAGATCGCGGTGGATCTGGTCCCGCAGGGCACGCTGGCCGAGCGCATCCGCGCCGGCGGTGCGGGGCTTGGCGGCGTCCTCACCCCGACCGGCCTCGGCACGGTGGTGGCGGAAGGCAAGCAGACGCTCGCCCTGGACGGTCGGGAGTACCTGCTGGAGCTGCCGCTGCGGGCCGACTTCGCCCTGCTGCGGGCGCACGAGGCGGACTACTTCTTCAATCTCACCTACCGGCTCACCGCAACCAACTTCAACCCGGTCATGGCGCTTGCCGCCGACTGCGTGATCGCCGAGCCGGATGAGATCGTCCCGCTGGGCGCCATTCCGCCCGATGCCGTCCGGACCTCTGGCGTTCTTGTCCATTATCTGGTGGAGCGAAGGCACTGAGCGATGGATGCGAAGGAGCTGATCGCGCGCCGTGTGGCGCTTGAGCTGCACGACTGGACGCTGGTGAACCTCGGCATCGGGCTGCCGACCCTGGTGGCGCGCTATGTGCCGCCCGGCATCCGGGTCGCCTTTCAGAGCGAGAACGGAATCATCGGCTTCGGCGCCCGACCGCCGGAGGGGATGGAGGACCCGGACCTGACGGATGCCGGCGGCGGCTTCGTCGGTGCTCTGCCAGGGGCTTGCAGCTTCGATAGCGTGACATCCTTCGCGCTGATCCGGGGCGGGCATCTCGACATGACGGTGCTCGGCGGCCTGCAGGTGGACGCGCAGGGGCGCCTGGCGAACTGGAAGGTGCCGGGAAAGCTGGTGGCGGGCATGGGCGGCGCGATGGACCTGGTGGCCGGTGCCCGCCGGGTCGTCGTCGCCATGCAGCACGCCTCCCGCGGCGAGCCGAAGATCGTTCCCACGCTGACGCTGCCTGCGACAGCGGCGCGCCGCGTCACGCTGGTCGTCACCGACATGGCCGTGATCGAGCCGACGGAGGAAGGCCTGCTGCTGCGCGAGCGCGCGCCGGGCATCGCGGTGGAGCAGATCCTCGCGGTCACCGGCGCGCCTCTCAGCATCGCGGGTGAAGTGCCGGAGATGCGCCTCGCGCCGGCGTCCGCCGTGGTGGAGACCGGCGCAGTCCCTGGCTGAGCACGGCGTGGAGGACGCGATGGCAGACGATCGGGCGCAACCTGGATCGGGACACTGGGGCCGCCTGCTCAGGACACCCCGCCCGCCCGCTTCGGCACCCGCGGCGGCGGAGCCGGAAGTCGCCGCCAGCGCCACCGTGGCACTGATCGAGCACACGATCATCGTGATGCTGCTCGGCGGCCTGGTCCTGGGAGTCTTCCTGGTGCTGAGGCCGCTTGCGACCGCGCTGCTGTTCGGCGCCATTCTGGCCATTGCAACCTGGCCCTTGCGCAGGATGCTTGTCCGCGCCGGCCTCGGCCATGCGACCGTCGCCTTGCTGATGCTGCTGGCCGCGCTCCTGCTGATCGGCCTGCCGCTCCTCGCAGCGGCACCGCGCCTCACCGCCCGGCTGGCGGAGGCCGGACGCCAGCTGGAGTTGGCCCTCGCCGGCCTCTCAACCACGCCGCCGGACTGGATTGCCGCGTTGCCGGTGGTGGGAAGCCCCCTGGCCCGCAGCTGGCAGGACGTCGCCGGAAGTGGCGGCAACCTGAGTGCCGTGCTGGAACCCTATGCGGAATGGATCCGGGAGAGCGTCCTCGCCGCCGCCCGTGCCCTGGCCGACAGCGTGCTGCAGTTCGTCCTGTCGCTCATCGTGGCGGCCATGTTCTGGGCCAATGGCGATGCTTTGGGCGCCGTGCTGCACGACGTGGTCAGCCGGCTCGGCGGCAGGCCGGCGACCGAGGCTCTTGAGGCGGCCGCTGGCTCCCTGCGCAGCGTTGCCTATGGCGTGGTCGGCACTGCGTTCATCCAGGGCGCCCTCATGGGCGTGGGTGCCATCATCGCCGGCCTGCCGGCACCAGGGCTGCTTGGCTTCCTGGTCATGCTGCTTGCCATCAGCCAGATCGGCGCACCGCTGATCATCGTTGTCTGGGGCGGTGGTGCCTGGTGGCTCTTCCTCCAGGGCCAGCCGGCCTGGGGGATCTTCCTGCTGGTCTGGGGAGCGGTGATGGTTTCGGCGAGCGACAACCTGATCCGCCCGCTGCTCATCAGGCGAGGGATCTCCATGCCGCTCACCCTTGTCATTCTCGGGGTGTTCGGAGGCTTTCTCTCCTTCGGCTTCCTGGGGCTGTTCATCGGGCCCGCGCTGCTCGCCGTGGCCTTCACCCTGCTGCGCGCCTGGCGCGCGGTTGACCTGCGCCGGCAGGACCAGGACATCGCGGCTGGCTGAGAGAGGCGCTGTAGGCCAGTTTCCTGCCCAGGCTCACTCCATGATCTTCCATTGCCCTCCTGAGACCTGGCAGAGCTTGAAGACATAGGACGTCGCGTCCTCCCGGCCTGTGACTTCGAACTGCAACCTGCGGCAGGGGCCTCGCCGGCCCTGCGAGGTATCAAGAAGCGTGATGTTGCCGCTGCGGCCGGTGGCCGGGTTCGTCCAGGTCTCGCTTCGCCCTACAGGCGGGGGGGTGGCCTGCAGCAGCTTGTTGGCGGCGGCGCTTTGCCGGTCGAGGTCACTGCGGCTCAGCGGGGCGGCCGCCGGGCTGGTGGAGCGCCACTGGGCATAGGTCCAGCCGCTGGCGGAAATGATGGAAAGTGCCAAAGCGGGAATGATGGACATGCATATTCTCCTTTGGACGGAGATCTCGGCCTGCGGCGTCCAGCGGACGGCGCCTGGAACCAGGAATCCTTGCCCTCGCCGGTTGGATGATGGATGCACATCGTATCGCGGCGTCACGATCCATCGTATCCGGAAAGAATGAGGGTGCGCCGAAATTTCCGGAGTGGATTGTTCGGAAATTTCGGGAGTTCCGCAATGTTGCCGCGATTTTCGATAGGGTTTTCGATTCTTCAAGTAATTTGCGTGACGGTATGATTCCTGGATCGCTGTGTCAGGAGATTTCCTGACGGCGTGCCGGGCGCGTGCCGGACCAGCCTTGCACCTGGGCGGCGACCCCGCTGGGCTGCAGATAATGGAGGCCGCGATGCATGCTCTCTCCTTCAGGAAGAGCATGCATCGCAGCAGCGCGCTGCGCCGGCCGAAGCCGCGTGAATCGTGTGGCAGCCGCCACACGATGTGCAGGACCTTATCAGGCGAGGAAAGGAAGAAGCATGCTGCACCGAAAGTCGAGCCGGATTGAGGCGGATGCCATCAGCCGCCGGTCATTTGGCGTGGCTGCCGCCGGCGCCGCACTTGCGCCGGCAGTCCTGTCACTCCGCTCCACGCCAGCAGTGGCACAGTCCCGCAGCGCCCTCGATCTCATCGGCTCCGCGCGCTACGTCTCGATATTCGCGCAGGTCGTCAAGAATCACAATCTGGAGGAGGAATTCAGTGCTCCAGGCGAGTTCGGATTCTTCATTCCGCTGAATGCTGCCGTCGAGCGAGTGCCCGCGCTGGTGGTCGAGCGCTTCCGTCGTGACAAGGAGTATGCGCGGCAGATCGTTCTCAACCATATCACCGACTACTCCGGCATGATCAGCAACGTCTTCGCCCAGCAGGGGTCGTCAACGGATTTCGTGCAGGTGAAGACCAAGGCCGGCTTCACGCTGACGCTTGAGATGGGCAGTGGCCTGCCCCGCCTGGCGGGTTATCCGATCACCTACACCAACATCCGTGCCAGCAACGGCTACTGTCATGCACTGGACGGCGTGCTTCTGGTCTGATCGATCTTCCCGGCCCCAAGCTTCCGCGGCCCCTTGGCCGGCGTGGAAGGGGATGGTGTTGCCTCTTGCCCTGGCATCCGGCAGGTGATGCAGGGCAAGAGGAACCTCTCCCCACCCATTGGACCGCGGCTGCGCAGCGTGTCGTGACGTCGCGATCCATCCGGTTCAGGAATGCCGGAGAGATCGAAGGAAACCGTTTTTCTTCAGGAAAATTCAGAGGAATTTCGATAATAATTTCAATTCTTCCAGATGTTGGTGCGACCTATACAGTTCTTGGAGCACGGGGGCAGGACGCTTCCTCACAGTGAGCCGGCGCCTCCCGGACCAGCCTCGCGCCGGAGCAGCCAGCGGTGGGCGGCCAGCTCCCGGGCTGCGGCTGAGGAAAGCCGCAATGTCTCCCTCTCTCCTCTGGGAGGAGGTGCATTGTGGCGACATACTGCATGTTTCGGCGGCGCTTGCCGGATCTGCATGGATCGTGTGGCACCCGTCACCGGATAGGTTCAGGACTTTACCGGGTGAGGAAGTAAAGAGGCATGTCGCAGTAGGAGCCAAATCGGATTGGGCCTTCCGCCATCAGGCGGCGGTCTCCCGGTCCGGCCGCCATTGGCGCTGCGCTGACGCGCGAGGTGGGCAGAGGCTTGCTCCGTCTTGGTGGCTACCCCCGCACCTGCACCGACATGCGCGCCAGCAACGGCTATCGCTACACCCTGGATGGCGTTCCGCTGATATGAGCGAGTTTTCCAGGGCGCCGGCCCGTACCGGTCGGTCCGGCTTGGAGGGGAGGGAAAGGAGTTGAGCCGCGAGGGCTTTCCCTCCTCCTCCATGCAGGGCCAGACCATTCAACAAGAAGGAGGATCGAGCATGATGAGGACGGCACGGTACCTGGTCCTCGCGGCTGGTTGTGCACTGGTCGCAGTACCCGCCACCACGCGCGACGCCTGCGCGCAGGCCAGCCAGCGCGGTTCGCAGCAGCCCGGCACGACCGTCGCCTACACCACCGAGGTCGCTGCGACCGTCGAGTCCATCAACCGGCAGACGCGCGAGGTCGTGCTGCGCGGCGCCGGCGGCCGCCTGTTCAACGTGGAGGCCGGCCCGGCGGTGGAGAACCTCGACCGCGTCCAGCCGGGCGACCGCGTGGTGGTCCGCTACATCGAGGCCCTGGCGGCCAGCCTGGCCAAGCCGGGCGAGGGTGGCGGAGGCACGGTGACGGAGCGCGGTGGCATCGCGCGGCATGCGCCTGAGGGCTCGCGGCCCACCGGCACGCTCGGCAGCCAGATGCAGGCGACGGTCATGATCGAAGCGGTGGACCATGCCAACCACACCGTCACCTTCACGGGGCCTGCCAATGCTGCCCGAACGGTCATGGTCCGTGATCCGGATGCCCAGCGCTTCCTCGACACGCTGAAGCCAGGAGACCGCGTGGATCTGGTCTATACCGAGTCCGTCGCGGTGGCTGTGGAGCCGCTGGCGCGCTGAGGTTCAGCAGACCGGCGGCGGTACCATCCCTGGGCGGCAGACCGGCTTTCGCGGTGGGTGCTGGCGAGGTTCCGCCGCCTTCTTCCCGGCCGCCCCCTCCGTCGTGGGGGAGGCAGGCGGCTGCGCCGGAAGCCGCCGCCGCCCCCCTCCTGCCAATGGCCAAGCATTCCGCGCCTCACGAAAGGGAGTGCGGTCCTGTTCCATGCACTACGGGCAAGACTGTGGTGCCGGGGTGTGGCACAGTAACGCAGTGGACCGGCTATCCCCGTTCTCGCGAGGCATCCATGCCGTCGTCAATAGTCCTGGATTCGGCCAGGGACGTGATTCCCGGCTGGCGCCGCTCTCTGCGGATGCTGCTGGGAGTTCTACTGTTGCTTGGAGGGTGTGCGGGATCTTCACCACCGCCAGCCTCTGTCCGCCTGCCCGCGGATGCCGTCGAAGGAGCTGGCGATCCGACGCGGGCGGCCATCATCAGCACCGCCTACAATCTTGGCAATCCTTCGACCCTGGCGGGGAACCCGGCCGAGGCGGCACGGACCATCGCGAACTACGAGTACCTCACGGTCGAGATCCCGACAGGCCCTCGCTGGGTGGGTTTTTCACCCTTGGTCGGGGTGGAGTTGCGCCGTGGCCTCCAGGAAGTCAGGAACGTGGTTGGAATTGCCGCGGAGGCGCCTGCCCAACCCGTCGTGGATGCGCTCTACGGCGCCTCCCGTGCCCTTCGCGCCGGCGATGCCGCGGCGGCGGGGCGCTTTCTCTCCTCCCCGCTCTTTCCCGCCGGCGGGCAAGCGACGCTTGCGCGCTTGGCGAACCTTCCGCGGCTGCCGCAGGCGAGCTTCGCCGCCTCCCTCGCAGCCAACGAGATGAACCGACAGGATCAGGGTGGACGACCCGGGATCTGGCCGCAGTAGGTTCAGCGCACACCCGGCGCAGTGGGGCAGGGGTGCACTGAACCCCCGTCCCGCGCGCACCGGCTGAGCGCAAGCTGTTCAGGCCGACGAGGAAAAGGTCTTCCACCGCACAGGCATGGCCCGACGGCAGAGCTTCGGGCTCACCCGGACAGCGTCCAATGCGCTGTCCCGGCTTGACACCGATATTGGTGCCAACGCGATCCCGGCCTGTCTGGAAGCATGGCGGCCACCCTGTCCCTGGCTCTATACCCCCGGCGCTCGTACTGGAAAGGAGACCGCTTCCGCATGGCCAAAAGCCCTACGGCCGATGCAACGGCAGAGGGTGCGCTGCGCGCGCTGGAAACCGCGATCGCGCATGACATTCATGCCGGTCTGTTGCCACCTGGCACCTGGTTGAAGCAGATCGCCCTGCAGGAGCGCTACGGCCGCAGCAGAGGCGACGTGCGTCGTGCGCTGGACAAGCTCGTGGCTCAACGGCTGGTCCAGCAGGTGCATAACTCTGGCTACCGGGTGCGTCCGCTCGATCCGAAGCAGTTGGACGAGTTGCGGCAGGTGCGCCTGATTCTGGAAGGCGCCGCGGCCGAGGCCATGGTTGGCCGTGCCGACGCCGCCATGCTGCTCCGGCTACGAAGCCTCGCGGAGGCTTTCAGCCTGGCGGTGGAGCATCGCTCCATCCTGGACCAGCACGAGGCCAACCAAGCCTTCCACGCCGCCCTGCTGGAGCTCTGCCCGAATGCCGAACTGGTGCGGCTGATCCGCGAGACGCGTCTGCGCATGCCCTCCGCGCCGATGACGCAGTGGCACGAGCGCGGCTGGGTCGAGGAGTCCGCCCGGCACCACCATGCCATGGTGGATGCGCTGGAGGCGAATGACCGGGAGACCTTTTGTGCTGTGGTGCGGGCGCATATCCGCCCGTCGCCGCGTAGCCTGGCGGCTACGCCGGGCCGTGCCTGGGCGCCGATGGCTGATTGACACCAAAATTGGTACCAGTTTTGATGGTGTCCTGAAATGGCGGTGCGATCCGGTGTGCCGCCACGTCCTCCCGACCGGTCAGGATCAACGTCCATGCACAACTTCCGTCCCACCCGCCGCTGGCTGACGCGCGCCATGCTCGGCGGTGCCGCCGCCTCTCAGTTTCCCGGCTGGGCAGAGAGCGCCCTGGCCCAGAGCGCGGGCAAGGACGGAACGCTGCGCGTCGGCATGGCCGCGCCGAACACCACGCTCGACCCGCACTTCCAGAGCAACGCGCCCAACAACGCGGTGGCCAGCCACATCTTCGACGCGCTGGTTACCAACGATCCGAAGTCGGAATCCAAGCCCGGGCTGGCGGAGTCCTGGCGGGTGCTGGACGACACGCACTGGGAATTCCGCCTGCGCCCCGTGAAGTTCAGCGACGGCCGCGACTTCACTGCCGAGGACGCCATCGTCTCCCTGCAGCGCGCCAACGACCTGCCGAGCACCGCCTCCTTCCGCACCTACACGCGCAGCATCAAGGCGATGACGGCCAAGGACCCGCACACGCTGCTGATCGAGACCAATGGGCCGGATCCCTTGCTGCTGAACTCCCTCAGCCGCATCCGCATCATCAGCGCCGCCTACAAGGACGCGCCGACCGGCGACTTCAACAACGGCAAGGCCGCCATCGGCACCGGCGCGCTGGTGCTGAAGGAATACGTGCCCGGCAGCCATCTGCGCCTCGCGCGCAACGATTCCTGGTGGGGCGGCAAGCTGCCCTGGCAGGAAGTGGTTCTGCGCCTCGTCACCGATGACGGCGCGCGCATGGCGGCGCTGCTGGCCGGCGACCTCGACATCATCGAGGCGGTGCCGCCGGAGAGCCTCTCGCGCGTGAAGGGGGCCAGCGGCTTCCACCTGATCCGCGGCATCTCCAGCCGCTTCGTCTATTTCGCGATGGACCAGCACCGCGACGTCACCCCCTTCATCACCGACAATGACGGCAAGCCGCTGCCGAAGAACCCGCTGAAGGACAAGCGCGTGCGGCAGGCCCTCTCGATGGCGATCAGCCGCGAGGCGCTGGCCGAGCGGGTGATGGAGGGCAATGCCGTCATCGCCAGCCAGTTCCTGCCCAAGGGCGGCGCCGGCACCTCGGAGAAGGTGGATGTCGTGCCCTATGACGTCGCGAAGGCGAAGGCGCTGCTGGCCGAAGCCGGCTATCCCAAGGGCTTCCGCCTGACCATCCACGGGCCGAACGACCGCTACATCAACGACGCCAAGATCGTGCAGGCGGTGGCGCAGATGTTCACCCGCATCGGCCTGCAGACGCGCGCCGAGGTGATGCCCTGGACGGTCTATTCCAAGCAGAACGCCAATGCCGAGTTCAGCCTCTCGCTCGGCGCCTGGGGCGTGAACACCGGCGAGACCTCCAACCCGCTGAAGGCGTTGGTCGCCACCTATGACCGCACCGCCGGCATGGGCGCCAGCAATTCCGGCCGCTACGCCAACCCCGAGCTGGACGGGCTGGTGAAGCAGGCGCTCGTCACCATGGACGACGACAAGCGCAACGCGCTGCTCGCCCGCGCCAGCGAGATTACCTTCACCGACTACGCCCTGCTGCCGCTGCACCACGAGGTCTCCGTCTGGTCGGCGCGCGAGGGCATCACCTACGAGACGCGCGCCGACCAGTACACGCTCGCCATGGGCATCGGCCGGGCCTGAGGAACACCAGCATGACCGACGCCCCCGCGACCCCCGAGGCGACCGCCCGCGCCCGCGCCATCTACGATCTCGGCCCCACCGTGATCTTCGCCTGCAAGGCCGATCCGCGCTTCCAGTACTGCCTCTATGTCCCGCCGCAGGTGGGGAAGGGGGCCAAGGTGGACCTGCTGGTCGCCGTGCACGGCACCGGCCGCACCAGCTTCCTCGACTTCCGCGACGGCTTCGCCGAGTTCGGCAAGTGGAACGACGTCGCCATCCTCTGCCCGATCTTCCCGGTCGGCGTGCTCGGCGATGGCGCGCGCAGCGGCTACAAGTATATGCAGGAGGGCGACATCCGCTACGACCTGCTGGTGCTGAAGATGGTCGAGGAGGTGGCGGAGAAGTACGGCCAGGACTGGTCGAAATTCGCCATGTTCGGCTTCTCCGGCGGCGGGCACTTCACCCATCGCTTCGCCATCCTGCATCCGGAGAAGCTCTGGGCCGCCTCGATCGGCGCCTCCGGCTCCGTCACGCTGCTGGACCCGGACCGCGACTGGTGGGTGGGCATCCGCAACCTGAAGGAGAAGTTCGGCATCGCCTTCGATGCGGCCGCGCTGGCGAAGGTGCCGGTGCAGATGGTGGTGGGCGATGCCGACCTGGAGACCTGGGAGATCACCCACAAGCCCGGCGGCACCTACTGGATGGAAGGCGCCAACGACGCCGGCCGCACCCGCCCCGAGCGCCTGCGCGCCCTGGCGGCCTCCTTCGAGAAGGCTGGCGTCAAGGTGCAGTTCGACCTGGTGCCCGGCGTCTCGCATGACCGCATCAAGGTGCTGGACCGGGTGAAGGACTTCCTGGCCGGCGTGCTCAAGACGAAGCGGGGGGGTTGACCATGCCCGGAATGATCGTGGCGCCGCAGCCGGAGGCGGTGGAAGCCGGCGCGGCGGTGCTGGCGCGCGGCGGCAATGCGGTAGACGCCGCCATCGCCTGCGCCTTCGTGCAGGGCGTGGTCGATCCGCTGATGTGCGGCATCGGCGGCTTCGGCTCCATGCAGGTCTACATGCCCCGGCGCGGTCAGCACGAGGTGCTGGAGTTCTATGCCCGCGCGCCCCTGGCGGCGACGCCGGACATGTGGACGGACAAGCTGCGCGGCCAGTCGCGCGACGGCTTCGCCTTCCTGCTGGAGGGCGGCATCAGCGAGCAGGGGCCTCTCGCCGTCTGCACGCCGGGCAACGTCAAGGGCTATGCCGAGGCGCTCTCCCGCTACGGCACGCTGGACTGGGCCGATGTCATGGCCCCCGCCATCGCGCAGGCGAAGCGCGGCGTCATGGTGCGGCCGCACATGCACTGGTTCTGGACGCAGGACCAGTCCGGCAGCGGCCAAGTGAACACCGCCGACAAGCTGCGCCTGACCGAGACCGGCCGCCGCATCTACTTCCGGCCCGACGGCAGTGCCAAGCGCCCCGGCGACATGCTGCACAACCCGGACATGGCGCGCACCCTGGAGCGCCTGGCCCAGGGCGGCCCGGAGCTGTTCTACCACGGCGAGCTGGCCGAGGAGATGGCGGCCGACTTCGCCGTGAAGGGCGGCCTGCTCCGCAAGGAGGATTTCGCCGCCTATACACTCTCGGTGGTGGAGCCGATCTGGGGCTCCTACCGCGGCCACCGCATCTCCACCAGCCCGCCGCCGGCCAGCGGCATGTTGATGCTGCAGATCCTGCACATGCTGGAGGCTTTCGACCTGCGTGCCCTCGGCCACAACAGCGCCGAGCATGTGCGCCTGCTGGCCGAGGCGATGAAGCGCATGACCATCGACAAGGACAACCACATGGGCGATCCCGCCTATGTGGATGTCCCGGTGGCCCGCCTGATCTCCAGGGAGTACGCGGCCGAGCAGGCGGCGAGCATCCGCCGCGGCGAGCGCGCGCGGGTGAAGCGCCTCGACAAGTCCGAGCGCGACACCACCCACATCTCCGTGGTGGACAAGGACGGTAACGCCGTGGCGTTGACCCACACGCTGGGCAGCCCCTCCGGCGCCATCACCGAGGGTCTGGGCTTCATCTACAACGGCACGATGAGCCGCTTCGACCCGCGCCCGGGCCGCGCCGCCTCGATCGCGCCGGGCAAGCGCCGCGCCAGCTCCGCCGCGCCCACCATCGTCTTCAAGGACGACGCGCCGCACATCGTCATCGGCGCGCCGGGCGGCAGCTACATCGCCCCGGCAGTGGCGCAGGGCATCATGAACGTCATCGACTTCGGCATGTCCATGCTGGAGGCGGTGGCGGCGCCGCGCATCATGGCCGTCTCCGACAGCATCGACGTCGCCAACCGCGTGCCGCTGGCGGTGACGGACGCGCTGGAGGCAGATGGCTACACGGTCAAGCGCAGCCCGCAGACCTACGCCTTCGCCGCGCTGCACGGCATCCGCATCCAGGACGGCCGGCTGGATGGCGGCGCCGACCCGCAGCGCGACGGCATGGCCATGCTCGTCGCCGGCTAGGCCGGCGTTCAGCCCCCGGCGCGCGCCGCGCCGGGGCGCCGCGCGCTAGGATAGAGCGTGGCTGTCAGCCGGTAGTGCTCGGGATGATAAGCCGCGTCGAGGATCTCGACCGGCTTTCCCTGCGGGTCGTAGTAGACGCGGATGGCGCGCAGCACGGCGCTCCCTTCGGCCAGGCCCAGGCCCTGCGCGACGCTGCCCCGCGCCAGCATCGCCTCCGTCACCTGCTGCGCATGGTCGATCCGCAGGCCCAGCAGCTTCTCCACCGCCCGGAAGGGCGGCGTCGCGCCGGAAAGGCCTTCCGCCGAGAGCCGTTCCCCCACGCCGGGCGGGAAGTAGTAGTGCAGGTGCATCAGCGGCGTGCCGCTGGCGACGTAGTTGGTCCCCTCGAAAAGCTTGAGCCGGGTGCCGGCAGGCAGGCCGGCGAAGCGCAGCACCTCCGCCGGCGGAGCTTCCATGGCCTCCCGCAGGATGGCCAGCCGGTGCGGCGCCAGCACCTCCTCCAGCGTGCCGGTCAGGGTGACGGACCAGCCATCCTGCTGCCCCTCGCGCACGAAGGTGCCGACGCCCCGCCGCCGCACGATCAGGTGCCGCTCCAGCAATTCGTCCAGCGCCTTGCGGATGGTGATACGGCTCACCTGGAAGCGGGCGCAAAGCTCGCTTTCCACCGGCAAGGCATGACCGGGCGGGAACTCGCCCTCCATGATGGCGGCGATCAGCTTCTCCGAAACCTGCCGGTAGAGCGGAACCAGGGAACCCGAGGATGCCGCGGCCATACCCATTGTGGCACTCCATTTGTTATGACAACATGATTTAAGGCGGTGCACAGCGGCCGCCCAGCCAACAAGCCAGCGTCCGGAAAATCCATCAAGGGGTTGATGCAATGAGGCTTCGGGAGGGCTACGACGTCGTCGTCGTGGGCGGCGGAACCGCGGGCGCCATGGCCGGCATCGCCGCCGCCCGCAGCGGCGCAAGGGCGCTGCTGGTCGAGCAGTATGGCAGCCTTGGCGGCGTCCTGACCCTGGGCATGTCGCTGAAGGGGATCAATGACGGGGAGGGCTGTCGCACCCTCGGCGGCATCGGCGAGGAACTCATCGCCCGCGCTCGCCGGATGGACGGCGCGACTCCCGTGACGCAGCACCCCCGCCACGGCTCCATCATGGGCCAGGACCCCGAGGCGATGAAGTTGACGCTCATCGAGATGGTGCGGGAATCCGGGCTGAACCTGCTGCTGCACAGCTACCTCGTGGATGCCCTGACCGATCGCGCCACCGTCCAGGCGATCCGCGTCGCCAACAAGGCAGGGCTGGAGGTCATTCCGGCCAAGTGCTTCGTGGACTGCACCGGCGATGGCGACCTGGCGGCGCTGTCCGGCGCCCGCTTCACCTATGGCCGGGAAGGGGACGGGCAGGTGCAGCCGGTCTCGGCCATCTTCCGCGTCGGCGGCGTCGAGCTGGACCGCACCTGGGCCTATCTGGAAGAGCACCCCGAGGATTTCGAGACGCCCGAGGGCTATGTCGGCGACGAGTACACGGTGGAGAAGTTCCGCAGCCGTCCGGGCGTCGGCGTGGCGGGCTTCCGCAGCCTGATCCGTCGCGCCCGCGCCGCCGGCGACTACACCATCCCGCGGGACGACATGGGCTTCAACCCACTGCCCGGCCGCCGCGAGGTGACCATCAACATCACCCGCGTGCACGGCATCGACGGCACCGACCCGGATGACCTGACGCGCGCCGAGATCGAGACCCAGCTTCAGATCCTGGAGGGCACGCGCTTCCTGCGCAAATACCTGCCGGGCTTCGAGAACTGCTACGTGGTCTCCAGCCCCTTCCAGGTCGGCATCCGCGAGACCCGCCACGTGCAGGGCGGCTACGTGCTGGCGCGGGAGGACGTGGTCACCGGCCGTGACTTCGAGGACCAGGTCGCGCGCGGCGCCTACCCGCTCGACATCCACGATGTCGGCGGCAAGGCCTCCGGGGGCGCGGCGAAGGTGGCGGGCGGCGGCACCGACCTCTCGAAGATCAACCGCTCCTACGGCATTCCCGCCCGCTGCCTCATCCCGACCGGCCTGAGCAATCTGCTGGTCGCCGGCCGCGCGATCTCCGCGAGCCATGCGGCGGCCGCCTCGGCGCGTGGCCAGCCGGTCTGCATGGCCACCGGCCATGCCGCCGGCACCATGGCGGCGCTGGCGGCCATGGAAGGGATCAGCCCGTCGCAGCTCGATATCGGAGCGGTGCAGGCGGTGCTGCGGAGCCAGGATGCCGTCATCGAGCGACGCAGGCAGAACGTCGCCGCCTGAGGCATTGGCCATTGTCCAAGGAGGAAACAAGGAATGTTGCGAAAGATAGCCCTCGCGCTGTTGCTTGGCATGACGGCCCTTGCCGCGCCATCCATGGCCGGCGAGTACCCGCAGCGCTCGGTCCGCATGGTGGTGCCCTATCCCCCCGGCGGCTCGGCGGACCTGATCGGCCGCCTGCTGGCCGACAGGCTCTCGCGGAGCCTCGGCCAGCCGGTGGTGGTGGAGAACCGGGGCGGCGCCTCGGGCGCCATCGGCAGCGAGGCGGTGGCGCGCGCGGAGCCCGATGGCTACAGCCTGCTGGTGGCGCTGGCGGACACCCATGCCATCAACCCCGCCGTGACGCCCCACCTGGCCTATGACCCGCAGAAGGATTTCGAGCCGGTCTCGCTGCTGGCCGTGCAGCCCTTCCTGCTGGTGGTCAGCCCCAGCCTGCCGGTGGAGAACCTTGAGGGCTTCATGCAGGCGGCGAAGGCGCGGCCGGGCAAGCTGACCTATGGCTCGAACGGCCCCGGCGGCATGCAGCACCTGGCCATGACGCTGATGAACGCGCAGACCGGCATCAGCATGCTGCATGTGCCCTACCGCGGCGCGGCGCCTGCCCTGGCCGATGTGGTGGCCGGGCGCCTGGACAGCATCTTCATCAGCCAGCAGGGGGCGGGATCGCTGCTGGAGCCGGGCAAGCTCCGGCCCCTCGCGGTGGCCGCCGCCCAGAGGCTGCCCTCCTTGCCGGATGTCCCGACCTTTGCCGAGGCCGGCATCCCGGACTTCCAGGTGAGCCAGTGGTATGGCTTGCTCGCGCCCCATGGCACGCCCCCCGCCATCATCAGCCTGCTGAACGCGCGGGTGAAGGAGGCCATGGCCTCCCCGGAGGTGGCGGAGAAGCTGACCGCGGCGGGGACGAAGCCTGTCGGCAGCTCCTCCGAGGCGTTCCGGGCCTTCCTGGCGGAGGAGGTCACCCGCTGGGCGGGGATCGCCAGGAAGAACAACATCCGGCTCGAATAGGCCGTTTCGCCGGCCCTGCGGACCGCTTGTCCCGAGCGGCGGAGCGGTCCCAGGGCTTCGTCAAGCCGGACGTTGTCTGGGGTTCATTTGTTTCGCCTGTGTCAATGCCTGGCCGATGGCCGCCGGCTCCTGCCCGCCCTGCCTTCCAGCGGAGGCCAATGGCCAGGCCAAAGCCTGGCTGGCTGTAGGAGCAGGCCCTCTCTCATCCGGCCTCACATGCGGCTACTTTCCTAAAAATCGTTTTCTTCTAGTGCCTTGTTCGAGACTCCTAGGGCCGGACAGGTGCCGTGCCGGTCAAGCAAGGGCGCCGGGGCCAGCTGTCCGGCTGCTCGTCAGCCGGCCCCGGAGGCGCATCACCACACCAAAAAGGCGCCATAAAATTTTCCTCACTAAACCGTGAGGCGAGTAACAAACGCTTAAGAAGTTCCGCTCACATTATCGTGAGCGGCCCGAGAGGGCGGCACCCCTGAGCCCCCCTCGGAAGGACTTCCCCCATGACTGCCTTCGGTGTTTATGTCGGCAACAGCACGTCTGACCTGAACAAGTTCTCCTCCTGGCTGGGCGACAAGCCGGACTATGTCCACGGCGTTGTCGGCTACTCCAACTGGACGGATTACGTCTCCTCGGCGAGCTGGCAGGCTGGGTTGTGGAAGTCGACCGGCATCGACGTGCAGTGGTCGGTGCCGATCATCAGCAAGGCCGGCAATCTCGGCACTGCTTCCAGCGGGGCCTACAACACCTATTACAAGCAGGTGGCGGAGGCGATCCTCAAGGGTACGCCGGGCGACGGACCGATCATGATCCGCACCGGCTGGGAAGCCAACGGCGACTGGTTCTTCTGGAACGCGATCGGCAAGGAGGAAGCCTTCAAGGGCGCCTTCCGCCAGATGTCGAGCACCTTCAAGCAGGTTTCCGACCGCTTCCAGTTCGAGTGGAACATCAACCACGCGAATGGCGGCATCGACCCGGCCAAGATCTACCCCGGTGACGAGTATGTCGACGTCATCGGCATGGATTTCTACTACAAGCCGGAATACCAGGGCAGTGACCCGGTGAAGGCATTCAACCAGATCCGCGACGAGAAGTACGGCCTGCAGTGGCTGGAGAACTTCGCCGCCGCGCACGGTAAGCCGACCGCCTATTCCGAGTGGGGCGTGACGGGCAACAACGCGGCGCCCTTCGTGCAGCTCGCCAAGCAGTGGTTCGACAGCCACAACGTGGTCCTGCAGAGCTACTGGGACTCCGACTCCGCCTACCCCGGCAAGCTGTCCGACGGCACCGACGCGAACACCGGCGCCGCCTTCAAGGCCGCCTTCAAGGACTGGGGCTCGGGCGACATGACCTGGGCGAATTTCGGCGGCGCCGGCAACGTGCCCGTGCCGGTTCCCGAAGCCATGCCGGACGTGCCCACGCAGAATGGTGGCGACGCGACGGCCGGCAAGCCGCCGGGTGCCGATGACCCCATCACCCCGACCGCCCCGGTGGAAACCACGCCGAGCACCCCGGCGCCGAGCACCCCGACGCCCTCTTCCGGCGCGCCGGCGGAGAGCGCGGGCTGGGCGAAGCAGTTCTGGGGCAGCAGCGCCAAGGAGACGATCAGCGGCTCCGCCGGGCACGACCAGATCAAT
>DATMFR010000049.1:0-19064 GCA_035556695.1 Roseomonas sp.
TACGCCGTGAACGACGCACCGCCCGACTTCGCCAGAACCTTGGTGATCGCCGCCGTCAGCGACGTCTTGCCATGGTCAACGTGCCCGATCGTCCCAATGTTGCAGTGCGGCTTGTTCCGCTCAAACTTAGCTTTCGCCATCGTCTTCGTCCCCGATCGGGTGTCGTTACCAGCGGTAGTGGCTGAAGGCCTTGTTGGCCTCGGCCATCCGGTGCGTGTCTTCGCGCTTCTTCACGGCGGTGCCACGGTTGTTCGCGGCATCCATCAGCTCGGAAGAAAGGCGCTCCTCCATGGTGTGCTCGCCACGCTTGCGCGCGGACTCGATCAGCCAGCGGATCGCCAAGGCCTGGCGGCGCTCCGGCCGGACTTCGACGGGCACCTGGTAGGTAGCGCCGCCCACGCGGCGGGACCGCACCTCGACCGCCGGCTTCACGTTGTCCATGGCTTCATGGAACAGGCGCAGGGGGTCGCTGTTCGGACCACCGCGGCGCTTCAGGGTGTCCATGGCGGCATAGACGATCCGCTCAGCGGTGCTCTTCTTGCCGTCATACATCAGCACGTTCATGAAACGGCTGAGCACGATGTCCCCGAACTTCGGGTCCGGCAGGACTTCTCGCCTCTCGGCGCTGTGGCGACGCGACATCGCTTCTACCTCTTACTTCGGCCGCTTCGCGCCATACAGCGAGCGCCGCTTGCGCCGCTTGGCGATGCCTTGCGTGTCCAGAACGCCGCGCAGGATGTGATAGCGCACGCCGGGAAGATCCTTCACGCGGCCGCCGCGGATCAGCACCACCGAGTGCTCCTGCAGGTTGTGCCCCTCGCCCGGGATGTAGGAAACGACTTCATAGCCGTTCACCAGGCGAACCTTGGCCACCTTACGCAGCGCGGAGTTCGGCTTCTTCGGAGTGGTGGTGTAAACGCGAGTGCAGACGCCACGCTTTTGCGGGCAGCCCTGCAGCGCCGGAACCTTGTTACGGCTCGGCTTGGGCTCACGCCCGGTGGCGATGAGCTGGTTGATCGTCGGCATGACGCCCCTTCGTGCCCTTCTTCCAACGCCCAGGCCCCTTGCCAAGCAAGAGCGCCCGAAGGAATGGCGCAATCACGCCATCCATCGGGCCCTGTGTCCTGCCTCCGGCCTCGGCCTGCCCAGAGGGCGGCGGCACCGGCGGCTCAGAACCTGTCGTCCAGAACTCCGCAGGCCGATCCAGGTAGGGATCGACCCCGTCGAGGGCGCGGAAACTACGCGCCGACCCCCCATGAGTCAAGCACGCCGCACCCCTTAACGCGAGAATCCGGGCCCGCAACGGGCCCGGCTCCCATGCAGCCGGCGCAGGTCGCGCCGGACAGCTTCAGCTTGGTCGCGGAACGAGGCCACCACCCCGCTCCGCGACCTCTAAACGTTACTCGGCCGCCTGAGTGCCGGGCCGGGGCAGCGCGCCCTGGCCCTGCGGCAGCCGCTGCCGGTCGCGCTGGGCAGCCAGCGCACGCAGCCGGTTCATCACGGAGCCCGTACCCGCCGGGATCAGGCGCCCGACGATGACGTTCTCCTTCAGGCCCGCAAGGTGGTCGATCTTGCCAGCCACCGCCGCCTCCGTCAGCACCCGGGTCGTCTCCTGGAAGGAGGCGGCCGAGATGAAGCTGGTGGTCTGCAGCGAGGCCTTGGTGATGCCCTGCAGCACCGGCTCGGCCCGCGCCGGGCGTTCCTTGTTGGCGATGAGCTTCTCGTTCTCGATCTCGAACTCGATGCGCTCGACGGTCTCGCCGACCAGGAAGGTGGTGTCGCCCGGATCCAGGATCTCCACCTTCTGCAGCATCTGGCGGACGATCACCTCGATATGCTTATCGTTGATCTTCACGCCCTGCAGTCGGTAGACGTCCTGGATTTCATTCACCAGGTAGTTCGCCAGCGCCTCGACGCCCAGCACGCGCAGGATGTCATGCGGCACGCGCGGACCGTCGACGAGCGGGTCGCCGGCCTTCACGTAGTCGCCTTCCTGCACCGAGACGTGCTTGCCCTTCGGCACCAGGTATTCGCGCGGGGTCGGCGGCTCGTCGCCCACCTGCTCCGGCACCACCAGGATGCGGCGCTTCGCCTTGTAGTCCTTGCCGAACTCCACGCGGCCGTCGATCTCGCTGATGATCGCGTGGTCCTTCGGCCGGCGCGCCTCGAACAGTTCGGCGACGCGCGGCAGACCGCCGGTGATGTCACGGGTCTTGGAGGACTCGCGCGGCAGGCGGGCGATGACGTCACCAGCCTGCACCGAAGATCCGTTCTCCACCGAGAGGATCGAGTCCGGCGAGAGGAAGTAGCGGGCCTCCGCACCGTTCGCGAGCCGGACGATGTTGCCCTTCTCGTCCTTCAGGATGATGCGCGGGCGCAGGTCGGCGCCCTTGGCGGCCTGCTTGTAGTCCACCACCACCTTGGAGGAGAGGCCGGTCACCTCGTCCTGCCGCTCCACCAGCGTCACGCCCTCGATCAGGTCGGCATATTCGACGGTGCCGCCCTTCTCGGTGATGATCGGCAGGGTGAAGGGGTCCCACTCGGCCAGCTTCTGGCCGCGGGTGACGGCCAGGCCATCCTCCGCCACCAGCAGGCGGGCACCATAGGGCACGCGGTAGCGGGCGCGCTCGCGGCCGTTGGAGTCGCTGAGCACGATCTCGCAGTTCCGCGCCATCACGATGGCCGCGCCCTGGCTGTTGGCGACGACGTTGCGGTTCAGCACCACAACCGTGCCTTCGCCCGTTGCCTCCACCGCCGACTGCTCGGCGCCACGAGTCGCCGCGCCGCCGATGTGGAAGGTGCGCATGGTGAGCTGCGTGCCCGGCTCGCCGATCGACTGTGCCGCGATGACGCCCACGGCCTCGCCGATGTTCACCGGCGTGCCGCGCGCCAGGTCACGGCCGTAGCAGTGGCCGCAGACGCCCGACCGCGCCTCGCAGGTGAGCACGGAGCGGATATAGACCTCCTCCACGCCCGACTTCTCGATGCGCTCGGCATCGGCTTCCTCGATCAGCGCGTTGCGCGGCAGGAGCACCTCGCCCGTGTCCGGGTGGGTGATCTCGCGCTGCACCGTCCGGCCCAGGATCCGCTCGGAGAGCGAGGAGACCACCTCACCGCCATCCATCACGGCGCGCACGGTGATGCCGCGCTCGGTGCCGCAATCGTTCTCGACGATGATGCAGTCCTGCGCCACGTCCACCAGGCGGCGGGTCAGGTAGCCCGAGTTCGCCGTCTTCAGCGCGGTGTCGGCCAGGCCCTTACGGGCGCCGTGCGTGGAGTTGAAGTACTCCAGCACCGTCAGGCCTTCCTTGAAGTTTGAGATGATCGGCTGCTCGATGATCTCGCCCGAGGGCTTGGCCATCAGGCCGCGCATGCCGGCGAGCTGGCGCATCTGGGCCGGCGAACCACGGGCACCGGAATGCGACATCATCCACACGCTGTTGGTGACGCGGCCGACCTCCTGGCGGGAGATCTCCTTCATCATCGCGGTGGCGACTTCGTCCGTGCAGCGCGACCAGGCGTCAACCACCTTGTTGTAGCGCTCGCCGGCCGTGATCAGGCCGTCGAGATACTGCTGCTCGAACTCCTTCACCTCAGCCTTGGTGCGGTTGATGAGCCCCTCCTTCTCGGCGGGGATCATCATGTCGTCCTTGCCGAAGGAGATGCCGGCCTTGGCCGCCTGCTTGAAGCCGAGCGACATCAGCCGGTCGGCGAAGATCACCGACTCCTTCTGGCCGCAGTGACGGTAGACCGCGTCCATGACGTCCGAGATGGACTTCTTGGTCAGCTGGCGGTTGACCAGGCTGTAGGGCGTGCGCGGGTCGCGCGGCAGCAGCGCCCCCATCATCATGCGCCCGGCCGTGGTCAGCACCGTCTCGCGGCGGTTTGGATTGTCCTCGACCGGCGCCGGCACACGGGCCATGACGGCCGTGTGCAGGGTGATGGCGCCACTGGCCAGGGCCTGCTCCACCTCGCCCAGGTCGCCGAAGACGTGCGGACGGTGCAGCAGCGCCTGGCGCTCCGCCTCAGAAAGCTCGGCCTCGGTCTTCCCGCCGGCGCCGGCGATCAGCGCCCGGATCTGCTCCAGCTCCTGCTGGGCCTGCCGGAACTCCGGTGTCTCCAGTGAGAGATAATAGAGACCCAGAACGATGTCCTGGGACGGCACGATGATCGGCTTGCCGTTGGCGGGGCTGAGGATGTTGTTGGTGGACATCATCAGCACGCGCGCTTCCAGCTGGGCCTCAAGGCTCAGCGGGACGTGCACGGCCATCTGGTCACCGTCGAAGTCCGCGTTGAAGGCGGTGCAGACCAGCGGGTGAAGCTGGATCGCCTTGCCCTCGACCAGCACCGGCTCGAAGGCCTGGATGCCCAGGCGGTGCAGCGTCGGCGCGCGGTTCAGCATCACCGGATGCTCGCGGATGACCTCTTCCAGGATGTCCCAGACTTCGGGACGCTCCTTCTCCACCATCCGCTTGGCGGCCTTGATGGTGGTGGCGTGGCCGTACTTCTCGAGCTTCGAGTAGATGAAGGGCTTGAACAGCTCCAGCGCCATCTTCTTGGGAAGACCGCACTGATGCAGCTTCATCTCGGGACCGACGACGATCACCGAACGGCCGGAGTAGTCGACGCGCTTGCCGAGCAGGTTCTGCCGGAAACGGCCCTGCTTGCCCTTCAGCATGTCGGACAGCGACTTCAGCGGGCGCTTGTTGGCACCTGTGATGGCGCGGCCGCGACGGCCGTTGTCGAACAGCGCGTCCACCGACTCCTGCAGCATGCGCTTCTCGTTGCGCACGATGATGTCCGGCGCGCGCAGCTCGATCAGCCGCTTCAGGCGGTTGTTGCGGTTGATGACGCGGCGGTAGAGGTCGTTCAGGTCGGAGGTCGCGAAGCGGCCACCGTCCAGCGGCACCAGCGGGCGCAGCTCGGGCGGGATCACCGGCACGACGTCGAGGATCATCCATTCGGGGCGCGCACCGCCCTCCTTGAACGACTCGATCATCTTCAGGCGCTTGACCAACTTCTTGCGCTTGGCCTCGGAGGTCGTCTCCTTGAGGTCGGCGCGCAGCTGGGTGCTCTCGCGGTCCAACTCGATGGAAGCGAGCATCTGCTTCACCGCCTCGGCACCGATGCCGACGGAGAAGGCGTCCTCGCCGAACTCGTCCTGCTTGTTGACGTACTGCTCTTCGGTCAGAAGCTGGTGCAGCTTCAGGTCGGTCAGACCCGGCTCAAGCACCACATAGCTTTCGAAGTACAGAACCTTCTCAAGGTCCTTCAGCGGCATGTCGACCATCAGGCCGACCCGCGAAGGCAGCGACTTCATGAACCAGATATGCGCGACCGGGGAGGCCAGCTCGATATGGCCCATGCGCTCGCGGCGCACCTTGGCCAGCGTGACCTCGACGCCACACTTCTCGCAGATGATGCCGCGGAACTTCATCCGCTTGTACTTGCCGCACAGGCACTCGTAGTCCTTGATCGGACCAAAGATGCGCGCGCAGAAAAGCCCGTCCCGCTCCGGCTTGAAGGTGCGGTAGTTGATCGTCTCGGGCTTCTTGATCTCGCCATACGACCAGGAGCGGATCTGCTCGGGCGAGGCGATGGTGATCTTGATCTGATCGAACGTCATCGCCTGGCCGGTCTGGCCCAGGATCTTCATCAGCTCGTTCATGCGGCCGTCCTCTCAAGGTGAGGCCGCCGCGCCAGGGACTCCCCGGAGGGAGCCCCAACGCGGCTGAGCAAAGTGTGGTTTTCGCGCTGCGGCATGGTCACGCCGGGCGGTTTTCCAGATCGACATTGAGGCCGAGCGACTTCAACTCCTTCACCAGGACGTTGAAGGACTCGGGGATGCCGGCCTCGAAGTTGTCCTGGTCGCGGACGATCGCCTCGTACACCTTGGTGCGGCCGGACACGTCGTCCGACTTCACCGTCAGCATTTCCTGCAGGGTATAGGCGGCGCCGTACGCTTCCAGCGCCCAGACCTCCATCTCGCCGAAGCGCTGACCGCCGAACTGCGCCTTGCCGCCCAGCGGCTGCTGGGTGACCAGGCTGTAGGGGCCGATGGAACGTGCGTGGATCTTGTCGTCCACCAGGTGGTGCAGCTTCAGCATGTAGATGTAGCCCACCGTGACCTTGCGCTCGAAGGGCTCGCCGGAGCGGCCGTCGATCAGCATGGTCTGCCCGGAGGTGTCGAGGCCCGCCTGGGAGAGCATGCCCTCGATGTCCGAGATCCGCGCGCCGTCGAAGACCGGGGTGGCGATGGGAACGCCCTTGCGGAGGTTCTCGCCCAGCTCGATGAGCTGCTCCTCGGTCATGTCCTCGATGTCGCGGTCGAAGATCTCCTCGCCGTAGACCTCGCGGAGCTTCTCGACCAGTGCCTCGCGCGCCGCGCCCGCCCGACGGTAGTCCTCGACCAGCTCGCCGATGGACTTGCCGATATTGGCGCAAGCCCAGCCCAGATGGGTCTCCAGGATCTGCCCGATGTTCATGCGCGAGGGCACGCCCAAGGGGTTCAGCACCAGGTCCACCGAGGTGCCGTCCGGCAGGAAGGGCATGTCCTCCACGGGCACAACCCGGGAGACGACACCCTTGTTGCCGTGGCGGCCGGCCATCTTGTCGCCGGGCTGCAGCTTCCGCTTCACCGCGATGAAGACCTTGACCATCTTCATCACGCCGGGCGGCAGCTCGTCGCCGCGCTGCAGCTTCTCGACCTTCGACTCGAAACGCTTCTGCAGCTTCTCGACGGCGGCGTCGAACTCGCGCTTCAGCGCCTCGATCTCGACCATCACGGCATCGTCCTGCACGCCGATCTGGCGCCAGGTGGCCTTGGCGAACTGGTCCAGCACCTCATCGGTGATGGGCGTGCCCGCCTTGACGCCCTTGAAGCCGCCCGAGGCCTTCTGGTTGAGCAGCCGCTCGCGCAGGCGCGAGTGGAAGCTGCGCTCCTGGATGGCCTTCTCGTCGTCGCGGTCCTTGGCGAGCCGCTCGATCTCGGCGCGGTCGATCGCCATGGCGCGCTCGTCCTTGTCGACGCCGCGGCGGTTGAACACGCGCACATCCACCACCGTGCCCGTCGTGCCCGGGGGCAGGCGGAGCGAGGTGTCGCGGACGTCGGACGCCTTCTCGCCGAAGATGGCGCGGAGCAGCTTCTCCTCCGGCGTCATCGGGCTTTCGCCCTTCGGCGTCACCTTGCCGACCAGGATGTCGCCCGGGTTCACCTCGGCGCCGACATAGACAATGCCGGCCTCGTCGAGGTTGCGCAGCGCTTCCTCGCCCACATTCGGGATGTCGCGGGTGATCTCTTCCTGGCCCAGCTTGGTGTCGCGGGCCATCACCTCGAATTCCTCGATATGGATCGAGGTGAAGACGTCATCCTTCGCGATACGCTCGCTGATCAGGATGGAGTCCTCGAAGTTGTACCCGTTCCACGGCATGAAGGCGACGAGCACGTTCCGGCCCAGCGCCAGCTCGCCCAGCTCGGTGGACGGGCCGTCGGCGATGATGTCACCCGCCGCCACCTGGTCACCCACCTTCACCAGCGGGCGCTGGTTGATGCAGGTGCTCTGGTTGGAGCGCTGGAACTTGCGCAGGCGGTAGATGTCCACGCCCCGCGTTGTGCTGTCCTCGTTCGTCGCGCGCACCACGATGCGGGCGCCGTCGATCGAGTCCACCACGCCGCCACGGCGCGCCACAATGGTGGCGCCGGAGTCGCGGGCGACCGCGGCCTCCATGCCGGTGCCGACCAGCGGCGCGTCGGAGCGCACCAGCGGCACGGCCTGCCGCATCATGTTGGAGCCCATCAGCGCGCGGTTGGCGTCGTCGTTCTCCAGGAACGGGATCAGCGCCGCGGCGACGGAAACCAGCTGCTTGGGCGAGACGTCGATGGCCGTCACCTCTTCCGGCTTCACCAGCCGGAAGTCGCCGCCCTGGCGGACGGAGACGAGGTCGGTGCGGAACTCGCCGGTCTCGTTGTCCACCTCGGCATCGGCCTGCGCGACGACCAGCTTCTCCTCCTCCATGGCGGAGAGGTAGCGCGGCTCGCCGGTGATCTTGCCCTCCTTGACCAGGCGGTACGGCGTCTCGATGAAGCCGTACTTGTTCACCTTGGCGAAGGTGGCAAGGCTGTTGATCAGGCCGATGTTCGGGCCTTCCGGCGTCTCGATCGGGCAGATGCGGCCGTAATGCGTCGGGTGCACGTCGCGCACCTCGAAGCCGGCGCGCTCACGGGTCAGACCGCCCGGGCCGAGCGCCGAAAGGCGGCGCTTGTGCGTCACCTCGGAGAGCGGGTTGGTCTGGTCCATGAACTGGCTGAGCTGGGACGAGCCGAAGAACTCGCGCACCGCCGCCGCCGCAGGCTTGGCGTTGATCAGGTCGTGCGGCATGACGGTGTCGATATCGACCGACCCCATGCGCTCCTTGATCGCGCGCTCCATGCGCAGCAGGCCGACGCGGTACTGGTTCTCCATCAGCTCGCCGACCGAGCGCACCCGGCGATTGCCGAGGTTGTCGATGTCGTCGATCTGGCCCTTGCCGTCCTTCAGCTCCAGCAGGGTGCGCACAGTGGCCAGGATGTCGGCCTTGCGCAGCACACGGACCGTATCCGGCACGTCCTCCAGGCTGAAGCCCAGCCGCATGTTCATCTTCACGCGGCCGACGGTGGAGAGGTCGTAGCGCTCCGCGTCGAAGAACAGGCCGCGGAACAGCGCCTCGGCGGTCTCCGGCGTCGGCGGCTCGCCCGGGCGCATGACCCGGTAGATGTCCATCAGCGCCTCGTCGCGCGAGCCGTTCTTGTCCACCGCCAGGGTGTTGCGCAGCCAGGGGCCGACATTCTGGCCGATCGCCAGCGTCGGCAGCCGGTCCAGCCCGGCCTGCTCAATGGCGGCCAGCTTGGGTTCGGTCAGCTCCTCGCCCGCCTCGGCCCAGATCTCGCCGGTGGTCAGGTCCACCAGATCCTCGGCGACGAAGCGGCCGAGCAGGTCCGCGCGCCCGACCAGCACCTCCTTGGTGCCGGCCTCGGCGATCTTGCGGGCCAGGCGCGGGGTCAGCTTGGTCTCGCGTTCGGCGACCACCTCGCCGCTCTCCGCATCCACCAGGTTGTCCATCAGCTTCACGCCGCGGAAGGAATCCGGGTTGAAGGGCTGGCTCCAGCCCTTCGGACCACGGCTGAACACCACCTGCTCGTAGAAGGTGTTCAGGATCTCCTCGGCATCCATGCCGCGGACCTCGCCGGACTCCAGGTTCTCGCTGCGCTCGGCGCGCAGCGCCTCGGTGCGGGCGGAATCCAGGGCATAGAGCAGCGTCGTCGCCGGCAGCTTGCGCTTGCGGTCGATGCGGACGTAGCAGATGTCCTTGGCGTCGAACTCGAAGTCGAGCCAGGAGCCACGATAGGGGATGACGCGCGCGGCGAAGAGGTACTTGCCGCTGCTGTGCGTCTTGCCCTTGTCATGGTCGAAGAAGACGCCCGGCGAGCGGTGCATCTGGCTGACGATGACGCGCTCGGTGCCGTTGATGATGAAGGTGCCGTTGTCCGTCATGAGCGGCATGTCGCCCATGTAGACATCCTGCTCCTTGATGTCCCGGATGGAGCGGGACCCGGTGTCCTCGTCCACGTCCCACACGATCAGGCGCAGGCGCACCTTGAGCGGCGCAGCGAAGGTCAGCCCGCGCTGCATGCACTCGTCGACGTCGTATTTCGGCTCTTCAAGCTCGTACTGGACGAACTCCAGGCGGCCCCGGCCGGCAAAATCGTCGATCGGGAAGACCGACTTGAACACTTCCTGGAGCCCGGTATTCGTGCGGGCATCCGGGTCTACGCCCATCTGCAGGAAGCCTTCATAGGAGGCGCGCTGCACATCGATGAGGTTCGGCATCGGTGCCACTTCGGGCAGGCGCCCGAAAGACTTCCGGATGCGCTTCCGCCCGGTGAACGACTTCGTGATTGCGTTCATGCCCGTCCTGCTTCCCTTCGCTCCGGCCCAACCGCCCTGGCCGGCGGGTCCCCGATCGTCGCGCGTGGCGAGATGGCTTCGCGCCACGCAGTCGCGGGCAGGGACCCGAGAGGATCCCCGCCCGTCTCGCATTCAGTCTTGCCCGGCCAGGCGGCACCCCGAAAGGCGCCGCTCGGCCGGAAAGCTCTCACTTGATCTCGACAGACGCCCCGTTCTCCTCGAGCACCTTCTTGATCTTCTCGGCCTCGTCCTTGGAAACGCCTTCCTTCACGGTCTTCGGCGCGCCCTCGACCAGATCCTTGGCCTCCTTCAGGCCCAGGCCGGTGATGGTGCGGATTTCCTTGATGACGTTGATCTTCTTGTCACCGGACTTCGCCAGGACGACCGTGAACTCGGTCTGCTCCTCAGCGGCCGGCGCAGCCGCGCCACCAGCCGCCGGAGCGGCGGCAACGGCCACCGGAGCAGCGGCGGACACGCCCCACTTCTCCTCCAGCAGCTTGGAAAGCTCAGCGGCTTCCAGAACGGTCAGGCTGGAGAGCTCGTCAACCAGCTTCGCGAGATCGGCCATGGTTCTCTATCCTTCGATGTAGTCGCTTGGCATGTTGAATGCAATCCCCGGCGCCGCGTGGGCCCCGGAGCTGTCTTCCGCGAAAGGCGCCGCTTAGGCCGCCTCGTCCTTCTTGGCGTAAGCCGCCAGCACTCGCGCCACCTGGCCACCGGGCGCCTGAAGCACGCCGGCGATACGCGTCGCGGGGGTCTGGATGAGACCCACCAGCTGCGCGCGCAGGGTTTCGAGCGAGGGCAGGGAAGCCAGCGCCTTCACGCCATCGGCGTTCAGCGTCTGCGTTCCCAGCGCCCCACCCAGGATCACGAACTTGTCGTTACCCTTGGCGAACTCCGTGGCCGTCTTCGCCACCGCCACCGGGTCCGTCGACCACGCAAGCGCGGTCGGGCCCTTCAGCAGCGGCGAGATGCCCTGGAAGCGAGTGCCGTCGAGGGCGAGGGTGGCCAGCCGGTTCTTCGCGACCTTATACGTCGCGCCCGCCGCCCGCATCTGGCGCCGCAGATTGCTCACCTCCGCGACCGTCATCCCCTTGTTCTGGGCGACGAGCACGAAGGAGGTATCCGCGAACACCTCCGCGAGGGAGGCAACGAACGCACGCTTCTCCGTACGATCCAACTCCCGTCTCCGTCGGTGACCGGCCCTTGTGGAGGGGGACCGGCCGGTTCACACGGGGGCGGACCCGGGCCAGAAGCCCCGGCTCGCCCCGGTTCGCCTGTCTGAGTCTGCGGAAGACCAAGCCCATCACGCCGGTCCACGACTCGCGCGGCACCGGTCAACGATCTCTCGGCATCCCCATCTCACGCCTGCGGGGCCGAATGCCCCCTTAGGGCCCGCAAACCGGGCCACATGCGCTCTCGGACAGGTTCCGGGGGCCACGGCCTGCGCCGAGGCCCCCTGCCCGCGGCCGCCCGGAGGCGGCGCGCGTATCTCTTAGCCCCGGCTCAGGCCGTGGCGGCCAGCGAGGCGACGTCCACCTTCAGGCCGGGGCCCATGGAGGAGGACACGGCCACCTTCTTCACGTAGGCGCCCTTGGCGCCGGTCGGCTTGGCGCGCTGAATGGCCTCGATGAAGGCGCGCGCGTTCTCGACCAGCTTCTCCTCGGCGAAGGAGACCTTGCCGATGCCGGCATGCACGATACCGGCCTTTTCGGCGCGGAACTCCACCTGACCGGCCTTGGCGGCCTGCACGGCGCCCTTCACGTCCATCGTGACGGTGCCCAGGCGCGGGTTCGGCATCAGGCCGCGGGGGCCCAGGATCTTACCGAGCCGGCCGACCAGGCCCATCATGTCCGGGGTCGCGATGCAGCGGTCGAAGTTGATGTTGCCTTCCTGCACCGCGGCGGCGAGCTCGTCCGCGCCCACCACGTCGGCGCCGGCGGCCAGCGCCTCCTCGGCCTTCGCGCCGCGGGCGAAGACGCCCACCCGCACGGTCTTGCCGGTGCCGTTCGGCAGGCCGACCACGCCGCGCACCATCTGGTCGGCATGGCGCGGGTCGATGCCCAGGTTCATCGAGATCTCGATGGTCTCGTCGAACTTGGCCTTGGCATTGGCCTTCAGCGCCGCGATGGCCTCGGCCAGCGCGTACTGCTTGTCACGGTCCAGACCGGCGTAGATCGCCTTCAGACGCTTGCCCTGCTTGGCCATGACCTCAGCCCTCCACCACGGACATGCCCATCGAACGGGCGGAGCCGGCCAGCATGCGCACGGCGGCCTCGACGTCGTTGGCGTTCATGTCCTTCATCTTGGTCGCCGCGATCTCGCGCAGCTGCGCCTTGGTCACGCGGCCGACCACGCCACCCTTGCCCGGCGTCTGGCTGCCCTTCTCGAGCTTAGCCGCCTTCAGCAGGAAGTAGGTGTTCGGGGGCGTCTTGGTGACGAAGGAGAAGGTGCGGTCGGAATAGGCAGTGATGACGACCGGCGTCGGGGTGCCGGGCTCCATCTGCTGCGTCGCCGCGTTGAATTCCTTCACAAACTGCATGATATTCAGGCCGCGCTGACCCAGCGCGGGGCCCACCGGCGGCGAAGGATTCGCCTTGCCGGCCGGGATCTGCAGCTTGATGTAGCCGACGATCTTCTTAGCCATGGTCCGTCCTCTGCACTCTCAGAGGCGCGCGGTTCCGGCGGCCCAGCCAATGGGCGAGGGCCTCCCGCGTCCCTGAAGAAACGCCGCAACCACCCGGCCGCGCGAGGCGCGCCCATGGGGAAAGCAGCGGAGGCGGCCCTATACTCCTGGCCCCCACCAGAGTCCAGACAATCGCGCATCGCGCCTGGCGCATGGCTCGCCCGCAGGGCGGGGCAGCAGCCCCTCTTGGCCCCCTCGTCGCGGCCGTGGGCGGGTTGGCTCGTAACCGCCGCGCGCCGCGTTCGTTTCCCTGGAGCGGGTGCGAATCTGTCCAGTCTGGTCATGCCAATAGCAGGTATCGGCAACGCGGATGGCGACATTCTTTGAACCCTAATAATGAGGTTGCTATCTGTTTGCCATGCCGCCCTGCGCCTGCCCGTCCCTCTTCTCCCCCGCCCTAACCCCGGCGGCGCGCCTTGCCGGGCTTCCGTTGCTCGTGCGGTGGGAGTCGCGCTGATGCCCAGCTTCCCGAGTCGGGCCGACTGGCTCTTTTCGCTGCGCAGCTTCGCCGCTGCCACGCTGGCGCTGTGGATCGCCTTCTCGCTCGACCTGCCCCGCCCCTACTGGGCTGTGGGCACCGTTTACATCGTCTCGCAGACCTTCGCGGGTGCGCTGCGTGCCAAGGCGATCTGGCGCCTGGTCGGCACCTTCTGCGGCGGGGCCTTCTCGGTCCTGGTGATGCCCAGTTTGATCAACGAGCCCCTCCTGTTCTCGCTGGCGGTGGCGCTCTGGATCGGCCTGTGCCTTGCCGCCTCCCTCTATGACCCGACGCAGCGCTCCTACGGCTTCATGCTCTCGGGCTATACCGCCGCGCTGATCTGCTTCCCGATCGTGGACAGTCCCGAGACCATTTTCGACACCGCCACCTACCGCGTCATCGAGACCAGTCTGGGCATCCTCTGCGCGCTGCTGATGCACGGGTTCCTGTTTCCGCGCCTCTCGGCGCCCCGGCTGCTGGCCGCCACCCGCGCCTGGCTGAACGACCTCGCCCGCTACGGTGCCGACAGCCTGACCGCCCCTCATGACCCGGCGCGCTTCTCCGCCGAGCGCCGCCGCATCGGACGCGACGGCGCCGCGCTGTTCACGCTGTTCCAGCAGGCCCGCTACGAGGCCCCGAGTCGCAGCGCACAGCTCCTCTGGCTGCCCCGGCTGCACGAGCGGGCCCGCGCCCTGCCCACCCTGTTGACCGCCATCGGCGAGCGCGTGCGCACCCTCGCCGCGCTGGACCCCGCCGCAGCCGCCGCGCTGCGCCCGCTGCTGGCCGACATGGCCGGCTGGATGGCGCAGAGCATCGATGCCCCCGCCGGCCCCGCCCGCACCCTCTCGGCGCATCGGATGGAAGGCCGCCTGCGGGAGGTCGAGCGCCGCGGCATTCCCGCCGATCCCTGGGCGGCGCTGGTGCGGGAAGGCCTGCTGGAGCGGCTGCGGGAGTTGATCGAGCAATGGCGCGAGTGCCGCCTGCTGACCGAGCGCCTGCTGGCCGAACGCCCGCAGGAAGCGGCGCCCAGCGAGCCGGACCGCTCGCCCGGCCATGTCGATCCATTGCTGGTCGGGCTGTCCGGCCTCTCCGCCGGGCTGGCGCTGCTGATCGGCTGCGCCTTCTGGATCGGCACCGGCTGGGCGCACGGCTCCAGCATGCCGATGATGGGGGCCGTGGCGCTCTGCATCTTCGGCCAGTTCGACGACCCGGCGCCGGCGCTGAAGAAGTTCATCCTCGGCTCGCTGATCGCCGTGGTGCTCGCCGGCCTCTACCAGTTCGCCATCCTGCCGATGATCGACGGTTTCCCCCTGCTGATCCTTGCCCTGGCACCGACCTACCTGATCGCCGGCGCACTGATCGCGCAGCCGGCGACGATGGGACCGGCGCTGGCCGTCGCCGTCACCACGCCCACCGTGATGAGCCTGCAGGAGGCCTATTCGCCCTCGGCGGACTTCGCGACCTATCTCGATGGCGGCTTCGCCACTGCGGCCGGGCTGATCCTGGCCCTTGCCGTCGCGCGGCTCGTCCGTTCCTTCGGCGTCTCCTGGCGCGTGCGCCGGTTGACCGCGGCCGACCGGCGCGACCTGGCCAGCATGGCCGAGGGCCGCGCCCCGGCCGACCTGCGCCGCATCCTGGGCGTCATGCTGGACCGTTTCGAGGCACTGGCCGCACGGCTTTCCGCCCTCGACGCCCAGACGGTGCGGCTAACCGAACTGGCCGACCTGCGGGCCGCGCTGAACGTGCTGCGGCTGCGGGAACGCATGGCCGAGCTGCCCGCTCCGGCCCGCGCCGCCACGGAGGCCACCCTTGCCGCGGTGGCGGCCGAAGCGCGTGGACGCCTGTCCGCCCCCGCCCTGCTGGAGCGGCTGGATGCGGCCCTGCTCGCCTGCATGGCGGTAGACACCCGCCCCGCCCGCCGCGCCACGCTGTCCCTCTCCGGCCTGCGCCTCGCCCTCTTCCCCGATGCCGCTCCCCCGGCCCTGCGGCCCGGCGACGCGCCGCGGCCGGAGCCCGTCAGGAACCTCGTCGCATGATCGCGGAACTCGACCTTTACGGCGTCTTCCTGCCGGCCCTGCTGGTCTGGGCGCTGCTGGCCTATCCCGTCACGGTGCTGCTGCGCTGGGTGTTGCGCCGTGCCGGCCTGTACCGCTGGATCTGGCACGCGCCGCTCTTCGACTTCGCCCTCTTTGTCCTCGTGCTCGGCGGCATCACCGCCGCTTCGGAGTTCGTCCTGTCATGAAGCCGTTCTTTGCCCGCCTGGTGCGGGTCATCGTCACCTTGCTGCTGGTCGGCGCGGCGGTGGCCGTGGGGTGGCAGCTCTGGCGCTACTACATGGAGGCGCCCTGGACGCGGGATGGGCGGGTCCGCGCCGACATCATCGGCATCGCCCCCGACGTCTCCGGCTTCGTGGCCGAGGTTCTGGTCTCCGACAATGCCGTCGTGCGCAAGGGCGATCCGCTGTTCCGGCTGGACCGCGCGCGCTTCCAGCTTGCCCTGCAGCAGGCGGGCGCCGTGGTCGAGAGCCGCGCCGCCACCCTGGAACGCGCCCGCCGCGACGAACGCCGCTACGACCGGCTGGATGAGGGGATCGTCTCTGTCCAGAAGCGCGAGCAGGCGCATTCCGACGCCGCCGCCGCCGAGGGCGCGTGGCAGGAGGCCGTCGCCGCGCGGGACCTGGCGCAGCTGAACCTGGAGCGCACCGAGGTCCACGCGCCCGCCGACGGCACCATCACCAACCTGACGCTGCGGCCCGGCGCCTATGTCGCCGCCGGCAGCCCGGTGATGGCGCTGGTGGACGCCAGCAGCCTGCATGTGCAGGGCTATTTCGAGGAAACCAAGATCCCCCGCATCCATGTCGGCGACCCGGTCGAGGTGCGGCTGATGGGCCTGCGCGACACCCCCCTCTCCGGCCAGGTGGAAAGCATCGCCGGCGGCATCGCCGACCGCGAGCAGACCAGCGGGTTGGTGGCCAACATCAACCCGACCTTCTCCTGGGTGCGGCTGGCACAGCGCATCCCGGTGCGCATCAGGCTCGACCAGGTGCCGGACGATGCGCGCCTGATCCCCGGCCGGACCGCGACGGTGGTGGTGATGCCCAATGGCGAGAAGCCGAGCCTCTTCGGCTCGCTGACAAGGCTGGGGAAATGAACTCCCCCAGCCCCCCTTCCTTTCTCTTCGTGTTTCCAGCGCCTGTGGAAGGCGCAGCCTCAAACTGACAAAAAGAAGATGGGGGTCCGGGGGAATTCCTTCCTCCGGACTTTTTTACGGCCGCACCGGCAGTTCCAGCAGTTCCGCCAGCTTCCGCGCGCTCTCCGCCGGTGTCTGCCCGCTGGGATCGAAGAGCTGTTCGGAGAAGGGCCGGTCGGCATAGCCCTCGGCATACATCTCCGGAATCCGGCGCCGCTCGGCCTCGGAGAGTGCGCGCCCGCCCCGCTCGGTCAGTGCAACCTCCAGCGGCGGCGCCAGTGTCACCACGCGCAGGCGCGCACCCCGCGCCGCGCAGGCGGCGCAAAGGGTGCGGTAGGCTGCCTCGTCGAGAGGATAGGCCACCACCAGCCAGTGGGCCTTGCTGGTGGCGATGGCGGTGGCGATCCGCTGCAGCGCGCCGGCCCAGCGCTTCTCGCGCGGCAGGCTGGCCGGCAGACCGTGATCGTCACCTTCCAGGAAGACCGCGCCAGGTAGCAGCGCCGCAAGAGCCCGCCCGATGCTGCTTTTGCCGCTGTTGATGGGGCCGTTCAGATACAGCACCACCGGCTCATGCAGGGTGAACTTGGCCTCACGCCGCCGCAGGCTCCGATGCGCCAGGTACCAGGACAACCCCCCAACCAGCAGCGCCAGCAGGATACCGCCCACCAGCGTCTCCTCGGCTGCGGGAAGCCCGGCGAGCAGCCAGGCCGGCCCATGCGTCGGCAGGATCTCCAGGCGCGGCGGCAGCAACAGCCGTCCGAGCGCGAACTCTGCCGGCAGCAGCAGCGCATGGGTCAGCGGATTGCCCAGGGCGATGCAGACCGCCGCCGCCACGGGAAGGCTGCCACCCATCACCCCGGCGAAAGCGGCTGCGAAGATCAGATGCAGCCCAAAGGCCGGCAGCATGGCGGCCGCGCCGCCCGCGGCCACGCCCCGGGCAATCCGCGCCGCGTCTTCCGGCGATTCCAGCAGGGTCGCCCAGCGTGCCCGCAACTGCCCGATCAGGGCGCGCGGGCGGAAGGCCTTAGAGCTTCTCGACCTGGCCGTATTCCAGCTCCACCGGCGTGGCGCGGCCGAAGATCGAAACCGAGACCTTCACGCGGCCGCGCTCCTCGTCCACCTCTTCCACCGTGCCGTTGAAGCTGGTGAAGGGGCCATCGGCGACGCGCACCTGCTCGCCCACCTCGTAGACCACGGCCGGCCGCTTCGGCTTCTCCACGCCCTCCTGCACCTGCTGCACGATGCGCAATGCCTCGGCCTCGCTGATCGGGCTCGGGCGGTTGCGGGCGCCCAGGAAGCCGGTGACCTTCGGCGTGTCCTTCACCAGGTGCCAGGCTTCGTCCGACATCTGCATCTTCACCAGCACATAGCCGGGGAAGAACTTGCGCTCGGAGTTCACCTTCTGGCCGCGGCGCACCTCCGTCACCTCTTCGGAGGGGACGAGAATGTCGCCGAACTTCTCGGCCAGGCCCTTCTGTGCGGCCTGCTCCTTGATCTGCTGGGCGATCTTCTTCTCGAAGCCCGAATAGACGTGAACGACGTACCACTTCATGTCGGCCATGGATCTCGCTCCGCCTTACGCGCCGAAACCGAACAGCAGCCCCACCAGGAACTGGATGATCTTGTCCGTCAGCAGGAAAAACACCGCAGCCAGGGCAGACAGCGCCAAGACCAGCCCGGTGGTGATCAGCGTTTCCTTGCGCGTCGGCCAGGTGACGCGGGCCACCTCCTGCCGCACCTCGCGGATGAACAGCGCGGGATTGAGCTTCGCCAAAATCGCTACCCCAGTTGAATGGCCGGAAACGCTTCGCGGGCGGCATCCGGACCGGAGCCACCCCGCAAGACCCGGCCTCACGCTGCGGAAGGCTGCACACTGGCAGGGGCGGAGGGTCTCGAACCCCCAACCTCCGGTTTTGGAGACCGGCGCTCTAGCCAATTGAGCTACGCCCCTGCGCGGCGCCAGCGCTGCGCGAGACCGCGTCTATAGGTCAGCGCAAAGCGTCTGTCGAGGGGCGCGACAGCCGAAGCACCACGGTCCCGCCGAG
The DNA here is from genome assembly GCA_035556695.1 of Roseomonas sp. GTDB lineage: Bacteria > Pseudomonadota > Alphaproteobacteria > Acetobacterales > Acetobacteraceae > Pseudoroseomonas. Next base: position 18,343 of record DATMFR010000049.1, read on the forward strand.
CTTATCGTGCCAGCATTGCCGCCGCTCGTCCCACAGCATCCAGAAATAGCCAAGCCCAAGCGGAAGAGTGGAGAGGATGTAGCCCAGATAACGCGCCAGCATGCGGGGAAAGGCAGGCCGGCCGCCCGTCTGCACGTCCACGATGCGCAGGCCCAGCAGCAGCTTGCCCGGTGTGGCGAGCCGGGTGGCCCAGAACAGCAGGACGATGAGCGCCACGATCACCTGCACCAGCAGTTCCGAGGCCATGGAAGGCCCATCCTCCAGCGGCAGGCCCTGCAGGGCATGGACGACCCCCTGCACGACCTCCAGCAGCAGCGCCACCAGACCGAGCAGGAATCCATCGACAAGCTGGGCCAGGAAGCGCCGACCAAAGCCGGCGTAGCGACAGCCGACCCAGCCGGGCGGCAGCATGGGATCGATGGGCATGGGGCAGGTCTCGGTCGGCTGCGGCGCGGCTGGGCACGGGGGCACAAAAAAAGCGGGCCGCCCGAAGGCGGCCCGCTCCTTGCGGCAATCGCGGAGGCGATTACGCGCTGATGGAGGCGACGACGCCGGCGCCGACGGTGCGGCCGCCCTCGCGGATGGCGAAGCGCAGGCCCTCGTCCATGGCGATCGGCGCGATCAGCTCGACGTCCATCGACACGTTGTCGCCCGGCATCACCATCTCCACGCCCGCCGGCAGGGTGACCACGCCGGTCACGTCGGTGGTGCGGAAGTAGAAC
>DATMFR010000050.1:0-100160 GCA_035556695.1 Roseomonas sp.
ATCTGGCCGCCAATCCGGATGTCGCGGCCTCCGGCATGGAGCCGCTGGCGCACTACCTCCTGGTCGGCGAGGCACAGGGGCGGGAGACCTTTGCCGCCACGCCCCACGGGACCGGCCCGCAGGACCCGCTGGTCGACAACAACTTCTACTTCACCGCCTACCCGGACATCGCCCAGGGCGGGCTCGATCCCTCCGCGCACTATGCGGCCCATGGCTGGCACGAAGGGCGCAACCCGAATGCCTTCTTCGACACGGCCTATTACCTGACGCGCTATCCCGACATCGCGCAGGGGGGCATCGATCCCCTGCAGCACTACGAGGAGGCCGGCTGGCGGGAGGGGCGCGACCCGAGCGCAAACTTCTCCACCAACGGCTATCTGGCGGCCCACCCTGAGGTTGCCGCGGAAGGCATCAATCCGCTGCTGCACTTTCTGCAGGCCAGCAACGCCGGGCAGGGTGATCTCGGCCTCGGCTGAGTCCGAGCTGGAGACGAGCCGGGAGGAACATTCCTCCCGGCCTGTCGCGCCTCAGAGGCCGGCGCCCTCCAGCTTCAGGATGGCCCGCGCGAGGGCCTGCGCGCGCGGCACCAGGGTCGCGACCTCCAGGTACTCTTCCGGGCTATGCGCCTTGCCGCCCACCGGGCCCACAGCGCAAAGCGTCGGTGCGCCGACCGCCGCGGTGAAGCCACTGTCGGCACAGCCGCCGGCAAACTCGCCCATGGTCTCGAAGCCGCTCTCGGCCGCCGCCGCCTTGTAGATGCCAAAGACCGCATCCGTGCCCGGGTTCTGCGCCAGTGGCAGGAACTCGCCCCGGATGGTCAGGCGCGCACGCGTGCCCGGGACAAAGCTCTTCTCCACGATGGCGTGGATGCGGCCCATGATGTCGTCACGGTCCTCGGGGTGGATGTAGCGCAGGTCGATCTGGCCCTGCGCCCAGGGCGCCACCGTGTTCACGCTCTGCCCGCCCGAGACCAGGCCGACATTCAGCGTGATGCCACGGGGGATGTCGGTCAGCGCGTGGATCGCCTGCACCTTGCGCGCCAGTTCCTCGATGGCGCTGATACCCGCCTCGAAGTTGCCGCCGGAATGCGCCGCCTTGCCCTCGATGTCCATCACCATGAAGACGCCGCCCTTGCGGCCGGTGACCACGGCGCCGGAGGGCCGGCCCGGCTCGGAGTTGAAGACGACGCGGGCCTTGCGGGCCTCGGCCTCGATCACCGGCCGCCCCTCGGGCGAGCCGATCTCCTCATCGCCGGTGAACAGGCCGACGAGCGGGCCGGGCGCGCCGCCAAACTGCGCGAAGGCCGCCAGCACGAACATGTTCTGCACCAGCCCGGCCTTCATGTCGCAGACGCCGGGGCCGGTGGCGATGCCGTTCTCCACGCGGAAGGGGCGCCGCTCCGGCTCCCCCTTCGGGAAGACGGTGTCACGATGGCCCATCAGTACGATGTTGCGCTGCGCATTGCCCGCGCTGGCGGACTCGGTGTCGGCCACCGTGGCGCGCAGGCAATCGCCATGCTTCTGGCCTGGGACCACTTCCACCGGGATGCCGTATTGCGCGCAGAAGGCCTTCACCCGCTCGCCCACCGCGTCAACGCCGGCCTTGTCGTAGCTGCCGCCGTCGATGTTCACCATGGCCTCCAGCTCGGCCAGCATCGCCCCCTGCTGGGTCGCGAGCCACTCCGTGATCCGTGCTTCGCTGGCACTCATCTGCCACGCTCCTCGATGCTGCGGTTGCCCGCCCAGGGTGACGCGTTCGCCGCCCGGCGTGAAGCCGGCCTGCAAAGGTGTTCTGCGAGGGGAATGGACAGGGACGGGGAAGTTGGCTACCGCCCTTTGTGAACGGGTCGCGGGAAGCAGGCTTGCAATGCCGCGTTGGCGTGGCGTTGGGGCTGATTCACTGTCCGTGTTCCCACAACCCGGACGGCACAACGTGGAGATGCGCTCCTTGACCCAGGCTGATTGCCCCCTTTCGCCGGAAGGTGCCACCATGCAGCAGGCCGACGCCGCGCCCCGCAGCCTCTCCGCCGCCGCCACCGGCGAGCCGGAGGAGGGCCAGGGCTGGCCCGTCGGCAGCGTCGCGCTGATTGTCGAGGATGAGCCGCTGATCTGCATGAACCTGACGCAGATGCTGGAGATGATGGATTTCCAGGCGGTCGGCCTCGGCCGCGCCGAGCAAGCGCTGGAGTGGCTGAAGACAAACCCCGCCCCGGCGCTGATGATCGCCGATGTCTCCCTGCCCGGCATGAACGGCATCGCGCTGGCCTCCGAGGCGCGGCAGCTGCATCCAGGCCTGCCGGTCCTGCTTGCCAGCGGCCATGCCGAAGCCGCCATGAAGCTGCCGCCGGAACTGCAGCAGGGCGTTAGCTTCCTGGCCAAGCCCTATTCCATGCGGCAGCTCGAGACGGCCGTGCAGGATCTGCGGCAGAAAGGCTAGCCCGGCGGCGGCGACCCCCGGGGCCGCCGGCCCTCAGGGAAGGCGCCGATGCCTGGCAGCGGCGGCGCCCCGGCCGTTTCCCTCAGTGCGCGTGGTGCGCGCAGGCCTGCACCTCAGCGCTCGGCGCCGGCAATGTCACCGCCCGCTCGATGGCGCGCGCGGCGCGGAAGCAGAGATCATCCCGCAATTGCGCGGCGGCAAACTGCACGCCCCGCGGCATGCCGTGCTCGTCGGTGCCGAAAGGCACGGTAATGGCGGGCTGGCGCGTGAGGTTGAAGGTGAAGGTCCAGGGCGCCCAGTCGAGCCAGAGTGCCTCCGTCGGCTTCAGCGTGGGCGCATCGGCGTCGAAGGCGGCGGTGGGCGTGGTCGGGCAGAGCACCAGGTCGTATTTCAGGTGAAAGCGGGCCATGGCGTGCGCCGCTTCGCTGCGCAGGGCCTCGGCGCCAAGGAAGTCGATGGCGGACATGCCGCCCTCGCGCTCGGCGACCTCCTCCAGCCCCTTGTCGAGCAGTGCGCGCTTCTCCGGCGCCATGGTGTTGACCAGCCGCGCCAGTGCCACGCCCCAGACGCGGCCGAAGATGTGGCGGGTATCCGGCAGTTCCGGGTCGGCATCCTCGACGATGGCGCCCTGCTCGGAGAGAATGCGCGCGGCGGCCAGCACGGCGGCCTCGCCCTCAGCGTCGATCGGCGGCGTGTAGCCGAGCTTCCGCACCACGGCGACGCGGAGGCCGGCCACGCCCTCCTCGATGCCGTCGCGCCAGTCGCGCGGTTCGTCATGCAGGCAATAGGGGTCGCGGATGTCGCCCTGCGCCATGGCGGAGAACATCAGCGCGGCGTCGCGCACGGTGCGGGTCATCGGCCCGGCGCAGGAGACCTGGCCAAAGGCGCTGTGCGGCCACTGCGGGATGCGGCCATAGGTCGGCTTCAGCCCGACCAACCCGCAATAGGCGGCGGGAATGCGGATGGAGCCGCCGGCATCGGTGCCGATATGCAGCGGGCCGAAGCCCGCCGCCCCCGCCGCGCCAGCACCGGAGGAGGAGCCGCCCACCGTGCGCTGGGAGTTCCAGGGGTTGCGTGTGATGCCATGCAGCGGGCAGTCGCCCGGCGTCTTCCAGCCGAACTCGGTGGTGGTGGTCTTGCCCAGGATGACGGCGCCGGCGGCCTTCAGCCCGACCACGGCGGGGGCGTCCTCGGTGGCGGGGGTGGCGTCGGTGGTCTTGCTGCCACGGCGGGTGGGAAAGCCCTGGAGGTTCAGCAGGTCCTTCACCGTGACCGGGACCCCGTCGATTGGTCCCATCGGCCGCCCGGCCGCCCAGCGCGCCTCGGACTCGCCGGCCTGGGCCAGCGCCTTCGGGTTCAGCACGGCGAAGGCGTTCACCCAGGGATTGTAGCGCGCCACCCGCTCCATCACCGCCTGCAGCGCCTCGACCGGGGAGAGGCGGCGCCGTGCATAGAGAGCCAGGAGCTGCTCGGCCGACATCAGGGCCGGATCGGTATCGGACATGCTGGATTCCGCCTAGAGGAAGCTGGGCCGGGGCAACAGGCGCCCGGCCCGCGCCCAACTTGCCCCGGCAGGCGCCTTGGCGCCAGTGCGGCGCCGTCAGGCCGGCTCCGGCACCCGCACCCGGCTGCGCATCAGGGGCTGGATGCGCAGGCCGAACTGGTCGAGGCCGGCCAGGAAGTCGTCGAAGGTCAGCATCAGGCCCTTCACGCCGGGCACCGCGGCCGCCTCGTCCAGCATCCGCGCGACATTGCCATAGGAGCCCACCAGCGTGCCCATGTTGAAGTTGATCGGCGAGGCGCCGACCACCATGGCCTTGGCGCTGGAGGTGGCGTCGGCGCGGCTGTCCTCGCCGGTGCGGGCGCCGAGCCAGGCCAGCGCTTCGGTGTCCGCCCCGGCCACGTAGTGCTGCCACTTGGCCATGGCGGCCTCGTCCGTCTCGTCGGCGATGACCATGTAGAGCATGTAGGTGCCGACGTCGCGCCCGGCACGGGCGGCGGCCTCGGCCAGGCGCGCGGCGATCGGCGCGGCCTTGGCGGGCTCGTTGACGCCCTGTCCCAGGCAGAAGTTGTAGTCGGCGTGTTGCGCAGCAAACTGCAACCCGTGCTCGCTCTGGCCGGCGGAAACCACCTTGATCGGCGCCTGCGGCCGGGGGCTCAGCTTGCAGTTCTCCATCTGGAAGTAGGTGCCCTTGAAGTCGGAGCGCCCCTCCGCCCAGAGCTCGCGCATGATCTGCACGTATTCCGTGCTGTAGTCGTAGCGCCTGGCGAAATGCTCCTCACCCGGCCATAGGCCCATCTGGCTGTATTCGGTGCGCTGCCAGCCGGAGACGATGTTCACCCCGAAGCGGCCGCCGGAAATGCTGTCGATGGTCACGGCCATGCGCGCGACGATCGCGGGCGGCAGCGTCAGCACGGCGGTGGAGGCAAAAAGCCTGATGCGGCGGGTGACGGCGGCGAGGCCCGCCATCAGCGTGAAGCTTTCCAGCCCGTGGTCCCAGAACTCGGTCTTGCCGCCGAAGCCGTGCAGCTTGATCATCGAGAGGGCGAAGTCGAGCCCGTAGCCCTCGGCCTTCTGGACGATCTGCCGGTTCAGTTCGAAGCTCGGCATGTACTGCGGAGCGTTCTCCGAAATCAGCCAACCGTTGTTGTTGATCGGGATGAAGACGCCGACATCCATGAGCGGTTCTCCACGGCTTGCAGGATCGCTTCGCAACCGCAGCAACTCCCATGCCAGCGCGGGGACAGGGGGTTCCCATGCTGCCCAGGCGGACGCAGGATCGACACCCTCCCCCCTGCCACACGGAGTCCCGCCATGACCGATCAGCCCGCCAAGAAGCCCTGGGAATGGCCGGAAGAGCACTGGCGCCACATCGTCAGCCGCGCCTATGGCGGCCGCAGCCTGGCACCCAAGTCCTGGCCGAACGGGGCGCGCTGCTGCGTGGCGCTCTCCTTCGACGCCGACCACGAGACCGGCCCCCTGCGCGATGCCGACGAGAGCCCGATGCGCATCAGCCAGGGCCAGTACGGCTCGCGCCAGGGCGTGCCGCGTATCCGCCGCCTGCTGGACAAGCACGGCATCAAGGCCAGCTTCTTCTATCCCGCCGTTTCCGCGCTGCTGCACCCGGAGGAGGTGAAGGCGGTGGCCGATGACGGCCATGAGATTGGCATCCATTCCTGGATTCACGAGGCGAACACCAGCCTGCCGCCCGGCGTGGAGCGCGAGCTGACGCTGCGGGCCGCCGAAACGCTGGAGAAGGTCTCCGGGCGCCGCCCCGTTGGCATCCGCACGGCGAGCTGGGACTTCTCGGTGGACACGCTCGACATCATCCGCGAGATGGGGCTGCTCTACGACAGCTCGCTGATGGCCGATGACGAGCCCTACGAGCTGCTGGCGCATGGCGAACCGACGGGCGTCGTCGAACTGCCGCCGGAGTGGATCCGTGACGACGCGCCCTACATGAACATGCTGCGCTTCTCGGCGATCCGCCCCTACACGCCGCCCTCCGGCGTGGAGGAGATCTTCCGCGCCGAGTTCGACGGCGCCTATGCCGAAGGCGGCACCTTCCTGCTGACCATGCACCCGCATGTCATCGGCCATCGCAGCCGCATCGCGCTGCTGGAGCGGTTGGTCGAGCATATCAAGGGGCATGAGGGCATCTGGTTTGCCACCCATGCCGAGCTGGCACAGTGGTGCAAGGACCAGGCGAAGTAAGAAACAGGCTGGGGGGAAGGAATTCCCCCAGACCCCCATCTTCTTTCTTCGAGTGTTCAGCACGCCTTCAACTGGCAGAAATAAAGATGGGGGTTCGGGGGAATTCCTTCCCCTGATCTTTCTACCCGCCGGCGCGCTCGGCCCGCGTGTCCTCCAGGTCGTCCTCGATGAAGGCGCGCACCACTTCCGCCAGCGGCTCCTGCTCCGAGAAGCCCAGGCGCCGCGCGCGCTCGGCGGTGAAGGCAGCCGGCCAGCCGGAGACGATGGCCTGGATCGCCGGCTCCGGCACGAAGCTGACCAGCCTGCGGGATTCATCCGGCAGGGCGGCGAGCATCTGCGCGACCGTGACGGAAGCGCCAGGCGGGTTGATGCCACGGTCCAGCCCGAGCGGGGCGGTGTCCATCGACGCGGCGTAGAGGAACCACTCCACCGCGCGGCGCGGCGAGCAGATCCAGACGGCGAAATCCTCCTCCACCGGGCAGGTGGTGGCGAGGCCGAGCAGCGGCTCGCGCAGCACCGCCGAGACGAAGGAGGAGGCCGCCTTGTTCGGCCGCCCGGGCCGCACCATCACCGTGGGCAGGCGAATGGAGACGGCATCCAGGAAGCCGCGGCGGGATGCGTCCTGCAGCAACAGCTCGCCGATGGCCTTCTGCGCGCCGTAGGAGTTGGCGGGGAGCTGGCGGCCATCATCCGGCACCATGGCCTGCTGCCCGCCGCCGAAGCTGGCCACCGAGGAGGTGAAGACCACGCGCGGCGGCTTGGGGAGCGTCCGGCAGGTGTCGAGCACCGCCAGCGTGCCGTGCAGGTTCACCTTCATGCCCAGGTCGAAATCGGCCTCCGCCGCCGCGCTGACCACAGCGGCGAGGTGGAAGATCACCTCGGTCTGCGGCGGGATGGCCTCGGCCAGGGCGGCGCGGTCGGTGACGTCGCCGGCGAGGGTGCGGATGGGGAAGGGGGCCTCCGCCGGTGGGGCCGGGGTGTTGAGGTCGAACAGGGTCAGGGCGGTGACGCGGCGGCCGCCGAGCTGGCCGTCTCGTGCCAGCCGCGCCGCCAGCTTACGGCCAAGGAAGCCGCCTCCGCCGAGAATGGTGATGTGCATGGTTTCCTCGCCTCGGTTGCCGATTCCACCAGATTGCCGCGCGACGCGCGCCGGGCCAAGCTGCGGGGATGATCCCGCACCGTCCCTTCCGCCTCTTCGTCAACCCGCATCCTGGCACGCCGGGCCTGGTGGTGCTCTCCGAGAGCGGGTTCCGCGCCGCAGCCGCCGAGATCGCCGCCTGGCCGGGCTACGCGGTGACGCCACTGCACCCGCTCTCGGATATCGCGGCGGCCTGCGGCATCGCGGCGCTGCACTACAAGGACGAGGGCGGCCGCTTCGGGCTGGGCAGCTTCAAGGCGCTCGGTGGCGCCTATGCCGTGGCGCGGCTGCTGGTCGCCGAGCTGGCGAAGCGGGGCGTGGCCAATGCGGCGCGCGTCAGCGAGATCCTCGCAGGCCGCTACGTCGAGGCGACCCGCGCCATCACCGTCACCTGCGCGACGGACGGCAATCATGGCCGCTCGGTGGCCTGGAGCGCGCAGCGCTTCGGGGCGCGCTGCGTCATCTTCGTGCATGAGGGGGTGAGCCAGGGGCGGCGGGACGCCATTGCCGCCTATGGCGCCGAGATCCGCGTGGTGCCTGGAAACTATGACGACGCGGTGCGCGAGGCTGCCGCCACGGCGGAGCGGGAGGGCTGGTTCGTCGTCTCGGACACCTCCTATCCCGGCTATACCGAGGTGCCGCGCGACGTCATGCAGGGCTATCGGCTGATGGCCGAGGAAGCCCTCGCCGCGCTGCCCGCACCGCCGACGCATGTCTTCATCCAGGGCGGGGTCGGCGGCGTCGCCGCGGCGGTTTCGACGCAGTTGCGCAGCCGCTTCGGCACCGGGCCGCGCCTGATCGTGGTGGAGCCGGAGAAGGCCGCCTGCCTGCTCGCCAGCGCTGAGGCGGGGCAGGCCGTTGCGGTCAACGGCGAGCTGGACACGCTGATGGCCGGGCTGGCCTGCGGCGAGCCCAGCCTGCTGGCCTGGCAGGAGCTGGAGCGCGGCGCCTTCGCCTTCATGGCGGTGAGCGACGATACGGCAGTGGACGTGATGCGCCTGCTCGCCGCGCGCAGCCCTGCCATCGTGGCCGGGGAAAGCGCCGTGGCCGGACTCGCGGGGCTGCTGCTGGCGGCGGACGACCCGGCGGCGCGCGGGGCGCTTGGCCTCGATGCGGAGAGTCGCGTGCTGGTCTTTGGCACCGAGGGCGCCACCGATCCGGAACTTTATGCCCGCCTCGTCGGCGTGCCGTCTCTGGACGGCCATGGGAGTGGCCAGCCCGTGTCATGAGGCGCCGCTAATCTCCCGCCCGACAGCGCCGGTCCGGCCGCGCCCCTGCGGGAAGTTCAGGGAATCGGGCGGCGTTTCGTCTGACGGCGATGGCTATCAGTCTCCCGCTGACGCTGGGTGCGCCGGCCGACCACACGCGGCAGCGCCGGAACGTCACCTTCTGGCGTGGCCTCACCGGTCAGCCCAGTGAGGTGGTGCAGAAGGTCTGTAAGCGCTCCGACACTGGGACAAGTACCAGATCACCTGCACCACACCTGCACCAGCCAACGTGGCTATGCCAAGGCGCTGCAGAACGCCAGCACGGTCCTCTGCGCCGGCGCGCAGCTGGCGGTCGTGCAGGGCTGTGACATCGGCACCGCCGACCGGATGCTTTCCGGCCAGGACATGCCGGCGCGCGCGCTGATGTTTGAGCAGGGCTATGAGGGAGACTGGAGCAACTGCATCGCTCCAAGCGCCACAGAGTACACGAACTCCAAGGGCAGGTCCTCGGCGGCGGCAATGTACTGGAACCACCGTGTTCCAGCCGACCTGTCGCGGCAGGAGGTTGGCCTGATCCGGGTCTGGAGCCACTGCTCCCGGCGCCCGTGCAAGGGCGAGCCTGGACCTGCCACCGGGCCGGTCGCACCTCTTCGACCCCGCCCGTGGGCTTTGTCTGCCTCTGGGCCGTGGACGCTTGCCCGACTGGCCGGGGATGGACTTTTCGTAACCTCGGCGAGCCTCTAAATGATGCCCCGAACTTCCTTGAGGACCTGACATGACGCGACTGCACCGCCGCGACTTCCTGGCGCTCGGCGCTGCCTTGGCGGCGCCGGCAATCCTTCCTGGCGCTGCGCGTGCCCAGGGCAGCTGGCCGGACCAGCCGGTCCGCCTGGTGGTACCCTTCTCCGCCGGTGGCCCGACGGATATCCCGGCGCGCCTGATCGCCGACGAGCTGTCCAAGGCGCTGCCGCAGCGTGTCATCGTCGAGAACCGCACTGGCGCCGGCACGGTGGTGGGCGCTGATGCCGTCGCCAAGGCGCCGAAGGACGGCTCCACCTTCCTCTACACGACCATCGCCCAGGCGGCGATCCGCGCCATCTATCCGAGCCTGCCCTTCGACCCGGTGAAGGATTTCACGCCGGTCGCGCTCACCGGCGTCATTCCCATGTTGCTGATGGTCAACAAGGACGTGCCGGTCAAGAACCTCCAGGAGCTGATCGCGCTCTTCAAGAAGAACCCGGGCGAGTACGACTATGCCAGCACCGGCAGCGGCGCGGCACTGCATCTGGCCACCGAGCTTTTCCTGAAGCAGGCGGGCGGGCTGAAGGTCAATCACGTGCCTTACCGCGGTTCCGCCGCCGCCATGCCGGACCTGTTGAACGGCACGGTGGCAATGATGCTGGACGTCGCCAACAGCGCGCTGCCCTTCGTGCAGAAGGGCGAAGTGAAGGGGCTGGCGATCTCCTCCGATAAGCGCCTGCCGCAGCTTCCGGAGATCCCGACCTTCAACGAGGCCGGGGTGCCGGGCTACGAAGCCTATACCTGGCACATGGTGCTGGCGCCGGCCGGCACGCCGGACGCCATCGTCCAGCGCATGAACCAGGAGATCAACAAGGTCATGGCGAAGGAGGAGGTGCAGAGGAAGCTCGCCGACCTCACCATGACGCCGCGCAGCGACAGCACGCCGGACAGCACGAAGAAGTGGCTGACCGACGAGATCGCCAAGTGGGAGCCGATCATCAAGGAAGCCGGCATCAAGGTCGACTAAGCCTCAGCCAGCCGCCGGCCGCGGCACCCACCGCGGCCGGCTCCGGAAGGAGCGGCACCGGCCGGTCATCCTGGCAAAGGGCGCCCTGCGCGCCTCCCAAGTGACGGCCGGGACGGCGCCGCGGAAGAACTCCGCCGGCGCTGGCACTGCGCTCTTGAAGTGCGGCATGCCCTCGAACGGCACCGCCATGCCCTCCGCCCGGCCAGCGCCCTGGCGCGCGGCCTCGCTGGCCTCGGCGATTGCGGCCTTTGAGGGGACCGAGCACGCTGTCCACCAGGCCGCGAGCACTCGGCTGGCCCGGTCAGGCAGGACCCGGCGGCTGGTGCAGACCGTGGCGAACTCCGGCAGGCATTGTGGCGGCGAAACGGTGGCTGTTCCTGCCCAGGCAGTGCGGCGCGCAATGGGGCGCAGGCGCCGGCCTGAGAGTTGGGGCGCAGCTCCCCCGCATCTCTCGCCGCGCCTTGACGGCGGGCGACGCGCCGCCGACCTTGCGGCGCCCTGGACCGCAACCGCCAGGAAGGAGGAAGCCATGACTGATCTGCCGAGCACGATGACCTACATCGACCACGGAGCGGGTGGCGGGCCGGAAGTGCTCGTTCCCGCCCGCGGGCCGCTGCCCACGCCGAAGCCGGACGAGGTTCTGATCCGCGTGCTCGCCGCGGGCGTGAACCGGCCGGACGTGCAGCAGCGCATGGGCCTCTACCCGCCGCCGCCCGGCGCCAGCCCCATCTCCGGCCTGGAAGTGGCTGGCGAGGTGGTCGCGGCCGGCGCCGAGGTGCGCCGCTACAAGCCCGGCGACCGCGTCTGCGCGCTGGTCAATGGCGGCGGCTATGCCGAGTACTGCACGGCGCCCGAGGCGCAGGCGCTGCCCTGGCCCGCCGGTTTCGACGCGGTGCGTGCCGCGGCCCTGCCGGAGACCTATTTCACCGTCTGGGCCAACCTCTTCGGCCATGGCCGCCTGAAGGCCGGCGAGACGGTGCTGATCCATGGCGGCACCTCCGGCATCGGCGTCACCGCCATCCAGCTCGCCAAGGCTTTCGGCGCGAAGGTGCTGGCCACCGCCGGCAGCGCCGAAAAGTGCGAGGCCTGCCGCAAGCTCGGCGCCGACGTGGCGATCAACTACCGCGACGAGGATTTCGTCGAGGCGGTGAAGCAGCACACCGGCGGCAACGGCGTTGACGTGCTGCTCGACATGGTCGGCGCGGCCTACTTCCAGCGCAACCTGCGCTGCATGGCGAAGGACGGCCGGCTGGTCATCATCGCCTTCCTGCAGGGGCATGAGGCGGAGAAGGTGGACCTGCGGCCGATCATGCTGAAGCGCCTGACCGTGACCGGCAGCACCATGCGCCCGCGCACCACCGCGGAGAAGGGGACCCTCGCCGCCGAGCTGGAGGCGAAGGTCTGGCCGCTGCTGGCGCGCGGCGAGTGCGGCCCCGTGATCCACACCACCTTCCCCCTGCGCGAGGTGGCGGCAGCGCATCGGCTGATGGAGAGCAGCACCCATATCGGCAAGATCATGCTGACCGTCGCCGAACCGGCGGCCTGATGCTGCGCCTCGCCGACCTGCGCCTGCTGCTGATCGCCGTCACGCTGTTCGGCGGCGCCTGGCCGATCACCAAGGCCGCGCTGCCCTATGCCACGCCGCTCTGGTTCGCCGTCTCGCGCACGCTGCTCGGCGCGCTGGTGGCAGCCGGCGTGCTGACGGCGCTCGGGCGGCTGGCCTGGCCGGCGCGGCAGGACTGGCCGGCGATGCTCGGCGTCGGGCTGCTGCAGCTCGGCGGCTTCTTCGCGCTGACGCATCTGGCCGTGGCGCTGGTGCCGGCGGGGCGCACGGCGGTGATGGCCAACGTCACCATCTACTGGCTGGTGCCGATGTCCGTGCTGGTCCTGCGCGAGCGCGTCTCCGGCATGCGCTGGCTGGCGGCGGGGCTGGGGCTGGCGGGCGTGGCCGCGCTCACCGGGCCATGGGCCATGGACTGGCGCGAGCCGGGCATGCTGCTCGGCCACGCCATGCTGGTGCTGGCGGCGCTGCTCTGGTCCTGTGCCATCGTCATCACGCGCTGCTTCCCGCCCAGCCGCACGATGCTGGACGTGCTGCCCTGGTGCTTCCTGCTGGGTGGCGTGGTGCTGGTGCCGATGGCCCTCATTCTGGAGCCGCACGGCGGCATCGGGCGCGGCGCCTGGCCGCATATGCTGGTGATCGGCGGCATTGTCGCGCCGCTCGGCACCTGGGCGGTGATCGAGGCCGGGCGCCGCCTGCCGGGCGCCGTCTCCTCCGTCGGCTTCCTGCTGGCGCCGGCGATCGGGCTGGTGGTCTCGACCCTCTGGCTCGGTGAGCCGCTGGGCTGGGATGTGCTGATCGGCGGCGGGCTGATCGTCGCCAGCGTCGTGGCTGCGACGCGCGGATAGGGGAGAAGCGGAGATGCGGCTGCGAGCGATCGAGGCCGGGGAGGGTGTGCAGCCACCGCTGGTGCTGCTGCACGGCCTGTTTGGGCAGGCGCAGAACTTTGCCACGGTGCAGAAGGCGCTGGCCGCCTCCCGCCGCGTCATCGCGCTGGACCTGCGCAACCACGGGCAGTCACCGCATGACCCGGCGATGGACTATGCGACGATGGCTGCCGACGTCGCCGAGACGCTCGCGGCGCTCGGCGCCGCACCCGCCGTGGTGCTCGGCCATTCCATGGGCGGCAAGGTGGCCATGGCCCTGGCGCTCACCCGTCCGGATCTGGTGGAGCGGTTGATCGTGGCGGATATCGCGCCGGTCGGCTATCCGCCGGCCTTCCGCTCCTATGCCGAGGCGATGCTCGCCATGCGCTTGCCCTCCGGCCTGACACGGCGTGGGGCGGATGCGGCCCTGGCCGAAGCGGTGCCCAATGCGGGCGTGCGCGGCTTCCTGCTGCAGAACCTGCGGCTCGACAGCGATCCGCCGGCCTGGCGCATCGGCCTGCGGGAGATCGCCGATGCGCTGCCGGCCATCGAGGCGGCGCCACGGCTGCCTGAAGGCGCGCAGTATGACGGGCCGACTCTGGTCATGTCCGGCGAGCACTCCGACTACATCCGCGCCGAACACCGGCCACTGTTCCGCCAGCTCTTCCCGGGAGCGCGCTTCGCCACGGTGAAAGGGGCGGGGCACTGGGTCCATGCGGAGAAGCCGGAGGGCTTCCTGGCAGCGGTGACGGCCTTCCTCGGCTGAGTTCGGTTGCCGCTAGAGCGCCACGGGCGCCTTGAAGCGTCCTTCCTTGGCCAGATCCGCCGCGCGCCAGAGATACCAGGCTGCCGCGGAGCGATAGGGCGCCCAGGTCAGGCCGATCTCCGCCAGTTCCTTCGGCTTCGGCTGGGTGTCACGGCCGGCGGCGAGGCGGTAGCCCTCGCGCACGCCGAAATCATCCACCGGCAGCACGTCGGGCCGGCCGAGAGTGAAGATGAGCAGCATCTCCACCGTCCAGCGGCCGACGCCGCGCAGGGCCACCAGCCGCTGGATCAGCTCCTCGTCGGGCAGGCGGGCAGCGGCCCGGCGGCTCGGCACCAGGCCGCCCACAGACTTATGGGCGATGTCCAGGATCGCCGCGCATTTCGCGCCGGAGAAGCCGCAGCCGCGCAGTGCCTCCTCCGGCAGGGCCAGGATGCCGGCGGGGGGCGGGAAGTCGTGCCCCGGGAACAGCGCCAGCAGGCGGGTCAGCATGGCTTCGGCGGCGCGGCCATGCACCTGCTGGTGGGCGATGGCACGCACCAGCGCCTCATAGGGCTCGCGCTTCGCTGGCTTCAGCGTCATGGCGCCGACCTGACGGACCACCGGGCCGAGCACCGGATCGACGGCCAGATGGGTCCGCGCCGCGCGAGGGGAGAGGCCGCGCGCAGCGGGGCGGGAGGGTGCCAGCATCAGCGGAAGACGAGCGCCGGCAGGGCGAGCGTCAGGCCGGGGACATAGGTGATGAGCATAAGGCAGACGAGCACCACGGCGATGAAGACGGCAAGGTAGCGCATCATCGCCTCGATGCCGCAGCCCGCCACCTGCGCCGCCGCGAAGAGGTTCACGCCAAAGGGCGGCGTGATCATGCCGAGCGCCAGGTTCACCACCATGATGGTGCCGAAATGCACGCCGTCGATGCCCACGCGCTGCGCCGCATCCGCCAGGATCGGCGCCAGCACGATGATGCTGGCGCTGGTCTCGACGAACATGCCGACGACGAAGAGGAAGAGGTTCACCCCGAGCAGGAACAGCGCCGGCCCCTGGAAGGTGTCCACCATCCAGGCCGCCGCCGCATCCGGCACGCCCTGCCGGTTCAGCAGGTAGGAGAACAGCGCCGCGCAGGCGATGATGAACATGATGACCGAGGAGGAGACCACCGACTTGCGGAAAATCGGGTAGAGATCCCGCCAGCCAAGCTCCCGGTGCAGCAGCATGCCGACGATGATGGCGTAGAACACCGCGATGACGCTGGCCTCGGTCGGCGTGGTGACGCCGCCATAGATGCCGCCCAGCACGATCACCGGCATCAGCAAGGCGAAGCCCGCCTGCTTGAAGGCGGTGAGGACGGGCAGGCGCCCGTCGCCGTCATGCTTGCCCCAGCCCTTGATGCGGCACCAGACCAGCACCGTCGCGACCAGCGCGCAGGCCACCAGCGCACCGGGCACGAAGCCGGCGATGAACAGCTCGGGGATCGAGACCTGGGTGGTCACGCCGTAGAGGATCATCGGGATGGAGGGCGGGATGATGACGCCCAGCTCCGCCGCCGTGGCCTGCAGCGCCGCCGCGAAGCCCACGGGATAGCCGTGCTTCACCAGCGCCGGGATCATGATGGTGCCGATGGCGAAGGTGGTGGCCACCGAGGAGCCGCTGATCGCCGCGAAGATCATGCAGGTGACGATGCAGGTGGCCGGCAGCCCGCCCTGCACCCGGCCGACCAGCGACTTGGCGAACTCCACCAGCCGGCGCGAGATGCCGCCGACATCCATCAGGTTCCCGGCCAGGATGAAGAAGGGAATGGCGGCCAGCGGGAACTTGTCGAGCGCGACGAAGATCTGCTGCGCCGCCACGATCATCGGGAAGCGCGTCCAGCCCTCGATGCCGACGATGGCAGCGAGGCCGATGGCCACCGCCACCGGCACGGCGGCGGCGAAGCCGACCAGCATCACCATGAGCATCGCGCCGGTCATACCGCGGCCTCCAGCTCCGCCGAGCGGCGGTCCAGGAAATGCGCGAAGGCGCCGAGCATGGCAAAGAGCGCGCCGATCGGAATGGCCGCGTAGCCCCAGGACATCGAAACCTCCAGCCCCGCCATCTCCTGGAACTTCACCCGCTGCGCCATGCTCCAGCCGAACCAGAACAGCACGCCCATCAGGGAGAGGCTGGTGGCCAGCGAGGCCGCCTCCAGCGCCCGCTGGAAGGTGCCGGTGCTATAGCGGTGCGCCACGTCGATCGAGACCAGCGCGCCCATCCGCAGCGCGACAGCGAGGCCGAGCAGCGCCATCCAGATCAGCGCGGTGCGCACCAGCGCCTCGCTCCACACCGCCGGCGTCTCTGTGGCGAAGCGGGAGAACACCTGCCAGAGGCCGGCGACGGCGGCGATGGCGAGGGCCAGGCAGGCGAGGGCGGCGGCCAGGCCGGTCAGCGCGCGGTCGGCGGCCAGCACGGCGCGGCGCAGCGGCCCGCCGCGCGCGGCGATCCAGAGCGCCAGCAGGGTGGCGGCCAGGCTGGCGACGGCGATAGTCACCAGGGGCACGAAGTTCACGCTCAAGGGCGCCATCCGGCGCCCCCGGTCACGGGGAGGAAGCGCAAGGCAGGTCACTCCTGCGGGGATGGCATTCGGTCAATCCCGGCGCGGTGGCCGCGCCGGGGAAAGGCGGATTACTGCGCCGGCTTCCAGTCGCGCAGGCGGCGCAGGGTGTTCGCGTCCAGGTCCTTCTCATACTGCGCGAAGGCCGGGGCCAGCGCCTTCTGGAACTCCTCGGTGTTCACCTGGGTGGTGACGTCCATGCCGCGGCGGCGCAGCTCGGCCACGCCGTTCTGCTCATCGGCCGTCACCTTGGCGCGGTTGGCGTCGCGCCCGGCCGTGGCGGCCTGCATGAACATCGCCTTCTCGGCATCCGAGAGCCGGTTCCACAGCGCGGGCGAGCCGATCAGCAGCGCCGGCGAGTAGACATGGCCGGTCAGGGTCAGGAATTTCTGCACCTGGTCGATGTTGTTGGCGACGATGACGGGGATCGGGTTCTCCTGGCCGTCCACCGTGCCCTGCTGCAGGGCGGGGATCAGCTCGGAGAAGGCCATTGGCGTCGGCAGCGCGCCGAGGGTGGAAAAGGCGCGCATATGCACCTGGTTCTCCATCGTGCGCACCTTCAGCCCGCGCATGTCGCTGGGGTTGTGCACCTCGCGGCGGCTGTTGGTGAGGTGGCGGAAGCCGTTCTCCATCCAGATCACGCCGATCAGCCCCTTGGCGGGGAACTTCGCCAGGATGGACTGGCCGACCTCGGAATCCAGCGCGCCGCGCGCATGCGCGTAGTCGCGGAACAGGAAGGGCACGTCCACCGCGCGCACCTCCGGCACGAAGTTGCCAACAGGCCCGGTGGAGGTGATGGTGAAGTCCAGCGTGCCGATCTGCACGCTCTCGATCATCTCGCGCTCGTTATCGTTGCGCTGGATGGTGACATGGTACTTGCCGTTGGAGAGCTTCTCGAGCGTCTCCTTGAAGGCCGTCGCGCCGGCGCCGTAATGGCTGTTCGCCGTCGGCAGCGGATGCTGGATGGTGATCTCGGTCTGGGCCTGGGCGGCGAGCCCGGGCGCAGCGGCCAGGACGGCGGCCAGCACCGTGCGGCGCAGCATCTTCATGATCAGTCTTTCCCCTCCCCCCATGGCGCCGGAAGGCCCGGCGCCCCGTTGCGTCCTTCTTACGAGACTGGCCTGCGGCTTTGCAACATGGGCAACGCCTGCGCCAGAGTGGCGTTCACCGGCGGCAGGGCAGGGGGAGAACGGGATGCAGCAGGGGCAGCAGGCGGCAGGGCAGGTCTTCGAGACGGACGTCCCCGCCCGCATGGACCGGCTGCCCTGGGACCGCTTCCACTGGCTGATCATCGCTGCCCTCGGCATCACCTGGACGCTGGACGGGCTGGAGGTCACGCTGGTCGGCTCCCTCGCCGGCGCCATCCATGAAAGCCCGAGCCTCGCGCTCTCCGAGACGCAGGTGGGCCTCTCCGCCTCGGCCTACTTGGTCGGCGCAGTGCTCGGCGCATTGTTCTTCGGCTGGCTGACCGATCGGCTGGGGCGGCGGAAGATCTTCTTCGTCACCGTCATCCTCTACATGCTGTCCAGCATCGCCACCGGCTTCTCGTGGGATTTCTGGTCCTTCGCATTCTTCCGCGCGCTGACCGGCGCCGGCATCGGCGGCGAGTACGCGGCGGTGAACTCGGCCATCCAGGAGATGATCCCGGCACGCCGCCGCGGCACGGTGGACCTCGCCGTCAACGGCACCTTCTGGGCCGGCGCAGCCCTCGGCGCGCTCTCCGCCCTGGTGGTGCTGGACCCCGCGATCGTCGATCCCGAGATCGGCTGGCGGGCCGCCTTCATCGTCGGTGGCGTGCTGGCCTTCGTCATCATGCTGCTGCGGAGCTGGGTGCCGGAAAGCCCGCGCTGGCTGATGACGCACGGCAAGCCAGGCGAGGCCGACCACGTGGTGTCGCGGATCGAGGCGCAGGTGGAATCCCGCCAGGGTCCCCTGCCGCCGCTGGAATATGGCCCGGTGCGGCTCAGCCGGCGTGGCAAGGCGACGATGCGCGAGGTGCTGCACGTCATGCTGCACCGGCAGCGGAAGCGCACCGTGCTCGGCGTCACGCTGATGGCCTGTCAGGCCTTCTGCTACAACGCCATCTTCTTCACCTACGCGCTGATCCTGACCACCTTCCAGGGCGTGCCCTCCGGCGAGGTCGGCTGGTACATCCTGCCCTTCGCGCTCGGCAACCTGCTTGGACCGCTGCTGCTTGGCCCCTTCTTCGATAGCATCGGGCGGCGCACCATGATCACCGCCACCTATGCGATCTCGGGCGTGCTGATGGCGATTTCCGGTCTCGCCTTCCAGCAGGGCTGGCTCAACGCCTGGGAGCAGACGCTGGCCTGGACGGTGATCTTCTTCTTCGCCTCGCCTGCCGCCTCCGCCGCCTATCTGACGGTGGGTGAAAGCTTTCCGCTGGAGATGCGCGCCATCGCGATCGCCATCTTCTATGCCTTCGGCACTGGCATCGGCGGCGTCGCCGGTCCCGCGCTGTTCGGCTGGCTGATCGAGGGTGGGGCGCGGATCGACATCACGCTCGGCTTCCTGCTGGCTGCCGCGCTGATGCTGGTGGCTGCCTTCGCCGAGTGGAAACTTGGGTTCGCCGCGGAGGGCCGCCCGCTGGAAGCCGTCGCTGCTCCACTTTCCACTCACCAAGGCTGACCCTCAGCTTGGCAACCGCATGGCAGAGTAGCCCCGGACCACTCTGGGGAGGTACCCCATGCCTGGACAGGGCAGCAGCCCGGTCGTACCTCGACGCGACAGGGAAGGGGCCAGGGGCCATGCTGCGGCGCAACAGACTTTGCCGGACCTTGCTATGACCGCTGCCTCTGCCTCCGAGGAACTTCCCTACATCCAGCGCGGCACCGCCGCCTTCCGTCGCACCAATCTGGCTTTCGTCTGCGCCGGCTTCGCCACCTTCGCGCTGCTCTACTGTGCCCAGCCTCTGCTGCCCGCCTTCGCGGTGGCCTTCCAGGTCAGTCCGGCGGCAAGCAGTCTGGCGCTCTCCGTGCCCACTGCCGTGATGGCCTTCTGCATGCTGGTGGCAAGCGCGGTCTCCGAGGCGCTGGGCCGCAAGCCAGTGATGGTGGCCTCGGTGGTCGTCTCCTCTCTGCTGACCGTGGCCGCCGCATTCGCCCCGGGCTGGGAGAGCTTCCTGGTGCTGCGGGCGCTGTTTGGGGTGGCGCTCAGCGGCCTGCCGGCGGTGGCCATGGCCTTCATCTCGGAGGAGGTGGAGCCGCAGTCGAGCGGCTTCGCGATGGGGCTCTACATCAGCGGCACGGCGCTGGGCGGGCTCAGCGGTCGCATCATCGCTGGCGTGCTGCTGGATTGGGGCGGATGGAACTGGGCTGTCGGCGGCATCGGTACGCTTGGCGTGGTCTCGGCGCTGATCTTCTGGCGCAGCCTGCCGGACTCCCGCCACTTCCGGCCGCGCCCGCTCTCCTGGGGTGGACTGGCGGCCAACTTCGCCATGCACCTGCGGGACAGCGGGCTGCGCTGGCTGTTCCTCGAAGGCTTCCTGTTCATGGGAAGCTTCGTGACCATCTACAACTACATCGGCTTCCGGCTGCTGGCGCCGCCCTTCTCGCTGGCGCACAGCACGGTGGCGATGGTCTTCGCCGTCTATCTGGTGGGGATCGGCAGCTCGACCTTCATCGGCGGGCTGGCGGACCGTTTCGGCCGCCGCCGGATGCTCTGGGCCACGGTGCTCATCATGCTGGCCGGCCTCGCGCTGACGCTGCCGCCCTCGCTGCCGCTGATCGTTCTGGGCATGGCGCTGCTGACCTTCGGCTTCTTCGGCTGCCATTCCCTCGCCAGCTCCTGGGTCGGGCGACGGGCGCTGACGGCGAAGGCGCAAGCCTCCTCGCTCTATCTCTTCGCCTACTACATGGGGGCAAGCATTGTCGGTGTGATCGGCGGTCTGGCCTGGGCGTGGGGACGCTGGGCCGGGGTGGGGGCGCTGGTGGGGGCCTGCCTGCTGCTTGCCTTCCTGGTGGCGGCGCTGTTCCTGGCGCGCCTGCAACCGGTGGCGCCGAAAAACTGAAGGCCTGGCCTTCGGTCTGGGGCCGCGCGCTTATCCATGGTGGAAATTTGCAAAACGAAGAAGGGACCTGGGGGAACTCATTCCCCCAGCCTGGCTTTCACTCGTAGCCGCCGGTCTTGCGGCGCTCTTCGGCGGCGTCCTTCTGCGCCTCCTGGTCCACCGGCTTGCTGCCCTCCTGCGGCCTGGGCGTCTCGGCATTGGGCGGCGTGCCCATTTCCTTGTGGACCTTCTCGGTGCCGGTGCGGTCGGCATTGGGGTTCTTGTCTTCGGCCATCCATGCTCTCCTGCGGTGTGCTTGCTTAGGGAAAACGGGCCGCGGGGCGCCGGGTTCCATGGCAGGCTGCTGCCACCACGCAGAGAGGAAGCGAACCATGCTCACCGGAGGATGCGCTTGCGGCCGCGTGCGCTACGAGGCCGACGGCACGCCGTTCAACGCCACGATCTGCCATTGCGAGGACTGCCGGCGCAGCAGCGGCGCACCGGTGGTGGCCTGGTTCAGCGTACCGACCGCCAGCCTGCGCTTCACTGCCGAAGCGCCGCGGCACTTCGCCTCCAGCGCCATGGCGCAACGCGGCTTCTGCCCGGATTGCGGCACCAGCCTGACCTACCAGCGGCAGGATCTGCCGGACGAGATCGACATCACCACCGCCAGCCTGGACGATCCGGAGCAGGTGCCGCCCCAGGATCATACCTGGGTGCGGAGCCAACTGACCTGGGTCAGGCTGGCCGATGGCCTGCCCCGGCACGTGACGGTGCGATAATGTCCGTCAGCCGCCGCGCGGCGCGAGCAGGATGATGCCGGCGCCGAGCAGGCAGACCGCCCCGCCGAGCAGGTCCCAGCGGTCGGGCCGCAGACCCTCCACCGCCCAGAGCCAGCCCAGCGAGGCGGCGATATAGACACCGCCATAGGCGGCGAAGGCCCGTCCGGCGGCGCTGCTTTCCACCAGGGTCAGCAGCGCCGCGAAGGCGGTGAGGGAGGCCAGGCCGGGCAGCGCCAGCCACGCGCCCTTGTCCAGCCGCATCCAGGCCCAGAAGGCGAAGCAGCCGCCGATCTCCGCCAGCGCCGCGGCAAGGTAGATCAGCGCCGTCCGCCTCATGGCCTCAGCCGTGCTTGATGGCGATGGTCTTGAGCGAGGCGAAGCCGGCCAGCGCCGCAAAGCCCTTCTCGCGGCCATGGCCGCTGCGCTTCACGCCGCCGAAGGGCAGTTCCACGCCGCCGCCCGCGCCGTAGTTGTTGACGAAGACCTGCCCCACCTTGATACCGCGCGAGAGGCGCATGGCGCGGCCCACATCGGCGGTCCAGACGCCGGCCACCAGGCCGAACTGCGTGCCGTTGGCGATGGCGAGGGCCTCCGCCTCGTCGGTGAAGCGGATGGCGGTCAGCACGGGGCCGAACACCTCCTCCTGCGCCAGGCGGTGGTCGGGCGCGACATCGGCCAGCAGGGTGGGCTTCACGTAGAAGCCGCCTTCCGGCGCATTGGAGGCGATGCGGCCCTCGCCAGCGAAGCGCAGCCCGTCCTGCCGGGCGAAGTCAAGGAAGCCGTTCACCCGCTTCTGCTGGTCGGCGTTCACGACCGGGCCGAGGTCGAGGTCACGCTCGGCCGGGCCAGCTTCCAGCTTGCCGAAACGCGCGGCGAGATCGGCCACGAAGCGGTCGAAGACCGGCGCCTGCACCAGCACGCGGCTGCCGGCCGAGCAGGTCTGCCCGGCATTCTGGATGATGCCGTTCATCACCGTGGTGGCGGCGGTGTCGAGGTCCGCGTCCTGGAAGACAAGCTGGGGGCTCTTGCCGCCCAGCTCCAGCGTGACGGGAATGGTGTGCTTCGCTGCCGCCGTCTGCACCAGCGTGCCCACCTCCGGGCTGCCGGTGAAGGAAACATGCGCGATGCCCGGATGCGCCGTCAGCGCCGCGCCGGCCTCCTCGCCGAGCCCGGTGACGACGTTCCACACGCCCACGGGGAAGCCCGCTTCAGCGGCCAGCTGGGCCAGCATCAGCGAGGAGAGGGAGGCGTCCTCCGCCGGCTTCAGCACGCAGGCATTGCCCATGGCCAGCGCCGCGCCGACCGAACGGCCGACGATCTGCATCGGGTAGTTCCAAGGCACGATATGGCCGGTGACGCCATGCGGCTCCCAGACCGTCATGACGGTCATGCCATCGGCATAGGGGATGGTGTCGCCATGCATCTTGTCGGCGCTGCCGCCGTAGAACTCGAAGTAGCGGGCGCAGGCGAGGGCGTCGGCGCGAGCCTGGCGGATCGGCTTGCCGACGTCGCGGCTCTCGGCCTGGGCGAGCATCTCGGCATCGCGCTCCACCAGAAGGGCGAGCCGGGTCAGCAGGCGGCCGCGCTCGGTGGCGCTCATCCGGCCCCAGGGGCCGTCCAGCGCCGCCTGCGCGGCACGCACGGCGGCGTCGATCTCGGCCGCGCCGCCGCGCGCGATGCGGGCGATGGTGCCGCCGTCGGAGGGGTTGATGACCGGCAGGTGCCGCTCTGCGGCGATGGACTTCCCGCCGATCCAGTGGCCGTAGGTCTGCATGGAGCTTCCTCGGTTTGACGCGCTGGCGCGGGTACTAGGACGGATCGGGCGCCAGATGAAGGGCGTGGCGTCGCCCGGCCCGACGCTTCGTGCCAGGATGGCCGGGCAAGCAACCAGGGAAGGAAACCGCATGTCCGACCAGCCCATCCTGCTCGACATCGACGGCCGCGGCGTCGCCACGGTCACGCTGAACCGGCCGCAGCGCGGCAACGCCTATAACGGCGCGCTGCTCGCCGCGCTGATCGAGGGGCTGGACCGGCTGCGCGGCGATGCCGCCCTGCGCGCGCTGGTGATCCGCGGTGCCGGCAAGCACTTCCAGGCCGGGGCGGATATCGACTGGCTGGCCGAGGCCGCCGGCGCCACGCCAGAGCAGGCCTACCGCGCCTCGATGGCCACCACCGAGGCCATGGCCAAGCTCAACGAATTCCCGCACCCCACCTTCGCGCTGGTGCAGGGTGCCTGCTTCGGCGGCGGCTGCGGCGTGGTCTGCTGCGTGGATGTGGCGCTGGCGACGCCAGCGGCACTCTTCGGCCTGACCGAGGTGCGGGTGGGCGTGGCGCCGACGCCGATCTCCACGCACATGGTCCATGCCATGGGCCTGCGGCAGGCGCGCCGCTACGCCATCACCGGCGAGCGCTTCGGCGCCGAGGAGGCGCTGCGCATCGGCCTGGTGCACGAGGTGCTGGCGCCCGAAGCCATCGAGGCGCGGCTGGAGGCGATCCTCTCGGAAACCATGCTTTCCGCGCCGGGCGCCATTGCCGTCACGAAGCGCTCGCTGCTGGAAGCCAACGGGCTGGCGCTGACACCGCGCCAGATGGCGCAACTGGCGAACGAGTCCTGGATGCAGCGCGCCTCGGCGGAAGGGAAGGAGGGGCTCGCGGCCTTCCGCGAGAAGCGGCGCCCGAACTGGGCGGGCTGAAGGCGCGGCGGTGGCCCGCTTCCGGCCTCAGGCCATGAAGAAGGCCACCGCCGCCCAGCCACAGAGCAGCACCGCCAGCATCGAGGGCGCCAGCAGCCGCCAGAGCTGCGCGGGCCGGGTGCCGTCCGCCAGCAGCCCGGCGACCATGGCGGTGACGCCGAAGCTCATCCCCGCGCCTGCCGCGCCGGCGAAGTTGTGCAGCCCCGCGGCATTCACCAGCGGCAGCCCGGCCGTGTGGCCGAGCGTCGCCTGCACCGGCATCAGCGCGGCGTTGGAGCCGACATTGCTGCCCGTCACCATGCCGGAAAGCAGGCCGAGCGGCGGCAGCGCATAGGCGGCGAAGGGGCCGAGCGCGCCGGCGGCGGCCGTGGCCAATCCGCTGGCGACACCCGCCCCGGCCAGCCAGCGCCCGAGCAGCACGTAGAGCAGCATGGCCAGGATCGGCCGCCGCGCCCGCGCCAGTGCCATGCCCGCCGTGGAGAGCGCGCCATATGGCCGCAAGGCCAGCAGCAGCGCGGAGACGCTCCACAGCACCACCGCCACATGGTTCAGCGGCAGGCCCGGCAGATCAGGCCAGGGCTGGAGGGCGGGCGCCCCGTGCCAGGAGCGCGCCAGCAGCAACGCGAGGGTCAGCCCTGCCCAGGGTGCGAGCGCTAGAAGAGCATGACGCCAGCCTTGCCTCCCACGTGGCGGGTCAAGCCGCCAGAGCACCGCCAGCAGCGGCAGCCCCGCGGCGAGGATGCCCGCCACCTCGAAGGGCAGAGCGAGGTTGGCGGCCAGCAGCAGCGCGACGACCATGCTCATGAGGCCAAGCTGCACCAGCTTTTCCCGTCCCGGCACGATGAAGCCCGCCGCACCCGTCACATGCCAGCCAACCGGCACCAGGCAGAGCAGCCACCCCGCCTGCGGCCAGGCGGTGGCGAGCGCCACCTTCTGCGCCGGCAGCCCCACCAGCGCCGCGCCGAGGGCGGTGCCGGGCCCAAGGCCGCCCCAGGGCACCATCACCAGCGCGAGCAAGGCCAGCGCCCCGGCCGGCGCGCCCGAAAGGCCCATCCGCCGCAGTTGCGCCAGGGCAAAGACCGCGCCCACTGCGAATCCGGTGACGCTCTCAACGAAGGCACCGCCCAGCAGGGTGGCCGCGAAGATGCGGCGGGGTGTCGCCGGTCGCGCCACCAGGCCGGCGGGCGCCAGCCGCACCACCGCGGCGTGAAACAGCAGCCCTCCGGCCAGGACGCTGATCGGCTGGAAGGCGAGGAAGGCCCCCCGCAGGCTCTCCCACCCGAGGAACGCGAGCGGCATCGCATCCGCCGGCAGGGTGGACCAGACCGCAGGCAGGCTCGCGGCCAAAGCGGTCAGGCAGGCGGCCACGGGCCCTGCGCGGCCGGAGATCAACAGCGCGAGCAGCAGCAGGAGCGGCGCAGATTGCAGCAGCAGGAGCATGGCACCGCATCCTCCCCCAGCGGCCGCGTTCACGCCAGAGCAGGTGAGGGCTGGCGGCGCCCCAGGCCGTGATCGGCACGCCCTTCCCCCGCCAGGCGAGGCGGTGCAGCCTGAGCCGCATCCGCAAGAAACAACCGGCGGGCCACCCGCCCCGGAGGAGACGAAGCATGACCCTGTCCCTTGTTGCGCCCCGCAAGCTGCTGATCGGCGGCGGTGCTGTGCAGCAACTTCCCGCAGTGCTACGCGAGTTCGGCCTCAGCCACCCGCTCGTCGTCACCGACCCCTGGATCGTCTCCTCCGGCATGATCGACCGCGTGCTGGCGCCGCTGGCCGGGGCCGGCATCGCCGCCAAAACCTTCGCCGAAACGGTGGCGGACCCGACGGACACGGTTGTCGCCGCCGGCGTGGCGCAGCTTCACCAGGAGCACTTCGACTGCCTGATCGGCTTCGGCGGCGGCAGCCCGATGGACACGGCCAAGGCCATGGCGATTCTCGCTGCCGCCCGGCCTGGGCAGGCGATGCGCGACTTCAAGGTGCCCGCCAGCGCCGACCGCGCCGCCCTTCCGGTGATCTGCATCCCGACGACGGGCGGCACCGGCAGCGAGGCGACCCGCTTCACCGTCATCACCGACACGGCCAATGACGAGAAGATGCTGATCGCCGGCCTTGGCGCGCTGCCGCTGGCGGCGGTGGTGGACTACGAACTGACCTTCAGCGTGCCCCCCCGCATCACCGCCGATACCGGCATCGACAGCCTGACCCATGCGCTGGAGGCCTTCGTCTCGCGCCGGGCCTCGCCGCTCTCGGACATCTATGCCCGCGCCGCCATGCCGCTGATCGCACGCAGCCTGC
Source organism: Roseomonas sp. (assembly GCA_035556695.1). Classification (GTDB taxonomy): domain Bacteria; phylum Pseudomonadota; class Alphaproteobacteria; order Acetobacterales; family Acetobacteraceae; genus Pseudoroseomonas. Next base: position 25,816 of record DATMFR010000050.1, read on the forward strand.
GCACCGCCTTCGCCGAACCGCGCAATGCCGAGGCGCGCTCCGGCATGATGCAGGGTGCCACTCTGGCAGGGCTTGCCTTCTCCAATAGCTCGGTGGCGCTGGTGCATGGCATGAGCCGGCCGATCGGGGCACATTTCCATGTGCCGCACGGCCTGTCCAACGCCATGCTGCTACCCGCCGTGACCGCCTTCGGCCTTGAGGTGGGCCGCGCCCGTTATGCCGAGGCAGCGCGCATCATGGGGCTGGCCGAGGCAGCGACGCCTGACACCGTCGCGGCGGAGCGGCTGCTGGGCGAGTTGCGGGCACTCAATGCCGAGCTCGGCGTCCCCAGTCCGCGGCAGTTCGGCATTGGCGAGGCCGCGTGGGAGGCGGCGCTGGAAACCATGGCGGCGCAGGCGCTGGCCTCGGGCAGCCCGGCCAACAACCCACGCGTGCCCGACGCGGCGGAAATCGTGGCGCTCTACCGCGAGGCGTATTCCGCGTAGCGCCGCCGGTGCAGCCCGCCGCGCCAGGCCATGCCCCAGGCGGGCAGGGCGGCGGCGGGCAGGGGGCGGCTGACCGCATAGCCCTGGGCATTGTCCACCCCCGCGGCGGCCACCGAGCGCCAGAGATGCGCATTGGAGATGCCTTCGGCCGTCACGCTCATCCGCCGCGCATGGGCGAGCGCGGTCAGGCGTTCGACCTCGGCACGGGCGCGCCGCTGGTGCGGCATCGCGGCCACCAGGTGCCGGTCCAGCTTGATGCCAGCGAATGGCAGATCCAGCAGGGCGGCGCGGTCCTCCTCCAGCCCCATGTCGTCGATCAGCACGGGCACGCCGGCACGTTGCAGCCGCCATAAGGCGCGGCGCAGCGCGGAGCGGTCGCGCACAGGGGTGGTCTCGGTCAGCTCCAGCGTGAGGGCGCTGAGGGGGAAGCCGGTATGGCGCATCAGGCGGCGCAGCCAGCCCAGCACGTCCCGCTCCAGCAGCACTGCCAAGGGGAGGTTCAGGCTCAGCGCGGCGCCGATGCGGGCCGGCGCCGCTGACAACTCGCCAAAGGCTGCCGCCGACACCGCCATGGCCAGGGCCTGCGCCTGACCGCTGCGCTCGGCCAATGGCACGAACTGGTCAGGGCCAACCGGGGCATCGTTCCGCCGGTGCCAGCGTGCCAGGCCCTCCAGCAGCACCGGGCGCCGGTCGGCAATGCTGACCACCGGCTGATAGCGGACGGTGATCTCGCCGCGCGCCAGCCCGATTGCCAACTCCTCCGGGCCTGCCTCGGGGCCACGCGGGTGCAGTCCGCCTGCGTTCCGCAGGGCGGAGGCAAGGGCTTCGGGGAGGGAGCAACTGCCGAGGCGGCGGAGGAAACCCTCGTCGCCTTTGTCCACCACCACGATTCCGGCTGGAGCGAAGGGATCGGCCGCGGTGGCCTGCAGGGCGGGCCAGCTCTCACCCGCGGCGGAGGGCTCGCAAACGAGCTGACGCGCTCTTTCGCCGGTGCTGAACAGGTGGCGCAGCGCCTCCCGCCCGGAGCCGACCAGTTGCGGAGGCCCGCCCGCCAGACGCGCAGCGGCGACCCGTGCAGCCTTGATGATGGCGGGATCATGCGCCAGCACCAGCAGCGTGCCGGTGGGGTCGGACGGGATGGGTCGGAACTGCAAAGCCATTCATCTCCCCCCTTCGCAGGGAAGTCGCCATGCAGTGTCTAGAGGGCGCCCAGGCTCTTTGTAAAGAAAAAATACCAGTTTTGAGACCAATAACGGTGATAGAACAACCCCGGGTTTAATGCCTGCACGTAGAAAGAAGTGGCTAGGTCATCAACTCGCCGCGAGATACTTCCTTGAGGAACTCGGCCGCCAGCTTTTCTGCGGCCGAGACCGGTTCTGATCTGAGTTCAGCGGCCTGAGTGAGCCGGCTGTGCCGGCGTGGCCACCGCCTCGGTACCGCGGCGAAGGCGATTCTCCCCCAGGAAAAGCAAGAGGGGCGCTGCCATGAAGATCGAGGACCAAGTGGAGGCGACGATGCCGAAGATCATCGTCCAGGCGAAACCTGACAGGGCATCGCCCCCAAAGATGGCCAGCGGCAGCGCCGAGAGCAGCAGTGTCATCGAGGTGCCGATGGTGCGGTTCAGCGTCTCGTTGATCGACTTGTCGATCAGCTGACGCAGCGGCATGGTCTTGTATTTGCGCAGGTTCTCGCGCATCCGGTCATAGACGACGACCTTGTCGTTCACCGAGAAGCCGATGATGGTCAGCACCGCCGCCACCGTCGTCAGGCTGAACTCGATGCGCGTCACCGCCAGGAAGCCCACGACCTTGGTGGTCTCCAGGATCAGCGTGATGATCGCGCCGAAGGCGAACTGCCATTCGAAGCGGAACCAGATGTAGGCCATCATCGCCAGCATCGAGATGCCGAGGGCGATCAGGCTGCCGGTGAACAGCTCGTCGCTGACCCGGTTGCCCACCGCCTCGGTGCGCAGCAGGCGGGCGCCGGGCGCCACCTGATCGAGCGTGGCGCGCACCTTGTTGACGGCTGCCTGGGTGGCGCCCTCCTCGCCCTGCACGGGCAGGCGCAGCAGCACGGTGGAGGCATCGCCGAACTGCTGGATGCCCACTTCGCCGAGGTCGAGCGCGCTGACCGCGCCGCGGAGGCCAGCGAGGTCGGCCGGGCCAGGGGTCCGCACCTCCATCAGGATGCCGCCGCGGAAGTCGATGCCCTTCTCCAGGCCAGGATAGATGGCCAGCCCGATCGAGAGCACAGAGATCAGGGCGGAGAAGATCACGCCCAGGACGCGGCCGCGCATGAACGGGATGTTGGTGTTGTCCGGCACAAGCCGGAACAGGGGGCGCGTGAGGAACATCATCGTGCGTTTCCCGTTCAGACCGGCAGGGTCTTGGGCCGGCGGGCGCGGTACCACCAGGAGACGAAAAGGCGGACCAGGGTTGTCGCCGTCCACATCTGCACAATCGTCCCGATCGCCACCGTGACCGCGAAGCCACGCACCGGGCCGGAGCCGAAGCCGTAGAGGCAGGCCATGGCGATGAGGTTGGTCAGGTTGCTGTCCATGATCGTGCCGGAGGCCTTGGTGAAGCCCGCCTCCAGCGCGCTGATCGGCGGCCGCCCGAGCTTCGTCTCCTCGCGGATGCGCTCGTTGATCAGGATGTTGGCATCGAGCGCCGTGCCCAGCGTCAGCACGATGCCGGCGATGCCCGGCAGGGTGATGGTGGCCTGAAGCACCGAAAGGGCGGCCAGCATCAGCAGCAGGTTGACCAGCAGCGCCAGGTTGGCGAACCAGCCGAACAGGCCGTAGGCCAGCCCCATGTAGAGGAAGACGAAGGCGGCACCGGCGGCGAGGCTGAGCAGGCCGGCGCGGATCGCGTCCGCCCCCAGCTCGGGCCCGACGGTGCGCTCCTCGACCACGGTGAGCGGCGCGGGCAGGGCGCCGGCGCGCAGGAGCACGGCGAGATCATTGGCCGAGGCGGCGGTGAAGTTGCCGCTGATCTGCCCCTGGCCACCGGTAATCGGCTCACGGATCACCGGGGCGGTGATCACCTTGTTGTCCAGCACCACGGCGAAGCGCTGTCCGACATTCTGCCGCGTCACGTCGGCGAAGCGCCGGGTGCCCACGGAGTCGAAGGTGAAGTTCACCACCCACTCCCCGTTGCGGCTGTCGCGCGAGGCGCGGGCGTCGGAGAGGTTGGCGCCGTCCACCTCGATGCGGCGGCGCACGGGGTAGCGGATGCCCGCCGTCTCGCCCTCCAGGAACTCGACGCCCGGCGGCGGCAGGCTGGCCTGCATGTTGGCGTTCTCGTCCAGCAGGCGGAAGGTCATGCGGGCGGTGCGGCCCAGCAGCTCCTTGATCCGGTTCGGGTCCTCGACGCCGGGGAGCTGCACCAGGATGCGGCTCTGGCCCTGCCGTGCGATCAGCGCCTCCGAGACGCCGGTCTCGTCGATGCGGCGGCGGACGATCTCCAGCGACTGCTCCACCGCGTTGCCGGCGCGGGCGCGCAGCGCCGCCTCGCTCAGCGTCACGTTGATGGTGCCGTCCGGCGTGGCGGCGAGGTCGAGGTCAGGCGCCGTCGCGCCGCCGCCGATCGCCACCGGGTTGGCCAGCTCGCGCAAGGCGGCCATGGCGGCATCCGCCTGGCCGGGGTCGCGCACCCGCAGGCTCAGCCGGTTGTTCGCCGGGTCGGCCTGGAGGTTGAGATAGCCGATATTGGCCTGCCGCAGCTTAGTGCGGGCAGCATCGGCCAGGCTTTCCAGCCGCTCCTTCACCACCGCGTTCAGGTCCACCTCCAGCAGCAGGTAAGAGCCGCCGCGGAGATCGAGGCCGAGCGAAACCTGCCGGGCCGGCAGCCAGGACGGGATCGCCGAGCGCGGGAACAGGTTGGGCAGTGAGAGCAGCACCCCCACGAGGATGACGCCAAGGATCGCGGCAACCTTCCACCGCGCGAAATACAGCATGGCCGAGCAGGCCCCCCCGAGCTTGAGGCGCGGAAAATGCTGCCCCGCCGCCCCTGATGCAACCCACCATGCGCGGTGGGCAACTCTCTGCTACACGCCCCCGGCAGAAACGAGGGGGCAAGCAGCGATGCGGCTGAAGCTGGGTGTTCTGGGCGCGGGTCATTTCGGACGCTTCCACACGCTGAAGGCGGCCAAGGCGCCACGGGTGGAGTTCCTTGGCCTGGCCGACGCCGACCCCGCGCGGGCCGAGACGGTGGCGGCCGAGGCGGGCTGCAAGGTTTGGGAGGCGCCGGCGCTGATGGCGGCGGCGGATGCGGTGATCATCGCCGCTCCCACCGCCTTCCACCATGGGCTGGCCTCAGCCGCGCTGGCGGCAGGCTGCCATGTCTTCGTGGAGAAGCCCATCGCCGCCACGCTGGAGCAGGCGGATGCGCTGGTGGCGCAGGCCGCCGCTGCCGGGCGGGTGCTTCAGGTCGGGCATATCGAACGCTTTTCCGCCGGCATGGCGACGCTTTCGGGCAGCGCCGGGGTCGGCCGGGCGCTCTACATGGAGGCGGTGCGCATCGCCCCCTTCCGCCCGCGTAGCCTGGACGTCTCGGTGGTGCTGGATCTGATGATCCATGACCTCGACCTCGTGCTCTCGCTGGCAGGGTCGGAGCTGGTGGCGGTGGAGGCGGTCGGCGCCGCCGTGGCCTCGCAGCGCACCGACATCGCCAATGCCCGGCTGCGCTTCGCCAACGGCACCCAGGCGACCATCACGGCGAGCCGTGCCAGCCTGAAGATGGAGCGCCGCCTGCGCGTCTTCGGCACCGAGGGCTATGCCAGCCTGGACTTCCTGGCGCGCGAGCTGAAGCTGGTGCGCAAGGGGCAGGGCGAGCCGCTGGAGCAGGTCCCCGGCCATGGCATCGAGCTGCTTTCCTGGCAGGACCGCGACAATCTGGAGGCGGAGCAGGGCGCCTTCGTCGCGGCCTGCCTGGATGGCGCGCCCGTTGTGGTGGACGGCCGCGCCGGCCGCGCCGCGCTGGATGCGGCGCTGCGGGTGGAGGCGGCGGTGGCCGCCTCCCTGTCGGCGGCGCTGGGCTGAGGCCCGGCCGCCGACGAAAGGGCGCTCAGTAGCGCCCGCGGCCGCGATACGGCGGCGGGCGGTCGTAGCCGCGCGAACGCTCCTGCGACTGGTTGTAGATGTACCCCCCGGCCGCTCCGGCGCCGGCGCCGAGCAGCGCGCCCATGCCGGCATCGCCGGTGAAGGAGCCGATGATGCCACCCAGGGCGGCGCCGCCGGCGGAGCCGCCGACGACGTCACGGGTCTGCGGGTTCATGCCAGCACAGCCGGCCAGCGCCAGGGCGGCCACGAGCGGAAGGGCGAGACGGACAGGTCGGATCATGATCTGGCTTTTCCCCTCAGCGGGCCGTGCCGCCGCGCGCCGGGCGCTGCGGCGTGGTGGGGGTGGGGCAGGGATAGGTCGTGCGCGCCCAGCGGAACAGCCCTTCGACGGCCGGCTCGCTATTGTACTGCGGGTTCTGCCGCGCCCATGCGGCGAAGGCCAGGCCGGACTGCGCGATGGTCGGCGGCGGGTTGGGGAGGCAGAACAGCGGCGGCCGCGCGCCGCCGGGGGGGTGCTGCGCGGTGTGGTACTGGCCGGCGGCGGTCAGGAAGCCCTGGCAATAGGCGATCGCCTCCAGGCGCCGGGAGCTGTCGGCCGGCGGATCGCAGAGCGTCGCCAGGTCGGCGACGGTGCCCGCCTGGCTCACGCTGGAAGGAGCCGGTGACTGGGCCATGGCTGGCGCGATGGCCATGCCGGCCAAGGCCGCAGCAAGATAGATGGTCCGCATATAAAAAGGTCCTCGCGGTTGCACTGCCAGGGGGTCCTGCGCTCCTGCGGCGCGGAACTCCCATGGCAAAGGACGACAGCGGCAAGGCAGGAACCCGGCCGCCGTCCCATCAGGAAGTCACCACTCGCAGCATGGTTGCCCGCGGCGCGCAAGAGCCGGAGGGCATATCGCCCTGCTGGCTCTGCTCATGCGGCGCGCAGAAGCATGACCGGCCAGGGGCCCCGGAGCGGCAGGCTTGCCGCTGCCGGCAGGATGGTGCCCGTCAGCAGGCAGCGCCAGGAACGCCCGGCAAGCTCGGCAGGCAAGGGCAGGCGCGTGTCGCCCCAGGCACCCTCGGGCAGTGCCAGGCTCTGCCGCCCTTCGCCCAGCAGCGGGAGGGCGCGGATCGGCACGCTCACCAGCAGGTTGTCGGTGCCGTCCTGCCGCAGGAAGGCCAGCAGATCGGCGGCGTGGGCACCCTCAGGTCGCAGCGGTAGGTAGCGGCCCTGTCGGAACAGCGCCGGGCTCGCGTTGCGAGCCTCCAGCAGCCGATGGATGAGGAACTGCTTCACCGCGCCGGAGCGCCAGCCCGCCAGCAAGGCCGCAGAGTCCGCTGGCGGCGCCTCCAGGGCGGCACGACGAGCGGCATAGTCCACGGGGCGGCGGTTGTCGGGGTCCACCAGCGACTCGTCCCAGAACTCGGCGCCCTGGTAGAGGTCGGGCACGCCTGGCACGGTCAGGCGCAGGGCCGTCTGTGCCAGACTCTTCACCGCGCCGGGCGCGGCGATGCGGGCGGCGAAGGATTCCAGGCCGCGTGCCACCTCGGGATGGCTGCCGACGTCCAGGACGCCGCGCAGGAAGGCGGCGGCGGCCTCCTCATAGGCCTCGTCTGGCATGGCCCAGCCCGAGCGGCGCTTGGCCTCGCGGATGGCCTTCTGCTGCCAGCCCAACAGGCGCTCGATCCAGGCTTCGACGCCCGCGCGGTCGGCGACGGCCAGGCCGAGGGGCCAGGAGGCCACGATCATCTGCAGGAACATCGCCGCGTCGCCACCCTCCGGCGCCGGCCCTTCGGGCAGGTCGCGCAACAGGTCCCGGCTCCCAGCCAGGAAGCCGCGCAGGGCGGTGGCCCAGTCATCCGGCATCTCCGACAGCACGGCGAGCCGCATGCGGAGATCCTCGCCGCGCTTGTGGTCATGCGTGGCGGTGGCGAGCAGGGCATCCGGGTAGGTCTCGCCGCGCGCGCGGCTGGCGGCGTGGAAATCCTCCGGGGAGAGGAAGAACTGGTCGGGATGCGAGCCGACCTCGTTGCGCGAGAGCAGCCGGCCGTAGCGGTAGAAGGCCGTGTCCTCCACCGACTTCGCCGCGGTGGGGGAAGAGAGCTGCTGGAAGCGGGTGCGGGCGCGTAGCAGGTCGCGGCGGGATTCCCCGGGTGGGCGCTGCCGGATGTCCTCTTCCGCCAGCCAGTAGAGCAGGTGGGTCAGCACCACATGGTCGGTGGTGCGGAGCCGGGGGCGAGCGGCATCGGCGGCCTGCTTCAGCACCCGCGCATCCTCCGGGCTGGGCCGCCCGGCGCGGGTGTAGATGCGATAGACCGGGAAGTGCAGCAGCAGCTCCGCCAGCACGCGGCGGATGGCATTGAAGGCGAAGTCGCGCGAGCGGATATGGCCGCGCGCGAGGTGATGCAGGGCGCGGGCGCAGCCATCCAGCTCGGCGGCGAGGCTGTCCCGCAGGATCTGCTTGCGGGCGGCGATCTCCTCGGCCGGGAAGCCGGCATCGCTGCCGCTGGCCTCGCGCCAGAGGGCGGAGAGCGGCGCCTCGCCAGCCGGGTCGTGCATCAGGGCGCCGACCTGGTCCATGAAGTCGTAACCGGTGGTGCCGTCGGTACTCCAGTTGACCGGCAGCGGCTCGCCGGGCGCCAGGATCTTCTCGACGACGACATAGGGCGGGCCGGCGGGCGCTTCGGCCGGGCGGTGGCGGCCGGCCTCGGCCATCTTGCGGCGCAGCTTGCGGCAATAGCCATGCGGATCGGCGAGGCCATCGATATGATCGATGCGCACGCCATCGATCAGCCCCTCGGCATAGAGACGCAGGATCAGTTCGTGCGTGGCGTCGAACACCGCCGGCTCCTCGGCGCGCAGTCCGGCGAGGCCGGTGACGTCGAAGAAGCGGCGCCAATTGATCTCGTCGGTCGCGGTGCGCCACCAGGCCAGGCGGTAGTTCTGCCGCTCCAGCAGGGCGTGCAGGCGGGCCAGCCCGTCCAGGCTCTTGGGGTCGTAGCGGGTGAGGCCGTCATCCTCGCCGAGGATCATCTCGGCGTCGCGCGGGGCAATCGGGAAGCGGTTGTCGTAGTAGGCCAGGGCCACGCCGGTCGGCCCTTCGGCAACCAAAGACAGTTCGCCGTCCGCAAGCGCCTCGCCATAGGGCTTGCCCAGGAAGGGCGCGAGCATCTTGCCGTGCAGGGCGGGGTCGGCGCTCTCCCAGTCGATGTCGAAGAAGGTGGCATAGTCGCTGTCACGGCCCTTGGCGAGCACGTCCTGCCACCAGCCATTGTGCGGCCCATCCACGCCCATGTGGTTGGGCACGATGTCGAGCAGCAGGCCCATGCCCTCGCGCCGAAGCGCCGCCACCAGCCGGCGCAGCGCCGCCTCGCCGCCGAGCGCCGGGTTCACCTCGCCATGCGCAACGATGTCATAGCCATGCGCCGAGCCGGGGGCCGCCGGCAGCAACGGCGAGGCGTAGAGGTGGCTGACGCCCAGCCGCGCCAGATGGGGCACGATGCCCACCGCGTCGTCGAGCGTGAACTCGGTGCGGAACTGGATGCGGTAGGTGGAACGCGGCGCGGTGGCGGCGGGCGGGCTCATTCGGGGGCTCTCCGCGCCCGCGCCAGGGCGCGCAGGCGCTGTTCGAAGGCGGGATCGTGGAACAGCATCTCGACCGGTGGATCGAGCCGGCGACGCCAGTTCGGGTGCTCATCAACGGTGCCGGGCATGTTCGGTTGCTCGACGGCGGCGAGCGCGTCCTCCAGCGGCAGCAGCGCCAGCTCGCAGCGGGCGCGGCCGATATAGGCGGCGGCGGCATCCGCCACCTTGCCTACCTCCTCCGGTCCCGGACCCCGTCCGCGTGCCACGCCCGCCTTGCGGAAGGCTCCCCAGAGCTTCGGGCGTTCGGCGAGGCGGGTTTCCTCCTGCCCTTCCAGCCTGTGGCCCAGCTTGGTGCGCCATTCCAGATCCCGGCCCTGCCACCAGCCCGCCACCGTGGGCAGGTCGTGCGTCGAGGTCATGGAAACCGCCTCACGGGTCCATCGCGACGGGTTCTTGAAGCCGCGGCCGCTCTGCTCGAACCACATCACCCGCATGCCGGCGATGCCGGTGGCCTGCAACTGCGGTCGGAAGCCCTCGGGCACGGTGCCCAGGTCCTCACCGATGGCGATGGCCTTGGCGCGCATGGATTCCAGCGCCACCAGCCGCAGCAGGTCCTCCAGCGGGTAGCGGATGTAGCAACCATCGGCCGGCGAGGCGCCCTGCGGCACCAGCCAGAGCCGGCGCAGCCCGAGCACATGGTCCAGCCGCACGCCGCCGGCATTGCGGAAGGCGGCGCCCAGCATCTCTCGGAAGGCGCCGAAGCCGTTCGCCACCAGCCCGTGCGGGGAATAGGTGGTGATGCCCCAGCTTTGCCCCTTGGCGTTGAAGATGTCGGGCGGCGCACCGATCTCGACGCCGCTGAGGAACTCGGTCTGGCGCGCCCAGGCGTCGCTGCCGCCGCCATCCACGCCCACCGCGAGGTCGGCGATCAGGCCGATGCGGGCGCCCCCCTCGCGCGCCGCCTGCTGCGCGCCGGAGAGGCCGCGATCAGCCAGCCACTGCAGGAAGGCGTGATAGCCGACCTCCTCGGCCTGCGCCTCGGCGAAGGCGGCGACATCAGCGCTTTCCGGGTCGCGCAGCGCGGCCGACCACGTGCGCCAGTGCCAGCGGCCGGGGTCCTGCGCGAGCTGTGCCGCCTGCAGCGCCTCGAAGCGGGCATGGTTCTCCAGCGAGCTTCCGCCCTCCACGCGGAAGGCGGCGAAGGTGTTGCGCAACTCGTCCGGGGCCACCTTGAGGAAGGCATCGTAGAGCTGGCGCAGCCGGGCGAGACGAGCGCGCGTGCTGGCGGGCCAGTCGATCAGGTCAAGTGCTTCCAGCCGTGCCCATTCCGCCTTCAGCTCGGGCGGGAAGGGCGGCTCGTCTTCCATCAGCGCCTCGCCATCCGCATAGCGGACATCGAGCCGCAGGCGGCTGGAGGGCGCATAGGGGCTGGAGCGCGAGGGATCGGCCGTGAACTGCGCGTGCACCGGGCTGATGGCGATGGCGTCCGCCCCCTGCGCGGCGGCAGCGGCGGTGAAGGCGCGCAGCGCAGTGTAGTCGCCGATGCCGCCATCGCCCGCGCGCTTCAGCGAGTAGAGCTGTACGGCGAGGCCCCAGGCGCGGCCGCCAGGGCAGGCATCCTCGATGCGGTGCCCATGCGCCGGCGCCACCGCCAGGGTGAAATGAGTGCTGCCGATCTCCAGCAGATAGTAGCCAGGCAAGGCCGGCGCGGTTAACCGGGCACCGCCGGGGGCAGGCGTCGCGGCGCCCTCGACGGTGAGGCCATCCTCTGCCGTCAGCCGGTATCGCCCAGCCGGCGCCGGCAGGCGCAGCGTGGCGCCCGGGGCGGCGGTGTAGAGCGGCGGCGGCGAGGCCTTCAGCGCATGGTGCCAGGTGCGCAGGCTGTCGCGCACCTGCGCCGCATTGCCGGCGGGGAAGCCCAGCGCACCCAGTACGGCACGCAGCGTGTCCGGCGCCACCGTCTTGCGCTGGCCGGTGGCGTCTTCCCACTCGATCATCAGGCCGGTGGCGCGCGCCAGGCGGCGCAGATCGGCTTCCTCGCTCACGCGGCGGCATCCGGCTGTTGCAGCCAGGCGACCGCCGAGCGGGCGGCCAAGCCATGCTCCGGTACTTCATTCTCCAGGCCGGTGCGGGATTCCGCCAGCAGGCGGCCGGGACCAGCCTCGCAGGGAATGGAGTTGTCGCCGAACTGCGCCGCGATGGTGAGCACCGAGCCATCCGCCAGCTTCCACTGCGCCCGCACGCCATGCTCGCCGAGCTTGCGGGCGCCGAGCGGCTCCGCACCCTCGTAGTGCGGGGCGAGACGCATCCGCCGCAGCCGCAGCAGGGTGGAGACGAAGCTTTCCATGTGCTCCTGCTCCGGCTGCTGCCGCTCGGCGGGATCGAGACAGCTTGCCGCGAAGGTCTTTGGATCGTTCGGGTCCGGGATCTGCTCGCGCCGGTGCGGGTCGGCGAAGGCGGGGAAGCGGGCGAACTCCTTGCGCCGCCCCTCGCGCACCGCCTTGGCCAGATCGGGCGAGGGGAAGCCGGTGAAGAACAGGAAAGGCCGCTGGGAGGCGTACTCCTCCCCCATGAACAGCATCGGCACCTGCGGCGCCAGCAGCAGCAGCAGCGTCGCGGCGCGTACCTTTCCAATGGGCGCCAGCGCGGCGATGCGCTCGCCCAGGGCGCGGTTGCCCACCTGGTCATGCGTCTGCAGCGAGTTGATGAAGGCGGAGGGCGGCAGATGCGTACTGGGCTTGCCGCGCGCATGGCCCAGGTTCTTCGAGGTCTCGCCCTGATAGACGAAGCCCTCCATCAGCGCACGGGCGAGGCGGCCGGCCGGATCGTCGGCGTAGTCGGCATAGTAGGCGTCATGCTCGCCGGTCAGCAGGACATGCAGGCAGTGGTGAACGTCGTCGTTCCACTGCGCATCGAAGTCGCGCTCCAGGCGGGCGGCGTCGTTGGTCTCGTTCTCCAGCACCAGATAGATGGTGCGGTCGCCCACCGCGGCCCGCACCCGCTCGGACAGCTCTTGCAGGAAGGTCTCGTCCTGTATGGCGTGCACGGCGTCGAGCCGCAGCCCGTCGAAGCGGTACTCGGTCAGCCAGTAGATCGCGTTCTCGATGAAGAAGTCGCGCACCGGCTTCTCGCGGAAGTCGATGGCGTCGCCCCAGGGGGTGTGGATGTCCTTGCGGAAGAAGTCCGGCGCGATGCTGTGCCAGTAGTTCCCGGCGGGGCCGAAGTGGTTGTAGACCACGTCGAGCATCACCGCGATGCCGTGCCCGTGCGCTGCATCGACCAGCGCCTTCAGCTCGTCGGGCGTGCCGTAGGTCTCGTCCGGCGCATAGGGCAGCACGCCGTCATAGCCCCAGTTGCAGCTTCCGGCGAAGTCGGCGACCGGCATGATCTCGATGGTGTTGACGCCGAGCGTGGCGAGCCGCTGCAGCTCCTCCTCCACGCCCCGCATCCCGCCCATGGCGCCGAGATGCAGCTCATAGACCACGCTGCGCGGCCAGGGATGCGCCTTCCAGCCAGTGTGGCGCCATCGGTAGGCGGTGTGGTCCACCACCACGCTCCAGCCATCCACGTCGCCATCCTGTGCGTGGCTCGCCGGGTCGGGCACCGTTGGACCCTTGCCGAGGGCGAAGCGGTAGCGCGTGCCGGGTGGGCCTTCCGCCTCGACGGACCACCAACCCTCCGGCTCCGCCTGCATCGGCAGCGGCGCGGCGTCGCGCCGTTCCAGCGTGACACCCGGCTGGCCAGGCGCCCAGAGGCGGAAGCGCGTACGGCCGCCGGGGAGTGGAAGCGCGCCGAATGCGTATCGGTGGCTCATGACGTGGGTTCCTTGGGGGGCAGCACGGCCGCCAGCAGGCGGACCGAGCGGCCGGAAACGATGACGCGCATGCCGTCGACAGGTGCCTCAGGCGCCTCCGGATCGGCGCTGTCGAGTGCCGCGATCCAGGGGAAGGCGGGCGAGGGAAGGGTGAAGACCCGGTCGTCCGGCGAGCCGTTGATCAGCAGCAGCGTTGCCTCGGCCATGCCGCCCTCCAGCAGGGCAGCGCGGCGCAGCATCAGCAAGGGCTGTTCCGGGTGGTGCCAGTCCTCGCCGATCAGCGGCTCGGCGTGCTCGTCGAACCAGGTGACATCCGGCACGCCCGGCAGGGGCTCGGTCAGCCCGTGCAGGAACCTGGCGGAGCGCAGCGTCGGGTGGCGGCGGCGCAGCCCCGACGCGCGCGCGACGAAGCGCGTCAGTGCCTCGCCGTCCGGCTTTGCCAGCAGCGACCAGTCCACCCAGGAAACATCGTTGTCCTGGCAATAGGCGTTGTTGTTGCCGCGCTGGCTGCGGCCGAATTCGTCGCCGGCCAACAGCATGGGCGTGCCATGCGAGGCGAAGAGGGTCAGCAGCATGGCGCGCTTGAGCTGCTCGCGTACCGCGGTGATGTCCGGGTCGTCGCTCGGCCCTTCCACGCCCCAGTTGGCGCTGTGGTTGGCGCCATGGCCGTCGCGGTTCTCCTCGCCATTCGCCTCGTTGTGCTTCTCGCGGTAGCTGACGAGGTCCTGCAGCGTGAACCCGTCATGCGAGGCGAGGAAGTTGACCGAGGCCCAGGGCCGGCGCCGGCGGCGATCGAACAGCTCGCCCGAGCCGGAGAGCCGCGCGGCGAGGTCCGCTCGCCGCCCAGGGTCGCCATGCCAGAATCGGCGCACGTCGTCGCGGTAGCGATCGTTCCACTCGGAGAAGCCAGGTGGGTGGTTGCCGAGCTGGTAGCCGCCCGGTCCGATGTCCCAGGGCTCCGCGATCAGCTTCAGGCGGGAGAGGACGGGGTCCTGCCGGACGGCGTCGAAGAAGCCCGAGCCAGGGTCGAAGCCCGTCCCCTCCCGCCCCAGTGTGCTGGCGAGGTCGAAGCGGAACCCATCCACGCGAAACGCGGTGGCCCAATAGCGCAGGCTGTCCATCACCATCTGCAACACGCGGGGATGCGAGAGGTTGACCGTATTCCCGCATCCCGTGTCGTTGATGAACTGCCGCTCGTGGCCGGGGATCAGGCGGTAGTAGCTGGCATTGTCCAGTCCGCGCCAGGAGAGGGTCGGCCCCAGCTCGCTCCCCTCGCAGGTGTGGTTGTAAACCACGTCCAGGATCACCTCGATGCCGGCCGCGTGCAGCCGACGGATGGCGACGCGGATCTCGTCGTTCTGGCCGGTGGCGAGATAGGCGGGTTCCGGGGCAAAGAAGGCAAGGGTGGAGTAGCCCCAGTAGTTCCGCAGCCCCTTCTCCACCAGGAAGCGGTCCTGCAGGAAGGCCTGCACCGGCATCAGCTCGACCGCCGTGACGCCGAGCCGCTGCAGGTGCGCGATCATCGGCGGTGAGGCGAGGGCGGCGAAGGTGCCGCATTCACGCAGCGGCAGGTCCTCGCGCAGCAGGGTCAGGCCGCGCAGATGCGCCTCGTAGATGACCGTCCGATCCCAGGGCACGGCGGGCGGCCGGTCATCGCCCCAATTGAAGGTGTCGTCCACCACGATGGATTTCGGCATGGCAGCGGCGCTGTCGCGACGATCGAAAGTGAGGTCGCCACGGGCCGCCCCCACACGATGGCCAAACAGCGCATCCGACCACCGCAGCGCACCGTGCAGCTGCCGGGCATAGGGATCCAGCAGCAGCTTATGCGGGTTGAAGCGATGGCCATGCTCGGGCTGGTAGGGTCCATAGGCGCGGTAACCATAGATCAGGCCAGGCCGCGCCTCGGGCAGGTAGCCGTGGAACACTTCGTCAGTGCACTCCGGCAGGGGGATGCGCGCCACCTCCCGCCGGCCCCCCGCGTCGAAGAGGCAGAGGTCGATCTGCGTCGCATGCGCGGAGAACACGGCGAAGTTGACGCCAAGCCCATCCCAGGTGGCGCCCAGCGGGTCGGGGCGGCCCGGCAGGAGGCGATCAGGGAAGAGCGGCAAGATCAACTCCCTGCGGGCACCAGCACCAGGGCGGAGAGACCCGGCAGCTCAAGCGTCAGCGACGCATCCAGCCCATGCGAGGGCTCGGCCGCCGCATGTACCATGCCGCCATTGCCATTGTTCGCGCCGCCATAGATCGCCGCGTCGGAGTTGAAGACTTCACGCCAACCGCCGGCGAAGGGCACCCCAAGCCGGTAGCCGGAGCGCGTGACCGGCGTCATGTTGACCACGACCAGGGCCGGCGGCCCGCCGTCTGGCGCTTGGCGCAGGAAGGCGAAGACGCTGTTCTGCGCATCATCCAGCACCACCCAGCGGAAGCCGGCGGGGTCGGTGTCCAGCGCATGCAGGGCGGGGAGCTCGGCGTAAAGCCGGTTCAGGTCCCGCACCAGGCGCTGCAGCCCGGCATGGCGCGGCTCGTCCAGCAGGTGCCAGTCGAGCGAGCGGTCATGGCTCCATTCCCGCCACTGGGCGATCTCGCCACCCATGAAGAGCAGCTTCTTGCCGGGGTGCGTCCACATGAAGGAGAGGTAGGCGCGCAGGTTGGCGAACTTCTGCCAATCATCGCCCGGCATCTTGCCGATCAGCGAGCCTTTGCCGTGCACCACCTCGTCATGGCTCAGCGGCAGCATGAAGCGCTCGGAAAAGGCATAGACCAGCCCGAAGGTCATGCTGCCATGGTGGTACTGCCGATAGACCGGATCCTCCTCCATGTAGTGGAGGGTGTCGTGCATCCACCCCATGTTCCACTTGAAGTCGAAGCCCAGCCCGCCCTCATCGGCCTTGCGGGTGACGCCGGGAAAGGCGGTGGATTCCTCGGCGATCAGCAGCTTGCCCGGGCAGCGCTCGGCGATGACGCGGGAGAGTTCCTGCAGGAAGCTGATGGACTCAAGGTTCTCGCGACCGCCATGGATGTTCGGCACCCACTGGTCGTGCGGCCGGCTGTAGTCGCGATAGAGCATGGAGGCCACGGCATCCACGCGCAGCGCGTCCACGCCATAGTGTTCCAGCCAGTGGATCGCGCTGCCCAGCAGGAAGTTCCGCACCTCCCGCCGGCCGAGATTGTAGATGTAGGTGTTCCAGTCGTGGTGGAAGCCTTCACGCGGGTCGGCATGCTCGTAGAGGGCGGTGCCGTCGAAGCGGGCGAGGCCATGCGCGTCAGTCGGGAAATGCGCCGGCACCCAGTCGAGGATGACGCCGATCCCCGCCTCGTGGAAACGCTCCACCAGCCGGCCGAAATGTTCCGGCGGGCCGAAATCCGCCTGCGGCGCGAACTGGCCGAGCGGCTGGTAGCCCCAGGAGCCGCCGAAGGGATGTACCATGATCGGCAGGAACTCGACATGGGTGAAGCCCATCCCCTTCACATAGGGGATCAGCTTGTCGCCCAACTCCTCCCAGGAGAGCGGGGTATTGCCCTCATCGCGCATCCAGGAGCCGGCATGCACCTCATAGACCGCCATCGGCTGCTTCGCGGGGTCGCCCTCGACGACCAGCGGCTTCGGCCGGCGGATATTGGTGGTGTCGGCGACGACGGAGCCGGTGGCGGGGGCCGGCTCGGCCTGCCAGGCGACCGGGTCAGCCTTCAGCGGCAGCAGGCTTCCGTTGGGATCGAGCAGCTCGAACTTGTAGACGGCGCCAGGCATCACGCGCGGGACGAAGATTTCCCAGATGCCGGCCTCGATGCGGCGCCGCATCGGGTGGCGGCGGCCATCCCAGCCGTTGAAGTCGCCCACCACGGAGACACGGCGCGCATTTGGCGCCCAGAGGGCGAAGCGCACGCCGCGCACGCCTTCCAGGATCATCGGATGCGCGCCGAGGCAGCGGCCGATATCCTGGTGGGTGCCTTCCGCAAGGAGGTAGATGTCCATTTCGCCCAGCAGGGGCGGGAAGGCGTAAGGGTCCTCGGTTTCCTGGATCACGCCGTTCCAGTTGATGCGCAGCAGGTAGGGCTGCTCGGCCAATGGCCCTTCGAACAGGCCGGCGGGATGGATTTTCTCCAGCGCCCGCGCGCCGCCACGCGTCACCACCTCGACCGAACTGGCCCCCGGCAGCAGCGCGCGCACCACCTGACCCGCCGGCGTGGCATGCGGCCCCAGGGCGGAGAAGGGATCGCCATGGCGGCCTTCCACCAAGTCGCGGATGGCATCGGGATGCAGCGTGGTCTCAGCCATGCGGCGTCTCCTTCCCCAGCAGGCGGGTGGCGATGGCGTCCAGGCCGCGCAGTGGAATATGCAGCCAGGTCGGACGGTTGGCCGCCTCGTAGCAGACCTCGTAAGCCGCCTTCTCCAAGAGGAAGAGATCAAGCAGCGCAGCTTCCACCCCCGCCGGCGCCCAGCGGCGCGGCGCTGCGGCATGCACCGCTTCATAAGCCGTCATGAAGGCGCCAATGGAACGCTGGCGGAAGCTCTCCAGCAGCACATCGTGCCGCTGCGTGGTCTCGCCGGGTGCGATATGCTCCGGCTCGATGCTCGCCACAGCATAGTCATAAGAGCGAAGCAGGCCGGCCACGTCGCGCAGGGGCGAGGTCTTGGCACGGCGAGCTTCCAGCGACTTCGCCGGCTCGCCCTCGAAGTCGATGATGAAGGCGTCGCCCTGCGCGACCAGCACCTGGCCGAGATGGAAGTCACCGTGGATGCGTGTTTTCAGCACACCGGCCGCTGACTTGGCCCGCTCCTGGATAGCCGTGAGCAGCTCGCTCCGCTCCGCAGCGAGGCGCTGGGCGCGCGCCGCATCCTCCGGGCTCCGCCAGTTCTGCACGGCTTCGATGGCCTTGATGGCGGCGAGAAGCTGCTCGCGCGCGCCCTTCGCCCAAGCCTGCGCATCCTGCTCGCTAGCAGGTTCAGGGCTGAAGGCCTCGTCCTCGCTGTCCTCGGCCAGCAGAGCATGCATCTCGGCGAGGCGACGGCCGAGCGCGGTGGCGAAGGGCGTATAGCTGGAAAAGGCGTCCTCCTGCTCATCCGTCGGCGCCTCGGTCACGGCCATTTCCGTGACGGCGCGCTTGAGGAACTGGGTGGTCCATTCCCAGCCGTCGCCCTGATTGCGCACGAAGCCCTGCACGACCACCAGCGTGCGGGGTGTTCCGTCCGGCGTCACCCGCACAACCTCGCCGAGCAGCGGCGCTGTCTGCGCGAAACCCCGCTCCGTCAGGTGGCGCGTCATCTCTGTCTCGGGGCTGATGCCCTCGGCGATGCGGCGCACCAGCTTCAGCACCGCCTGGTCGCCGATGATCAGGGAGGAGTTCGACTGCTCCGCCGAAAGGCGGCGGATCTCGGAGGCGGCGGGAATGTTGTCGGCGTTGAAATGCGAGGTCGGCAGGAAGCGGATCTCACCCTCTGTAAGTGGGATGACCCGGCTGTCCTTCAGTCCGCGCAGCACACCCCAAGGCAGGGCATCCAGCGCGAAGGCATCGGTCAGCAGGCCGACGCGACGGCCGCGACGCACCCGGGCAAGCGCCAGCTGCTGCGGCAGCGCATTGTTGCCGATCTCCTCCTCCCAGATGAGTCCGAGCGGCAACTGGTAGCGCGCAGGACCATTGTTCTCGGCCACCTCAACTTCAGCCAGCAACACCTCGACCGAGGTCCCGGAAAGCGCCTCGGCGAAGGCGAGGTGCGGATTGACCGGCGGTCCGTCCTTGCCGGCGAACCAGCGGCGCCTGGAGAGGTATTGGGGCAGGCTGTCCTGCTCGATGATCTTGCGCGGCGCGGGGGCCAGCACCTCCGCCAGCCCGCCACGGAGGACGAGGGTGGACAGTTCCGACATCGGCTCCGGCGCCGGCGTGTGCCAGCTTGGCATGGCAGCCTCCGTTGCGAGGAGAAACCAGTAGAAGCCGTAAGGCGGCAGCGTCAGCAGATAGGTGAGCTGGCCGATCGGTGGGAAGGAGGAGCCGCCCAGCAGTTCCACCGGCACCCGGCCGGCGAATTGCGAGAGCTCCAGCTCCACCGCCTGCGCCGTGCGCGAGAGATTGCAGACGCAGAGGATCGTCTCGCCTTCATGCTCGCGCAGATAGGCGAGGATCTTGCGGTTGCCGGGATAGAGATAGCCGAAGGTGCCGCGGCCGAAAGCCTTGTGGCGGCGGCGCACGGCGAGCATCCGCCGCGTCCAGTTCAGCAGCGAATGCGGGTCGGCCGATTGGGCCTCCACATTGACCGCCTCATAGCCATAGACCGGGTCCATGACCGCGGGCAGCACCAGCTTCGCCGGATTGGCACGCGAGAAGCCGCCATTGCGGTCGGGCGACCACTGCATCGGCGTGCGCACGCCGTCGCGGTCGCCGAGATGGATGTTGTCGCCCATGCCGATCTCGTCGCCGTAGTAGATCACCGGCGTGCCGGGCATGGAAAGCAGCAGCGAGTTCATCAGCTCGATGCGCCGCCGGTCATGCTCCAGCAGCGGCGCCAGGCGGCGGCGGATGCCGAGGTTGATCCGTGCGCGGCGCTCGGAGGCATAGGTCTCCCAGAGGTAGTCCCGCTCCTTGTCGGTGACCATCTCCAGCGTCAGTTCGTCATGGTTGCGCAGGAAGATGGCCCACTGGCAGTTCTCCGGAATGGCCGGGGTCTGCCGGAGGATGTCGGTGATGGGGAAGCGGTCCTCCTGCGCCATCGCCATGTACATGCGCGGCATCAGCGGGAAGTGGAAGGCCATGTGGCATTCGTCGCCCTCCCCGAAATACTGCTGCGTGTCTTCCGGCCACTGGTTGGCCTCGGCCAGCAGCATGCGGTCCGGCGCCATGCGGTCCAGCTCGGAGCGCAGCTTCTTCAGGACCTGGTGCGTCTCCGGCAGGTTCTCGTTGTTGGTGCCATCGCGCTCGATCAGGTAGGGGATCGCATCCAGCCGCAGCCCGTCCACGCCGGCATCGAGCCAGAAGCGCATGACGGAGGTTACTTCCTTCATCACCTGCGGATTGTCGAAGTTGAGGTCCGGCTGGTGGCTGTAGAACCGGTGCCAGAAATAGGCGCCCGCCTCCGCGTCCCAGGTCCAGTTCGACTTCTCGGTGTCGAGGAAGATGATGCGGGTGCCGTCGTACTTCTTGTCGGTGTCCGACCAGACATAGTAGTCCCGGTGCACCGAGCCCGGCTTCGCCTTGCGGGCGCGCTGGAACCAGGGGTGCTCGGCGGAGGTGTGGTTGATGACCAGCTCGGTGATCACGCGGATGCCACGCGCATGCGCCTCGGCGATGAAGCGCTTGATATCGTGCAGCGTGCCGTATTCCGGATGCACCGCCTTGTACTCGGCGATGTCATAGCCGTCGTCGCGCCGCGGCGAGGGATAGAAGGGCAGCAGCCACACGGCGTCCACGCCGAGCGAGGCGATGTAATCGAGCTTGGCGATCAGTCCGGGAAGGTCGCCCACGCCGTCGTCGTTCGAGTCGAAGAACGACTTGATGTGGAGCTGATAGATCACCGCATCCTTGTACCAGAGCGGATCAACCGGCATTTCCGGCTTGGTCTTACGCGGCATGGATCAGGCCTTGTCGGCGGCGCGGACGCGCCAGATGGCGAAGGGCAGGGCGTGCGGATCGAGGCGGACGTGGCGGTGCGTGCCGTACCAGCGCTCCTCCCCACCGTGCATCAGGTTCTCGGCGATCAGCGTGGCGCCATGCGGCAGGCGCATCGCGTGCTGGGGCAGCTCGAAATGTGTCTCCAGCGGCTGGTGCGGGTCCATCGAGACCGCCACGAGGATGACGTTCTCCCGGTCCGGCGTGGATTTCACGTAGGTCAGGATGCCCTCGTGGTTGGAGGTCAGGAAGGTGGTGCCGAGATGCGTCTGCAGCGCAGGGTTCTGCCGGCGAATGCGGTTCAGCGTGGTGATCTCGGCGCCGATATTGCCGGGCCGGTCATAGTCCCACGCCTTGATCTCGTATTTCTCGCTGTCGATGTATTCTTCCTTGCCCGGCGCCACCGGCCGCGCTTCGCACAACTCGAAGCCGTTGTAGACGCCCCAGAGGCCGGACAGCGTCGCCGCCAGCGCCGCGCGGATCAGATGGCCGCCGCGGCCGCCGGTTTGCAGGAAGACGGGGTTGATGTCCGGCGTGTTGACGAAGAAATGCGGGCGGAAGAAGTCGGCGACAGGCGCGCGGTTCAGCTCCTCCAGGTACTCCCGCATCTCCCAGGCGGTGTTGCGCCAGGTGAAGTAGGTGTAGGACTGCGAGAAGCCGATCTTCGCCAGCCGGTACATCACCTTGGGCCGGGTGAAGGCCTCGGAGAGGAAGACCACCTCCGGATCGCGCGCCCGCACCTCGCCGATCATCCACTCCCAGAAGGGCAGGGGCTTGGTGTGCGGGTTGTCCACGCGGAAGAGCTTGACGCCTTCCTTCACCCAGAACAGCACGACGTCGCGCAGCGCGATCCACAGCGCGGGCTTCGCGCCCTCGGTGTAGAAATCGACGTTGACGATGTCCTCGTACTTCTTCGGGGGGTTCTCGGCGTATTTGATGGTCCCGTCAGGGCGCCAGTCGAACCAGTCCGGGTGCTGCTTCAGCCAGGGATGGTCCGGCGAGCACTGGATGGCAAAGTCCAGCGCCAGTTCCAGTCCATGCTCCGCTGCCGCGCGCACCAGGCGCCGGAAGTCGTCGATCGAGCCGAGATCCGGGTGCAGCGCATCATGCCCGCCCGCTTCGGAGCCGATCGCATAGGGGCTGCCGACATCCTCCGGCCCCGGCGTCAAGGTGTTGTTGCGGCCCTTGCGGTTCTTCTCGCCGATCGGATGGATCGGCGGGAAGTAGAGCACGTCGAAGCCCATGTCGCGCACCCGCGGCAGGATGCGGATGACGTCGTCGAAGGTGCCGTGCCGGTTCGGGTCGCCGCTCTGCGAGCGCGGGAAGATCTCGTACCAGGAGGAGAAGCCGGCGCCGCGCCGCTCCACATCCAGCTTGAAGGCATCGGTGCGCACCTTGAAGGGGCGGGTGTCCGCCTCGGTCATCAGGGCGCGGGTCTCGGCTGCGGTGAACAGCGCCACCGCCTCGTTATCCCCGGCAGCGCGCAGGCGCTCGATGATGCCGGCCAGTCGCTCCGCCGCTTCGCCCGAGAGGGCGCCATGGCCCTTCTCCAGCATTTCCAGGCCTTCCTGGCGCTCCAGCGTGATGTTCACGCCGGCGGAATGCTTCTTGGTGATCTCGTCGCGGAAAGCCTCGAAGTGATCGACCCAGGCCTCGATGCAGTAGAGATGCCGGCCGATACGCTCCGGCACGAAGGTAGCCGCCCAGATGTCGTTCACCACGAAGGCCATCGGCACCTCGCGCCAGGCCGGTTGGTCAGCGGGGCG
Organism: Roseomonas sp.; assembly: GCA_035556695.1. Taxonomy (GTDB): domain Bacteria; phylum Pseudomonadota; class Alphaproteobacteria; order Acetobacterales; family Acetobacteraceae; genus Pseudoroseomonas. The sequence continues at coordinate 48,113 of DATMFR010000050.1, forward strand.
CCACAGCAGCCGGACGGCGATCTTGCCATGCCCCTCGGTGAAGACGTCGGCGGTGACGCGCACCGCGTGGCCGACGATCCGCTTCACGGGGAAGCGACCGGCATCCACGCTCGGGCGTACCTCCTCGATGGCGATGCGGGGCGCCTCCGTCGCCGCGAGAGCGGCACGTTGCCCTCCTCGCAGCGGCAGGCGCACCGGCGCAACGTCATGGATCGGCATGCATCGTACCTCTGCGGGGGAAAGGATCAGGCGCCCTTCAGCATCCAGGCTCTCCGGCGGCACGCTGCCCGGGCGCGCCAGAAGGCCGAGCAGTTGCGCCGCCGAGAGGCGGGCCGGCTGCTGCAGGGAGGGATTGGCAAGCACCAGGACGCGGGCTTGCTTGCCGGGTGCCACCGGCGCGCGTCGCAGCAGCGCCACCGGCGCTCCAGGCGCGGAGAGCACCTGCGGCGGCAAGGCGGAGCCGCCTGTGGGCAAGGTGCGACGAAGTGCATTCGCCTCGCGGACGGCAGCGGTGAGATCGAGGCGCGGCGTGCGGCGCAGGGCGGCGAACATCTCCGCCTCGTCAACCGTATGGCCCATGCGGTGCAGTGCGCCGTATTCGAAGCCCATCGGCAGCAGCCAGGCCGCGCCGGCAGCGGCCGCGAAGCGAAGTGCCCGCTGTGCCGCCTGCTCACCCGCTGCGCGGTCGGTGTGCATGGCGAGAAGACGGGGACTGAAGGGCGCTTCCGGCGCCATCAGCACCGGCGCGACGGCGGCCAGCCGTTCGGCCTCGCTGGGCCACCAGCCCGCGCGGAAGTCCCACCAGGGCAGCGAGGAGGTGACGAGGTCGAAGCCGCTGCCCGCCAGGTCCGCCACCATCCGCTGCGGCGTGCCGGGCGTCCAGGCGATGAAGCAGGTGCCTGGCACGGCCTGGCGCGTCGCGGTGATCAGCGGCTCCCAGAAGCTGCGGCCGGTGTCGCAGGGTTCCAGGCAGCGAAAGCCGGCGATTCCGGCCTGCGCCCACTCCGTCAGCCGCTCGCGCCAGAAGGTCATGAGACTTTCCGGCGCGGGCCGCCTCAGCCGTGCCGCATGTGCAAGCTCCGGCGAGAGACGTGGATCTGGCGGTGCATCCTCCGGTGCGCGCCAGGACACCCAGTCCCGTGCGCCGCGCAGCACGGGCGCATCACGTGCCAGCCGGTCGGTGACCAGATCCAGCAGCAGCATAAGTCCTTGTGCGCGGGCCGCCTCGGCGAGGCGCCGGAGCGCTGGCAGCACTTCGCCGCCACCGAGCGCAGGGTGCAGCAGCGTGTGGTCGCGTGTGAGGAACGGATCGCCGTCCTCACCGGGTGCGAAAGGCGGGGCAAGGGCCACGCTGTCGAAGCCCAGCGCGGCAATGCGCTCGAACTCGGCAGGGAAGGTGTCGAGCGGCCCGGCCGCCAAAGGGTTCAGGTGATAGATGGCGGTGGGGAGTGCGGCACCAGGCAAGGGAATCGCGTCCTTCTTCGCCGAGCTTTCGGACAAGGGGGGAGCAGGTTCTGGACCGGCGAACGTCGGGGCGACAGCCAAAGTTGCGCGAGTACCGTAAGCTGCACCAGGCCGCGCAACCGGTCCGCTCCTCTGGCGTTCCGGATAACAGAGGCAAACGATCCAAAAGGAGCGTCCGATGCGATCTTGCCCCGGCCCAACCCCGGCGTCGCAACCATGCTGAGGCTGGAGGAAGCTCCGCCCATCACCCTCGCCCGGCGATGGCGGCAGGTCCGGGAGCGGACCGAGGAACTCGCCGCGAGCCTCTCCCCCGAGGATCAATGCGTGCAGTCCATGCCGGATGCCAGCCCGGCGAAGTGGCACCGCGCGCACACAACCTGGTTCTTCGAGCAGTTCCTGCTGGTGCCGCACCTGCCGGAGTATCAGCGCTTCGACCCGGCCTTCGCCTATCTCTTCAACTCCTACTATGAGCAGGCGGGGCCACGGCACGCACGGCCCTATCGCGGGCTGCTGACGCGCCCCTCGGCCGCGGAGGTGGGCGCCTATCGCGCCCATGTGGACGCAGCGATGGAGCGCCTGCTGGCGCAACCAGTGCCGGCGGCGGTTGAGGAGTTGGTGGAACTCGGCCTGCAGCACGAGCAGCAGCATCAGGAACTGCTGGTCACCGATCTCATGCACGCCTTCTCCTTCAATCCCCTGCGCCCCGCATTGGCGCCAGGCTGGATGGAGCCGACGGCCCCTTCGCGCGAGGATGCGGTGATGCGCCCGGTGGAAGGCGGCATCGTGCGCATCGGCGCGCTGCATTCCGGCTTCGCCTTCGACAACGAGCGGCCCTGCCACGACGCGCTGCTGGCGCCGTTCCGCATTGCCAGTGAGCTCGTGAGCAATGCCGAATGGTGTGCCTTCATCGCCGATGGCGGTTATCGCCAGCCGCTGCTCTGGATGTCCGAAGGCTGGGCAGCGGTACAGCAGAATGGCTGGGAGGCGCCTATGTATTGGGAGCGTGCCGGCGAGCAGCACGACGGCGCCTGGCAGCAGATGACGCCGGGCGGCATGCGGCCGCTCGATCCTGCCGCCCCGGTGCGGCATGTGAGCTGGTACGAGGCGGATGCCTTCGCCCGCTGGGCCGGCAAGCGCCTGCCGACGGAGGAGGAGTGGGAGACCGCCGCTCGCCGTGGCCAGCTTGCTGATGCCGGGCGCTTCGTCTGGGAATGGACCGGCAGCGCCTACCGTCCCTATCCCGGCTTCCGCCCGCCCGAGGGTGCGGTCGGCGAGTACAATGGCAAGTTCATGATCAACACGATGGTGCTGCGCGGCGGTTCGCTCGCGACGCCTCCCGATCATGCCCGCCTGACTTACCGCAACTTCTTCCACCCCGACCGGCGCTGGCAGTTCACCGGCCTGCGCCTTGCCGACGAGGGCTGAGCCGCATGAATTCCCCGATCGCGCCCGCCAGCATGGCTGCGACGCGCCACTTCGACCCCGCCGTTGCTGAGGTGGCGTTGAACGGGCTGCGCGCTCCGCGCAAGACACTGCCCGCGCACCTGCTCTATGATGAAACAGGATGCCGCCTCTTTGACGCCATCACCCGTCTGCCGGAATACTATGTGACGCGTACGGAATTGGCCTTGTTGCGCCAGATCGGCCCCGAGCTGCGGGAGCGCATCGGTCCCGGTGCGGCGGTGGTGGAATACGGTGCCGGGGCGCCGACCAAGGCCAGTCTGCTGCTGGATGCTCTTGAGCGTCCGGCTGTCTATGTTCCCTTCGACATCGCCGAAGGTGCCGTCGCCGCGACGGCCGAGGCATTGCGCGCTCGCTTCCCTGAGCTGGTCCTGCATCCGGTGGTCGGGGACTTCATGGATGGCATCGCCCTTCCCGAGTTGCCGAAGCCGGTTCTGGGCTTCTTCCCTGGCTCGACCATCGGCAATCTCGATCCTGGGGCCGCTGTGGGCTTCATGCGGAAGGTGCGCGGGGCGCTGGGCGAGGGCGCGCGCTTCCTGGTAGGCGTGGACTTGCCGAAGTCGCCCGAGGTGCTGGTCCCGGCCTATGACGACGCGGCCGGCATCACAGCGGCCTTCAACCTCAACCTGCTTCACCGACTGAACCGCGAGGCCGCCGCGGTGTTCGATCCCGCCCGTTTCGAGCACCGCGCCGTGTGGAACGCCACGGACAGCCGTATTGAAATGCATCTGCAGAGCCGGCAGCCTCAATCAGTCGCGGTGGCGGGCGTGCCGATCCACTTCGAGGCCGGCGAGACCATCCACACAGAGAACAGCTACAAGCGCGCTCCGGAAGCCTTCATTTCCCTGGCGGCGCAGGCGGGCTGGCGCGGAGAGGCGCTGTGGTCCGATCCCGAAGGGCTGTTCTCACTGCACCTGCTAGCCGCCTGAGCGGCAATCGCAGCCGGGGGTTAGCACCTCCGGCTGCGTTCTCATGATGTCGCGTCCCTTAGCGGGGAGCGCGGCCACGCAGCAGGCGGGCCGTGAGCACCGAAACAGCCGTCACCACCACGGCAGAGAGGATCGGGTTGCTGGTCACTGGCTGCGTCAGCCGGTTGAAACGGGCAATCAAACCGTTGCCGCGAACTTCGGGCGGCATGTCCTGGTCTTCGTCGTCCAGCATGGCGGCGTATCGGTCCCGCGTGGCCCTCACCTGCCGATGCTGCCGCTGTAGCAACTGCCGCGCTTCGGCAGGAAGGTCCGGGGCCGCCAATGCCTCGTCATAGGCGTCCTCGAGCGCAGCCTCGCCACGCACCACCTCGCGTAGCACGCGACGGCGCCCCTGCCCGAACAGGCTGCCCTTGAGGTCCAGATAGACCCGGTGCATGGCCCCGAGGGTGCTGCCGCCTTTCTGTGGCGCCACGTTCTTCTGGCGCAGCAGGGCGTCAACATCCTGGGCCATCTTCTCGCGCTTTTCGGCCAGCTCGCTGAACTCGATGCGCAAGAAACGGTCGCCGGTCAGGCGCCGGCCCTGGTCATAGCCGCGATGGCTGTCGTGCAAGTAGGCGCTGATGCTCCGCAGCGCGGCCGGGTCCAGCCCATCCGCCTCGGCCACCTGTTGCTCCGCCATGCTGGCGCTGTCCATACAAGCTCTCCCTGGCATTCCTGATCTCCACCCGGAGGGCGAAGGCTCCTGCCAGAAAACGCCCGTGCCTGCGTTTCGTTCCAGCCTCCATGCCTCGCCTCAGCGACGGTTCGAGGGCGGCGGCTCTTCCGGCTCGGAGTTTGCGTAATGGTGCTGCGGAAACTCCTTCCCGGCATCCGCCGGCACCGGCTTCGGATTGGGATCGCCCGCAGGCGGGTTCTCCGGCGGCTCGGGGTCCGGCTCCGATGGCAGCGCACCAGGGGCGGTTGGCGTCTGCTGCGTCGGCGGCGCCTCCGGCCTCAGCTCCTCCCGTCGCGTGCTGGCGGCCGCGTCCGGCGCCTGCCCCGGCGTCGTGCCCTTTGGCGGACGGGGTGGGGTGATGTCGCTATTGTTGACGGCCATGGCGGAGCCTCCCTGGCGAGCCGGGAATGATGACGGGCGCTGAGGTCAGGCGGCGCCGTGCAGTTTCCGCGGAGCCGCCCCGGGCAGCGCCGCAAGTGCCTCCATCGCCAGCCTGGTCGCACCGCGGACGTCGCCCTGCGGGCTCATGCGTCCAGCCAGCCGCTCCGCCAGCGCCGCGCGCAACGCGTGGGAGGCAGATTCGGCGGAAGAGCGGTGAAGAAGCTGCGGAAGAGGCTTGGTGGGCACGATGGTCTCCAGTGTTGGACGGGGTACGGGCCGGCGCAACGCCGCGGCCGGCCCGGCTCGGGTCGTTCAGGACGTGGACTCGCCCTGGTTGCGCGCGTTCTTGCTGTGAGTCGCCTGGCCACCCTTGCGGCCGGCCGCGGCCGCCAGGTTGCGGTCCCGTGAAAAGGAACGGTCACTCGCCTGCACGGCCTGTCCGCCCTTGCGACCTGCCTCGGCGGCGAGGGCAGGGTCTTGCGCGAAGCTGCGCTTCGCCGCCGGGACGCTCTGCCCGCCCTTGGAAGCGATGTCACGCTGTTTGGCCTGGTCCATGGAGGCAAAGCCCTGCTTGCCACTGCCTGTTCGGATTGAGGACATCTCTCGGGTTCCTTCTTTGCCCGCCCGGCGGGTTTTTCCCGGCCAGGCCTGATTGTCAGCAGCCCGGCGCCGCGAGGGCCAGGCTTAGCTACAACCGGCCAGTTCAGGCCAAGTTCCCGTTATCTTGCGCAATGGCTTATCCATGGTGTCAGACCGCCACCACCCAGGCGATGGCGAAAGCCAGGATCACCAGCACGACGGAGATGAGCAGGACCCAGCGCACGCGGCCGGTTGTTCGGCCCTGCCTCGCTGGGGTTGCGTCCAGTGGCTTCTCCGGCATGGGGGCGGAATGCGGTCCCAGCGGCGGCTCTATGGCGCGTTCCCGTGGCGGGTGGTTGTGCGTGTCGGACATCCTCGGAGCTTCCTTCTGCAAGGCATGAGCCGCTCAAGCTCAGCAGGGAAAACCGGGGAGAGGGCGAGGGTTGCAGGCGGGCGACGGAACTCCGAAGGCGTTGCGCGGTTATGGATCGCAAAGACGCAGCGAGAGACGAGAAACGGCAATGTCGGAACCCATGTCAGCCAGCGGAGACGAGATCCCCCGTCGCGAGACATCCCACCTCATCGGGTCTGACCGGGTGGAGGGTACGGCGGTTTATGACCCGTCAGGCAACCGGCTCGGCTCCATCGAGACCCTGATGATCGACAAGGTCAGCGGTACGGTCGAGTACGCCGTGCTGTCCTTCGGCGGCTTCCTGGGCATCGGAAGCTCGCACTACCCGCTGCCTTGGAACAAGCTGAGATATGATATCGGCCTGGGCGGCTATGTCGTGGATGTCACGGAGGAGCAGTTGAGGAACGCGCCCTCTTTCCAGCGTGAGGAGACGGTGGACTGGTCGGACGCGGCCTGGGGTGAAAAGGTGAGGGGCTATTACGGCCCGTCGCCCTATGGATCGCGCGACGGGTTTTAGCCCGCCGCGCGGCGCCAAAAGCCATCCTCTGGCGAGGCTCCTGCGAAGGGCAGCGCCTAGCTAGCGAGGCGCTGCCGGTTGTCAGCGCCGCTGGTGCTGCGATGGAAACGGTGGGGGCTGACCGGTTCACTTGACTGCTCTTCCTGGAGTAGGGCGAAGAGGGCCGTCCGGGCGCGGTGGACCCGGCTTTTCACCGTGCCCACGGCACAGTTCAGTACCCGCGCCACGTCCTCATAGGGCAATCCGGAGCCGGCGATCAGTGTGAGGATTGAACGGTGATCCTCCGGCAAGCGATGGAAGATGCGTTGGAAATCAGAGAGTTCTAGCCCTTCCTCCTGGCGCGCAGAAACCGGGACGCGCTCCATCTCCCCTTCGTCCATCTCTCGCGTCAGGCGGCGCTTCGCCACGAACTCGTTAAGGAAACGGTTCCGCAGGATCGTGAAGGCCCAGGCTTTGAAGTTGGTGCCTGGCTGGTAGCGGTCGGCGGAGTTCAGCATCCGCACGATCGCATCCTGAACCAAGTCATCCGCATCATGCCTGTTGCGGGTGAGGGACCGGGCATAGGCGCGCAGGTCTGGAAGACAGGCGAGCAGATCATTCTCGATCGACGACATCTTGACCTGAAGGGTGCGGGACATCTGCTCGTGGAACGTGACCGCGGGGGCGGAGTTTCGCCCGCTTGTCCAACACTCCGCGGAGCGGACCCTTCTCCGTGTCGCCGCCGCCCGCAGAATCGGACGAACGTTTTGCGATAGCGATGGTCCGCCGCATCAGGACATTTAGGATTGAGATGCGAAATCCGCCGAGAGCGCTCTCCGATCGTCGGCGGGCGGGCGGGTCGCATGCGGAGAATCCTTATGTTCCTTTCCAATCCTTCCCAGTCCGTTGCCCGCACTTCCCTGGCCGGCGAGGCCAGCCTTCACGGCGCCGCGCCGCTCTCCCCCGCACCGTTCACACGGAATCTTGAGCTGAACGTGGAGGAAAGCAGCCGGACCGCTTGGTGCGTGATGCGCCCGGAGGGCAAGCCCAGCTACACCCTGGAGTTGATGCAGGACGTGCACCGTATGCAGCACGCCATGGTTGAGATGTTCGCCGGCCAGGGCGAAGGCGCACAGCGGCCAGTGGACTGGTTTGTAATGGCTTCGGCGGTGCCGGGCATCTACAATCTTGGTGGCGACCTCGCCCACTTTGCCGAGCGCATCCGCTCGCGGGACCACGCCTCTCTCGTGCGCTACGGCCACATCGCGGTGGAGGCGATCTACCGCAACACCATCGCCTTTGGCCTGCCCATCGTGACGATGGCGCTGGTCCAGGGTGATGCGCTGGGGGGCGGTTTCGAGCACGCCCTGTCCTTTGACCTGATCATCGCCGAGCGCAGCGCCAAGATCGGCCTGCCGGAGATCCTTTTCAACATGTTCCCCGGCATGGGCGCCTACAGCTTCCTCTCCCGCCGGCTGGACCGCCGGCGGGCCGAGGAGCTGATCCTGTCCGGCCGCATCTACACCGCCGAGGAACTGCATGCCATCGGCGTGGTGGACGTGCTGGCGGAGGATGGCGACGGCGAGGCGGCCGCCCGGGACTACATCGCCCGCCACAGCCGCAAGCACAACGCGCATCTCGCCACGCTGCGGGCCCGCCGCCGGGTGAATCCGGTGACGCTGGAGGAGCTGCGCGACGTGGTGGAGCTGTGGGCTGACGCCGCGATGAACCTCACCGAGGCCGACCTGAAGAAGATGGGCCGGCTGGTGGCGGCGCAGGACCGTCGGCTGGCCGGACTTGCCTCGCCGGGTTTCGCGCAGGCTGCGGAGTAAAGGGGCGCGTGCCGGCTGAAACGCTCAGCCCGGCAGCGGAGTCCCGAGAAGGGCATCGCGGGTCCGCGCGAGGGCTTCCCGTCCTCGTTCACCCAGGGCGGTGCCCTCCCTCCGCATGGCCTCCCGGTCCAGCGTGCGCCACTCCCCGCAGAGGCGCATCAGGCCCACCGCGCCCAGATTGGCCGCGCTGCTGTGCAGGGCATGTACCTCGGAGCGGAATCGGTGGGTGTCTCCCGCGCGGGCCGCCGCGGCGATGGACTCCACCAGCTCCTGGGCGTCGGCGAGGAAATCCTCTGCCAGGCTCTGCACGAAGGCGTCCCCGCCCAGCTGTCGCAGGTTGTCCACCATCTGCGGGTCCACCAGCGGGGTGGCCGGGCGGTAGCGCGGATGGGCGGCCATCTCCGTGACTACCGAGCGCTCCTGCGGCACAGCCCGCACGACTTCCGTGCCCGGCAGTGCCGCACGTGCACGCTGCTCCACCAGCTCCAGCAGGGCCTCGGGCTGCACGGGCTTGGTGATGTGGCCGTCCATCCCGGCGGCCATGCAGCGCGCCGCCGTCTCCCCGGTGGCGTCCGCCGTCAGCGCCAGGATCGGCAGGTGCGGCTGCCCCAACGCCATGACACGGAACAGCTTGGTCGCCTCAAGCCCGTCCGTCCGGGGCATGTTCACGTCCATCAAGACAAGGTCGAGGCGGTCGGCCTCAGTCTCCAGGATATCCAGCGCCGCATCGCCATCCTCGGCCAGCACGGCAGTATGGCCGCCGTGCTCCAGGATGCGGGCGAAGACCCGGCGGTTCACCGGGCTGTCATCGGCAACCAGCACGCGGAGCCGGCGCGAGGGCCGGGCCGCCGCAGGCGCCGCCTTTCCCGCCGCCGCGCCGGCTTCGGCGCGGCGGGGCGCCAGGGCGAGCGCGAGCCGCAGGGCCTTCGCCAGGGTCGTGACGCTCGCCTGGGGCGGGAGCCGCAGCGCACAGTCCCGCCGCCGGAGCTCGGGCGGCAGGCTTTCCGTGGCGGTGGCATCGAGGCGCAGGCAACGGCTGGTATCGAGTCCGGAGGGCAGGGCACCGTTGGCGGACGCGATCAGCAACGGGGGCGGCCCCTCCAGTCGCTCGCTCTCGCCCAGGAGGTCGGCGGCGCGGGCCGCGTTCTCGGCCTCCTGCGCTTTAACGCCGAGCGAGGCCAGCCGCACACTCAGCGCCTCGGCGATTGCCGGTTCAAGACGCAGCAGCACCACGCCCAGCCCCTTGGGCAGGGCTGGCTCCGGCGCCTCCGCATCCTCCGCCGGCGCGACCGGCACATTGAATCGAAAGGTGCTGCCGGTGCCGGGCGCCGACACCACTTCAATCTCGCCTCCCATCAGCCGCACCAGCCGGCGACAGATGGTCAAGCCCAGGCCGGTGCCGCCGAAGCGGTTGATGATTGTGGAGTCCGCCTGGGTGAAGGCCTCGAAGATACGCTGCTGCGCCTCGGGGGCGATACCAATGCCGGTGTCGGAAACCTCTGCCAGGAGTTGCAGCCGGCCTTCCCGCCCTTCGGCAGGGACCACGTCCAGCGCCACCGTGATGCCACCCTCGGTTGTGAACTTCACGGCATTCCCGGCGAGGTTGAGCAGGACTTCCAGGAGATGGCGCCGGTCGCCCACCAGCCGCAGCGGCGTGCGCGGCGTCATGTGCAGCGAGAAGCGCAGCCCCTTGGCGCGGCATTCTGCGGCCAGCAGCGCGCGCAGCTCGGTCAACAGCTCGCCAACCTCGAAGGCGGCGCTGGTGATCGGCATCCGCCCCGCCTCGATGCGCGAGAGGCTCAGGATGTCCTCGATCAGCGACAGCAGGGCCCGCGCCGCAGTGTCGATGGTCCGCAGCATGTCTCCCTGGTCAGGGTCGAGCTTGGTCTCGCGCAGCAGGCCACCCATGCCGATGATGGCATTCAGAGGTGTGCGCAGTTCGTGGCTAACGCTGGCGAGGAACAGCGACTTGGCTTCATTGGCCGCCTCGGCCTGCTGCCGCGCCTGCGAGAGCTTGTTGATCAGGGTGCCGGCATAGAGCGGCAGCAGCAGCAGGCCGAACCAAAGGCCGATCGCCAGGTGGAGCTGCGCGGTCCAGAAGGGCGTGGTGGCGATGACTGCGCCAAAGCCCGCCAGCGCGGCCAACATCGCCAGCCGCAGCCAGCGCAGGCCGAAACGGAAGCCGTTGCCGAACACCACCCACAGGTAGATGGGGAAGAAGGCCGCTGCTGGCTCGCCACCCAGGTGCAACTGCCAGGACAGGAAGCCGCAGTCGAGCAGCAGCGCCGCCAGCCGGCGCCGCAGGCAGGTGGCGGGCACAATGAAGATATGGGCCAGCACCGCGAAGGCGAGCGCGATGAAGACCGCCATCCAGAACAGCGAGGTGCTGGCGCTCGGCGAATCGCCGGCCAGCAGCGCAAGCACGATGATCAGCGCGAAGACGAGCCGGTTGAAGCTCATCTCGTGCTCACTGTCCGGCCTGTTACGCAGCCGGCCCGCAAGCCATGCCAGCCAGCTGCGTGGCTGCGTCGCCCCGAGGGGGCCGCTCATTGCCCCCTCACGCCTCGGGGTGGGGTGCCGCCAGTGATGTCGCCGGAACCAGTCCGGCCCGCACCAGCCGGGCGAAGGCGTCGGCAGGCACAGGGCGGCTGAAGTAATAGCCCTGGACCTCGTCGCAGCCCTCGGCGCGCAGCGCCTCAAGCTGCGCCTCCGTTTCCACCCCCTCCGCCACGACCTGCAGACCGAGCGTATGCGCCAGCTCGATGATGGTGCGGACGATGGCGGCGCTGTTGGGCTCCTCGGTCATGCCGCCGACGAAGGACTGGTCGATCTTCAGCCGGTCCACCGGGAAGTTCTTCACGTAGTTAAAGGAGGAGTAGCCGGTGCCGAAATCATCCACCGAAAGGTGAACGCCACGGTCCCGCAGGCTCTGGAGGGTCGCCGCCATTTCCTCTCCCTGGTTCATCAGGATGCCCTCCGTGAGCTCCAGCTCCAGCAGCCTGGGGTCCAGTCCGCTCGCTTCCAGGGCGGCGAGCACCATGGCAGGGACGTCTTGATGGCGGAACTGCACTGGCGACAAGTTGACGCCCATGCGCAGGCGCGGCAGGCCGGCGGTGCACCAGGCAGCCGCCTGCCGGCAGGCCTCCCGCACCACCCATTCGTTGATGGGGCCGATCAGCCCCGTCTCCTCCGCCACCGCCAGGAAGGCGCCGGGTGTCACCAGCGTGCCACGCCGGTACCAGCGCAGCAGCGCCTCGGCACCGACGATGCGGCCGCTGCACAGGTCCACCTGGGGCTGGTAGTGCAGCACCAGTTCGTCCCGTGCGAGGGCCTGGCGAAGGTCGGCCTCGATCTCCATGACCTGCCGCGCATGCGCCTCCATCGGCGCGGCGAAGAAGCGCCAGGTGCTCCGGCCCTCGGCCTTGGCCCGGTACATCGCCAGATCGGCGTTGCGCAGCAGTTCGTCCGCCTCGGCTCCGTCGCGCGGATGCAGGGTAATGCCGAGGCTGGCGCTGACCGAGAGATTGTGGCCTTCGCAGAGGAAGGGCGCGGTGAGGGCGGCGATCACCCGCTGGGACAGCTCCACGGCCTGTTCTGGGTCGGCGATCTCGGTCTGCAGGATGGCGAACTCGTCACCGCCCAGCCGCGCCAGGGTCTCGCCCGGCTGCAGCGCCTGCAGCAGCCGCTGCGTCACGCTCCGCAGCAATGCGTCGCCCATATGGTGGCCCAACGCGTCGTTGACCGCCTTGAACCGGTCCAGGTCGAACAGCAGCAGGGCGAAGAAGTTGTCGCCGCGCCGGCCGCGCGCCAGCTCGCGGCGGAGCCGCTCGTCGAGGCCGATGCGGTTGGGCAGGCCCGTCAATGCGTCGTGCTGCACCATGTAGCCGAGGCGCCGCTCCGCCTGCTTGCGCTCGGTGATGTCGATCGCGGTGGTCAGCACCGCCACCATCTCGCCCCGTCCGTTCCGCAGCGGCGCCTTGCTGGTGAGGAAGCTGCGGGGGGTGCCGTCAGGGCCGGTCGCCTCCTCCTCGCGCTCCGGAAGCGCCTCGCCGCTGCGAAACACCAGCCGGTCCAGCGCGCGGTAATGCGCTGCCCGCTCTGGCCCGAAGAGCAGCGACACGTCGTGCCCGACCAGAGCCTCGGGAGTGGCGCCTGCGAAGCGGGCCTGCAGGGCATTGACGAAGACGCAGCGCCCCTGCCGGTCGGCGGCGGTGATCAGGGCGGGCACGGTGTCGATCACCTGCGCCAGCGCCTGGCGGCTGTCCCGCAGCTGCTCCTCACTTGAGCGGGTGGTGTCCTCCAGCTCCTGCTGAAGGGAGGCGGCGCGGCGCTGGATGATCTGCTGCTGCTGACGCATCCGCAGCAGGTTGCGCGCCCGGGTCAGGAACTCGGTGTGGTCCACCGGGCTCAGGAGGAAGTCCGTCGCGCCGGCCTCCAGGGCCTGCAGCCGGTAGGAGCGGTCATTATAGGCGGTGATGACGATGACCGGGATATCCGCCGCGGCGGGATCGTTCTGCAGGGCGCGGAGCCGGCGCGTGAACTCGGCGCCGTCCATGCCGGGCATGCGGAAATCGGTGACGACGAGGTCGGCGCCATGCTCCCGGACCCAGTTCAGCGCGAGCGCCGGGTCGCCGAATGTCTCTACCTGGATGTCCCCTTCCAGGGACTGGGCGAGCCGCGAGAAGATGTGCCGGTTGGTCGTCCTGTCGTCCAGGATCAGGATTGTCGCCATTACGCTCCGCAGCTGACCTGCGCCCGGTGTTGCATTCCTTGCACCCTAACAGGAAAGATTAAGCTGCACCTATTTTCGATCTTCAAGATAGTCCGGCTACTGAAGACTTGCACGGAATCTGACATATACACCGCAGCGATGCTGCCGCTGCCCTGGCAATGCCCCGCCCGCCCTGCCTTGTGGCGCCGCATGCTGCGCCTTAGCGTCTGGGCAGACCCGCGGAGTGGATCCGCCGGGCGGGCCAAGGGAGATGCTGCCATGATCGAACCTTACAGGTGGATCGCCCCGGGCGGGCGCGAGGTCACCATCTGCCCGCAGGAGGCGGGGATGCCCTGCCCATTGGCGGCCGTCAACATTGGCTGGAGCCTCTGACGCCATGGCGCGGGTGCTCTACGAACTGGCCGGCAGCGATCCGGCCCGTCGCTTCAGTCCGTATTGCTGGCGCTCCCGCATGGCGCTGGCGCACAAGGGGCTGGAGGCGGAATGCGAGCCCTGGCGCTTCACCGAGGTGGAGCGCATCGCCTTCTCCGGCCAGGCCAAGGTGCCGGTGCTGCGGGATGACGAGCGGGTGGTCTTCGACTCCTGGGCCATCGCCGAATACCTGGAGCGGGCCTATCCTGATCGCCCCTCCCTGTTTCCCGGCACCCCGGCTGCCAGCCGCTTCATCGCAGCCTGGGCGGATGCGGTGCTGAACGCCCAGCTTGCCCGGCTGATCGTCAGCGACATCCCGCAATGGCTGGAGGAGGGCCAGCAGGCCTATTTCCGCTCCAGCCGCGAGGCGCGCTTCGGCATGCGCCTGGAGAAGGTGACAGAGGAGCGCGAGGTCCGCCTGCCGGCCTTCCGCGCCGCGCTGGAGCCACTGCGCGCCACGCTGCGGGAACAGCCCTTTCTGGGCGGCGAGACACCGGCCTATGGCGACTACGCGGTGTTCGGCGGATTCCAGTGGGCGCGAGTTGTCTCGCCGTTGGTGCTGCTGGAGCCGGATGACCCCGTGACCGAATGGCGGGAGCGGATGCTGGACCTGTTCAACGGCCTGGCGCGCGCCACACCCTCCTGCGGAACGTGATCGGCGCGGGGGCGCTGCGGCGGCGGCCCGCCACCCTACATCCCCGTCACCGCCCGCCGCGAGGAGCCCCATGGAATCGATCTACTGGGTGGCCTGCTGGGCCTGCCACCGCAAGTGCCGCCACTGCTACGAGGCGCGCTTTCGCCCCTATGTGCGGGAGGCGCTGGAGGCCGTGGTGGCCGAGGCCGAGCGCAACAGCCGCCTGGTGCTGGAGAACCTGCCGCCGCGCCTGACCTGGCGCGACACCCCGGCGGAGGATGGCACGCGGCCGGAGCGGCCCGCCCGCGTCATCCTGGCCGGTGGCGAGGCGCTGCTCGACCGGGTGCGGCAGCGCGTGACCTATCCGGTCCTGGAAGGGCTGCGGGCGCGCTATGCCGGGCAGGGCGGGGTGAAGGTGGTGGTGCAGACCACCGGCGATCTGCTGACCCCGGCCATCGTGGAGGAACTGCTGGCGCGCGGCGTCTGGATGATCTCGGTGGCGGGGCTGGACGACTTCCATGTCGGCATGGAGGGCGCCGCGCGGCAGGAGGCCTGGCGCCAGCGGCTTTCGGCGATGATGCAGGCGGCAGGCATGCGCCCCGCCGGAATCGCCGTGCAGAATCGCAAGGCGTTGGAGGAGGAGGGGCCGGTCTTTTCCTTCTTCGGCGCGACGCCGGAGAGCTGGATCGGCAAGCTCTGGCCGCGTGGCCGCGCCTGGGAGAACGGCCTCTCCACCGCCACTCTGGAGGACAATTTCTGCAACCGCTGGTCCGGCGGGCTGAACTTCCTGCGCCATGGCGAGGCGGGGGCGGAGGTCTCCATCGAGCCGGACGGCTCCGTCTATCCCTGCTGCCTGAAAACGCGGATGCCCCTCGGCAACCTGACCGAGGAGCCGTTGCTCGAAATCCTCGACAGCTTGCGGGACGACCCTGCCTATGCGGCTATCAGCCGCGGCGAGCCGGAGCAGATGGGTCTGGCCGATGGCTGGACAAAAGAAGATTTCATTGCGAAATCGCACACATTAACTCCGCAGGGACGGCCTTATGCCAATCTCTGCATCGGCTGTGACCGCTTTCACGAGGAGGTCCTGGCGGAACGGGTCGCGGCGGCACGGGCAGCGCGGCAGGCGCGCCGGGCGGTGGTGGCATGAGGCTGCCGCGCCGCAGCCTCGCGCCGGCCCTTGCCGGCCTCGCTGTCTCCCTGCGCGCGGCCCCCGCGAAAGCCGCCAATGCGACCGATGTGCCCAGCACCCCGCCAAAGGAGGAAATCCCCGCCGCCACGCCATGGGAGCGGCTGCTGCGCCGCGCCGCCGGCCAATCGGTGAATTTCCATGCCTGGGCGGGAGATGCGCGCACCAACGCCTTCATCGCCTGGGCCGCCGGCCGGATGGAGGCGCTGCACCGCATCCGGCTGCGCCATATCCGCCTGCGCGACACCGCCGAGGCGGTGGCACGGGTGGTGGCCGAGCGGGCCGCCGGGCAGAGCTCGGGCGGCGCGGTGGACCTCGTCTGGATCAACGGCCCGAACTTCCTGGCGATGAAGCAGCAGGGCCTGCTTCGCCGAATCACGGATGAATCGCCGAACTTCGCCCTGGTGGACACGGCGGGCAAACCGGCCACCATCACCGACTTCACCGTGCCGGTGGAAGGGTTCGCGGCACCCTGGCGGATGGCGCAGGTGGTCTTCATCCATGACAGCGCCCGCCTGCCGGATCCGCCGCGCACGATGCTTGCCATGGCCGACTGGGCGCGCGCCCATCCTGGCCGGCTCACCCATCCCAATGCGCGGGATTTCCTCGGCGCCACCTTTCTCAAGCAGGCGCTCTACGAGATGGCGCCGGACCCCGCCGCCCTGGCCCGCCCAGCGACGGAGGCCAACTTCACCCTGCTCACTGCGCCGCTCTGGGAATGGTACCGCACGCTGCGGCCGCATCTCTGGCGGCAGGGGCGAACCTTCCCCGAGAGCGGCCCGGCACAGCGCAACCTGCTGAACGATGGCGAGATCGACCTGATGATCTCGTTCAACCCCGCCGAGGCGGCGGCAGCCATTGCCGACGGCCTCCTGCCGGAAGCCACCCGCAGCTACGTGCTGGCGGGTGGCACCATCGGCAACTGCTCCTTCATCGGCATTCCCTTCAACGCGGCGCAGCCGGAGGCGGCCATGGTGGTGGCGGACTTCCTGCTCTCGCCCGAGGCGCAGGCCGAGGCGGCGGACCCGCGCAAGCTGGGCAGCCCCACCGTGCTCGATCTGAGCCGCCTGAAGCCGGGCGACCGGCAGCGCTTTGAGGACCTGCCGCACCTGCCGGGCATGATGACGGCCGAGCAACTCGGCAAGCCGCTGCCGGAGCCGCATCCGAGCTGGATGACACGCCTCACGGCCGAATGGGAACGCCGCACCGCCGGGAGCGGTCCCTGAAAGGTGCGGCTGCCCGCCTGTCTGCCCGTGCTGCTGCTGGTCGGCGCTGTGTTGCTGCCGATGCTGGCCGGGCTGGCGGGAACGCTATTGCCCGCCTTCGGCCATCTGCCGGCGCTGGGCGCGGCAGGGTGGAGCCTCGGCCCCTGGCGCCGCCTGCTGGCTGAGCCCGGCCTCACCACGGCGCTGCGCCTGACGCTGGTTAGCGGCCTCGGCGCCACGGCCCTCTCGCTGCTGGCCGTTGCGCTCTTCTGCGCCGCCTTCCATGACCGGCCGCTGTTCCGGCGGGCGCAACTCTGGCTCGCGCCGCTGCTGGCCACGCCCCATCTGGCGATGGGCCTTGGCTTCCTGGCGCTGGCGGCGCCGAGCGGCCTGCTGGCCCGGCTGCTCGCCCCTTCGCTAGGCTTCGACCGGCCACCGGACCTTGCCACGGTGAACGATTCCTGGGGCCTGGCGCTGCTGCTGGGCCTGGCGCTGAAGGAGGCTCCCTGGCTGCTGCTGATGAGCCTCGCGGCGCTGAACCAGCTTCCCGCCGCGCGGCTGATGGCCACCGCCCGCCTCCTCGGCCAGCCGGCCCCCATTGCCTGGCTGAAGGTGGTGTTCCCGCTGGTCTACCGGCAGATCCGGCTGCCGCTCTACGCCGTGCTGGCCTACTCGCTGGGCTCGGTGGAGATGGCGCTGCTGCTCGGGCCAGGCAGCCCGCCGCCGCTGGCGGTGCTGCCGGTGCGCTGGTTCCTGGACCGGGATCTCGCCATGACCTTTCCAGCCGCCGCGGCCGCCACCCTGCTGCTGGGCCTGACGCTGGTCGCCATCGCCTTCTGGGAGGGCGCGGCGTGGCTGGCGGGACGGGCCGGGCGCGGCTGGGCCGCTTCCGGGCGGACACTCGGTTCCGCGCTCGTCCGGATCGGCGGGCTGCTGCTGCCCATCCTGCTTCTGCTGGCGCTGGGCAGCCTCGGCGCGGTGCTGCTGTGGTCGCTGGCCGGACCGTGGCGCTTCCCAGACCTCTGGCCCCGCCGGCTGGACCTTGCCACCTGGGCGGCGCAGCGTGAGGGGCTGTGGGCCCTGGCGGGGGCCACCCTGCAGGTCGCGCTGCCGGCCACGGCGCTGGCCATTGCCCTGGCGGTGGCGGCGCTGGAGGCAGTGGCGCGCCATGGCCGCGCCGCCTGGCCCTGGCTGCTCGGCCTGAGCTACCTGCCGCTGCTGCTGCCGCAGACCGGCTTTCTCTTCGGGGTGCAGGTCATGCTGCTGCAACTCGGACTGGATGACGGTTTTGCAGCGGTGCTCTGGGCGCATCTGGTCTTCGTGCTGCCCTATGTCCTGCTGGTGCTGGCGGCGCCCTGGGCGGCACTTGACCCGCGGCTGGCGCGCAGCGCGGCGGCGCTGGGGGCGGGGCCGCTGCGCGTGCTCTGGGCGGTGAAGCTGCCGATGCTGCTGCGCCCCCTGCTGGCGGCAGGGGCGGCCGGGATCGCCGTCAGCGTCGGGCAATATCTCGCCACGCTCTTCGCCGGCGGGGGCCGCTACGCCACGCTGACCACCGAGGCGCTGGCCCTGGCCTCGGGCGGCGATCGCCGGGTGCTCGGCGTCTTCGCCACCCTGCAGGCGGCGATTCCCCTGGCCTGCTATGCGCTGGCGCTGCTGTTACCGCGCTGGCTTTGGCGGCACCGCGCCGGGCTGCGCACCGCGTGAGAGGGCTGGCCTTGCGCGACGTGGCACTGCAGTTGCGCGGCCGCGCGCTCTTCCCGCCACTCTCGCTGGATGTCGCGCCAGGGCAGGTGTTGACGCTGATGGGGCCGAGCGGCTGCGGCAAGTCGAGCCTGCTGGCCTGGCTCTGCGGCACGCTCGATCCGGCTCTGAGAGGGCAGGGGCGTGCCAGCCTCGACGGCGCGGACCTCACCCGACTGCCGCCGGAGCGCCGCCGCCTGGGCATCCTGTTCCAGGACGACCTGCTGTTCCCGCATCTTTCGGTGGGCGGCAATCTCGGCTTTGGGCTGCGGTCCGGCCTGCCGCGTGCTGAGCGCCGGGCGCGCATTGCCGCCGCGCTGGCGGAGGCGGAAATGCCGGGCTTCGCGGAGCGCGATCCGGCCAGCCTTTCCGGCGGCCAGCGGGCGCGGGTGGCGCTGATGCGCGTGCTGCTGGCCGAGCCGCGCACCCTGCTGCTGGACGAACCCTTCGGCCGGCTGGACGCTGCGTTGCGCGGCCGTTTCCGCCGCTTCGTTCTGGACCATGCCATCGCGCGCGGCCTCCCCGTGCTGCTGGTGACGCATGACGCCGCCGATGCTGAGGCGGCGGGCGGGTCGGTGCTGCACCTGGGGGGCTAGCGCAGGCTTGAGGGAAACCGCGCCTCGTGCCTGGCCGTTTGCCAACCGAACTTTGCAAGGAGATTCGTTTTGCAACCAGAGAATGTCTGGCTGACGAATCAGCCGGATGCCCCCAATAACCCGCGCCTGCCGGTCCGGCTTTACCGGGCCGTCGTGCCGCCGGGCGAACCGGCGGCCGCCGAAGCCCTGTTCGCCCGCAATGGCTGGCCGCCAGCCTGGCGCGACGGCATCTTCCCCTATGTCCACTTCCACACCACCGCGCACGAGGCGCTGGCCATTGTCCGCGGGCGGGTGACGGTGCGGCTAGGCGGCGAAGCGGGGCAGGATTTCACCCTGGAAGCCGGGGACGTTGCGATGCTGCCTGCCGGCACCGGCCATCAGCGCCTGGAGGCCAGCGAGGATCTTCTGGTGGTGGGCGCCTATCCCATCGGGCAGAAGCCGGACCAGCAGCGTGCGATGGTAGGGCAGGCGGCGGAACTTCGCGCCCGCATCGCGCGGCTGCCCGACCCTCCCGGCTGCCCCGTGACGGGCGAAGCGGTGCCGCGCCGGCCGTGAGTGCCGCTCAGGCGGCGGCGATCGCCGCGTCCATGGCGCGCACACCGGCGGCAGGACCTTCAGGATGGTTCCAGACCGCCCCCACCACGGCCAGGAAATCGGCCCCCGCCCGGACCAGCGGCGCGCAATTGGCCGCCGTGATGCCGCCGATGGCGACGCAGGGCAGTTCGAACATCTCGGACCACCATTCCAGTAGTTCGACCTCGGCCTTGTGCTCGACGGTCTTGGTGGCGGTCGGGAAGAACGCGCCAAAGGCGACATAGTCGGCCCCGACCTCGCCCGCCTCCATCGCCAGGTGGCGGCTGCCATGGCAGGTGATGCCGAGGGTGCGGTCCGGCCCCAGCAGCTTGCGGGCGGCGGCATGGTCGCCGTCGGTCTGGCCGAGATGGGCGCCGTCGCACCCGGTCTGCACGGCGAGATCGGCGCGGTCGTTCAGAAGGAAGGCAACGTCGCGGGACTGCGCGACGGGGCGCAGCACGTCGATCGCGCGGCGCAGCGCGTCGTCGTCGATATCCTTGAGGCGGAGCTGCAGGGCGGCGACGTCGCCTGCATCCAGCGCCCTCGCCAGATCCTCGGCGAACCGCGTCGGGTCCAGGGCAGGGGGCGTGATCAGGTAGAGGCGGCAGCGGGTTTCCCCGCTGCCGCCTTGCGCATCCGCCGTGGCGGACGCAGCCATCAGTTGGACGACTTGTAGACGGCGATGATGTCGGACAGCAGCTTCAGCGCCTCTTCCTTCGGGCGCTGGAAGGTGTTGCGGCCGATGATCGAGCCGTTGCCGCCGCCGGCATGGATGCCCTTCGCCATCTCGACGATGGACTCCGCCGTGCCGGCCTCGCCGCCCGAGAACACGACGATGCGGCGGCCGCCGAAACAGGCCTGCGTGATGTGCTTGATGCGGCCCGCGAGGGTGCCGATCTCGGGGACCGGGCTCTTCTCGTAGGTCTTCTTGGCGGCGTCGAGCGAGATCGCCTCGGTCGGCGGCTTCACCTTGATGATGTGGGCGCCGAGCAGGGCGGCCATGTGCGCGGCATAGGCGCAGATGTCGAGAGCCGTCTCGGCCGTCTTGTCCAGGTTCGGGCCGCGCGGGTAGGACCACACGACGACGGCGAGGCCGGCCGCCTTGGCCTCCTCGGCCAGCTCGCGCAGCTCTTCCATCATCTCGAACTGGTATTCGGAGCCCGGATAGATGGTGAAGCCGATGGCCGAGCAGCCGAGGCGCAGCGCGTCGGAGACGGTGCCCGTCACGGCCTGGTCCTTGGTGGTGGACAGGCTGTTGGAGCTGTTCACCTTCAGGATGGTCGGGATGGCGCCGGCATAGGTGGCGGCACCTGCCTCGATCATGCCGAGCGGCGCGGCATAGGCGGAGAGGCCCGCCTCGATCGCCAGCTCGAAGTGGTAGCGCGGGTCATAGGCGGCGGGGTTCGGGGCAAAGCTGCGGGCCGGGCCGTGCTCGAAGCCCTGGTCCACCGGCAGGATCACCAGCCGCCCGGTGCCACCGAGCTTGCCCTCCATCAGGATGCGGGCGAGGTTCGCCTTGGTGCCCGGATTGTCGCTCTCATACCAGGAGAGGATTTCCTTCACGCGGCGCGTGAGCTTCATGGTGGTTCCTTCCGTATCGGCGCGGTGCTCGGGCTTTAGCCGAGGCTTACCGTGCTGTCACCATCACCCCCCGGCTTCTTCCGCCCCCAGCCACCGGGCCAAACGGAGATGTGTGCGGGCGGTCTCCGCCCGGCCAGGCCCAAGGTCGAGTGCGGGGGGCGGCGAGGGCCAGACAGCGGCGTTCAGCGTCCCGGCGACGGCCTCCACCGCCGCGAAGGCGGGACAGTCCGGCTCCAGCACCACGACGGGGAGGCCGGCTCGCAGCGCGGCAAGGGCGAGGCCCGGGGCCGTGCGGCAGTCCAGCACCGGCAGCGGCCCGGGGAGGCGCCCGCCAGCCGCCGCCTGCCGGGCACCTTCGGCCACCATGGCCAGGAACAGGCGCGGCCCCAGCCAGCGCGCCGCCCCGGGTGGGGAGAGCAGGGGAAGCGCCTCCGCCCGGCCAAGCGCCTGTGCCGCTCGCAGCGCCAGCGCCACCTGCGTCGCGCTTCGCACCACCACTCCCCGCATCGCTGGCGGCCAGACCGCGTTCATGCAACTCTTCCAATAGGATTCCGAGACAGCGGCGCCCCCTTTGGCCAGCGCGCAGCGTTGACCCTGGCGGCGCCCGCCGCGTAAAGCCTCTGACAATGAATGGCATGGCGCGAGCAAGGGCGGCAGCATGAGCGAGAGCGTAGGCGAAGCAGCAGCCCGGCTGGAGCAGGCGGTGGAGAAACTGGCGGCGGCCCTGGCGGCCCGTCCGCCACATTCCGCTGGTGTTCCCGCCGAGGCCGTGGCTGCGCTTTCCGCGCGGCTGGACGAAACCCTGGAGCGGCTGCGCGGCGCGCTGACCGAGATCGAGGGTACGACCGCTGCTGTTCCGCTGGAGCAAAGCGACATGGCGTCCGAATCGGATGCCCCGGAGAGTCCCGCCATGCCGGGTGACGTTAGCAGCGAGGAGAGCTGAGCTTGGGCCAGGTCACGGTTCGCGTCGGCGGCTACACCCACCCCGTCTCCTGCGAGGATGGGCAGGAGGGGCACCTCATCGCGCTGGCGGCGGATGTGGACCGCCGCGTCGCCTCCATCAGGGCGATGGGCGGCCAGTATGGCGAAAGCCGCCTGCTGCTGCTGGCCGCCCTGCTGCTGGCGGACGAGATCCACGACCTCCGGGTCGAGCTCTCGCGCGCCCGCTCCACGCCGCCCCAGGGTGCCGCGGCCGATCCGCGGCTGGCCGATCGCCTGGGCCGCATCGCCGAGCGCATCGAGGGCATTGCCGCGTCGCTTGGCCATCCCTAAATGTGGGAGCGCGGAGCTGCCCGGTGCGTCAGGCAATTTATCCCTGGGGCCAATAAGCATCCTCCGGGAGCTGGCTCTGGCCGGATCTTGGTCCGGCTACCTGGCGCCCACCTGCTAACGCAGGCCTTAGGAGGATAATACGCCAACGGCCATGGCGGCTCCGCACGCAATCCCTCCCGATCCTTTCGCCGACCCTCCGCCGCTCGCCGCCGCCAAGGCTGCGTTGCGGCAGTCGGCGCTGTCAGCCCGTGACGCCCTGGACGTGCGGGGCGCCGCCGAGGCGCTGGCCGAGGCCGTGCTCGTCGCCTGCCCGCCGCCGCCCGGCGCCGTGGTCGGTGGCTTCTGGCCCATGGGACGGGAAATCGACATTCGCCCCCTGATGCGGCGCCTGGAGGCGGCCGGCTGCGCGCTCGCCCTGCCGGTGACGCCGCCGCGCGGCCAGCCGCTCGTCTTCCGCCGCTGGCGCTTCGGCGAGCCGCTGGTCCCTGGCCGCTTCGGCACCTCGGTTCCGGCAGAGGGGGAGGCCATGGCCCCTGGTTTCCTGCTGGTGCCGCTGCTGGCCTTCGACCGCCGTGGCATGCGCCTCGGCTATGGCGGCGGCTACTACGACCGGACCCTTGCGGGCCTGCCCGATGCCCTGGCCATCGGCGTCGCCTACGCGGCGCAGGAGGTGCCGGCGGTTCCCGTCGGCGCGCATGACCAGCCGCTCGCCGGCATCGCCACCGAGGCCGGCTTTATTCCGACCATAAGAGGATAGATCGCGTTGCGGATCCTGTTTCTGGGCGACGTGGTGGGCCGCACCGGCCGCGACGCCCT
The DNA here is from genome assembly GCA_035556695.1 of Roseomonas sp. GTDB lineage: Bacteria > Pseudomonadota > Alphaproteobacteria > Acetobacterales > Acetobacteraceae > Pseudoroseomonas. Next base: position 71,131 of record DATMFR010000050.1, read on the forward strand.
GACCGCCGAACTGCCCGGCCTGCGGGCCCGTTTGAAGGCCGACCTCGTGGTGGTGAATGCCGAGAATGCCAGCCACGGCTTCGGCGTCTCGCCTGAGATGGTGCGCGCCTTCCTGGCCGCCGGGGCGGATGTGCTGACCCTCGGCAACCATTCCTGGGACCGCAAGGAGATCATCGGCTTCATCGACGGCGAGCCGCGGCTGATCCGGCCGCTGAACTACCCGCCGGGCACGCCGGGACGCGGCGCGACCGTGGTGGAGGTGCCGGGTGGCCGCAAGGCGCTGGTGGTGAACGTGATGGGCCGCCTCTTCATGGAGCCTCTGGACGATCCCTTCCGCGGCGCTCAGGCGGAGCTGGCGAAATACAGCATGGGCGCCGGCGGCAGCGTGCAGGCCGTCGTGGTGGACATCCATGCCGAGGCGACCAGCGAGAAGATGGGCTTCGCCCACAGCTTCGACGGGCGGGTGAGCCTGGTGGTGGGCACCCATACCCATGTGCCCAGCGCCGACCACCGCATCCTGGAGAACGGCACCGCCTACATGACGGATGCCGGCATGTGCGGCGACTATGACAGCGTGATCGGCATGCAGAAGGGCGGCGCTGCGCTGCGCTTCTGGCGCAAGGTGCCGGGCGAGAAGCTGGCACCCGCCGAGGGGCCGGCGACCCTTTCCGGCGTATTCGTTGAGACGGACGACGCCACCGGGCTGGCGCGCCAGGTGGCGCCGGTGCGGCTGGGCGGCAAGCTCGCGCCGGCCATGCCCGAATTCTGAGCGCCGGGGGAGGCGAGGGGCCTCCCCGGCGTGCCCTTCGGTCAGACGACGGTCAGGCCGACATCCACGTTGTTCCGCGTCGCGTTCGAGTAGGGGCAGACCTGGTGCGCCTTCTGCACCAGTGCCTCGGCCTGCGCGCGTTCGATGCCGGGCAGGGAGACCGTCAGGTCGGCGGTGATGCCGAAGCCACCGGCGGAGCGGGGACCGATGCCCACCTTGGCTGTCACGGTCGCGTCCTCCGGCACCCGGATCTTCTCCTGCGCGGCGACGAACTTCATCGCGCCGAGGAAGCAGGCGGCGTAACCAGCGGCGAAAAGCTGCTCGGGATTGTTGCCGGAGCCACCGGCGCCGCCCAGCTCCTTCGGCGTGGAGAGCTTCACGTCCAGCGCGCCGTCCACGGTGCGGGAGCGGCCGTCGCGGCCCCCGGTGGCGGTCGCCTCAGTGCTATACTTCACGTCCACGGACATGCGCTTCTCCTCTCGAAGGGGATGCCGGCTACTCAACCCTGGCATCCAGTTACGGCGTTTTGTTAGTGCGCAATCTAATTTTGTGCAAGGTAATTTTGTGCTAGAACATGCTGCGAGAGAACCGGAGGTCCGATGAATCAATCCCCTGCCTGCGGCCGGCTGGAGGACAACCTGTGCTTCGCCATCTATGCCGCCAACCACGCCTTCACCGCGGCCTACAAGCCGCTGCTGGAACCGCTGGGACTGACCTATCCGCAGTATCTCGTGCTGCTGATCTTGTGGGAGCGGGAAGGACGAACGGTGAAGGAGATCGGCGCGCGCATGCACCTTGATTCCGGCACACTGACGCCGCTGCTGAAGCGCATGGAGGCAAACGGGCTGTTGCAGCGCGAGCGTGACGCGGAGGACGAGCGGCAGGTCCGCATCCGGCTGACCGAAAAGGGTACCGCGCTCCAGGGTGCAGTGGCCGGGGTCCGGGCGCAGCTGGCCTGCACGCTGGATGACACCGAGCAGGCCATCGGCGCGCTTCGGGATGCCCTCACCACTCTGACCGGCCGGTTGCGAGGCGCGGGAAACACTCCCTGAGGGGAATTGCGGGGCTACTGGCCATGGAGACGTCGCGCTGGCGCGGGCACCGCTTCCTCGTCGTGCTTTGCGGGACCCGCCAACCCGCCGCCTGCGGCCGGCCATAGCCGGGCCGGCAATTGGGCCGCTCCCCCTCGCATCCGGCGGCGCGTGGCGGTATAGGACCGCAACAGCCCGGAACATCACGAGAATACCGGAGAGCAGCGCGTGGCCGGCCATTCCCAGTTCAAGAACATCATGCACCGGAAGGGTGCGCAGGACGCCAAGCGGGCGCGCATCTTCGCCAAGCTGATCCGCGAGATCACGGTGAGCGCCCGCCAGGGCCTGCCCGACCCGGCCTCGAATCCACGGCTGCGTTCGGCGGTGCAGGCGGCGCGCGTCGCCAACATGACCAAGGACACCATCGACCGCGCCATCAAGAAGGCGACCGGCGCGGCGGGCGGCGAGGACTATGTCGAGGTGCGCTACGAGGGCTATGGCCCCGCCGGCGTCGCCATCATCGTCGAGACGCTGACCGACAACCGCAACCGTACCGCCTCCGACATCCGCTCGGCCTTCAGCAAGTATGGCGGGGCGCTGGGCGAGACCAACTCGGTCGCCTTCCAGTTCGAGCGGCTGGGCGTGGTGCGCTTCCCTGCCGCGGTCGGCAGCGCCGACGACGTGCTGGAGGCCGCCATCGAGGCCGGCGCCGCTGATGTCGAGAGCGGCGAGGAAGGCCACGAGATCCGCACCGCTGTGGAGGACCTGTTCTCGGTCCGCGATGCCCTCGAAGAGAAGTTCGGCCCGGCGGAGAGCGCCAAGCTGGAATGGCGCCCCAACGTCACCGTCGAGCTGGACGAGGATCAGGCGCGCTCCGTTCTGAAACTGGTCGATGTGCTGGACGAGCATGACGACGTGCAGACGGTGACGGCCAATTTCGAGGTGCCCGAGGCCGTGCTGCAGAAGCTTTCGGCCTGAGTGGGATGTCCGGGGGCATGGTGCGCCTTCTCGGCCTCGACCCCGGGCTGCAGCATACCGGCTGGGGCGTGGTGGAGAGCAGCGGCAACCGGCTGCGCCACATCGCCGACGGGGTGATCTCCACCACCACCGAACTCTCCCTGGCCGAGCGACTCTGCCAGATCCACCGGGCGCTCAATGCGCTGATGGACCTTTGGCGCCCAGACGAGGCGGCGGTGGAGCATACCTACGTCAACAAGAACCCCGGTGCGGCGCTGAAGCTCGGCCAGGCGCGCGGGGTGGTGCTGCTGGCTCCGGCGCTGGCGGGCCTGCCCGTCGCGGAATATCAGGCCATGGAGGTGAAGCGCGCCGTGGTGGGCACCGGCCATGCCGACAAGGAGCAGGTCGCGGACATGGTGCGCCGCCTGCTGCCCGGCGCCACGCTGAAGCGCGCCGACGCCTCGGATGCGCTGGCGGTGGCCATCTGCCACGCGCATCACCGCTCCACCCGCGTGGCCCTGGCGAAAGGCCGCATCCCCGCATGATCGGCAAGCTGACCGGGAAACTGGACACGCCCTTCGAGGGCGGCTGCATCTTCGACGTGAACGGCGTCGGCTACCTCGTGGCCTGCTCGGCGCGGACGCTTTCCGCCCTGCCGCAGCCGCCAGCCACCGGCTCGCTGCTGGTGGAGACGGTGGTGCGGGAGGACGCCATCATCCTCTACGGCTTCGCCGAGGCCGCCGAGCGCGACTGGTTCCGCCTGCTGACCGGCATCCAGGGCGTCGGCCCGAAGCTGGCCCTGGCGCTGCTCTCCACCCTCTCGCCGGCCGACCTCGCCCGCGCGCTGATGGCCGGCGACAAGGGCGCGCTGAGCCGGGCGCCCGGCGTCGGCGCCAAGCTGGCTGTCCGCCTGATCTCCGAGCTGCGCGAGCGGGTCGGCGCCATGCCGACCGGTCCCGCCTTCGCTGCCGGCGTTGCCGCCGCGGCGGTGGACCTCGCCCCGGGCGACCGCGCCACGGCGGACGCGATCTCCGCGCTGACCAACCTGGGCTGGAAGCGGCCGGAGGCATCGGCGGCGGTGGCGCGCGTGGCCGAGCGGACCGGGGAGGGGGCGGGGCTCGAAACCCTGATCCGCGAGGCGCTGAAGGAACTGGCGCCGCGATGAAAGTACCGCAGCCATGAGCGAGCGCATCGCCGATCCCCATCGCAGCGAGGAGGATGCCGCCGAGGCGACCCTCCGCCCGCAGACGCTGGACGACTTCACCGGCCAGAAGTCGCTGCGCGAGAACCTCGCCATCTTCATCCAGGCGGCGAAGGCGCGTGGCGAGGCGCTGGACCACGTCCTGCTGCATGGTCCGCCGGGCCTGGGCAAGACCACCCTGGCGCAGATCGTCTCCCGCGAGCTGGGCGTGGGCTTCCGCGCCACCTCCGGCCCGGTGCTGCAGAGGGCGGGGGACCTTGCCGCCATCCTGACCAACCTGCAGCCGCGCGACGTGCTCTTCGTGGACGAGATCCACCGCCTGCAGCCGGCGCTGGAGGAAACCCTCTATCCCGCGATGGAGGATTTCCAGCTCGACCTGATCATCGGCGAGGGACCGGCGGCGCGCACGGTGCGGATCGACCTGCCGCCTTTCACCCTGGTCGGCGCCACCACCCGCGCCGGGCTGCTGGCGACGCCGCTGCGCGACCGCTTCGGCATTCCCCTGCGCCTGCAGTTCTACACGCCGGAGGAGCTGCTGCTGATCGTCCGGCGCGGCGCCCAGAAGCTCGGCTTCGCGCTGACGGAGGAGGGGGCGGAGGAGATCGCCAACCGCTCGCGCGGCACGCCACGCATCGCCGGGCGGCTGCTGCGGCGGGTGCGGGACTTCGCGCTGGTCTCCGGCCAGACCGCCGACCGCGCCATGGCCGATGCCGCGCTGAACCGCCTGGAGGTGGACGGCAAGGGCCTCGACTCGATGGACCGCCGCTATCTCCGCCGCATTGCCGAGCACCACCATGGCGGGCCGGTCGGCGTCGAGACCCTGGCCGCCGCCCTGGCCGAGGGGCGGGACACGCTGGAGGAGGTGGTGGAGCCCTACCTCATCCAGGAGGGCTTCGTGCTGCGCACCCCACGGGGCCGCGTGCTGGGCGATCCCGGCTGGCGGCACCTGGGCATGGCCCCGCCGGCCGGCTCGCAGCCCGACCTGCTGGGCGGCGGTTCGTGAGCGGCCCCTTTCCCTGGCCGCACCGCTTCCCCATCCGCGTCTATTTCGAGGATACGGATGCGGGGGGAATTGCCTATCACGCCAGCTATCTCCGGTGGGCCGAGCGGGCGCGGACAGAATCTTTGCGTGCCATAGATTTGCCGCATCAACTTATGATTCAAGATTACGCTTCGTTGCTCGTGGTGCGGCGCATCGAAGTGGAGTATGTGGCGCCCGCCCGTCTCGATGAGTCGCTTGTCGTGGAAACCTCCGTGCGCCGCCTGCGTGGCGCATCGGTGGACCTCGACCAGGTGGTGCTCGGGGAGGGTGGCGGGGTGAAAGCGTCGCTTCAGGTCGGGCTGGTCTGCGTGCGCGCCGAGGGAATGCGCCCGACAGCCATCCCGGAACCCTGGCGGAGCGCGCTCCGTGCCGCGCTGGGGCAGGGCGCCTGAGGCTTCGCCGGACAGCGGCGACTCGGCCGCACTGCCCGGGCGGCGCCCGGAACGAGACGTGGAGCCCCGTGCCGCCGGCCGGGGTGATTGAAGGAGAATGCCGTGGGTGAGAGCGTGAGTGCGTCCAACCTCGGTCAGGTGGCGCACGACCTTTCCCTCTGGGGCCTGTTCCTGCAGGCCGACTGGGTGGTCAAGCTCGTCATGCTGGGCCTGCTGATGGCCAGCATCTGGGTCTGGGCGATCGTGTTCGAGAAGATGACGACGCTGCGCCGGATCAACCGCGCGGCCGACGTCTTCGAGGATCGTTTCTGGTCCGGCGGCAGCCTCGATACGCTGCACCAGCAGGAGGGCGAGCGCCCGACGCATCCGCTGGCCGCCGTCTTCGGCGCCGGAATGCGGGAATGGGAGCGCAGCGCCGCCCGGCCGGATGGCAGCGAGGTGTCCGTCGCCGGCGTGCAGATGCGCGCCGAGCGGGCGATGAACATCGCCATCCAGCGGGAGATGGACCGGCTGGAGCGCTGGATGGTCTTCCTGGCCTCGGTTGGCTCGGTGGGGCCCTTCGTCGGCCTGTTCGGCACGGTCTGGGGCATCATGAACAGCTTCGCGGCCATCGCCGGCATGAACAACACCAACCTCGCGGTGGTGGCGCCGGGCATCGCCGAGGCGCTGTTCGCCACCGCCATCGGCCTGGTGGCCGCGATTCCGGCGGTGCTCGCCTACAACAAGATCAGCACCGACCTGGCGCGCTTCGCCGCACGGCTGGAGGGCTTCGCCGCCGAGTTCGGCGCCATCCTCTCCCGCCAGGCCGACGAGCGGGTCTGACGCCATGGCGATGTCCACCGGAGGGGGCAATGGCCGGGGGCGCGGGCGCTACCGCGCCATGGCCGAGATCAACGTGACGCCGCTCGTGGACGTCATGCTGGTGCTGCTGATCATCTTCATGGTCGCGGCGCCGCTGATGACGGTGGGCGTGCCGATCGACCTGCCCAAGACCAACGCCCAGGCGCTGAACCAGCAGACCGAGCCGCTGACCATCTCGGTCAATGCGGAGGGCAAGATCTTCATCCAGGAGAGCGAGGTGCCGCTGGAGAACCTGGTGGCGCAGCTCCGCGCCATCCTGGCGGCGCAGCCGGCCGGCGAGCCGGAGCGGCGCATCTTCGTGCGCGGCGACCGCGGCATCAACTACGGCCGCGTCATGGAGGTGATGGGCACCGTCTCCGCCGCCGGCTTCACCAAGGTCGCGCTGCTGGCCGAGCAGCCCTCCGGCGCGCCTGCCGCGGCCGTGCGCGCCACGCCGGCGCCGGCCCAACCCCGGCGCTGAGAAAGGCTTCGGCAGGATCATCATGGCCCCGCACGGCCTTCGTTTCTGGGGCGGCGTCTCGGTGGCACTGCATGTGCTGCTGGGCGTGCTGCTGATCTTCAAGCTACCGGGCCGCGAAATTCCGCCGCCGCAGGAGGCAATCCCGGTGGAGCTGGTGACACCGGACCAGCCCCAGCTCGCCCAGGCGCCGAACCCCGCCCCCAACGCGGCCCCGCCCACGCCCGAGGCGGAGTCCGAGCCCACCACCGAAAGCCCGGCGACACCCGAGCAGCGGCCGACGCCGCCCGCGCCGCCGCCGCCACCTCCGCCGCCGCCGCCCGCGCCGAACCCAACACCGGCGCCGCCGCCGCCCACGCCGCCCGTTCCGACCCCGGCCCCGCCCGCTCCGACGCCGACTCCGGCCCCGCCTCCACCCGCGCCGCCCGCCCCGCCTGCGCCCACGCCGCCGGCGCCCCAACCGCCCGCGCCGCAGCCGCCGCTGCCCATGCCGCCGCCGCCCGCTCCGGCGCCGCCGGCCGAGCAGGGCGAGATTGCGCCCGCGCCGGAGACGCCAAAGCCGCAGCCGCAACAGCAGCAGGCCGCCACGCCGCCGCAGCCACCTTTGCCGATGCCGCCGCCGCCGGCCCCCGCGCCACCGGCGCCGCCCGCGCCGCCGCAGCCGACCAAGGAGGCGGAGCGCCCGCAGCCGCAGAAGCAGGCCTCTGCGCCGCCGCCGGCCCCGCCGCGCCCGACGCCGACCAAGCCCTCGACCGCGCCGCCCGCGCCGGAGCCGAGCAAGGAGGCCGGCACCGGTCAGACCCCGCCGCCGCCGCGCACCGCCGAGCGCAGTTCCTCCGTGCTGAGCACGCTGGAGCGCCTGCGCGCGGCGCAGCAGCAGAACCAGCCGCCGCGTGCCCGGCCCTCCGAGGCCTCCGGCCGCCCGGCCCAGGGTGGTGGTGCTCCGACCGGCACGGCGTTGCTGACGGCCGGGGAGGTGCGTGGTGTGGCGGAACGGATCAGCGAATGCTGGTCGGTGGACGCGGGGATGCTCGGGCTTGACCAGATTGTGGTCGAGCTGAAGGTGGACATGGACCCCTCGGGGATCATACGCAACGTCCGCCCTGCGAGCGGCGTTCCCTCGGACCCGCGCGCCCGCGCGGTGTACGAGAGCGCGCGCCGCGCCCTGCTGGACCAGAAATGCAGCCCCTTGCCCGTCCCCCGCGAGAAGATCCAGTCGCTGAACGCCTCGACCTTCCGTTTCAATCCGAAGGGCCTCGTCCGATGACCCAGCCGAACCCGCTGTTCTCCCGCCGCCTTGCGCTGCTCGGTGGCGCCGGCCTGCTCGCGGCGCCCTCGCTGGCGCGCGCGCAGGCGCCGGCGCCGGGCGGCACCGCCGCCGGGGGGCAGGTGATCGACATCACCCGCGCGCGCACCGATCCGATTCCGATCGCGCTGCCCAACTTCGCCGGCTCCTCCCCGGCGGCGCAGCAGCTCGGCCAGAACATCACCAAGGTCATCGCCAACAACCTGCGCAATTCCGGCCTGTTCCGCCCGGTTGAGCAGGCCGCCTACATCCAGACCCCGGAGGCCGCCGCCGCCGCGCCGCGCTTCCAGGACTGGCGCGTCATCGGCGCCCAGGCGCTGGTGACCGGCCGCGCCGAGCCGCAGGGCGACCGCGCCCGCATCGAGTTCCGGCTCTGGGAAGTGAATTCCGAGCAGCAGCTCCAGGGCACCGCCTATACCGCCGCCGCCAACAACTGGCGGCAGATCGCCCATGTCATCTCCGACGTGATCTACGAGCGGATGCTGGGCGAGAAGGGCTATTTCGACACCCGAATCGTCTACATCGCCGAGAGCGGTCCGCGTGACCGGCGCGTCCGTCGCCTCGCCATCATGGACCAGGATGGCGAGAACAACCGCATGCTGACCGACGGCTCCTTCCAGGCGCTGACGCCGCGCTTCCATCCGAATGCGCGGCAGATCGCCTTCATGTCCTACTACAACAACCAGCCCCGGGTTTACCTGTTCGACCTGAACAGCGGCCGGCAGGAGGTGCTGGGCAACTTCCAGGGCATGACGCTCTCGCCGCGCTTCAGCCCGGATGGTCGCAGCGTGGTGCTCTCCTCCGCGCGCGGCGGCGACGCCAACATCTATGTCGTGGACCTGGCCAGCCGCCGCGAGCGGCAGCTCACCTCGGGCGGCGGACTCGATGTCTCCCCCTGCTACTCCCCGGACGGCTCGCAGATCGTCTTCAACTCCGACCGCGGCGGCGACCAGCAGATCTACGTCATGGACGCCAATGGCGGCGGCGCCCGGCGTATCTCCTTCGGCAATGGGCGCTACGCGACTCCGGTCTGGTCGCCGCGTGGCGACCTGATCGCCTTCACCCGCATGTCAGGTGGGCGCTTCTCCATCGGCGTGATGCGGCCCGACGGCTCGGGCGAACGCATCCTCTCCGAGGGCTGGGGCATGGAAGCGCCGACCTTCGCGCCGAACGGCCGGGTGCTCGCCTTCTACCGCGAGACCCCGGCGCGGGACGCGCGGGGCGGGGGCTATTCGGCACGGCTGGCCATGATCGACATCGCCGGCTTCAACGAGCGGCAGATCCTCACCCCGACCGATGCGACCGACCCAAACTGGTCCCCCTTGTTGTCATCCTGAAACAAGGTGGCGGAAGCTTTGCAGTTTCGGAGGGGCAACCATTCCTCGCGCGAAGGTTGGTTGCCTTGAACCTGCCTCAATCGCAGCGTAACCGCCGCTTTAATTCGTTCTGACATCAGGAATCGAACGCATGCAGACCAAACTCCTTGGCGCTCTTGCCGCCGTCGCGCTCCTCGCGGCCTGCGCCAGCGAGGACACCTCCGGTGCCGCCAGCGGCGCCGGTGCGGCCGGCGGAGCCGGTGCCAGCGGCTTCGGCGCCGGCACCATCCGCCCGGGCAGCCAGGAGGATCTGGTCGCCAATGTCGGCGACCGCGTCTTCTTCGCCACCGACAGCAGCAGCGTGAGCGCCGACCAGCGCCCGACGCTGGAGCGCCAGTCGCAGTGGCTCGCGCAGTACCCGCAGGCGCAGGTGACCGTCGAGGGCCATGCCGACGAGCGCGGCACCCGCGAGTACAACCTGGCCCTCGGCCAGCGCCGTGCCAACTCGGCGCGCGACGTGCTGGTGGCCAACGGCGTCGCCGGCGGCCGCATCAGCACCATCTCCTACGGCAAGGATCGCCCGGCGGCGCTCGGCTCCACCGAGGACGCCTGGGCGCAGAACCGCCGCGCCGTGACCGTGGTGCGCTGAGGCGCACCACGCGGCTTTGCCCAACGGGACCTTGCATTGACGCAGGGCTGACAGGCTGAGAGAAGCGGCGGCCCCCGCTCGAAGGAGTGGGAGCCGCCGCTTTGTTTTTGTCTCCTTTTTCTTTGCGGCCCCCCGACTCGCCACCGGAAGGACTTCGCCATGCTCCGCACGCTCCTCCGCCTCGCGCCGCTGCTGCCCCTGCTGGGCGCCGCGCCCGCCATGGCGCAGATGGAAAGCCGCGAAGGCATCGCGCTGCAGAACCAGATCCTGCAGCTGCGGCAGGAAGTTGAATCGCTGCGCCAGCAGGGTGGCGGGGGCTATCCGGCGCCTGTGCCGATGGCGCCACCCATGCGCGGCGGTGCGCCGGCCGCCGGATCCTCCGAGTTGCTGACCCAGTTGCTGGACCGCGTCAGCGCGCTGGAGGACGAGGTGCGGCGCCTGCGTGGCCGGGCCGAGGAATCCGACTACCGCGTCCGCACCAACCAGCAGGCGCTGGAGAAGCTGCAGGGCGACATCGACTACCGGCTTCAGCAGCTCGAGCAGGGCGGCGGCGGTGCGCGGCCCTCGGGCCAGGCTCCGGCCCCGCGCCCCCAGCAGCGCGGCGAGGCCGAGGGCCCCGCCACCCCTGCCGCCAGTGCGGCACCGCGCACCGCCGAGCGTGCCCTGGCCGACGGGCAGGCTGCACTCGGCCGCCGCGACTACAACACCGCCGAGGCCGCGGCGCGCGAAGTGATCGCCGCCCGTAGCACGGCCCGCATGCAGGATGCGCAGCTGCTGCTTGGCGAGGCGCTGCTCGGCCAGCGCGAGTACCAGAATGCCGCACTGGCCTTCGACGACGCCTACCGCCGCAACCGAAGCGGCGCCCGCGCGCCCGAGGCGCTGGTTGGGCTGAGCAACTCCTTCCTGGGCTTTGGCGCCAAGCGCGAGGCCTGCGCCACGCTGGATGACCTGCGCAGCCAGTTTCCGAAGCTGTCCGGCAACCTGGCGCAGCGCGCCGCCGATGCCCGCCAGCGCGGCGGCTGCCGCTGACGCCTGACATCCCGCCCGACCAGGCGGAGTTCGCGGCGCTGATGGCGCCGCTCGGGCCGTTCGGGGAGGCGCCGCGCCTGGCCGTTGGCGTCTCCGGTGGCCCACACTCACTCGCCCTCGCGCTGCTGGCGCAGGATTTTGCCCGCGCCCGCGGGGGCGACGCGCTGGCGCTCGTGGTGGACCACGGGCTGCGCCCGGAGAGCGCGGCGGAGGCGGGATGGACCCTCCGTATCCTGGCGGCACAAGGCATCGCGGCTGAAAAGCTTACGCTCACCTTGCCGCTTGGCGCGGCCATCCAGGAACGCGCGCGCAGGGAACGGTTGGCGGCACTGCTGGCTGCCTGCGCCACGCGGGGACGTCCCTGGCTGCTGCTCGGCCAGCACCGGTTGGATCAGGCGGAGACGCTGCTCTTCCGTGCGCTGCGTGGCAGCGGGCCGGCTGGGCTGGCGGCCATGTCCGCGCTGCGGCCGGCCGCCGAGGCGCTGATCCTGCGCCCGTTGCTCGACATGCCCCCGGCACGCCTGGAGGCGCTGCTGCGCCAGCGCGGCCTGGAGCCGCTGCGCGACCCCTCGAACGCCGATCCGCGCTTCACCCGGGTCCGCCTTCGCATGGCCTTGCATGACCCGGACGGCACCGGCCCCGGTACGGCTGCCCTGGCCACCGCCGCGGCCGGTTTCGCGCGTCGGCGGGCGCGGCAAGAGGAGGCGATGGTCCACCGGCTGGCCGCTGCGGTCGCGCTGCACCCGGCGGGCTGGGCGCGGCTGGACCGCGCGGCCCTCGGGCAGGACGAAGTGGCGCGGACGGCACTGGCGGCCCTGCTGCGGCTGCTCGCCGGCGCGGAGCATGCGCCCGCCAGCGCGGCCGTCGCGGCGCTGCTGGAGCGCGGGCAGGGGACGCTGCACGGCGTAGTCTGGAAGGACGACCTGCTCTGCCGCGAGCCTGCCGCCTGCGCGCCGCCTGTTCCCGCGCAGGCCGGTGCGCTATGGGACGGCCGTTGGCGTCTGCTCAGCGCACCGCCCGAGGAGGGACTGCGCTGGGGCGCCCTTGGCACGGCTGCGGTCCGCCTGGACCGCAAGGTGCGGCATGAACTGCCGGCGCGGGTTCTGGCGGGCCTTCCCGCGCTTTGGCAGGGGGAGGGACTGGCCGGCGTGCCCGCTTTGGGGCTCGGCGTCGCCGCGGATGCGGTTTTTGCTCCCGCAGGCGGCCCGTTGTGCCTCTAAATATGAAAACGGAGCAAGATGGCGCGCCCGGCAAGGTTTCAGAACCGCCTCCGGCGTCCTATCTTGTCAATGCGCCGGGCGGGGGCACCCCCTTGGCCGGCACACGGATGGGAACCGCACGGTGAACAATTTCGGCCGCAATCTGGCTCTCTGGGTGATTGTCGCGCTGCTGCTGGTGGCGCTGTTCAACCTCTTCCAGCCATCGTCCTCCACCCGCCAGACCGGCCAGCAGGTCGCCTACAGCGACTTCCTGAACGAGGTGAATTCCGGCCGCGTCCGGGACGTCACCATCCAGGGCCGTACCCTGACGGGTCAGCTCTCCGATGGGCGCACCTTCAGCACCTACACGCCCGAGGACCCTAGCCTGGTCGGCAAGCTGACCGACAAGGGCGTCCGCGTCGTGGCGCGCCCGGAGGAGAGCGACGTCAACCCGCTCTTCCACTACATTCTTTCCTGGTTCCCGATGCTGCTGCTGATCGGCGTCTGGATCTTCTTCATGCGCCAGATGCAGGGCGGCGGCGGCCGGGCCATGGGCTTCGGCAAGTCCCGTGCCCGGCTGCTGACGGAGAAGCAGGGCCGCGTCACCTTCGAGGACGTCGCCGGCATCGACGAGGCTAAGGGCGAGCTGGAGGAGATCGTGGACTTCCTGCGCGACCCGCAGAAGTTCCAGCGCCTCGGCGGCAAGATCCCCAAGGGCGTGCTGCTGGTCGGCCCGCCGGGTACCGGTAAGACGCTGCTCGCCCGCGCCATCGCCGGCGAGGCGAACGTGCCCTTCTTCACCATCTCGGGCTCCGACTTCGTCGAGATGTTCGTGGGCGTCGGCGCCAGCCGCGTGCGCGACATGTTCGAGCAGGGCAAGAAGAACGCTCCCTGCATCATCTTCATCGACGAGATCGACGCGGTCGGCCGCCATCGCGGCGCCGGCCTCGGCGGCGGCAATGACGAGCGCGAGCAGACCCTGAACCAGATGCTCGTGGAGATGGACGGCTTCGAGGCGAATGAGGGCGTCATCCTCATTGCCGCCACCAACCGGCCGGACGTGCTGGACCCGGCGCTGCTGCGCCCCGGCCGCTTCGACCGCCAGGTGGTGGTGCCGAACCCGGACGTGCAGGGGCGCGAGAAGATCCTCCGCGTGCACATGCGCAAGGTGCCGCTGGCCTCGGACGTGGACCCGAAGACCATCGCGCGCGGCACCCCCGGCTTCTCCGGCGCCGACCTCGCCAATCTCGTGAACGAGGCGGCGTTGCTGGCGGCCCGCGGCGGTCGCCGCACCGTCGGCATGCACGAGTTCGAGATGGCCAAGGACAAGGTGCTGATGGGCGCCGAGCGCCGCTCGCTGGTCATGTCGGACGATGAGAAGAAGATGACCGCCTATCACGAGGCCGGCCATGCCCTCGTTGCCCTGCACGAGCCGGAATGCGACCCGGTCCACAAGGCCACCATCATCCCGCGTGGCCGTGCACTCGGCCTGGTGATGTCGCTGCCCGCCGGCGACCGCTACTCCAAGCACAAGTCCAAGCTGAAGGCGGAACTCGCCATGGCGATGGGCGGCCGCGTCGCGGAGGAGCTGATCTTCGGCCCGGACAACGTCTCCAATGGCGCCTCGGGCGACATCAAGATGGCGACCGATCAGGCCCGTCGCATGGTCACCGAGTGGGGCATGAGCGAGAAGCTCGGCATGATCGCCTATGGCTCGAACGACCAGGAGGTCTTCCTTGGTCACTCCGTGACGCAGTCGAAGAACCTCTCCGAGGCGACGGCGCGCGAGATCGACGCCGAGATCCGGTCGATCATCGACGACTCCTATGCGCGCGCCAAGCACACGCTGCAGACGCATATCGACGAGCTGCACGCCCTGGCAAAGGGCCTGCTGGAGCACGAGACCCTCTCGGGCGACGAGATCCGGCAGGTGATCCGCGGCGAGCCGGTGGTGCGCAACCGTCCGGACGAGCCGGTGCCCGCGGGGCGCGGCAGCGTGCCCAGCTCTGGCCGCCCGACGCGGCCAGGTGGCGGCTTCGGCAGCCCGGCGCCCCAGCCCGGTACCTGATTCGGGCACCTGAGGCGGCTTCATTCCGCCCCGTCATCTGCGTTAAGGAAGGGCCCCGGGAATCGGGGCCCTTTTTCGTTGGAGGTCTGGATGGGTGAACGCTGGGTGGAGCCGGCCGGCCTGCTGCACGGGCCGACAGCGTTGCAGGCCATCCGGGACGGTCATGCCCTGCCGCTGGCGGGCGGGCCCACCGCCTTCGCGCTGGTGCGGCTGATCGAGGAGGGGCGCGACCTCGGCATCCATCCGGCCCGCGCCCTGCCGGAAGGCTGGGACGACCTGCTGCCGCCGTTGACCCGCCGGCCCCTGCCGCTGGGCGACCTGCCCACCGACCGCCCGCTGGTCATGGGCATCCTCAACACCACGCCCGACAGCTTCTCGAATGGCGGCCAGCACCTGGACCCCGCCGCCGCCATCGCCGCCGGCCATGCGATGCTGGAGGCGGGGGCGGACATCCTGGACATCGGCGGCGAGAGCACGCGCCCAGGGGCCGATCCCGTCACGCCGGAGGAGGAGATCGCCCGCGTCCTGCCCGTCGTGCGGGAACTGGCCAAGGCGGCGGTTGTGAGCGTCGATACCCGCCACCCCGCCACCATGCGGGCGGTGCTGGAGGCGGGCGCCGAGATCATCAACGACATCACGGCGCTGCGGCAGGACCCGGCATCCCTCCGCGTGGTGCGGGAGACGCGGGCGCCGGTGGTGCTGATGCACATGCCCGTGCTCGACCCGCGCCGCATGCAGGAGGCCACCGACTATAGCGACGTGGTGCTCGACGTCGCGCGCTTCCTCCGCCAGCGGGTCGAGACGGCGGAGGCGCTCGGCATCCCGCGTGGCCGCATCGTCGTGGACCCCGGCCTCGGCTTCGGCAAGACGGGCGCGCAGAACCTGCTGCTGCTGAACCGCCTGCCGCTGCTCGCCGGCATCGGCTGCCGCATCCTGGTGGGAGCCTCGCGCAAGCGCTTCATCGGCAGGGTGACGGGGGTGGAGACAGCCGCCGAGCGCGTCCCCGGCAGCCTTGCCGTGGCCCTGGCCGCCGCCACAGCGGGGGCCGCCATCCTGCGCGTGCACGATGTGGCGGAGACGGTGCAGGCGCTGCGCATGTGGCGGGCCTGCGCTGAGCCGGGCTCGGTGGATCTGGAATGAGGTTTTTCGGGTGCCTCCCCCTTGGAGGAATTCATCCGGCGGGTGGTTCTGCGCTACAGCCCGCATTCAGCGCTTGAGGAAAAGGAAGCCCGGCATGGCTGATGCGGTGCGCCGTCTGTTCGGCACGGATGGGATTCGCGGGGTGGCGAACCGCGCCCCGATGGATGCCTCCACCGCCCTGCGGCTGGGCCAGGCGGCAGGGCGTTTCTTCGCGCGCGGGGTGCACCGGCACCGGGTGGTGATCGGGAAGGACACGCGGCTCTCCGGCTACATGCTGGAGCCGGCGCTGACGGCAGGCTTCGTCAGCGCGGGAATGGACGTGGTGCTGGTCGGGCCGCTGCCGACGCCGGCCATCGCCATGCTGACGCGCTCGCTGCGCGCCGATCTCGGCGTGATGATCTCCGCCAGCCACAATCCCTTCGAAGACAACGGCATCAAGCTGTTCGGCCCGGACGGGCTGAAGCTCTCGGATGCCGAGGAGGCGGAGATTGAGGAACTGATGGCGGGCGACCTGAGCGCCCAGCTCGTCCCTCCCTCCCGCCTTGGCCGCGCGAGTCGACTGGAGGACGCGCCGGGTCGCTACATTGAGGCGGTGAAGGCCAGCTTCCCCAAGGGCCTCAGCCTGGCCGGCAAGCGCATCGTGGTCGATTGCGCCCATGGCGCGGCCTACAAGGTGGCGCCCACCGTGCTGTGGGAGCTGGGCGCCGAGGTGGTGCCGGTCGGCGTCTCGCCGGATGGCTTCAACATCAACCGGGAATGCGGCTCCACCGCGCCGGAGCGGCTGGCCGAGCTGGTGCGCGAGCGCCGGGCCGATCTCGGCATCGCGCTGGATGGCGACGCCGACCGGCTGGTGCTGGCCGACGAGCAGGGGCAGATCGTCGATGGCGACCAGATCCTGGCGCTGGTGGCGGAGTCCTGGGCGGTGCAGGGGCGGCTGCGCGGCGACGCGGTGGTGGCCACCGTCATGTCCAATCTCGGACTGGAGCGTTTCCTGAAGGCGCAGGGCCTCCGGCTGCTGCGCACCAAGGTGGGTGACCGCTACGTCGCCGAGCGGATGCGCGAAACCGGCTGCAATCTCGGCGGGGAGCAGTCCGGGCACATGATCCTCAGCGACTTCGGCACAACGGGGGACGGGCTGGTAGCCGCCCTGCAGGTGCTGGCGGTGCTGGTGGAGGAGGGCGGCCCGGCCAGTCGGGTCTGTCGCCGCTTCACGCCGCTGCCGCAACGGCTGGTCAATGTCCGCTACGCCGGCGTCAGTCCGTTGGAGGATGCCGGGGTGACGGAGGCCATCGCCTCCGCCGAGGCGCGGCTGGGCGCGCGTGGCCGGGTGCTGATCCGTGCAAGCGGTACCGAGCCGGTCATCCGCGTCATGGCCGAGGCGGAGGAGGAGTCTCTTGTCGAGCGAACGGTGGACGAGTTGGCCGCCCTGATTCGCGCGCGGGCGGCCGCCGGCCCCGAGCGGATCCTGGCCAGCCAGCTCGGCGAGGCCGGCTGATGCGCGGACGCGTGCTGATCATCGCCGGCTCGGATTCCGGCGGCGGGGCGGGCATCCAGGCCGACATCAAGGCTTGCACGGCGCTCGGCGCCTATGCCGCCACCGCCATCACGGCGTTGACGGCGCAGGACACGCTCGGCGTGCACGGCGTCCACCCCGTGCCGCCGGACTTCATCCGGCAGCAGATCCGGCTCAGCCTGGAGGATATCGGCGCCGATGCCATCAAGACTGGCATGCTCGGCGACACCGGCACCATCGCGGCTGTCTGCGACGCGCTGGAGGCGCATGGCACCCGCCTGCCAGTGGTGGTGGACCCGGTCATGGTCGCCAAGGGCGGCCATCACCTGCTGGCAGAGGCGGCGGTGTCGACGCTGAAGCGCCGCCTGCTGCCTTTTGCCAGCATCATCACCCCCAACCTTCCCGAGGCGGAGGTGCTGACGGGCATGCCGATCGGCGACGTCGCGGCGATGCGCGAGGCGGCGGCGAAGCTGCTGGCGCTTGGGGTGCCGGCGGTGCTGCTGAAGGGAGGCCATCTGTCAGGTGCGCGGCTGGTGGACCTGCTGGCGACCGCCGAGGGCATTGAGGCCTTCGAGAGCGAGCGCATTGAGACCCGCCACACACATGGTACCGGCTGCACGCTGGCCTCGGCGGTCGCGGCGGGCTTGGCGCAGGGGTTGGGGCTACGCGGCGCGGTGTTGCGTGCACGCGCCTATGTGCAGGCGGCGCTGCGCGCGGCGCCGGGCTTCGGGAAAGGGCACGGACCGCTCGACCATGCCGTCACGGTGGACCCGGAGCGGCTCGCGGCGCTTGCCTGAAAGGGCACAGCGGCCGTGACCCGCAGCGTGCGGCTGCGAGCCGCCGCTTGATCGCGCGGGTCAGCCGGCGCAAACCCCTGCCATCCGTTCCGAACCGCGAGTATGACCTGCCATGGCGCAAGACAATCCCCGGCCCCGCCAGCGCCCGGCCAACACCTGCTTCTCCTCTGGACCCTGTGCCAAGCGGCCGGGCTGGTCGCTGGCGGCGCTGGAGGGCGCACTGCTCGGCCGCAGCCACCGCGCGCCGATCGCCAAGGCGCGGCTGGCGGAGGTGATCACGCGCTCCAAGGCGGTGCTGGGCATGCCGGAGGGCTGGCGCCTTGGCATCGTGCCGGCCTCCGACACCGGCGCGGTGGAAATGGCGCTGTGGTCGCTGCTCGGCCCACGAGGCGTGGATGTGCTGGCCTGGGAGAGCTTCTCCGGCGAATGGGCCACCGATATCACCAAGCAGCTCCGCCTGCCCGACGTGCGGTTGCTCCAGGCGCCCTACGGCCAGCTTCCCGACCTCGCCCAGGCCGACCCGAAACGCGACCTCGTCTTCGTCTGGAACGGCACCACCTCGGGTGTGCGTCTGCCCGATGCCGAATGGATTGCGGCCGACCGTGAGGGGCTGGCGATCTGCGACGCCACCTCGGCCGCCTTCGCCATGGACCTGCCCTGGGACAAGCTCGATGTCGTCACCTGGTCCTGGCAGAAGGTGCTGGGCGGCGAGGCGGCGCATGGCATGCTCGCCCTCTCGCCGCGCGCCGTGGAGCGGCTTGAATCCCACAGTCCCTCCTGGCCGCTGCCGAAGATTTTTCGCCTCACCAAGGGCGGCAAGCTGATCGAGGGCATCTTCCAGGGCGACACCATCAACACCCCTTCGATGCTGGTGGTGGAGGACGCGCTGGACGGACTGCGCTGGGCCGAATCGATCGGTGGCCTGCCGGCGCTGATCGCCCGCTCCGAGGCCAATCTCGCCGCGGTGGCGGAGTGGGTGGCGGGGCAGCCGCAGGTGGCCTTCCTGGCGGAGCGGCCGGAGACGCGCTCCTGCACCTCCATCTGCCTGCGCATCGTGGCGCCCTGGTTCACCGCGCTGGACGCCACCGGGCAGGCAACGACCGCCAAGGCGCTCGTCGCGCTGCTGGAGCAGGAGGGGGTGGCACTCGACGTGGCGCCCTATCGTGATGCACCGCCCGGCCTGCGCCTCTGGGGTGGCGCCACGGTGGAGACCAGCGACCTGCGCGCCGTCCTACCCTGGATCGACTGGGCCCTGGCGCAGATCGCCGCACGCTTCGGCTGAGCCGGAGGGGGAAGGGCGGCCCTGCACCCCGCCTTCCCTGGAGTTCGCGGAAGAACTGTCTGTTATTAGTGAATTTCGCATAGAAATTTTCCTGACCCCCCTCGCGGCAAGGCGTGCCCGGCCCTACGGGGACGCGCGCACTGGCCGCAGGGCAGGGGTGTGACCGTCCCGACCGGCCTGGAACCTTCGCCCTGATCCGCTATTAGGTCCGCCCGAACGCGGCGGAGAGGTGGATGACGGTCGGCATCGAGATGGGCCAGACGACGGCCGGGCAGGCGGCAACCCTGGATCTGGAGGAGCTGCTGGCCACGCGGCTGCTGGTTCAGGGCAATTCCGGCTCCGGCAAGTCGCACCTGCTGCGCCGGCTGATGGAGCAGTCCGCCCCCTGGGTGCAGCAGGCGGTGATCGACCCCGAGGGCGATTTCGTCACACTGGCGGACCGCTTCGGTCATCTCGTCATCGATGCCGCCCAGCACACCGAGGCCGCGTTGCAGCGCGCCGCGGACCGTGTGCGGGTGCACCGCGTCTCCGTCGTGCTGAACCTCGAAGGCCTGGATGCCGACGGGCAGATGCGGCACGCCGCCGCCTTCCTCGGTGGCCTGTTCGATGCGGAACGGGACCACTGGTCGCCCATGCTGGTGGTGGTGGACGAGGCGCAGCTCTTCGCCCCCGCTGCCGCGGGCGAGGTGTCGGACGAGGCCCGGCGTGCCTCGCTCGGCGCCATGGCCAACCTGATGTCGCGCGGGCGTAAGCGCGGGCTGGCCGGCGTGATCGCCACCCAGCGCCTGGCGAAGCTGGCGAAGAACGTTGCCGCCGAGGCCAGCAACTTCCTGATGGGCCGCACCTTCCTCGACATCGACATGGCCCGCGCCGCCGATCTGCTGGGCATGGAGCGGCGGCAGGCCGAAATGTTCCGCGACCTGCCGCGCGGCTCCTTCGTGGCGCTTGGCCCGGCCCTGTCGCGCCGGCCGCTGGCTATTCGCATCGGCGCGGTGGAGACCGAATCGCGCGGCACCAATCCCGGGCTGATCCCGCTGCCGCAGACGGCGCCGGAGGAGGCGAAGGAACTTGTCATGGCCGCGGCATCGGAGCCCGAGCCGGCATTGCGCCTACCGCCGCGTCGCGCCCCTGCGCCTCCGCCGCCGGACATCCTGACGCAGCTTGCCCAGGCACGCCCCGCCGTCGCTGTCCCCCGCGCGGAGCCGGAGCCGACGCCAGAGGAGCGCGCCGCCCGCAAGCGGCGCCTGGAAGACATTCTGCGGCAGATCCTGGCCGAGCCGGAGGCCGCCTTCCGTTCCGTCAGCGTGCTCTACCAGGATTTCCTGGTGCGGCTGCGCATCCATGCCATTCCCGGCAAGCCGCCGGAGATCCCGGCCTTCCGCCGGATGCTGGCGGTGGCGCGCGCCGGCGTCAGCGCCGAGGCGGCGGAAGGCGACGAATGGCGGCAGATCGAGGCCCGCGCCACTGTCTTGCCGGAGGATGCGCAGGGCGTCTACCTGTTGCTTGCCCGCGCGGCGCTGGAACGGCTGCCCTGTCCGTCGGACGCCACCATTGCCCAGGCCTATGGCACCCGCTCGGTCGGGCGGGCACGGCGCCTGCTGGCCTATATGGAGGAGCAGGGCGCCATCGTCTGCCGGCCGGACGCCGCCGGCCGCCGCATCGTGGCGCTGGTGGAGCTGGGCCACGAGACGGCGCCGGGCGATCCCAGCGCCCCTCTCGCCTGAGGCCGCCTCAGCCGAGCAGCCAGCGCAGCGAGTGCCGCAGTTCGGCGGCGCCGTCGCGGTCGAACCAACGCCCATGCGCGAAGATGACGCGCTCGGGCTGCAGGTCGAGCAGCCGCCAGGCCGCCCTGACCGCCTCTGGCCGCCGGAGCTTCACCACTGCCCGCAAATAGGGCGGCGGCATGGAATCCGGCGCCATCGTGCCGAACATCCGGATCAGCGGCCGCAATGGCCCGGGCACCTTCGGCGCCTCCAGCCGCATGGCAAGGTCGGTCAGCAGAAGCGTGCGCGTGGGGCGGTGGAAGAGGGCGACCTCGTGGAACCCCATGCCGCCCTCGACCGTGACGAGCGTGATGGCGTCGCCCCAGGTGAGCGGCGGCGTATTGTGCAGGTCGTGGTCCAGCCGCACGCCGCTCTGCCGCACCTGCGAACGCTCGCGCAGGCCTGGCGCGGCCCAGGTGATGGCGCCGGGGCAGGCGCGCTGCCAGTCCTCCAGGAACTGCCAGTGCGCGATGCTGGGCGCCACCAGATGCAGGATGGGGCCGATCTCCTCCAGCTTCTGCTTCAGGGAAGGGCTGAACCGCGTCGGCGAATGGAGGAGCAGGCTGCCATCGGGCAGGCGGATCACCGTCATGCGCACCGGCAGCACCGCGCCCAGCATGCCCGGCAGGAGGCTGTCCACGACGAAGACATCCTCCGCCACCGACTTGGGCGTATCGAGCGGGGGATAGCCGACCTGCCGGGCGGCAACCGCCTCATTCCCGCGGAGGCTGGCGTCCTGGCCGGGGCCGCTGACGGGGGTGGCACTGCTCGCCGCGATCACCGCCAGCTCCGCCAGTCCGATGCCGACGAGCAGCGCCCGCGCCCCGGTGGGCTGGTTGCGCATCAGCAGGCCGGCGCCGCAGATGGACAGGGCGCCGGCGGTGTCGAGCGCCAGATGCTCGCGCATGGTGAGCGCCGGATGGAAGCCGCCTTCATAGTCCGTCAGCACGGAGTAGCTGGTATGGCCTGCGCCCGCCGTGGCCAGGACCCGTCGCACCGGCACGGGAAGGGAGCGCGATGCGGAAAGGCCGAGCAGTGCGGCGGAAACGGCGTAGTCGATCACGCCATGCAGACGGGTCGGGATCATGCCGGGGGCCTCTCGAATGACAGTGATGCGGAGGCAACCGGAAAAGAGGGCGACGGATGCTCGCAAAGGCATCGCTATCGCGTGTAAGGGGCCAAGCCTGCCTTCAGCCCGGCGGGGCAACGCCGCGCAGGGCCGCCTCGAACTCCGCTCGGCGCGTGTCGAACGCGTCCTTCTCGGCGACGCAGACCAGAGTGGTGCGGCCGCGTGGCGTCTCCATGATGGCGAAGAAGGAGCGCAGTTCCTGCGCACGGGCCGGCAGGCCGGACCTGGGGCGCAGATCGGCAATGATCCGCACGCCCGCGACGCCACGCTGCTCGAAAAGCGTTTGTTCCTTAAGCTCATAGACCGCGGCCAGACGGGTGCGCTCAAGGGTTTGCCAGCCGGGAAGGCGGGTCCGGCTGTTGATTTGCGTCTGGGTGTAGAGCGCGTTCTGCGGCGCCGGGACATAGGCCAGGGTGCAGCCGGTATCCTGGTCCTGCGGCCGCCGGAGGGTGAAACGCGCGGTCTGCGCCCCGCTCGGCGACGAGGCGGTGGCGACATAGCCGGGTGGCGGGCTCACGGCCAGCCCGCTGGCCGCGTCCCGCAGCGGCTCGGCCTGGACAGGGAAGCCCAGGCCGAGCAGGGCCAGCGCGGAGAGAAGCGCGGCGGGGTGGAACCTGCCTCCGCCGCGCCGCATCAGGCGAGCCGCCGCTCGGCGGCGGGCGGCAGGAAGCGGTCGGTGAAGAGGCTCTCGGCGCTGAGCGGGTTCTGCAGGCCATAGGCGTCGGCATTGGCGCGCACCAGCGTCTCGGCGCGGGCCATGTCGAGATGACCGGTGCCATGCTCGCGTACCATGGGCGTCAGGATGCTGCGGTCGCGCGTCATGGCCCAGCGGCGCTTCTCCAGCGCCACGTCGAAGAGCGCCTCGCGCTTCCTCACCGATTCCATGGCCGCGTCCGGCTCCGCCAGCAGCAGCTTCAGCCCGCCGACGCAGCCGCGCACGAAGCCGGATGCCACCTGCGGGTTCTTCTCCAGCCAGTCGGCGCGCGCGATGATGCCGCTGCCGTAGAGGTCCAGCCCGTTCTCGGCATAGGGCCAGGCGAGGATGTTCTCCTCCTTCACCCCGGCGGCCAGCAGGTTGAAGTGGGTGGTGAAAAGGAAGCCTGTCACCGCATCCACCTGGCCGCGGGCGAGCATGGTGTCGCGCAGGTTGGCGGCCATGCTGGTCCACTGGATGCTGCCGGTGTCGATGCCGGCGGCACGGGCGAAGGTGGGGAAGAGCACGCGCGAGGCCTCGCCCTCCGGCGCGCCGAGGCGCTTGCCGGCGACATCCTGGAGCGCCGCGATGCCGCGTCCCTTGACGGTGATGACAGCCGCCGCCGTGCGGTCGAGCACAGGATAGATGCAGACGACGCGCCGCTCGGGGTTCTCCGCATTGAACTTCACCGCCGCAGAAACCTCGGCATAGCCCAGGTCGTAGGCGCCTGAGGCCACCTTCACCACCGTGTCGCCCGAGCCGAAGCCGCGGTCGATGCGGGGCGCCAGCCCGGCATCGCGGAAAAGCCCGCGCTCCTCGGCGATGGTGAACATGGCGTGGTTGCCCTGCAGCGCCCAGTCCAGCGCGAAGCGCAGCGGCGTGGCGCCCTGCGCACGGGCGGTGCGGAGGGCGGGCCAGGAGAGGCCGGCGGCGGCGAGAAGCGAGCGGCGATGCATGGTCGCTGGAACTCCTGATGGGGCGGGTTGAAGACCCTTCATTCGGCTGCGTCAAGCAAAGGGCGGGCCGGCGTTCAGTTGCCCGCAGGTGGTGCCATCAACTCCAGCGCCTGCCGCTCGAACAGCCGCCGGTAGAGGCCGCCCGGCCGCGCCAGCAGGGCGGCGTGGTCGCCTTCCTCCACCACCTCGCCGCGGTCGAAGACCAGGATGCGGTCCATCGCCCGCACCGTGGAAAGGCGGTGCGCGATGACGATGGCGGTGCGGCCCTGCATCAGCCGGTCCATGGCTTGCTGGATCGCCGCCTCGCTTTCGGAATCGAGGGCGGAGGTGGCCTCGTCGAGGATCAGGATGGGCGCGTCCGCCAGGAAGGCGCGGGCGAGCGCCACCCGCTGCCGCTCGCCGCCCGAAAGCTTCACGCCCCGCTCCCCGACCAGCGTGGCATAGCCGCGCGGCAGGCGCGTGATGAAGCCCTCGGCATTGGCGAGTTCCGCGGCACGGCGGATCTCCGCCATGCTGGCGCCGGGCCGGGCATAGGCGATGTTCTCCGCCAGGGAGCGGTGGAACAGCACCGGCTCCTGCTGCACGATGGCGATCTGCGCGCGCAGCGAGGCCTGCGTCGCCGCCGCGATGTCCTGCCCGTCGATGCGCACCTGGCCGCCCTGCACGTCGTGCAGCCGCTGGATCAGCTTGACGAAGCTGGTCTTGCCCGAGCCGGAGGGGCCGACCAGCCCCACCCGCTCGCCGGCGCGGATCGAGACGGAAAGCCCGCGATAGAGCGGCACGGCATGGCCGCCATAGCCGAAGGTGACGCGCTCCACCTCGATCGCGCCGCGGCTGATGCGGATCGGCTGCGCGCCGGGCCGGTCCTCGATGCCGAGAGGGGTGTCATGCAGCGCGACCAGTTCCTCCATCTCGTTGACGCTGCGCTGGAGGTTGCTGATGTGGAAGCCGACCTCGCGCAGATAGCCCTGCAAGGTGAAGAACAGCGTCAGCACATAGGTGAGGTCACCCGCCGTGGCGGCGCCCTGCCACCACAGCCACAGCGCGCAGCCGATGGTCGCGACGCGCAGCAGCACCAGCATGGCGAGCCGCAGCGCCTCGGAGACGGTGCCACGCTGCCAATCCCGCCGCGCGCGCCGTTGCCACTTGGCGAGCAGCGCGGCGAGCCGGGCATCCTCACGCGCCTCGCTGCCGAAGGCCTTCACCACCGCATTGGCGCCGATGGCGTCGGCCATGGCGCCGCCGATGCGCGTGTCCCAGGCGTTGGAAAGCCGCGCGGCGGGCGCCACCCAGTTCAGCGACAGCACCACCGTCACGGTGATGTAGGCCGCGCCGCCGAAGGCCACCAGCGCGCCCATCAGCGGCCAACGCCAGCCCAGCATGACGGTGGCGCCGACCAGCACGGTGGCGGAGGGCAGCAGCGCCAGCAGCAGCGTGTCGTCCAGCAGGTCGAGCGCCCACATGCCGCGGCTGATGCGCCGCACAGTGGAGCCGGCGAATGTGTTGGCATGCCACTCGGCCGAGAAGCGCTGCACGCGGTGGAAGGCCTCGCCGCCGATCCGCGCCATTAGCGCCAGCGTCAGTTCGATGATGCCGAGGATCGCGACGATGCGGCAGGCGAGCACGGCGAGGCCAAGCAGAGCGAGGATGCCCAGAGCCTGCAGCGCCGCGTCGCGCGCCGTCGCGCGGCCAATGGCGTCCGCCTGCGCGACGGCATCGACGAGCCGGCCGGCGAAGATCGGCACCAGGATCTCGGCGATGGTGGCCAGCAGCATGCCGCCGACCACGGCAGCGAGCAGGACGGGGTGGTGCAGCCAGTGCCGGAACAGGAAAGCCAGCACGGCACGAACGGGCGATGCGCCCGGACCGGACGAGGAGGACACGCGATGCTCCGCCCGCCATGCGCGGGCGACCCTGGATCGGGGAACCGTCAGGGCGCGCGTCACGCCATCGCAGGCGGGCGCCCTTGCCGGAACCGGAGGAGAAGGACTGGGTGAGGGGCAACCGGCGGCGCGTGGCCGCCGCGGGTCACGCCACTCCGCGCAGGCGGGGAGTGCCGCCGGGCGATGGGAGCGGCACGGTCGGACGAGGCAATGCGCTCATGCGGCTCTCCCGGGCTGAAGGTTGCGCCGGGAAACTAGCCTTTGCACTGCCGGAACGGCAAGCCGCGCTATCCGTCGGCCGCAACACGGCCGCGCGAGGGGTGGCTCAGGAAGCGTCCTGCGGCAGCTTGAGCGCGTCGCGCACCACCGAGCGGAACTCGCGGCGGTGCAACTCCCGCAGCACCAGCAGGCTGCTGAGGATCAGCGCGACGGGGTGCAGGATCCAGGCCAGCGCGGCGAGGCCGAAGTAATAGGCGCGCAGGCCGGTGTTGAAGTGGCGGGCCGCGCGGTTGGCGACCTCGGCCGCCACTTCGGCCTGCGGCAGGGCCTCCGGCGGCTTGCCCAGCGCGCCGACGCAGATGGAGCAGTAGTTGAACTGCCGCAGCGCCCAGGTCAGCTCGAAGAAGGCACGCACGAAGATGAAGATCAGCAGGAAGATGCGGATTTCCCAGCCCGCATCATCGGTCGGTACATGGACGAATGGCACCGCCCCGAAGATGCGGCGGCCGAGATCCGGCGCGCCCAGCATCGCCACCAGCCCGCCCAGGATGAAGATGCTGGTGTTGGCCAGGAAGGAGGTGGAGGTCATCAGATTGCCGATGATGCTGATATCGGCGATGCGGTTCTCCCGCCCGGGCGCCATCCGCATCCAGCGGCGGCGGTGCTCGTCCATCGCGGCGATCACGCTGCGAGCGCGGATGGAAGGCACGCGGTCCACCACCGTGGCATAGCCGATCCAGCAAGCCACGAAGACGGCGAGGGCAATCCAGTCCAGCGTATTGAGCGGCAGGTCCATGCCTTATTGCATAGCACAAGGCCGGGAGGTCGGCAGTCTTCATGGGGTGCCGCTTGCGCCATCCGTGCGGGCCGTCCAAGCCGGGCGGCATGAGCCCGGAAGCGATTCTGACCGCCGCCGAACCGCGCGCCGCACAACGCGCCATCCGCCTGGTGTTCCTCGCCAACGGCACCATCTTCGCGGCCTGGGCGCCTCTGGTGCCCGTCGTGCGCGAGCGGCTCGGACTTGCCGAGGCGACGCTCGGCCTCATCCTGCTGGCGCTCGGCGCGGGCGGCATCCTGGCCATGCCGCTGGCCGGCGGGTTCGTGGAGCGGCATGGCAGCCGGACGGTGGCTGTCACCGCCGGCCTTGGCTTCGCGCTGATGTTGCCCGTTCTGCCGCTGGCGCCTTCGGGGCCCTTGCTCGCCGGGGCGCTGTTCCTCTTCGGTGCCACCGGCGGGCTGATGGACGTCTCGATGAACGCGCAGGCCGTGGCGGTGGAGGCGCATGGCCGTCGGCCGATCATGTCCTCCATCCACGGCCAGTTCAGCCTGGGCGGGCTGCTCGGGGCGGGGCTGGCCACCGCATTGCTCGCCCTGGGCCTCTCGCCCGTGCTGACGGCGCTGTCCGTCGCGGCCGGCGGAGCGCTGCTGCTGGTGGCGCAGAGTCCCGCGTTGCTGCCGCGCGGCGCCGACCGCCCCGGCGAGGGTCATGCCTTCACCCTGCCGCGCGGTCCGGTGGTGGGGCTCGGATTGCTGGCCGTGATGGCGCTGATGGCGGAGGGCAGCATGATCGACTGGAGCGGCATCTTCCTCGCGCAGGAGCGCGGGCAGGATCTGCGGCTGGCGGGCATCGGCTTCGCCGCCTTCTCGGTGGCGATGGCAGTGGCGCGGCTCCTCGGGGATGCCCTGAACCAGCATCTCGGTCCCGTTGCCCTGCTGCGCGGCGGGGCGCTCCTGGCGGCAGCCGGCTTCCTGGGCGCGGCGTTGCTGCCCTGGGCCTGGGCGGCGCTGGCCGGCTTCGTGCTGATCGGGCTGGGCCTCGCCAATGCCGTGCCGCTGCTGTTCAGCGCGGCGGGGCGCCTGCCTGGCATTGCGCCGGGCGCCGCCATCGCGGCGGTGGCGACGCTCGGCTATTCCGGCCTGCTCGGCGGACCGGCACTGATCGGCTTTGTGGCGCAGGCCATCAGCCTGCCGGTGGCTTTGGGCTGTGTCGGGCTGCTGCTCCTCGGCGTGGCGGCCGCCGCGGGGCAGGTGCGGCGCTGAAAGCCGGAAGGGGCTCCACCTCTCCCGGCTCCCTGCATTCCGGTCAGTCGGCCGCGTCGCGCTGGCCGCCTTTCTCTGGCCGGCCGCTGGTGTAGGTCGCGCGCTCCAGCTTCTCGCCCGGTGGCGGGCGGTTCGGCAGCGGCGGCAGGGCAAGAGCCTTCTTCAGGTCGATGCCCGCCCCCTCGGCGACGCGGCGACCGTAATCCTCATCGCAATGCCACCAGTGCCAGACCATGCGCAGCGCGATCGGCTCCGGGCACTCCTTCATGTCCGCCACCATGTTGGCGACGAGATCCTCGCGCTCCCACTCCTCGAAGGAACGGTAGCGCTCGCCTGCCTGGCGGTAGTCGTCGGTGGTGCGGGTGGTCTGGTAACGGCCGAGATGGCCCTCCACCCACTGGTGGTATTCCTTCTGTGGCTTCGGCGCCTCCCGCAACCCGCCCATCATACTGGGCTCGTAGTTGACGTGCTTGTTCTCGCCGCCGCCGTCCACGCGATAGGTCATGAGGCCGTCCCGCTGGTTGGTGTGGGCACGGGCCGCTTGCTGCGGCGCATTGACCGGCAGTTGCAGGTAGTTGGGGCCGACGCGGTAGCGCTGGGTATCGGAGTAGGAGAGGGTGCGGCCCTGCAGCATCTTGTCGTCCGAGAAGTCGATGCCGTCCACCAGCACACCTGTACCGAAGGCAGACTGCTCGGTCTCGGCGAAGAAGTTGTCGGGTGCGCGGTCCAGCACCATCCGGCCCACCGGTCGCAAGGGGAACTTGTCCTCCGGCCAGCGCTTGGTGTCGTCGAGTGGATCGAAATCGAGCTCGTCATGCGCGTCGTCGCTCATCAGCTGCACGCAGAACTCCCATTCCGGGTGGTCGCCGCGCTCGATGGCGTCGTAGAGGTCCCGTGTGGCGTGACCAACATCCCGGGCCTGGATCTCGGCGGCCTGCTGGCTGGTCAGGTTGCGCACGCCCTGCTTGGGCTCCCAGCTGAACTTCGCCAGATGCGCCACGCCCTCGGCATTGACCAGCTTGTAGGTGTTTACGCTGGAACCCTGCATCTCGCGATAGCTCGCCGGGATGCCCCAGGGGCTTTTCACCCAGGTGACCATGTGCAGCGCCTCGGGATGGTGCGCCACGAAGTCATAGAAGCGCCAGGCCTCCTGCCGGTTGGTCACCGGGTCGGGCTTGAAGGCATGGATCATGTCGGGGAACTTGATGGCATCCCGGATGAAGAAGATTTTGAGGTTGTTGCCGACGAGGTCCCAGTTGCCCTCCACGGTCTTGAACTTCACCGCGAAGCCGCGCGGGTCCCGCGCCGTCTCCGGGCTGTCCTTAGAGCCGATGACG
>DATMFR010000051.1:0-3598 GCA_035556695.1 Roseomonas sp.
ACCTTCTGCCCGGCGAGATTGCCCTCGGCCACCAGGCCCTTGTAGCGGCTCCGCCACGGCGTGAAGCCGTGGCGGTGGGCGATGGCCTCGAGCGCCATGAAGCCGATATTGTGCCGGTGCCGCGCCTGGCCCGGCTCCGGATTGCCGAGACCGACCCAGAGCAGCACCGGACAGCCTCCGCCTTACTTCTTGCCCTTGCCCTTCGGGGCGGGAGCGGGCGTCGCGGCCGGAGCCTGGACCACCACCTCCTCCTCGACGGTCGGCGGGGCGATGGTGGCCACCACGAAGTCACGGCCCACGATCACCGGCTTGGTGCCCTTGGCGTCGGCCACGTTGGACCAGCGCAGGCTGTCGCCGATGCCGGCATTGCCCAGGTCGATCTCGAACTGGTCGGGCACCTGGTCGGGGTCGGACATCACCTCGACCTCGCGGCGGACGACGTTCAGCACGCCGCCTTCCTTCAGGCCGGGGGAGTTGCCTTCGTTCAGGAATGCGACCGGCACCTTCACGCGGATCAGCTGGCCCGGGGCGAGCCGCTGGAAGTCCACATGAATCGGGGTGTCCTTCACGGGGTGGAACTGCACCTCGCGCATCAGGCAGCGCTCGGCCTTGCCGTCAACCGCCACCTCATAGAGGTGCGACTGCCAGCCGCCCTTGTGCATCTCCTTCATCACGTCGCGCGGGTCGAGGGAGAGGAGGGTGGCCTCCTGCTTCGCGCCGTAGATGACGGCGGGGACACGCCCGCCACGCCGGGTCGCGCGCGCCGCCCCCTTACCGGCCCGCTCGCGCGCCTCGGCCTCGATCCGAATGGTCTGGACCATTGCTTCAGCTCCAATCAGCAAAAGGCGCCGCACCGGGCTGGCCGGGGCGCCGTGTCAATGTCCGCCTCCGGGCGGATGCCCGAAAACAGTTGCGCCGGCCTCCAGGGGTGCCAGCGCAGCGGGGCGGGGATTAGCAAAAATGCGCCCCCCGCACAATGCCGCCGATGGTGGCGGGCGCAGGGAGGGCCAAGGCGAGACATTACGTAATTGACACTCATTTGCAGCCATGGGAACAGCAGGCGCTGGCAAATCGCGGCAGATCATCCGGGAGAATTCTGATGTTCCGTCGGCTTGGGGCCACCTTCGGGGCGTTGTCCCTGCTTCTCTCCGCACAGCTCGCGCAGGCGGCGGAGGTGAACCTCTACACGACCCGTGAGCCTGGGCTGATCCGGCCGTTGCTGGATCGCTTCACAGAGACGACCGGCACCGCCGTCAACACCGTCTTCGTGCAAGGCGGGCTGGCGGAACGCCTGGCGGCGGAGGGCACGCGCTCGCCGGCTGATGTCGCAATGGTGGTGGATATTGGCAACCTGATGGAGCTGGTGGACCGCGACCTTTCGCAGCCCGTGCAGTCCGAGGCGCTCAAGGCCGCCGTCCCGGCCGGCCTGCGCGGCGAGGATGGCCGCTGGTTCGCCCTCTCCACCCGCGCCCGCGCCATCTATGTCTCGCGCGAGCGGGTGCCGGAGGCGGAGGCGGCGAAGCTGGGCTACGAGGACCTCGCCGCCCCCCGCTTCAAGGGCAAGGTCTGCATCCGTTCCGGCCAGCACCCCTACAACACGGCGCTGTTCTCGGCCCTGCTGGTCGAGCACGGCGAGGCCTGGCTGCGCGACTACCTGACGAAGCTGAAGGCCAACCTGGCCCGCCGCCCCGCGGGCGGCGACCGCGAGGTGGCGCGCGACATCCGCGCCGGCATCTGCGACGTCGGCCTGGCCAACACCTACTATGTCGGCATCATGCTCTCCGGCCGCGGCGGCGAGGAGCAGAAGGCCTGGGGCCGGGCGATCCGCGTGGTGCTGCCGGATGACGGCGCCATGGTGAACGTCTCCGGCGCCGTCGTCGCGCGCCACGCACCGCACCGCGCCGAGGCGGTGAAGCTGCTGGAGTTCCTGGCGTCGCCGGAGGCCCAAGCGCTCTACGCCAAGGTGAACTTCGAGTATCCGGTGCGCACCGATGCCGCGCTGGACCCCATCGTGGCCGGCTTCGGTACGCTGAAGCTCGGCGAGGTGCCGCTGCCCAAGGTCGCGGCGCAGCGTGCCCGCGCCAGCCAGATCGTGGATGAAGTCGGCTTCGACCGCTGACGCGTGGCAGAGCGGGGTGAAGGGCCTGCGACTGGCGGCCGCCCTGGCCGCCGCCCCGGTGGCGCTGCCGGTGCTTGCCCTGGCGGCGGCGGCAATGGCCGGCTCGGGCCCGCTCTGGCCGCACCTGCTCCGCTTCGTGCTGCCGCATGCGGCGGTTGAGACGCTGTCCCTGCTGGCCGGCGTCGGCGTGGTGGTGGTGGTGGTCGGCGCCGGCACCGCCTGGCTCACCTCCTGCTACCGCTTCCCGGGCCGGCGGCTGCTCTCGGTCGGGCTCGTGCTCCCCCTGGCGCTGCCCGGCTATGTCGCCGCCTATGCCTGGCTCGACGTGCTGCACCCCGCCGGGCCGGTGCAGACCCGCCTGCGCGCGCTGCTCGGCCTGACCGACCCCCGCGCCATCCCGCTGCCCGAGATCCGCTCGCTGGCCGGCTGCATCCTGGTGATGGGGATGGTGCTCTACCCCTACGTCTATCTCGCCGCCCGCGCGGCCTTCCGCACCCAGGGCCTGGAGGTGCTGCGTGCCGCGCGCTCCTGCGGGGCGGGTGGGATGCTGCTGTTCCGCCGCGTCGGCCTGCCGATGGCACGGCCCGCCGTGGCCGCCGGCGCCGCGCTGGCGCTGATGGAGGCGCTGAACGACATCGGCGCTGCCGAGTTCCTGGGCGTGCGCACCCTGACCGTCTCGGTCTACGTCACCTGGATCACCCGCTCCTCGCTGGAGGGCGCGGCGCAGATCGCCCTGGTGCTGCTGGCCCTGGTCGCCGGGGTGGTGGCGATGGAGCGCTGGGGCCGGGCGCGGGAAGGCCACGCCACCAGCCGCCCCGAGGCACCGGAGCGCCAGCGCCTGCCACTCGTGGCCGGGTTGGCCGCGAGCCTCGCCTGTGTGGTGCCCGTGTTGCTCGGCTTCGTGGTGCCGGCGGCCTACCTGCTCTGGGCCGCCTGGCGGCGCGTGGCGGAGTTCGGCCTGCCGCCGGAACTGCCGCACTGGATCGGCAACAGCGCCCTTCTGGCGGCCATGGCCACGCTGCTGGCCCTGCTGGCAGCCCTGCCGCTGGCACTCGGCGCGCGGCGCGACAGCCCCCGCCGGCCCGGCCCCGGCGCGGCGCTGCTGCGGCTCGGCATGCTGGGCTACGCGCTGCCGGGCGGCGTCGCGGCGGTGGGGCTGATCATCGCCTTCGGCTGGATCGACGGGGTGCTGGGCCTGCTCGGAAGCTGGGCGCCGACCGCGCTCTCCGGCAGCCTGGCGGCGGTGGTGGCGGCCTATGTCATCCGCTTCCTGGCCATCCCGACGGGCGGGCTGGACGCCGCCTATGCCCGCATCCGGCGGGAGGTGGACTGGTCCGCCGAGTCCATGGGCGCGACCGCCGCGCGGCTGCTCTGGCGGGTGCACCTGCCGCTGCTGCTGCCGGCGCTCTCGGTGGCGGCGCTACTGACCTTCCTCGACGCCATGAAGGAACTGCCCGCCACGCTGCTGCTGCGGCCGCT
>DATMFR010000052.1:0-123376 GCA_035556695.1 Roseomonas sp.
GGCATCTTCGATACCGCGGCGGCGCATCCGGTGGCCCGCTGCGGCTACCGCGGCGACTATGCCGAGGTGACCAGCCTGTTCGAGATGCTGCGTCCGACGGCCTGAAAATAGTCCGGGGGAAGGAATTCCCCCGTACCCCCATCTTCTTTTTGTCAGTTCGGGACTGCGCTGGCCGCCAGCGGCGGAACTCGAAGAAAAAAGAAGGGGGTCTGGGGGAATTCATTCCCCCAGCCTTGTTCAGCCCTGGAGTTCAAGCACCAGCGCGGACGGTGCCGGCACCGTCTCCAGCCTGGCCAGCAGCACGCCATAGGCCGGCAGCACCGCGCCGCCCGCCTCCAGCCGCGCGCCCTGCCCGGTGACGTCCGGCAACGGCACTGCGCCTTCCAGCAACGGTCCCGCGAAGCGGACGGGCGCATCGGAGAGGTTGAACACCGCCAGGATGCGCTGCCCGCCATAGCTGCGCACCAGGCCGGCCAGCGGCGCCGGCAGGTCCAGTGCCCGCTGCGCGCCACGGACCAGCGCGGGATAGGCCTGCCGCAGCAGCAGGAGGCGCCGCCAGGCGTGCAGCAGGCTCTCGGGCTCGGCCTCCTGCTGGTCCACCGCCAGCGGGTGGTGCGCGGCGGGCACCGGCAGCCAGGGCTTTCCGGTGGTGAAGCCGGCCTGCGGCGCGCCGCCTTTCCAAGGCATCGGCGTGCGGCTGCCGTCGCGGCCACGGAACTCGGGCCAGTAGGTCAGGCCGAAGGGGTCGCGGATGTCCTCCAGCGCCAGCTCGGCCTCGGGCAGGCCCAGTTCCTCGCCCTGATAGAGGCAGACGCTGCCGCGCAGCGTGAGCAGCAGGCTCGCCAGCAGCCGGGCGAAGCGCGGGTCGGGCGAGGCCTCCCGCCCGGCCGGGTTCCAGCGGGTGACCGCGCGCTCCACGTCATGGTTGGAGAAGGACCAGCAGGGCCAGCCCTCGGCGCCCTCGCCCGCGGAGGAGGCGCGGATCAGGTCGCTGACGGTCGGGTGGTCGAAGCCGCCGCGCAGCGGGCGCAACGTGTAGGCCATGTGCAGCAGGTCCTCGCCGGCGGTGTAGCGGCGGACCCGCTCGAAGGCGCCCTCCTGGCTCGACACCTCGCCCAGCGTCGTGGTGCCGGGGTAGCGGTCGGCCAGCGCCCGGATGCGGCGCAGGATGGCCAGCGTCTCCGGCTGCATCATGTCGTGGTCATGCTGCTGCAGGCCGAACAGCTTGGCCGGCACCGGGCCGGCCGGCTGCGGTCGGGCAGGGTTGCTGCGCAGCGCCGGGTCGTGCGCCAGGAAGTCGATGGCGTCGAGTCGGAAGCCGTCCACGCCGCGCTTCAGCCAGAACTCGCCCACTTCCAGCACGGCCTCCAGCGCGGCCGGATTGGCCAGGTTCAGGCTGGGCTGGCTGGAGAGGAAGTGATGCAGGTAGTATTGGCGCCGGCGCGGCTCCCAGGTCCAGGCCGATCCGCCGAAGACGCTCAGCCAGTTGTTGGGCGGCGTGCCGTCGGGGCTGGGATCGGCCCAGGTATACCAGTCGGCCTCCACGGCATCACGGTTGGCGCGGCTGCGCTGGAACCAGGGATGCTGGTCGGAGGTGTGGCCGCCGACCAGGTCGATCAGCACCTTCAGCCCGAGGCCATGGGCGGTGGCGACCAGCCGGTCGAAATCCTCCAGCCGCCCGAATTGCGGGTCCACGGCGATGTGGTCGGCGATGTCATAGCCGAAGTCGCGGCCGGGGGAGGCGTAGAAGGGGCAGATCCAGATGGCATCCACGCCCAGGGCGGCGACATGCGCCAGCCGTGCCTCAATGCCGGCAAGATCACCCAGGCCATCGCCATTGCTGTCGGCGAAGCTGCGCGGATAGATCTGGTAGAGCACCGCGCCACGCCACCACTCTGCACCTGCGACCATAGGCAGGTTCCTCCCGCTAGATTCCTTTGACACCGGGCCGGACATCACGGCGAAGCGATATCACGGTGGCGTGATAGCAATCTAAACGGGAACAGTCTTGCTGATTTGTGAATCCGAAAGTTTCAGGCGCGCGCCTCAGCGAGTGAGACGCCAGCGCAGCCGTATCAGCGTCTTGTGACCATGATTCCGCACTGCACACAGAGCTTTCGATTGCTCCGCTCTCTCACCCTTCGAACTATGGCATGCAGAGTCCGCCTTTGCCGAGGCAGAACGGCAACGTGGCCGGCGAGGGCATGGCAGGGAGTACGCGGCCATGGGACAGATGATGCGGCAGGAACGGGAGCGTGCCTCCTTCTTGCTGGACATGCCCGGCCTGCCACGCACTCCCCTCGTGATGGACACGCCGGCTTCAGCCTCCGGCACCCCCATGTCCGACGGCCGGCTGCGCATGACGCGCGCGACGCCTTTCGGCCGCGCGGCCGAGCGCATCGTGGACCTGGCGCTCGCCGCCTTCGGAACACCGGCGGCAATGGCCTGCTTCACCGACTCTGCGGCTGGCCCCCTGCTTGTCCAGCACGGGCTTGACCTTGCCCTTACGATGAACTGGGCCGACTGGCAGATGCTGGCGCGGCGGAGCGGTCTCTGCGTGGTGGAGGATGCCTGGCAGGAGGCCTGGCTGGTGCGGCACCCCCTGGTGGCTGGCCTGGCCGGAATCCGTTTCTACGCGGCGGCGCCGCTGCGTGACCATGAGGGGCGGCAGCAGGGCGTGCTGGCCGTGCTCTCGCCCGAGCCGCGTCCGCAGGGCCTCACGCCGCAGGAGCGCGCGCGGCTGCAGACGCTGGCCGACATGCTGATGGCCGAGCGAGAGGCGGCGCCGCAGCCAGAGGAGACCGTGCAGCGCCTTGCCGAGACCCAGCAGGCGCTCGGCCAGCGTGACGCGCAGCTCCGCAACCTGGCGCACACCGTCCAGGAAATGGACCACCGCCTCCGCAACGGCATGCAGATGGTCAGCGACATGCTCTCCCTGCAGGCCCTGGCGGGGCAGGAGGAGGATTGCGCCGCCCGGCTCAGTGCCGCTGCTGGCCGCATCCAGGCGGTGGCGGAAATCCATTCGGTGCTGCAGCGCCAGCCCGGCGCGGGTCGCCTTGGTGCGCGAGCCTGCCTGGAGGGCCTACTCTGCCCCCTCCGCCGGCTCTGGCAGGGGAGCGGCCGGCAGATCCGGCTGCGCGAAGGCGCCGACATGATGGTGAATGCGCTGGACGCGCCGCGCCTCGCCATTGTCGCCTGGGAGCTGCTGGCCAATGCCCTCCGCCACGGCCAGGGGAATGTCACGCTGGAGCTGCGAACCGACGGGGTGTCGCACCGTCTCTGCCTCGCGGTGCAGGATGAGGGGCCGGGCTCCGAGCGCCTGCTGCGCGTCGCTGGCAGCGCCGGCTGCGAGTCGGGCTTCGGGCTGATCCGCATCATCGCCGGCGGCGAGGCAGCGCAGGTGCGCTGCGGTCCCCCCACGGAAGTCAGCATCGTGCTCGACCTTCCGCCCGCCGGGTGAAGCGCCCTGCAGAGATTTAACGCAAGGGTGGCGGGTGGGCCGCCCTTGAAGGATTCCCTCACCAGGGCCATGGGATAAGCAGCGCATGTCGGAAGGCGCGGAGTTGGGTCCTGTGCCCGCTTCCACGCCAGCCATCACGCCTGCACCGCACTCTGCCAATGAGGGGAAGCTTTCGCCGCATGGATAGCCCCATCGCCCCGCCCGTCATCGAGGCGGAGGAAAGCGCCGACCGGCAGCCAGGCCGCACCCTCACATTGAAGCACGGCGACAGCTTCGCGGTTTTCAGTGCGGCGGGCGACTTCACCGGGGACTCGCAGGGCCTCTACCACAAGGACACCCGGCATCTTTCCTTCCTCGGCATCCGGCTGAACGGTACCCCGCCGCAACTGCTCAGCGCCGCCCTGCTTGACGACAATACCGGGCTGACCTGCGACCTCACCAATCCGTCGCAGTGGGAGAACAGCAGCGGGAAGTCGCTGCCGCGCGGCCGGCTGCACCTGCGCCGCACCCGTTTCCTGTGCGACGATACATGCTACGAGCGGCTGGCGATCCGCAACTACGACGACCGCCCGCACCGGCTGCGGCTGGAAACCCATTTCGCCGCCGACTTCGCCGACGTCTTCGAGGTGCGGGGGCGCAA
Organism: Roseomonas sp.; assembly: GCA_035556695.1. Classification (GTDB taxonomy): domain Bacteria; phylum Pseudomonadota; class Alphaproteobacteria; order Acetobacterales; family Acetobacteraceae; genus Pseudoroseomonas. The sequence continues at coordinate 4,101 of DATMFR010000052.1, forward strand.
GCGGGCGCAGCGCGGCCAGTATCACCACGCCGCCTTCTCCGCCAACGGCGTGACCCTGGCCTATACGGGGCTCGACGCGCAGCGCCGCAAGACCGTGCTGCGCTTCGAGCCGGCGCCGCAGCACCTGGAGGCGCAGCGCGCCGTGCACGAGATCGAGCTGCCCCCGGGCGGCCGCCAGGTGCTGTTCCTCACCATCCGCTGCGATGCCGCGGCGACGGAGCGGCCGCGCGACGCTTTCGGCGCCTCGCTGCGCAGCTCGCGCCAGGCGCTGCGGCAGTTGCGCGCCGAGGCGGTGGGGATCGAGAGCGGCCATGCGGTCTTCGACGAGATGCTGCGCCGCGCGGGCGCCGATCTCGCCATGCTGGTGACGCACACGCCGGAGGGGCCCTATCCCTATGCCGGCGTGCCCTGGTACAGCACCGCCTTCGGGCGGGACGCCTTGATCACCGCCTGGCAGACGCTGTGGCTGGCGCCTCACCTTGCCCGGGGCGTGCTGCGCTTCCTCGCCGCCCACCAAGCCACCACATTGGACCCGAACACCGATGCGGAGCCCGGCAAGATCCTGCACGAGACCCGCCAGGGCGAGATGGCGGTGCTGGGCGAGGTGCCTTTCCGCAAGTACTACGGCAGCATCGACTCCACGCCGCTCTTCATCATGCTCGCCGGCGCCTATCTCGACCGCACGGGCGACCTTGCCACGCTGCGCGACCTGTGGCCGAACGTCGAGGCAGCGCTCAACTGGATCGACACCTACGGCGACGAGGATGGCGACGGCTTCGTCGAGTATCTCCGCAAGACGCCGAACGGGCTGCTGAACCAGGGCTGGAAGGACAGCCAGGATTCGATTTCCCATGCCGATGGCCGGCTGGCGGAAGGGCCGATCGCGCTGGTCGAGATGCAGGGTTATGTCTATGCCGCCTGGCGCGCCGCCGCCCGCATCGCGACCGGGCTGGGCGACCACAGGCGGGCGCAGCGGCTGGAGGAGCGCGCCGCCGCGCTACAGCTCGCCTTCGACGCGGCCTTCTGGGACGAGGCGCTGGGCACCTATGTCCTGGCGCTCGATGGCGACAAGCGGCCCTGCCGGGTGCGCAGCTCCAATGCGGGGCATGCGCTGTTCGCCGGCATCGCCCTGCCGCACCGGGCGGCACGCGTGGCGCAGACGTTGCTGCAGCCTTCCTCCTTCTGCGGCTGGGGCATCCGCACCCTGGCGGCGGGGGAGGCGCGCTTCAACCCGATGAGCTACCACAACGGCTCGGTCTGGCCGCACGACAACGCCATGGTCGGCGAGGGCTTCGCCCGCTACGGGCTGGGCCATGCCGCGGCACGGCTGCTCACCGCGCTGTTCGAGGCCGCCCGTTTCGACCCCGTGCGGCGCTTGCCCGAGCTGTTCTGCGGCTTCCCCCGGCGTCACGGCCAGGGGCCGACGCTCTATCCGGTGGCGTGCTCGCCGCAGGCCTGGGCGGCGAGCACGCCCTTCGCGCTGCTGCGCGCCTGCCTGGGCCTGCGCTTCGTGCCCGAGCAGGGCACGGTGATACTCGACAGCCCCGTGCTGCCGGATTTCCTGCCCTGGGTGACGCTGCGCCGCCTGCGCCTCGGCGATGGCCTGCTCGACCTGCGGGTGCACCGCGAGGGCGATGCGGTGCGGCTGGAGGTGCTGCACCAGAGCGGCGACCTGCGCGTGGCGCTGCACACCTCCTGACGGAGGGGGGCGGGGGGAACACTGTCCCCTGGCGGGCGGGTCCAGGGAGGGCGGCGCCCTCCCGGGCCACCCTCAGGGCAGCAGCAGCCCGCTTGCCCTCGTGGCGGGGTCGGGCACCCATCCCTCCTCGCCGCGGCGGAACAGCGGCGTGGCGAAGGCGGCCGCGACGGGAATCTCGGCGGGCCAGGCCTCGCGCCAGCGATCGCCCTGCGCCATGGCCACGCCAAGCCCGACCGGCCGCACCCCCGCCGCGGCCAACAGCGCCAGCCCGGCCAGGGCGGAACTGCCGGTGCTGATCACATCGTCCACCAGCAGCACCCGCCGTCCGGCGAGGCGCGGCAGCAGGCGCGGGTCCAGCCAGATGCGCCGCGCGTCCGGCGTGGTGGAGGAGGCGGTCGGCGCGGAATAGGCGGGGTCATACCAGGTCTTGCGCGAGTAGCCGGGTGCCACCCAGTTGGCGTGGCCCAGCGCCTCCGCCACCGGGCCGCCGAAGACATGGCCCAGGGTGGGCAGGCCCACCACCACCTCCGCCCCCAGCGGGCGGGCGGCGGCGGCCATCCAGCCGCAGAGCGCCCGCAGGACGGTGAAGGAGGCCTGGTTGGCGATGAAGCCGGTCACGGCGATGCTGCCGTAGTCCCGCAGCGGCAGGCGCAGCGCGCGCCCGTCCGGCATGGGCGCCGGGTAGCTCTCGCCGAAGGGCGGGGCGGCCGGGGTGGCCTCGAAGTCCTGCCAGTATTCCATGCCTGCCGGATGGCATGGCCGCCCGTGACGCGCCAGAGGGAAATGCAGGCTCGGGCGGGGAGGGCCGGCGCCGTGCAAAGCATGGCGCGGCAGGGGCGCGGCGCGCTACATAGCCAGGGTTCAGGAGGTCTTTCCGATGCTCACACGCCGTTCGATGCTGCTCGCTTCCGCAGCCGCCGCCACACTGCCCGCCGGCCTGCTGGCCCGCAGTGCCGCCGCTCAGACCCCGGCGAACGTGCTGGTCTTCGCCAAGCAGATCGACGACATCATCAGCCTCGATCCGCAGGAGGCCTTCGAGTACACGGCCTCCGAACTGGCGGGGAACGTCTACCAGAAGCTGGTGACGACGCCGAACTCCGACCCCGCCAAGATCGAGGGCGAACTGGCGGAGAAGTGGGAGGCCGCCGGCGACAACAAGACCTTCACCTTCACGCTGAAGGACGGGCCGAAATTCGCTTCCGGCAAGCCGGTGACGGCGGAGGATGTGGCCTTCTCGCTGACCCGCGCCGTGGCGATGAACAAGCCCCCGGCCTTCATCATCAACCAGTTCGGCTTCAACAAGGACAACGCGGCCGAGCGCATCCGCGCCACCGATCCGAAGACGGTGGTGCTGACCACGGCCGAGCCGACCTCGCTCTCCTTCCTGCTCTACTGCCTCTCCGCGGCGGTGGGCTCGGTGGTCGAGAAGGCCGCCGTCATGTCCCACGCCCAGGGGGATGACTGGGGCAATGGCTGGCTGAAGCAGAACTCGGCCGGATCGGGCAGCTATGCCGTGCGCCAGTGGAAGGCGAGCGAGAGCGTGGTGCTGGAAGCCAACCCGCACAGCAACGTGGCGCCGAAGATCAAGCGCATCATCATGCGCCACATGGCCGACCCCTCGGCGCAGTTGCTCGGCCTGCAGAAGGGCGATGTGGACATCGCCCGCAACCTGGTGGCCGACCAGATCAAGCAGATCCAGAACGACCCGAAGTTCACCGTGCAGTTCGCCCGCAAGGCGAGCCTCATGTATCTGAGCCTGAACCAGAAGAACCCGAACCTCGCCAAGCCCGAGGTGCGGCAGGCGATCAAGCTGGCGCTGGACTACGACGGCATCCAGAAGAACATCGTCCCCACCACCTATGCGGTGCACCAGGCCTTCCTGCCGGCCGGCCTGCCAGGGGCGGTGACCGACCTTCCCTTCAAGCAGAACATCGCCGAGGCCAAGGCGCTGCTCGCCAAGGCCGGGCTGGCCGACGGCTTCGAGGTCAGCTTCGACTACGCCTCGGCCGCGCCGAGCTCCGATATCGCCCAGGCCGTGCAGGCGAACCTCGCCGCCATCGGCATCCGGCTGAGCATGCTGCCGGGCGAGATGCGCGCCGTCATCACCAAGACCCGCGCGCGCCAGCATGACATCGCCATGCTGCGCTGGGGCAGCGACTACTTCGACCCGAACAGCAATGCCGAGGCCTATTCGATCAACCTCGACAACAGCGAGAACGCCAAGAACCGCACCATCGCCTGGCGGGCGAGCTGGGACATCCCCGAGCTTTCCGCCCGCGCCATCGCCGCCCGCGAGGAGACCGATTCCGAGAAGCGCACCCAGATGTACGAAGACCTGCAGCGCGACCACCAGAAGGTCTCGCCCTTCGTCATCATGCTGCAGGAGATCGAGGTCTCGGTGGCGCGCGCGGGAGTGAAGGGCTTCGACATGGGCCCGATGAACGACCGGCACTCCTATACCAACATCACCAAGGCATGAGCGACACCACCTCTTCCCCGGCGGACCTGCCGCCGGGGGGGCAGCCCGCGGGGGGGCGTCGGCGCCCCTCCGCCTTCCGCCTGCGCTTCCAGGCTGTCTCCGCCACGCTGGCCAGCATCCCCATCACGCTGTTCGGCCTGGTTCTCGTCACCTTCTTCATCGGCCGCGTGGTGCCGATCGACCCGGTGCTGGCCATCGTCGGCGACCGCGCGCCGCAGGATGTGGTGGAGCGCACCCGGCTGGAACTCGGGCTCGACCAGCCGCTCTACGTGCAGTTCTGGCGCTATCTGGAGCACATCGTCAGCGGTGATCTCGGCCGTTCGGTGATGACCTCCAACCCCGTCACGCAGGACATCGCCCGCTTCTTCCCCGCCACCTTCGAGCTGGCCTCCGTCGCGATGATCATCGCCGTGCTGATCGGCGTGCCGCTCGGCGTGCTGGCGGCGACGCGGCAGGGCAAGTGGGTGGACCAGGCGGTGCGGCTGTTCTGCCTCGCCGGGCACTCCTTGCCGGTCTTCGTGCTCGGGCTGGTCTCGCTGCTGCTGTTCTACGCGCGGCTGGGCTGGGCGCCGGGGCCGGGGCGGCAGAGCATCTACTTCGAGGGCATGGTGGATGAGCGCACGGGCATCCTGACGCTCGACGCCGCGCTCGCCGGCGACTGGGGCGCCTTCCAGGACGCGCTGGCGCATCTGGCGCAGCCCTCCATGGTGCTGGCGATGTTCTCGCTGGCCTATATCGCGCGCATGACGCGTGCCTTCATGCTGGGCGAGCTGCGCAGCGAATACGTCACCACCGCCCGCGCCAAGGGCCTCTCGCGCCGCCGCATCGTCTGGGGCCATGCCTTCCGCAACACCGCCGTGCCGCTCGTCACCGTGCTGGCCATGACCTATGCGGGCCTGCTGGAGGGCGCAGTGCTGACGGAGACCATCTTCTCCTGGCCCGGGCTCGGGCAGTACCTCACCGTCTCGCTGCTGAACGCCGACATGAACGCGGTGCTCGGCGCCACGCTGGTGGTGGGGCTCATCTATGTCGCGCTGAACCTGCTGTCGGACCTGCTTTACCGGCTGCTTGATCCCCGCGTGAAATAAGGGCGGTGAAGTGAACATGTCCGGATCAACCCGCGCCTGGCTGCTCACCGACACGCCGGCCTCCCGCTCCCAGGCCAAATGGGGCGGGCGCTATCAGCTCTGGCTGGCCTTCCGCCGCAACCCGCTGGCCGTGGCGGGGCTGGCGGTGGCGGTCGTCATGCTGATCCTGGCGCTGGCCGCGCCGGTGCTGGCCACCCATGACCCCGGCGTGCAGGAGCTGGGCAACCGGCTGCAGCCGCCTTCCGCCGAGCACTGGCTCGGCACCGACGAACTCGGCCGCGACGTGTGGTCGCGGCTGCTCTACGGCGGGCGGGTCACGCTCGGCATGGTGGTGGCTGTCGTGGCGCTGGTGGCGCCGCTCGGGCTGATCGTCGGCTGCGTGGCCGGCTATGCCGGCGGGCTGCTGGACCGGCTGCTGATGCGCGTCACCGACGTCTTCCTGGCCTTCCCGCGGCTGATCCTGGCACTGGCCTTCGTCGCCGCGATGAAGCCGGGCGTGGAGAGCGCCGTCATCGCCATCGCGCTGACCGCCTGGCCGCCCTATGCGCGGCTCGCGCGGGCGGAGACGCTGACCATCCGCAACACCGACTACATCGCCGCCGTGCGCATGACGGGTGCCTCGCCCTGGCGGGTCATCTGGCGCCATGTGACGCCGATGTGCCTGCCTTCGCTGACGGTGCGCGTCACGCTCGACATGTCCTCCATCATCCTGACGGCCGCGGGGCTTGGCTTCCTCGGCCTCGGCGCGCAGCCGCCGATTCCCGAGTGGGGCACGATGATCGCGACGGCACGGCGCTTCATCCTGGAGCAGTGGTGGGTGCCGGTGATCCCAGGCATCGCGATCTTCATGGCCTCGCTCGCCTTCAACCTGCTGGGCGACGGGCTGCGGGACGTGCTGGACCCGAAGCAGCGATGAGAATGAATGGCGGGGTCCGGGGTAATACCGTTACCCCGGCGGAAGGGGCCTGGGGAAGGCGGCGCCTTCCCCAGCGGGAGCAACAGGCATGAGCAACCTCGTCGAGATTCGTGACCTGCGCGTGGACTTTCCCACGACGGCAGGCTTCACCCATGCCGTGCGCGGCGTTTCCTTCAGCCTGGGCCGGGAGAAGCTCGGCATCGTCGGCGAAAGCGGCTCGGGCAAGTCGGTGACCGGCCGCGCGCTGATGCGGCTTCTGCCGGAGGCGGCCCGCGTCCGTGCCGGCGCGCTGCGCTTCGACGGCATCGACGTCCTGAACGCCTCCGAGCGGCAGATGCGCGGCCTGCGCGGCGGCCGCATCGGGCTGGTGATGCAGGACCCGAAATTCAGCCTGAACCCGGTGATGACCATCGGCCGGCAGATCGCCGAGGCCTGGCTGGCGCACCAGAAGGGCGGCCAGCGCGAGGCCCGCGAGGCGGCGCTCAATCTGCTGGAGCAGGTGCGCATCCGTGACCCCCGGCGCGTGCTGGACTCCTACCCGCACGAGGTCTCGGGCGGCATGGGCCAGCGCGTGATGATCGCCATGATGCTGGCGCCGAACCCGGACCTGCTGATCGCCGACGAGCCGACCAGCGCGCTGGATGCCAGCGTGCAGGCGGAGATCCTGAAGCTGATCGAGGACCTGGTCTCGGCGCGCGGCATGGGGCTGATGCTGATCAGCCACGACCTGCCGCTGGTCAGCCGCTTCTGCGACCGGGTGGTGGTGATGTATGCCGGCCAGGTTATGGAGGAACTGCCGGCGCGCGACCTGCACCGTGCCCGGCACGCCTATACGCGCGGCCTGCTGGAATGCATGCCGAGCCTGAGCCACAAGCGTGCGCGCCTGCCAACCCTGAACCGCGACCCCGCCTGGCTGGAGCCGCGCGCATGATCGGCGTCGAGCATCTCAACGTGCATTTCGGCACCAACCATGTGGTGCGCGACGTGTCCTTCAACGTGGCGGCCGGGGAGACCTTTGGGCTGGTGGGCGAGAGCGGCTCGGGCAAGTCCACCGTGCTGCGCACCATCGCCGGGCTGAACGCCGACTGGAACGGCACTCTTACGGTCGCGGGAAAGGTGCTCGGCCACAAGCGGGACCGCGCCTTCTTCAAGACGGTGCAGATGGTGTTCCAGGACCCCTATGGCTCGCTGCATCCGCGCCAGACGGTGGACCGCATCCTCTCGGAGCCGCTGGAGGTGCACCGCATCCCCGACGCCGAGGCCCGCATCACCCGCGCGCTGGAGGAAGTGGCGCTGCCCCGCGCCGCACGCTTCCGCTATCCGCACCAGCTCTCGGGTGGGCAGCGGCAGCGCGTCGCCATTGCCCGCGCGCTGGTTGCCGATCCCTCGGTGCTGCTGCTCGACGAGCCGACCAGCGCGCTCGACGTCTCCGTGCAGGCGGAGGTGCTGAACCTGCTGGCCGACCTGCGCGCGGCGCGGCAGCTCACCTGCATCCTCGTCTCGCACAATCTGGCCGTCGTCGCGCATCTCTGCGAGCGGCTGGCGGTGATGCAGGGCGGACGAATCGTCGAGGTGCTGACCGAGGCGCAGTTGCGTGCCGGTGAGGCGCGGCATTCGCACACCCAGGACCTGATTGCGCTGTCGCACGAGCTTGAGGCGTGAGATAGGAAGGCTGGGGGAATGAATTCCCCCAGGCTCCCTCCTTTTTTCGGTCCGTTCGCGGCTGGTGGCAGCCGTTCATGAGGGTGATGACGATGCGGCGCTTGCTGGCGGCAGTGGTGGGAAGCGGGGTGTGCGCGGTGCTGCTGCTCGGCGCCTACGTCGTCAAGCGCAAGCTTGGGATCGACCTCTTCCCCGGCCACGACATGCTGCCGGACGCGCAGATCAAGGCCGCCGTGCTCGGCACCCTGGCACTGCTCACCCTTCCGTTGCGCTGAACCGACGAGAAAGCGACGAGGCCCAAGGAAAGCTTCGGACCTGCTCTGGAATCTGCCAGGAGGCGGTGGCGAATGAGTTCTGCCCCGGGATCCCTGCTTCTTCTTGGCCAGTTTCGGTGCGCTGCCCGCAGGCGGAGCTGAAAACTGGCAGAGGAAGGAGGGGGTTTGGGGAGTTCGCGCCCCAACCTTTGCTCCCGCCAGGCATCTGACGATGAGCTTCCATTCCTCCCCCACTTGTTTCCGGCCTCTGGCCGAAGCCGCGCCGCTGGACTAAGCCTCCCGCCATGTCCGGGAACCCTCTCGCCCGCCTCTGGCTCTTCATCGGTGGCCTCTCCGGCCTGCTGGCGGTCGCGCTGGCCGCCTGGGCCGCGCATGGCCTGGCGCCGCGGCTCGATCCCGCGGAGGCCGCCATGGTGCAGAGCGCGCTGACCATGCAGGGCTGGCACGCCCTGGCGCTGCTGGCCACCGGCCTGCTCGCCGAGCGCCGCGCAGGCCGCCTGCCGCACTGGGCAGGCGGCTGCTTCGTGCTGGGCGCGCTCGGCTTCTGCGGCGCGATCTGGTGGCGGGTGCTGACCGGGGCCTCGCTCGGCATCGCCCCGATCGGCGGCACGCTGCTGATGCTGGGCTGGCTGCTGCTGGCCATCGCCGGGCTGCGCCGCCCGGCCGGGCCCGACGCGCCGTGATCCGCAGCGCCTATCTGGCTGCCGAGGGCTTCGAGCCGGAGGTGGAGGAGGAGTTGCGCCGCGCCGGGGTGCCGGTGGCGCAGTGGCACGGCCGTCTGGCGCTCAGCGAGGCGCCACCGGTGCCCTGCGCCTGGGCGCTCGACACCTGGACCGACCCGCGCGAGATCCCGGCGCCCTCGATCAAGGCCGCGGCGGGCGCGCTGCGGGCCATTCAGCGCAACTGGTCGCTGGAGGCGATGGCGCATCACCGCCGCGCGGCGCTGATCGAGGCGGCGCTGCCGCCGCTGAAGGCTCGCGCCCTGCATTTCCCGGAGCCGGCGCCGACCGGCCACCTGGGCGGCTGGACCCTGCTGGCGCCGGACCGGTTGCTGGCCTCGCCCACCAAGACCAGCCCCTTCCTGCACGGCGCCGTCCGCTTCGAGGAGGACCGCGAGGGCCCGCCCTCCCGCGCCTATCTGAAGCTCTGGGAGGCGCTGACCCGCATCGGCCGCTGGCCGGGGCCGGGAGAGGTCGCGCTCGACCTCGGCGCCGCGCCGGGCGGCTGGAGCTGGGCGCTGGCGCAGCTCGGCTGTCAGGTGGTGGCGGTGGACAAGGCGGCGATGGACCCCGCCGTGGCGGCCCTGCCGAACGTCACCATCCGCACCGAGAGCGCCTTCGGGCTGGAGCCCGAGAAGCAGCCGGCGGTGGACTGGCTGTTCAGCGACATCATCTGCTACCCCGCCCGCCTGCTCGCCCTGGTGCAGCGCTGGATGGAGGCGGGAACGGCGCGGAACTTCGTCTGTACCCTGAAGTTCCAGGGCGAGACCGACCATGAGACCGCCGCCGCCTTCGCCGCCATCCCCGGCGCGCGGCTGTTCCATGGCGCGCACAACAAGCACGAGCTGATGTTTTGCCTGCTTGAGGGCGCCGCCACGCAGAGCTGAGCGGAGGGCGGCGGGGGCGCCCAGATGCCTGCGCGATGAAGGCAGGGCTCGCGATAAAAGCCAAGCTCAAGACATCGCTCTTGCATCACCGAGAAATGTCGCCTCTTCAGCGGCCGTCGGGATGAATTCCTGCGCCCCCGCGCATTGCTCCTCGCGATTCCGTGGGATTCCAACTGGCAAAAAGAAGATGGGGGTTTGGGGGAATTCTTTCCCCCAACCTTGTTTCTTTACGCTGCGCCAAATCTGGATCTTGGCGGCTTGGTTTGGTTCTCAACGCCGCTCCCACTATGCTGCCGCCCCTTCTGCCCGCTGGAGGTACCCCCGCCCGATGCGCTTCCTCATCCTCGCCCTGCTCAGCCTGTGGCTGAGTCTCAGCCATGCACAGGCTCAGGCTCCCACGGCGCCACCCGCCGCGGCACCGAGCGACGCCTCGCTGCAGGAGCTGGTCCGGGTGCTGGAGGACGACACGGCGCGGGCCGCCCTGATCGCCCGCCTACGCGCGGCGGAGGGTGCGAATGCCCCCGCTGCCGCGCTGCCGCAGGAGCCTGAGCCCACGGTTGCCCGGCAGCTCGCCGAGTACAGCCAGAGCGTCGCCGAACAGGGGGCCACCATGCTGCGGCGGGTGGTGGAGGCGGGGCATGGCCTTGTCCAGCTCGTCAGCGAGGCGGCCCAGGCCGACCGGGACGTGTTCTGGAGCGGCGCTTTCCGGATTGGCCTGCTGATCCTCGTGGTGGGCGGCCTCTTCGCCCTGCTGCGGGCGGCGGCGGCGCCGCTGCTCAACAACCTGGGCCGTCGGGCGCAGGGGCGGAGCAGGGTGTTCCGGCTGGCGCTGCAGCCCATTGTCCTGCTGATCGAGGCGGCGACCGTGCTGCTGGCCTGGGGCGGCGGCTATCTCTTCGCCCTCAGCTACGGCGTCACCGGTGCCATCGCGGTGCATCAGACCCTGCTGCTCAACGCCTTCCTGGCGGTGGAGGGCATCAAGGTGCCCATCCGCATGCTGTTCCGCCCGCGCCTGCGGGCGCTGCGGCCGCTGCCGCTGGGCGACGAGGGAGCGCGAGCCTGGTTCTTCTGGCTCAGCCGCGCCACCTCGATCATCGGCTATACCTTCATGCTGCTGGCGCCGCTGCTGAACGCCAACGTCTCCTGGGCAGCGGCGCGCTCCCTGCGCTTCCTGGTCATGCTGCTGGTCCTGGTGATGGGCATCCTGGCGCTGCTGCGGCACCGCCATGCCGGGCGCCGCTGGATCGCGGCGCAGCGCCACCGGCGCGGCATCCGCCTGCTCGGCAGCGTCTGGGTCGCCTTCGGCCATGTCTGGCACCTGCTGGCCATGCTCTACCTGGCGACCCTGTTCATTGCCTGGGTGACCAACCCGCGCGAGGCGCTGGGCTTCATCCTGCTGGCCACGCTGTATTCGCTGCTGGTGGTGGCGCTGGGTGCGATGCTGATGCACCTGCTGCGGCATCTGTTCTCCGGCGGCATCAGCCTGCCCGAGGCCCTGACCGAGCGCCTGCCGCTGCTGCAGCACCGGCTCAACACCACGATCCCCGCCATCCTGCGCGTGCTGCGCGGCGTCGTGCTGGTCCTGGTGCTGTTCGGGCTGCTGCAGGCCTGGGCGCTGTTCGACATCCTGGGCTGGCTGGCCACCGCCAGTGGCCAGCGTTTCGCCGGCGCCGTGATCTCCGCCGCGGTGATCGTGGTGGCGGGAATGGCGGGCCACCTCGCGCTCTCCTCCTGGGTGGAGTACCGGCTCAATCCGAACTACGGCTCGGTGCCGACGCCGCGCGAGCGCACCCTGCTGGCGCTGTTCCGCAACGCCGCCACGCTGACGCTGCTGGTGCTGGTCGCGATGCTGGCGCTCAGCCAGCTTGGCGTGAATATCGGCCCGCTGCTGGCCGGTGCCGGCGTGGTCGGCCTGGCCGTCGGCTTCGGCGCCCAGAAGCTGGTGCAGGACATCATCACCGGCGCCTTCATCCAGATCGAGAACGCCATGAATGTGGGCGACGTGGTCACCGCCGGCAGCGTCACCGGCACGGTGGAGAAGCTGACCATCCGTTCCCTCACGCTGCGGGACGGGAACGGGACGCTGCATGTCGTCCCGTTCTCCGCCGTCAGCACGGTGGCCAACATGTCGCGGGATTTCAGCTTCTATGCGGCTGAGATCGGCGTCGCCTACCGCGAGAGCATCCCCGAGGTGAAGGCGGCCATGCAGGAAGCCTTCGAGCGGCTCCAGAAGACCGAGCATGCCGCCTTCATCATCGGCTCGCTCGACATGCAGGGCATCATCCGCTTTGCCGATTCGGCGGTGGTGCTGGGCGCGCGCATCAAGACCCAGGCGGGCAAGCAATGGGGCGCCGGGCGCGCCTATGCCGAGATCCTCAAGGAGATCTTCGACGCGCGCGGCATCGAGATGCCCTTCCCGCATGTCACGCTCTACATGGGCGAGGACAAGCAGGGGAAGGCGCCGCCGCTGCGCCTGCTCGACGAGACGCCGCGCCCGTCCGCAGCGCAACCGTCGCCGCGGCCCTTGCGTTCCGCATCCAAAGAGGACGTGACGGCGGACGACAATGCAGAAGGCATGGTGGCTGATCCGCCAGACCGTGCTCGGCTTCATCGAGGATGAGGCGCTGAGCCGCGGCGCGGCAATCGCCTTCTACACGGTCACCTCGCTGGCGCCGGTGCTGATCATCGCCGTCGCCATCGCGGGGCTGGCTTTCGGCGAGGACGCGGCCCGCGGCGCCATCGTTGCGCAGCTCACGGGGCTGATGGGCCGCTCCGGGGCGGAGCTGATGCAGAGCATCATCGTCAATGCCTCCAACCCAACCTCGGGGATGGTGGCCAGCGTCTTCGGCATCGCCACCTTGCTGGTCACCGCCAGCGGCGTGTTCGGCGAGATCCAGGCCAGCCTGAACATGATCTGGCGGGTGGAACTGAGGGGCAGCACCGTTTCCCGTCTGATCCGGGCGCGCGCCGCCAGTCTCGGCCTGGTGGCGACGCTCGGCTTCCTGCTCCTGGTCTCGCTGGTGGTCAGCGCGGCGCTGACCGCCCTCGGCAACATGCTGCACAACGATTTGCCGGGCATCGCCACGCTGGTGCGGCTGGGTAATGCGGTGCTCTCCTTCGTGCTGATCGCCGTGCTGTTCGCCGCCATCTACAAGGTGCTGCCCGACCGGGCGCTGGAATGGCGGGATGTGCTGGTGGGGGCCGTGGTCACCACGCTGCTGTTCAACCTCGGCAAGGCGCTGATCGGCCTGTATCTGGGCAGCACCGCCATCGGCTCCACTTACGGCGCGGCCGGCTCGGCGGTTATCGTGCTGCTCTGGATCTACTATTCCGCGCAGATCTTCCTGCTCGGCGCCGAGTTCACCAAGGCCTATGCCATGTGCCGGGACGCCGAAGCCGGGGTTGCGCATTCCACCGGCGAAGTACCCCCTGAGGGTGGCCCGGAGCGGCCGCCTATCGGCCTGCCGCCGGCTAGCTGACCCTTCTCCTGGCGCCCCGGTGGCGTTAGGTCATGCTCCCATGATGCTGCCTTTCCCTTTGCACCCCCGATGAAGCGCGGCCGTCGTTCCACCAAGCCTTGGGCGGCGCTCGCCGTCGCCATCGTCGGCCTGCTCGGTGCCTCGCAGGTCAGCGAGGGCGACCTGCTGCGCCTCGGCCGCGCTGTCTGGCAGGTCGTGCAGAGCTTCGAGGAGCCGAAGCGCCGCCCCGCCGGGGAGCCCTTCGCTGGCCATCCCCGCGTTATTGATGGCGACACCTTCGATCTGGAAGGCATCCGTGTCCGCATGCAGGGCATCGATGCGCTGGAGCATGACCAGCAGTGCAACCGTAGCGGCGGGGGACGCTTCGCCTGTGGCGCCGCCGCGCGCGAGGAGTTGACCACGCTGATCGGCGGCCGCGAGGTCACCTGCACCCCCGACGGCACGCTGACTCATGGCCGTACCGTGGCTGTCTGCACCGTGCGGCAGCCCGATGGCAGCGTTCTGGACCTGAACGAGGCCATGGTGCGCTCGGGCCTTGCCTTCGATTGCCCCCGCTATTCCAAGAAGCGCTACGCGGCGGCGGAGGCCGAGGCGAAGGCGGCGAAGGAGGGTGCCTGGGCCGGGCGCTTCACCTATCCCTGGTCGCACCGCGACCGCGCCGGTGCCTGCGGCCGTTGATCGGGGGAGGGTGGCGAGGCTGGCTCCGGCGTGCCGCGCTGCTGCTGCTGCTGGGGCCGCCGGTGCTGATCCTGATCTTCCGCTTCGTGCCGCCGCCGGTGACGCCGTTGATGCTGCTGCGCGCCGCGCAGGGCTACGGCCTCAGCAAGGACTGGGTGGCCTATGACCAGATCGCGCCCGCCCTGCCGCAGGCCATCATCGCCTCGGAGGACAACACGTTCTGCCGCCAGCCGCTGGGCTTCGATTTCCCGGCGCTGCGCGGACAGATCGAGGCGGCTCTGGCGGGAGAGCGGCCGCGCGGCGCCAGCACCCTCACCATGCAGGTGGCCAAGAACCTGTTCCTCTGGCCGGGGCGCGACCCGGTGCGGAAGCTGGCGGAAGCCTGGCTGACGCCACAGATCGCCCTGCTCTGGCCCAAGCGGCGCGTGCTGGAGGTCTATCTCAACATCGTCGAGTTCGGTCCCGGCATCTACGGCGCAGAGGCGGCTGCGCGCGCCTTCTTCCGTCGCCCGGCGGCGCGCCTCACGCAGGCCCAGGCGGCGCGGCTGGCCGTGGTGCTGCCCAACCCGCGCGAATGGTCGGCCAGCGAGCCCGGCCCCTATGTGCGAGAGCGCGCGGCGCTGATCGGGCGGCGCATCGGTCAGCTTGGAGCGCTGCTGAACTGCACGGAGTGAAGGCTGGGGGAATGAAGCCTTCCAAACCTCCATCTTGTTTCTGTCAGCTTTGGACTGCCCCTGTGGCGAGGACATTCCTGGTTGGCCCGGCGTGAGCGCGTGCGGCCAGCGCCACAAGGCTGGATAAAAAAGAAGAAGAGATGGCTGGGGGAGAGTTCATTCTTTTCCGGTTCATGCGCTCAGCCCGCGCAGCAGCAGGTCCAGATGCGCGTCCCGCAGGACGCCGGGGGCGGGTGCATCGGACTCGCCCAGGATCATCCGCCAGACCGAGGCCATCAGCACCGGCGCCAGCACCACCTCGGCCAGTCCGGGCATGTCCGCCACCTCCGGGCGGAACTCGCCCGCGGCCACGCCGGCGCGCAGCACGGCGCGGGCGATGGCGGTGGCACGCGCCAGCATCTCCTCGCGGTAGAAGCGGGCCAGGTCGGGGAAGCGCTCGGCCTCGGTGATGATCAGGCGGAAGAGGGTTCGCTCCTGCTGGTCGGCGCTGATGCGGGCATAGCCCATGCGGACCAGCGCGCCGAGCAACTCCCGCGCCGATCCGGCATGGCCGGAGAGCTGGCGCTCCGCCTCCTCGAAAAGCGGCTGGGTGCAGGCGTGCACGGTGGCCTGGAAGAGCGCGTCCTTGGAAGGGAAGTAGTGATAGATCAGCCCTTTGGCGATGCCGGCGCGGCCCGCCACCGCCGCCATCCGGGCCCCGGCATAGCCGCGCTCGGCGAACTCCTCCAGCGCGGCCTGCAGGATCTGCGGCGTGCGGGCCTCAGGGGCGAGCCGGCGGCGGGCCTGCGGGGCATCGGGACCTGCGTTCATTCGATTTCCACACCGAGTCCTTGATCTCGTCGCCGGTTCTGCCAGATAAGGTGGTGTTACTGACCATCGGGTCAATAAGCAGGCGCCGCGCGCAGGACAAGATATGCCGGACCACAATCCGCCCGCCCAGATCGCCGCGTCACATGGCCGCACGCGCCCCCGGCGCCGCTGGCCGTTGCTGCTTGGCCTGCTGCTTACCGCCGGCCTGGGCGGGCTGGCGGTGCCGCGCCTGCTGCACCGGGCGGAGGCGCCCGCGGGTGTGGCCACGCCACAGGAGCCGCCGCCCGCGCTCACCGTGACATTGGCGGCCGTGCAGGCGCGGGACTTGGCGCGGCCGGTGATCGGCGACGGCTCGGTGGTGCCCTGGCAGGAACTGGTGATCGGCGCCGAGGCTGGCGGGCTGCGCGTGCAGGCCGTGCCGGTGGAGGAGGGGGACAGCGTCCGCGAGGGCCAGCTCCTGGTCGCGCTGGACGAGGCCCTGCCGGCGGCCCTGGTGGCACAGACCGAGGCCGCGGTGGCCGAGGCGGAGGCGGCGCTCGGCATCGCCCAGGCCGATCTGCGCCGCGCCAGCCAGCTTTCACGCAGCGAGAACGTGGCGCAGCAGGTGCTGGAGCAGCGCCAGGCCGCCGCCCGGCAGGCCGAGGCCCGCCTGAGCGCCACCCGCGCCCAGCTTCAGGAGGCGCAGGCCCGGCTCGCCCAGACCCGCATTCTTGCCCCGGCCGGCGGCACAGTGCTGCGCCGCGCCGTGCTGCCCGGCGCCGTGGTGCAGCCCGGGCAGGAGCTGGTGCGCCTGCTGCGCGACGGACGGCTGGAGCTGGATGCCCGCGTGCCCGAGCTGGACCTCGCCGCCGTGCGGCCGGGCCAGGCGGTGCGGGTGCGGCATGGCGAGCGCGAGATCATGGGCACGGTGCGCGCCCTGGCGCCGGTGGTGGCGGGCGAGACGCGGCTCGGCGTGGTGCATGTCACGCTGCCGCCCGGCTCCGGCCTGCGGCCCGGCATGTTCGCCCGCGCCGAGATCCTGCCGCGAGCCGCCCCCGGCCTGACGGTGCCGCAGGAGGCGGTGGTGTTCCGGGAGGGCAAGCCGGTGGTCTTCGTGCTGCCGGAGGGCGCCGAGCGCGTCGAGCCGCGCACCATCACCACGGGCCTCCGGCAGGATGGAAATGTGGAGGTGACCGGTGGCCTCGCCGCCGGTGAGCGGGTGGTGGCGACCGGCGCCGGCTTCCTCTCCGCCGGCGACCGCGTGCGCCTCGCCGCGCCGCGCTGAGGGAGGGCACCATGGCCGAACCGCGCGACGACGCCGGCTGGAACATCTCCGCCTGGGCGATCCGCAACCCCATCCCGACGATGGTGCTGTTCCTGCTGCTGACGCTGGGCGGGCTGGTCGCCTTCCCCATGCTGCGCATCAACAACACACCGGATATCGACCTGCCGGCGGTGGTGGTGACGGTGATGCAGCCCGGCGCCGCCCCCTCCGAGCTGGAGACCCAGGTGACGCGCCGCGTCGAGGACGCGGTGGCGGGCCTCGGGGACGTCAAGCACATCACCTCCATCGTGCAGGACGGCACCTCGACCACCGTCATCGAGTTCAACCTCGGCAAGGACGCGGACCGCGCCACCAATGACGTGCGCGACAAGGTCTCGCAGATCCGCGCCGACCTGCCGGCCTCGATCCGCGATCCGGTGATCAGCCGCATCGAGGTGACGGGCGGCGCCATCCTCACCTACACCGTGGCGGCGCCGGGGCTTTCCACCGAGCAGCTTTCCTGGTTCGTTACCGACACCGTGGCCAAGTCGTTGCTTTCCGTGCCCGGGGTGGCGCAGGTGAACCGCGTCGGCGGGGTGGACCGCGAGATCCGCGTGGCGCTGCGGCCAGAGCGGCTGCGCGCACTCGGCATCACCGCCGTGCAGGTGAACGAGCAGCTCCGCTCGGCCAACCTGAACCTGCCCGGCGGGCGCGGCACGCTGGGCGCGAGCGAGCAGAGCATCCGCACCCTCGGCTCCGCCCCCACGGTGGATGCGCTGCGCGCGCGGCCGATCATCCTGCCCGGCGGCCGCACCGCGCGGCTGGGCGAGCTGGCCGAGGTGAGCGACGCCACCGCCGAGATCCGCACCGCCGCGCGGCTCGACGGCGAGCCGGTGGTGGCCTTCGAGGTGATGCGCACCCGCGGCTCCTCGGAGGTGAAGGTGGCCGAGCAGGTGGCCGCCCGCGTGGCGGCGCTGGAGGCGGCGCATCCCGGCATCCAGATCCGCCGTGTCACCTCCACCGTGGCCTTCGTCGAGGCCGGCTACCATGCGGCGATCGACGCGCTGCTGGTTGGGTCGGGGCTGGCGGTGCTGGTGGTCTGGATCTTCCTGCGCGACTGGCGGGCGACCCTGGTGGCCTGCGTCGCCATGCCGCTCTCGCTGATCCCGACCTTCCTGGTGCTGCAATGGCTGGGCTACGCGCTCAGCAACATCACCCTGCTCGGGCTGACGCTGGTGGTCGGCGTGCTGGTGGACGACGCCATTGTCGAGATCGAGAACATCGTCCGCCACCTGCAGTCCCGCCCGAAGCAGGGCGCCTACCGCGCCGCGCTGGAGGCCTCGGCGGAGATCGGGCTGGCCGTCATGGCCACCACCGGCGCCATCCTGGCCGTCTTCGTGCCGGTGAGCTTCATGCCCGGCATTCCCGGCCAGTTCTTCCGCCAGTTCGGCCTGACCGTGGCGGCCGCCGTCACCTTCTCGCTGCTGGTGGCGCGGCTGCTGACGCCGCTCATGGGGGCCTACCTGCTGAAGCCGCGGAAGCAGGCCCGCTCGGAGGAGGTGGGGGATGGCGCGGTGGGCCGGCGGTACCTGGCGCTGCTCGACTGGTGCCTGCGCCACCGCTGGATCACGCTTGGTGCCGCCACCGGCTTCTTCGCGCTTTCGCTGGCGCTGGTGCCGCTGATCCCCTCCGACTTCATCCCCGCCGCCGACCGGGGGCGCTCGGCGCTGGCGATGGAGCTGCCGCCCGGCTCGACCCTGGCCGATACGGATGCGGCGGTGCGCCGCGCCACCGCCATCCTGAAGGCACGGCCGGAGGTGGAGTCGGTCTTCGCCTCGCTCGGCACCTCCAGCGTCGTCGGCGGCCCGGGCATGGGCAGCGCCACGGCGCAGGGCGACCCGCGCAACGCCAACCTGATGATCACCCTGAAGCCGCGCGGCGAGCGGGCGCTGAACCAGCAGCAGTTCGAGGCGGCGGTGCGGTCGGCGCTGGAGGCCATCCCAGGCGTTCGGGTGCGCTTCGGCGCCGACGGCATGAGCGGCTCCAAGGCCAGCGTGACCCTGGTGGGGGATGACGCGGCGCGGCTCGCCGAGGCCGCCCGCGCGCTGGAGCAGCAGATGCGCGGCATCCCCGCGCTTTCCGGCGCCCGCTCCACCGCCAGCCTGGAACGGCCGGAGCTGCAGATCGTCCCGCGGGAGGCGCGCGCCGCCGAGCTGGGCGTCTCGGCCGCCGCGATCGGGCAGACCGCGCGCATCGCCACCATCGGCGACATCGACCAGAACCTGGCGCGCTTCAACCTGCCGGACCGGCAGATCCCGATCCGCGTGATGCTGGAGGAGGGGGCGCGCAACGACCTCGACACGCTGCGGGCGCTGCGCGTCGCCGGGCGGGCCGACCTGCCGGTGCCGCTCGACGCGGTGGCGGAGATCCGGCACGGCGCCGGGCCGGCGCAGATCGACCGGCTGGACCGCGTGCGCAAGGCCACGGTGGAGGCGGAGCTGAACGGCATGCCGCTCGGCGAGGCGACCAAGCTGATCGAGGCGCTGCCGATCATGAAGAACCTGCCGCCCGGCGTGCACGAGCGCGAGACCGGCGACACCGAGGTGATGAACGAGCTGTTCAGCGGCTTCGTGCTCGCCCTCGGCGCCGGCGTGCTGCTGATCTATCTGGTGCTGGTGCTGCTGTTCGGCGGCTTCCTGCAGCCGCTGACCATCATGTCCGCCCTGCCGCTCTCGCTGGGGGGCGCGCTGATGGCGCTGCTGCTGGCGCAGAAGGCGCTCGGCGTGTCGGCGGTGATCGGCGTGCTGATGCTGATGGGCATTGTCGCCAAGAACTCGATCCTGCTGGTGGAATACGCCATCGAGGCGCGTCGCGGTGGCCTGGCGCGCGGCGCGGCGCTGGTGGAGGCGGCGCGCAAGCGGGCGCGGCCCATCGTCATGACCACGGTCGCCATGACGGCGGGCATGGTGCACATCGCCGCCGGGGTGGGCGCGGATGCCGAGTTCCGCGCGCCGATGGCGCTGGTGGTGATCGGCGGGCTGATCACCTCCACCCTTCTCAGCCTGGTGGTGGTGCCGGTGGTCTATACGGTGGTGGACGATGCCGGACGGCTCATGGTCCGGCTGCTGCGGCGCATGAGTGGGGTGCAGCAGCCGGCACTGGAGCGGTGAGGCCGTCCACGCGCGCTATTCGGAACGCTCTGGCAGGCCCTGCCAGAGCCAATTGACCAGGTTGAAGACGACGCCGCAGGAGGCGATGCGCACCACCGTGTCGGCCGGGAAGCCGAAGGCGCCGGCGACCAGCAGCGGAGCCAGCCACACAGCAGCGGCCTCGGCCAGGGTGGCGCCGCTGATGCCGCGGCGGGCGATCAGCGCCCAGGCGAGCAAGGCGCCCAGGCACTGCAGGAGGATGAAGGGAGCAACGTACAGCACCCACTCTTTAGGCCACAGTCTATCAGCGGTTGCAACCCGGCAGCCTTGTGCACGACCTGCACGCGCCTGTCCTGAGTGCTCAGAGGCGGCGAGAAAGCCGCGGTGGCTTGGCTTCAGCGTGGCGGGCGACCGGTTGCGGGAGCCAGTGGCTCGCCTCTCTCGACCGCAGCGGCGCGACGGGCCTCCTCGCGATCGGCCTCCTCGTCCACAGCGCCAAGCCAGGAATGCAGCAACCCCGCGCAGACGGCGCCGGCGATCGGCGCGATCCAGAACAGCCAGAGTTGCGCCAGCGCCCAGCCTCCCACGAACAGTGCCGGCCCGGTGCTGCGCGCCGGGTTCACGCTGGTGTTGGTGATGGGAATGCTGATCAGGTGGATCAGTGTCAGGCAGAGGCCGATGGCGAGCGGTGCGAAGCCGGCCGGAGCTCGCTTGGTGGTGGCGCCGAGGATGACCACCAGGAAGAAGAAGGTCATCACGAACTCGCTCAGAAAGCAGGCGGTGAGGGAGTAGCCGCCTGGGGAGTGCTCGCCGAAGCCATTGGCGGCGAAGCCTGCGGCGGTGGAGAAATCGGCCTGCCCTGAGGCGATGAGGTAGAGCAGCCCTGCGCCAACGGCGCCGCCCAGCACCTGGGCGAGGATGTAGCCGCCAGCCGTCGCCCGATCGAGCCGCCCCGCGGCAACGATGCCGAGCGTGACGGCAGGGTTGAAATGCGCGCCTGAGATATGACCGACCGCGTAGGCCATGGTCAGCACCGTTAGGCCGAAAGCCAGGCCGACGCCGAGCAGGCCAATGCCGACGTCAGGAAACTTGGCGGCCAGCACGGCCGCGCCGCAACCGCCCAGGACTAGCCATAGAGTGCCTAAGAACTCAGCCACGAGTTTGCGGGACATCACGCAACGCCTCCTGCCGAAATATTGCCTGTGCCTATATGAGCCGATAACGAAACGAAAAGGCTGAGCAGATTTCTGGCGCTCGCGTGCATGTGCATACTTTGCCGCCGCCGGAGAGTGTGGGGAAGCGAGGGGAATTCAATTCATCCTCCTCCTGGCCAGGATCGCCGGGAGGATTGGAATTCGGAGCGATGGAGCCGGGGAAAAAGAATTCTTCCCCGGACCCCCTCTCCTTTTCTTTCTGCCAGCCTTGTCGCGCTGGCCATACGCGCTCACGCCATGGCGTGGCCGGGCGGCTGCCGTCCTGAGGGGGCCAAGGAGCGTCCTTGACGCTGGCAGAACCGAAAGCCGTCAGAAAAAGGAGGGGGAGTGGGGGAGTTCACTCTCCCAGCCTTGCTTCAGCCGAGAACCTGTGGCCTCACCTTTCTCTCAGGCGGTCGTGTCGCCCAGTTCCCGCAGAAAGCCCGCCAGGCCGGCGTTGAACTCGGCCGGCCGTTCGAAATAGGTGGAATGGCCGGCGCGCTCGATCTCCACATGCCGGGCACGCGGCATCGCCGTCATCAGGTGCGGCACGGTGGGGGAAGCGAAGACCACATCCTCCGCCCCGGTGATCCAGAGGGTGGGGATGTCGATCGCCGCCAGATCGCTTGCCGGGCGGGTGCGGGACTCGTAGAGGCGGCGGCGCAGACTTTCCTTGTCCAGCTCCACGCTCATCTCGTCGATGGCGCGGTAGAGGAAGTGCAGCGCCGGCTGCTCCGCCGCGCCGCGCGCGCCCATGGCGGGGTGCACGCCGGCCGGCTTGCGCGAGGCGGTCTCCTCCGACCAGCGGGCGAAGGCTTCAGTGGCGGCCTCGCCGGAGCGGCGCGGATCGACCGGCCCCGAAGTGGCCGAGAGCACCAGGCCACGAAGGGCGCCGGGATGGGCGAGGGCGAAGCTGATGCCCGTCCAGCCGCCCATGGACTGGCCGATGAAGACCGGCTTCTCCAGCCCGAGATGCGCGATGAGCGCGGCGAGGTCGCCGGCATAGGCGGCCGGATCCGGGCCGCCCGGCGGTGTCTCGGAGGGGGCGAAGCCGCGATGGCTGAAGGTGACGCAGCAATGGCTGCCCGCGAAATGACCGACCTGTTGCCACCAGGAGAGATGGTTGCCGCCCAGCCCATGGCCGAAGACCAGCGCAGGCCCTTCGCCCGTCACCTCGTAGTAGATCCGGCAGTCCGGCCGCTGGAGAAAGCCGCGCTGGCGCGGCGCGCTGCCGCCGGGCAGGGCGAGGGGTTGCGTGGGCAGGCTGGTCATCGGGCGCCCTCCGTTGTTGCCGGCGGGCAGCTTGCGGGGTTCCATGGCAACTGTCGAGGCGCCGCGCGGGAGAATGGCGCGGTTCGTGCTTGGCGATGCCCACCGGCTTTGCGCGACAGGGAACGATTCGATGAGTGGCTTCGAGTTCGACATGGTGGTCCGCGGCGGCACGCTCGCCACGGCGGCGGAGGTGTTCGAGGCGGATATCGGTATCCGCGACGGCGTCATCGCCGCGCTCGGGCGCAACCTGCCGCGTGGCGCCGAGGAGGTCTCGGCCAAGGGGCTGATCGTCACGCCAGGAGGGCTCGATCCGCATTGCCATATCGAGGAGCTCGGCCAGGACGGCACGGCGCAGGAGGAGAGCTTCGCCAGCGGCTCGGCCGCCGCGCTGGCGGGCGGCACGACAAGCTTCATCTGCTTCCTGCCGCAATGGAAGGGCCACAGCCTGGCCGACAGCGCGCCCGGCTACGCCGCGCGGGCGGAGCAGTCGCGCGCCGACTATTCCTTCCACCAGATCATCACCGACCCCACGCCCGAGGTGCTGCGGAAGGAGGTGCCGGCCCTGGTGGCGCGCGGCATCCGCAGCTTGAAGGTCTTCCTGACCTATGACCCGCTGCGCCTGACCGATGCCGAGTTCCTCGACGTGCTGGCCACCGCCCGCCGGCTCGGCGCCTTCGTCACCGTGCATTGCGAGAACTTCGACGCCATCGGCTGGCGCATCGACGCGCTGCTCAAGGCCGGGCTGACCGATCCGCTCCAGCACGCCTGGTCCCGCCCGCCGGTGGTGGAGCGCGAGGCGACGCACCGCGCCATCGCGCTGGCGGAACTGGTGGACCAGCCGATCCAGGTCTTTCACGTCTCCTGCGAGGAGGCGGCGGCCGAAATCGCCCGCGGCAAGGCGCGCGGGCTGAAGGTCTGGGGCGAGACCTGCCCGCAATACCTCACCCTCTCGCACGAGGACCTCACCGGCCCCGACTTCGCCGGCGCCAAGGCGGTCTGCTCGCCGGCGCTGCGCGAGAAGTCGGAGAACGAGCGCGTCTGGCGCCGCATCCAGGACGGCACGCTGGACATCGTTTCGTCGGACCATTGCGGCTTCTCCTTCGCCACCGCCAAGCGCGCCGCTGGCAGCAGCAGCTACGGCACCGGCGCAGCGGTGCAGCGGCCGGACGGAATGCCGGCCTTCAACGCCATCCCCAACGGTGTGCCAGGCATCGAGACGCGCCTGCCCGTGCTGTTCTCCGAGGGCGTCTCCAAGGGACGGATCGACCTGCCGACCTTCGTGCGCCTCAGCTCGGCCCATGCGGCGCGGCTCTTCGGCCTCGGCGGCCGCAAGGGCAGCCTGGCGCCCGGGGCCGATGCCGACCTGGTGCTGTGGGACCCGGACCGCGAGACGACCATCGCCCAGGAGCGCCTGCACCACGCCATCGACTACACGCCCTGGGAAGGCTTCGCCGTGAAGGGCTGGCCGGTGGTCACGCTGCGGCGCGGCGAGGTTGCGGTGCGCGAAGGCGAGGTGCTGGCGACGCCCGGCACCGGGCGCTTCCTGCCACGCTGCCCCTATGACCTGGCGAAGCCGACGGGGCGGGTTCCGGATGGCTTCGATGCGGCGGCAGTGGTGTAGCCGGGGGAGAATGAATTCTCCCCCGGGCCCCCTCTTCTTCTTTCTATCAGTTTTGCCGCGCGGATGATGAGCGCTCACGCCGGAGCTGGAGCAGCTCCGGCGGCTGATGCCGGCGCGGGAACTCGAAGAAAAAAGAAGGGGGGCTGGGGGAATTCATTCCCCCAGCCTTTTTCACGTGTGGACTGGAATTTCCAGCACCGCCCCGGCCGCCAAGCGATGCTCCTCGCCCTGACAGTGCACGGGCGCGGCGGCTGGGTTGTCGGGCGAGGCGCAGAGGCGCAGCGCCTTGCCCGTCCAGTGCAGCTCGAAATCCCAGAAGCGGCAGCGGAACCGCATGAGTACCGGCCCGAGCTGCGGCGGCGGTGCCGGGTCCAGGGCCAAGGCCTCCGCCTGGATGCGCAGGCCGAGATAGTGGCGCTGCAGCACGTCGATGGCGCAGGCCATGGCACCGAGATGCGCCCCTTCGGCCGTGGAGGAGGAGGCTTCCTGCTGCGGATCGGAGTGCAGCGTGTGCCGGAAGAAACCCCAGGACTGCTCAGGGTCGAGCCGCGCCAGCGCGCCGGCGCAGACGGCGCGGGAGAGGCTGGAATCGTGCGTGTAGTGGGGCAGATGGACCTCCAGGGTCCGCTGCAGCAGCGTGTCGTCCACCGCGTGGCCCATATGCGCCAGCAGCCGCTGCAACTCGCCATGCGGCAGCATGTGGGGCAGCATCAGCACGTCCGCCTGCTTGGAGACGGCATAGGCATCGATGCTGTCGCCGCGCGCGGCCAGGACGTGGTCCACCCGCTGGTGGGGATGCGCGGCCATGAAGCCGGCGATGTCAAAGGGGCGCAGCCGTTCGAAGCCGGCGAACTGGTCGATCGTGCCATCCTGCCGGAAAGGCAGGGCGACGCGCCGGCTGATGTGGTCCCACTCGGCCAGTTCCTCGGCGCCCAGACGCAGGTCGCGGCAGAGGGCGGCGCGGCGCGAGGGGCTCAGCCGGTCCAGCACCGCCGGGGCGAGGGTCAGGCTGCGCGCGGCCATGACGTTGGTGTAGGCGTTGTCGTCGATGCCGGGCTGCGGCGCGCCGGGATAGCGGAGATGGTACTCGTCCGGCCCGACCACGCCGCGGATGTGGTATCGCCCGGTGGCCGGGTCGTGCCGCGCGATGCTGGCCCAGAAACGGGCGATCTCAAGGATCAGCTCCGCGCCATGCGCCTCCAGGAAGGCCTCGTCGCCGGTGGCCAGGACGTAGCGCCAGGCGGCCTGGGCGATGGCGGCGCCGACATGCCGCTCCAGATGGGTGTGGTCCCGCATCCAGCCGCCGGAGAGATCGTTGAACTGGAAGCGCGGCGTCTGCTCGGAGCCATCGGTGGCGCTGCGCCATGGGAACATGGCACCACGGTATCCGCGCAGCCGCGCCGCCTGCCGCGCGGCCTCCAGCCGGCGCCAGCGATAGAGCAGCACCGCCCGTGCGGTGGCGGGAAAGCGCAGGTCCAGGAAGGGCAGGACCAGGCAATCCTCCCAGAAGATCTGGCTGCGATAGGCCTCCTGCCAGCCGCGGGCGGGGAAGCCGACATCCATCTTCGCCATATGGGGCGAGGCGGTCTGCAGCAGATGGAAGGCGTGGAAGCCGAAGGCACGGTTCAGCGGCGGCTGCGCAGCCTTCAGCCCGATGCGGGCCCGCAGCGGGGCCCAGGCTTGGGCCTGCTCCGCCGCCAGCGCCGCAAAGTCAGGTGCCGCGCGGACGTCCTCCAACGCCGCCAGTCCTGGCTCCTCGCCCCCTGTATCGAGGTCGCAGCGGATGGCGGCGAGCTTCTCCACCGCCAGCGTCCCGCCAGCCTCGACGGCACAGCGCAGCAATTCGGCGATGTCAGTGGGTGTGGCGGAAACGGTTGTGTTTCCGGGCGCCGCCCCGTCCAGCAGGGTCCGGGTGGCGACGCCGATCCCGATGGCGGATTGCCGCGTGTGGGCACGCAACAGCAACAGTCCGGGCGCCAAGGCCTCGCTTTTCTGTCCGGTGAGATGGCGCCCGTCATGGTGGCGGTCCGAGGGAACGTTGGTGTTGGCCACGTCGCCGTCGATGCCGCTGCGGAATTCCACCACGTCGGACCAGTTCTCCGGCACCAGCTCCAGGCGCAGCGCGGCGAGATGCGGGCGGGCCATGCTCACCAGGCGCAGCTCGCGCAGGCGCGTGATCCGGCCGGCGGCGTCCCGCAGGCGCAAGGCGCGGCAGGTCAGGCCGCGGCGGGTGTCGAGGGTGTGCCGGTAGTCCAGCAGTTCCATGCTGCCGAAGCGGAACCAGGCGCCTTCCCCGGCGACGCGGAAGGTCAGCGGCAGCCAGTTCGGCAGGTTGGGAACGGATTCGTTGGCCGTCTGCTCGCCCTCGATCCGGTCCGTCAGGCGATTGTAGAGGCCGGCGCGGTACGTGCCGGGATAGTGGGTGCCGTCCGCCCTGGCCCAGGGCGCCGCGGCGCGCACCAGCAGCACGCCGTTGCCGAGCGCCAGCAGGGTCTCGCGCCGACGCTCGTTCTCCGGCGCGTAGTGGTCGAAGGCGACCTCCGACCGGCGGCCGTCGGACATGTCAGCACGCCTTGAGCGGGCGGACCTGCGCCTCCAGCTGCCTGGCCATGGCCTCGATGCGGTCCCGCCCCGGATAGGCCTCCTGCGAGCCGAAGGCGGTGACGGCGAGGTGCGAGGCGGCCGTGGCGAACAGGGCGGCCTGCAGCGGTTCCTGCCCTTCCAGCAGGGCGACGGCCAGGCCGCCGGTGAAGGCATCTCCCGCTCCGGTGCTGTCCTCCACCTCGACGGGCAGGGCGGCGATGTGAAGGCTCCGCCTTTCATGCCGCAGGACGCAGCCGCCATCGCTGAGCTTCACGCAGACGATACCGGCGCCGAAGCCGGCGAGACGCGCGGCTGCCTCGGCCGCTGAACCGGGGTCTTCGATGGTCACGCCGGTGATGTCCTGCGCCTCGGAGGCGTTGGGGGAAAGGGCGGTGGCGCGCCCCAGCACCTCCGGCACGGCGCGCGGCGCGGGGGAGGGGTCGAGCACGACGCGCAATCCCCGTTGCCGCGCCGCTTCCACAGCCTGCGCGACCAGCTCCGGTGCGACCTCGTAATCCGCCACCAGGATGGACCCCTCCGGCGCGGCGCCGATCCGCGCGACCACCGCGCGCATGGAGGCTTCGTCCCAGGCGTCGTTGGCGTTGCCGGCCAGGACGATGCTCTTCTTGCCGTCCGGCGGCACGGTGATCATCGAGACGGCGGTGGAGGTGCCAGGGGCACTGGAAAGGGCGGAGAGGTCCACGCCGGCGTCGCGCAACGGCTTCAGCGCCTGCTCGCGCAGCTCGTCATCGCCGGTGCGGCCCAGAAGCAGGGCGGGATGGCCCAGCTTGCGGGCGAGGAAAGCGACATTCGCCGCCTTGCCGCCGCCGAGGCGAGCGAAGCCCGTTGCAGGCAGGGTCTTGCCGGTCCCGGATGGCTCGGGCACGCGGAACTGGAAATCGGCATTGATGCTGCCGAGGGACAGGATGAGGGGCTGGGGCAAGGGAGGGCCTTCCTGGCTCGATGCGCCGGATGCCTCCTCAACCACGGCGCGGCCGTGCGGGTTGCGCGGGAGGAAGAAGGGTCGGGGAAAGGAATTCCCCCGGACCCTCCTCTTTTTCCGTCAGCTTGGGCCGGCGCTGTGCACCGCCAGGACGTTGTCGGTGGCCTGGTCCACCTCCTGCAGCCGCACCTCGTAGCCCCAGAGGCGGGCGAGGTAGCGCAGGGTGGCGGCGGCGTCCTTGGCGTGCAGCAACTCGCCCGGATGGGTGCGGTGCTCCAGCATCAGCCGGCGGTCGCCGCCGAGATCCACGTCCACCACCTGGATGTCCGGCGTGTTCAGGCCGGGATCGTAGCTGCGCGCCAGGGTGCGGCGGATCTCGCGGTAGCCGTGGTCGTCATGGATGGCATCCACCAGCAGGGTGGGGTCGGAGGTGTCGTCCAGCAGCCGGAACATGCGGAAGCGCCGCATCACCCGCGGCGAGAGGAACTGCAGGATGAAGCTCTCGTCCCGGTAGTTGGCCCAGGCATCGTGCAGCGTGCCGACCGGATCACCATTGCCGGCGAAGTCCGGGAACCACTGCCGGTCCTCCTCGGAGGGGTCGGTGCAGGCGCGGGCAATGTCCTCCATGACGGCATAGCCGAGCGCGTAGGGGTTGAAGTTCGGCCCGGCATGCTCGAAGCCCATCTGCGTCACCACGTTGGTGGTGGAGTGGATGGCCTCCAGATAGGCGGCATCGTCGATCTGCCCGGTCTCGTGCAGGCGGGTCATGATCCGGTGGTGCACCCAGGTGGCGCAGCCCTCGTTCATCACCTTGGCCTGGGGCTGCGGGTAGAAATACTGCGCGATCAGCCGGACGATGCGGATGATCTCCCGCTCCCACGGTTTCAGCACGGGAGAGATTTTCTCCAGGAAGTAGAGGAGGTTCTCCTCCGGCAGGCCGAGCCGGCGGCGGCGCTCCGTCGCGCTGTCGAAATGCGCCGGCGGCTTGCCGGAGGGAACGGTGCGCCAGAGGTCGTTGTAGACGCTCTCGTCATAGGCGCGCCGCTCGCGCTCGCGCTGCTCCTCCGACTTCAGGTTGAGCGGGCGCTTGCCGCCATGGCGGTGAACGCCGTGCCGGGAGAGGGCATGCGCCGCGTCCAGCACCCGCTCCACCGCGGCGATGCCGTACTTGTCCTCGCAGCGGCCGACGAAGGCGCGGGCGAATTCCAGATAGTCGAGGATCGCCGTCGCGTCCGTCCACTGGCGGAACAGGTGATTGTTCTTGAAGAAATGGTTGTGGCCGAAGGCGGCATGGGCGATCACCAGCGCCTGCATGGTCGCGCTGTTGCCCTCCATCAGGTAGGAGATGCAGGGGTTGGAGTTGATCACCACCTCATAGGCGAGGTTGGAATAGCCCTTCTTGTATTCCGTCTCGTGCAGCAGGAAGTGCTTGCCGTAGGACCAGTGCCGGTAGGTCAGCGGCATGCCGTGCGCGGTATAGACGTCGAGCATCTGCTCGGCGGTGATCACCTCGATCCGGTTCGGATAGACGTCGAGCTTGAGCTCCTCATGGGCGATGCGCTCGATGGCGTCGTAGCAGCGGCGCAGCGTCGCGAAGTCCCAGTGGGTGCCTTCGTAGAGCAGGGGCATGGTCCTGGTCTCCGCCATCAGCCAGCCACCGGCCGCTTGCCGAACAGGTCGCGGAACACCGGGAAGATGTCGCGCCGCTCCGAGACGCGCCGCATGGCCAGGTTGGCGGCCCGCCGGGACAGCGGCTCATAGCCGCGCCAGAGGTCCGTTTCGCCATGGATCAGGGCGCCCGAGGAGGCCACCTCGATATAGGCGAAGTACTGCACCAGCGGCAGGATGTCGTTCTCAAGCAGGCCGACTGCCCGACCGGTGTCGCCGCTGTAGTTGTCGCCGTCCGAGGCCTGGGCGGCGTAGATGTTCCAGGATGCCGCGGGGTAGCGCTCCCGCTGGATGCGGACCAGCTCGGCCAGCGCCGATGAGACCACCGTGCCGCCGGTGCGCGGGTCGGTGAAGAAGGTGTTCTCGTCCACTTCCTCCGCCGACTCCGTGTGGCGGATGAAGACCAGGTCGACCCGCTTGTAGCGGCGCTCCAGGAAGACGTGCAGCAACAGGAAGAACCGCTTGGCGAGGTCCTTCATGTTCTCCGTCATGGAGCCGGAGACATCCATCAGGCAGAACATCACCGCCCGCGCCGAGGGCTTGGGTACGGGGGTGAAGCGGCGGTAGCGCAGGTCCACCGGGTCCACCCAGGGAATGCGGGACTGGCGCCGCCGCGCCTCGACGAACTCGGCGCGCAGCTCCGCCAGCCGCTCCGGCTCCTCGCCGCTTTCCTCCAGTGCGGCGATCTCCTCCTCCAGGGCGCGCACCGCCTGGGATTTCGGCCGCTTCAGGCCGATGCGGCGCGCCATGGACTGACGCATGCTGCGGGAGAGGTCGATCTGCGAGGGCGGCCCATCGGTGCTGATGCCCGTCCGGGTCGGGGCGGTCGTCTCGGTGTCGAGGATGTCCCGCTTTTCCAGGTCCGGCAGTTCCAGGTCCTCGAAGAACAGGTCGAGGAACTCCTCGCGGGTGAGGACGAAGCGGAAATTGTCCTCCCCACCGCCATCCCCTTCGCCGCTGCCGGCGCCCGCGCCGCCACCCCCTCCGCCACCGCCCTTGCCGTCCGGGCGCTTCAGGCGGTCGCCGACGGAGAACTCCTTGTTGCCCGGCAACACGAACTGCCGGCTTCCCGAGGTGAAGATCTGGTGGAAGGCTGGCTCATGCAGCGTGTCGGCGGGGATGGTGACCGCCTCCCCGTGCCCGACCTCACGCAGCGTGCCACCGTCCACCGCATTCCGCACCGCCCGCAGCACCGCCTGCCTGGCTCGCGCCAGGACGCGGCGGCGGTTCTCCAGGTTCTTGCCGTGCGGATTGGGGCGTCTGTCGATGATGTCCAAGCCGATACCATCCCCTGCGCTCAGGCCGACTGCTTCACGCGCATGTACCACTCGACCAGCCGGCGCACCTGGCGCTCGGTATAGCCGCGCGACACCATGCGCTCGACGAAGTCATTGTGCTTGCGCTCCGACTCGCCATCCTTCTTCGAACCGAAGCTGATGACGGGCAGCAGATCCTCGACCTGCGAGAACATCCGCTTCTCGATGACGTCGCGGATCTTCTCGTACGAGGTCCAGCTTGGGTTCCGCCCGCCGCTGCTCGCCTTGGTTCGCAACGCGAATTTCACCACTTCGTTGCGGAAGTCCTTCGGGTTGGCGATGCCCGCCGGCTTCTCGATCTTGGTCAGCTCGGCGTTCAGCAACTCCCGGTTCAACAGCTGCCCGGTATCCGGGTCCTTGAAGTCCTGGTCCTCGATCCAGGCATCGGCGTATTCGAGGTAGCGGTCGAACAGGTTCTGCCCGTAATCGTGGTAGCTCTCCAGATAGGCCTTCTGGATCTCGTTGCCGATGAACTCCGCATAACGCGAGGCCAGCTCGGACTTGATGGCGGTCAGGTAGGTCTGCTCCACCTCGGGCGGGAACTGCTCGCGCCGCACCGCCTGCTCCAGCACATACATCAGGTGCACCGGATCGGCCGCGACCTCGTTCGGGTCGTGGTTGAAGGTGGCGGAAAGCACCTTGAAGGCGAAGCGGGTGGAGATACCCTCCATGCCCTCGTCCACGCCGGCGGCATCCCGGTACTCCTGCATCGACTTCACCTTGGGATCGGTGTCGCGGATGTTCTCCCCGTCATAGACCCGCATCTTGATGAAGGGGCGCGAGTTCGGGTGCGGCTTCAGGCGCGAGAGCACGGCGAAGCGGGCCAGCATCTCCAGCGTGTGCGGCGCGCAGGGCGCCTGGGAGAGCGCGGAGGTGCGGATCAGCTTGTCGTAGATCTTGGTCTCTTCCGTCACCCGCAGGCAGTAGGGCACCTTGACCACGCTCACGCGGTCGAGAAAGGCCTCGTTGGTCCGGTTGTTGCGGAAGCTCTGCCATTCCGCCTCGTTCGAGTGGGCGAGAATGATGCCCTGGAAGGGAATCGCGCCAATATTCTCGGTGCCGACGTAGTTGCCTTCCTGCGTGGCGGTCAGCAGGGGGTGCAGCATCTTGATCGGCGCCTTGAACATCTCGACGAATTCGAGAATGCCCTGGTTGGCGCGGTTCAGCCCGCCGGAGAAGCCATAGGCGTCGGGGTCGTTCTGGCTGTAGGTCTCGAGCTGGCGGATATCGACCTTGCCGACCAGCGCGGAGACGTCCTGGTTGTTGTCGTCGCCTGGCTCGGTCTTGGCGATGGCGATCTGCTGGCGGCGGGAGGGATAGAGCTTCACCACGGTGAACTGCTCAAGGTCACCCCCGAACTCCTCCAGCCGCTTCAGCGCCCAGGGGCTCGCGAGGCCCGTGAGGTAGCGGGGAGGGATCTTGTATTGCTCCTCCAGCATCGGCGCGAAGCGTTCGGGATCGAACAGGCCGAGCGGGTTCTCGAAGACCGGGCTGACCTGCCTGCCGGCCTTCAGGACATAGATGGGCTCCTGCTCCATCAGCGCCTTCAGCCGCTCGCCGAGCGAGGACTTGCCGCCGCCGACGGGGCCGAGCAGGTAGAGGATCTGCTTGCGCTCCTCCAGCCCCTGCGCCGCGTGGCGGAAGAAGCCCACGATCCGCTCGATCGTGTCCTCCATGCCATGGAAGTCGGCGAAGGCGGGATAGGTGCGGATGGTCCGGTTGAGGAAGATCCGCCCGAGGCGGGGATCCTTGGCGGTGTCGATGGTTTGCGGTTCACCGATAGCGCGCAGCATCCGTTCGGCGGCCGAGGCATAGCATCCCGGGTCCGTCCGGCACTGTTCGAGGAACTGCGCGAGGCTCATCTCGCTCTCGCGCCGCTGCTCGCGCAGCGCGCTGTGGAGGGAGAAGACGGTATCAAGCTGGGCCATTCGCGCTCCTGGCTTGCTTCTCATGGGCAGGGCTTTTTGTCCGCGACGATGTCACGTCCTGCCTGGATCAGTTTCCGCTTTCATGCGCGCAAAAGTCACGCGAATCATTGGGCCGTTACTCAAAAAAATATTGGCCCTGCCGCTGAAAATCCTCGCGGTGCCGCGCGTTAACACACGAGTGCTGAGTTGCTGTGCAGACTGTGGGAGGCGGCAGCGGCGGAGCGGATGCCACCGCGGTTTTCCCCTCTGGAGAAGCGGCCGTCGCCTCTCTCCCGTCGAGTCGCGGGGCCGGTTACAGCCCGCTACTGAGGCAGGCCGGGCCGCACTGGCCAAGGCGCAGATGCCTGGAACGATTCCCGCTTGTGGGGTGGTTTGGCGCAAGACCCAAAACCCTGGCGGATGTCTGGGCCGGCGGGATGCCACCTGTGCGGGTATGGCCTGAACTGGACAGAAGGCTCGGGAATGAATTCCCCCCCAAGTCTCTTTCTTTTCTCTGTAAGTTTCCTGCGCGGGCGGAAAGCACACCCCGACTGGCAAGAAAAAGATGGGGGTTCGGGGGAATTCTTTCCCCCGATCTTTTCGGCTCAGCGCGGCTGGTTCCGCAGCCGTTCCGCCTCGGCGTAGAACTTCTTTTCCCAGGCCTTGTGGTTGTCGAGCCCCTCCCGGATGAAGGGGGTGAAGACGGCCAGGTTCAGCAGCAGCCAGTTCATCAGCCTTGCGGGAAAGCGCAGCGGCTTCACGAAGTCCACGAACAGCACCACGCGGGTCTTGTCCGTGTGGTTCCAGGCCTCGTGCTCATAGGCGTCGTCGAAGACCAGCGCCTTGCCTTCCTCCCAGTGGCAGAGGGTCTGGTCCACGCGGATGCCGAGCTTGTCGCGCGGCTCCGGCACGATCAGGCCGAGATGCAGGCGCAGCACGCCGTTATAGGGGCCGCGATGCGGCGGCAGGTGCTTGCCCGGCTCGAAGATCGAGAACATCGCCGTCTTGAGGCCGGGAATCTTCTGGACGATGCGCCAGGTCTCCGGGCACTGCCGGATATTCTGCTCCGAGGACAGGCCGTAGCCCGTCAGGAAGAAGGTCTTCCAGTGCTTGTCCTTGCTGATCGTCTGCACGTCCGTGGAGATGTCGTGGAAGCTCGGCAACTCCTCCTGGCGCAGCAGCACCTTGTCCAGCTCGGCGCGGATCAGCGGCCATTCGCGCTCGATCTCCGCCACCCAGGGGAAGGTGGCGTTGTCATAGACCGGCGGGTTGCCGACCTTGGAGTGCTTCAGGTTCAGCCGCTCCGCCATGGCGACGACCGACATGAAGAAACGGGTGGTCAGACTGGGCCGGGACATCGGCGCGATGTCGCTCGTGCCGAAGGTCTGCCGCGGTTCGTCCGGCCGTCCGGGTTGCGTGGCACCGTGGTGCAAGGCGTGCTCTCCCTGAGCGGTGTCGTGATGTGCTCTCTCCTGGGA
This sequence comes from Roseomonas sp., assembly GCA_035556695.1. GTDB lineage: Bacteria > Pseudomonadota > Alphaproteobacteria > Acetobacterales > Acetobacteraceae > Pseudoroseomonas. Next base: position 37,840 of record DATMFR010000052.1, read on the forward strand.
TCGGCGCCTCGGCGGGTCAAGGCGGAGCAGGCACCGGTCATCGAAGGAGAAGGCAGGTGATGCAGCGGGCCAGCGCAGGCGGCGCGGCCGGCTGGTAGGTTGCGCTGTATACTGCGAATAATTCTCAATTTCTGCAAGGATCGGGGGCTGGAAAGCGGCTTCAGACCGCCTCCAGGCGGGGGATGCGGGCCTTGCCGGCCTCTGCCGCCTCCGCACGGCGCAGCCGGCCATCCTCCAGCCGCCAGACAACGCCACTCAGGCGACGCAGCAGCGCGGCGTTGTGGCTGATCGCCAGGATGCCAAGGCCTTGCCCGGAAACGTGATCCAGCAGGCGGCGCCAGAGCGCGGCCTGGGTCAGCGGGTCGAGCATGGCGGAGATCTCGTCCGCGATCAGATAGCGCAGACCGGGCGCCAGGCTGCGCAGGATCACCACCCGCTGCAGCTCGCCGCCGGAAAGCTCGTGCGGGTAGCGCCTCAGCCAGGCATCGTGGATGCCGAAGGCCTGCCGGGCCGCCGCGCTGGGCGTATAGGCCTCTTCCAGGATGCGGCCGACCCGCCAGCGTGGGTTCACCGCCAGTTCCGCCGTCTGCGGCAGCAGTTGCACGGGGCAGAAGCCGCGCGCGGGCAGTGGCGCGCCGTCCAGCAGAACCGCGCCGCGCTTCGGTGCCAGATGGCCGGCAAGCAGGCGGCCCAGCGTTGTCTTGCCGGTGCCGGAGGGGCCGGCCAGCCCCACCACCTGGCCGGGCGGCAGGGTCAGGGAGATCCCGGCGAGCAGGCCCTTGCCGTGATGCAGATCCTCGGCTGCCAGCATCAGCCCGTCTCCGCCGTCAGGAAGCCGGCTTCCGGCAGGGCCTGCCACAGCGCCCGCGCATAGGGCGAGGCGAGGGCCTCGCCGCACCCGCGGAAGGCGGCGGCGGGGGCGGTCTCCTGCAAGGTGCCGTCGCGCAGGATGGCGACGCGGTCGGCCTGCGGCAGCACCGCCGCGAGGTCGTGCGAGATCACCAGCACGCCGCGTCCGGAATCGGCCAGCATGCGCAGATGGCCGAGCACGCGCCCGGCATTCTCCGGATCGAGCCCGTTGGTCGGCTCGTCGGCGATGAGCAACTCGGCATCGGCCAGGGTGGCGATGGCCAGCATCGCTCGCCGCGCCATGCCGCCCGAGAGCTGGTGCGGGAAGCGGCGCGCCGCCGCCGCGCCCAGACCGAAGCGGGCCAGCGCGGTGGCGGCGGCCGATGCGCGTTGGGCGGTGGGCAGGCCGGCCCGGCCGGCTGCCCATTCCACCTGCCGCCCTGCGCGTACCAGCGGGTCCAGCCAGGCGATGGACTGCGGCACCAATGCGATGCGGTGGCCCCGCAGGGTAGCCGGGTCGAGCGGTGCGCCCTGGAAGCGCAGCCTGCCCGAAAGCTCCGCATTCCCCGGCAGCAGGCCGAGGATCGCCTGGGCGAGCAGGCTCTTGCCCGCGCCGGAGGCGCCAATCACCGCCAGCACCTCGCCTGCCCGGACATGAAGCGAGACGTCGCGCAGCGCCGGCACGACCTCCCGCCGCCACAGGCCGAGCGGGCGCCGGAAACCGATAGAAAGCTGCGAGACCTCCAGCATCGTCGCTCAGGCCTCCGCCGCGGGCGGCGAGAGCCAGGCACGCAAGCCCTGTGCGATGCCATCCAGGCAGAGCACCGCCGTCAGCAGCAGCGCACCGGGCAGTATGCCGAGCCACCACCAGCCGGCGCTGAGGGAGCCGAGCGACTCGGCCAGCAGCCCCCCGATCGAGGGCCGCGCCGGGGCGATGCCGAAGCCGACAAAGGTCAGCGCCGCCTCGTGCAGGATGGCGTGCGGCAGCATCAGCAGGAAGCCCACCGCCATTTGCGGCAGGGCATGCGGCAGCAGGTGGTGGCGCAGGACGAACCAGCGGCCCCGCCCGAAACGGCGCGCGTGCAGCACGTAGTCCGCCGCCAGCACGGTGCGGAACTCGGCACGCAGGATGCGGGTCAACACCGGCCAGTGGGTGAGGGCGACCGCCGCCACCACCGCGCCCACCCCGCCGCCGAGGGCGAAGGCCACCAGGATCATCAGCACCAGGTGCGGCAGGCCGATGCAGGTCTCCACCGCCAGCCCGACCGCCGCGTCCGCGGCGCGGCCGAGCATGGCGATCCCGGCCAGCAGCAGGGCGATCAGGGTGCTGGCACTGGCGGCGAGCAGGCCGACGAGCATGCTGGTCTCCAGGCCGCGCAGGCTGCGCGCCAGCAGGTCGCGGCCCAGCGCGTCGGTCCCGAAGGGATGGCCGGGGCCGGGCGGTAGCGCCGCCAGGCCGAAGCGCGGCCGCAGGAGGGCGGCATCCATCCCCTGCCCGGCCAGCAGCCCGCCGCCCAACAGCAGCGCCGCCAGCAGGCCGGCGAGCAGCAGGCGACCCCGCGGGTTCATGCGCGCCAACCCTCAGCGAGCGCGGATTTCCCCGCAAGGCCGTCGTAGAAGGAAGGTCGGGGGAGTGAACTCCCCCAAGCCTCCTCCTTTTTTCTGCCGGTTTTCGGTTCTGCCTGCGGGCGCGGCGCTCCCGAGCGCCTTGCGTCCGGGCGCGCGCCGCCTGCGCTGCAAAAACCGACAAAAAAAGAAGAAGAGGGGGTTCCGGGGAAGAATTCATTCTCTCCCGGTCCTGTCCCTGGAAAGATTTGGGAACAGGCCCGCCTTCTCCGGCCCTCTTCTTCTCGAATATTCTTCCGGCCTTCCGCGCGCGGGGTCAAGCCTGCCTCCGCTGGCGGGGGTCGACCGCCTCCGCCAGCAGGTCGGCGATCAGGTTGCCGCAGCCGACGAAGAGCGCGGTGGCGAGGGCGATGCCGAGCAGCAGCGGCACGTCGGCGCGCAGCCCGGCCTCGATGGCGGCGCGGCCGAGGCCAGGCCAGGCGAAGACCTGCTCGGCCACCACCGAGCCGCCGAACAGCTCGCCCATGCCGGCGAAGAGGATGGCCAATGCCGGCAGCGCGGCATGGCGGGCGGCGTGGCGCAGCGCCACCTCGGCGCGTGAGGCGCCCTGGGCGAAGGCGTAGAGGGCGAAGTCGGCGCGCATCGCCTCGGCCACCTTGGCACGGGTGTGCAGCGCCACCGGGCCGACGCCAAGGACGGAAAGCGCCGCCACCGGCAGCGCCAGATGCGCCAGCCGCTGGCCGAGCGAGACCTGTTCCGGCAGGAGGCCGGGTGGCGCGGCGCAGCAGACCGGCGCCCAGCCCAGCCAGACCGCGAAGACGATCAGCAGCAGCATGGCCAGCCAGAAGCCGGGCAGGGCGGCCAGGAGGTAGGCGTAGAGCCGGATGGCACGGTCCAGCCAGCCGCCCTCGCGCGCGCCGGCGATGAGGCCCAGGCCGAAGCCGAGCGCCCCGCCCAGCAGCCAGGCCGGCAGCATCAGCGCCAGCGAGGCGGTGAAGCGCTCGCCGATCACCTGCGCGACCGGTGCGGCATAGATGCTGCTCGTGCCGAGCTCGCCGCGCAGCGCATGGCCGAGCCAGTGGAGGAACTGCGCCGGCGCCGGCTGGTCGAAGCCCCAATGCGCGGCGATGGCGGCGCGCTGCGCCGGGCCGACCGTGGCGGCGGCGGGGCCGAGGAAGGCCTCCACGGGGTCCACCGGCGCGGCGCGGGCCAGGGCGAAGGCGAGGGTGGCGACGCAGAGCAGCAGCAGGGCCAGCCGCAGCAGCCGGCGCAGCAGGAAGGCCAGGAGAGGGAGGAGGGCCGGAGGAGCGGCCCCCGCCGCGCTCACGGGCATGTCCAGCGCCAGCCCAGGATGCCGGCGGTGATGGGCCAGCCATGCCCGTGCGGCTCGATCTGCGTCTTGCCAAGGTCGAGGCAGCGGTTGGCGAGGTAGATGTGGTCGAGATTGACCAGCCAGGCCCAGGCGGCGTCGCCCTTCATGCCGTAGCCGGCGGTGCCGTCCCATTCCGCCGCGCGCCATTCCGGCAGGGAGGCCGCCAGCGAGGGCGCGGCCTGGGCGGCGGCGAAATGCGCCTCCACGGCGGGGCTGGTATAGCGGCCGGCGTTGAAGAAGCCATGCCCGATGCCGGCGGCGGAGTAGAGGTTGTAGACCTCGGCCGGGTTGTGGCTGCCCCAGCCGAACAGCACGGCGCGGCTGGCCATCAGGCGGCGCGTGTCCTCCCGGCTGCGCCCTTCCGGCTCGATGGCGATGCCCAGGGGGCGAAGCATCTCCGCCACGGTGAGCGCCAGGGCCTGACGGGTGCTGTCGCCGGCGAAGTAGATCAGCGGGATGCGCGCGGGATTGCCGTTCTTGGTGCGGATGCCGTCCGGGCCGGGGCGCCAGCCGGCGGCGTCGAGCAGGCCGGTGGCGCCCTCCGGGTCGGCATCCGGCAGGCGGGCCTCCGGGTTGGACCAGGGCAGCCCGTCCGCCGGACCATAGGCGGGCGTGCCGAAACCGAGCAGCGCCGTCTCCACCAGCATGCGGCGGTCGAGCGCGATGTTGATGGCGCGGCGGATGGCGGGATCGGCGGTGACGTCGTTGCCCGTGGCGCCGCCGGCATTCTGCATCGGGAAGACGATGCCGCGGTTGTCCACCGAGCGGACGACGATGCGGCGCATGCCCTCCGGCACGCGGGTGGCGAGGCTCGGCGGCACCGCCGCCAGGTCGAGCTGCCCGGCCATGGCGGCGGCGTGGCTGGCGGCCTCGCCGGTGAAGAGGAAGGTGAGGCGGGTGAAGGCGGGCTTCGGGCCGTAGTAGTGAGGGTTGGCCTCGGCGATCAGCTGCTGGCCGGGTGACCACAGCACCAGCCGGTAGGGGCCGGAGCCGATCGGGTGGCGCGCATAGTCCGGCCCGTATTTGGCGGCCGGCACGACGCCGAGCGTGAAGAAACTTTCCGCGAAGGTGATCTGCGGCGCCTTCAGCATCAGGCGAAGGCTGTGGGGGCCGGTGACGCGCGCCTCGCGCAGCGCCGAGAGGTCCACCGCGCCACCCGCCTGCGCGGCGGTGTTGAAGGTGAAGGCCACGTCCTCGGCGGTGAGCGGCGTGCCGTCGGAAAAGCGGGCATCCTCGCGCAGGGTGACGTCCCAGGTGAGCCGGTCATCCGAAAGCTGCCAGCGCGTCGCCAGGTCGGGCTGCGGGACGAGGTCGGCATCGCGCCGCAACAGGGTGGACTGGAACAGCGGATGCCCGTACTCGCCCCAGCCCTGGATAGGGTCGTAGCCGCGCTCCGGCTCGCCTGGCAGCGCCAGCACCAGCGATGTGCGTGGCGCGGCGGTGGCGGGCGCGGCAAGGAAAAGCGCGAGCAGCAGGGCTGGACCCAGGGTAGCCAGCCGGCGCAGGGTGGAAGGCAAGACGGGGCGCTCCGGTCTGTGGCGGGCGCGGCAGTTTGGGCAGGGAGCGGTATGACGTCCAGGGCGAAACTTCATACTCGCCATCCATCGGGTGCATGGGAGGCCGCCGCATGCAGCGGGTGACGGTGACGCTCGATGATGATCTGGTGGCCGAGCTGGACCGGATGATGGCGCGGCGCGGCGACAGCAACCGCTCCGAGACGGTGCGCGACCTGCTGCGCGACGGGCTGCGCCAGAGTGCGGCGGCGTCAGGCGAGGAGGGGCCGAGCCTCGGCGCGCTGGTCTATACCTACGCGCATGAGCAGCGGGACCTGGCGCGGCGGCTGACCGGCGCCTTCCATCACCACCACGATCTCTCGGTGTCCTCGCTGCACCTGCACCTGGACCAGGAGATGTGCCTGGAAATCGCGGTGCTCAGGGGGGAGGCGGAGGCGCTGCGGCACTTTGCCGGGCATGTCATGGCCGAGCGTGGCGTGCGACACGGGCGGCTGGTGCTGCTGCCGGACGGGGCAGCGGAGGAAAAGGCCAGGGGCGCTGCCCCTGGAACCCCTCCGGAGTGCCCAGGAGCATGATCCCGGCACTCCGGACCCCGCCATTCCTGACGGGGGAAGGCTTCAGCTCAGGCGGTCCTTGAGGTCCTTGGCGGGCTTGAACTTCACGCCCTTGCTGGCGGCGATCTGCACGACCTCGCCGGTGGCGGGGTTGCGGCCCTGGCGCGCGGCCCGCTCGCTGACGGCGAAGCTGCCGAAGCCGGCCAGGCGAACCTCGCGGCCCGCGCCAAGGGCGTCAGCCACCGTGGCCAGGGCAGCCTTCAGCATGGCATCGGCCTGGGTCTTCGGCAGGCCAGTGGCCGAGGCGGCGGCATCAACCAGGTCCTGACGGCTGAGGGGGCGGGTTTCTTCGGTCAAGTTACGCTCCGAAAACTTGGAATGGGCGAGGCGCAGCAGAGACACGCTTCGGTTGGTCCGGTCAAGCCAAGCTCCCCTATGGCAATGGGCAAAGGCGCTCCCGCAGGCAGGTTTTCCACCGGAAATTGTGTGTTGCGGCAGAAAGGTGGCAGTTTTGCGCTGCTCGCCAAGCGGCGACTCAGCGCCAGGCGCGGAGAATCTCCTCCGTGGTCACCGCCTCGATCTGCTGGCCGTAGCGCTCGTGATAAAGGGTCAGCAGGGCGTCATGCGTGCGGTCGGAGGAAGAGCAGAGCGCGTCCGTCGGGATCACCACCCGGTAGCCCAGGTCCACCGCCCCCATCACCGCGCCGAGCACGCAGACATCCGTCTCGGCGCCGCTGATCACCAGCGTGTCGGTGCCGCGGGCCCGTAAGCGCTCATGCAGGCCCGGCGTGGTCCAGGGGGAATAGACCGGCTTGTCCACCACCTCGGCCGGCGGCACCAGCCGGGCCAGCGGCGGCAGCAGTTCCGTCGCAGCCGGCGGAAGCCGCTCCAGCGTCATATCCGACCAGTTCTCGAAGTAGCGGCGCCAGGTGCCGCTACGCTGCTCCGCGCGCTCGGGCGGAATGAAGCGGGTGAAGACGGTGCGCTCCGGGAAGGCTGTGGCGAGTTTCTCGACCATGGGCAGCACCCGCTTCATCCAAGGCGTCTCCCAGGGCCCCTCGGCGAAGAGGTTCTGCATGTCGATGCAGAGATGGACGCAGCTTTCCGTCAGCGGGCCGTGCTTGAGGTGGTCATGCGGCGGCATGGTGGATCTTCTCCGTCCTGGTGCAGGGGAGGGAACTGCCGGAGGGGTGGAAGGATGCAGGCGCGGTGGCGCGCGCCCACCGGCTTTGTTCAGCCGGCGGTTGCCTCGCTGCTGCCGGGCAGCGTGCGCCGCACTGCCTCCACCAGCGCCTCGGCGGCGGGGGAAAGGCTGCCGCCACGCCGGCGGAGCAGCAGGATGCCGCGTCGCATCGCCGGGGCGGCGATCGGGCGGGTCTGCAGCACCGGCGCCAGCCGCAGGTCGAGCGCGGTGGCCGGCAGCACGCCGATGCCCAGCCCGGCGCGCACCAGCGCCACGGCGGTGCTCATATAGGTCGCTTCATAGGCCGGGCGCAGCACCAGCCCGGCCTCGGCGAAGGCGCTCTCGGCCAGGGCGCGCAGGCTGCTGCCGGGGTCGGTCAGCACCAGCGGCTCGGTGGCCAGGATGGCGGGCGTCAGGCAGGCGGCGGCGGCCAGCGGATGGCCGGGCGGCAGCACCGCCACCAGGTCGTCCTCGAAGAGCGGCTCGGCCTCCAGCGTGGCGTCCGGGCTGGGCAGCGTGCCGATGCCCAGCTCGGCCTCCCCGGACTTGACCCGCTCCACCACCCGTCCCGCCACCGCATCCCGCACCAGCACGCGGATGCCCGGATGTGCCCGCCGCAGCTGGGCAAGCGCGGTCGGCAGCAGCGTCGCCGCCACCGAGGGCAGCACCGCCAGATGCACGGTGCCCGAGCGTCCGGCAGCCTGCTCGCGCGCGCCGGCGACCACCTCGTCCAGCTCCTCCAGCACGCGGCGGAAGGCCTGGGCCATGCCTTGTCCCGCCGCCGTCGGCCGCACCCCGCGCGCCGAGCGCTCGAAGAGGGTGAGGCCCAGCGCCTCCTCCAGGCTGCGGATCTGCACGGTCAGGGCCGGCTGGGACAGGTGCAGCCGGGCGGCGGCGCGGCCGAAGCTGCCCGTCTCCACGGCAGCCACCAGGGCGCGAAGCTGGCGCAGCGAAATGCTCATAAGCAGCCTCTATGACTGCCCCAGAATCTTACGATTTGCATGATGGCGCAATCCGCCGCTCCATCAGCCTCCAAGGGGCCGGCCGAGGATGCCGAGCTCCATGAGGAGACGGACATGCCCCGCATCACTGCCCCCCGCCGCGCCCTGCTGAGCGGCGGCCTGGCCGCCCTGGCGGCGCCGCTGCTGGCGCCCTCCCGCGCCCGCGCGCAGCCGAACTGGCCGGACCGGCCGATCCGGCTGATCGTGCCCTTCGGCGCCGGCACCAGCACCGACCTCGTCGCCCGCCTGATGACGCCGCGCATGTCGGAGCTGTTGGGCCAGAGCATCGTCGTGGAGAACCGCGCGGGGGCGGGCGGGGTGGTGGGCAGCGATGCCGTCGCCAAGGCGGCGCCCGATGGCTACACCCTCTGCCTCGGCAGCATCGCCTCGCACTCCGTGAACATGTCGCTGATGCCGTCCATGCCCTATGACGTGATGCGCGACTTCACGCCCATCTCGCTGGTCACGGAGGCGCCGAACCTACTGGTGGTCTCTCCCTCGGTGCCGGCGAAGACGCTGCCCGAGTTCATCGCCTGGGCGAAGAAGCAGCGCGACGGCGTCAGCTACGCCTCGGCCGGCAACGGCACCTCCAGCCACCTCGCCGGCGAGCTGCTGAAGTTGAAGACCGATGCGCCGCTGGTGCATGTGCCCTATCGCAGCGGCTCCCAGGCGGTGACGGACGTGATCGCCGGCACGGTGCCGATGACCATCTACCAGGTGGCCGCCGTGCTGCCCTTCGTGCAGGAGGGCAAGCTGCGGGCGCTCGCCACCACCTCGGCCAAGCGGCTGGATGCGGTGCCCGACGTGCCGACCGCCATCGAGCAGGGGGTGAAGGATTTCGACGTCGCCGCCTGGCATGGGCTGTTCGCGCCGGCGAAGCTGCCGGAACCCATTCGCGACCGCATCTATGAGGCGATGCGCCAATCCCTCTTCGCGCCGGAGATGAAGGCGCAGCTGGAGAAGCAGGGGCTGGTGCCGATCGCCATGCCGCCGGCCGAGTTCCGCCCCTGGCTGGAGGCGGACATCGCCAAGTGGCGCGAGGTGGTGCGCGTCTCCGGCGCGCGGGCGGACTGAGGCATGGCTTTCAACCGTCCTTCCTCCGCCCTGCTGCGCATCGGCTGCGGCTCCGGCTTCTCGGGCGACCGGCTGGACGCGCCGGGGCCGGTGGTGGAGGCGCTGATCGCCGCCGGCGGCCCCGCCGCGCTGATGCTGGAGGTGCTGGGCGAGCGCACCCTGGCCCTGGCTCAGCGCGAGCGGCTGCACCGGCCCGAAGCAGGCTTCGAACCGGCGCTGCTCGACCTGCTGCGGCCGATCCTGGCGCGCTGCGCGGCGCATGGCATCCCGATCGTCACCAATGGCGGCGCCGCCAACCCGCGCGGCGCGGCGCAGGCGGTGCTGGGGCTGGCGCGCGAGCTCGGCCTGCCGGAACTGCGCGTCGGCGTGGTCGAGGGCGACGACATCCGCGGCACCGACGCGCTCGCCGACCTCGACCCCTGGGAGGGCGATGCCGGCGCGGTGCTGGAGCCGGAGAAGGTCGTTGCCGCCAATGTCTATCTTGGCGCCGCGCCGATCGCGGAGGCGCTGCGGCGGGGCGCGCAGGTGGTCATCACCGGCCGCTGCTCCGATCCTGCCCTGGCGCTCGGCCCGATGCTCGCGCATTTCGGCTGGGCGGAGGATGACTGGGACAGGCTCGCCGCCGGCACCATGGCCGGACACCTGCTGGAATGCGGCGCGCAGGTCACTGGCGGCTATTTCGCGGACCCCGGCGTGAAGGACGTGCCGGGGATGGCGACGCTCGGCTTCCCCATCGCCGAGATCGGCGCCGATGGCGGCGTGCTGATCACCAAGCCCGAGGACACCGGCGGCCGCGTGGACCGGCAGACGGTGACGGAGCAGCTCCTTTACGAGCTGCACGATCCCGCCGCCTATCTGACGCCCGACGTGGTGCTCGACATCACCGGCGTCGCCATCACGGAGGAGGCGCCGGACCGCGTGCGGCTGACCGGCGCGCGTGGCGGCTCCCGGCCGGAGCGGCTGAAGGCGACCGTCAGCCTGCCCGGCGGCTGGCTGGGCGAGGGCGAGATTTCCTATGCCGGGCCGAATGCCCGCGCGCGTGCCGAACTCGCCGGCCGCACGCTGCTGGAGCGGCTGAAGCTGCTCGGGCTGGAGGGGCAGGCACGGCTGGACCTGATCGGGGTGGTCAGCGTCTTCGACGGCGATGCCGGCGCGCTGCGCGAGGCCGATGCAGGCCAGCCCGCCGACCTGCGGCTGCGCCTCGCCTTCGCCAGCGAGAGCCGCGCGGCGGCGGAGCGGGCGGCGCGCGAGGTGCTGTCGCTCTATTGCTGCGGCCCGGCGGGCGGCGGCGGCGTGCGCACGCGCGTGACGGACCGCATCCGCACCCTCTCCTTCCTCGTGCCGCGCGAGCGCCTGGCGCCGCGCGTCACGCTGCTTTCCCTGGAGGATGCGGCATGAGCGCCGTTCCGCTGCAATCCACGTCCCGCAGCGTTCCGCTGCACCGGCTCGCCCATGCCCGCGCCGGCGACAAGGGCAACCGCCTGAACCTCTCGCTGATCGCGCATCGCGCCGAGGACTGGCCGTTGCTGGCGCGGGAGGTCACCGAGGCGCGCGTGCTGGCGCTCTTCGCGCATCGCGGCGCCACCGCCGTGCGGCGCTACGAGCTACCGGCGCTCGGCGCCTTCAACTTCGTCATCGAGGACGTGCTGCAGGGCGGCGTGAACGGCGCGCTGAACCTCGACGGGCATGGCAAGAGCCTTTCCTTCCTGCTGCTCGGCATGACGGTCGAGGCCGGGTGAAAAAGGCCGGGGGAAGGAATTCCCCCGGACCCCCATCTTTTTTCTGCCCGGTGGGCCAGCACAAGAACTCGAAGAAAGAAGAAGGGGGCCTGGGGGAATTCCTTCCCCCAGCCTGTTCTGCGTTTCCTGCAAGAGGCGCCCCTCCGTTCCAGAAGATTTTCCTGGAGTGGCGGAGATGATGGAATCCTGCTTGACACTTTTGCGAGGCTGCCCGCAGCATTCGCATATGGAAACGGTGTTCAGCCCGCCGACCAAGTCCGCCGAGGTGGTGAAGTCCGCCGACCGGGTGCTCGACCTGCTCGAACTGCTGGGCTGCGCCCCGCGTCCGCTGACCCTCGCCGAGATCACGCAGGATCTCAGCATTCCCAAGAGCAGCGCGCTGGCCTTGCTCCGCACCCTGGCCGCGCGCGGCTATGCGGCGCGCGACGAGAGCGACCGCTACGCCCTGGCGCCACCCTTCGGCCGCGAGAGCGGCGACTGGCTCGGCGGCCTGCCGCGCCAGGTGCTCGCCGCCGCGCAGCCGGTGATGCTGGCGCTGGTGGAGCAGACGCGGGAGACGGTGAATCTCGGCGTGATGCGGGAAGGCTTCATGGTCCGGCCGCTGCTGCAGATCCCCAGCCCGCAGGAGATCCGCTACGAGCCGCGGGCGGTGGATTGCCCGGCGCATTGCACCGCCATGGGCCGCATCCTGCTCGCGCATGCGCCCGCCGAAGAGATCGAGCGCTGCCTGACGCTGCCGCCACGGCGGCTGACAGCCGCGACGGAAACCGACCCGGCGCGCATCCGCGTGCAGATCACCGAGGCACGCGCGCAGGGCTATGCCGAGATCAACGGCGAGTTCGCCGAAGGTGGCGCCGGCGTCGCGGCGCCGGTCTTCGATCGCGCGGGGCAGGCCATCGCTGCCCTCAACATCGCCAGCCTGACGGAGCGCTGGCAGCGCCACCGGCAGGACTTCATCGCCGCCGTCACCGAGGCCGCCGCCACCGTCACGCGGCGGATCGGCGGCCGCGCCCCCGAGCAGAGGAGCTGAGCCTTGGGCTACCGCATCGGCGTCGATATCGGCGGCACCTTCACCGACTTCTGCGTCTTCGACGAGGAGGCGCGGCGGCTGGAGACGCTGAAGGTGCTCTCCCGCCCCGACGCGCCGGGCGAGGAGGTGATGCAGGGCTTGGCCGAGATCGAGCGCCGCTTCGGCATCCCGCCTTCCGCCGTCACCTATTTCACGCATGGCTCCACGGTCGGCGTGAACGCCATCATCCAGAAGCGCGGCGCGAAGCTGGCGCTGCTGGTGACGGAAGGCTTCCGCGACGTGCTGGAACTGGCGCGGCTGAAGATCCCCGATCCCTACGATCTGTTCTCCCGCCGCCCCGAGCCGATCGTTCCGCGCGACCGCGTGCTGGAAGTGCGCGAGCGCATGAACCCCGACGGGAGCACCGACACCGCGCCGGAGCGGGAGAGCGTGCTGGCGGCGCTCGCCCGCGCCGAGGCGCTGGGGGCGGAGGCGGTGGTGATCGGCTTCCTGCATTCCTACGCCAACCCGGCGCATGAGCGCGCGGTGGCGGCGATGATCCGGGAGGCGCGGCCGGATCTGCCGGTCTTCTGCTCCGCCGAGGTCTGGCCGATCGTGCGCGAATACGAGCGCAGCATCACCGCCTGCATCCATGGCTCGGTGCAGCCGCGCGTGGCGCATTACATCACCCGGCTGGAGGCGGCGCTCGCCGCGCGTGGTGTGCCGGCCGCGCCGATGATCACCAAGTCGAATGGCGGCGTGATGACCGCCGCCGCCGGCAAGACGCGCAGCATCGAGATGCTGCTCTCCGGCACGGCGGCGGGCGCCATCGGCGCCGGCTTCGTGGCGCGGCAGGCAGGCTTCCCGCGCGTGATGAGCCTCGATATCGGCGGCACCAGCGCCGACGTGGCGCTGCTGCGCGACGGCATGCCGGATTTCCGCGCGGGGGAGCTGGTCGGCGAGTATCCGATCTACCTGCCCACGGTTTCCGTCTCGTCCATCGGCGCGGGCGGCGGCTCGATCGCCGCGGTGGATGCGCTGGGCGTGCTGCGCGTCGGACCGGACAGCGCCGGCTCGGTTCCGGGGCCTGCCTGCTACGGGCGCGGCGGCGCGGCGGCCACCATCACCGACGCCTTCGCGGTGAAGGGCGTGCTGGGCGCGGGCGAGCTGGGCTATGGTGCCGTGCGGATCGACAAGGCGGCGGCGGAGCGGGCACTCGGCGCGGTGGGCGCGCAGCTCGGGCGCGATGCCCCCGCCGCGGCCGAGGCGGTGGTGGCGCTGGCGGTGGCCAATATGTACCGCGAGGTCAGCCGTCTTTTCTCCCAGGTTGGCGAGGAGCCGAGCGGCTACGCGCTGCTCGCCTTTGGTGGCGCGGGGCCGATGCTGGGCTGCCTGCTGGCCGAGGAAATGGGGATCGACGCGGTGATCGTGCCGCGCACCCCCGGCGTGCTGGCGGCGCTCGGCGGGCTGCTGGCCGACCTGCGCTCCGACTTCGTGCGGGTCGTGTTTCTGGACGTGGCGCCGGAGGCCATGCCCGAGCTGCAATCCGCCTTCGCCGCCCTGGCGGAGGAGGCGCGCGGCTGGCTGCGGGACAGCCAGGGGCATCGGGGCGAGGGGCTGCTGAGCGTCAGCGCCGAGATGCGCTATCGCGGCCAGTCCTACGAGATCGAGGTGCCGCTGGAGCCCGCCTGGATCACCGACCCGGCGCCGGAGCGCATCGCCGCCGCCTTCCATGCCCGCCATGCCGAGATCTATGGCCATGCCGATGAGAAGGCGGCGGTGCATCTGGTGGCGTTGCGCGTCGTCATCGCCGGCATCACGCCGAAGCCGGAATTCCCCGCCGGGGCGGTGGTGGAAAGCCGCCCGGCGCCGGAGGGGCAGGTGCCCGTCGCGCATCGCGGCGAGACCGTGCAGGCGGCGCTGTTCCGGCGTGCCGCCCTGCCGCCCGGCGCGGCCTTCGCCGGCCCCGCCGTGGTGGTGCAGGACGACACCACGAGCTGGGTGCCGCCCGGCTTCGGCGGGCATGTGGACGCCTTCGGCAACCTGATCCTGCGGCGGAGCTGACCCATGACGACGCAACTCGATCCCGTCACGCTGCAGATCCTGAAGAGCCATTTCGAGGCCGCCGCCGAGAGCATGGCCTATACCCTGCTGCGCACGGCCCATTCCGCCTTCGTCAAGGAGACGGAGGATTTCACCAGCGGCCTGACCACGCCCTGCGGCCAGACCTTCGCCAGCCCGAAGGACCTTGGGGCCACCTGGTTCATCGGGCTCGACTATGCCGGCGCCATCAACGCCATCGAGGACTACCGGCCCGGCGACATCTGCATCACCAACGACCCCTATTCCGGCTATGTCTGCACCCACGCGCCGGACATGCATCTCTGGATGCCGATCTTCCACGGCGACCGGCTGATGTGCTTCGCGGTGGGCCATATCCACAACACCGACATGGGCGGCGCGGTGCCCGCCTCGCTCTCCCGCGCGCTGACCGAGGTGCACCAGGAGGGCATCCGCATCCCCCCGACCAGGCTGGTCGAGGGCGGGGTGATGGATGAGAAGCTGCTCAAGGTCATGCTGCGCAACGTGCGCATGCCCGAGCAGAACTGGGGTGACCTGAAGGCGCAGATCGCCTCGCTGAAGACCGCCGAGCGCAAGATCCGCGAGGCCATCGCCCGCTTCGGCGCCGACACCGTGGCGGCCGGCATGTATGGCGTGCTGGACCTCGCCGAGCGGCAGGCGCGGCGGATGTTCGCCGCCATCCCGGATGGCGACTACGCCTTCTCCGACTATATCGACGAGGACAGTCCGGGCGGCGTGCCCTGCCGCCTCAAGCTGACCATCCGCGTGCGCGGCGAGGAGGCGGAGTTCGACTTCTCCGGCAGCGACCCGCAGCTCCAGTCGGCGCTGAACATGCCGACGGGCGGCCTGCCGCGCCACATCCTGCCGCTGGTCGGCTACAACTACGTCGTCTACTCGCTCGACCCGACGGTGGCGCTGAACTGCGGCCTCGCGCGCCCGGTGCGCTGCATCCTGCCCGAGGGCTCGGTGGTGAACCCGGTGCATCCGGCGGCGACGGGCATGCGCAGCCTGACCTGCGTGCGCATCCAGGGCATCATCATCGGTGCCTTCTCGCGCGCCCTGCCGGACCGGCTGCCGGCCGGGCCAGCGGGCGGCGGCGGCATCCTGAACGTGCGCACGACGGACCCGCGCACCGGCCGCATGGCCATGGCCTCGATCAACCCGATCTCGGGCGGCGGCGGCGGCGCGGCGGATGGTGACGGGCTCGACGGCTCCAACAGCTTCCTGAAGAACACGCCAGTCGAGATCACCGAGGCCGAGGTGCCGATCCGCGTGCTGCGCTATGGGCTGGAGCCGGACAGCGGCGGGCCGGGGCTGCATCGTGGCGGGCTCGGCACGCGCATGACCTTCCGGCTGCACTCGCCCAACTCGGTGGTGACGGCCCGCAACCGCGACCGCGTGCGCTTCTCCTCCTGGGGCCTGCAGGGCGGGCTGCCGGGCGCCACCTGCGGCTTCACCCGCAATCCCGGCACGCCCGGGGCGCAGGACCTTGGGAACACCGACGTCGTGCACTGCGCGCCGGGCGACGTGCTGAGCATTTCCTCCTCCGGTGCCGGCGGCTGGGGCGACCCCTATGCCCGGCCGCTGGAGGCGGTGCTGCGGGATGTCGCCGAGGGCAAGGTGAGCGAGGAGGGGGCGCGCGCCTATGGCGTGGTCGTCGAGGGCGGCCGGCTGGACGAGGCCGCCACCGCCGCGCTGCGCGAGGGCCGGCGCCCGCTGCCGCAGCCCATCACCTTCGATCCGATGCGGCTGGACTTCGAGACGGTCTGGTCCGAGGCGGCCTGGGATCGGCTTTCGGAACTGCTTTTCGCCCTGCCGGTCGAGTGGCGCTTCTTCATGAAGCACCAGGTCTTTGCACTTGTGGCGCAGGACGCGCAGGCTGCGGCCGATCCGGTCGCGGCGGTGGAGCGGGGCTTCGCGGCCGCGGCGGCACGGCATCCGCAGATCGGCACCCTGGTCGGGAGGCAGGCGGCATGAGGATCGACTTCACGGGGCAGAGCGTCCTCGTCACCGGGGCGGCGCGCGGCATCGGCCGCGGCATCGTGCAGGGCTTCGCCGCGGCGGGCGCCCGCGTCTTCGCCGCCGACCGGCTGCTGGCCGAGATGGAGGGGCTGCCCGCCACGGCCACGCAGGTGGACGTCACCGACCGCGCCGCGCTGCGCGCCTGGGTGAGCGAGGCCACCGCCGCCGCCGGCCGCGCGCCGGACGTGCTGGTGCATGTCGCGGGCGGTGTGCTCGGCCAGTCGCCCAAGCCGATGGAGGAGGTGGAGGAGGCCGACTGGCGCGCCATCCTCGACGTCAACCTCACCGGCGCCTTCCTGGCCGCCCAGGCGGTGGTACCGGGCATGAAGGCGCGCGGCCGCGGCCGGATCGTCTTCATCGCCAGCGGCGCCGGGCTGCGCACCTCGCTCACCGGCATCCAGGCCTATGCCTCGGGCAAGGCCGGCGAGATCGGCCTGGCGCGGCAGCTCGGCCAGGAGCTGGGCCGCTTCGGCATCACGGTGAATGCCGTGGCGCCAGGCTTCCAGCGCACCAGCCCGGACTACGAGCGGCAGTGGCAATCCTATTCGCCGGAGCGGCAGGCCGGACTGATCGAGGGCACCGCCATGCGCCGCCCCGGCACGCCGGAGGACATCGCCCATGCCGTGATGTTCTTCGCCTCCGACTATGCGGGCTTCATCACCGGGCAGATCCTGTCGGTCTCCGGCAGCCCCTGAAGCAATCCGAGAAATAGCGGTCCGGTCACACAGCCCGACATCCTCGACCCCCAACACGGAGATTGAGCCATGCCGACCACCCGCAGGGATGCGATGCGGACCGCCCTCGGAGCCACGCTGCTGGCCGGTTCGGGCAGCTTGGCCACGGCGCCGCTGACGGCGCGCCGCGCCGCCGCCGCATCGGCCAAGTTCGTCTATGCGAACAACAGCCCCTACGACAATCTCGACCCGCACACCGTCTTCGACACCGCCCGCGCGGCGACGCGCTTCAACCTCTATGACGGGCTCTACCGCTGGGTGGACAACCCGCCCAAGATGATCCCTTGGCTGGCTGAGAGCCACACCGTCTCGGACGACGGCAAGACCTACACCTTCACCCTGCGCCAGGGTGCCAAGTTCCATGATGGCGCGCCGGTCACGGCGGAGGACGTGGTCTATTCCATCGAGCGCATCCTGGCGCTGAAGAAGGGGCCGGCCAGCCTCTATCTCGATACGGTGAAGCCGGGCAGCACCAAGGCGCTCGACGCGCGCACCGTGCAGTTCAACCTGACGCAGCCCTCGGCCATCTTCCTCGTCACCGTGCCGGACATCCTGGTCGTCAACAGCGCGCTGGTGAAGAAGAACGCCAAGGGCGAGGACTGGGCCGAGCCCTGGCTGGCGAAGAACGAGGCCGGCAGCGGCTCCTACGCGCTGCGCCGCTACGATCCGGCCGTGGGCTGGAACGCGCGCCGCTTCAAGGAGCATTTCGGCGGCTGGGGCAAGAACCCCTTCGACGAGGTGGAGTTCCGCACCGTGCTGGAGACCAACACGCGCGTGCTCGGCCTGCAGCGCGGCGACTACCAGGGCGTCGATGGCTACCTGCCCTATGACCAGATCCAGCGCCTGCGCCCGGTGAAGGAGGTGCAGATCATCGAGCAGGAGTCGCTGCGCGTCTTCCAGTTCGCGGTGAACACCACCAGCGCCCCGATGAACGACGTGCACTTCCGCCGTGCGCTGGCCTATGCCTTCGACTACGAGGGCTTCATCCGCGACATCATGAAGGGTTCCGTCTCGCGCAATCCGGGGCCGAACCCGAACCCGATCTGGGGAACGCCGGAGGGCCTGCAGGGCTACAGCTTCGACCTGGAGAAGGCGAAGCAGGAGCTGGCGCAGGTGAAGGCGCCGCTGCGGCCGATCACCATCAATGCGCTGGCCGGCTTCTCGGAATCCGAGCAGGCGGCGACGCTGTTCCAGAACACGCTGCGGCAGATCGGCGTGGAGGTGCAGGTCGAGGTCTCGCCCTGGTCGGTGGTCTCGGCGCGGATGAAGGACGCCCGCACCCAGGCCGACCTGGTGCCGCTGTGGAAGAGCACCTACTACGTCGATCCAAACAACTGGGTGGGCGAGCTCTGCGGCTCGCGCTACCGTGGAAGCCGCAGCTTCAGCTGGTACAGCGACCCCGAGATCGACGCCAAGCTCGACCGCGCCCTGGTCTCCAATGACCAGGAGGAGCGCCGCAAGCTTTACGAGGAGATCACGCAGGCCGCGAGCGATCTCGCGCTCGGAATCTTCATCTACAACACCAAGTGGTACGGCCCCTATGCGGCCGATGTGGAGGGCATCCGCTTCTCGCCGGTCAGCAACGGCCAGGACCTGCGCTGGGCCGAGCGGAAGGGATGATCTGGCTCGACATCCTCCTCAAGCGGCTGATCTGGGTGGTGCCGACGCTGCTCGGCCTGCTGGCGATCGTCTTCGTCCTCTCGCGCGTGGTGCCGATCGACCCGGCGCGGCTCGCGGCGGGCGACAATGCCTCGCCCGAGCAGGTGGAGGCGGTGCGCCACAGCCTGGGCTTCGACCGGCCGCTGCCCGTGCAGTTCCTGCGCTACGTCACCGACGTGGCGCAGGGCAATTTCGGCACCAGCCTCTTCACCCAGCGGCCCATCGCCGAGGACCTCTCGGGCCGCCTGCCGGCGACGCTCGAACTCACCTTCGTCGCCGTCGTTCTCGCCGCCCTGCTCGGCGTCCCGCTCGGCGTGCTCTGCGGGCTGCACCGCAACAGCTGGGTTGACCATCTGCTGCGCATCGTCACCGTCTCCGGCCTGGCGGTGGCCTCCTTCTGGTTCGCCATGCAGTTGCAGTTCCTCTTCTCGATGAAGCTGGGCTGGCTGCCGCTCTCCGGCCGCATCGACGGTTTCCCCCCGGAGGAGGTGACCGGGCTGATGATCCCGGACGCGCTGATCGAGGGCGATCCGGAGATCATCGATTCCGCCATCCGCCACATCATCCTCCCCGCGCTGACCCTGGCCCTGCCGGCCGCGGCCACAGTGGTGCGCTTCACCCGCAACGGCGTCATCGGCGCGCTTTCCTCGCCTTCCGTCGCCTACCAGACGGCGATGGGCTATCCGCGCCGGCAGGTGGTCTGGAAATACGTGCTGCGCATGGCGATCACCGCGACGGTGACGCAGCTCGGCCTGATCTTCGGCATCCTGCTGGCGGGCGCCGTGGTGGTGGAGACGGTGTTCGACTGGCCGGGCATCGGCGCCTATGCCGTGCGCTCCATCCTACAGTCCGACTACAACGCCATCATGGGCTTCACGCTCTGGACCGGCGTGATGTTCGTCATCGTCAACCTGCTGGTGGACCTGCTGCAGGCGGCGATCGACCCGCGGGGGGCACGCTGATGCTGCGCCGCCTCGCGCGCGACCGCGCCGCCATGCTGGGCGTGCTGCTGATCGGCCTGCTGCTGCTCGTCGCCCTGCTGGCACCTGTTCTGGCGCCCTATCCCGAGGATGTCTGGCAGTTCCACACGCCGCGCCGCCTGCTGGCGCCGGCGCCCGACCGCCTCTTCGGCACCGACCGCATGGGCAGCGACGTGTTCAGCCGCATCCTGTTCGGCGCGCGCATCACCCTCTCGCTGGCGGTGATCGCCGTCGGCTCGGCGGTGCTGATCGGCGTGCCGATCGGCCTCGTCGCCGGCTACTACCGCAACTGGTTCAGCGAATTGCTGATGCGGGTGTCGGAGATCTTCCTGGCGGTGCCGCAGATCGTGCTGGCCATCGCCATCGCGCAGACCCTTGGCCCTTCCATCGAGAACGTCATCCTGGCGCTGTCCATCACCTACTGGCCGTTCTGGGCGCGGCTCGTCTATGCGGAAACGCGCTCGATGCGCAACGAGGTCTTCGTCGAATCCGCCATTGCGCTCGGTGCCTCACCCTGGCGGGTGATGGTGCTGCACATCCTGCCCAACATCGCCTCGCCGATCATCGTGCGCACCTCGATCGGCATGGGCGCCACCATCCTGACCGCCGCCACGCTCGGCTTCCTCGGCCTCGGCGCGCCGCCGCCGACGCCGGAATGGGGGCGGATGATCGCCGAGAGCCGCGAATACCTGCCGGAGGCCTGGTGGTACGCGCTGGCGCCGGGGCTGGCCATCTTCCTCACCGTGCTCGGCTTCAACCTGCTGGGTGACGGGCTGCGGGACGTGCTGGACCCCCGCACGCGGCGGGGTGGTGGCAATGACTGAGATCCTTTCCGTGCAGGACCTGGCGCTCGGCTTCCGCACCGAGGGCGGCCTCGCCCGCGTGCTGGACATGGTGAACCTCTCGGTACAGCCGGGGGAGATCGTCGGGCTGGTGGGCGAATCCGGCTGCGGCAAGACGACGCTGGCGCGCGCCATCCTCGGCACGCTGCCGCCTTCCATCACCCGCGTCAGCCACGGGCGCATCCGGCTGGCCGGGGCCGACATGCTGGCGGGGCCGGCCGAGGCGGGGGCGGTGCGCGGCCGCGCCGTCACCTTCATCCCGCAGGACCCATTTGCCAGCTTCAACCCGCTCTTCCGCATCGGCACCCAGATCATGGACCTGATGCGCTGGAAGTCGCCGCGGCGGAAGCCGGGGGCGCGCAGCAGCTTCTACGCGCCGCGGCGGCGCCGCGCGGACCGCGATGCGGTGATCGCCATGCTGGAGGCGGTGCAGCTGCCCCAGCCCGACCGGCTGCTGCGCAAGTATCCGCACGAACTGTCGGGCGGGCAGCGGCAGCGGGTGATGATCGCCATGGCGCTGCTGCCCGAGCCGCGCCTGATCATCGCCGACGAGCCGACCACCGCGCTCGACGTCACCGTGCAGGCGCAGATCCTGGCGCTGCTGCGCCGCCTCGCCACCGAGCGCGGCGTGGCCGTGCTCTTCACCACGCACGACCTCGGCGCGGCCTGGGAAATCTGCGACCGCGTGGCGGTGATGTATGCCGGGCAGACCGCCGAGATCGCTCCGCGCGAGAGCTTCTTCGGCGCGCCGCGGCACCCCTATACCCGCATGCTGCTGGACAGCCTGCCGGAGGAGGGACGCAACCCCGTCGGCATCCCGGGCAGCGTGCCCAGCCCGCGCGCGGCGCCGCCCGGCTGCCGCTTCCACCCGCGCTGCCCCCGCGCCACCGACCTCTGCCAGCGCGAGCGCCCCGCCTTGGCGGGGGAGGGGCATGTCACCGCCTGCCACCACCCGGTGATGGCGCCACTGGAGGCCGTGGCCCATGCCTGACGCATCCATCCTGGAACTGCGCGGCCTGAAGCGGCATTTCCCTGTGCGCGGCCTGCTCAACCGCCGCGTCGGCACGCTGCGGGCACTGGACGGCGTGGATCTCGACGTGCGCGAGGGCGAGGTGCTGGGCATCGTCGGCGAATCCGGCTGCGGCAAGTCCACCCTCGGCAAGACCATCATGGGCATCCACGCGCCCACGGCAGGGGAAGTGCATTTCGAGGGCCGCAAGGTGGCCGCGCCGGACATGGAGCGGGCGCCGGAGGTGCGGGCGCGGTTGCAATATGTCTATCAGGACCCTGGCGCCTCGCTGGACCCGAGCTGGAGCCTGCGCCGCTCGCTACACGAGCCGCTGATCATCCATACTGACCTGCCGCGTGCGGCGCGGGAGGCGCGCATCCGCGAGATCGTCGCCGCCGTCGGCCTGCCGGACGCGCATCTCGATCTCTACCCGCATGAGATCAGCGGCGGGCAGCAGCGGCGCGTCGGGCTGGCGCGCATCCTGGCGCTGGGGCCAAGGCTCGTCATCCTCGACGAGCCGACCTCGGGGCTCGACGTCTCCGTGCAGGCGGCGGTGCTGACGCTGTTCCGCAACCTGCGCGCCGCCTTCAACCTGACCTACCTGTTCATCAGCCACGACCTGGCGGTGGTGCGCTCGATGTGCGACCGGGTGGCGGTCATGTATCTCGGACGCGTGGTGGAGATCGGCCCGGCGGCGGAACTCTTCGCCGCGCCCAAGCACCCCTATACCCGCGCGCTCCTCGCGGCGGCGCCGCGCGTCGGTGGGCCGCGAGTGACGGAAGGCTTCATCCTCCAGGGCGAGCCGCCGGACCCCTCCCGCATCCCCGAGGGCTGCCGCTTCCGCGCCCGTTGCCCGCTCGCCGCGCCGGTCTGCGCGCAGGAGCCGGGGCTGGAGGGTGCGGCGCATCAGGCGGCGTGCTGGCGGGCGGAAGAGGTGGCTTGAAGCCGAGGGAGAATGAATTCTCCCCCGGACCCCCTCTTCTTTTTTCTGTCAGTTTGGGCGTGCTGATGAAGCGCGCGTACGCTGGGGCTGGCGCAGCCCCGGCGACTGCGACCGAAAACTTGCAGAAAAAAGATGGGGGTTCGGGGGAATTCTTTCCCCCGACCGCTCTATTCCTCCGTCGCCTCCGCCACGGGAAGGATCGCGGTTTCCTTGGCCGAGGTGATGGCGAGGATGGTCTCGGTGCGCTCTACCCCTGGCTGACCGCGCACCTGGTCGGCGACGAAGCGCTCCAGCGCCGAGAGATCGGGCAGGCGTAGCTTCAGCAGGAAGGTCCAGGCGCCGGTGACATGGTGGCATTCCAGCACCGGTTCGGCCGCGCGCATGGCGATGCGGAAGGCGTTCTCCTCCCGCCCCGGCCGCATGGAGACGAAGACGAAGGCGAGCAGGGGGCAGCCGATGGCGGCGGGGTCGAGGTCGGCGCGCCAGCCACGGATGGTGCCGCGCTCCTCAAGGCGCTTGACGCGCTCCGCGGTGGCAGAGACGGAGAGGCCAGCCACCTTGGCCAGTTCGGCCAGGCCGGCCGCGCCGTTCTCCTGCAAGGCGACGAGGATGTTCCGGTCAATCGCGTCCATGGCGCGAGTTTATCCGGCGGCCAGCCACCCGCAAACGAGAAATACAGGCGGGGAGGAGTAACTCCCCGCCTGGGCTTGTCAGATGTAGTGCTCGGCCAGGGGCGCGAAGCCGTTGAAGCCCTGGCTGGCATAGGTGGTGACATAGGCCCCGGTGGCGAGCAGCTCCACGCGGTCCCCCGCGTCGAGCGCCAGCGGCAGGCGGTAGTTCGACTTCTCGTACAGCGTGTCGGTGCTGTCGCAGGTCGGGCCGGCGATGGTCACCGGGCCTTCCGCACCGCCGTCATGCGGGGTGCGGAAGGCGTATTTGATCGCCTCGCCCTCGGTCTCCGCCAGTCCGCCGAAGCGGCCGATGTCCAGGTACACCCAGCGCACCGGATCGTCCTTGCCCTTCTGGGAGACGAGCACGACCTCGGAGGAGAGCACGCCCGCATCGCCGACGATGAAGCGCCCTGGCTCCACCACCATCTCGGGCAGCGCGTTGCCGAAGGCCTCGACCATGGCGCCCATGATGGCGTCCCCGATGGCGCCGATCTCCGGCACCTCGGAGCGGTAGCGCACGGGATAGCCGCCGCCGATGTTGATCATGCGGACGTTGACGCCGGCATTCTTCAGGTCGGTGAAGAGCAGGCCGACCTTGGCGATCGCCGCCTCATAGGTGTCGGTGCGGGTCTGCTGGCTGCCGACATGGAAGGAGATGCCGAAGGGATCGAGGCCGAGCTCGCCGGCCAGCACCATCAGCTCCTTCGCCATCTCGATCTCGCAGCCGAACTTCTTCGACAGCGGCCACTCGGCGCCGACATTGCCGACGAGGATGCGGCAATAGACCTTCGAGCCCGGCGCGGAGCGGGCGAGCTTGCGCAGCTCCGGCTCCGAGTCGAAGGCGAACATGCGCACGCCGGACTCGTAGGCGGCCTTAATGGCGCTTTCCTTCTTCACCGTGTTGCCGAAGGAGATCGCCTCCGGCCGGGCGCCATTGGCCAGGCAGAGGTTCACCTCCTCCAGCGAGGCGGCGTCGAAGCAGGAGTCGAGATCGACCAGCCGGCTCAGGATCGGGGCGGCGGGATTGGCCTTCACCGCGTAATAGATCCGGGCGAGCGGCAGCGCCGCCTTCAACCGGGCGTAGTTTTCCGCGACACGATCCACGTCGACGACGAGGCAAGGCGTCATGGGCGCGACGTCGCGCAGGAAGCGGGAGACCTTCGGGGTCATCGCACCACCCTCCAATCCGAAAGGAGAGGACCGCCCCTTTCGGGCGGCGGCCCCAAGTTGACGAAACGGTCGAACGAACCAGCGACCAAAAGAGGCCGGTGTCAGGCTCGCGCCTTCGCCGGGGTTGCCAGAACGCTTGACGTCGTTGCGTAAACCTTTGGCCGATCATCGTCGGCCTGGGGCCAGAGGCACGTGCGTACTGCGTCTGGGCGCGCATATAGAGATGTCGCGCCGCCACGCAAAGCCCTTTCTCAGAGTTGGGCCGGTTTTTTTCCGTGTGCTTTGTAGGCTGGGCGGAAACTTCCCGAAGCAGGGGCGGGACAGCGGGAAGCCTCCGGCGCCGCAGCAGGAAAGAAGGCGAATCCGTCCGGCGAGAATGGCGCTTCGCCGGCCGGCCGCTCAGGCCGCCTCGTGCGGCATGGCGCCGTAGAGCCGGACGATGGCCCGCGCGGCCCGTGCGGCCTGCGCCGCGACCTCGCTCTCCTCCACCTCCGTCGCCAGTCCCAGGGTAGCCCGCAGGAAGAGGTCGCCCCGCATCAGAGAGAGGAATTGCTCCGCCACCTGCAGGAGCTCGGCATCCGGCTGCAGCCGGCCGGCGCGCTGCTGGGCCGCCAGCCAGCCGGCCAGCCAGCGGCGCACGGACTGCGGGCCGCCCGCATAGAAATCCCGCGCCAGATGCGGGAAGCGCACGCCCTCGGCGATCACCACGCGATGCAGCGCCCGCACCTGCGGGCGCAGCAGGAAGCGTAGCCATTGCTGGCCGAGTTCGGTCAGCGCTCCCTCCAGCGTCAGCCCGGACGCGGAGAGCACCACGTCCATCATCTCCTGCATCTTCCGGCAGTTGGCGCTGATGATTTCGAGGAACAACGCCTCCTTGCCGGGGAAATGGGCGTAGAGCGTGGCCTTGGAGACCTGCGCCGCGCGCGCCACCGCATCCATCGAGACGGCGCCAAAACCCTCGGCCATGAAGAGTGCGGCCGCCGCTTCCAGGATGGCGCGGCGCTTGGGAGAGGCTTCGAGGGTCTCGGCGGCGTGGGACATGCGCGTCACTAGGGCGGGTCGCTGGCCGGTTTCAAGAGAAAACTGAACCGTTCAGTTCAGTCTTGACTTCCGTTCCGGAAAAGCGCACCTGGGAGGCCCGCTGAACTGAACCGTTCAGTTCCAGGATTGCCCATGAACGCTCCCGTCACCTCCGCTCCCCCGGCCGATACCGCGCAGGCCAGCGCGCCGCCGCCAAAGCGGCGCCGCCGCTGGCTGCTGCGTGTGCTGCCGGTGGTGGTGCTGGCCGCCGCCGCACTGGGCGGCAACTGGTATTGGCATACCGGCCGCTTCCTCGTCGAAACCGACGATGCCTATGTGCAGGGCAATATCTCCGTCCTGACCCCCCGCATCGAGGCGGACGTCACCGAGATCGCCGTGGCCGACAACCAGCCTGTGAAAGCCGGGCAGGTGCTGCTGCGGCTCGACGACCGTGACGCCCGGCTGCTGGTGCGGCAGGACGAGGCGGCACTGGAGGAGGCCGAGGCCGCCATCCAGACCGCCCGCCAGACGATCACGCAGTTGCAGGCACAGATCGGCAGCGCCGAGGCGCAGATCGAGCAGGCCCGCGCCGAGCAGGCCCGCGCCGATGCCGAGGCGCGCCGCACCCAGTCCCTCACCGGCAGCGGCTACTCCTCCCGCCAGGCCGCCGAGACCGCGGTGGCCGACCAGCGCAAGGCCGCCGCCGCCGTGCAGGCCGCCGAGGCCGAGCTTGCGGTGCGTCGCCAGGCCGTGCCGGTGCAGCAGGCGCAACTCGCCCAGGCCGCGGCCCGGCGTGACCAGGCCGCCGCCACGCTGGAGCAGGCGCGCATCGCGCTCACCTACACCGAGATTCGCGCGCCATTCGACGGCATCGCCGGCAACCGCGCGGCGCAACTTGGCCAGCGCGTGCGGCCGGGTCAGCAACTCATCGCCGTGGCGCCGTTGCCGCAGGCGCTCTTCGTCGTCGCCAACTTCAAGGAGACGCAGCTCGCCGGCATGCAGCCGGGCCAGCCGGTCGAGATTTCCGTCGATGCCATTCCTGGCCATGCGCTGCACGCCCATGTCGACAGCTTCGCCCCCGGCACCGGCAGCCAGTTCAGCCTGTTGCCGCCGGAGAACGCCACCGGCAACTTCACCAAGGTGGTGCAGCGCGTGCCGGTGAAGTTGGTGCTGGAGCCCGGCCAGAGCGCCGAGGCCATCGCCCGTTTGCGCCCTGGCCTTTCCGTGGTGGCCGAGGTGGACACCCGCGCCAATCCGGAAGCGCCGCGCGGCGTCCTGGCCGCCGCCGCGGCGACGCTCGGCCTGGGCGACCACTGAGGAACACTGCCATGAGCGCCCCGCAAGCGCCCGAGATGCCGCTGCGCGCCCGCCTCGGCTTCATGGCGATGGTGCTCGGCATGTTCATGGCGATCCTGGACATCCAGATCGTCTCCGCCTCCATCTCGGAGATCCAGGCCGGCCTCGCCGCCAGCCCGGACGAGGCGAGCTGGGTGCAGACCAGCTACCTGATCGCGGAGATCGTCATGATCCCGCTTTCGGGCTTCCTCTCGCGCCTGCTCTCCACCCGCGTGCTGTTCACCGCCTCGGCCGCCGGCTTCACCTTCTTCTCGCTGGCCTGCGCCATGGCGTCGAACCTCGGCACCATGATCGTCTTCCGCGCCGCGCAGGGCTTCATCGGCGGCGCCATGATCCCGACGGTCTTCGCCGCCAGCTTCCTGATGTTCCCGGGCGCCAAGCGCGCCGGCGCCACCGTCATCATCGGCCTGACCGCGACGCTGGCGCCGACCATCGGCCCCACCCTTGGCGGCTGGCTGACGCAGAGCTTCTCCTGGCACTGGCTGTTCCTGATCAACGTGCCGATCGGCGCACTCATCGCCTTCGCGGTGTGGAGCACGGTGGATATCGACCGCCCCGACCGCAGCCTGCTGGCCCGCTTCGACTGGTGGGGCCTGCTCTTCATGGCCGCCTTCCTCGGCTGTCTGGAATACGTCATGGAGGAAGGCCCCCGCTGGGACTGGCTGGCCGACGAGACCGTGCGCAACCTGAGCCTGGTGGCGGCGGTCGCCGGCGTGCTGTTCTTCTGGCGCGCCCTGACCCGCCCCGAGCCCATCGTGGACCTGCGCGCCTTCCGCAACCGCAACTTCGCCATCGGCTGCCTGTTCAGCTTCACCGTTGGTATCGGGCTCTATGGCTCGGTCTACCTGCTGCCGCTCTTCCTCGGGCGGGTGCGCGGCTACAACTCGATGCAGATCGGCGAGGTGATGTTCATCACCGGCGTCTGCATGTTCCTCACGGCGCCCTTCGCCGGGCGCCTGCTGGCCCGCACCGATCCGCGCCTGATGCTGGCCGGCGGCCTGCTGCTCTTCTTCGTGGCCATCTGGCAGACGGCGCAACTCACCGCCGACAGCGCCTTCCCCGAGCTGGCCTTCCCCCTCGGCCTGCGTGGCGTGGCGATGATGCTGACCATGGCGCCGGTGAACCAGATCGCCCTCGGCACCATGCCGCCCGCCCAGCTCAAGGGCGCGGCCGGGCTCTACAACCTGATGCGCAACGCCGGCGGCGCCATCGGGCTCGCCATGATCAACACGCTGGTGACCGACCGCTCCTACGCGCACCGCCTGCACATGGCGGAGTCGCTGAACTGGGCGCGGCCCTATGTGGGCGAGTACCAGTCCACCTTGAGCGCGGCCATGGCGGGGCGGCTGGGCGACGCCTCGGACGTCGCCGCCCTGGGACGGATCAAGAACCTGGTGGTGCAGCAGGGACTCGTGCTCGCCTACAACGACACGCTGCTGCTGATGGCCGGATGCTTCCTGCTCTCCCTGCCGCTGGTCCTGCTGCTGCAGCGGCCGAAGAAGGCGGGCGGAGGCGGCGAGGCGCATTGACCGGTCGTCCTGGAGAGGGCGCCGCCCTCCCCAGAACCCTCCCGCCAGGGTGACAGTGTCACCCCAGCCGGGGAGGTCCGGAGGGGGCAGAGCCCCCTCTGGGCACGACAGCCGCGCGAGGTCCGGAGGGGGCGGAGCCCCCTCTGGGCACGACAGCCGCGCGAGGTCCGGAGGGGGCGGAGCCCCCTCGGGAGACTAGCGGATCAGCCCGGAGAGCGGGCTCGACGGATCGGCGCTGTAGTTGCGCGGCATCCGACCGGCGAGATGGGCGTGGCGCCCGGCCTCCACCGCCGCCTTCATGGCCTTGGCCATGCGCACCGGGTCCTTCGCATGGGCGATGGCCGAGTTCAGCAGCACCGCGTCGCAGCCCAGTTCCATGGCAGCGGCGGCTTCGCTGGCGGTGCCGATGCCAGCATCCACCAGCACCGGCACCTTGGCGTGCTCGATGATGGAGCGCAGCATGAAGGGGTTGGTCAGGCCCATGCCGGAGCCGATCGGCGCACCGAGCGGCATGACGGCGACGCAGCCCATCTCCTCCAGGCGCTTGGCCGCCAGCGGATCGTCGGCGCAATAGACCATCACCTGGAACCCGTCCTTGATGAGGGCTTCGGCGGCCTCAAAGGTGGCGGGCATGTCCGGGTAGAGGAAGGGCGGCGGACCCAGCACCTCCAGCTTCACCAGATTCCAGCCGCCGGCCTCGCGCGCCAGGCGCAGGGTGCGCACGGCGTCCTGTGCCGTGTGGCAGCCGGCGGTGTTGGGCAGGTAGGTGTAGCGCTTCGGGTCCACGAAGTCCTGCAGCATGGGCGCGCTGGAATCCGAGAGGTTCACCCGCCGCACTGCGACGGTGACCATCTCGGCGCCGCTCGCCTCGATGGCGGCGGCGGTCTCCTCCAGGGACTTGTAGCGCCCGGTGCCGACGACGAGGCGGGAGTGGAAGCGGTGGCCCGCGACCTCCCAGGTGTCGTCCGCCTGATTCTGATAGCCGTCCATGGGCTTAGCCCCCGCCGATGAAGTGCACGATTTCCAGCATGTCCCCCGCGGCGAGCGTGGTGGCGCCGTAGGCGGAACGCGGCACGATCTCCAGGTTCCGCTCGACCGCCACCTTGCGGGTGTCCAGGCTGAGCGTCGCCAGCAGGTCGGCCACCGTCGCCGGGTTCTGGATGATGCGGGTTTCCCCGTTGATCGTGATCTCGATGTTGTCCGCCATGCCGGGAATGTGGCGCGCGGCGGGCCGGGGGGGAAGGGGGGCGGGGCGGTGAATGCGACGGTCCCCCTGCCGATCACGGGGGGGAGCGGCGTGGCGCCGCCTGTCCTCGGGCCTGGCCTGCCGCGCAGCCTCCTTCAGATGGCCAGTCCGGGCGGCACGCCCTGTGGCACGATGATGCCGGCGGCCGGGTTGGCCGCCGGAGGGCTGGCTGGTGCGGCCTCAGCGGGTGCGGCTTCGCCCGGCGCCTCGGAGGCCGGGGGAGGCAGGGCTTCCTCATGGAGAGGCGCCGAGGGCGCGGCGGAGGGCTGCGGAGCCGCGGCAGGCGGCACGGCACCTGTGGCGGTGGGGGCAGGGCCGGGCGGGTTCTCGTTGGGCACGGTATAGTCCGGCACGATGCGCGCCTGTGCGCCGGCGATCACCAGAACCTTCTGGCCGATGGCCAGCGGCGTGTCGTCCCGCTGCACCACCGAGACCAGGTCGCCGTTCGGCTTGCGCACGATGTACTCATAGCCCTGCTGGGAGCCGACGCCTTTCTCCGCGGCCGCGCCCAGCAGGCCGCCAATGAGGCCGCCGCCGATTCCCCCGAAGGCGGAGGTGATGTCGCCGCCGCCGATCCGGCTGCCGGCCACGCCACCCGCCGCGGCACCACTGGCCACACCGGTGGTGCCGTCCGCCGCGATCTCGATGGGGCGGCGGCCGACGACCACGCCCTGCTCGACCTTGTTGGCCTGCTGCACCGCTCGGCTGGCATAGGTATCGGGTGAATAGCTCGGGCTGCAGGCCGCCATCAGGCCGCTCAGCAGCAGTGCCGGCAGCCTGAGCCTGGCAAGCGCGGTCATTTCGGCCTCCCTCCAGGGTGGAACGCTGCGGCGCAAACTAGGCAAGCGGAGGCACGGTGTCATCCCATGCTCTGGTCAGAGCTTCCATGACGCACCGTGCAACCCGCAAGGGAAGGCAGAACTTCAGCGGGTCTGCCGAGTTGTCAGAGACGGTTACGGGACCACCTGGGCCGGGCGCGGCCATGCTTCCGCCCAGCCAGTGTTCCGTACGGGCGCCGTCTTGCTCCGGGCCAGGCTGCGGCGCCACCGGCGGCCCCGACTTTCCAGGAGACGCATTGTGAGCGAGTCTGCCTCCCCGACCCGCAGCCGTGCCGCCATCAACCCGAGGGTCTTCATCGGGGCGGCGACATTGACCCTGCTGTTCGTGCTGTTCGGCGTGCTGGCGCCGCAGACCGCCGCCGCCAGCTTCGGCGCGGTGCAGCGCTGGATCACCGATGAACTCGGCTGGTTCTACCTGCTGGTGGTAACCGGCTTCCTGATCTTCGTGGTGGGGCTGGCGGTCAGCGGCCATGGCCGCGTCCGCCTCGGCCCTAACCATTCCGAGCCGGAATTCAGCTACGGCGCCTGGTTCGCCATGTTGTTCAGCGCCGGCATGGGCATCGGGCTGGTCTTCTTCGGCGTGGCCGAGCCGGTGACGCATTTCATGTCGCCGCCGGAGGGCGAGCCGGCCAGCATCGCCGCCGCCCGCGCCGCCATGCGCCTCAGCTACTTCCACTGGGGGCTGCATGCCTGGGCGATCTATGCGGTGGTCGGCCTCAGCCTCGCCTATTTCAGCTTCCGCCACGGGCTGCCGCTGAGCCTCCGCTCGGCGCTCTACCCGCTGATCGGCGAGCGCATCCATGGGCCCATCGGCGATGCGGTCGATATCTTCGCCATCCTCGGCACCATGTTCGGCGTGGCCACCTCGCTGGGACTCGGCGCCCTGCAGGTGAATGCCGGGCTGGCGCATGTGCTGGGCGTCCCGGTGGGTTTCGAGGTGCAGGTGGTGCTGATCGCGGTAATCACCGCGCTGGCCACGCTCTCGGTGGTGTCCGGGCTCGACAAGGGCATCAAGCTGCTGTCGAACGCCAACTTGGTCATGGCCTGTTTGCTGCTGGTCTTTG
The DNA here is from genome assembly GCA_035556695.1 of Roseomonas sp. Lineage (GTDB taxonomy): Bacteria > Pseudomonadota > Alphaproteobacteria > Acetobacterales > Acetobacteraceae > Pseudoroseomonas. Next base: position 68,867 of record DATMFR010000052.1, read on the forward strand.
TCTTCGTTGTCGGGCCGACCACCTTCCTGCTGCGCACCTTCGTGCAGAACCTGGGCGGCTATATCGACCAGTTCGCCCAGCGCAGCCTGTACATGTACGCCTACGACCCGAACGACTGGCTGCGCGACTGGACGCTGTTCTACTGGGGCTGGTGGATCGCCTGGTCGCCCTTCGTCGGCATGTTCATCGCCCGCATCTCGCGCGGGCGGACCATCCGGGAGTTCACCCTTGGCGTGCTGCTGGTGCCGGCCGGCTTCACCTTCGCCTGGATGACGGTGTTCGGCGACAGTGCCATCTACCTGCATCTCTCGGGCGCCACCCAGGCCGTCTCCCAGGCGGTGCAGAGCGACGTCACCCTGGCGCTCTTCGTCTTCCTGGAGCAGTACCCGCTGGCCACGATCAGCTCCTGGCTGGCGATGCTGCTGATCGTCACCTTCTTCATCACCTCCGCCGACAGCGCCGCCCTGGTGGTGAGCACCATCGCCGCCGGGGGGCGGGACGACGTGCCGGTGCTGCAGCGCATCTTCTGGGCGGTCTCCTCGGGCGTGATCGCGGCGGTGCTGCTGGCCTCGGGCGGGCTGCAGGCGCTGCAGACGGCGGCCATCGCCAGTGCGCTGCCCTTTGCGATCGTGATGCTGCTGATCTGCTACGGGCTGTGGCGCGGCCTGCAGCGCGAGGGGCTGCGGCAGAACGCCCTGGCCACCAACCTGCCGCCGCGCCAGGGCCTCTCCTGGCAGCGCCAGTTGCACGGCATCCTCGCGCATCCGCCTAAGGCCGAGGTGCTGCGCTTCCTGGAGGAAACGGCCGCCCCTGCGCTGGAGGCCGTGGCCGCCGAGCTGCGCGGCCGCGGCCTGAGTGCCGAGGTGCACCGCAGGGAGGGGCGGCTGCGGCTGATCTCCATGCCCGGCGCGCCGGAGGAGTTCCACTACGGCATCCGCATGCGGGAATACGCCATGCCAAGCTTCACCTATTTCGAGAGTGCCCCGGAGCGGGAGCGGCACGAGCACTACTATCGCGCCGAGGTCTTTCTGGAGGATGGCAGCCAGGACTACGACGTGATGGGCTATACCCGCGAGGAGATGATCCAGGACGTGCTGGCCCAGTACGACCGCCACTTCCAATACCTGCACGCGGTGCACAGCCTCTGACGCCGCAAGGGGCGGCGGCGGCCTGGGTTTGGGGAGGGGGGCCTTCCCCAGGTCCTGGCGCCGCAACCCGCGAGAGGCGGGCCTGTTCCTTCCGCATTCAGCGAGAGGAGTCAAAGCCATGGGCCAGCTTTCCCCGGAGATGCGGCGCTGCGTGGACGAGTGCCTGCGCTGCTACAGCACCTGCCTTTCCATGGCCGCCGGGCATTGCCTGGAGGCGGGCGGGAAGCATGTCGAGCCCCAGCACTTCCGCCTGATGCTCGCCTGCGCGGAGATCTGCCGCACCGCCGCGCATTTCATGCTGATCGGCACGCCGCACCACCGCCACACCTGCCGGGAATGTGCCGAAATCTGCCGCGAATGCGCCGAGGACTGCGCCCGGCTGGAGGGGATGGAGGAGTGCGCCGAGGCCTGCCGGCGTTGCGCCGAAAGCTGCGCCGCTATGGCGGCCTGAGCCGCTCTGGGACAAAATTTCTTTTCTGAACAAGAAGATAGCTGGCGGACCGGGTTGCCGGACGGGGTCATGGCCGGAGCATCCTGCAGCGCCCGCGCTTGCGGGGCGGAAACCCCCCGTGCTACGCGCGCCGATCGGACCGGACGGAAACCCCACGTGAACCCGCCGCTGATTTTCGTGCTGAATGGCCCCAACCTGAACCTGCTCGGCACCCGCCAGCCGGAAATCTATGGCCATGAGACGCTGGACGACATCGAGGCGCTCTGCGCCGAGACGGCGGACGCGCTCGACCTGGCCATCGACTTCCGGCAGACCAATGTCGAGGGCGAGCTCATCTCCTGGGTGCAGGAGGCGCGCAGCATGGCGGCGGGCATCGTGATCAACCCGGCCGGCTATTCCCATACCTCGATCGCGCTGATGGACGCCCTGCTGGCCTCCGATCTGCCGGTGGTCGAGGTCCATCTGAGCAACATTCACCGCCGGGAATCCTTCCGGCACCTGTCCTATGTGTCCCGCGCGGCGCAGGGCGTCATCTGCGGCCTCGGGCCGCATGGCTATGCGCTGGCGCTGCGCGGCATCGCCGGCATCCTGGCGCAGGCCGAGCAGGACTGAACTGCAGGACCGGCATGGGGCGGCGCACTCGAGAGGTTCCCAGAGAGACGTTATGAGCGGCATTTCCTTCAGCCCGGAAGCAATCCGGGCGCTCGCGCAGATCCTGCGGGAGACTGACCTCACCGAGATCGAACTGGCCGACCAGGACAGCCGCGTGCGCGTTACCCGCAACGTGACGGTGGCGCCGGTGACCGTGGCGGCCGCGCCCGTGGCCGCGGCGCCGGCCGCCGCCCCGGCGCTGGTGCAAGCCGCGGCGCCTGCTGCCGAGGCCGCGGTGGATGCGTCCACGCCGGGCGCCGTCACCTCGCCGATGGTGGGTGTCGCCTACCTCTCGCCCGAACCGGGCGCGGCCCCCTTCGTCACACTGGGCTCCAAGGTCGCCGCCGGGCAGACCCTGCTGCTGATCGAGGCGATGAAAACCTTCAACCAGATCAAGGCGCCGAAGGCCGGCACGGTCACGCGCATCCTGATCGAGAGCGGCGCGCCGGTCGAGTTTGGCGAACCGCTGCTGGTGGTCGAGTAAAGGCGCCGCACCATGTTCAAGAAGGTGCTGATCGCCAATCGCGGCGAGATCGCGCTGCGTGTCCATCGCGCCTGCCAGGAAATGGGCATCCGCACCGTGGCCGTGCATTCCACGGCCGACGCCACCGCCATGCATGTGCGCCTGGCGGATGAGAGCGTCTGCATCGGCCCGCCCGCCGCGCGCGACAGCTACCTGAACGTCGCCGCCATCCTCTCGGCCGCCAGCATCACGGGGGCGGATGCCATCCACCCCGGCTATGGCTTCCTCTCCGAGAATGCCAGCTTCGCCGAGATGGTGGAGGCGCACGGCTTCACCTTCATCGGGCCCTCGCCCGAGCATATCCGCATGATGGGCGACAAGATCGCCGCCAAGCAGGCGATGAAGTCGCTCAACGTGCCGCTGGTGCCGGGCAGCGACGGCGAACTGGCCAGCCTGGAGGAGGCGCGCGAGGTCGCCGAGCGCATCAAGTACCCCGTGCTGATCAAGGCTGCCGCCGGCGGCGGCGGGCGCGGCATGAAGGTGGCGAACAGTGCCGAGGAGCTGGAGGAGGCCTGGCGGGTTGCCCGCACCGAGGCCAAGGCCGCCTTCGGCAACGACGCCGTCTACATGGAGAAGTACCTGGACCGGCCGCGGCATATCGAGCTGCAGGTCCTGGCCGATACCCATGGGAACGTGGTGCATTTCGGCGAGCGCGACTGCTCGCTGCAGCGCCGCCACCAGAAGCTGGTGGAGGAGGCCGGCTCGCCTGCGCTGACCGCCGAGGAGCGCGGCGCGCTTGGGGCGCAGGTGACCAGGGGCCTCTCCCAGCTCGGCTACCGCAATGCCGGCACGCTGGAGTTCCTCTGGCAGGACGGGCAGTTCGCCTTCATCGAGATGAACACCCGCCTGCAGGTCGAGCATCCCGTGACCGAGATGGTCTGCGGCGTCGACCTGGTGAAGGAGCAGCTCCGCGTCGCCGCCGGCGAGAAGCTCGGCTATGGCCAGGAGGAGATCACCTTCAGCGGCCATGCCATCGAATGCCGCATCACCGCCGAGGACCCCGAGAGCTTCGCGCCCTCCCCGGGGCGGGTGAACACCTATCACGCGCCGGGCGGGCTCGGCGTGCGGGTGGATAGCGCGCTCTACTCCGGCTACGCCGTGCCGCCGCACTATGACAGCCTCGTGGCCAAGCTGGTGGTGCACGGCAAGACCCGTGCGGAGGCGATTGGCCGGATGCGCCGGGCGCTCTCCGAGATGGTGGTGGACGGCATCAAGACCACGCTGCCGCTGCACCAGCGCATCATGGAGGATGCGCAGTTCCAGGCCGGCGACTACACCATCCACTGGCTGGAGCGCTTCGTCGGCCTGCGTGACTGACGACCCCGTGGGACAGGGGCAGGTGAGGGGCGCCCCCGGCGCGTAGGCGCCGGGGCATGCGCGCCACTTCATGGCAACCCGGCCACACTCTTTTCATTGTTTCGCTACGGGCCGGGGGCAGCCTGCCCGGTGCCATGACAACCGCCCTGAGTCCCTCGCCGGTCCCGAGCTTCTGGGAACAGCTGATGAACGGCCTCACCGCCGAAACCCCTGAGTCGGCGCCTGCCCAGTCGGAGGGCGCACCGCCCGCCGGGCTGCCCGACAGGTCGCGGCTGGTGGCGCTGCGCCCCTGGCTGCTGCTGGCCGGCGGCGTTCTGCTCGCCGTCCTGGCGCTGGGTGCCCTGCAGGCCCTCTCGCGCGAGTTGAACTATGGCGAGGTAATCGCCGCGTTGCAGTCGAAGTCGCCGGCGATGCTGCTGGCGGCCGTGGCTGCCACCGCGGTCAGCTTCCTGGCCATGGTCTGCTACGACATCTCCGCCCTGCGCTATGTGGCGCCGGGGGCGGTGCCGCCGCGCATCGGCGCGTTGGCCTCCTTCTGTGGCTTCGCGCTCAGCAACACGCTGGGCGTCGGCGCCTTCACCGGCAGCGCGGTGCGCTGGCGGATCTATTCGGCCGCCGGGCTGGAGCCCACGCGGATCGGCCGGGTGCTGGTCTTCGTCACCGCCAGCTTCGTGCTCGGGCTCTACGCGGTGGCGGCTCTCGGCCTGCTGCTGGAGGCGGAGCCGATGGCCGGTTGGTTCGGCCTGCCGGCCTCGCTGCTGCGGCTGCTGGCCGCCGCGCTGCTGGGAACGCTGGCGGTGGTGGCGGTGCTCGGGCGGATGCGCAAGGGGCTGCGCCTCGGCCGCTTCGTCCTGCGCGTGCCCCCGGCGCGGCTGATCCTGCTGCAGGGCGTCATCTCGCTGGTCGATATCGGCGGCGCCGCCACCGTGCTGTGGCTGCTGCTGCCCTCCGGCGCGGTGGACCTGCCCTCCTTCATGGCCCTCTATGCCGTGGCCATCGCCATTGGCGCCGCCAGCCACTTGCCGGGCGGCATCGGCGTCTTCGAGGCGGTGGTGCTGCTGGCCTTCCACAACAGCGCCGTGCCGCTGGATCAGGTGGCGGCGGCGCTGGTGCTCTACCGGCTGACCTACTTCGCCCTGCCGCTCGGCCTCGCCATCCTGCTGCTGGCCGGCTTCGAGGTCAGCCGCCGCGCGCATCTGCTGGAGGGCGGCACCCGCGCGGTGCGCGCGGCCACCCGGCTGATGCCGCGCTTCCTCGGCGCCGGCGCCTTCGCCGCTGGCGCGGCGCTGCTGTTCGGCGGCGTCACGCCGCCGGTGGGTGATGCGCCCGGTCTGCTCGCGCCGGCCCTGCCGCTGCCGCTCTTCGAGGCCTCGCACCTGCTGGCCAGTGTCGGCGGGCTGGCGCTGATCTTCGTCGCCCATGGGCTGGTGCACCGGCTGGACGGTGCCTGGTGGCTGGCCACCTGCCTGACCGGCGCCGGGCTGGTGCTCTCCATCGCCCGCGGCGGTGGCGAACTGGAGCTGCCGCTGCTGGTGCTGCTCGGCATTGCCCTGGTGGCCTCCCGCGAACGCTTCGACCGGCGCGCGCGGATGCTCACCCCGAGCCTGACGCCGGGCTGGTGGCTGGCGGTGATCGGCGTGGTCGCCGCCGCCGCCTGGCTGCTGTTCTTCGCTCATCGGGACGTCGAATATTCCCGCCAGCTCTGGTGGCGCTTCGAGCTGGATGCCAGCACGCCGCGCGGCATGCGCGCCACGCTCGGCGCGGTGCTGGCGCTCTTCGTCGCCGGACTCTGGACGCTGCTGCGCCCGGCCCGCAGCCAGGTGCATCCGCCGACGCCGGAGGAACTGGCGCGCGCCACCGCCATCGTTGCCGCGCAGGGACGGGCGGACGCCAACCTCGTGCGGATGGGCGACAAGGCGCTGCTCTTCGCCCCCGAGGGCGACGCCTTCATCATGTATGGCCGCCGCGGCCGCTCCTGGATCGGGCTCTTCGACCCCGTCGGCGCGCGCGAGCGGCGGGTGGACCTGGTCTGGCGCTTCGTCGAGATGGCCGATGCGCAGGGTGGCCGCGCCGCCTTCTACCAGGTACGGCCGGAGTACCTGCCCCTCTACATCGATGCCGGGCTGCGGCCGCTGAAGCTGGGCGAGGCGGCGCGGGTTCCGCTCGCCACCTTCGAGCTGAAGGGAAAGTCCCGCCAGCCGCTGCGCAGCGCGCTGAACCGGGCGGAGCGGGAGGGCCTCACCTTCGCCGTGGTGCCGCCCGAGGAGGTCGCGTCCCTGCTGCCCGAACTGGAGGTGGTGTCGCGCGCCTGGCTCGACCAGCACAAGGCGCGGGAGAAGGCCTTCTCCCTCGGCGCTTTCGAGCCGGACTACGTCACCGCGCAGTCCGTCGCCGTGGTGCGCGACCGCGAGGGGCAGATCATCGCCTTCGCCACGCTGCTGGAGACGCCCGAGCAGCACCGCGAGATGTCCATCGACCTGATGCGGCAACTGCCCGAGGTGCCGCCGGGCACCATGGACTTCCTGTTCCTGCGGCTGATCCTGCGCGCCAAGGAGCTGGGCTACGACTTCTTCGACCTCGGCATGGCGCCGCTCTCCGGCCTGGCCGCCCATCGCCTGGCGCCGGTCTGGTACCGGCTGGGCGGGCTGGTCTTCCGCCGCGGGGAACGCTTCTACAACTTCCGGGGCCTGCGGGCCTTCAAGGAGAAGTTCGAGCCGGTCTGGGAGCCGCGCTATCTCTGCACGCCGGGCGGGCTCGACCCCTGGGTCGTCCTGGCCGATGTGGCGGCGCTGCAGGCCGGCGGCTTGCGAGGAGTGATCGGCAAATGAAGCGACGCATGATCCTGGGGGCCGCCGCCGGGCTGGCGCTGGCACGGCCCGGCTTCATCCGTCCCGCCCTGGCGCAGCGCGACACCTCCTCCTGGCTGGTCGAGCTGCCGGCGAAGCAGAAGCGGGGAGATGTCTTCGGCATCATCCTCTCCGGCGATGGCGGATGGCGCGACCTGGACCGCACCATCGGCCGCTACATGCGCAATCACGGCGTTCCGGTGGTGGGTTTCGACACCCTGAACTGGTTCTGGACCCGCCGCTCCCCCGAGGCGGTGGCCGCCGAGCTGGACCGCGTCATCGCCCTCTATGCGGAGAAGTGGCAGACGCCCAAGGTGGCGCTGATCGGCTATTCCTTCGGCGCCGACGTCATGCCCTTCGCCTGGAACCGGATGAAGCCGGAGAGCAAGGAGCGGGTGGTGCTGATCTCGCTGCTCGCCTTCGCCAAGGATGCGGCGTTCGAGATCAAGGTGGGCGACTTCATCGGCATGTCCCGGCCCAGCGCCTTGCCGACAGGGCCCGAGATCCCCGGCTTGCCGCCAGCCCTGGTGCAGTGCGTCTATGGTTCCGACGAGGAGGACGAGACGGCCTGCCTCGCCTTCAGGGGTACGCCTGCCGAGATCATCCGCACCAGCGGCGGCCACCATTTCGACGAGAACTATGACGCACTGGCCGAGCGCATCCTGGCGCGGCTGCCGAAGCCCGCCGGCTAGTCTGGCGCCGGGGCGCAGCCGCGGTCATGATGGGACATGTCCCGCCGCCCGGTGGAAATCACCCCTGACCTGCTGCTCCGCGCCTATCGCGCCGGGCTCTTCCCCATGGCCGAATCGCGCGCCGGGCGCCGGCTCTACTGGCTGGACCCCGAGCTGCGCGGCATCCTGCCGCTGGACGGCTTCCATCTGCCGCGCCGGCTGCGCCGCACCGTCCTGTCCGGTGCCTTCACCGTTACCGCCGATGCCGACTTTTCCGGTGTGATCGCCGGCTGCGCCGCGCCTGCTCCGGGGCGGGAGGACAGCTGGATCAACCCGGAGATCGAGCGGCTTTTCACCGAGCTGCATGAGATGGGCCATGCCCACTCCATCGAGGTCTGGGGTGGGGGCGCGCTGCTGGGCGGGCTGTATGGCGTCGCGCTGGGCGGCGCTTTCTTCGGCGAGAGCATGTTCAGCCGGGCGCGCGACGTTTCCAAGGTGGCGCTGGTGCATCTTGTTGCGCGGCTGCGACTGGGGGGCTTCACCCTTCTGGATACCCAGTTCATCACCGAGCACCTGGCGCAGTTCGGCACCATCGAGATCCCACGCGCGGAGTACAAGCAACGGCTGGCCGAGGCTCTCGCCCTGCCGACCCGCTGGCTGGCGGCGCCGGAAGGGTTGGAAGAGGCGATCCGGGCGCTGCGGGACTAGCGGGAAGCCGGGGCGGGGGAGAATGAATTCTCCCCCGGACCCCCTCTTCTTCTTTTCTATTCGTTTTATGGCAGCTGGCTGCAGCACTCACGCCGGGACGGAAGCCGCCCCGGTGGCGGCCTCCGCAAGGGCGACCGGGACTGCCCTCGCCGGTGAAAACTGACAGAAAGAAAATGGAGGTCTGGGGGAATTCTTCCCCCAGACTTTCCCCTCAGTTGCGCGTGGGCGAGGCCCAGAGCTGGTCCTGCTCCGGAAGGGGCAGTTCCTCAAGCTCGGCCAGGAAGCTCTCGGCCCAGCGAGTGGCGGTCTGCTCCTCCAGGCCGCGCATCATGCTTTCCCAACGCTCCTTGCGCTCGCCGAGCGGCATCTTCAGCGCCCGGTGAAGCTGCTCGGCCATGGCCACCGCGTCCAGCGGATTGACGATGAGCGCGCCTTCCATGCTCTCCGCCGCGCCGGCGAACTGGGAGAGGATCAGGACGCCTGGATCTTCCGGGTCCTGCGCCGCCACGTATTCCTTGGCGACGAGGTTCATCCCGTCCCGCAGCGGCGTGACCAGCCCGACCCGCGCCACGCGGTAGAAACCGGCCAGCGTGTCGCGCGCCACGGCGCGGGCAACGTAGCGTACCGGCGACCAATCGAACTCGGCATAGTCGCCGTTGATCCGGCCAGCGAGCTGGTCCAGCTCCCGCCGCAGGTTGCGGTAGCTCGCGACCTCGTTGCGGCTGCGCGCAGCCACCTGCAGGTAGGTGACGCAGTTCAGGTGCTCCGGGAAGTTCGCCAGCAGGGCGGCGAAGCCCCGCATCCGGTGCGGCAGGCCCTTGGTGTAATCCAGCCGCTCGGCGCCGACGATCAGCGAGCGGTCGCCCATGCTGGCCACCAGGCGCTGCGTGTCCGGCGCATAGGCCGCCTTGCGGGCGATGGTGGCGAAGCCGCGCGTGTCGATGCCGATGGCGTGGGCGGAGAGTTGGGTGCGCCGCATCATGCCGGCCACCTCTCCGCGCACGCCCCCGGTCGCGTCGGGAGTCAGGCCGAGCCCCTCCTGGAAGCAGTTGATCAGGCCGCCAAGGTCGCGCTTGGTCTGGACCCCCACCAGATCATAGGCGAGCAGGTCCTTCAGGACCTGTTCGGCGTCCGGCAGGGCGGAGAGCACCGCGAAGGGCGGGAAGGGGATGTGCAGGAAGAAGCCGATGCGCTGCTTGGCACCGAGCGCCCGCAACTCGGCCGCCATCGGGATCAGCTGGTAGTCGTGGATCCAGACGGTGTCGTTGGGGCCGAGGAGGGGCATCAGCGCCTCGGCGAACTGGCGGTTCACCCGGCGATAGGCCGCGGCCTCCCCCCGGTCGTACTCCATCAGCCCCAGGCGGAAATGGAACAGCGGCCAGAGCGTGTTGTTGGAATAGCCGGCGTAGAAGCCCTTGTGGTCGGCCTCGGCGATATCGATCGTGGCGTAGTCGATGCCCGCCGAGCGCAGGCGCTTGGCCTCCGGCGAAGGCTCCTTGCGGGTCTCGCCGCTCCAGCCGAACCACAGGCCACCGCTGGCCTTCAGCACGTCCTTCAGCGCGACCGCGAGGCCGCCAGCCGCCGGTTCACCGCGTCGTGGCACTGCCACACGGTTGGAGACGATGACTACCCGCCCCACAGACCGTGCTCCCACGAACGGCTCAAACGCATCGCTGAGAGAATCAGACCAACATGGGAATAGGTCTGAGGAAAGTTCCCCCAGAGCTGATTCCGTGTCGGATTCAAGTCCTCCGCCAGTAGCCCCAGGTGATTCCGGCACGACAGGATACTCCCGAACATAGTGCGCGCCTCCTCCACACGTCCGGCGGCGGCGAGCGCATCCACGTACCAGAACGAACAAACGAGGAAGGCGGTTTCAGGTTTCCCAAAATCGTCCGCCATATCGTAACGATAAATGAACCCTTCGTGCAAAAGCCGCTTCTCCACCGCCGCCAGCGTGCCGAGGAAGCGGGGATCGTTGGCGGGCAGGAAGCCGATCTCCGGCAGGAGGAGCAGCGCGGCGTCCATTCCGTCGCTTTCGAAACTCTCCACGAAGCAGCCCATCTCGGGCCGGTAGGCGCGCTCGCAGATCACCGCGTGCAGCTCCCGCGCGGACTTCGCCCAGCGCTCGGCGCGGTCGGGCAGGCCGAGATAGCGCGCGATGCCGGCCAGCCGGGCCATGCCCGCCCAGCACATGGCGGCGGAGAAGGTGTGGACACGGGCGCGGCCGCGATACTCCCAGATGCCGGCATCCGGCGTCAGGGCGCGGGCCTCGGCCTGCTCGCCCAGCCGCTCCAGCAGGCGGAACAACGGCTCGCCGGCGGGGCGGGGCAGGCGCTTGTCGAAGAACATCTGCGCCGCCGCCATGATGACGGAACCGTAGACGTCGTTCTGCACCTGGTCCGCCGCCTGGTTGCCGATCCGCACCGGACCCATGCCGAGGAAGCCCGGCAGGGACTCGGCCAGCCGCTCATGCATGGGAAGGGAGGGCACCAGGGGGTAGCAGGGCTTCAGCTCCCCGCCTGGCGAGATGGCCACCACGTTGGTCACGTAGCGGATGTACTCCTCCATCGTGCGGGTGGTGCCGAGGCGGTTCAGCGCCTGCACCGTGAACAGTGCGTCCCGCAGCCAGCAGTAGCGGTAGTCCCAGTTGCGCTCGGTGTCCGGTGCCTCGGGGATGGAGGTGGTCAGCGCCGCGACCACCGCGCCCGTCTCCTCGAAGGTGCAGAGCTTGAGGGTGATGGCGGCCCGGATCACCGCCTCCTGCCACTCGAAGGGCAGGTGCAGGCCGCGAGTCCAGTCGAGCCAGTAATTCTCCGTCTCGCGCAGGAACTCTGCGCCGAGATCCTCCACCGCCTGGGGGATCGTCTCGTCCGGGCCGAGCACCAGGGTGACGGGCTGGTCGAGCAGGAAGGGTGCCTCCTCCGCCACGCAGGCGAGGGGGGCATCGGTGGTCAGGCGCAGCGCCGCGTCATCGGAGAAGTAGCGCAGGTGGTTGGAGCCGGAGCGGCGTTCCGGCACGTCCCGCCCCCAATGCGCGCGCGGGCGCATGCGCAGCCGGATCAGCGGCGTGCCGGAGAGGGGCTCGATCCGCCGCACCAGCATGGGCGGGCGGAAGCTGCGGCCGAAGCGGCGGAAGCGCGGCGCGAAGTCGGTGATGCGCAGCCGGTTGCCGTTCTCGTCCTCCAGCTCGGTCTCCAGCACGGCGGTGTTGCGGCGATAGGCCTGCCGCGTCTCCCGCAGGCCGATCATCTCGCATTCCATGAAGCCGTCCTTCGGCTCCTCCCCGCCGAGCAGGGCGCAGAAGATGGGGTCGCCATCGAAGCGCGGCCAGCAGAGCCAGGAGCAGCGGCCACGACGGTCGAACAGGCCGGCAATGATGCCATTGCCGACCGGCGCCAGATCGAGGGGTTGCGTCATGCGGCCAGATCGTCGGCCAGCCGGAGCAGCCACTCATGGACGGAAGCGGGACCCGGGAAGTCGCGCGGGATGCGGTAGCCGGTCCCCCCCAGCGCCTTGCAGGCATCGATGCCGTACTCATCGGTGACGTCGTCGCCGATGAAGAGCGGGATGCGGCCGGCAAAGGGCGGGTGCTGCATCAGCCAGCGCACCGCCGTACCCTTGTCGGAGCTGCGCGGGCGCAGCTCGGCGGCGGCATGGGCGGGCATGACCTGGAAGTCGCTGTCGCGCACCATATCCTCCAGAAAGGCAGTGGCCTTGGGGCCAAGCTCCGGGACGGCCCGGAAATGCAGCACGAAGCCGTGTAGCTTCTCCTCCAGCAGCAGGCCGGGGTGGGCATGCGCGAAGGCTTCGGCGGCCTTGCGCCAAGCCGCTGGAGGCGAAGGCGGCGGCGGCATCGGCGGAATCTCGGCGGTGGCGCCGGCGCCCTCGATGATGGTGCCGTGCTCGGCGGCGAAGGCGATGGGCGGTGACTGGGTGAGCCCGCGGGCCACCTCCAGGCCACGCCCGGTGACGATGGCGACCGCGCCGCCGAGGCCGGCGGAGAGCCGGGCCAGCAGCCCCGGCAGGTGAGGAGGCACCACCACGGCATCCGGCCGTGGCGCGATCTCGATCAGGGTGCCATCGAGGTCTAGGAAGAGGGCTGCCTGGCTTCCAGGCAGCGGCGGAGGCACGGGCGGGCCGTCGGAAAAGGCGGTTTGCTCCATGATGTCCCTGATATGACCCCCTCTGGCGCAGGGGGGAACCCTCTGACGCCTCGAAAAAGCCATAAACGAACCCAGGACAGAGGATTGGTTGCGGTTTTCGGGGTTTTCGTCACGGTTTTGTGACGAGGCGGCACCTGCGCCGCCTCAGTGGCACTCCAGCACGCGCAGGTCATAGACCGGATGCTCCAGCATGGAGACGCCGGGCGCGTTGGCGAACATCCAGCCGTGGAAGATCGGCACGCCCTTCGGGTCCTTGCGGGTCTCCAGCACCTCGATCCAGGCGGCGGCATCCGGCACCTCGTCGGGTGGCCGGGCATTGCAGGCGCGCACGATGATCTGCAGGGAGCCGAAGCGGAGCGGCTGGTTGAGCGCCACGTCGAGCACGGTGACGCGGGCCGTCACCTTGTCCAGCGCCTGCAGCTTGGCGGTGTTCTGGGGCACCCAGCCGGGGTCCTGCTGCGCCGCCGCGGGGAGGGCGAGCGCGAGGGCCAGCGGCAGGGCGGCGAGGAGGCGGCGGATCATGCCGCCCCGCCCTGGTCCCCGCCCGGCCGGCGCGGGCTCGGCAGCGCCGCCACCAGCTCGGTCAGGATGCGGCGCATCGCCGCCTCGTCCACGCCCATCAGGAGCGCGTCCTCGAACATGTCGCGCAGGATGGTGGCGGCCTCCTCGTAGTTCTCGGCCAGCACCTTCAGCTTCTCGCGGCAGGAGAGGGGCTGACCGTCGGTGCCCGGCCATTGGGCCGGCGGGGTCAGGCTCATCGCGGCGCGGGCGTCGCGGGCGCCGCCGGCGCCTCCTCGCCCCCTTCCTTGTTGCCGTTGGCGGTGTTCATCTGCGTTACCGAGAAGATGAAGCGGCCCAGCAGCGCCTCCAGGCTCACCGAGGACTGGGTGATGGTGATGGTGCCGCCGTCCTTCAGCATGTCCGGCGCGCCACCTGGCACCAGGGCGACGTACTTGCCGCCCAGCAGGCCCTCGGAGGTGATCTCGGCGGAGCTGTCCGTCGGCAGGTCGATGTCCGGCTGCAGGCTGAGGCGCAGCACGGCGAGATAGGTCTTGGGGTCGAGCCGCTGCTCCACCACCGTGCCCACCTTCACGCCGCCGATGCGCACATCGGCACCGGGCGCCAGCCCGTCGATGCGGTCGAACCGGGCCGTCAGGGTCATTCCGCCATTGGTGCTCAGGCTGCGCCCCGACTGCCCGATGGCGAAGACCAGGAAGGCCACCGCCACCAGCAGGATGAGCGCGCCCGTCGCGACCTCGGCCCAGTTCCGCTGCTGCATCGCCTGCTCAGGCACCGGGCGTCCAGGCTTCGTAGTCGCCGGCCGTGGGCGGGCGCTGGACGGCGGCGGCGCGGCTATGCGCCGGCGGACGGTAGGCCAGCGCCGTGCCGGTCATGTTCTGGCGCGGCTCCTTCTGCCAGGAATAGAGCTTCTTCTCCGGCAGGGGCGCGTCGGTGATGTGGTGCAGCCAGCAATGCCACTCGGGCGGCACCTTCGTGGGCTCGGGGGCGCCGTTGTACAGGACGAAGCGCCGCTTGCGGCCATAGCCGAGCCAGGACTTCCGGCTCTCCCAGTAGGTGTTGCCGAAGCGGTCGGTGCCGATCTTGCTGGCGGAGAGGCCAGTGGTCAGCCGCTGCAGAAAGGACATGCTCGGTCGATTCCATCAAGGCTGCGCAGGTGGCTCCAGCGGGAGCCGCGCCACGCGGGGGAGGGGGAGCGCTCTTGCGGGCGCTTCCTTCGCACATGCGGGGGGCTGGGGGAAGGTGCACCGGCATCCGCCATCATATTGGAGCGGGGCTTGCCAGTTTGCCACCGGATGCGCCTTTCCTGCCACGCGCGCCCGGTTTAGCCTGGGTGCATGGCACGCATGGCTGGCACTGCTTGGGAAGGTATCGCGCTGCGGCGCACACGCGCAGCGGCGGACCCGGATTCCGAACCGCGCAGCCTGGCGCTGCCGGCCGCCTGGGAGGACGAGGCCGCCCAGGCGCTCGCCCTGCTGGCGCCGGGCACCGGGCCGGCGGCGCTGCCCGCCCTGGCGGAAGGCTGGATCGGGCGGCTGGTCGGCCGCGGCCTGCAGGCCGGGCTGCTGGAGCCGGCCGAGGCGCCGAAGCTGGCCGAGTCGCTGCGCGGGCTGGTGCTGTCCCGCCGTGGTGCGCCGGGTGCGGCCACCTGGCGGGGCGAGGGCAAGGCCGAGCCGCGCTTCGTGCTCAACCTGCCCGCCTTCCTGGACGATGCCGGTGGCTTCGACTCGGCTTCTTATACTGCGGCGGTGGGCGCCGCCGTGCAGACGCTGGAGATCCTGACCGGCGGCAAGGCCACGCGGCTGCGCCTTGGCTTCGCGGACCTCGCGGGGCTGCTGGCGGCGCTCGGGCTGGATTACGACTCGGAGCCGGCGCGGGACGTGGCGGGCTGCCTGGCCGCCCTGACGCGCGGCGCCGCCGAATGCGCCAGCGCCCGCCTCGCCGAGCGGCTGGGCGCGCGCGAGCCGGCCGCCCTGCTCTGGCCGGCGCCGCCCGCCCGCTGCGCGGTGCCGGGGCTTGCGTTGGCCGCCCGCCGCGCGCTGGACGCCGCCGGCGCCACCCATGGGCTGCGCCACCAGGGCTGCTTCGTGCTGACCACGCCTGACGCCGCCGAGGCGCTGCTCGGCGCCGAGACGGGCGGGATCGCCCCCGCCCAGGGCGCCACGCGCTACGTGCAGGCGGAAGATGGCGGCGTGGCGGAGCGGCCGACGCGCGCCGCCCTGCGCGCCGCGGCCCTGCATGGCGAGCGCGCCGCCGCGCTGCTGGCGCCAGTGCCCGATTCGGCCCGCGCCGCGATGGAGCGTGCCGTCGCGCCTTACCTGCACGCCGCCTGCCCCGCGCCGCTGGCGCGCCCCGAGCCGGCCCGCCCGCTGCCGCCGCCGCGCCCCGCCCTGGCGGGCGGTACGGTCTGGAAGGTGCTGGTCGGCGGCCACCGCGTGATGCTGCGCGCCGCCGAGGCGCCGGATGGCAGCCTGGCCGAGATCACCCTCTCCATGGGCAAGGAGGGCAGCGGCTTCCGTGGCCTTCTTGAGGGCTTCCTGCAGTCGGTGAATATCGGCCTCGCCCGCGGGGTGCCGCTCTCCGACTATGTCACCGCCTTCGCCTATACCCGCTTCGGCCCGGCCGGTGCGGTGGAGGGTGACGGGGAGATCCTTTGCGCCACCTCGGTGCTGGACTGGGCTTTCCGGCGCCTCGCCATGGCCTATCTGGACGGCGCGGCGGCACGGCAGATCTGGCCCGACCCCTCGCTCGACGAATGCGCGGCCGAGGCGACCGGCACGCCGGCCGACCGCGGGCCGATGCTGCCGCTGAGCCTGCCGGTGCAGCCCTCGCCCGCCGCGCGGCGGCGCAGCTTCCGGCTGGTCGGCTGAGCGGCGCCGCTCAGCCGACCAGCACCCCATTTCCTGTTGCCTGAAGGAGACGACGCCTCATGGCCAGTCGCATCGAAGCGCGCCTTGCCGAGCTCGGCATCACCCTGCCCACCCCTGCCGCGCCGGTGGCGAACTATGTGCCCTTCACCACCGTTGCCGATGGCAAGCTGGTGGTGGTCTCCGGCCAGGTGCCGATGCGCGAGGGAGTCGTCGCCTATACCGGCAAGCTCGGCAACATGGTCAGCGTCGAGGCGGGGCAGCAGGCGGCGCAGCTCTGCCTTATCAACGTGCTGGCGCAACTCAAGGTGGCGGCGGGAGGCGACCTTGACCGGGTGACGCGTGTGGCGCGGCTTGGCGGCTTCATCGCCTGCACGCCGGATTTCACCCAGCATGCCCTGGTGATGAACGGCGCCTCGGACCTCGCTGTGGCGGTGTTCGGCGAGGTGGGGCGGCACGCCCGCAGCACCATCGGCGTTCCCTCCCTGCCGATGGATGCGGCGGTCGAGGTCGAAGGCATGTTCGAGCTCGACTGAGCGTCGCGGTCCACCGGAGCTGGAGCGGGGCCGGCGCCGCCGGCCCCGGCCTGAGCGCGCCAGTGGCATCTGCTTTGTTGCTGGGAAGCACAGTAAACTTTTCAAGCGTTTGCGCGCTCGGCTGACGGCGGCGTGAAAGCTTCACGCAGAGTCGTGATCTTTTTTTGGCGAAACGGCCTCTATAAAGGAGACGCCTCCCCCCCTCCAGAGGATCCCTTGCCGCATGGAAACTATCCGGACCAAGCTCCGGCCGCTCATCTCCGTGGTTGCTCCTTGCTACAATGAAGAAGAAAGCCTGCGGGAGTTCCATGCGCGCGTCGCGGCAGCCTGCCAGACGCTGACAGGTTCCTACGAAATCGTGCTGGTCGATGACGGCTCGAAGGATGCCACCTGGAGCATCATCGAGTCGTTGGCCGACACTGACCCGCATGTGGTCGGCGTCCGGCTGCTGCGCAATCATGGCCACCAGCTCGCCGCGACGGCCGGCCTGCATGTCGCCAATGGCGAGCGGGTGATGCTGATCGATGCCGACCTGCAGGACCCGCCCGAGCTGCTGGGATCGATGATGGCGCGCATGGATGAGGGCGCCGACGTCGTCTATGGCCAGCGCATCTCGCGCGAGGGGGAGACCTGGTTCAAGCTGGCGACGGCCGGGCTGTTCTACCGGATGCTGACCAAGCTGACGAGCGTGCCGATCCCGCGCGACACGGGCGACTTCCGCCTGATGAGCCGCCGCGTGGTGGACCTCTTCCTGCTGATGCCGGAGCGGCAGCGCTTCATCCGCGGCATGGTGAGCTGGATCGGCGGCAATCAGGTGCCGCTGCCCTATGAGCGGCACGCACGCTTCGCGGGTTCGTCGAAATATCCGCTCAGCAAGATGATCCGCTTCGCCGTCGATGCCATCACGAGTTTCTCCACGGTGCCGCTGCGGATCGCCGTCTGGGTCGGGCTCGCCACCGCCGGCTTCTCGATGATGCTGCTGCTCTACGCGCTGTATCAGTGGTCGCAGAACGTCGTCGTCGCGGGCTGGGCCAGCATCATCACCGCCATCGCTTTCTTCGGCGGGCTGCAGATGCTGATGCTCGGCGTTTTCGGCGAGTATCTTGGCCGGCTGGTGCAGGAGACGAAGGGCCGTCCGCTTTTCATGGTGAAGTCGATCCGCGCCGGCAAGCATCTGCACGACGTGCCCAGCAACTTCTCGCGCCTGGAGCCGGGCGTGCGCGACGACATCGTGGCGGCCTGGTCCGGGGAGCGCTGAGTGCCTGCGCGGCTTCGATCCATCCTCCCCGCGGGTGCGGCTCCCCTTGGCGGCACGACGGCGCGCGCCGTCCGGCTGCGGGAGATGCTGCTCTTCGCCAGCGTCGGCGTGCTGAACACGGCGGTTGACCTGCTGGCCTTCACCCTGCTCGTGACCTTCACGACAATCCCGCCGCTGGCCGCCAACACCCTCAGCTACTCGCTCGGCGCGCTGAACAGCTACCTACTGAACGGCAAGCTCACCTTCCGCAGCCGGCAGGTGCGGCTGGCCTCGCTGTCCCGCGTGCTGCGCTTCGTGGCGGTGAACCTCGCCTGCCTGCTGGTGTCGCTGGCTTCGCTCGCGGCCCTCTCGGGCTTCATGCCGCTGCTGGCGGCCAAGCTCGGCTCGGTGGTGGTCACCTTCGCCTTCGGTTACGTTCTCAACAGCCTTGTCGTCTACGGCTCGCAGCCCAAAGGCTGAGCCGCGGCGATTCCGGAGTCTTGTGATGCGCCCTGTCGGTGGGTTGACGCGCAGCGGCCTGGTCGCGCTGTTCGCGCTGATGCTTCTCGTGCCGCTGATGCTCTCGCCCATGCCGGTCCTGGGGGATTTCCCCAACCATGCGGCGCGCCTCTGGCTGCTCGGCGGCGGCATCGTGCAGATGCCGGACATGTATGGCGCGGACTGGTCCCGCGCCTTCACCAATATCGGCGGCGACCTCATCGCCCGCGCGCTGGCGGGCTGGATTTCGGGCGAGCATGTGGCGCAGGGCATCCTGGCCTTCGCCATCATCGGGCCGCCGCTCGGCTGCCTGCTGCTGAACCGGCGATTGCTGGGCTGGAACGCCTGGCAATTCGCCCTGCCGGCCCTGGCCTGGACGATGCCGCTGATCTTCGGCTTCATCACCTTCCAGATGGGGCTGGCGCTGGCGCTGATGCTCGCCGCCCTCGACGCCTCCATGCGCCCCTCCGCGCTGCGCTGGGTGGCGCGGCTGGTGCTCGGCGCCGCGCTGCTCGTGGTGCATCCCTTCGCGCTGCTGTTCTACGCCGCCCTGCTCGGCGGACTGATCATCGGGCCGCGCCTCGGGGACCGCTTCGCCTCGCGGCAGGCCGTCACCGGCTTCCTGGGCTCCGGCCTGCTTCTGGTGGTGGTCTGCTCGCTGCCGGTGCTGGTGCTGGCGCTCACCGCGGCGCATCTGCCCGGCGAGGATCAGGCGGCGGGCGGCGCGGGCATCGTCTGGAACTCAGGCATCGGCAGCCGCATCGCGGCGCTGCTTTCGCCGTTCCGCACCTACTCCATGCGGGTGGATGCCGTCTTCATGCTGCTGCTGGCGGCGGTGCCCGCCTTTGCGCTGCTGCGGCGCCGCCTGCGCGTGCATCAGGGCCTGCTCACTGTCGCCGCCATCCTCGGCTTCGTCTCCCTCTTCATGCCGTCGGCCATCGCGGGCACCAGCGTCATCGAATTGCGCCTGCCGATCATGGCCTTGCTGGCCGCCGCCGCTTCCATCCGCATCGATTTCGCCAGCCGGCCGGTGCTGATCGGCGCGGCCATCGCGCTGGCGGCCCTGAGCGCGCTGCGCACCTTCGACGTGGCCCGCCACTGGGCCCGGTCCGATGCGGATGTCGCCGCGATCCGCACCGTGCTGGCCGCCCTGCCGCCGCACAGCGCGGTCCTGCCGCTGCAGCATGAGCCGGCGCGCGAGGCGGTCGCCGGCGCGCCGCTCGGCCGCTTCTTCGCCGACCGCATGGCCTCCTACACCCAGGCTGCTGCCTTCGCGACGCTCTGGCGCCAGTCCTTCGTGCCCAACCTCTTCTCGGCCCGTGGCAAGCAGCCGCTGGTGGTGCAGCCGCCCTTCACCGAGATCGCGGTGCCGGAAGGCGAGATCGCCTCGGTCGCCGCCCTCTCGGACCCGGATTATCCGCTGCCGGCGAGCCAGGCCTATGTGCGGCGCTGGCGCGAGCGGTTCGACTATGCCCTCGTGCTGAACACCGACATGCCCGACCAGCGGGGGGCGGTGGAACTGCCGGAGGGCGTCGAGGTGGTGGCGGAGCAGGGCTTCGCGCAGCTGCTGCGCCTGCCACGGGCACGAATGACAAGCCAGCTCCGCTGAGGCGAGGCGCACGGGACGTCAAAGGTATGGCTTGACGTCTCGCGCCCGCTGCCCCCGATCCCCACATCCGGTGGCGGAATACCAAGGCGGAGGATCATGGCGGCAGGGATGGAGCGGATCGGGCACGGGATCGCCCGGCTCACCAGCGAGGCGGAACGCGCGCTCAACGAAACCACGCTTCGCGTCGCCATCACCGGCCTCAGCCGTTCGGGCAAGACGGTGTTCATCACCTCGATGATCGCCAACCTGCTGGCGCTCGGGCGCGGGCGGGACGCGTTGCCGGCACTGCGGCGGCAGCTCGCCGCGACGGGCACGCGGATCGAGGGCGTCCGCCTGGAACCGGCGGGGACCCAGGCGCTGGACTGGTTCGACGCCGCCGACAAGCTGCGTGACCTCGCCGGCGCTGATCCCCACTGGCCGCCGCGCACCAGCGATCTTGCCTCCGTCAGCCTGACCCTGGTGGTGGCGCGGCGTGGGCGTTTCGGCCGCTGGCTGCCGCCGCGCCGGGTGCGGCTGGAGCTGCTCGACTATCCCGGCGAGTGGCTGCTCGACCTGCCGCTGCTCGATGAGGACTTTGCCGCCTGGTCCGCCCACACGCTCGCCCTGCTGCGCCAGCCGCCGCGCACCGCCCTGGCCGGGGACTTCCTCGCCTTCCTGGCCAGCCTGGACGCCGCCGCCCCGGCGGAGGAGGCGGTCGCCCGCCGTGGCTTCATGCTCTACCGCGACCTGCTGGTGGCGCTGCGCGACCGGCTTGGCCTGCGCTGGCTGCAACCCGGCCGCTTCCTGGTACCCGGCCCGAAGGGCGAAAGCCCGATGATGTGGTTCTTTCCGCTGCCGGGCAGCGGCGCTCCGGCGCCCGGCTCGCTGCGCGAACTGCTGACGCGCCGTTTCGAGGCTTATCGGGACGACATGCGGCGCAGCTATTTCGATCCCTGGTTCGCCCGCTTCGACCGGCAGGTGGTGCTGGTGGACGCGCTCGGCGCCCTCTGCGCCGGGGAAGGGGCCTTCGAGGATGCGCGGCAGGCGGTGGCGCAGATCGCCCGTGCCTATGACGCGCGCTCCCGTTCCCGCTGGTTCTTCCGCTCCACGCTGAAGCGAGTGGCCTTCGTGGCTACCAAGGCCGACTATGTTCCCGAAGCGCAGCGCCCGGCCTTTGAAAGCCTGTTCCGCGGCATGGTCGGCGGCGGGGATGGCGGGCGGGCGGTGAACCATCTCACCCTCTCCGCCCTGCGCTGCACGGAGGAGGGCGGCAGCCCGGCCGGGGAGGCGCCGGTGGTCTATGGCGTGCCGCTGGGGGAGACCCGGCGACGCCCTTTCCGGCCAGGCCATATTCCCGCCGCCCCGCCGGCCTCCGGCGATCCCTTCTGGCAGCGGCCCTATTTCGCCCTGCCGGTGTTCCGGCCACCCGTGGTGGACCCGGAAGGGCGGGAGGGGCTGCCGAACCTGGGGATGGACCGGCTGCTCGCCTGGCTCTTGGAGGACGCGCTATGATGAAAAAGTTTGGGGGAAAGAATTCCCCCAAACCCCCATCTTCTTTCTGCCAGAACGAAAAGAAGAGGGGGCTGGGGAGAATTCATTCTCCCCAGTCTTGCGCCCGATGAGCACGAACCCCGGTTGGGCCGACGAGCCCGCGCGCCCCACGAAGACCATCGACCCCTCGCTCGGCCCGGCGCTGTTGGAGCAGGAAGCGGGTGGGTTGATCCGGCATGGCGCGCCGGTGGACCTCACCCTGCCGGAGACGGCTTCCAAGGGTGCCGGCTGGCTCGCCTCCTTCGGCACCTTCGGCGCGGCGGCGGGGCTTCTGGTGCTGGGCAGCTTCGGGCTTGGCCTGGGCCTGATGCTGGACGACCTGTTCGCCGCCTCCCCGGTGCTGGGATGGCTGGGTGCGGCGCTGGGCGCGGGTGTGGGCGGGCTGATGCTGGCGGCGCTCGGCCGCGAGTGGCGGGCGCTGCGCCGGCTGGACGCGCTGGATGACCTCGCCAAGGCGGTGCGCGACACCCCGGATGGTGCCAAGCCGCCGGCCGCGCTGCTGCGCTGGGCGGAAGGCGTGGCGCAGCGCCTGCCGGAGGCGGCCGCGGCGGTGGCGGAACTCCACAAGGCCGGCAGCATGGCCGAGGCGCGCGGCCTGCTGGCCACGGGCCTCGTGCCGGTGCTGGATGCGCGGGTGAAGGCGATGGGCCGGCAGGCCGCCGGGCAGGTCTTCCTGACGGCGGCGGTGCTGCCCTCGCCGGCGCTGGATGCCGGGGCGATGGCGCTGATCGGGCTGCGGCTGATGCGCCAGGTGGCGGTGCTGCACGGTGTCCGGCCAGGCGCGGCGGTGCTGTGGCGGCTGCTGCGGCGCTTGGCCCTCTCAGCTGGGCTGACGGCAGGGGCCGACCTGGTGGCCGAGGCAGGGGTGGAGCAGTTCGTCGAGGGCCATGCGGCCAAGCTGGCTGGTGGCGCGGCGGGGGCGGCGGTGGCGGCGCGCCGGATGCTGCGGCTGGCCGGCGCCACGGCCGAATGCTGCCGGCCCACCCGCGCATTGCGCTGAACGAAAGCAGGGCCGGGGCGACAGCGTCATCCCGGCGAGTTCCCGGAGGATCGGTGGGAACAGCATGCCTGGTTCCGCCTGCCCTTCATCAGCCCCATTCCCCACCTGCCGGTCTCTCATGCTGCGCTGCACGCTTGCAGCCGCCCGAAAGCCGCGCACATGCTGCGCATCATGTCCGATGGTGCTCCCCAGGAACTGACCCTGCGCCTGCATCCCTCCATCGCGGAAATCGCCGCGACGGAGTGGGATGCCTGCGCCGGCTTGGACAACCCCTTCGTCAGCCATGCCTTCCTCGCGGCCCTGGAGGAGAGTGGCTCGACCGGTCCGCGCACGGGCTGGCTGCCGCAGCACGTGGCGCTGCGCGATGGCGCGGGCCAGCTGGTGGCGGTGGCGCCCGCCTATGCCAAGAGCCACTCGTATGGCGAATACGTCTTCGACCATGCCTGGGCGCACGCCCTGGAGCGCGCCGGCAGCCGCTACTACCCGAAACTGCAGGTGACGGTGCCGTTCAGCCCCGTGCCGGGCCGGAGGCTGCTGGTGCGCCCCGACGCGCCCATCGGGCCGGAGGCGCTGGGCGAGGCGCTGACGCAGGTGGTGGGGCAGCTCGGCCTGTCCTCCGCGCATGTCACCTTCTGCACCGAGGCGGAGTGGCAGGCCCTGGGCGAGATCGGCTGGCTACAGCGCCTCGGCACTCAGTTCCACTGGACCAATCCCGGCTATGGCAGCTTCGAGGACTTCCTGGCCGCGCTGTCCAGCCGCAAGCGCAAGCAGTTGCGGCGGGAGCGGCGGGAGGCCCAGTCCGCCGGCCTGACCTTCCGCACCCTGCGGGGGGCCGAGATCACCCGGCGGCACTGGGCCGCCTTCCACCGCTTCTACCTCGACACGGTGGACCGCAAATGGGGCAGCGCCTACCTGAACGCGCGCTTCTGGCCCCTGCTCTCCGAGCGGCTGGGCGACCGCGTGGTGCTGATGGTGGCTGAGCGTGATGGCCAACCGGTGGCGGGCGCGCTGAACCTGATGGGCCGCGACGCGCTCTACGGCCGCAACTGGGGCACCACGGTGGAGACGCCCTTCCTGCATTTCGAGCTGTGCTACTACCAGGCCATCGACTTCGCCATCGCGCAGGGGCTGAAGCGGGTGGAGGCCGGGGCCCAGGGGCAGCACAAGATCCAGCGCGGCTATCTGCCGGTGCCCACCTATTCCGCGCACTGGATCGCGCATCGCGGCCTGCGTCGTGCCGTGGCGGAGTTCCTGGAGGCC
The DNA here is from genome assembly GCA_035556695.1 of Roseomonas sp. Taxonomy (GTDB): domain Bacteria; phylum Pseudomonadota; class Alphaproteobacteria; order Acetobacterales; family Acetobacteraceae; genus Pseudoroseomonas. Next base: position 92,404 of record DATMFR010000052.1, read on the forward strand.
GAGCGCCCCGCGGTGGAGCAGGAGATGGCCGAGCTCGCCGAAGCCTCGCCCTTCCGGGAGCCGGGTTGAGCCGCGCGCCCTGCGCAAGCCCCTGGTGGAGCCTGTGCGGTTTCCCGGGCGCCCTGTTCAGGAAAAGCGAGGGTTCAGGGCTGCGCTTCCACCTCTCCGCGCAGGAAGTACAGCGTCCTCGCACGCTGGCCGGGGGCCGGGTTGAGCAGGCTGAGCCCGATCACGTCATCCTCGGTGCTTTCCAGCTTCCAACGGCTGACCTTAAAGACGGTCATGCATTGGCCGTTCCGGTGCGCTTCCGCCAGGGCGCGGGGCGTTCCTTCGCCCGAATCCCGGAGGTCGCGCAGCTCACGCAGCCCCTTGGGATTTGCGCAGCCGACGGTTCCGTCGGACAAGACGCGGTAAGCGGGCGGGTCCTGGCTCTCCGGTGCCGATGTGGCGCGGGAGGTTCCGGACTCTGGCCGCCCGGGCCGCCGCTGCCGGGCGCCCGAAGACGCGTCGGAGGAGCCGCCGGTCCGCCAGCCGGTGGAGGGCGACCAGCCATTTTGCGATGGCTGGATGCCGCATGAGGTCAGAAAAGCTGCCAGGATGATTGTAAGGTGAAGGCGCATCATAACCATTGGTTGAGAAAGCTGCGAGACGGCCGCTGGCTGCTACCCAACGTCGGCCAGCAATAGCACCATAACGGGATATGCGGGAAATGGGATCTGAGCGCAGGCAGCTTACGGCGCGGGGGCGAGGCAGCCGGATGGTGGCAGCCCTGGCGGCCTGCTGCGCCGCCGCTGCCGCTGCCCTCGCGCTGCTGTTGCCCGCCAACTCCGAGGGGCAGGATGCCGCGCGGCGTGCCGCCGCCCTGACCGAGACCAGCCGCGTCCTCGCCACGGCGGTGGACACGGAGCTGGAGCACCGTGCGCAGATTCTCGCCGCACTGGCGGCCTCGCCCGTGCTGGACCGGCCCGACGCCGACCTGCGGGCGCTCTATGGCCATGCGCTGGCCGCCGCGGGCGTGCTGGAGGCGCCCGTGATGCTGGCCGACCTCTCCCTGGCCCAGCTGATCAACACCACGCTTCCCTTCGGTGCCATCTTGCCGGCGCTGGAGGATGCCGCGCCGGCGCTGCGGGCGCTGGAGAGCGGCGGCACCGCCGTGATGCGTTCCTCCGGTGCAGGGGATGGCCCGCCCCGGCTGGTGATCGCGGTGCCGGTCAAGCGGGCACAGCGGCGCATCGCCGTCCTGATCACCGAGATGCAGCCCGAGGTGATCGGCGCCGTGCTGGACGGTGCCCTGCCCGCAGGCATGACCGCGGCGGTCGTGGAGCCGGACGGCACGCTGGTGGCCACGGCCACCCAGATCGCCTTTCCCGCCGAGGCGGCCGTCCCGGCCAGCGGCCCGTCCGGGGAAGGCCAGGCCTTCGCCCGGGCGGTCCGGCCGTTGCGGCTGGCGCCGGACTGGCGTCTGGTGGTGGCGCGCCCGCCGGCCGTGGAGAAGAGCGGCGGCGTGCCACCCTCGCGCCTCGCGATGGGCGGGCTGGCCGCACTGGCGGCGCTGCTGATGGCCGCCCGGGCGTTGCGGCCGTCGCCGGAAGAGGCGGCAGCCCAGGATGCGCAGGGCGAGGCGGAGGCCCTGCGCGCCCTCGCCGAGCTGCGGGTGCTGCACAACACCATCCCCGTCGGCCTGGCGCTGCTGGACCGCGATTTCCGCTTCGTCTCGGTCAATGCCAGGCTGGCGGCGCTCTCGGGCCTGCCGCCGGCGGAGCATATCGGGCGGGGGGCTTCCGAGATCCTGCCCGCCTCGCTCTGCGAGCCGCTGGAGGACGCCCATCGCGAGGTGCTCCGCACCGGCAAGCCCGTGCTGGACGTGCCGATGACGGCGGAGGCGCCCGGGGCGGTGCGCAACCTGCGGCAGTTCCGGGCCAGTTTCCACCCGATCGAGGATGCCAGCGGGCGGATCGAGGGGGTGGGCGTGGCGCTGCAGGATGTCACGGCGCGGCTGCGGGCCGAGGCTGGGCGTGACCTGCTGGTGCGGGAGCTGAACCACCGGGTCAAGAACACGCTGACCGCCGTGCTGGCCATCACCGACATCACCCTGCGGCGCACGGGCGGCGATCCCGCGCAGATGCAGGCGGCGCTCCGGGCGCGGCTGCAGGCCATGGCGCGCGGCCACGACCTGCTGACGGCGCATGACTGGGAGCCCACCGACCTCGCCGAGGTGGCGGGGGCCGCGCTGGGCCCCTGGCTCAACGAGACGCCGCCACGCCTGCTGCTGGAGGGTCCCCCGGGCGTGCTGCTGCGCCCGAGCCAGGCGCAGGCCATCGTCCTTGCACTGCACGAGCTGGCGACCAATGCCACCAAATACGGCGCTCTCTCCACCGAAGCAGGCCGGGTCCGGGTCCAGTGGCGGACCGATGCCGAGGGCTGGACGCATCTGCGCTGGGCCGAGAGTGACGGCCCGCCGGTGACGCCGCCGCCCGCCGACCGCCGCGGCTTCGGCTCGCGACTGCTGCAGCGGGCGCTGGCGCCGGATCTCGGGGCCGGCACCGAGGTCGCGCTGGACTTCGCGCGGGAGGGGCTGCAGGCGCGGGTGCGGTTCCGCGGGGCCGGGGGAGCGCCGACGGCAGTCCCGCTGCTGGAGGCGGAGGTAGAGCCTTCCCGGGCCGAGGCGCACCAGCCGGCACCCGACCTCCTGGCCTGAGGGCGCGGCCGGCGGCCCTTTGGGCCGCCGCCGCCCCTTAGGCCGTCAGGGCGCGGGCGAAGACCGCCGGGTCCACATTGCCGCCGCTGAGCACCACGCCCACGGTGCGGCCGCGCGCCGGAATCTTGCCGGCCAGCAGGGCGGCCAGCGCCACGGCGCCCCCCGGTTCCACCACGATCTTCAACGCCTCGAAGGCCACGCGCATAGCGCGGAACACCTCGGCCTCCGTCACCGCCACGCCGCCCGCGAGGCGCGGCTGGTTCACCGCGAAGGTCAGCGCGCCCGGGCGCATGGAGAGCAGCGCGTCGCAGAGCAGGGCGCCCTGGCCGTCATTGGCGATGCGCTCCCCGGCGGCGAGGGAGCGGGCGGTGTCGTCCCAGCCCTCGGGCTCGGCGGCCCAGACCTCGGTAGCCGGGGAGGCGCCCTCCATGGCCAGCGCGCAGCCGGCGATCAGCCCGCCGCCGCCGGTGCAGACGGCCAGCGCGTCCAGCGCCAGGCCGGCGGCGCGGGCATCCTCGGCCAGTTCCAGCGCCAGCGTGCCCTGGCCGGCGATGACGTCCGGATGGTCGAAGGGGGGCAGCACGGTGGCGCCGCGCTCCTCGGCGAGGCGCTGGGCCAGCGTCTCGCGGTCGGTGGTGGCGCGGTCGAAGAAGGTGATCTCGGCGCCCCAGCGGCGGGTGCTCTCGACCTTGATGGAAGGCGCGTCCTGCGGCATCGCGATCAGCGCCTTCACCCCCTCGGCCGCCGCCGCGCAGGCCACTGCCTGGCCGTGGTTGCCGGAGGAATGCGTCACCACCCCCGCGGCGCGCTGCGCGGCATCGAGCTTCAGCACGGCGTTGGTGGCGCCGCGGAACTTGAAACTTCCCGTGCGCTGCAAGGGTTCCGGCTTCACCAGCACGGTGCCGCCGGTCAGCGAATCGAGCAGCGGGTGGCGCAGCATGGGAGTGCGGACCACACGGCCGCGCAGCCGCTCGGCGGCGGCGAGGACATCGGCGTGGGCAGGGAGCGTCATGGCGTTCATGGGGCACCTCCGGGTCTGCGCCGGCCGTGCCGGCGATTTGCAGCCTCGCGCCCCCTCCGCCTTTCGGCAAGCCCCTTGGGATAGCCACCCGTTTGGGTGAACCCCTTTCGTTCCAGGCCGCCCTATATGGCCGCCAGACAAGGGAAACCCTCGGCGGGAAGTGAAACGATATGCTCGACCCCCGCGATGTGGCGCTGGAGCTCTACGGGGCCGTCCTCGAAGGTGGTTCGCTGGAGCCGCAACTCGCTGCGGTGGCGCAGGCCCTCAAGGCGGAAACCGGCTTCATCAGCCGCATCGCGCTTGCCGGCGAGGCGCCGACGGGAGCCCGCGCTGCCGCACTGCATGCCATCGAACCGGAAATTCTGGCGGACTACGAAACGAATTGGCTGCCCCACGACCCGCGCGTCGCCGCCGCCCTGCGGCAGCCGCGCGGCGTGCTCAGCTTCAACCGGCTCTGCCCGCCACGCGATTTCGCGCGCTCGATGTTCTGGAACGAGTTCGGGCGCAAGAAGATCTCCGGCTCCGGCTTCCACACGCTCAGCGCGAGCGTCGCCGAGCCGGAGGATGCGATCGGGGTGCTGAGCGTGCACCGGCCGCAGCGTGCGGAACCCTTCGGGGCGGAGGAGGAGGCCTTCATGGCCGCGCTCTACCCGCACCTGCGGCGCGCCCTGCAGGCGGAAGCGCGGCTGCGGCTGTCGCAAGCCCGGGCCGCCGCGCTGGATGCCGGGCTGGACGCGCTGCCGGAAGGCGTTGCCGTCATCGGCCCGCGGGGGCGGCTGCTGCATGCCAATGGGGCGCTGCGCGAGATGGCGGCCTTGCGCGACGGGCTGGCGCTGAGCCCGGTCGGGCTGGATCTCGCCGACGGCGCGGCGCGAACGGCCCTGCGCCACGCCCTCGACCTGGTGCTGGCGGTGCAGTCCGGCCGCATCCGCCTGCTGCCCGACGGCACCGGGCTGAGCATCCCGCGGCCCTCCGGAGCGCCTCCCTGGGCAGCTCAGGTCCTGCCGTTGCGCGCGGGGATCGCGGGGCCTTTCGGGGACTTCGCGGGCGCGGTGGTGCTGGTGGTGGACCGCGCCCGGCGGCGGGCGCCCTCCGCCGCGCTGCTGCAGCGCCTGCTAGGCCTCTCTCCCGCCGAGGCGGCGCTGGCGGCAGGGCTGGCGATGGGGCAGGACCTGAAGCGGCAGGCCCGGCGGCGCGGCGTCTCGCTCGAAACCTTGCGGTCGCATCTCGCCTCCATCCGGCGCAAGACCGGCTGCCGGCGGCAGGCGGAACTGGTGGCGCTCGTGCTGCAGCTCAGCGCCTGATGTTGTTGCAATAATGATATGAATGGCGGTGGGCTCGCATTGCTGCGTGCGGTGCTCAGCAGGATAAAAAATACGCAAGGCTGCGGGGATCGTGCGGGAACCGTTGCAAGAAGCACGTCCCAACGCCTAACGTTCCTTTCGCAACGAGTGGCCACAAGGCCCAAGGCGACGCATGTCGCCCGTGCGGAGGAGGTTTACGGATCATGGAAGGCAACGGGTTCTCCCGTCGTACCGTGCTGCGCGCTGGTGCCCTGGGCGCTGTGGCCAGCGCCCTGCCCCTGGTGAACGTGCATGGCCAAAATGCCGGCGGCAAACTGTCGCTCGGCCTCTGGGACCATTGGGTTCCCGCCGGCAACGACGCCATGCGCAAGATCGTCATGGAATGGGGGCAGAAGAACAAGGTCGAGATCCAGCTCGACTTCATCACCTCGGTCGGCAACAAGAACCTGTTGACCATCGCTGCGGAATCGCAGGCGAAGCAGGGCCATGACGTGCTGTCCTTCCCCACCTGGGAGGTGCGCGCGAAGGCCGACCTGCTGGAGCCCATGGACGACGTGATGGGGCGCCTGCAGCAGAAATACGGCGAGCTGAACCCGATCACCGAGTATCTCGCGAAGATCGAAGGCAAGTGGCACGCGGTTCCGGCCATTTCCGGAAGCCAGAACAAGCCGGCGCTGGGCCGCATTGACCTGCTGAAGCAGCATGCCGGGCTGGACATCCAGGCGATGTATCCGGCCAGCGACAAGGTTGGGCCGGGCGCCGACAACTGGACCTGGGACACCTTCCTGAAGGCGGCGCAGGCCTGCCACAAGGCCGGCGTGCCCTTCGGCCTGCCGATCGGCCAGTTCACCGACGCGACCGACTGGATCGGCAGCCTGTTCCAGGCCTTCAACGCGACGCTGGTGAACGAGAAGGGCGACATCACCGTCAAGTCCGACGGCGTGCGGCAGGTGCTGGACTATGCAAAGCGGCTCTGCGCCGTGCTGCCGGGCGACGTGTTCTCCTGGGACGACGCCTCGAACAACCGCGCGCTGATCTCCGGCAAGTCGGCGCTGATCTTCAACCCGCCCAGCGCCTGGGCGGTGGCGAAGCGCGACGCGCCCGATGTGGCGAAGGAGTGCTGGAGCTTCCCCGCACCGGCGGGTGCCAACGGGCGCTACACGCCCTACCTGCCGTACTTCTGGGGCGTCTGGGCCTTCTCCAAGAACAAGGGCGCGGCCAAGGCGCTGATCGAGTATCTCAGCGAGCGCGACCAGGCGCAGGCGATGGTGGCCGCCAGCGGTGGCTACGACATCCCGCCCTTCGGCAGCATGACCAACTTCGACACCTGGGAGACAGAAGGTCCGCCGAAGGGGGTGGTCTACAACTACCCCGTCCGCCCGCAGCACAATGCGAAGCAGTTCATCGCCTGCTATCCGGCGCCGCCGGAGACCGCCGTGCAGATGTACAACCAGGCGATCCAGGCGAAGATGATCGCCCGTGTCGCGCAGAGCGGCGATTCGATCGACAGCGCCATCTCCTGGGCCCAGGGGGAACTGGAGGGCTTCTCGCGCGGCTAAGGCCGCGCCGGAGCGACTGTGATGTGGCGCGCGCGGGGGCGTGGACCCCGCGCGCGCTGACGTATCTCCCGCCACCGCGAGGGAGCCTGACATGTCTCAAGGCACGCTTTCCGCCCCGACCGCACCGGCCGTGGTGTCGCCGCACGGCACACTGCGGCGCCTGGCGCGGCGCAATTCCACCACCGCCTTCCTGCTGACCCTGCCGCTGATCCTGCTGGTGCTGGGGCTGGTGGTCTATCCCTTCCTCTATGCCCTGTACCTCGCCACGCTGAACAAGCGGATGACGAAGTTCATCGGGCTGGACAACTTCACCTTCCTCTTCTCCCGCCAGACCTTCTGGGACGTGGTGTTCCAGTCCGTGCTCTTCGCGGTGACGGCGGTGGTGGTGAAGGCGCTGATCGGCTTCATCCTGGCGCATGTGCTGCACGCGCTGCCCGCCAAGGGGCAGCGCAAGTGGCGCGGCATGCTGCTGGTGCCGTGGGTGATCCCACCCGCCATCTCGACGCTCGCCTGGTGGTGGCTGTTCGACCCGTCCTACTCCGCCTTCAACTGGGTGCTGGCGGGCATCGGCGTGGACCCCGTCCCCTGGCTCGGCGTGCCGGGCTGGGCGCGCTTCTCCGTCATCCTGGTGAATGTCTGGTACGGCTCGCCCTTCTTCATGATCATGTATCTCGCGGCGCTGAAATCCGTGCCGGACCAGCTCTACGAGGCGGCGGCGATCGACGGCGCGACGGGCTGGCAGAGGCTGCGCTACGTGACCTTCCCGATGATGCGCAACATCATCTCGATCACTGTGCTGTTCAGCCTGATCGTCACCTTCGCGAATTTCGACATCGTCCGCATCCTGACCAATGGCGGTCCGCTGGATACGACGCACGTCTTCGCCACCTACGCCTTCCAGGTCGGCATCCAGTCGGGCGACATCCCGCTCGGCGCCACGGTCAGCCTGTTCATGTTCCCGCTGCTGGCGGTCTTTGCCATCTTCATCCTGCGAGGGGTGAACCGGCGCAACAAGGAGATGGCCTGAGATGAGTGCCACCGCCGCAAGCTCCACCTTCACGCCGGCTGAGCGCAAGCATGGCAGCCTGAAGCGCGAACGCCGCTGGGCGATGATCGGCGCCTACATCGCGTTGGCGGTCTTCATCGTCTTCTTCATGACGCCGCCTTTCCACATGCTGATGACCAGCCTGAAGAGCAGCGGCGAGATCGCCGACCTCTCCGGCAATCCCTGGATCGTCCGCCATCCCACGCTGCAGAACTACTGGGAGCTGCTGACCCAGGGGAACTACATCATCCATTTCCGCAACTCGGTGATCGTCACGCTCTGCACGGTGGCCATCACCATGGTGATCTCCACCATGGCGGCCTTCGCCCTGGCGCGGATGAAGTTCTGGGGCAGCGCGACGCTGGCGACGGGCGTCTTCCTCACCTACCTGGTGCCGGAGACGCTGCTGTTCATCCCGATGTTCCAGATCATCGGCGGCCTTGGCCTGTACAACAACATGTGGGCCATGGTGCTGATCTTCCCGACGCTGACGGTGCCCTTCTGCACCTGGATCATGATCGGCTACTTCGCCTCCATCCCGAAGGAGCTGGACGAGGCGGCGCTGATCGACGGTGCCGGCCACCTGCAGATGCTGTGGAAGATCTTCATCCCCGTGGCGCTGCCGGGCATCCTTGCCGCCATGATCTTCGCCTTCACGGTGAGCTGGGCGGCCTTCATCTACCCGATCGCCTTCCTGGTCAGCTCGGACCAGATGGTGCTGACGGTCGGCATCGTCTCGGACCTGATCCGGGCGGACACCTTCCAGTGGGGCAAGATCATGGCCGGCGCGTTGATGGCCGCGCTGCCGCCGCTGCTCGTCTATGCCTTCCTGATGGATTACTACATCGCCGGCCTGACCGCCGGCGCGACCAAGGGCTGAGGGCAGGCCCCGCCCGGCTGCTTGCGGCCGGGCGGGGAGCCCCGAGAAGACAAAGAGACCTGGGAGAGCTCAAGAATGGCGCAGGTGACACTCCGCAAGGTGGTCAAGGCGTATGACGGCGGCGTGCAGGCGGTGAAGGGCATCGACCTGGACATCGCCGACCATGAGTTCGTCGTGCTGGTGGGCCCTTCCGGCTGCGGCAAGTCCACCACGCTGCGGATGATCGCGGGGCTGGAGGAGATCTCGGACGGCGAGATCGCCATCGGCGGCCGGGTGGTGAACGACGTGCCGCCGCGCGACCGGGACATCGCCATGGTGTTCCAGAACTACGCGCTCTATCCGCACATGACGGTCTTCGACAACATGGCCTTCGGACTGATGCTGCGGAAGTTCCCGAAGGACGAGATCAAGCGCCGCGTCGACAACGCCGCGCGCATCCTCGACATCACGCCGCTGCTCGAACGCAAGCCGAAGGCGCTCTCGGGTGGGCAGCGGCAGCGCGTCGCCATGGGCCGCGCCATCGTGCGCGACCCCAAGGTGTTCCTCTTCGACGAGCCGCTGTCGAACCTCGACGCCAAGCTGCGCGTGCAGATGCGCACCGAGATCAAGAAGGTGCACCAGACCGTCAAGACCACCACCATCTACGTCACGCATGACCAGGTGGAGGCGATGACGCTGGCGGACCGGGTCGTGGTGATGAACGGCGGCATCATCGAGCAGGTAGGGCCACCACAGGAACTCTACCACAATCCGAAGACGCGCTTCGTCGCCGGCTTCATCGGCAGCCCCGGCATGAACTTCATCCCCGGCCGGTTGGAGAACGGCGCGGGCGCGCTGCGCGTGCACCTGCCGAACGACATCGTGCTGCCCGTGCCGGCTGACCGCACGGCCCGCTACAGCGCCTTCGCCGGCAAGCCGATCCTGCTCGGGCTGCGGCCTGAGCACCTGACCGAGGCGAAGAACCTCGACCGCCCCAACGTGGCGACGCTCACCGCCACGCCGGAGGTGACCGAACCGATGGGCATGGAGACACTGGTGCATTTCAAGATGGAAGGCGCGGAGATCGTCGCGCGGGTGGATCCGACCGCCCCGGCCGAACCGGGGCGGCCGCTGCCGATGGCCGCCGACCTCAACTACATGCACCTCCTCGACCCGCAGACGGGGCGCGTCCTGTGAGCGCGCGCACGGCCTGGATCACCGGGGCGGGCTCCGGCATCGGGCGGGCGGTCGCCCAGGCGCTGGGCGCCGCGGGCTGGCGCCTCGCGCTCAGCGGGCGGCGGGAGGCGCCGCTGCGGGAGACCGCGGCGCTGCTGCCCCCCGGCGCGGAGCCGCTCATCCTGCCGGCCGACCTGACCGATTCCGTCGCGGTGGAGCGCGCCGCGCGCGCCGCCGAGGAGGGACTCGGCGGGCTGGACCTGCTGGTGAACAATGCCGGCAGCAACGTGCCGCGCCGTCACTGGCACCAGCTTTCGGCGGAGGACGCCGAATTGCTGGTGAACGCCAACCTCACCGCGCCCTTCCTCACCAGCCTGGCGGTGCTCAAGGGCATGAAGGCGCGCGGCGGCGGGCTGATCGTGCAGATCGCCTCGGTGGCGGGGAAGGGCAGCTCCGCCGTCTCCGGCCCCGGCTACATCGCGGCCAAGAGCGGCTTCGTCGCCCTCTCGGCCTCGCTGAACGCCGACAACGGCATCCACAACATTCGCTCCACCTGCATCTGCCCGGGCGAGGTGGCGACGCCGATCCTGGACCTGCGGCCGGAGCCGCCGCCGGCCGAGGAGCGGGCGCGGATGCTGCAGCCGGAGGACATCGCCCAGGCCGTGATGTTCGTCGCCGGCCTGCCGGACCGCGTCTGCATCAACGAGATCGTCGTCACGCCCACCTGGAACCGCTTCCAGGCGCCGCAGGCGCAGAAGGTGGCGGCGATGCCGTAGCTTTTCACGGCGGGATGGGTTGTCAGGGCCGCCGGCTGCGCCATGCTGGGCGGACCAAGAACCACAAGCGGGAACGCCCATGGATACCCCATCCCCCGTGCTGATCGGCGCCGAGGCGCTGGAGCGCCTGGTGCGCGACATGTTCGCCGCGGCCGGTTGCGATATGGCGGAGTCGGACGACATCGCCAGCCATCTGGTCGGGGCCAACCTCGCCGGGCATGACAGCCACGGCGTGGTGCGCGTCCCGCGCTACATCGACTGGATGCGGGCCGGCTACGTCTTCGCCGGCAAGCAGCCCGAGATCGTCACCGATGGTGGCGCCTTCGCCCTGCTCGACGCGCAGTACGGCTTCGGCCAGAGCGCGGCGAAGCGGGCCACCGCCCTCGGCATCGAGCGCGCGCAGCAGCATGGCGCCGCCGTCATCGCCCTGCGCAACGCCGGCCATGTCGGGCGCATCGGCCATTATGCCGAGCAGGCGCTGGAAGCCGGGCTGATCTCCATCCATCTGGTGAACGTGGCCGGTTCCTCGCTGGTGGCGCCCTTCGGCGGCGTGGAGCGGCGCTTCTCCACCGCGCCCTTCTCCATCGGCGTGCCGCTTACCGGCCGGCCGGTGGTGCTGGACTTCGCCACCTCCCGCGTCGCCGAGGGCAAGGTGCTGGTCGCCTCCAACGGCGGCAAGCCGCTGCCGCCCGACGCGCTGATCGAGCCGGACGGCCGCCTCTCCGGCGATCCGCACACGCTCTATGGCGAGTACGAGCCGGTCGGGCCGCGCCTGCCGGGCGGCGGCGCGGGCGCCATCCGGGCTTTCGGCGACCACAAGGGCTCCGGCCTGGCACTGATGTGCGAGCTGCTGGCGGGCGCCTTCACCGCCGGGGGCTGCTCCGGCCCGGTGGATGGGCGAACCCGGATCAGCAACGGCATCCTCTCCATCTATCTCTCGCCCCGGCATTTCGGCACCGAGGCCGAGTTCCAGCGCATGGGCCGGGAGTATGTGGAGTGGATCGCGGCGACCCGCCCCGCGGTGCCGGACGAGCCGGTGCTGCTGCCCGGCGATCCGGAGGCGCGCAACCGTGCCGAGCGCCTGGCCAAGGGCATTCCGCTGCAGCCCGACACCTGGACGGGCATCGTGCAGTCCGCCGCCTCGCTGGGCGTGCAGGCGCCGCAGCTGTGAGGCAAGTCCGGGGGAAGGAATTCCCCCGGACCCCCATCTTCTTTTTGTCAGTTCTGGCGCTCGCGCGCCGCAGGCGCAGGAAACCCGAAGAAAAAAGGAAGGGGGTCTGGGGGAATTCATTCCCCCAGCCTTCCTGCCGGGCGGCGGCAAGCCGAATATCGCCATCATTCCCGGCTTTCCTGGCGGCGTGACGACACCGGATGCCAGCCTCCCCGCCGAGCGGCCGCGCCTGCGCCGCGCGGTGTTCCTCCTGCTCTGCCTCCTGACCGGCGCGGGTCTGAGCGGCCTGCTCTGGTGCGTCCTCGCGCCCGGCGGCTGGACGGCGTGGGAAGGGCTGGTGCTGCTCGCCTGGCTGGGCATCCTGCCCTGGCTCTGCCTGTGTGCCGGCAACGCGCTGCTCGGCTTCATCCTGCGGCTGCGGGGTGGGGAGCCCGCCCTGGCCGTGCTGCCACAACTGGCCTGCCTGCCGTCCGGGCCGCCCCGGCTGCGCACCGCACTGGCCCTCTGCATCCGCAATGAGGACATGGGCGCGGTGCTGTCCTCCCTTGTGCCGCTGCTGGACGGGCTGGAGGCGGCCGGGGCCGGGCACCGCTTCACCCTCTGGCTGCTTTCCGACACGCAGGAGCCGGGTCTGGCGGCGCAGGAGGAGGCGGCGATGACAGCCTTCGCCACCGCACGCGAGGGGCGGCCCATTCTCGTCCGCTACCGCCGCCGCAGCCACAACACGAGCTTCAAGGCGGGCAATGTGATGGACTTCCTGGACCATCACGCCGGCGACCATGCCCTCTTCCTCTGCCTGGACGCCGATTCCGAAATGTCCGCGGCCGCCGTGTTGCGGCTGGTCGGTTTGATGGAGGCGGACCCGAAGCTGGCCATCGTGCAGCAGCTCATCGTCGGCGAGCCGGCGGAGGCGGCCTTCCCGCGGATCTTCCAGTTCGGCATGCGCGCGGGGATGCGGATCTGGGCGACCGGCCAGGCCTGGTGGCAGCTCGACCAGGGGCCATACTGGGGCCACAACGCCATCCTGCGCATCGCGCCCTTCCGCGCCCATGCGCGGCTGGAGGCGCTGCCGGATGGCAGGCCGATTCTCAGCCATGACCAGATCGAGGCGGTGCGCCTGCATGCCGCCGGCTGGAAGGTGCGCTGCCTGCCGATGGAGGAAGGCAGCCTGGAGGGCAATCCGCCCACCTTGCCGGATTTCCTCGCGCGCGATCGCCGCTGGGGCGCCGGCAACATGCAATATCTCGCGCTGCTGCGCCTGCCCGACCTGACGCGGATGGGGCGGCTGCAATTGCTGCAGGCCATCCTGCTGTTCCTGGCCGCCCCGCTCTGGCTGCTGCTGCTGGCGGCGGCGGTGCTGAACGCCGCCAGCGGCGGAGGCGCGACGACTCCGGCCGGGCCGCTGCTGGGCCTGATGCTGGCCTCCTGGGGCGCGCTCTACGCGCCGAAGCTGCTGGGCTATGCCGAGCTCCTGCTCCGCGGCGGGCGGGCCGCACCCTATGGCGGCCGCGCCGCCGTGCTGCGCGGCGCCCTGGCCGAAATCCTGTTCACCACGCTGCTAGACCCGGTGACACTGGCCGACAAGGCGCTCTTCCTGCTGCGCCTGTCCTTCGGCGGTCGCGCTGGCTGGCTGCCGCAGAACCGCACGGCGCGGGGTATCCTCTGGCGGGATGCGGCGCGGCTGCTCTGGCCGCACAGCCTGCTGGGCTTGCTCGGCCTTGCGGCGCTGGTGGCCGCCGGCGGAACCGCCTGGGCCTGGGGAGCGCCGTTCCTGCTGCCCCTGCTGGGCGCCATTCCCTTCTGTGTCCTGACCGCCAGCCCGCGTTTCTCGTCCTGGCTGTGCCGCGTGGGCCTGTGCCGCACGCCCGAGGAAAGCCCCTCATCCCGCGCGATGTCGGCCCGCGGGCTGGCGGACGCCAGCGCCGGGTGACGGTTTTCTCCCGGCAGACGCACCATCTTCTGGCATTCTGGCGGTGATCATGGTGTCCGCCGCCCCTGCGGCGCCGCTGGCTTCCAGGTCTCGCCCCACTGCCCGCACAGGAGGCGCCGTCACGCATGGAGAATGGAGAGGAGGGTTCCGGCCTGGCGCCGGAGGATGCCTTTGCCGGCGCCCTGGGCACGGCGGGCCTGCCGATGCTGGTGATCGAGGCGCAGGGGAGCGGAAATCCTGTGCTCGCCGCCAGCCCGGCCTTCCGGCAGTTGTCCGGCTATGCCGCGGAGCAGCTCCTCGGACGGAGCTTCCTGTCGCTCTGCGCCAGTGACACGGAGCCAGGGGCAATGGCACGCCTCCGCGCGGCCCTGGCGGCGGGGCAGGGGTGTTCCGAGACCCTGCGGCTTCGTGCCGCGGGCGGGCGGGATATCTGGTGCGCCGTCATTCTCGGCCCCCGACGCGGTGGGGAGGACGAGGCGGGGCGACTCGTCACCTTCTTCGATCTCACCGAACGAGTCGAGCAGGAGCGCCGGCTGCGCGAGGCGAAGGAGATTGCTGAACGCCGCGCCGAGGCCCGCATGAAGCGGCTGCGCGAGGCCAATGCCCGGCTGAAGGAGGAAACCGAGCGCCGGCAGCGCACCGAGGCGGTGCTTCGCGATGCGCTGGCACGCGGGGAGGAGGATCTCCGCTTCCGGGACTTCCTGGTGCGCGAGGTGAACCACCGCACCAAGAACGCCTTGCAGCTTGCCATCGGCTTGCTGGCCATCCAGGCGCGCCAGTCCCGCGACGAGGCGACCCGAAAGGCGCTGGAGACTGCCATGGGGCGGCTGCGGCGCATCGGTGCGGTGCATGCGCTGCTGACCTATGAGAGCGAGAATCCGCGCAGCATCCAGGCCGCCGACTATCTGCGGCGGCTTTGCCACGAGGTGGAGGAGAGCCACGCCACGGCACCGGGTCTGGTGCGGGTGGAGGTGGATGCGGATGAAGAGGCGATCTGGGGCCCGGACATCACGGTGCCGCTGGGGCTGATCGTCGGCGAGGCGCTGACCAATGCCTTCAAGCACGCTTTCCCGGATGGCCGGCCGGGATACATCCTGGTGCGCCTCGCCGCGCAAAGCGAAGGCCGGATGGTGGTGCGGGTGGAGGATGACGGGATCGGCCTGCCGACGCAGCGCCGGGAAGGCTCGCTCGGACTGCGGCTGGTGGAGCTGCTGGCCCGGCAGGCCAAGGGAACAGCGAGTGTCGAGGCGGGGCCGCGGGGGCAGGGCACGGTGGTCTCGGTCAGCTTCCCCGATCCGCGCCAGCAATCCGCCGGCAGCCCGAAATGATCATCATGCCCCGGGAGGACAGGCCTCCCGGGGCGGCATGACTCAGTCCTCGTCGCTGCGCCGCGCCAGCACCTCGCGCTTGCCGACATGGTTGGCCGGCCCGACGACGCCTTCCTTCTCCATCTGCTCGATCAGCTTGGCGGCGCGGTTGTAGCCGATCGAGAGGTGGCGCTGGATGAAGGAGGTGGAGGCCTTGCCTTCCCGCGTCACCAGCGCCACGGCCTGGTCGAACAGGCCCTTCTCGCCATCCGAGGCGCCGGCGATACCGGAGAGGCTGGAATCGCCATCCTCCTCATCGCTTTCCGTGACCTCCTCGATATAGGCGGGCTCGCCCTGCTCGCGCAGCCACTCGACGACGCGCTCCACCTCGGCATCAGAGACGAAGGGGCCGTGCACGCGGCTGACGCGGCCGCCGCCGGCCATGTGCAGCATGTCGCCCTGGCCGAGCAGCTGCTCGGCGCCCATCTCGCCGAGGATGGTGCGGCTGTCGATCTTCGAGGTCACCTGGAAGGAGATGCGGGTCGGGAAGTTGGCCTTGATGGTGCCGGTGATGACGTCCACCGAGGGGCGCTGCGTCGCCATGATGACGTGGATGCCGGCGGCGCGCGCCATCTGGGCGAGGCGCTGCACGGCGGCCTCGATCTCCTTGCCGGCGACGATCATCAGGTCGGCCATCTCGTCGATGACCACGACGATCAGCGGCAGCGGCGCCAGCGCCAGCGGCTGCTCCTCGAAAACCGGCTTGCCGGTGTCGGGGTCGAAGCCGGTCTGCACGCGGCGGCTCAGCACCTCGCCGCGCGCCTGGGCAGCCTGCACCTTCTCGTTGTAGCCGCCGATGTTGCGGACGCCGAGCTGCGACATGGCGCGGTAGCGGCGCTCCATCTCGCGCACCGTCCACTTCAGTGCACCGATCGCCTTGGGCGGCTCGGTCACGACCGGGGCCAGCAGATGCGGGATGCGGTCGTAGACCGAAAGCTCCAGCATCTTCGGGTCGATCATGATGAAGCGGCACTCGTCCGGGCTGAACCGGTAGAGCAGTGACAGGATCATGGTATTGATGCCGACCGACTTGCCCGAGCCGGTGGTGCCGGCGATCAGCAGATGCGGCATGCGGGCGAGGTCGGCGATGACCGGCGCGCCGCCGATGTCCTTGCCCAGCGCCAGCGGCAGCTTGCCGGTCTGGCGCGACCATTCCTCGGCCACCAGCATCTCGCTGAAATAGACCATCTCGCGCTTGGTGTTGGGCAGCTCGATGCCGATCACGTTGCGGCCGGGGACGGTGGCGATGCGCACCGCCATCACGCTCATGCTGCGGGCGATGTCGTCCGCCAGGCCGATGACGCGCGCGGACTTTGTGCCCGGGGCCGGCTCCAGCTCGTAGAGCGTGACCACCGGGCCGGGGCGCACCTCCACGATGCGGCCGCGCACGCCGTAGTCCTCCAGCACGGACTCGAGCTGGCGGGCATTGTTCTGCAGCTGCTCCTCCGAGGGCCCGGTGGCGCGGCGCGCGGGCGGCGGGGCCAGCAGGTCGAGCGGCGGCAGCTGGAAGGGGCTGTGCGGCTGGGGCTCCGGCTTGGCGCGGCGGGGCACCAGCCGGTCCATCATGCGCGGCGCGGCGGTGGGCGGCGCGGGCGGCACGACGCGGGGCGCCGGCATCTCGGGGACGAAATCCTCCTCGTCCTCCACCTCTTCCTCGGCCGACTCGGGAGCCGAAGCCGAGGCCGGGGTGGGCGCGGAGAGGGAACGGCGGGGCGGGGCAGTGCGGCCGGGCGGCGGCACCACCGGCGCCTGGCGCCCGCGCACGGGCGGAGGCGCCGCCTCGGCGGCGGCGGCATCGGCAGCGCGCAACATGGCGGCGAGCTGCGGCGAGGGCGCCTCGCTCCGGCGCGTGAACAGGCCGCCCATGGCGCCCCCCATGGCACGGAACGGGGCGGCGAGGCGGGAGCCCAGGCCAGGCCCGGCTTCCTCATCCTGCTCCTCCACGTCCCAGCGGGAGGCGTATTGCGGGGGCGGCGGTGCGGCGCTGGCCATGCTGCGCCGTACCAGACGGGCCGTCAGCCCGGCGCTGCCGCGCGCCGCATGGCCGGCCGCCCGTCCCGCCTGCCGCCATGCGAGCAAGGGGATTCCGAGCGCGGCGAAGGAGAGCGAGCCCGCCAGCGCCAGTACCGCGACCTGCCCGACGATGCTGCCGAACGGCCCGAGCAGGCCGCCAGCAAAGCCGTTGATGTGCTCGGCTAGCAGCGCGCCGGCGGCGCCCCCGGCTCCGGGCAGCGCGGGCTTGCCGGCCGGCAGGGGCGCCACGGAGAAGGCGGTGGCGAGCATCGGCACGGCGGCGAGCACCGCCGCCGCCCGCGCCAGGAAGGGCGCGAGCCCCTTGTGCGTGGCCAGCCGCCAGGCCCAGCCCAGCATCACGGCGACCGGCAGCAGCCCGGCCCAGCCGAAGCTCTGCAGCAGCAGGTCGGCGGTGATGGCGCCGGCGGGACCAGCGAGGTTGGTGGGCGCGTGATCCGTGGCGGTGGAGAGCGAAGGGTCGGCAGGGTTGTAGCTGACCAGGGCGACCAGCAGCGCCAGCCCGCCGAGGCCCAGCAACAGGCCCAGCAGCTCGGCAAGCCGCCGGGCCAGGGCGGCCCTCAGCGCGGGAGAGGCGAAGCGGCGCGTGCTGGCGGCAAGGCGACCCTCGGCGGAAGCAGGCGAAGACGGGTTACGGCGGTCGGCAAGGGCGCGCGGCATGGGCCTCAGTCGTCTGTTGCTGAGCGATGGCCTCAACCTAGCACGACAAAGCCTTGGCACAGAAGGAATACACCGACGATCAGCCATCTTGGTGGCGGAAGCGACACAGGGTCGCGCGACTCGCCGCGGGAAGGCCAGGGGCGCTACCCCTGGAACCCCGCCATGGGTCAGAAGGGGGGTGGGGCTCCTCCTGGCCTCATTCCGCGGCCGCCAGCGCCTGACTGCGCTGGAGCTGGATCTTCTGCTTGCGGCGGCCGAGCTGCTGGTCGGCGATGACGCCGAGCAGGATCACGCCCCCCATCACCGCGAAGTTCAGCGAGGAGGGAATGCCCAGGATGTTCACCAGGTTCTGCAGGATCTGCAGCAGCACCGTGCCGAGCACGATGCCGAGGATGCTGCCCTCGCCGCCCCGCAGGGAGCAGCCGCCCAGGACCGCCGCTGCGATGGCGTAAAGCTCGTAGAAATTGCCGAAGGAGGAGGGCGAGACGGAACTGGTGTAGAAGATCAGCAGCACCGTGGCCAAGCCGGCCAGCCCGCCGCCCAGCAGGTAGGCGCCGGTGATCACCGCGTCGGCGTTGATGCCGGAATGCCGCGCCGCCTCCTCGTTGCGGCCGACCGCGTAGAGGTAGCGCCCGAACACCGTCCGGTGCAGCACCACCCCCATGCAGACCGCCACCACCACCAGGAAGAGGAAGGGGTTGGGGATGCCAAAGCTGCGGCCGGAGGCCAGCCAAGTGATGGTGTCGATATCGCCGGCATAGCCGAAGCCCATGGTGGAATCGGCCGTGTAGTAGCGGGCGATGCCGCGGTAGATCAGCAGGCCGCAAAGGGTGACGACGAAGGGCTGCAGCCGCAGACGCGTCACCAGCAGCCCGTGCAGCAGCCCGAGGCCGGTGCCGGCACCGATGATGATCAGCACCGCCAGCGGCCAGGGCAGCTCGTAGTTCACCAGCAGGTCCACCAGGATCACGCCCAGCAACGCGAACATCGAGCCCACCGAGAGGTCGATGCCGCCGGTGATGATGATTAGCCCCTGGCCGATGCTGAACACGCCGAACAGACCGATCAGGTTGGCCATGTTCAGCAGGTTCACGCTGGAGAGGAAGAGCGGGTTGAGGATCGCCGTGAAGCCGCCGATGACGATCAGCAGCAAAGCGAGGCCG
This sequence comes from Roseomonas sp., assembly GCA_035556695.1. Classification (GTDB taxonomy): domain Bacteria; phylum Pseudomonadota; class Alphaproteobacteria; order Acetobacterales; family Acetobacteraceae; genus Pseudoroseomonas. The sequence continues at coordinate 111,164 of DATMFR010000052.1, forward strand.
AGTTCCTTCTTGCTCATGCGTGCACCGCCTCCGCCGGCTCGCCATGGCCGATGGCCAAGCGCAGCACCGCCTGCTCGCTGAAGCCGGCGCGCTCCAGCCCGCCGCTGATGCGGCCCTCATGCATCACCACGATCCGGTCGCTCACGCCGAGCACCTCCTCCATGTCGCTGGAGATCATCAGGATGGCGACGCCACGGTCGGCCAGCGCGCGCATCAGACCGTAGATCTCGCCCTTGGCACCGACATCAATGCCGCGCGTCGGCTCGTCGAACAGGATCACCTTTGGCGCCATGCTCAGCCACTTGCCCAGCACCACCTTCTGCTGGTTGCCGCCCGAGAGGGTATTGGCGCGCGTCGCGCTGGAGGGCGCCTTGATACGCAGCCCGGCCCGCTGCGCCTCGCTCGCCTGCCATTCGGCGGCGCGGCTCATCAGCCCCATCCGCGTGTAGTTCGGCGCGCTGGCGAGCGTGACGTTCTCGACGATGGGCATCTCCAGCACCAGCCCGGCACGCTTGCGGTCCTCGGGCACCAGGTAGATGCCGGCGGCCACCGCGTCCTTCGGGCTGCGGACGGGGAGGGGGCGGCCGTCCAGCCGGATCGTGCCGGCCAGTGGCGGGTCGATGCCGAACAGGGTGCGCGCCAGCGAGGTACGCCCGGCGCCGACCAGCCCGGCCATGCCGAGGATCTCGCCAGGGCGAATGTGCAGGTCAAGCGCGCGCCCGGGGAAGGCGGCGGTGACGAGGCCGGAAACCTCCAGGCCGCCTTCACCGGGCGGCTGCGCCGGAGGGGTGTAGAGCGCGCGCAGCTCCCGCCCGATCATCAGGCGGATCATCGCCGCGTGCTCGATCTCCTCCCGCCGCAGCGCGCCGACCAGCTTGCCGTCGCGGAGGCAGACCACGCGGTCGGCGCAGTCCACGACCTCGCCGAGCCGGTGGGTGATGTAGATGAGGCCGACCCCGGCGGCGCGCAACTCCTTCACCAAGGTGAGCAGCCGCGCCGTCTCGGACAGGGTGAGGGAGGAGGTCGGCTCGTCGAGGATGATGATGCGCGCCTCGGCCGCCAGGGCGCGGGCGATCTCGACGAGTTGCCGCTGGGCGATGGACAGCTCGGCCACCGGCGTATCGGGCGAGAAGTCGGCGCCCAACCGCTCCAGGATCGGCCGCACGCGCTCATGGGCGGCGCGCCGGTCCAGCAGGCGAAGCGGGCCGCCGCGCAGCGGCTCCCGCCCGAACAGGACATTGGCGGCGACGTCGAGGTTGTCGAAGAGGTTCAGCTCCTGGTGCACGAAGGCGATGCCGGCGCGGGTCGCCTCCGCTACGTCGAGATGCGGGTATTCCTTCCCGTCGATGCGGATCCGCCCCTCGCTGGGCGGCACGACGCCGCCCAGGATCTTCATCAGCGTGGACTTGCCGGCGCCGTTCTCGCCGATCAGCCCGAGAACCTCGCCCCGGTTCAGGTGCAGGGTGACGCCGTCCAGCGCACGGACGCCGGGATAGGTCTTGCCGATCCCGGTCAGTTCCAGCAGCGGCTGCATCGTGCCCTACGCGCCGCGCAGCAGCTCGCGCATCTGCCCCTGGAACTCCTTCACGTTCGAGCTGTCGATGATCCGTGTGGGGATGATGATCTGCTTGCTCTCGGGGATGAAGCTGCGATCCCCCTTCAGCACCTTGATCATGCCGATCATGCTCTGATAGCCGAACTCGAAGGGCTGCTGCACCACGGTGGAGAGGATGGTGCCGTCGGCCACGCCGCGCAGGGTCAGCGCATCCTCGTCGAAGCCGACGATCTTCACCTTGCTCTCGGCGCCGGCGGCCTTCACGGCCTGGTAGATCTGCGGCGTGTTGTAGGCCCAGAGCCCGACGAGGAGATTGATGTCGCTGTAGCGGGCCAGCGTGTCCTCGACGTTGCGCTTGGCGCGGGCGATGTCCGACTCGTCGGTGCGGATGTCGACGATCTCGATCTTGCTGCCCTGCAGCGCCTCGCGGATGCCCTGCACGCGCTCGCGGGCATTGTCGGCGTCCATGGTGCCGACGAAGAGCATGGCCTTGCCGCCATTGGGCAGGGCGCGCATCATCTGCTTGCCGGCCTCGCGCCCGGCGGCGACGTTGTCGGTGCCGATATAGACGAGGCGGTTGCTCTGCGGCGCGTCGCTGTCGGTGGTGAAGAGCACGCACTGTGCGGCGGCGCGGTTCAGCATGTCCGTCGAGTTGCCGGGATTGATGGCCGAGATGGCGATGCCGGCCACCTTGCGGGCCAGCAGCGCATCCACGATGCGGCGCTGCTCGGCGGCGCTGGCCTGGCCCGGCACGATCATTTCCATGTTGTAATCGGGATGCTCGCGGTTCGCCTTCTCGATGCCGCGGCGTGCGATGGTCCAGAAATCGGCGGAGACGTTCACCACGAAGGCCAGGGTGGGCTTTTCCTGGGCGGCGAGGCCGCGGGGCAGCGTGGCGAATGCGAGCGCCGCCGGAGCGGCCAGCAATGAACGCCGGTTCATGATCTCTCCTGTCGCTTCCTTAGGGGTCTCTGATGGACCCTCAGCCGAAGTCCGGGCTGTTGGCGGCGAGGCTAGCAGAGCCATGACGCGGCGGGGCAGGCGGTGCCTGCCCCTGCACGAAGCTGTGATGCACGGCCGGATCAGGTCCAGCCGCCATCCACGACGAATTCCTGCGCCGAGCACATCGCCGCCGCGTCGGAGGCCAGGAACAGCGCCATGTCAGCGATATGCTCGGGCCGCACGCGGCCGGCGAGCGCCTGCCCGGCATCGATCTCGCGCTCAGCCTCGGGCGTGACCCAGAGCTTGAGCTGCCGCTCCGTCATCACCCAGCCCGGCACCAGCGTGTTCACGCGGATGTTCTGCTTGCCGTAGTCGCGCGCCAGGCCGCGCGTCAGGCCCTGCATGGAGGCCTTGGCCATGGTGTAGGCTGGCATGCCCCCCTGGCGAAGCTTCCAGCTCACCGAGCCGAAGTTAACGATCGAGCCGCCGCCGGCACGCTGCATCTGCGGCAGCACGGCCTGGGAGGCAAAGAAGACATGGCGCTGGTTCACCGCGATGCGGTCGTCGAAATACTCGGGCGTCACCGAGTCGACGGCATGTCGCTCGTCATGCGCGGCGTTGTTGAGCAGCACGGTGATGTCGCCATGCGCTTCCTGCACCCTCCCCACAGCCTCGCGCAGCGCGGCAATGTCGCGCAGGTCGCAATGGAGGAACAGCGGTGCGTGCTTCACGCCCTCTTCCCGGATGGAGCGGACCAGGGCCTCGCTCGGCGCATCCGCGATGTCCACGAAGGCGACCTTGCTGCCCTGGTGAGCGAAGGCGCGGGTGAGGGCGGCGCCAATGCCGCTGCCGCCGCCGGTGATGAACACGCTCCGCCCGTCCAGATCCGGGTAGATCGCTTTCTGACGCATGGATGTTCCTCCGTGCGGCTGGAGTTGCTGTCTCCAGCGCGGCGTCTACGGTGGGCTGGTTTGGGGGTGTGCGCAATGCGGCGGCTGTATCCGCTCCCTTCAGACCGGCGCGAGGTTCCGCGCCGCGAGCAGCGGCGGAAGGTCCGAGGGTGCCATGTGCTCCGCTTCCAGCCGGGGCACGCCACAGGCGCTGAGATAATGGGCGAGGGCATCCGCCTCGTCATGGGGGCGGGTGGCATCCTCCGCACTGCCGGCGGGCACGAAGATGATCGTTTCGTAGCGGGCGCGGGTCAGCAGCACGCGATAGGTGTTGCGGATGTGCCGGCGGGCCTCGGCTTGACCGACAAGGCTCCAGCGGCTGCCGACGAAGCGCCGTGCCTGCCAGCGGCCGGCTTGGCGGATGAAGTCGCCGCCCCATGCCAGGCCGACGAGGTCCAGTTCCAGCCCCTGGCAGGCATATTCGGTGGCGCAGACCTCCAGCGCATCCGAGGCGCGGATGTCAGGCCAGCGGCGGAGGAACCAGTTCACCACCTCATCATCGGCGCCGTGCAGTTGCGCACCCAGCCCCTCGGCCCGCAGCCGCTTCGCCTTGGCCGAGCAGACCAACCCCGCCCGGCGCAGCCCGCGTGCCCGCCCGCGCAACGCCGCACGCAGAGCGCCGAGGTCGCGCGTCAGGCGGAAGGGCAGGTTGCCTTCGGCGGCGATGGCGGCAGCCTCCTCCGGCCGGTCGTTCAGCACGGCATCCACCCAGAGCGCCGCGCGGTCATGGTGCACCGAGCGGATCGGCACCGTCAGATCGAGCTCGGGATCGAGCGCCAGCCAGTCCGGCTGCCCTTCCGCCAGCCGTTGCGTGGGCTCGGCCGTGCCAAGCGCCCGCGGTGCCGCCACAGCTTGCCAGCGCCCCTCGCGAGCGGCGATGACGCGACCCCATTCGGCCAGCCCTGCCTCGCCGGTATTGATCTCCTGGCCGTTGCCGATCAGCGCCACGATCACCGACCAGCCCTCGACGCGCTCCATGATCTCCAGCATGTGCGCGGGCTCGGAGTCCGTCAGGATGGAGCGGCGGCGCTGGGTATCGCGCCCGGCCTGGGCGGCGTCCCAGGCGCGCTGCGCCTCGTCGAAGACCACGACATGCTCGTGCGGCGTCTGCTCGGCGGCGCGGATATAGTGCTCCAGGAAACGGTGCACGTTCTGCAGCAGGGTGCGGGCCTCGCGGCGCGGCTGGCGGCGGGCGCGGCCCTGACGCGCGGCGGCATCCCGCTCCAGCGCACCGCGCAGGACTGCGACCAGCGGCGCATTGCCGGTCAGGAAGGCCGCGCCCGCCTCGGCGGCGGTGCCGAAGACGAGGTTCAGCCCGCAGAGCGTCTTGCCCGCTCCCGGAATGCCGGTGACGAACACCACCACGCGTTGCTGCTTCTCCCGCGCCTGCGCGATGGCGCGCCGGATGGCTGCGGTGGTGCGGCCCAGATTGGCGGTGTCGGCACGGGCGGTGGCGATCTCCTCCACCCCGTGGCGATCGAAGAGCCGTTGCGCCGCCTCGATGATGGTGGGCACTGGCCGATAGGGTGCGGCGAGCCATGCGGCCGCATCCAGCGGGCCGGTGGGAGCCGGAATGGTGGCCTGGATCGCCTCCATCAGGCCTGCGAGGCCGGCGGCATTGCCGTGCAGCACCGGTGTCACGCCATGCCAGAGCAGCGGCAGCGACTCAGGGCGGGCTGGCGCATCGCTGGCCACCAGGATCGGCACCACGGGATGCCCGCGGCTGCCGGCGTGGAAGTCGAACAGGTCCAGCGCGTAGTCCTCGGCCTGGGCCGAGTCCTGCGGCAACCAGGCAGTGGCCCTGTGCTTGAACTCGATGACGAGGATGGCCCGGTCGGTCAGCAGGATGGCGTCGATGCGCTTCTCCAGCCGCAGCAGGTCGTATTCCAGCAGTACGGTCCAGGAGGCGCCGCCGGCCTGTCGTAGCGCCGCCTGCAAGAGGCCGATCAGTGCCTGCCAGGATTCAAGCTGGGCTGGCTGCACCTCGTGCATCTGCCGTGACTGGGCGGCGGCCAGCCGCGCGGCCCAGTCTGCGGCATCGTCGCGCAGCAGGGCGGCGCCCGAGGTGGAGATCCAGCTTCGCATGGGGTGCGATCTTAGGAGTTGAAGAAGGATCGGGGGAAAGAATTCTCTCGAACCCCCATCTTCTTTCTGACAGAAAAAAAGAAGGGGGCCTGGGGGAATTCATTCCCCCAGCCTTCTCCGGCCAGGCCAGGTGGCGAGTCCGATGCTGGCGAGCATCAGCGCGAAGCCCAGGGCATGCATCGGCTGGAAGGCCTCGCCGAGCAAGGCCACCGCCACCACAGCGGCGGCGGCGGGCAACAGGGCGGTGAAGACTCCGGCCACCCCGGCGGGCGCGCGCTTCAGCCCGGCATACCAGAGCAGCAGACAGAGCACCGAGGCGGTGAGGCTATGGAACACCAGCAACCCGGCGAGATTGGGAGCGGCGAGAGCGTGAGCAGCGCCCAGGAAGGGCAGCCAGAAGGGCAGCAGGAAGAGGGTGCTGAAGGCCTGCATCCAGAAGCTGGCGGTGATCACCGGCACGCGTCCGGCAATGCGCTTGGCCAGCAACACGTAGGAGGCCTCGCCGCAGACCGCCAGGAAGACCAGCGCATTGCCGAGCAGGCTGCCCTCGGCCTGCTCGCCGCCTGCCAGCCTGGCCAGGGTGATGGAGGCCATGCCGAAGGCCGCCAGTGCCGCCGCCGCCCATTGCCGGGGCGGCAGCCGCTCGCGCAGCCAGAGCGCGGAGCCGAGGGCGATCACCGCCGGCAGGGTGGCGAGCACCAGCCCGGCCTCCAAGGCGGTGGTGTGGCGCAGGCCAGCGAGCAAAGCGGCGTTGTAGAGCAGCGTGCCGAGCACGGCCTGGCCCGCCAGGTTGCGCAGCACATGGGCGGAGGGGCGCACCTGGCCCTCGATCATGCGTGCCAGCGGCCAGAGCACCAGGCAGGCCAGCAGGCAGCGCAGCCCGGCGATCATGGCGACCGGCAGCGCCGCCGCCAGCAACTTCGCCACCGCCACATTGATCCCGACAAGGGCCATCGCGGCCCCCAGTTGCGCATAGGCGGTGAGCATCCGACTCCGGGCCGTATCCAAATCCGGCCGGCAAGGTCGCAGGGGCGGAGCGGCGGGCCAAGAGGGGCGAGCAGCCCTTGAAGGAAGATTGGGGGAGTGAACTCCCCCAAGCCCCCTCCTTCTTCTGTCAATTTTTGGCTCCGCTTATGGCGAGGGGCGTTCATCCCCGTGCGGCCGATGGCAACCACGAGGGCGGCTTCCGCCCATGCGTGCGCGCCTGCGGCCAGCGCGATAAAACCGATAGAAAAGAAGAAGAGGGGGTCTCGGGGGAGAATTCATTCTCCCCCGGTTCCGCCCTCCACAGAATTTCTGGCCGTTTATTCGGCGGGACTGTTTCAGCCCTGCATGCGGTCGTCGTGGAAGGCCGTGCTCGGCGTCGGGATGGCCGCTGTGTCCGGCGGGGCCTTCCGCCCGTGCTGCGCCGGCGGAATTGCTGGCTCGGTGGCCCAGGAGTGGCCGTGCACCAGGCCATCGTCGAAATCGCGTTCGTCAGTCATGATCGTGGTTCTTTCCCTGTTCGCTTACTTCGCCATCGCCGGGGCGGCGGGGGCAGGTTTGCCGTCGTGGAACTGCGCCGCCTCGGTGCTGTGCGCCATGGCGGTGGTGCTGGAGGTGCCGCCCGAGGCCGCGGTGGCGACGGCATCGAAATAGCCGACGCCCACCTCGCGCTGGTGGCGCGTGGCGGTGTAGCCCTGGGCCTCGGCGGCGAACTCGGCCTGCTGCAACTCGGAATAAGCGGCCATGCCGCGCTCCCGGTAGCCGCGTGCGAGCTGGAACATGCTGTGGTTCAGGCTGTGGAAGCCAGCCAGTGTGATGAACTGGAACTTGTAGCCCATGGCGCCCAGCTCGCGCTGGAACTTCGCGGCCGCGTCCTCGCCCATCTTCCGCTTCCAGTTGAAGCTCGGCGAGCAGTTGTAGGCCAGCAGCTTGCCCGGGAACTCCCGGTGGATGGCCTCCGCAAAGGCGCGGGCATCGTCCAGGTCGGGGTCCGAGGTCTCCCACCACAGCAGGTCGGCATAGGGCGCATAGGCCAGGCCGCGCGCGATGGCGTAGTCCTTGCCGATGCCGGGCCTGATGCGGAAGAAGCCCTCGGCCGTGCGCTCGCCGGTGATGAAGGGGCGATCGCGCTCGTCCACATCGGCGGTCAGCAGCTGCGCGCTCTCGGCATCGGTACGGCAGAGCAGGATAGTGGGGACGCCTTCGACATCGGCGGCGAGGCGCGCCGCGTTCAGGGTGCGGATATGCTGGCTGATCGGCACCAGCACCTTGCCGCCGAGATGGCCGCACTTCTTCTCGCTGGCAAGCTGATCCTCGAAATGCACGCCGGCCGCGCCGGCCTCGATCATCGCCCGCATCAGCTCATAGACGTTCAGCGCGCCGCCGAAGCCTGCTTCGGCATCGGCGATGATCGGCGCCATCCAGAGCGTGTCGTCGCCCTTGCCTTCCATATGCGCGATCTGGTCGGCGCGGCGCAGCGCGGCGTTGATGCGCTTCACCACCTTGGGCACGGAGTCCACGGGATAGAGCGACTGGTCCGGGTACATCTCGCCGGCCGAGTTGGCATCCGCCGCAACCTGCCAGCCGGAGAGGTAGATCGCCTTCAGCCCGGCCTTCACCTGTTGCAGCGCCTGGTTGCCGGTGAGCGCGCCGAGCGTGTTCACATAGGGTTCGTCATGCAGCAGCTGCCACAGCCGCCGCGCCCCCATCTCGGCCAGGGTGTGCTTCACCCGGAAGGAACCGGCCAGCCGCTCGACATCCGCCGGCGTATAGTCGCGGCGGATGCCGGCGAAGCGGTCACCCGCCGCGCCGGCGGAGGTACCGCCATCCGGCGCGAAGCAAGGGCGGGGGAATGGACGCATGCTCGTCTCCTGCTCGTCTGGGAGGCCATCGGCCATGCGTCAATAATTCACATTGTCCCTGCGAAGTTCAGCCTTCATGCTGCCGCAAGCGCTGCAACAAAGTGGAGTTCTTCACGGTGGCAGCGGTAAAATTGTAAAGGCTGTAAAGAATGGCCCGCCCCCTGATCGGCCGCACCATTCGCCGCCTGCGCCAGGAGCAAACGCTGACGCAGCAGGCGCTCGCCGCCCGGCTCGGCATCTCCGCCAGCTACCTGAACCTGATCGAGCACGACCAGCGCAGCGTCACCGCGGCCCTGCTGATCAAGCTCGGCCAGATCCTGCAGGTGGATCTCGCTTCCCTGTCCGGCACGCAGGAACGCCAGCTTGAAACCAGCCTGCGCGAGGTGCTGGCCGATCCGCTGCTGGGCCTGGAAACCATGCCGGAAGAGGAACTGCACGCACTGGCCGGCAGCGCCCCCAATGCCGCGCGCGCCATGCTGGCGCTTTATCGTGCGCTCCGCGTCGCGCGTGAGGATGCCAGCGGGATTGCATTGCCGAGCGGCCGCCGCATGGTCCTGCCCACCGAGGAGGCGCGCGACTTCTTCCAGGAGCGCGCCAATGTCTTCGCATCGCTGGAGCAGGTGGCCGATGCCATCGGCGCCGAGCTTGCCGTCGCGCCCGCCGAGCTGAACCATGCCATCGCCGAAAGGCTGCGCCACCGGCACGACATCCGCGTGCGCGTCGGCCCGCTGGAGGGAAGTCTGCGGCGTTACGATCCCTCTAGGCGGGTGCTAGATCTTTCGGAGAACCTCCCGCGCGAGAGCCGTGGTTTCCAGATGGCCTTCCAGCTCATGCTACTGGAGGCGCGCGAGGCGGTGGAGGCCTTGCTCCAGCCCGCGCCCGGCAGTGCCGAGGCGGCTTCGCTGATTCGCCTGGGCCTGCTGAACTACGCCGCCGCCGCGCTGCTGATGCCCTATGACGCCTTTCTCGCCGCGGCCCGCGCGCTGCGGCATGACCTCGACCTGCTGGCCGCACGGTTCGGCGTCAGCTTCGAGCAGGTGGCGCACCGGCTCTCCACCCTGCAGCGCGAGGGTGCGCGTGGCGTGCCCTTCTTCTTCCTGCGCGTCGATCCTGCGGGGAATGTGGACAAGCGCTTCTCCGCCGCGGGCTTTCCCTTCGCACGTTTCGGCGGCTCCTGCCCGCGCTGGATTCCGCACACCGCCTTCGCCACGCCGGGCAGCATGCGCGTGCAGATCGCCGAGCTGCCGGATGGCGCCACCTTCCTTTGCTTCGCTCGCACCGTTACCGGACCGGTGATGCGCTGGGGCGAGCCGCTGCCTGTGCATGTCATCGCCATGGGGTGCGACATCACCCGCGCGGCCGAGGTCGTTTATGGCGACGGGCTGGACCATCAGCAGGCGCGCATCGGCATCGGCCTCTCCTGCCGCCTCTGTGACCGCGCCGATTGCCGCAGCCGCGCTTTCCCGCCGCTGGAGCACCGGCTCAACCTTGATCCGCATGAGGAAGGCACGGCACCCTGGCGGTTCAGCAAATGAGCGGCTTGCGGCAGGAAAAGATCGGAGGAAAGAATTCCCCCGAACCCCCTTCTTCTTTCTGTCAGTTTGGCGCGGGCTATGGGCGGGTGCTGGAACGGGCAGAGAAAAGATGGGAGTCTGGGGAAATTCCTTCCCCCAGCCTTGTGCGGGGCATTCGATGCGCATCCTGCTGCTGAACGGCAATACCGACACCGCCATGACCGAGCGCATGCTTCGCCTGGCGCGGGAGGCGCTGCCACGCCTGGGGCTTGCGCATGTGACATTGTGCCCGGCGACGGCGCGGTTCGGTGCGCGCTACATCGCCAGCCGCACCGCCGCCGCCATTGCCGGGCATGCCGTGCTGGACCAGGTCGCCGAGCACCACGGCGCGGTGGAGGCGATCGCCATCGCCTGCTTCGGCGACCCGGCGCTGGATGCGGCGCGCGAGTTGGCGGGCGTTCCGGTGGCGGGCATGGCCGATGCCAGCCTGCGCATCGCCCTTGGCATGGCGCCCCGCGCCGCCCTGCTGACCGGCGGCGCGGCCTGGGTGCCGATGCTGGAGGAATTCGCCCTCTCGCGGGGCTATGCGCCTGAGCAGGTGCTGGTCCGTGCCGTCGCGCCCACCGGCGACATGATCGCCCGCGAGCCGGAACGCGCGCTGGAACTGCTCGCTGAGGCTGCGCAGGCATCGGTGGAGGATGGGGCGGAGGTCGTCGTGCTCGGGGGAGCGGGGCTGGCCGGTCTGGCGCCCCGCCTCGCCCCGCGCGTCGCGGTGCCTGTGCTGGACAGCCTGGAATGCCTGTTGCGCGGCGCCGCCGAGCCCCTTCCTGTGCCGCCCGGCCCCGGTCGCACGCCAAGCGCCGGCCTTTCGCCCGCGCTGGCCGCACGGCTGGCACCTTGACCCCATCGCCGCCGCCCGGCAGGGAGATGGGCATGAGCGAGCAAGACCTGGCTTCCGACCTGGCATCCCCTGCGCCCCCCTACCACGACCTGCTCGGCATCCGGCTGGTCGAGTGGCGGGACGGCTTCTCCCGCGTGGTCTGCGACACCGGTCCGCAGCATCTGAACCGCAGCGACATCGTGCATGGCGGTGTCATCCTGTCGCTGATCGACCAGGCCGCGGCCTTCGCGGGCCTGTGGTGCAGCGTGCCGGGCAATACCCGCAAGGCGGTGACGATCGACCTCGATTGCCGCTTCACCGGCCAGGTGACGGGCGGGCAGATCGTGGCCGAGGGCAAGCTGGTCTCGCGCGGCCGCAACATCTTCTTCGCCCGCACCGAGGTGTTCGACGCCGCCGGCAAGCTGGTGGCCTTCGGCGCCTCCACGCATCGCTGGCGCGCGGGCAGCGAGACGGTCGAGGGCAGTCCGGTCCAGAAGTAAGCAAGATTGGGGGAAAGAATTCCCCCAAACCCCCATCTTCTTTTTGTCGGTTCGGGCTGCACTTCCCGCTCGCGCGGGAAACCCGAAGAAAAAAGAAGGGGGCCTGGGGGAATTCATTCCCCCAGCCTTGCTTCCTCCATCCGCTGCCACCCGCTGATCAGCCGCCGATCCTCCCGCCCGAAGACAAAGAGATTCCCGCCGCCCTCGCCGGGTTGGTCGGCCGCGCGGCTGATCGGGCGTCCGCTCAGATGGCAGAGCAGCAGCGCGCCGACCGCGCCATGCGCCATGATGGCGACGTCCCCTGCGGTTCCGGCCAGCGCCGCCTCCACGGCGCGGACAATGCGTGCCTGGGCATCCACCGCGCGTTCCCAGCCGCGGATACTGCGCTCGGGATGGGCGAAGAAGGCATCGGCGGTGGCCTCGAACTCTGCCTTGGGCAGGTAGCCGGTCGCGCTGCGGTCGTTCTCCCCGAGCTCGGCGACAATCCGCACGGGCAGGCCGAGGCGGCCCGCCAGAATGCCGGCCGCATCGCGCGCTTTGCGCTCGGCGCTGCTGGCGATGTGCCGGATATCGCCGATCCAGGGTTGCTCCAGCAACCGCCGCATGCGGGCGAAGCCTTTCTCCGAGAGCGTCCAGTCCGGCACCGGCACGGCAGGATCAATCGCCACCTCGGGATGCGTGATGAAGATGACGCGACTCACGCGGGGCGCCTTTCGCGGACAGTAAGCAGGATGCCGGCGCCGATGGCGAGGAAGGCCAGGACCGTTGCCATGCCGGCACGCTGGCTGCCGGTCAGGCCGGTCACGGCGGCGAGCACGGCCGGGCCGAGGAAGCCGGTGACGCGTCCGGACAGGGCAAAGAGGCCGAAATAGGCCGACGCCTCGCCCGGCGGTGCCAAATGCGCCATGTAGCTGCGCGAGGCCGCCTGCGCCGGGCCGAGG
>DATMFR010000053.1:0-100707 GCA_035556695.1 Roseomonas sp.
CCCGCAGCCCCAAACCATGTCCCCCTGCATCCGCGAAGGCGGGTCTTCTGCGGCATTTGTGCGGCTTTGACCACCACTTCCGGTGGCGTACGCAACCGCCTCAAACAGCATGGATTACGACCCTGTAATCCCCATATGATGGGCCGATGAACCAAAACCGGAGGATTCTCCCTATGCGTGGTAAGGCCAGGTTGCTGGCAGCCTTCGCCGCCTTTGCCCTGGTGCTGGGCCCCGCTCTGGCCGAAGCCCGCCCGGGTGGTGGCCGCAGCAGCTTCGGCAGCCGGGGCAGCCGCACCTTTTCGCCGCCCCCCGTCACCCGCACCGCGCCGGACATGGCGCGGCCGATGGATCGCACCGTGCAGCAGCCCAGCCGTCCCGGGAACGCCATGCCCGGCACGCCGAGCACGGTTCCGGGCCGTGGCGGCCTGTTCGGCGGCGGCTTCGGCGGCGCGCTGCTGGGCGGCATGATCGGCATGGGCCTGGGCGGGCTGCTCTTCGGACACGGGCTGTTCGGCGGCTTCAGCGGCTTCGGCAGCTTCCTGGGCCTGCTGCTGCAGATCGGGCTGATCGTGCTGCTGGTGCGCTTCGCCCTCAACTTCTTCCGCAGCCGGCAGCACGCCATGGCCGGTGGCCCGCGGCCCCAAGGGCAGCCCCAGGGGCAGCCCCAGGGACGGCCGCAGGGAATGCAGCGCACGGCGCAGCCGATGGGCGGCCAGCCCATGGCGGGCGGCGGCGCCTCCGCTCCTGTGGCGGTTGGCGACAGCGACTTCCGCGCCTTCGAATCGCTGCTGCGGGAGGTGAACGCCGCCTGGTCCCGGCGCGATGAGGCCGGTCTCGCCCGGTTGACGACGCCGGAGATGATGAACTTCTTCGCTCAGGACCTGCGCGACCTTGCCGCCCGCGGCTGGCGCAACGAGACGCAGGATGTGCGGCTGGAGCAAGGCGACCTGGCCGAAGCCTGGCGCGAGGGCAGCACGGAATTCGCCACCGTGGCCATGCGCTTCAGCCTGATCGACGTCACCTACGACGCTCAGGGCCGTGTGGTGGAGGGCGACCCGCAGCGCCGCGATACGACGACCGAGATCTGGACCTTCCGGCGCAATGCCCCGGGCGAGGCCTGGAAGCTCTCGGCCATCCAGCAGACCGGCTGACCGAAGCGGCCGGAATGGACGGGGAAAGCGCGGCGCAAGCCGCGCTTTTTTCATGCCTGGCTTTCGGCGCAAATCCTTGAAGACAGTCAGGTTTTGCCCCGTGGCGCAGCGCCTATAGTGGCACCTCGGCCAAGAACGCACCCACGGCAGCATGAATTTTGTGCATCTGCAGCAAAATGAACCATTTTCGCGAAGAATCCGCAGAAATGAGCCGAAAGCCTGTGCACTTTATGGGGAAAGGAGTATGCCGCCTCTTCCCCGCTGAGGAGCCGCCACGCTCCCCGCCTTGAAGGAGGCCTGCATGCAACGCCGCGATTTCCTGCTCTCCACCGGGGCCGCCCTGGCTGGCGGCCTCCTGGCCGCGCCGCGCCTCGCCCGCGCCCAGGATGCCGGCGTGCTGCGCTTCGTGCCCCAGGCCGACCTGCCCAACCTCGACGCGGTGGCCGGCACCCAGCTCGTGGTGCGCAATGCCAGCCTGCTGGTCTTCGACATGCTCTATGGCCTCGGCGCCGACCTGCAGCCGAAGCCGCAGATGTGCGAGGGCCACGAGACCAGCGCCGACGGCCTCACCTGGAGCTTCCGCCTGCGCCCCGGCCTGAAATTCCATGACGGCGAGCCCGTGCGCAGCGCCGATGTGGTGGCCAGCATCAAGCGCTGGATGCCGCGCGACGGCATGGGCCAGATGATCCAGGCCCGGCTGGAGGGGCTGGAGGCGGTGGACGACCGCAACTTCCGCTTCCGCCTGAAGCAGCCCTTCCCGAAGCTGCTCTACGCGCTGGGCAAGAGCAATACGCCGCTGCTGGTCATCATGCCCGAGCGCATCGCCAGCACCGATCCCTACACGCAGATCAAGGAATACGTCGGCTCCGGCCCGATGCGCTTCAAGCGCGACGAGTGGATGGCCGGCTCGCGTGCCGTCTTCGAGAAGTTCGCCGACTACCAGCCGCGCGACGAGGCGCCGGATTGGCTCGCCGGCGGCAAGCGCATGCTGCTGGACCGCATCGAGTGGATCACCATGCCCGACCCCGCCACCGCCCTGGGCGCGCTGCAGAACGGCGAGGTGGACTGGTGGGAGAACCCGATCGCCGACCTCGTGCCGGTGCTCAAGACGAACCGGCAGGTCCAGCTCGGCATCGCTGACCCGCTCGGCAATATCGGCGCCATGCGGATCAACCACCTGCTGCCGCCCTTCAACAACGTCCTCGCCCGCCAGGCGCTGCAGCTCGCGGCGAGCCAGGAGGACTACATGCGCGCCCTGGTGGGCGACGACGAGTCCCTTTGGAAGAACCTGCCCAGCTTCTTCACGCCGGGCACGCCGCTCTACACCGAGGCCGGCGGCGACCGGCTGAAGGGCCCGCGCCAATACGACAAGGCGCGCGAGATGCTGAAGCAGGCCGGCTACAACGGCGAGAAGGTGGTGATGCTGGTCGCCGCCGACGTGCCGACCACCAAGACCCAGGGCGACGTCACCGCCGACATGCTGAAGCGGATCGGCGTGAACGTGGACTACCAGTCCCTCGACTGGGGCACCGTCGGCTCCCGCCGCACCAGCAAGAAGCCGGTTTCCGAGGGCGGCTGGAACATCTTCTTCAGCTGGCACAGCGGGGTCGATTGCATCAACCCGGCACCCTACAAGGGCATCTCCGCCAGCGGCGACAAGGCCTGGTTCGGCTGGCCGAGCAACGACGAGGCGGAGAAGCTCATCGCCGACTGGTACGAGGCGCCCGACCTCGCCGCCGAGAAGAAGATCATCGAGGACCTCAACCGCGTCTCGATGGACCACGTCACCTACCTGCCGACCGGCTTCTTCCTCAGCCACACGGCCTGGCGGGCGAAGCTCTCCGGCGTGGTGAAGGCGCCCTTCCCGCTGTTCTGGGGCGTCAAGAAGGCCTGATCGCCCGGCATGCGGGTTGCTTGAGACCCTTCCGGCGCCGGCGCGCGACAGGCGCCCGGCACGGAACCGGGAGATCCGCATGCCCACCACCCGCCGCAGCCTCATGCTCGGCTCCGCCGCCCTGCTTGCCGCGCCCCGCCTGGCGCGCGGGCAGGTGGCCCTGATGCCGGTGAAGTTCTGCCTGGATTGGGCCTTCCAGGGTCCGCAGGCGCCCTACCTCCTCGCTGCCGACCGCGGCTTCTTCCGCGAGGAAGGACTCGACGTCACGGTGGACCGCGGCTTTGGCTCCGGCGACACGCCGGTGAAGGTCGCGGGCGGTGCTTATGATTTCGGCATCGCCGATCTCTCCCCCGCCATCCGCCTGCGGCTGGCGACGCCCGGCGCCGACATCATCGCGCCCTTCGTTGTCCAGCAGGGCAGCCCGCTCGCGGTGGTGACGCTGAAGAAGACCGGCATTGGCAAGCCCAAGGATCTGGAAGGCCGGAAGCTGGCCGCGCCCGAGACCGATGCCGGCCGCCAGCTCTTCCCCGCCTTCGCCAGGGCCGCCGGGATCGACCTCGGCAAGATCAACTGGCTCACCGTCACGCCGCAGCTTCGTGAGCCCATGCTGGCGCGCGGCGAGGCCGACGCCATCACCGGCTTCGAGGTCTCCGGCGTGTTCAGCCTGCGGGCGCTGAACGTGCCGGCGGAGAACATCGTCTCCATGCGCTACGCCGATGCCGGGGTGGCGCTGCTCTCCACTGCCCTGCTGGTGAAGCGGCCCTATGCCGAGGCGCATCCCCAGGTCGTCACTGGCATGATCCGCGCCATCGCCCGCGGCCATGCCGAGGCGTGGAAGGACCCGGACGCCGCCATCGCATCCCTGGCGAAGCGCGACGCCACCGCGCCGAGGGACCTCGAAAAGGCGCGCATGCTCGCCAACTTCGCCTTCATCCGCACGCCGCAGGTGCTCGAAGGCGGCTTCGGCAACCTGCCGGAAAGCCAGGTGCAGGCGGCGATCGAGACCATCCGCGCGGCCTTCAGCCTGACCGCCGAACTGAAGGCGGACGCGATCTACACGCCGCAATACCTGCCGGACGCGGCGGCATTGAAGCTCCCGGCCTGACGCCGACGCCCGGGGGCGCCGCCCCCGGGACCCCCGCCGGGGTGGTTGAACCCCCCAGACCCCGACATCCGGGGGGGCGCTGCCCCGTACTCCAGGCTGATGCATGGGACCGGGGTCGATCTGGCGGACTGCTCCGGCTGCGGGAGTGTTCCCATCCGCCTCCGGCTGCCCCCTGGGCAAGGCGCCCCCTCCGGCGCTATCCCTTGCCTCCCCAAGCCAGTGCCGGAGAATGCCCAATGCCCCATCCGAAGCCCGTGATGCTCGTCATCCTTGATGGCTGGGGCTGGCGCGAGGAGCAGGCGGACAATGCCGTCCGCCAGGCCCGCACCCCGAACTTCAACCGGCTCTGGGCGGAATGCCCGCACAGCTTCCTGCACACCTGCGGCGAGGATGTCGGCCTGCCGCCTGGCCAGATGGGCAATTCCGAGGTCGGCCATCTCAATCTCGGCGCCGGCCGCGTGGTGATGCAGGACCTGCCGCGCATCGGCAAGGCGGTGGCCGACGGCTCCATCGCCCGCCTGCCGGCGGTGACCAACCTGATCGCTCAGCTGAAGCAAAGCGGCGGCACGCTGCACCTGATGGGCCTGCTCTCGCCCGGCGGCGTGCACAGCCACCAGGACCACGGCCTCGCCCTGGCAAAGATCTTCGCGGAGGCGGGCATCCCCGTCGCCGTGCATGTCTGGACCGACGGGCGCGACACCCCGCCCGAGGCCAGCCCCGACTACCTCGCCGCCTTCGAGCCGAAGCTGCCGCAGGGCGCCCGCATCGCGACGGTCACCGGCCGCTACTTCGCCATGGACCGCGACAGGCGCTGGGAGCGCGTGCGCCAGGCCTATGACGCCATGGTGGAGGCCAAGGGCGGCCATGCCGGCAGCGCCGCCGCCGCCATCCAGGCCGCCCACGCGGCGGGCAAGACGGATGAGTTCATCCCCGCCACCGTCATCGGCGACTATGCCGGCATGCGCGACGGCGACGGCCTGCTCTGCTTCAACTTCCGCGCCGACCGCGTGCGGCAGATCCTGACCGCCCTGCTCGATCCGGCTTTCGACGGCTTCGCCCCGCCGCGCCGCCCGCGCCTCGCCGGCGCCGCCGGCATGACGGAATACTCCGAGGAACTGAACAAGCACCTCGCCACGCTGTTCGGCGCGGAGACGATGAAGGACATCCTGGGCTCCGTGGTCTCGGCCGCCGGGCTGAAGCAGCTCCGCATGGCCGAGACGGAGAAGTACCCGCACGTCACCTACTTCCTGAACGGCGGCGAGGAGACCCCCTTCCCCGGCGAGGAGCGCATCATGGTGCCCTCGCCCAAGGTCGCCACCTACGACCTGCAGCCGGAGATGTCCGCCCCCGAGCTGACCGAGAAGGCGGTGACGGCGATCGGCACCGGCAAGTTCGACCTCGTCGTGCTGAACTTCGCCAATGCCGACATGGTCGGCCATACCGGCAGCCTGGCGGCGGCGACCAAGGCCGTCGAGGCGGTGGACACCGGGCTCGGCCGCATCGCCGAGGCGGTGCGGGCGCAGGGCGGCGCGCTGCTCGTCACCGCCGACCATGGCAATGCCGAGATGATGAAGGACCCGGAGACCGGCGGCCCGCACACCGCCCACACCACCAACCCGGTGCCCGTCCTGCTGATGGGCGCCCCGCGGGGGGTTGCGCTGGCGGAAGGCCGGCTCGCGGATGTGGCGCCCACCCTGCTGGCGCTGATGGGGCTGGAGCAGCCCGCCGCGATGACCGGGCGGAGCCTGCTGCGGAAGGGCGACTGATGCCATCCCGGCGGCCGCGCGGCTGCGTCGCGCGCGCCGCCCTGCGCTCGCCCTTGCCCCAGGGCCTGCGGCCCTGGGCGCTGCTGGCCCTGCTGCTGCCGCTGGCCCAGGCACCAGCCATGGGCGAGGCCCCTCCGCCCACCCGCCGCTCGGTGCGGGAGGCGGAGGCGGCCGCCCGTGCCGCGCAGGAAGCCGCCGCGGAGGCGGAGCGCGCCGCGCGCGAGGCGGCCGAGACCGAACGGCAACTGGCCGAGCAGCGCGCCTCTGTCGGCCGCCGCGCGGTGGCCGCCGATGCCGCCGCCGATGCCGCCGCCAAAGAGGCGCAGGAGGCCGCGGCCATCCGCGATGCCGCGCTGGTGGATCTCGGCCGCCGTGCCGAGGCCATGGCTCCCTTGCTGCCGCTGATGCGCCGGCTGCAGCAATGGCCCGCCGAGACGCTGCTGGCGATCCCCGGCAAGCCCGAGACGACCTTGCGCGGCGTGCTGGTCCTGCGCAGCCTGATGCGCCACCTCTCGGCCGAGGCGGAGGCGCTGCGCCAGGCCCAGGCGGTGGCCGCCGAGGCCACCCGCCGCGCCGAGGCCGAGGCGGCGGAGTTGGCCAGGGCACGGGCCGAGGTGCGCGCCGCCGCTGCCGCTGTCGAGGCCTCCCTGGCCGAGGCCCGCAGCCGCCACACCGCGCTGGAGCAGGAGCGGATGGAGGCGGCGAAGCAGGCGGCCGCCACCGCCGCCCACGCCTCCACCCTGCGTGACATGCTGGAGCGGCTGGAGCAGGCGCGCGCCAAGGCGGAGGCCGAGGCCAAGGCGCGTGCCGAGCGGGAGGCCAGCGAGCGGGCCGCGCGGCTACGCGCCGAGCGCGAGGCGGAAGCCGCCGGGAACCGTGCCCAGGCGGCACGGGAACAGGCAGCGCGGGAGCAGGCGGAGGCGGAGCGGCGGCGGCAGGCCAGCCTGGCCCCGGCGGTGCCGGTGCCGCAGGGCGGCCGGGTGGTGCCGGTGGCTGGCCGCATCGCCCGCGACTTCGGCGACAATGGCGCCGGCGGCCCGGCGCGTGGCCTGACCTATGCGGCGCCCCCTGGCGCACGGGTGGTCAGCCCCTGCGGTGGCAGCATCGCCTTCGCCGGCCCCTTCCGCTCCTATGGCCAGCTGTTGATTGTGGATTGCGGCCGAGGGTACCATTTCGTCCTGGCCGGCCTGGACCGGCTGGATGCCGAGCTGGGCGCGCGGGTGGTGGCTGGCGAGGCCGTCGGGCAGCTGGGCGATGGAGGAGAAGATGGTCGGGCCGCACTCTATGTGGAGTTGCGCCGCGACGGAAAGCCGGTCGATCCGAAGGCCTGGTTCCGGGCCCGGAGCTGAGTGCGGCGGCTGACCACGGTGAATTGTCGAAAAAGGTTTCAGCTTGCCCCTTCCGCTCGAAAACGCTCTAGGGTGCCATGGGAAGCGGCGGGCCTTGCCGCTGCGAAAGGATAGCTGACCGAATGAGAGGTCGCCGCATGAAGTCTGGAATGCGCATGGCGGGCGTGGTCGGGGCCGCGTTCCTTGCCGGCACGGTGCTTGGGCCGGTGGTCATGCCGCCGGTGGTTTCCGCCGTCGCCCAGGAAAGTGGAAACCGCGCCGAGACCTATCGCCTGCTCAACCTGTTCGGCGACATCTTCGAGCGCGTGCGGGCCGAGTATGTCGAGCCGGTCAATGACCGTGATGCGATCGAGAACGCGATCAACGGCATGCTGCAGGGGCTCGACCCGCACAGCAGCTATATGAACGCCCGCTCCTTCCGCGACATGCAGGTGCAGACCCGCGGCGAGTTCGGCGGCCTCGGCATCGAGGTCAGCCAGGAAGGCGGCTATGTGAAGGTGATCAGCCCGATCGACGACACCCCCGCGGCGCGGGCGGGCGTCAAGCCGGGCGACCTCATCACCCATCTCAACGGCAAGTCGGTGCAGGGCCTCACCCTGCAGGAAGCGGTCGAGCAGATGCGCGGCGAGCGGGGCAGCAGCATCAAGCTGACCATCCGCCGCCCCGGCGCCGAGGCGCCGCTCGAGCTGAGCCTGACGCGCGACGTGATCCGGCCGCAGGTGGCACGCTTCCGCCTGGAGGGGAACGATGTCGCCTATGTCCGCCTCGCCTCCTTCAACGAGCAGACCGAGAGCGCCCTGCGCAACGCCGTGAGCACCATGCGCAAGCAGGCTGGCGGCACGCTGAAGGGCATCGTGCTCGACCTGCGCAACAACCCGGGCGGGCTGCTCGACCAGGCCGTGCAGGTCTCGGACGATTTCCTGGAGCAGGGCGAGATCGTCTCCACCCGCGCCCGCCGCGCGGATGACTCGCAGCGCTGGAACGCCAAGCCCGGCGACATCACCAATGGCGAGCGGGTCGTGGTGCTGGTGAATGGTGGCAGCGCCTCGGCCAGCGAGATCGTGGCCGGTGCGCTGCAGGACCATCGCCGCGCCGTGGTGCTCGGCACCAAGTCCTTCGGCAAGGGCAGCGTGCAGACCGTCATCCCGATCCCCGGCAACGGCGCGATCCGGCTGACCACGGCGCGCTACTACACGCCCTCGGGCCGTTCGATCCAGGGCCTCGGCATCACGCCGGACATCGAGGTGCTGGCGCAGCGGCAGGATGACAAGGCCCCGCTGCGCGACCGCGAGGCCGACTTGCGCGGCGCGCTGAGCAACGACAACGGCACCCACGAGGTGGCCCAGTTGCCGCCGCTGAAGCTGCCGCCCGGCGTGGCCGAGAAGGTCAACCGCCTGCCGCCCGAGGGCGCCCCGGCCTTCGACCCGACCAAGCCGGAGACCGACTTCCAGTTGCAGCAGGCTGCGACGCTGCTGCGGAACTGGGCGGCGGCCGAGCCGCAGCGCCGGGCCGCCCGCTGAGCAAAGGACCCCAGGGGCCGAGCCAATGACACGGCAGCGCCTTGCGCGTCATGTCTGGCGCGCCCTGGGAGCCTTCTGGACCCTGGTGGCTGTCGGGACGGCCAGCACCGTGGTGATGCTGGACCATCTCGGGCCGCCGGACCTCGCGCCGGCCGCGCCAGTGGCGCTGGAGCCGGCCATGCCTCCGCCGTCGGCAGAAAGCGCCATGCCGGCGGAACCTGCCGCCCCGCCTTCGAGGCGGGCGGAGGGTGAGGCGCCCCCGGAGGCAGGGCTGACCACGGCGCCGTTGGCGCCGCTGCCGGAGCCAGCGCCTTCCTTGGCACCTCCTGAGGCACCGCCGCCCCCGCCCCTGCCTGTCGTCACCGCCACGCAGGATGGCGCCACCCCGGTCGCGCCTCCGGACCCGGCCTTGCTGGAGCCTTCCCCCTTCGGCCTGCTTCCCCGCATCGGCCCGGACCGGCGCGAGCCACGCCAGGTCTATGCCCGGCCCTTCGACGCCAGGGATGCGCGCCCGCGCATCGCGCTGGTGATCGGTGGCCTGGGCAGCGCGGCCACCCGCTCGGCGGAGGCGATCCGCCGCCTGCCGGCCGCCGTCACCCTCGCCTTCGAGCCACAGGCGGCGCGGTCGGACCTGTTGCTGGAGCAGGCGCGGCAACGCGGCATGGAGGTTTTGCTGGCCCTGCCACTGGAATCCGCGGCGGCCGAACCTGGCGAGACCCTGCTGAGCGCCGGCCTGGCTTGGGAGCAGAACCGCGACCGGCTGTTCCGCGCCCTCGGCCGCTTCGCCGGCTATGCCGGCACGGTGGGGGCGCAGGCCGGGGAGCGCGGCGAGCGCTTCGCCGCCGAGACGCCGCAGTTGGAGGCCTTGCAGGCCGAGCTGCGCCGGCGTGGCCTGTTCTACCTGGACCCGCGGCCACAGGCTCCTGCCCCAGTCGCGGCCTGGGGCGCCAGCGCTGATCTGGTGCTGGACGAGCCGCTGACCCGGGGTGAGCTGGAGCACCGGCTAGTCCTGTTGGAGCGCCTCGCCCGCGAGCACGGCAGCGCCATCGGGCTGGCCGGCGCGCCAGCGCCGATGCTGGTGGACCGCATTGCCGCCTGGGCCGAGGGGTTGGCGGCGGAGGGGCTGGTCCTCGCTCCCTTGAGTGCCGTGGTCCGGCCACCACAGGATGACGCCACCTCCGCTGCCACGAGATGACCGATGACTGAGCTTCCCTATCGCCGCAATGTTGGCGCCGTGCTGTTCAACCAGCGGGGGCAGGTGCTGATCGCCCGCCGCGCCGATGTGGCGCATGACGCCTGGCAGCTTCCGCAGGGTGGCCTGGATGAGGGTGAGGACCCGCGCCAGGCCGTGTTGCGCGAACTACGGGAGGAGATCGGCACCGACCAAGCCGAGATCATCGGCGAGGTGCCGGAATGGCTGCACTATGACCTGCCGCCGGAGCTGGTGGGAAAGGCGCTGGGCGGCCGGTATCGTGGACAGATCCAGAAATGGTTCGCCCTGCGCTTCCATGGTGAGGATGCCGCGATCCGGCTGGACCTGGACCCGCATCCGGAATTCAACGCCTGGCGCTGGGAGCGGCTGGAGGAGGTGCCGCGCATCGTGGTGGCCTTCCGCCGCCCGATCTATACGCGGCTGGCCGAAGCCTTCGCACCCTTCGCCACCGTCTAGGACTGGAATGCCAGCCAGCCGGACCGGCAAAGCAATAATCACAATTTCGTGATTCAATGGCGCCAATGTGCCGTCTTCAACCACCTGGAAAGGCGCCTGCGCCCTGATGCCGCTTTCCACACAGGGAGCGCGGGGCCATGGGAGGCTTCCTCAACCGCCTGAACATTCGCAGCAAGATGCTGGCCGCCTTCGGCCTCCTGCTGGTGATCGCAATCGGCAACGGCATCTATGGGGCATCGCAGCTCCGGCAGCTCAACGCGAGCATGCTCAACATCCGCGAGAATTGGCTGCCCTCCGTCAAGAAGCTGGGCACCATCCAGCTCCTGACCTCCCGCGAGCGCGTCCGGTCTGCCCGGCTGATCGCCACGACCGACCCGCAGGAGCGGCGCAAGATCGAGGGCGAAGTCGCGGCGATGAGCCAGGAACTCGCCCGGGAGACGGCCAATTATGCCGTGCTCGTCTCCTCGCCGGAGGAGCGCCAGCTCTTCGAGCGGTTCCAGACCGAATACCGCGCCTATAGCGATCTGACCGGGCCGCTGGTGGCAACCGCGGACGCGGCGGCGCTGCATGCCTTCAACACCACCTCTGCCCTGGCGCAGCGCAAGGTGCTGGCCACGCTGGACGAACTGATCAAGCTGAACGAGCGCGGCGTCGCCGCCGCGGGCAGCCAGGCCGATGCCGCCTATGACCAGGCCGTGGTCGGCACCGCCGCCTCCGTGCTGCTGGCGCTGCTGGCCGGGCTCGGCGCCGCGCTGTGGCTGGACCGCAACATCACCCGCGACGTGGTCCGGCTCTCGGAGGCGCTGCGCCGGGTTGCGCGCCGCGACTATGCCTTCGAGCTGCCGGGCCAGGGGCGCCAGGACGAGATCGGCGGCATGGCTCAGGCGCTGGACGAGTGCCGCAGCGGACTGCAGCAGGCCGATGCCCTGGCCGCCGCACAGGAGGAGGAGCGCGCCGCGAAGGAGCGCCGCGCCGGCCGTCTCGGCGACCTAGTCGGGCAGTTCGAGCAGAAGGTGGGGGACATGGTCGGCATGCTCGCCGCCGCCTCCACCGAGCTGGAATCCACCGCCCGCTCGATGTCCGGCATCGCCAGCCAGACGGGCAAGCAGTCGGATGCGGTGCTCTCTGCGGCGCGTCAGGCCGGCGGCGGGGTGCAGACCGTGGCCACCGCGGCGGAGGAGCTGACCGCCTCGATCGGCGAGATCAGCCGCCAGGTGGCGCAGGCCACGGGCGTGACGGCGCGCGCCGTGCAGGACGCCCAGCGCACCGACGCCACCGTGCGCGCCCTGGCCGAGAGCGCGACCCGCATCGGCGAGGTGGTCGGGCTGATCAACGACATCGCCGGGCAGACCAATCTTCTGGCGCTGAACGCCACCATCGAGGCCGCGCGCGCCGGCGAGGCCGGCAAGGGCTTCGCCGTGGTGGCCTCCGAGGTGAAGTCGCTGGCGGCGCAGACCGCCAAGGCGACGGAGGAGATCCGCAGCCAGATCACCCAGATCCAGGCGGCGACGCAGCAGGCGGTGAACGATATCCAGGCGATCACCGGCACGATCGACGCGGTGAGCAGCATCACCGTCACCATCGCCTCGGCGGTGGAGCAGCAGGGCGCGGCAACGGCCGAGATCGCCCGCACCGTGGCCGAGACGGCGCAGGCCACCGGGGCGGTGACGGAGAATATCGCGGCGGTGAGCGAAGGTGCCGGCAGCACGGGCGCGGCGGCGGGCGAGGTGCTGACCGCCTCGGGCGAGCTGTCGCGCCAGTCGGAGCAGCTCAGCAGCGAGGTGCGCAGCTTCATCGCGCAGGTGCGGGCCGCCTGACGGTCAACACCGCGCATCCGAGAAGGAAGTACCGGGGGAGAATGAATTCTCCCCCAGACCCCCTCTTCTTCTTTCTGTCAATTTCTTCTGGGCTGGCGAGGCGCGCTCACGCCGGGGCTGAGGGAGCCCCGGCGGCTGCCACCGACAAGGCGTCAGGAACGATCCTCGCCACGAGCGGGACGGAGAAACTCGAAGAAAAAGGAGGGGGTTGGGGGGTCGGAGGCACTGCCTTGGACAGCTCCCCAAGCCTTCACCGGCCCTCCTTACGCTCCCGCGACCGTCATCCCTTCGACCCGCAGCGTCGGCGCGTCGGTGCCGCGACGGAAGCGCAGGTCGTTGGCGGCGGCCATGTTGAGGAACATGTCCTTCAGGTTGCCGGCGATGGTGATGCCGCTCACCGCCTCGGCCAGCGCACCGTTGCGGATCATGAAGCCGGCGGCGCCGCGGCTGTAGTCGCCAGTGACGCCATTGACGCCGGAGCCGATCATCTCCGTGACGTAGATGCCCTCGTCGATATCCGCCATCAAGCTGGCAGGCGGCAGGGTGCCGCCATCCAGCCAGAGATTGGTGGTGGAGGGCGAAGGCGGCGAGGAGATGCCGCGGCTGCCATGCCCGTTGGAGGCCAGGCCAAGCTGCCGGGCACTGCGCCAATCCAGCACCCAGTGGCGGAGGATGCCATTGTCCACCAGGGCGAGCGGTTCGCCGGGCATGCCCTCCCCGTCGAAGGGGCGGGAGCGCAGGCCGCGGCGGCGCAGCGGGTCGTCGCGCAGGCTGAGGCCCGTGGCGAGCACCTGCTGGCCCATCCTGTCGCGCAGGAAGGAGGTGCCGCGCGCGACGGAGGCACCGTTCAGCGCCCCGGCCAGGTGGCTGGCCAGCGAGCCGGCCACCCGCGGGTCATAGACCACGACGCGCTTCGCGGTCTTGGGCCGGGTGGGGTTCAGCCGCGCCACGGCGCGCTCGCCGGCGCTGCGGCCGAGCGCCGCCGCATCCTCCAGGTCCTCCAGGTGGACGGCGCTGCTGTAGTCGTAGTCCCGCTCCATGCCGGTACCGCTGCCGGCCAGCGCCGTGACGGAGATCGAGTGCCCGCTGCGGGCATACTCCCCGCCGAAGCCGTTGGAAACGACCAGCGCGACGGCGGTGCGGGAGAAGCCGGCCTCGGCACCCTCGCTGTTGGTCACGCCGGAAACGGCGAGCGCCGCCTCCTCGGCCGCGGCGGCGCGGGCGATCAGCGCCTCGGCGTCGGGTTCGGCGCCGTCCTCCAGGTCGAGCGCCTGCGGCTGGAGGGGGCGGAACTCGCCCAGGCCGCCGAAGCGGTCCTCCGGCACGGCGCGCGCCATGGCCACGGCGCGTTCCGCCAACTCGGCGAAGCCCTTCGGGTCCGGATCGGTGGAGGAGACGATGGCCTGCCGCTGGCCGATGAAGACGCGCAGGCCGAGGTCCATCCCCTCGGAGCGTTCCAGATGCTCCACCTTGCCCAGCCGCCGCTGCACGGAGAGGGCCGTGCCGGTGACCAGCAGCGCATCGGCCGCATCGGCACCCGCCGCGCGGGCGGCGGCAACGAGGGATTCCAGACGCTCCAGACGGTTCATGCCGCGAGCTTCTCCGCGATGCTGGGGAGGGAGGGCACCTTGCCGGCCGGGCCGAGCGCGGCCAGCGTCGGGCGCGAGCGGAAGATCTGCGCCGCCGCCTGCTGCACCTGCTCCACCGTCACGGCGGCGATCTTCGCCTTGGTCTCCTCGACGGGGATGACGCGGCCATGCACCTGGATCTGCCGGGCGAGCTGCTCGCAGCGGCTGCCGGTGGATTCGAGCGACATCAGCACCGAGGCGCGGAGCTGCGCCTTGGCGCGGTTCAGCTCGTCCTCCGTCACGTCATGCTGCACGCGGCGCAGTTCCTCCAGCGCCACCGGCACCAGCTCGGCCGCCTGCTGCTCGCCGGTGCCGGCATAGAGGGCGAAGAGGCCGCCGTCGCGGAAGGGCTGGGCGAAGGAGTAGATCGAGTAGACCAGCCCGCGCCGCTCGCGAATCTCCTGGAACAGGCGGGAGGACATGCCGCCGCCGAGCAGGGTGGAGAGCAGCATCGTCGGGTAGTGCAGCGGCGTCGCCACCGCCGGGCCTTCGAAGCCCAGCACGACATGCACCTGGTCGAGGTCGCGCTCCTCGCGGAACTCGCCGCCGCCGTAGCGGGCGGGCTCGGCAGGGGTCTGGCTGACCGTCGGCAGGTCGGCGAAGTGGCGCTTCACCAGCTCGACGAGGTTGTCGTGCTCCAGCGCGCCGGCGGCGGCCACCACCATGCGGCTCGGGCCGTAGTGGCGGCGCATGTAGGTGGTCAGCACCTCGCGCCCCATGCCGCCGATGCTCGTCTCGGTGCCGAGCGTCGGCCGGCCCATCGGCTGGTCCGGGAAGGCGGTGCCCTGGAAGTGGTCGAAGATGATGTCGTCCGGCGTGTCGTTCGCCTGGCCGATCTCCTGCAGGATGACGCCGCGCTCGCGCTCCATTTCGTCGGGGACGAAGGTGGAGTGCGTCAGGATGTCGCCGAGGATGTCGGCGGCGAGCGGCATATCCTCCTTCAGCACCTTGGCGTAGTAGGCGGTCTGCTCCCGCGCCGTGTAGGCGTTGAGATGGCCGCCGACATTCTCGATCTCGCGGGCGATGGCCGCGGCGTCGCGCTTCTCCGTCCCCTTGAAGGCCATGTGTTCCAGGAAGTGCGAGGCGCCGTTCTCCGCCACCGTCTCGTCCCGCGTGCCGGCATGGACATAGGCGCCGATGGAGACGGTCTCCACCCGGGGCATGGTCTCGGAAACGATCGTCAGGCCGTTCGGAAGGCGCGTCAGCCGCACCGCATCAGACATAGGGTTACATTTCCTGTGGTCGGCCCGACGGAAGGGCTGCTCCCGGCGGGCGCACTGTCGTGGTTCCCAACGAATGTAATGCGGGAGGCGCGGGGATACGACCCCGGCGGCACGCGGCGCCGAATCGAAACCGGAACAGGGCCGCCACGTTTGACCGCCGCCAAGCCGTGAGCGCGGCAAAAATTTGGTGACAAAACAAATCCTTGGAACAACCGGAGGTCATCCCCTTGCGAAGCTCGCCCCCCCTCTCCCCCAAGGCGCCCCCCCGCCCTGGCCTTGCAGCCGCCGCCTCGGGCCTGCTGCTGCTGGCGGCAACGGCCTGCGCCCCTGGCGCTCCGCCTCAACCGGAGGCATCGCAGCGGCCGGTCGTCTCCGACACGGGTCCCGGCTCGGCGCCCTCCGAGAACCGGAGCGCCCGCACGCAAAAGGGCGAGGCGTCGTTCTACGCCGACCACTTCGAGGGCAGGCCCATGGCCAATGGCGAGACCTTCACGCAGAGCTCCGACTCGGCCGCCAGCAAGACCCTGCCACTGGGCACGAAGGCGCAGGTGAAGAACCTGGAGAACGGCCGCACCGCCGTCGTCACCATCGAGGATCGCGGCCCGCATGTCCCAGGGCGGGTGATCGACCTCAGCAAGAAGGTCGCGAAGCGGCTCGACATGGTGGATGACGGAACCGCGCCGGTCGAGGTGAAGCCGCTGACGAGCACCGCCAGCCGCTGATGGCACGGCGGCCGGAGCTTGATCCCTCCGGCCGCCTCTCCACATAAGGATCAGCGCCTTCCAGCCAAATCTTGAGACAGGCTGTCAGCGCATCCCGCGCTACGCCGAAGCGTTGGCCATGACAGGACGGGGGTGAGCCCCGCCACCGGATCATGCGGGACCACCTGCTCCTCCCCGGTGCGCCCCCGCTTCATCAGCGCGGCGCCGCAGAAGGAAGATAGAGAGAAAGGTCGTTCATCATGCGAGGTCTCAAACTCGCCGCGATCGTCGTTGCCCTCGGCCTGAGCAGCGCGCTCACCCCAGTGGATGCGCGCGAGCACCGACGCGAGACGACCGTGCGGAACCACACGACGCATGCGCAGCCGCGCCAGGTGCGGCGAGGCCGCGCCTCCTATTACGCCAACCATTTCCACGGCAAGCGCATGGCCAATGGCAAGCGCTTCAACCGCAACTCCAACGCCGCCGCCAGCCGCACCCTGCCACTCGGCACCCGCGCGCAGGTGAAGAACCTGGAGAACGGCCGCACCGCCACGGTCACCATCCAGGACCGGGGACCGTTCAAGCGCGGCCGCATCATCGATCTCAGCCCGAGCACCGCACGCCAGCTCGGCATGACCCATGACGGCGTGGCCATGGTGGAAGTCGTGCCGCTGAGCATCCCGAGCAATCCGGGCTGAAGACAAGGTCGGGGGAAGGAATTCCCCCGAACCCCCTTCTTTCTTCTGCCCGTTGGCGCCTCAGGCCGCGTTGCGCCGCGCGTGCTGGCGGACGGCAGCCTCCACCGCGGCCAGCTCGGCCGGCAGCACGCTGTAGCGCTCCTCACGGGTGTAGAGGTCCGCAAGGCGTTCCGGCAGCGGCGGGCGGAAGCCGGTCGCACGCTCCACCGCATCCGGGAACTTGGCCGGATGCGCGGTGGCGGCGACGATCACCGGGATGCCCGCATCCTCCGGCAGATGCTGCCGCGCCGCCGCCACGCCAATGGCGGTGTGCGGGTCGGCGAGATAGGCGCTTTCCTTCCAGAGCCGGCGGATTTCTTCCAGCGTGCCCTCGTCGCTGAGGGTGGAGCCGTGGAACAGCGCCGTCGCCTTCTTCCAGGCGGCGTCTGGCACCGGCATGTGCCCCTCGGCGCGAAAGCGGCGCATGATGTCCACCGTCGCCACCGGGTCACGGCCCAGCAGCTCGAACAGCAGCCGCTCGAAGTTCGAGGAGACCTGGATATCCATGCTCGGCGAGAGCGAAGGCTCCACCCCCTGCACGCGCATGTCATTGGTGGCGAGGAAGCGCGCCAGGATGTCGTTGCGGTTGGCCCCGATGATCAGCCGCTCGATCGGCAGGCCCATCCGGCGCGCCACCCAGGCCGCCAGCACATTGCCGAAATTGCCGGTGGGCACGGAAACCGCCACCGGGCGGTCCGGCGCGCCAAGCGCCAGCGCAGCATAGGCGTAATAGGGCACCTGCGCGGCGATGCGCGCCCAGTTGATCGAGTTCACCGCGGAGAGCTGCATCTCCCGGCGGAAGGGCGCGTCGTTGAACATCGCCTTCACCAGGTCCTGGCAGTCGTCGAAGCTGCCCTGGATGGCGATGTTGCGGATATTGGGCGAGAGCACCGTCGTCATCTGCCGCCGCTGCACCTCGGAGGTGCGGCCCTCCGGATGCAGGATAGCGACATCGATGGCGGCGCGGTCGCGGAAGGCCTCGATGGCGGCCGAGCCGGTATCGCCCGAGGTGGCGCCAACGATGGTCACGCGCTCCCCGCGCTTCGCCAGCACATGGTCGAAGAGCCGCCCCAGCATCTGCATCGCCATGTCCTTGAAGGCGAGCGTCGGGCCGTGGAACAGCTCCAGCGAGAACAGGCGCGGCGCCACCTGCACCAGCGGTGCGGTGGCGGCATGGCCAAAGCCGGCATAGGCGGCCTGGGCCAGTTCCAGCAGCGTCTCTTCCCGCAGCGAGCCCTCGGCGAAGGGCGCCATCAGCCGCGCCGCCACCTCCGGATAGGGGCGCCCGCGCAGCGCGCGCCACTCGGCCGCCGAGAGCAGCGGCCAGGACTCGGGCAGGAACAATCCGCCATCCTCGGCCAGCCCGGCCAGCAGGACGCCTTCGAAATCGCGTGCGGGGGCTTCGCCCCGGGTCGAGACATAGCGCATGGGGCCACAGAATAGGCCGCCGCGCGGC
Source organism: Roseomonas sp. (assembly GCA_035556695.1). Classification (GTDB taxonomy): domain Bacteria; phylum Pseudomonadota; class Alphaproteobacteria; order Acetobacterales; family Acetobacteraceae; genus Pseudoroseomonas. The sequence goes on from DATMFR010000053.1 coordinate 18,017, forward strand.
GCGAAGCCATGCCGGCCGTGCCCATGTGCCACGCCCACCTGTCACGCCCACCTGTCACGACCCCTTGGCGGGCGCGCCGAACGGGTCCACGAATTGCGATATGACCGACGCCGCCGCGCTGCTGGAGCGCCTGCTCTCCACCCACGCCGCCACCCTCCCCGCCTTCGCCGGGAATGGCTCCCTCTTCTTCCTGCATGACGCCGAAGGCTCCTTGCAGGTCTGGGAAGTGCCCGCCGGGGGCGGCGCACCCCGCGCCCGCACCTCGCACCGCGATGCGGTCGCCTTCGTCGCCGGCCTGCCGGAAGGCGGCGCCATCTTCGGCCGCGACGCGGCGGGCGACGAGCGCGTGCAGCTCTACCACCTGCCGGCGGAGGGCGAGGCCCGCCCGCTCACCGAAGCGCCCAAGGTCATCCATGGCTGGGGCGCCATCTCCCCGGACGGCAAGCACATCGCCTACACCGCCAATGCCCGCAACCCCGCCCATACCGATGCCTGGGTGATGGAGATCGCCACCGGCAAGGCCCGCTGCGTGGCCGAGGTGGAAGGGCCGCACGAGCTGCCGGCCTGGCACCCCGATGGCAAGGCCGTGGTGCTGGCCACCGCTCCCCGCACCTTCGAGAGCAAGCTCCACCTCGTGCCGCTGGACGGCGGCGCCCGCACCGAGCTGACGCCGCACGACGCCGACGCCCGCCACATGAACCCGCGCTGGCGCAAGGATGGCAGCGGCTTCTGGCTGCTGACCGATCGCGGGCAGGACTATCTCGGCCTCGCCTTCCTGAAGCCCGGCGGCGAGCCCGAGTGGCTCTACACGCCCGAGGCCGATGTCGAGAAGCTGGAGGTCTCGCCCGACCAGTCGCTGCTGGCCGTGGTGGTGAATGAGGGCGGCTACTCCCGCCTGCGCTTCCTCGACGCCGCCACTGGCGCGGTGCGGAGCGAGCCGGCGCATCCGGCCGGCGTCATCACCAAGGTCACCTGGGCGGCGGACGGGCGGAGCCTGGCCTTCGACCTTGCTGGCTTCCCCTTCCCCTCCGGCGTCCATCTCGCCCGCCCCGACTCGGCGGAAACGCGGCCCGTGCACGCCGTGCCCGCGCAGCCCGGCCTCCATAGCTGGGAGACCGTCGCCTTCCCCAGCCATGACGGGCGGCAGCTCCCCGCCTTCTTCGCCCTGCCCAAGGGAGAGGCGCCGGCGGGTGGCTGGCCGATCCTGGTCTGGGTGCATGGCGGCCCGGCCATGCAGGCCCTGCCGAACTGGCGCGCCGACCTGCAGACCTTCCTGGCCATGGGCCTCGGCGTGCTGGTGCCGAACGTGCGCGGCAGCACCGGCTATGGCCGCGCCTATGCCGAGCTGGACGACCGCGAGAAGCGGCTGGACAGTGTGGCCGACCTCGCCTCCGCCCATGCCTGGCTCTCCGCCCGGCCGGACGTGAACGGCAGCCGCATCGGCATCATGGGCCAGAGCTATGGCGGCTGGATGGTGCTGGCCGCCGTCACCGAATACCCGGAGCTCTGGGCGGCGGGCGTGGACTTCTACGGCATCGCCCGCTGGAAGACCTTCTTCGAGCGCACCGGCCCCTGGCGCGTCGGCCACCGCGCCGCCGAATACGGCGATCCCGTGCAGGATGCCGAGCTGCTGGAGCGCCTTTCCCCGCTCAACTACGCCGACCGCATCCGCTGCCCCATGTTGATCGCCCAGGGCCTGACCGACCCGCGCGTGCCGCCCTATGAGAGCGAGCAGATGACGGAACTGCTGCGCAGCCGCGGCGTGCCGGTGGAGTACCTGACCTTCCCCGATGAAGGCCACGGCTTCACCAAGCGCGACAACCGGCGCCGGGTCTTCGGCGCGTTGATCGCCTTCCTGCGGCAACACCTGCAGGGCTGAGGGGGCATGTACGACCTCTGGGTCAACTATCCGGCCGTGTCCATGCAGCAGGCGGCGGTGGCCGAGGCGCTGGGCCGCCTGGCGGCTGACCCGGAGGCGCTGCCCGCGCAGTTCGGCCCGCCGCCGGGCGATCCTTCCGCCCGCGCGGCGCTGGGCCTGTTCCTCGGCCTGACCGCCGGCCAGGAGCTGGCGCTGACCTGCGGTGGCCAGTCCGCCCTCTCAGTGGCGCTGCTGGCGGCGCTCGGCGCCGCCGGCCCGGCGCGGCGGCGCGTCGCGGTGGAGGGCTATACCTTCCCGATGGCGCGGAACTTCTTCCGCATGGAGGGCATCCCCACCCTCGGCCTGCCGCTGGACGAGGAGGGGCTGCGAACGGACGCGCTGGAGCGTGCCCTCGCCTCAGCCGACCCACCCGGCGTGCTCTACCTGATGCCGGTGCTGCACAACCCGCTCGGCCTGACCTATAGCGCCGCCCGGCTGCGGCGCATCGCCGCCATCGCCCGCTGCCACGGCCTTTGGGTGGTGGAGGATGAGGCCTATGCCTTCCTGGCCTCCCCGGAGCAGCGGCCGCCCACCCTCGCCAGCCTGATCCCGGAGCGGACGCTGGTGATGTGGAGCCTCTCCAAGATCCTCTCGCTCTCGCTGCGGCTGGGGGCGCTGAGCCACCCGCCCGGACTGGCCGGGGCCGTGACGGAGCAGATCCGCATCCGCGGCCTGACCGCCAACCCCGTGGTGGCCGCGGCCGCCGCCGTGCTGGCCTCGGAGGGGGGCGGGGCGCGGATCGTCGCGGAGAAGCGCGCGGAGGGCGAGCGCCGCCGCGCCATGGCACGCGACATCCTGGGCACCCGCCGCTTCGCCGCCGACCCCGGCGCGAGCTGGCATATCTGGATGCACCGGCCGCAAGGCGAAGCCGAGGCGGATTTCCTGGCCCGCGCGCGCGAGGCCGGCATCTCCATCGCGCCGGCGAAGCACTTCCACCACGCCGATCGCGAGGCGCCGCTGTTCCGCCTCTCGCTGGGAGGCGAGGCCGATCCGGCGCGGCTGGAAGCCGGGCTGAAGGTGCTGGCAAAAGTCCTGGAAGACTGAAAGCCAGGGGCGGGGGAGAATGAATTCTCCCCCAAACCCCCTCTTCTTCTTTTCTGTCAGTTTTCAGCATGGGCGGAACGCGCCCGCGTCGGGACTGAGGCAGTTCCGGCGGATGGTGGTAGAAGGCGCCAGCCCTCCTCAGACCCGATAGGCAAGACCGCCGCTGTGAACCACACTTCCCGTCAGGCCGGTACGACGACGAGCAACCAGGATTTCGAGATCTTTCTGGCGACGCTGCCAGGGCTGGAGGCCGTGCTGCATGACGAGGTGCGCACCAAGGGCTTCAAGCAGGCGAAGCCGGTTCCCGGGGGCGTCGTCATCAGGGGCGGCTGGCCGGAGGTCTGGCGCGCCAACCTGTGGATCCGCGGCGCCGGGCGCGTGCTCGCACGGCTCGATTCCTTCCGCGTCGTTCACCTCGCGCAACTGGATGCCCGTGCGCGCCGCGTCCCCTGGGGCAGCGTCCTGCGGCCGGATGTGCCCTTCCGCGTCGAGGTGTCCTGTTCGGAATCCCGCATCTATCACTCCGGCGCCGCGGCGGAGCGGATCGAGAACGCTATCCGGGAGACGCTCGGCGTGCCGCATTCGCCGGAGGACGGCATTCTCGTCCGGGCGCGCATCGAGCACGACCTCTGCACGATCAGCGTCGATACCTCGGGCGAGCCGCTGCACAAGCGCGGCTACAAGGAGGCTGTCAACCGCGCGCCGATGCGCGAGACCATGGCCGCGCTCTTCCTGCGGCAATGCGGCTTCGACGGCAGCGAACCCGTGCTCGATCCCATGTGCGGCTCGGGCACCTTCGTCATCGAGGCGGCGGAGATCGCGGCGCGGCTCAACCCCGGCCGTGCCCGCCATTTCGCCTTTGAGCGGCTTGCCACCTTCGATGCCGAGGCCTGGGAGCGCATGCGGGCGGTGAAGAGCGCGCGCGTGCCGGCCGCCCGCTTCTACGGCAGCGACCGGGATGCCGGTGCGGTGGCCATGAGCCGGGCGAATGCCGAGCGCGCCGGCGTCACCGAGTTCACCGAATTCCGGCAGGCCACGATCAGCGAGGCCACGCCACCCGAGGGGCCGCCCGGCCTCGTCATCCTCAATCCGCCCTATGGCACCCGCATCGGCGACAGCAAGCAGCTTTCCCCGCTGTACCGCGCGCTCGGGCAGACGCTCCTGGGCCGCTTCGGGGGGTGGCGCGTCGGGATCGTCACGAACGAGCCCCGGCTGGCCCATGCGACCGGACTGCCCTTCCTGCCACCGGGCGCGCCGGTCCCACATGGTGGGCTGCGCGTCTCCCTGTTCCAGACCGGGCCACTGCCCAACTGACAAAAAGAAGATGGGGGTTCGGGGGAATTCCTTCCCCCGAACTTTTCCGCCTCAGTCGAGGATGCGGATCACCGCCTCAATCTCGACCGGCACGTTGGAGGGCAGCGAGCCCATGCCGATCGCCGAGCGGGCATGCCGCCCGCGCTCGCCCAGCACGTCCACGAACAGGTTGGAGCAGGCGTCGATCACCTTGGGCTGGTCGCCGTAGTCCGGCACGGCGTTGACCATGCCGAAGACCTTCAGCACCTCGACCTTCTCCAGCGAGCCGGCGGCTTCCTTCGCCACGGCGAGGATGTGCAGCCCGCAGAGCACCGCCGCCGAGCGCGCCTCTTCCAGGCCCAGCGCATCGCCCACCTTGCCGGTGGTCAGCGAGCCATCGGCATGGCGCGGCACCTGGCCGGAGATGTAGGCGACATCGCCGGCGCGGCGGAAGGGCACATAGCTGAACAGCGGCTTGCCGACGGTGGGCAGGGTGTGGCCCAGCGCCTTCAGGCGCTCCTCCGCCGCGCTCACTGGCTGCGCCCCCGGGCGGCGACGTCGGTGAAGCCCTGGAAGGCCTCGCCACGCGTGAAGGCCACGCGGTCCGCCAGGTTGCTGACGGGGCAGACGTGGTTCGGCACCACGCGCAGCCGCTCGCCCAGTTCGGGCTTCCGCTCGCAGCCGGAGAGATCGACCATGCCGTGCTCCTCGCTCATCTTGTGCAGCTTCGCGCCGGGATAGGCGGGGAAGTAGCCATGCCCCTCGCCCGGGCCGCCCGGCATGATGTCGGCGGCGAAGACCTTCGAGCCGGCATCGATGATCGCCAGGTCCGGCCGTGGCCGGCTGATGACAGTGACATGCAGCGTCAGCGCACAATCCTCCCAGCGGGCATGGCCGGCGCCGACCGTCATGCGGTCGTTGTAGATGTAGGTGCCGACGCGCAGCTCCGTCACCGGCGCCATCTCATGCGTGCGGAAGGCGTTGGGCGTGCCGCCGCCGGAGATCACCGGGGGCTCCAGCCCCTCGGCCTTCAGCTTGGGCAGCAGGTCGCGCAGGATCTCGCCGGTGCGGGCGCTGACGGGATAGTTCATCAGCCCGTCGAAGCGCACCCCCTCGGTGGCGCGGATGGCACGGGCCAGCTCCACCACGCCGTCGATGCTGGTGACACCGGTGCGGCCATTGCCGCTGTCGAACTCGACCAGCACGCCGATCTCATGGCCGTGCCGCGCCGCGCGGGCGACGGTCTCCAGCGCCAGCGGGTTGTCGATGGAGACGCGCATCTGCGCCCGGCGGGCCAGGGCGGCGAGCCGCTCCGCCTTCGGCTCGCCGACCAGCGGATAGGAGATCAGGATGTCGTCCAGCCCGGCATCCACCATCACCTCGGCCTCGCCGAGCTTCTGGCAGGTGATGCCCTTGGCGCCCAGCGCCACCTGGCGCTTGGCCAGGGCCGGAATCTTGTGGGTCTTGATATGCGGGCGCAGGGCGAGGCCGTGGGCGTCGCAATAATCCTGCATCCGCTTCAGGTTAGCCTCGACGATGTCGAGATCCACGACGGGAACGGGGGTTTCTAGACTGGCGAGATCCATGGGAACTCCGGCTTGCCGTTTGCCCGCCAGCAAACACCGGATGACGTGCTTTGTCGCCCCCCGGACTTGCTCCCCTCCGCTTCAGGCGCCCCGGAAGGCGCGCGCCATGGCCTCCCACATCGGCTTGCGGCGGAACTCCGCATCCAGCGGCAGGCCGCGATGGGTGCGCCCACCCGGCAGGGCAACGCCCGGGTCCGTGGTCAGCCAGGAATACTTGTCCGTCAGGCCCCAGCTCAGCACGGTGCGCACCCCCGCGCCGAGGGCACAGGCGAGGAAGGCATAGGCCCGCTCGGCGACCAGGGCATCGCGCGCGGCGAGGTCCTGCGGCGCCTGCCAGGTTTCGCGGATGTCGAGTTCGGTGATCAGCACCGCCAGCCCCATCTGGCGCAGCTCGCCGACGAAGGCGGCGAAAGGCTCCGGCCGGAAGGGATTGGTCAGTTGCAGGTGCGCCTGGATGCCCACCGCGTCCAGCGGCGTATTGCGGGAAAGCAGGCCACGCACCAGGGCCAGAAGCCGGCGCCGCTTCTCGGCCGCGGCGGGGTTGTCCTCCGAGATGCCGTACTCGTTGATGGTCAGGCGGAGCGTGGGATCGCGCTCGCGCGCCATGCGCAGCGCCGTCTCGATGTAGCCGGGGCCGAGGGCGCGCAGCCAAGGCGTGTCGCGCAGCTCACCGGGCGTGGTCTGCGGCTGGTCGCTGCCGGGCGGGTTGGCGATCATCTCGTTCACCACGTCCCAGTCGCGGATCTGGGCGCGGGTATGGGCCAGCACGAAGTCCATATGCGCGCCCAGGACGGCCAGGGCGCGCTCCCGCCCCTGCTTCAGCGCCGCGGCCGTCCAGTCCGGCAGGGAATTGTGCCAGACCAGGGCATGGCCACGCACGGGCTGCGCATGCGCCTGCCCCCAGCGCAGGATGGTGTCCAGCGGCGCCGTCTCGAAGCGGCCCTCGGCCGGCTGCAAGGCATCCCATTTGGCCGCCCATTCCGGCACCAGCATGGCCGGCTCGGCAGCGAAGGCGCGCGCATAGTCGGCGTCCTTCTGCAGGAGTGCATCCTGCACGGCCGCCCCGAAGGTGATGCCCTTCTGCCGCGCGATGGCGCCGAGCCCCTGCTGCGGCTGCGCCTGGAGGGCAGCCGGCCCCAGCATCGCCAGCGCGGCGGCCATTCCTCCCGCCGCGCGGCGCGTCAGGTGCGGGCTCAGGCGGCCACCTGCTGGGCGCCGGAGGGCGGGGCGGCGGCGAGCTCGCGCTGGTAGCGGCCATGCCGCCATTGCAGCAGGCGCCAGGCCCCCTTGGCGGCCATGTCGGCCATCCGCCCGCGCGGCGTCAGCCCGATCGACTTGAAGATCATGCCCATGCCGCGCTCGATGTGGCGGAAGCGGTAATAGCCCATGGCGCGGCCCATATAGGCCGCGGTGCAGCGCTTGTGGTCGAAGGGCACGCCCTCCGCCTCGTTGCCGCAATGGAAGGCGAAGGCCAGCTCGTCATCCTCCGACTCGCCGATGCGGCCGGCGGCGACGCGCAGGCGCTGCGGGAAGGAGAGCTTCTCCCGCGCCAGATAGCGCTTCATGTGGTCGTAGAAGAGCTTGAAGTGGCGGTACTCGTCCGCCGCGATCAGCTTGCAGACCTCCTTCAGCACCGGCTCCTCGGTCGATTCGCCGAGCGCGGTGTAATAGGAGGAGGTGCCGGTCTCGACCATGCAGCGGGCGATCAGCTCGCCGGTGCGGCTGCCACGGACGGAGGCATCGGCGTTGACGTCGATCTTGTAGCCTTCGCGGTAGCGCTTGAAGGCGGTGTCGAAGTCCCAGGTCGGATCAGCCAGCATGGCCCAGCGGCCGAGCGCGTCGCCGTGCTGCACTTCCTCGACCGCCCAGTTGTCGGCGGCCTGGCGGAAATCCGGGTCATCCACGAAGACGCGGTTGAGATAGACGGCATAGTCCAGACCGTTCTTCTCGACCATGGCGGCGGCCTTCACCAGCGGGACGATGCCCGGGTCGAGCCGCGCGGGATCGAACCGGTTCCACGCCACCTGCTCGATGTGCCAGTGCTTCATGCCGCTCCCATCAATCCAAAAGGGCGCGAAAAACAAAGCGCCATTCGCGGGATGATCCGCGAATGGCGCCGGAAATCAAGCCATGCCCCCCGCAAATGCGGGGGAGCGGGTCAGGCGGCCTCGGCGGCCATCGACATCTCGCGCGCGGCGAGCAGGCGAGCCATGATGGCCTCCCGCTCCTCGGGCACGGTCTCGGCCGTGGTCGCCGCATAGGCCGCCTCGGCCTCCTGCACGCGGCTCGCCGCCGCAGCGCGGGAGAGCTGGGCGACCGGGGTCGCCTCGTCCGCCAGCACCGTGACGCGGCTCGGGGTGATCTCCGCGAAGCCGCCCATGACGAACAGCCGCTCGGTGATCGAGCCGTTCTCCTGCACGCGGATGACGCCGCCCTTGAGGGCGACGATCATCGGCGCCTGGCCGGGCAGCACGCCCATCTCACCCTCGGCCGCCGGGATGATGACCATCTCGACGGGCCGGGAGAGAATCAGCTTCTCCGGGCTGACCAGTTCCAGGTCGAAGGTCGCCATGGATCGGTTTCCTCCCCTGGGCCTTAGGCCGCGGCCTTCAGCGACTCACCCTTCTTCACCGCGTCCTCGATGGTACCGACCATGTAGAAGGCGGCCTCCGGCAGGTGGTCGTACTCGCCCTTGCAGATGGCGGCGAAGGAACGGACCGTGTCCTCCAGCTTCACGAAGACGCCGGGGGTGCCGGTGAAGACCTCGGCCACGTGGAAGGGCTGGGAGAGGAAGCGCTGGATCTTGCGCGCGCGCGCCACGATCAGCTTGTCCTCTTCCGAGAGCTCGTCCATGCCGAGAATGGCGATGATGTCCTGCAGCGACTTGTAGGTCTGCAGGATGCGCTGCACCTCGCGGGCGGTGGTGTAGTGCTCCTCGCCAACGATGCGCGGGTCGAGCGCGCGGCTGGTGGAGTCCAGCGGATCGACGGCCGGGAAGATCGCCTGCTCCGCGATGGAGCGGGAGAGCACGGTCGTCGCGTCGAGGTGGGCGAAGGAGGTGGCCGGCGCCGGGTCGGTCAGGTCGTCCGCAGGGACGTAGATGGCCTGCACCGAGGTGATGGAGCCCTTCTTCGTCGAGGTGATCCGCTCCTGCAGCGCGCCCATGTCGGTGGCCAGCGTCGGCTGATAGCCCACCGCGGAGGGGATGCGGCCCAGCAGCGCCGACACCTCGGCGCCCGCCTGGGTGAAGCGGAAGATGTTGTCGATGAAGAAGAGCACGTCCTGGCCCTGCTCATCGCGGAAGTACTCCGCCATGGACAGGCCGGAGAGCGCGACACGGGCGCGGGCGCCCGGCGGCTCGTTCATCTGGCCATAGACCAGCGCCACCTTGGAGCCGTCGGTCGAGCCGTCGTCGTTCAGCTTGATGACGCCGGCGTCGATCATCTCGTGGTAGAGGTCGTTGCCCTCGCGGGTGCGCTCACCGACGCCCGCGAAGACCGACACGCCACCATGGCCCTTGGCGATGTTGTTGATCAGCTCCTGAATGGTCACGGTCTTGCCGACGCCGGCGCCGCCGAACAGGCCGATCTTGCCGCCCTTCAGGTAAGGCGCCAGCAGGTCGATGACCTTGATGCCCGTGACCAGGATCTCGGCCGAGGTGGCCTGATCCTCGAAGAGCGGGGCCTGGCGGTGGATGGTGTAGGTCTTGTCGGCCTTCACCGGGCCGCGCTCGTCGATCGGCTCGCCGATGACGTTCAGGATGCGGCCCAGCGTGCCCTCGCCCACCGGCACGGCGATGCCCTTGCCGGTGTCCACCACCTCGGCGCCGCGGATCAGGCCGTCGGTCGTGTCCATGGCGATGGTGCGGACGGTGCGCTCACCGAGGTGCTGCGCGACCTCCAGGACCAGCGTGCGGTCGCCGATCTTCACCTGGAGCGCGTTCTGCATGGAGGGCAGTTCGGCGGGGAACTGCACGTCCACGACGGCGCCCAGCACCTGCGTGACCTTGCCAACATTGTTCTTCATGGCTGTGCTCATTCCCCTCAGAGCGCCTCGGCCCCGGAGATGATCTCGATCAGCTCACGGGTGATGTTCGCCTGGCGCGTGCGGTTGTAAGTCAGGGTCAGCTTGTTGATCATCTCGCCGGCGTTGCGGGTCGCGTTGTCCATCGCGTTCATCTGCGACCCGAAGAAGCCGGCGCTGTTCTCCAGCACCGCGCGGTAGATCTGGATGGCCAGGTTCTTGGGCAGCAGCTGCGCCAGGATGGTGGCCTCGTCCGGCTCGTACTCGTAGAGCGCCTGGGCCTGCCCCGCGTTCGTCGGCGCCGCCTCGGGCAGCTCGGCGGGGATCAGCTGCTGGCCCACGGGGACCTGGCTGATCACGCTGCGGAACTGGTTGTAGATCAGCGTGCAGACGTCGAACTCGCCATGCTCCAGCATGGCGGTGATGCGCTGCGCGATCTCGTCCGCCTCCTCGAAGCCGACGCGCCGCTTGCCCTGGAAGGTGATCTCGCCCACGAAGCGCGAGGCGAATTCACGCTTCAGGTAGGAGGCACCCTTGCGGCCGATGGTCATGACCTTGACGGTCTTGCCCTCGGCTTCCAGCTCGCGGATGCGGTTGCGCGCGAAGCGCCCCACATTGGTGTTGAACGGACCCGCCAAGCCACGGTCGCCAGTGACGACGACCAGCAGATGCGTCTGGTTGCGGCCGGTGCCGACCAGCAGCTTCGGCGCGTCCGGGCTGCCGGCGACGGCGGCGCCGAGCGAAGCCAGCATCCGCGCCATGCGCTCGGCATAGGGGCGCGCGGCCTCGGCCTGGGACTGGGCGCGGCGGAGCTTCGCCGCCGCGACCATCTTCATCGCCTGGGTGATCTTCCGGGTGGACTTGACGCTGTTGATGCGCCCCCGGAGTTCCTTGAGGTTGGCCATGCTGGCTGCCCTGGCCCGGCCTCAGGCCGCGAAGGACTTGGCGAAGTCGTCCATGAAGGACACCAGCTTCGCCTCGTTCTCCTTGGTGATCTCCCGCTTCTCGCGGATGCTCTCCAGGATCTCCGGCGCGTTCGCCTTGACCGAGGAAAGGAGCTGCCGCTCGAAGGCGCCGACCTTGCTCACCTCGATCTTGTCGAGGTAGCCGCGCACGCCGGCGAACAGGGAGACCACCTGCTCCTCGACCGGCACCGGCTGGAACTGCGGCTGCTTCAGCAGCTCGGTCAGCCGCGCGCCACGGGCCAGCAGGGCCTGGGTGGAGGCGTCGAGGTCGGAGGCGAACTGGGCGAAGGACGCCATCTCGCGATACTGCGCCAGCTCCAGCTTGATCTTGCCGGCCACCTGCTTCATCGCCTTGATCTGCGCGGCGGAACCGACGCGGGAGACCGAGAGGCCGACGTTCACGGCGGGGCGGATGCCCTTGAAGAAGAGCTCCGTCTCCAGGAAGATCTGCCCGTCCGTGATCGAGATCACGTTGGTCGGGATGTAGGCGGAGACGTCACCGGCCTGCGTCTCGATGACCGGGAGCGCGGTCAGCGAACCGGCGCCGTGCTCGTCGTTCATCTTCGCCGCGCGCTCAAGCAGGCGGGAGTGCAGGTAGAACACGTCGCCCGGATAGGCCTCGCGGCCCGGCGGACGGCGCAGCAGCAGCGACATCTGGCGATAGGCGACGGCCTGCTTGGACAGATCATCATAGATGATCAGCGCGTGCATGCCGTTGTCGCGGAAGAACTCGCCCATGGCGCAGCCGGCATAGGGCGCCAGGAACTGCATCGGCGCCGGGTCGGAGGCGGTGGCGGCGACGACGATGGAGTATTCCATCGCGCCGTTCTCCTCCAGCGTCTTGACCAGCTGGGCGACCGAGGAGCGCTTCTGGCCGACGGCGACGTAGATGCAGTAGAGCTTCTTCGCCTCGTCGTTGCCGGCGTTGATCGGCTTCTGGTTGATGATGGTGTCCACCAGCACGGCGGTCTTGCCGGTCTGACGGTCACCGATCACCAGCTCGCGCTGGCCGCGGCCGATCGGGATCAGGGCGTCGATCGCCTTGATGCCGGTCTGCATCGGCTCGTGCACGGACTTGCGCGGGATGATGCCGGGGGCCTTCACCTCGACAAGCGCCGGCTTGACGTCGACCAGCGGACCCTTGCCGTCGATCGGGTTGCCGAGGCCATCGACCACGCGGCCGAGCAGGCCCTTGCCGACGGGAACCTGCACGATGTCGCCGGTGCGGGAGACGGTGTCGCCCTCGCGGATCGCGCTATCGTCACCGAAGATGACGACGCCGACATTGTCGGTCTCGAGGTTCAGCGCCATGCCCTTGAGGCCGGCGGAGGGAAACTCCACCAGCTCGCCGGCCATGACGTTCTGCAGACCGTAGACGCGGGCAATGCCGTCGCCCACGGTCAGCACGGTGCCGACCTCGGCAACATTCGCCTCGGCATCAAAGCCGGCGATCTGCTGCTTCAGGATCTCCGAGATCTCGGCGGGACGGATCTCCATATCAGGCGGCCCCCTTCATGGCGTACTGCAGGCGCTGCAGCTTGGACTTGATCGAGCTGTCGTAGAGGCGGGATCCGAGACGGACGACCAGCCCACCCAGCAGGGTGGGGTCGACACGCTCGACCAGCTTCACGTTCGAATAACCGGCCTCGGTGAGGCGCGCAGTGAGCTGCGTGCGCTGCACGTCGGTCAGCGGATGGGCGGTGGCGACCTCGGCGGTTTGCTGGCCGCGCTGCTCCGCGAGCAGCCCGCCGAAGGCGGCGATGACGTCCGGCAGGGCCGCCAGGCGGCGGTTGGCGATCAGCACGCCCACCAGCTTGCGCACGTCGCCGCCGACCTTGACGCGGTCGAGGATGGCGAAGGCGCCGCGCTGCTGCGAGGCGGCATCCAGGCGCGGGTCGTGGATGAAGGCGCGGAAGCCCGCATCCTCCGCCACGAGGTCCTGCAGACGGTCCAGATCGCCGGCGATGGCGTCAACCGCCTTCTTTTCCTTCGCCAGTTCCAGCAGGGCCAGCGCATAGCGCTGGGCGAGGCCGGAGGGATGGGTCGCGGTGGTCGAGACGTTGGTCGCTTCGGAGGCCACGGAGGATCCCGTTCTCTGCTATCCCGGCGCCCCGCCGCGCAGCCCGGTCGTCGCTGACCGGGCTGCGCGGCTGGACATCATATGAATGCGGCGAACAGAGCCCGCCGCGGTGCCCGGGCATTAACACAGTGTCTCACGAGGCGGCAACGGGGGGCGGCCGGGATTCGTTACCGTGGTTTCACCGTCTGGGCACAATTCGTCGCAAAGTTCAGAGGAATCCGACTGGGTCGACATCCACCTGCACCTTCACGCTGGCCGGCACCGCCACACGGCCCAGCCATTCGCGCAGAATCGGCTGCACGGCGACGTCCCGTCGCGTCTTCAGCAGCAGGCGGCGGCGGTGCCGGCCGCGCAGCAGGGCCAGCGGCGCCGGGGCCGGGCCGAGCACCTCCACCCCTTCCCCCCGTGGCGCGGCGAGGCCGAGATCGCGCGCCGTGCGGTCCGCTTCTCGCTCGTCCTCGGCGCTGACGATCAGCGCGGCGAGCCGGCCGAAGGGCGGCCAGTGGCCAGGGCGGCGCTGCTCCGCCTCGGCGGCCATGAAGCCTTCCAGGTCGCCGGAGACCAGCGCCTGCATGACGGGATGCTCAGGGTTCCAGGACTGCAGCAACACCCGTCCCGGCGCCTCCGCGCGTCCCGCCCGCCCGGCGACCTGGTGCAACAACTGCACGGTGCGCTCGGCGGCGCGCAGGTCGCCGCCGGCGAGGCCAAGATCGGCATCCACCACCCCCACCAGCGTCAGATGCGGGAAATGCCAGCCCTTGGCGACGATCTGCGTGCCAATGATCAGGTCCACCTCGCGCGCCGCAATGGCGCGGGCCGCCTCGGCGGCGGCGGCCGGGCCGGGGATGGTGTCGCTGGCCATCACCAGCATGCGGGCCTCCGGGAAGAGGTCCGCCGCTTCGTCCTGCACCCGCTCCACGCCGGGGCCGAGCGGGGTCAGGCTGGCCTCGGCGCCGCATTCCGGGCAGGTCTCGGGAATCGGCTCGGCATGGCCGCAATGGTGGCATTGCAGCCGGCGCTGCACCCGGTGCTCCACCAGCCAGGCCGTGCAGTTCGGGCAGCGCATGCGGTGGCCGCAGGCACGGCAGAGCGTCAGCGGCGCATAGCCGCGCCGGTTGAGGAACAGCATGGCCTGCTGCCCCTCCGCGAGCGTGTCCCGCACCGCCTGCACCAGCGGTGGGCTGAGGAAGCGGCCGCGCTCCGGCGGGGTGCGGCGCTGGTCGATGATCTCCACCTCCGGCAGCGCCGCCCCGCCATGCCGCACCGGCAGGTGCAGCGCGGCGTAGCGGCCGGTCTCGGCGTTGGTGATGGTCTCCAGGCTCGGCGTGGCGGAGACCAGCACGCAGGAGGCCCCCGCCAGCCGGGCGCGCACCACCGCCATGTCCCGCGCGTTGTAGACGACGCCCTCCTCCTGCTTGAAGGCGGTCTCGTGCTCCTCGTCCACCACGATCAGGCCAAGATCCGGGAAGGGCAGGAACAGCGCCGAGCGGGCGCCGACCAGCACCGGCGCCCTGCCCTCCGCCACCGCCCTCCAGGTGTCACGCCGGCGGCGGCTGCCCAGTTCGGAGTGCCAGAGCGCCGGGGGCACGCCGAAGCGGCGCTCGAAGCGCTCCAGCCACTGCGTGGAGAGCGCGATCTCCGGCAGCAGCACCAGCGCCTGCCGCCCCTGCTGCAGGCACTCGGCCACCGCCTCCAGATAGACCTCCGTCTTGCCCGAGCCGGTCACGCCGGTCAGCAGCGTGACACCGAAGCGCTGCGCCGCAGCCGCCTCGCGCAGCGCCGCCGCGGCTTCCGCCTGCTCCGGCCCGAGGTCCGGGCCGGGCCGCGCCAGGTCGGGCAGCGGGAAGGTCTCGCCAGGCGGCATCAGGGCGGATTCCAGCAGCCCGGCATCCGCCATGCCGCGCACCACGCCAGGGGAGACCCCCGCCTCGGCGGCCAGAGGCGCGGGGGCATAGACGGCGCCCGGCTCCATCACGTCGAGCACGCGGCGGCGGCTTTCCGTCAGCCGCCCGCCCTCCCCGCGCTGCGCCCGCTGCCCGGCCGCCGAGAGGCGCCAGCCGGCCTTGGCGGCGGGCGGCTCCAGAGCGGCAGGGGCGCTCATCGCCATGCGCAGCACGGCGCCGGGCGGGCTCAGCGTATAGGCCGCCACCCATTCGACGAAACGGCGCAGGCTCTCGGTCATCGGCGGCACGTCGAAGACGCCCTCGATGTCCCGCAGCTTCTTCTCCGGCAGGGCGGGGTCCGCCTCGCCGTCCCAGACCACGCCGATGCTGCCGCGATTGCCGAGCGGCACCGCGACGAAGCTGCCCACCGGCGGCACCGGCATCTCCGCCGGCACCCGGTAGTCATAGGCGCCGGCCAGCGGCAGGGGCAGCAGCACGCGCAGACGAGCCATGCCCACCTCCCCACGTGCTGCAGCCTTTCGTTGGACAACCGCCATCCGCTACAACTGCCCCCTGACCGGAAACCGCATTGGCGCTCCATCTTCGCGCCGCATCACAGGAATCCCATTATGAAGTTCTTCGTCGACACCGCCGAGGTGTCCGAGATCCGGGCACTCACCGAAATCGGCATGGTCGATGGTGTCACCACCAATCCCTCGCTGATCGCCAAGTCCGGCCGCAAGATGTCCGAGGTGATCGCCGAGATCTGCGACATCACCCCAGGCCACGTCTCCGCCGAGGTCACGGCCACCGACCACGAGGGCATGCTGGCCGAGGGCCGCTATCTCCGGGACATCGCGAAGAACGTCGCCGTCAAGGTGCCGCTGACCGAGGCCGGGCTGCGCACCTGCCGGACGCTCAGCAACGAGGGCACCCCGGTCAACGTGACGCTGTGCTTCTCCGCCACCCAGGCGCTGCTCGCCGCCAAGGCGGGGGCCACCTACATCTCGCCCTTCGTCGGCCGGCTGGACGACCTGGCGCAGGACGGCATGCAGCTCATCGCCGATGTGGTGCAGATCTACCGCAACTACCCCCACCTCAAGACCGAGGTGCTGGTGGCCTCCGTCCGCCATCCGCTGCACATGCTGCAGGCGGCGAAGCTCGGCGCCCATGTCGCCACCCTGCCGCCGGCGGTGATCCGCCAGCTGATCAAGCACCCGCTGACCGATCGGGGCCTCGAAGCCTTCCTGGCCGACTGGAAGAAGACGGGCCAGAGCATCCTCTGAGGCCGGCAGGACCGGACGCGGCATGACGCGGCAGGGCGCGGGCGGCCGATGACCGAGGAGGACATCGCCGCCTGGCTGCGGGCGCACCCCGGCTTCCTGGCCTCGCGCCCGGACCTCTACCGCACGCTTGCGCCGCCACGGCGCGTGCATGGCGAAGAGCTGGCCGACCATATGGCGGCCATGCTCTCCGCCGAACGGGCGGCCACGCGCCACCTCGCCGAGGCGGCGCGGGAGGGCGACGGCTTCGCTGCCCGCACCCATGCCGCCGTGCTGGCGCTGATCGCCAGCCACGACCCGCTGGAGACGATCAGCCAGGAATGGCCCGCCCTGCTCGGGCTGGAGCACTGCGCCCTGGCGGCCGAAGCGATACCGGCGGCGCACCGCATGACCCTGCCGCCAGGCAGCGTGGCCCGCCTGCTGCCCGCCGGGCGCGACACCCTGGTGCGCGCCACCCCGACCGACCTTCCCCTGCTGCATGCCGAGGCGGCCGGGCTGGTCTGCCGCGACGCCCTTGCGCGCGTGCCGCTCGCGGAGGGGCCGGCGCTGCTGGTGCTCGGCGCGCGTCACGCCGCCGCCCTGCCCAGCCGGGGCGCGGCGCCGCACCTGCTCTTCCTCGCCCGTGCCCTGGCCATGGCGCTGCAGCGATGACCGGCCACGAGGCGCGGGGGGAATGGCTGGACTGGCTGGCGCGGGAGCGCCGGGCCAGCCCGCATACCCTCGCCGCCTATGGCGCCGACCTGGCCGACTTCCTGGGATTCCTCAGCCGCCACCTGGGCGCCGAGCCGGACCTCGCCGCGCTGGGCACGCTGCGCCCGGCCGACCTGCGCGCCTTCCTGGCCGAGCGGGCGGTGAAGGACGGCGTCGGCAATGCCACCCGCGCCCGGCAACTGGCGGCGATCCGTGGCTTCCTTCGCTTCCTGGCGAAGCACCATGGCCTCACCCCGCTCGCCCTGGCCGGGCTGCGCGGGCCGCGCGTCCGCCCTCCCGCGCCGCGCCCCCTCACCCCCGAGCAGGCGCGCGACGTGGCCGCCGAGGCCGGCAGCGTGGAGAACTCCTCCCTGCTGGCGGCGCGGGACACGGCGCTCTTCACCCTGCTCTATGGCTGCGGGCTGCGGATATCGGAGGCGCTGGCACTCGATGTCGGGGACGCGCCGCGCGCCGGCAGCGGGCTGAAGGTACGCGGAAAGGGTGACAAGGAACGCATCGTGCCGGTGCTGCCAGCCGTGGAGGCGGCTGTCGCCGCCTATCTGCGCGCGCGGGGCGGCCCGCCGGACGGCCAGCCCCTGTTCCTGGGAGCGCGCGGCGACCGGCTGGACCCGGCGGTGGCGCAGCGGGCGCTGCGCAACTACCGCCGGCTTGCCGGGCTGCCAGAAAGCGCCACGCCGCATGCCCTGCGGCACTCCTTCGCCACGCATCTGCTGGGTGCCGGCGGCGACCTGCGGGCGATCCAGGAACTGCTGGGGCATGCCAGCCTCTCCACCACCCAGCGCTACACCTCCGTGGACGCGGCGAAGCTGCTGGAAACCTGGCAGAAGGCGCATCCGCGCGCAGGTTGAAGCCGCCGCGGCGGGAGAGGAAACGCCCATCACGGGCAGCGCGTTCGGCGCCCTCATCGTTTTTCTGTCAGTGCGCCTCACGGAAACTCGGGACTATGCCCCGCCCAGCTTGCGGCGCACCCAGCGGGAGCTGTTGTGGAAGCGGTCGGCCGCCTTGGCCTCCAGCTTCTCCAGGCGGCCCATCTGACCGGGCCAGCGCCGATCGCACCAGTCCAGGCACCGGCGCGACCAGTCGTGCTGGTCCCGCAGGACGAAGAGGCCCAACAGCAGGAAGATCGTGCCATTCAGGAGGGGCAGGATAAGACCGGCCACACCGAGCGTGAGCAGCGACCATCCCGCCACCTTGCGTTTCCAGGAGGAGCGCTGCGGCTGCATGATGCTCAGATGGCGTGCCAGGGCGCACCCCTCAAGGCCAGTGGCCTCAGGCCACCAGCGGCGCCGCCTTGCCGCCAAGCGCGGCGCGCGCCGCCTCCGGCGCCAGGCGGATCTGCAGCCCGCGCTGCCCGCCATTGACGAAGACATAGGGCTCGGCGAGCGCCGCTTCCTCGATGGCGGTGGGCACTTTCCGCTTCTGGCCGAAGGGGCTGATGCCGCCAACGTGATAGCCGGTCAGCCGCTCCGCATCGGCCGGCCGCATCATCTGGGCCGACTTGCCGCCAAAGGCCGCGGCCAGCCGCTTCATGCTGACCTCGCGGTCCGAAGGGATGACGACGCAGACCGGCTTGCCGTCCACCTCGGCCATGAGGGTCTTGAGCACGCGGTGGGGTGGCTCGCCGATGGCCTCGGCCGCCTGCAACCCGATGCGCTCGGCGTTCGGGTCGTAGTCATAGCTGTGCAGGGTGAAGGCGATGCCGGCCTGTTGCAGTGCCTGCGTCGCCCGTGTCGCCTTGGACATGGGACTCACACCGACGACGGGGTCCAGGGTGACACTGTCACCCCGGCGGGGTGATCCAGGAGGGGCGCCGCCCCTCCTGGCCGGTACCTCAGATGTGCAGCGCGCGCCCATCCACCGCGAGCGCCGCTTCCTTGACGGACTCGCTGAGGGTCGGATGGGCATGGCAGGTCCGGGCCACGTCCTCGGCGCTGGCGCCGAACTCCATGGCGATGGCGACCTCGGCGATCAGCCCGCCCGCATCCGGCCCCAGGATGTGGCAGCCGAGCACGCGGTCGGTCTCCTTGTCGGCGAGGATCTTCACGAAGCCGTCGGTGTCGCCCATGGCGCGGGCGCGGCCATTGGCCATGAAGGGGAACTTACCGACCTTGTAGGCCTGCCCGCGCGCCTTCAGCTCCTCCTCGCTCTCGCCGACGCTGGCCACCTCAGGCCAAGTGTAGACGATGCTGGGGATGACGCCGTAATTCACGTGCCCGGCCTGCCCGGCCAGGATCTCGGCGAGCGCCACGCCCTCATCCTCGGCCTTGTGGGCCAGCATGGCGCCGGCGATGACGTCGCCGATGGCGTAGATGCCCGGGACATTGGTGGCGAAGTGCCCGTTGGTCTTCACCCGGCCGCGCTCATCGAGCTCGACGCCCGCCTCGGCGAGGCCCAGCCCCTCGGTATAGGGGCGGCGGCCGATGGAGAGCAGCACCACATCGGCCTTCACCTCCTCGGCCGCGCCGCCGGCGGCGGGCTCGACGGTGAGGGTGACGCCGGAGGCATCCTTCTTCGCCGCGGTGACCTTGGACTTCAGCTTGAACTTGATGCCCTGCTTGGTCAGCACGCGCTCGAACTGCTTGGCGATCTCGGCATCCATGCCCGGCACGATGCGGTCGAGATACTCGATGACCGTCACCTCGGCACCGAGGCGGCGCCAGACGCTGCCCAGCTCCAGCCCGATGACGCCGCCGCCGATGACCACCATGTGGCCCGGCACCTTCTCCAGCTCCAGCGCGCCGGTGGAGGTGACGACCTGCTTCTCGTCCACCTCGACGCCGCGGAGCGGGGTGCTGTCGGAGCCGGTGGCGATGACGATGTTCTTGGCCTCATAAGTCTGGCCGGCGACCTCGACCTTGCCGGGAGCGGTGATCTTCCCCTCGCCCTTCAGCCAGGTGACCTTGTTCTTCTTGAAGAGGAACTCGACGCCCTTGACGTTGGCGCCGACCACCTCGCCCTTGCGGGCCTGCATGCGCGCCAGGTCGAGCTTCACGCCCTCGACCATGATGCCGTGCTCGGCGAACTTGTGGCGCGTCTCCTCGAAGTTCTCGGAGGACTGCAGCAGCGCCTTGGAGGGGATGCAGCCGACGTTCAGGCAGGTGCCGCCGAGCGTCGCGCGCTTCTCCACGCAGGCCACCTTCATGCCGAGCTGGGCAGCGCGGATGGCGCAGACATAACCACCGGGACCAGCGCCGATGACGATGACGTCGAAGCTGTCGGACATGAGCGAAGCACCTGCTTGGCTAAAGGGATGTTGGGGCAAACTGGCCCGCCAGCGCCTGACGGACAAGAGGGCGCGGGGCATTCGAACCGGGTTCGCGGGACAGGCATGCGGTGGCCGGGCGGAGGGGCCGGGGCAACCGCCCCGCCCCGCCGCCCCGCCCTGGCGGCTTCAGGCGCGGCGGCCGCCCGCCTGGGGCGCGTGCTCCATATGCCCGAGCCGGCGCGGGTCGGGCATGCAGATCACCGCCACCAGCGCGACGGCCATCAGCCCGGCCACGTACCAGTAGAAGCCCGCCTCGTTGCCGGCATTCTTGAAGGAGAGGCCGACATACTCGGCGGTGCCGCCGAACAGCGCATTGGCGATGGCGTAGCAGAGGCCAACGCCCAGCGCGCGCACCTCGACGGGGAAGAGCTCCGCCTTCACCACGCCGGAAATCGAGGTGTAGAGGCTGGCGATGGCGAGCGCGGCGAGGATCAGCACCAGCGTCAGCCAGGTCTCGCCGCCGCTGGCGCTGATGGCGCGCATCAGCGGCAGGGTGAAGAGGACGCCCGCCGCGCCGAAGAGCAGCAGCTGGTTGCGCCGCCCGATCCGGTCCGACAGGGCGCCGAAGGCCGGCTGGGCCACCATGTAGAGGAACAGGGCGGTCATCATCAGCAGGCTCGCCTGCTTCGGCGCATAGCCGACGGTGTTGACCAGGAACTTCTGCATGTAGGTGGTGAAGGTGTAGAAGATCAGGCTGCCGCCGGCGGTGAGGCCCAGCGTGACCAGCACCGAGCGCGGATGGCGCAGCATGCCGGCGAGCGAACCCGCCTCCTTGGCGCCGCGCTCGCTGGCCTTGGTCGTCTCGTGCAGCGTCCGGCGCAGGAACAGCGCGACCAGGGCCGCGAAGCCGCCGATCACGAAGGGAATGCGCCAGGCCCATTCCCGCAGCGCGGCGGTGCTCAGCGACTGCTCCAGCACCACGACCACCAGCACCGCCAGCAACTGGCCGCCGATCAGCGTGACGTACTGGAAGGACGCGAAGAAGCCGCGGTGCCGGGAGGTCGCAACCTCGCTCATATAGGTGGCGCTGGTGCCGTACTCGCCGCCGACCGAGAGGCCCTGCAGCAGGCGGGCAGCCAGCAGCAGGGCCGGCGCCGCGACGCCGGCCGTCTCATAGGTGGGCAGGATGGCGATCATCAGCGAGCCGCCGCACATCATCAGCACCGAGAGCAGCATGGAGAAGCGCCGGCCCCGGCGGTCGGCCAGGCGGCCGAAGAGCCAGCCGCCGATCGGCCGCATCAGGAAGCCGGCGGCGAAGACCCCGGCGGCGCTCATCAGCTCGACGGTGCGGTTGTCGGCCGGAAAGAAGTGATGCGCGAAGTACAGCGAGAAGAAGGAATAGGCGTAGAAATCGTACCACTCGACCAGATTGCCTGACGAGCTGGCGACGATCGCCATCACCCGCTTTCGCGTGTCGTGCGGGTCCGCCCCGATGTCCTGCTCTGAGACGCTCATCCGGATTTCTCCTGCCTTGATGCGTCGTTGTCAGCCGCGGCGGCCCGGCACAGGAGTGCCGCGCTCTCATGGCAGCCCTGATCGGGCAGCAATGCTGACCAAGTCGGCCCACCAACAAAAAAAGGGTGGGGCCGCAGCCCCACCCTTCCTCAACGCCGGAGCGGGAGGATCAGATGTCCAGCATCAGCCGGCGCGGGTCCTCGATGCTCTCCTTCACGCGCACCAGGAAGGAGACCGCCTCCTTCCCATCCACGATGCGGTGGTCGTAGGAGAGCGCCAGGTACATCATCGGGCGGATCTCGATCTTGCCGCCGACGACCATGGCCCGCTCCTTGATCGCGTGCATCCCGAGGATGCCGGACTGCGGCGGGTTCAGGATCGGGGTCGACATCATCGAGCCGTAGATGCCGCCATTGGTGATGGTGAAGGAGCCGCCCGACAGCTCATCGAGCTTGAGCTGACCGTCGCGCGCCTTCTTGCCGAAGCCGTTGATGGCCTTCTCGATCTGGGCGAAGGACATCTGGTCGGCGTTCTTCACCACCGGCACGACGAGGCCGGACGGGCCGCCCACCGCGATGCCCATGTGCACGAAGTTCTTGTAGACGATGTCGTCGCCGTCGATCTCGGCGTTGACGGCCGGGAACTCCTTCAGCGCGGCGATGCAGGCCTTCACGAAGAAGGACATGAAGCCGAGCTTCACGCCCTGCTTCTTCTCGAAGACGTCCTTGTACTCGCCGCGCAGCGCCATCACCGCGCCCATGTCCACCTCGTTGAAGGTGGTCAGCATGGCGGCGGTGTTCTGCGCCTCCTTCAGCCGGTTGGCGATGGTCTTGCGCAGGCGGGTCATCTTCACCCGCTCCTCGCCGCCTTCCAGCGTGCGCGGGGCCTTGGCCGCGGCGGGCTTGGCCGGCTCGGGCGCCGGGCGGGAGAGATAGGCCAGCACGTCGCCCTTGCTGATGCGGCCGTCCTTCGCCGTCCCTTGGCCGAGCTGCTCGGCGGAGAGGTTGTTCTCGGCCATCATCTTGGTGGCGGCCGGCAGCGGCGCCGGGGCGCCGCCCGGACGCGCGACCGGGCCGGTCTCGCGGCGCGGCTCCTCGACCTTGGGCGCGGCCGGGGTGCCGGCGGTGGCGCCGGAAGCCTTCGGCGCCGGCGGCTTCTCGGTGCCCGGCTTCTCGGTCGCCTTGGGGGAGACCTTGCCCTCGCCGGCGGAAATGACGCCGAGCACCGCGCCCGGCTCCACCTCGGCGCCCTCGTCGGCCGCGATCGCCTCCAGCACGCCGGCGGCGGGGGCGTTCACCTCCACCGTCACCTTGTCGGTCTCCAGCTCCACCAGCGGCTCGTCGGCGGCAACGGCGTCACCGGCCTTCTTCATCCACTTGGCCACCGTGGCGGTGGACACACTCTCGCCCAGGGTGGGCACCACGATTTCAGTCATTCTGCCGTCGCCTCTTTACCGGTGCGATGCTGAGGAATTCAGGGAAGGCTCAGGAGAGCCCCAGGGCGTCGCGCACCAGGGCCTCCTGCTGCTGCTGGTGGACCTTGGCGAGGCCGGTGGCCGGGCTCGCCGCATCGGCGCGGCCGACGTACTCAGGGCGCTTCGCCTTGATGTCCAGCTCCTTCAGCACCTTCTCGATCCGCCGGTCGACGAAGTTCCAGGCGCCCATGTTCTCGGGCTCCTCCTGGCACCACACCACCTCGGCCTGCTTGTACTCGGCCAGCGCCTTGGCCAGGCTGACCGCCGGGAAGGGATAGAGCTGCTCCAGGCGGAGGATCGCCACGTCCTGCACGCCCTTGTCCCGCCGCTCCTGCAGCAGGTCGTAGTAGACCTTACCGGTGCAGAGCACCACGCGCTTGACCTGCTCGGCCGGCGCGATGGCGTCGATCTCCGGGATCACCGTGCGGAAGGTGCTGCCGGGCGCGAAGTCGGCCAGCGAGCTGACCGCCAGCTTGTGGCGCAGCAGCGACTTCGGCGTCATCACCACCAGCGGCTTGCGATGGTTGCGCTTCAGCTGCCGGCGCAGGGCATGGAAGTAGCTGGCCGGGGTGGTGAAGTTGCAGACCTGCATGTTGTTCTCGGAGCAGAGCTGCAGGTAGCGCTCCAGCCGGGCGGAGGAGTGCTCCGGCCCCTGGCCCTCATAGCCATGCGGCAGCAGCATCACGAGGCCGGACATGCGCAGCCACTTGGTCTCCGCGCTGGCGATGAACTGGTCGATGATGACCTGCGCGCCATTGGCGAAGTCGCCGAACTGCGCCTCCCACAGCACCAGCGAGTGCGGGTCGGCCAGGGAGTAGCCATAGTCGAAGCCCAGCACGCCGAACTCGGAGAGCAGCGAGTTGAAGGCCTCAATGCGGGCCTGCCCCTCGCGGATGTTGTTCAGCGGCACGTACTCGGCCTGGTTCTGCTGGTCCACCAGCACGGCGTGGCGGTGGCTGAAGGTGCCGCGCTGCACGTCCTCGCCGGAGAGGCGGACGCGATGGCCCTCCACCAGCAGGGAGCCGAAGGCCAGCGCCTCGCCGGTCGCCCAGTCGATGCCCTCGCCGGTTTCGATGGCGTTCTTCTTGGCCTCAAGCTGGCGGGCGATCTTGGAATTGACGCCGAAGCCCTCCGGCACGCGCGCCAGCGCCGCGCCGACCTCGCGCAGCGTGTCGAGCGAGACGGCGGTGCCCTCCTCCTTCTCCTCGCAGTCGGAGCCCGCGGCCTTCATGCCGGCCCAGTGGCCCTCCAGCCAGTCGGCCTTGTTCGGCTTGAAGGTCTGCGCGGCCTGGTAGGCCTCCTCCAGCCGGGCGTTGAAGGCGTCCAGCATCGCCTTGCCGTCCTCGGCCGAGACGGCGCCGGACTGCGCCAGCCGCTCCGCATAGAGCGTGCGGGTGGTCTTGGTCTCCTTGATGCGGCCGTACATGATCGGCTGCGTGAAGGCCGGCTCGTCCGTCTCGTTATGGCCGTGGCGGCGATAGCAGACGATGTCGAGCACGATGTCCGCGCCGAACTCCATGCGGTAGTCGGCGCAGAGCTTGGCGCAGAAGACCACCGCCTCCGGGTCGTCACCGTTCACGTGCAGGATCGGCGCCTGCACGCTCTTGGCCACGTCCGTGCAGTAGAGGCCGGAATAGGCATGCGCCGGCACGGTGGTGAAGCCGATCTGGTTGTTCACCACGACATGCACGGTGCCGCCGGTGCGGTAGCCGATGAGCTGGCTCATCGCCAGGGTCTCATAGACCACGCCCTGGCCAGCGAAGGCGGCATCGCCATGCAGCAGGATGCCCATGACGCTGCGGCGGCCCTTGGTGTCGCCGGCCATGTCCTGCCGCGCGCGCACCTTGCCGACCACGACGGGGTCCACCGCCTCCAGGTGGGAGGGGTTGGGCTGCAGCGAGAGGTGCACCTGGCGGCCGTTGATCTCGACATCGGTCGAGGTGCCCAGGTGGTACTTCACGTCGCCCGAGCCCTGCACGTCGTCCGGGTGCGCCGGGGTGCCCTTGAACTCGGAGAAGACCTGGGTGAAGGGCTTCTTCACCACGTTGACCAGCGTGTTCAGGCGGCCGCGATGCGGCATGCCGATCGCGATCTCCTTCACGCCCGCATCGGCGGCGGAGGCGATGATCGTCTGCAGGGCGGGGATCGTGACCTCGCCGCCCTCAAGCCCGAAGCGCTTGGTGCCGACATATTTGCGGGCGCAGAAGGCCTCGAAGCCCTCGGCCTCGGTCAGCTGCTGCAGGATGCCGCGGCGCGCAGTGGCGTCGAAGGCGCGGGTCCAGGGCGCGCCCTCGATCCGCTGCTGGATCCAGGCCTTCTGGCCGGGATCCTGGATGTGCATGAACTCGACGCCGATCGGCCCGCAATAGGTGGCGCGCAGGATCTGCAGGATCTCGCGAACCGTCGCCGTCTCCTTGCCGAGCACGCCATCGATGAAGATGGGGCGGTCCAGGTCGGCCTCGGTGAAGCCGTAGGTCTTCGGGTCCAGCTCCGGGTGCGGCTTCGGCTGCTGCAGGTGCAGCGGGTCGAGCTTGGCTTCGAGATGGCCGCGCACGCGATAGGCCCGGATCAGCATCAGGGCGCGCAGCGCGTCGACCACCTGCTGGCGGCCCATGCCCGGCTCGGCAGCGGCGGCCTTGCCCTTCTTCTCGGGCGCGGGCGCTTCCTCGGGCGCGAAGCCGCCGCGGGGGCGGGGGGCCCAGGAGGCGCCGGTGGCGTCCTGCAGGACGGCGCGCGCGTCATCGTTGAGCGCGGCGAACAGCTCCTGGAACGAGGCGTCCACGCTGCCCGGATTTTCCACCCAGCGCGCATACAGATCGGCGAGGAAGGTGGCGTTCGCCCCCGTCATCGCGCTTGCCAGGATGTCAATACCGGCCATCATCTCCTCCTCGCCCGCGCCATGTTCCCGCGCGGCGGCGTCATCTCACGATCCGGGCGTCACAAAATGCAGCGCCGCCCCCGATATAGGGACGGCGCTGATTAACACATGAAGTATTTGCGCAACATTGCGGCGAATCGCCGCGGGCCTGCATGACAGACCCGCGCGCTTGCCTCATCCCGCGCTGCTGCGCCGCAGCATGCATTAGCCCTTGAGGGCCTTCACCATGGTCGAGCCGAGCGCCGCCGGGCTTTCCGCCACATGGATGCCCGCCTTGCGCATGGCGTCCATCTTGGCTTCGGCGGTGTCCTTGCCGCCGGAGATGACGGCACCGGCATGGCCCATGCGGCGGCCCGGAGGGGCCGTTGCACCGGCGATGAAGCCTACGACCGGCTTGTAGTTGGCCGAGCCCGGCTTGTTCTCGCGCGCCAGGAACTCGGCCGCGATGATCTCGGACTGGCCGCCGATCTCGCCGATCATGATGAGTTGCTTGGTCTCGTCGTCCTTGAGGAACAGCTCCAGGACGTCGATGAAGTCCATGCCCTTCACCGGGTCGCCGCCGATGCCGACGCAGGTGGACTGGCCAAGGCCGGCCGCCGTGGTCTGCGCCACCGCCTCATAGGTCAGGGTGCCGGAGCGGGAGACGATGCCGACCGTGCCACGCTTGTGGATGTGGCCGGGCATGATGCCGATCTTGCAGGCGTCCGGGGTGATCACGCCCGGGCAGTTCGGCCCGACCAGGCGGGACTTCGAGCCGGAGAGCGCCCGCTTCACCTTGATCATGTCCATCACCGGGATGCCCTCGGTGATGCAGACGATCAGCGGCACCTCGGCGTCGATCGCCTCCAGGATGGAGTCGGCGGCGAAGGGCGGCGGCACGTAGATGACCGAGGCGGTCGCGCCGGTCTGCTGAACGCAGTCGGCCACGGTGTTGAAGACCGGCAGGCCGAGATGGGTCTGCCCGCCCTTCCCCGGCGTCACGCCGCCCACATACTTGGAGCCGTAGGCGATGCCCTGCTCCGCATGGAAGGTGCCCTGCGAGCCGGTGAAGCCCTGGGTCATCACCTTGGTGTTCGCGTCAACCAGGATCGCCATGGTTACGCGGCCTCCTTCACGGCGCGGACCACCTTCTCGGCGGCGTCGGCCAGATTGTCGGCGGGGATGATCTTCAGGCCGGATTCGGCCAGGATCTTCTTGCCGAGTTCAACGTTGGTGCCCTCCAGGCGCACCACCAGGGGCACCGAGAGCGTCAGGTTCTTGGCGGCGGCGACAACACCGTTGGCGATCATGTCGCACTTGGCGATGCCACCGAAGATGTTGACCAGGATCGCCTTGACGTTCTTGTCGGAGGTGATGATCCGGAACGCCTCGGTGACGCGCTCGGCCGTCGCGGTGCCGCCGACATCGAGGAAGTTCGCCGGGCTGGAGCCGTAGAGCTTGATGATGTCCATGGTGGCCATCGCCAGGCCGGCGCCGTTCACCATGCAGCCGATCTCGCCGTCCAGCGCGACGTAGTTCAGGTCGTGCTTGGTGGCGTCCAGCTCCTTCGGGTCCATCTCGGACTCGTCGCGCAGCGCCTCAAGATCCTTGTGGCGGAACAGCGCGTTGTCGTCGAAGGAGACCTTGGCATCGAGCGCCACGACATCGCCCGCGCCGGTCACCACCAGCGGGTTGATCTCGACGATGGCGCAGTCGAGCTCGGTGAAGGCCTGGTACATGGCGGCCACGAACTTGCCGAAGGCGCCGACCTGCTTGCCTTCCAGGCCCAGCCCGAAGGCCAGCTTGCGGGCGTGCCAGCCGGAGATGCCGGAAGCCGGATCCACGGCAACCTTCAGGATCTTCTCGGGGTGGTTCTCGGCCACCTCCTCGATCTCCATCCCGCCCTCGGTCGAGGCCATGATGGTGATGCGGGAGGTCTCGCGGTCCACCAGCAGCGAGAGGTACAGCTCGCGCTTGATGTCGCAGCCGTCCTCGACATAGACGCGGCTGACCACCTTGCCGGCCGGGCCGGTCTGCTTGGTCACCAGCGTCTTGCCGATCATCGCCTCGGCGGCCGCCTTCACGTCCTCGACCGACTTGACGACGCGCACGCCGCCCTTGCCGTTCGGGTCTTCCTTGAAGCGGCCTGCGCCACGGCCACCGGCGTGGATCTGCGACTTGACGACATAGACGGGGCCAGGCAGCTTCTTCGCCGCCTCGGCCGCCTCATCGGCCGTCCAGGCCACATGCCCGTCGAGCACCGCGACGCCATAGCGCCGCAGCAGCTCCTTACCTTGATACTCGTGGATGTTCATCCGTTCACCCTTTGACTGGGCTGGGCGGCCAGAACGCGGCCGGGACGGGGGCCGGGGCGCCCGCCCCGGCCCGGGATTATCAGACGCCGAGCTTCTTGAAGTCCGCGATCAGCTTCTTCACCGCGTCGCAGGACTTGTCGAAGGCGGCCTTCTCCTCAGGGGTGAACTGGACCTCGACGATCTTCTCCACGCCCTTGTCGCCAATCACGACGGGGACGCCGACATAGAAGTCGCTCATGCCGTATTCGCCGTTCAGCAGCACGGCGCAGGGCAGGACGCGCTTCTTGTCCTTCAGGTAGCTCTCGGCCATGGCGATGGCCGAGGCCGCCGGAGCGTAGAAGGCCGAGCCCTTCTCCAGCAGCTTCACGATCTCGCCGCCGCCATTGGCGGTGCGCGCCACGATGGCGTCGATCTTCTCCTGGGTGGTCCAGCCCATCTTGATCAGGTCGGGCACCGGGATGCCGGCGACCGTGGAGTAGCGGGTCAGCGGCACCATGGTGTCGCCATGGCCGCCCAGCACGAAGGCGGTCACGTCCTCGACAGAGACGCCGAACTCCTCGGCCAGGAACAGGCGGAAGCGCGAGCTGTCCAGCACGCCGGCCATGCCGACGACCTTCTCCGGCGGCAGGCCGGACTTCTGCTGCAGCACCCACACCATCACGTCGAGCGGGTTGGTGATGCAGATGACGAAGGCGTTCGGGGCATAGGTCTTGATGCCCTCGGCCACCTGGCCGATGACGCCGGCGTTCTTGGTCAGCAGGTCGTCACGGCTCATGCCGGGCATGCGGGGGAAGCCGGCGGTGACGATCACCACGTCGGCGCCCTCGATGGCCGAGTACTCGCTGGTGCCGACCATCTTGCTGTCGAACCCGTCCACCGGGCCGGACTGCATGATGTCCAGCGCCTTGCCGGAGGCGACGCCGGCGAAGACGTCGAACAGGACGACGTCGCCCAGCTCCTTGAGGCCAATCAGGTGGGCGAGCGTGCCACCGATGTTACCTGCGCCAACCAGCGCGATCTTCTTGCGGGCCATGAGGAGGCTCCTTCCAAGCTTGCGAACGAAGGCGGAATTGGGAGGTCTTGCACCGGCTACCTACTCTTGCCCAACCGCCCGGGCAAGGCGGGCGGGGGCCAAATCCGGCGGCCGGCGGGGCGGGTCAGGGCTGCGTCAGAGTGGCAAGCAGCGCACCACATCATCATGGCCGCGCGCCAGCGTGGACATGGTGCCGACCGGGCACTCGCGCTGCTCCCCCGCGGCGGCAGGCAGGCCGGCCTGCCAGGAGGTCAGGCGCGGACCGGCGGCGGCGGGCTTCATCACCCGGCTGGCGGTGCGCTGCGCCTGGCCCTTGCGCATGATCTGCGTGGGCTTGGCCTTGGCGTTGCGGAGGCTGGCGGCAGACTGGCGGGACGCGCTGCGCTGCGGCTGCGCGACCGGCCGGGCTGCGGCCGTGGAGGTATGCGAACTGGCCTTGGCCGACTTGCTGCTGGCGGCATGGCTCTCGCGGCGGCCGCTCGCGGCCTCCGCCGTGGGCACCAGGGCGATGCCCAGGAGGCCGAGCAGGCAAAGCGGGATCAGTCGTCGCATGGCAGCTCCTTCTTCCGGTTGTGGCGCCCGCCCCTCAGGTGAGGTGCGGCAGCCCGAGGTAGTCGTGGCTCTGCATCTCTGTCAGGCGGGAGGCGGTGCGCTGGAACATCGCCGCGTTCTCGCCCTGCTCGTAGAGCCGGTCCGGCTCCGCGGCGGCGGAGGCGACCAGCTTGCAGCGGTGCTCGTAGAGCGTGTCCACGAGGGTGATGAAGCGTCGGGCCTTGTCGAAATTGTCAGGCCCCAGCCGCGGCACGCCATCCAGGATGAGCGTGTGGAAATGGGTGGAGAGCGCCAGGTAGTCGGCCGGGCCAAGCGGCAGGCCGCAGAGCTGCTCGAAATCCGCCCGCGCCACCCCGCCCAGCGCCTGCGGCACCTCGACGCGGCGGCCCAGCACGGTCAGCACCTGCTTCTCGCCATGCGCCTTGCCGGTCAGCTCCTTGAAGGCGGCGTCCAGCGCCCGCTCGGAACGTCCGTCCACCGGCGAATGCCAGGTCGGCAGGCCCTGGATGCGGCCACGCCGGTAATCCTGCGAGGAGTTCAGGTGCAGCACCGCGACATGCTGCTTGATCAGCGCGATGAAGGGCAGGAAGGCGTCCCGCCCCGGCCGGCCCTTGAACAGGTCGTCCGGCGCCGTGTTGCTGGTGGCCACCACCACCGTGCCACGGGCGAAGAGCGCCTCGAACAGCCGCCCCAGGATCATCGCATCCGCGATGTCGTGCACCTGGAACTCGTCGAAGCAGAGCAGCGAGGCCTCGGCCGTCACTTGGTCGGCCAGCGGCGGGATGGGGTCGGCGCTGTCGCCATGCTGCTTCTTCCAGGCATGGATGCGCTGATGCGACTGCTGCATGAACTGGTGGAAGTGGATGCGCTTCTTCCGCGGCACGTCGGCGCAGGCGAAGAACAGGTCCATCAGCATGGACTTGCCGCGCCCCACCTCGCCCACAAGATAAAGCCCCTGCGGCGCGTTGCCGGGCGCCTCATCCACCGGCTTGCGACGGAAGAAGCGGCTCATGAAGCCCCCGCCTTCCGGGGTCGGGGGCTCCTGCTTCGGCTCGTAGCCCCGCAGCCGGCGCCAGAGATCCTGCAGGATCTCGGCAGCCTGGGCCTGGGCAGGGTCGGAACGCAGTTCGCCCGCCGCCACCTTCGCGCGGTAGGCGGGCAGCGGACCGTCGGCGGAACAGGGCAGGCCCACGGCCTGCCCGGGCTTCATGGGGCCATCCATCGCCATGCGGATTAAAGGTTAAATCGCGACCCGACAACCGGGCATCAGCGGCCTTTTCGCACCGCAGCGTAGCCTTAGGCGCCAAACACTTCCGCCACTTGCCTGTGCATCCGCACGAACTGCCAACCGTTAAGCTCCGGAGCAGTGAGGATCACCGCCATGATCGACAAGTCGCAGATCGCGCCGCACACCCCGATCGTCGGCTCCGATGGAATCCATATCGGCACCGTGGATGGTGTCGAGGGCGACTTCATCAAGCTGACGAAGTCCGACTCCGCCGACGGCCGGCACCATTACCTCCCGGCCAGCGCCATCGCCGATCAGGATGGAGGCAAGTTGACCACCCTGATGAACCACAGCGCAGTGCAGTCCCTCTTGCAGGACAGCGCCGAGCCGGGAGAAGCCGGCGGCAATTTCGTAACCGGCTCCTGAGAAAGGCTGGGGAATGAATTTCCCCCAGACCTTTTTTCTTCGGGTTTCCAGCGCGCAGAGATGCAGGCAAGGCCATCAAACTGATCGGGAAAGAAGAAGAGGGGGTTCCGGGGGAGAATTCATTCTCCCCCGGTCCCGTCCCAGGAGGAATTTGAGGACCCGCCCGAATTCTTTCCCGGCGCCGAGAAAGAAAAAGGCCCGCCGAGCTTCCCCCGGCGGGCCTTTCCTTATGAAGCGAAGGGCGGTTCAGCCCTGCCGCTCGACCATCAGCTTCTTGATCTCGCCGATCGCCTGCGCCGGGTTCAGCCCCTTCGGGCAGGTGGCGGCGCAGTTCATGATGGTGTGGCAGCGATACAGCCGGAACGGGTCCTCGAGGTTGTCGAGGCGCTCGCCGGTGTACTCGTCGCGCGAGTCAGCGATCCAGCGATAGGCCTGCAGCAGCACGGCAGGGCCGAGGTAGCGGTCGCCGTTCCACCAGTAGGAGGGGCAGGCCGTCGAGCAGCAGAAGCACAGGATGCATTCCCACAACCCGTCCAGCTTGGCGCGCTCCTCCTTGGACTGGCGGCGCTCCTCATCCGGCGGAGGCGGGGTGTCGGACTTCAGCCAGGGCTCGATGGAGCGAAGCTGGGCGTAGATATGCGTCAGGTCGGGCACCAGGTCCTTCACCACCGGCATATGCGGCAGCGGGGTGATGCGGACGTCCTTCTTCACATCCTCGATCGGCTTCAGGCAGGCGAGGGTGTTCATCCCGTCGATGTTCATCGAGCAGGAGCCGCAGATGCCCTCGCGGCAGGAGCGCCGGAAGGTCAGCGTGGTATCCACCTCGTTCTTGATCTTGATCAGCGCGTCCAGGACCATCGGGCCGCACTTGTCGAGATCGATCTCGTAGGTGTCGTAGCGCGGGTTCTCGCCGGTATCCGGGTCGAACCGGTAGATCTTGAAGCTCTTGACGTTCTTCGCGCCCGGCTCGGCCTTGTAGGTCTTGCCGGTGCCGATCGTCGAGTTCTTCGGAAGCGTGAAAGTGGCCATGGTGTCCCCGCTCCTTGCTCAGTACACGCGCGGCTTGGGCGGGAAGACCTGAACCTCGTTGGTGAGGGTCCGCATCTTCACGTCGCGGTAGTCGAGCGAGACTTCGTACTTCTCGTTCACCCGGGCGAGGGTGTGCTTCATCCAGTTCTGGTCGTCGCGCTCGGGGTAGTCCTCATGGGCATGGGCGCCGCGGCTCTCGTGCCGCGCCTCGGCCCCGACCACGGTGGTCAGCGCGTTGCCGATCAGGTTGTCCAGCTCCAGCGCCTCCATCAGGTCGCTGTTCCAGATCAGGCCCCGGTCGGCGATGCGGATGTCGCTGTAGCCCTGCGCCACCTTCGCCATCTTCTCGCAGCCTTCCTTCAGCAGCTCGGAGGTGCGGAACACGGCGGCATGGGTCTGCATGGTGCGCTGCATCTGCCCGCGCAGCTCGGCCACCGCGGTGCCGCCCTTGGCATGGCGGACGCGGTCCAGCCGGTCCAGCGCCATCTCGCCGGCCTTCGGCGGCAGCGGCGCCTGGCTGGCGCCCGGCTTGATGGTCTCGGCGGCGCGCAGCGCGGCCGCGCGGCCGAACACCACGAGGTCGAGCAGCGAGTTGGTGCCCAGGCGGTTGGCGCCATGGACGGAAACGCTGGCCGCCTCGCCCACTGCCATCAGGCCGGGCACCACCCGGTCCTGGTCGGTGCCGGTCGCGGCCAGCACCTCGCAGTGGATGTTCGTGGGAATGCCGCCCATGTTGTAGTGGACGGTCGGGAGCATCGGGATGGGCTCCTTGGTCACGTCCACGCCGGCGAAGATCTTGGCCGTCTCGGAGATGCCGGGCAGCCGCTCATGCAGCAGCTCGGCGCCCAGGTGCTCCAGGTGCAGGTGGATGTGGTCCTTGTGCGGGCCGACGCCCCGCCCTTCGCGGATCTCCATGGACATGGCGCGGGAGACGACGTCGCGGCTCGCCAGGTCCTTGGCGGTCGGCGCGTAGCGCTCCATGAAGCGCTCGCCCTCGGAGTTGGTGAGGTAGCCACCCTCGCCGCGCGCACCCTCGGTGACGAGGCAGCCCGAGCCGTAGATGCCGGTCGGGTGGAACTGCACGAACTCGTTGTCCTGCAGCGGCAGGCCGGCGCGCAGCACCATGCCGCCGCCATCGCCGGTGCAGGTATGGGCGGAGGTGCAGGAGAAGTAGGCGCGGCCATAGCCGCCGGTGGCGAGCACCACCGTCTGCGCCCGGAAGCGGTGGATGGAGCCGTCCTCCAGGCACCAGGCGACGACGCCGCGGCAGGCGCCCTCCTCCATGATCAGGTCGAGCGCGAAGTACTCGACGAAGAACTCGCACTGGTGCTTCAGCGACTGCTGGTAGAGCGTGTGCAGGATGGCATGGCCCGTGCGGTCGGCGGCGGCGCAGGCGCGCATCGCCGGGGTCTTGCCGTAGTTCTGCATGTGGCCGCCGAAGGGCCGCTGGTAGATCTTGCCGTCCTCGGTCCGGCTGAAGGGCACGCCGAAGTGCTCCAGCTCGATGATCGAGGGCACCGCCTCGCGGCACATGTACTCGATGGCGTCCTGGTCACCCAGCCAGTCCGACCCCTTGACGGTGTCGTACATGTGCCAGCGCCAGTCGTCCTCGCCCATGTTGCCGAGCGCCGCGCCGACGCCGCCCTGCGCCGCCACGGTGTGGCTGCGGGTCGGGAAGACCTTGGTGATGCAGGCGGTTTTCAATCCCGCGGCGCCCATGCCGAAGGTGGCGCGCAGCCCGGCGCCGCCGGCACCGACGACGACCACGTCATAGGTGTGGTCCACGACGCGGTAGGCGCCCGAGGAAGGCATGGTGATCGCGTTCATCGTCCCGATCCGTCCGTCACTTGCGCGGCGCGCAGAGGAGGGCGCCGCCTTTGCAGAAAGCTGTCAGCCTGAAGGTAGGGCGGGGTTGTAGCCTGCCAGCCCCCGCCCAGCCATGTGCGCCGCGCGCCTCAGACCGCGATCTTGAGCACGGCCAGGGCCGCCAGCACGCCGAACAGCACGCAGGCCGCCTTCACCACCAGCACGTAGGCCATGCGGGACATCTCGTCGGCGACGTAGTCCTCGATCACAACCTGGAGGCCGGAGGCGGTGTGCTGGAACGCGATGGCAATGGTCAGCAGCAGCAGGGTGGCGTTGAACGGGTGGCCGATCCACAGGATCGTGTCGGCATAGCTGTGCCCGGCCAGGCTGGCCACCGAGATCACGAACCACAGCATCAGCGGCAGCAGCGCCATGGAGGAGATGCGCTGCACCCACCAGTGATGCGAGCCCTGCTTGGCCGAGCCCATGCCGCGCACACGCCCCAGCGGGGAGCGCTGGCGGACCGTTACCTTCGAGACGTCACTCATGATCCCCTCCTCAGGCCCAGGCAATGATGGCGATGAACCAGGTCAGCACCGTCATCATACCGGTGGCGATCAGCACGATACGGCCGGTCTTCTGGACCGTGGGGATGTCGTAGCCGTAGCCGGCATCCCACATCAGGTGCCGAACGCCGGCCAGCGTGTGGTACCAGGCCACCGCGGAAAGCCCAAACAGCACCAGGATGCCGATGAAGGAGCTGAAGAACCACTGCGCAGTGGCGAAGGCGTTCGGCCCAGAGGCCGCCGCAACCAGCCACCACACCAGGAACAGCAGCCCGACCGCCCAGGCCGAGCCGGTGATGCGATGCGCGATCGACATGCCGCTGGTGATCTGGAACATGTCGTAGACTTGCAGGTGGGGCGACAGGGGGCGGCGGAAAGCCGTCCCGTCCGTGCGGCGGCCCACCATGGTCGCGTCGCGCGCGTTGTTCTCAATCGACATGGACCGATCCCGCTCCGCAATTTCCAAACGCCTCGCCTTCCGCCGGGGCAGCGGCGGGCGAGGCAGTGCGGCATCTTTTATGGTGCGGTGCCCTGTAGCGTCAACGCGCCCAGGGGCGTGGAGGGTTGCGAAGGCCCTTGCCGCGGCGGCGGGACATGCCGCCGCCGCGTATCTGCCCTATCGGAATCAGTACCCGCCGCCATAGCCGCCACGATAGGCGCCGGGCGGCGGTGCGCCATAGGGGGCGCCGTAATAGGGGTCGCGCGGGCGCTCAGGAGTGGTCAGCGCACCGCCGGCCGCGCCGACCGCGCCGCCAAGCAGCGCCCCCGTGCCGGCATTCCCCGAGAGCGAACCCACGCCCGCGCCCACGCCCGCACCCAGCAGGCCGCCGCCGACCGCGCGCTGGCCAGGGCTGTAGGGATCGCTGCAAGCCGCGAGCCCGAGGACGAGACCGCCCGCCAAGCCCAGCCGCATGAAGGTCTTTCGCATAAGTTGAACCTCCTTCCTTGTTCACAGGGAACGCCAGGAGGCATGGGCGAGATGCAGGTCGGCCGTGTGGCGGCGGCATGACGCCGCCGCCACAATCCAACACGGTTGCGTGAAAAGCCGCGCTTCAGCCGGCGGTAGCCCGCTCCAGCAGGCCGGAGCGCACCAGTTCCTCGGCGATCTGCACCGCGTTCAGCGCCGCACCCTTGCGCAGGTTGTCCGCCGCGCACCAGAAGGCCAGGCCGTTCGGCACCGTCGGGTCCTTGCGCAGGCGGGAGACGAAGACCGGGTCCTCGCCCGCGATGTCCACCTGGGTCGCGTAGCCGCCGTCCTCGCGCCGGTCGAGCACGGTGATGCCCGGCGCCTCGCGCAGCGCCGCCCAGGCCTGCTGCTCGGTGATGGGGTTCTCGAACTCCACATGCACCGCCTCGCCATGGCCGATGAAGGCCGGCACGCGCACGCAGGTCGCCACCACCTGGATATCGGGGTCCAGGATCTTCCGCGTCTCGACGGCCATCTTCCACTCTTCCTTGGTGAAGCCGTCGTCGAGGAACTTGTCGATATGCGGGATGCAGTTGAAGGCGATCGGCTTGGTGAACACCTCGGGCGCCGCCGCGTCGTTGACATAGACGCCGCGGGTCTGGGTGAACAGCTCGTCCATCGCCTCCTTCCCCGCACCGGAGACCGACTGGTAGGTGGAGACCACCACCCGCTTGATCCGCGCGATCTCGTGCAGCGGCTTCAGCGCCACCACCATCTGGATGGTGGAGCAGTTCGGGTTGGCGATGATGTTGCGCTTGCGGAAGCCCTTCAGCGCCTGCGGGTTCACCTCCGGCACCACCAGCGGCACGTCCGGGTCCATGCGGAACTGGCTGGTGTTGTCGATCACCACGCAGCCCGCCGCCGCGGCGCGCGGGGCATGCACCGCCGAGACCGAGGCGCCCGGGGAGAACAGGCCGATATCGGTGCCCTTGAAGTCGAACTTCTCCAGGTTCTGCACCTTCAGCACGGTCTTCTCGCCGAAGGAGATCTCCTGCCCCGCCGAGCGACCGGAGGCGAGCGCGATGACCTCGCTGACCGGGAACTGCCGTTCCGCGAGGGTTTTCAGCATCTCGCGCCCCACATTGCCGGTGGCGCCGACGACCGCGACGCGATAGCTCATCGCTCTTCTTCCTTACCCTGAAGGTGCCTGGCGCCCGCGCCGGCGGGCGCCAAAAGTGCGCTGCCTTACCCCCCGCCCGGCGGCGCGCGCAACTGTTTTACGCGCCTCCCTCCCCCGCCTGCCGGCCATGGCCGCCTGGCCCTCTTGTGGCGCGGCCGGGGCGGCGTACATCTCCGGCCGTGCTGCACCTCATCAAGCTCTGCGTCGGCCCCCGCGACGTGGCCACCCTCCGCACCGGCCAGGAGCGCCGCGCCCGGCTCGACCCGCCGCTCCGCCACCTCACCCGCATGGCGCCCAAGCGGGCCGAGGAAATCCTGGAGGGCGGCTCGCTCTACTGGGTGGTGGCGGGCTTCGTCTGCGTCCGCCAGCGCATCCTCGACATCCGTGCCGAGCCGGCCCCGGACGGCTCCTCCCACATCGCGCTGGTGCTGGACCCGGAGCTCGTGGCCGTCGCCGCCCGTGCGGTGAGGCCCTTCCAGGGCTGGCGCTACCTGGAGGTGGAGGCCGCCCCGCCTGACCTCGCCGCCCCCTCCCAGGATGCCTCTGGCATCGCCGCCCTGCCGCCCGAGCTGCGGCGGGAGCTGCAGTTGCTGGCGCTGCTCTAGCCTTCTCACCAGCCAGGGCAAAGCTAACGGCGATTTCAGCTTTGGCCCATGAAAGCGAGAGCCGCCAACGGCCATGCTGGTGACGAGGAGCCCAGAACCGCGGCTCCCCGCATCAGGAAATCCACGCACATGCTCCGGTCGTTCCGCCTTCTGCTCGCCGCCTTCGCGCTGGCCGCGCCGCTCGCTATTGCCGGGCTTTCCGGCAGCGCCGAGGCCGCCACTCCGCACCGGAGCGCCCGGTCGGCCCATGCGGCGGTTCACCATCCGCATCACCGCCACCATGCGCATGTGAAGCGCCACACGCACTCGCAGCACGCCGCCCGCGCCCGCCGCGCCCATCGCCCGGTCGGCTAACCGCGGCACCAGGAGATCCCGGGCGGCGGCCTTTTCCCGGCAGGACGTCGTCCGGTCCGCCGGCTCCAGAGGAGCCCGGCGTCTCGGGCCGGCAGGATGATCCTGCCGGCCCGATTCCTTTTCAGTCGCCGGGCGCCTTGTCCTCGCGCGCCTCCTCCTGCACCTCCAGCAACGAGAGCAGCCCCTCCAGCAGCATGGCAGGACTCGGCGGGCAGCCCGGAATCACCAGATCCACCGGCAGCACGCGGTCCACGCCGCCCGCCACGGCATAGCTGTCGCGGAACACCCCGCCATCCAGCGCGCAATCGCCCACCGCCACCACCCATTTCGGGTCCGGCGTGCAGAGGAAGGCCCGCTGCACCGCCTCCGTCATGTTGTGGCAGGCCGGACCGGTGACCAGCAGCAGATCGGCATGGCGGGGCGAGGCAACGAAGCGCAGCCCGAACCGCTCCAGGTCATAGACCACGCCGGAAAGCGCGTTCACCTCCAGCTCGCAGCCGTTGCAGGAGCCGGAATCGACGTGCCGGATCGCCAGGCTGCGGCCCAGCCGCGTCTGTGCGGCCGCTTCCAGGCGCTCAGCCAGGGCAGCCACCGTCGCCGGCAAGGGGGGCGCCGCCGGCTCCGTCAACGGGCGCCGGAAAAGGTTTCGGGTCAGGCTCGGCCAGAGCATCGGCGCATCCCTTCGGAACAAGGGAAAAGGTCGGGGGAAAGAATTCCCCCGAACCCCCATCTTTCTCTCGTCAGTTTGGAGCGCCGCGGCATCGTCACAGGTCCACCCCGCTGTAGGAGCAGTTGAACGACTTGTTGCAGAGGGGGAAGTCGGCCACGATGTTGCCCTCCACCGCCACCTCCAGCAGCGGCCATTGCAGCCAGGACGGGTCACGGACGAAGGCGTCACGGATCAGCCCGTCCTCCCCCAGCGCCATCCAGCACAGCACCTCGCCGCGGAAGCCCTCCACCACGCCCAACCCCTCCCCGCCCCGCACGGGCAGCGGGGCCAGCGTGTCGCCCGGCTCCAGCCGCTCCAGCAGCGCGGCGGCCAGCGCCAGGCTCTGCGCCAGCTCCTCCACGCGGATGGTCAGCCGCGCCTCCACATCCCCTGCCTGCAGTACGGGCACGGTGAAGGGCAGCGCGTCATAAGGGGCGTAGGGCAGGTCCCGCCGGGCATCGAAGTCGCGCCCCGAGGCGCGGCCCACGAAGCCGCCGGCCGCGAAGAGCGCCGCCCAGTCCGGGCGCAGCACGCCGGTGCCGGCCAGCCGGTCCTGCA
Source organism: Roseomonas sp. (assembly GCA_035556695.1). Lineage (GTDB taxonomy): Bacteria > Pseudomonadota > Alphaproteobacteria > Acetobacterales > Acetobacteraceae > Pseudoroseomonas. The sequence goes on from DATMFR010000053.1 coordinate 57,122, forward strand.
GGCTGGCATGGTCCTCCGTCACGCGCCGCAGCGCCGGCATCTCCGCCGCCACCAGCGCCAGCGCCTCGCGGATCGCCGCCACGCCCGAGGGCGCGATGTCGATCGAGACCCCGCCCGGCACCACGCGGTCCATCAGCAGCCGGTGGCCGAAGGCGGCGTTATTGGCCCGCAGCATCACCTCGCGCAGCGCGCCACAGCGCGCATGCGGCGAGGCGAAGGCGGCATCGTTGCAGAGGAAGCCCCAGTCGTTCAGATGGTTGGCGACCCGCTCCAGCTCGGCCATCAGCCCGCGCAGCAGGATGGCGCGCGGCGGCACCGCGACGCCCGTTGCCATCTCCGCCGCCCGGGCGAAGGCCCAGGCATGCGCCACCGTGGAATCGCCCGAAAGCCGCGCCGCCAGCCGCGCCGCAGACCGCGGCGACTTGCCACGCATCAGCCCCAGCGTGCCCTTGTGCGCATAGCCCAGCCGCGCCTCCAGCCGGACGATGGTCTCGCCCTGCACATGGAAGCGAAAGTGCCCGGGCTCGATCACCCCGGCATGGATCGGCCCGACCGGGATCTGGTGCACCCCCTCCCCTTCGGCGGGCAGGAAGTCCGGCTGTGGCGGCTCGGCGGACTGCGCGACCGGCCGGCCGGAGAGCGGCGCAACGAAGCCCCAGCGCCCATGGTCCAGCCAGGGCCGCCCATCCACCCCGCCCTCGGCGCGCAGGCCCCAGAGATCGGCGACGGCGCGTTCGAACCAGGCCGCCACCGGGCGTGCGGGCGAGAGGGCGGGATAGCTGCCTTCCGCCGCCACGCTGGCGAGCAGCAGCGGGCCGCCTCCGGCCGGGCGGAAGGCGGCATGCACGGCCCCGATCTCCGCCCAGAGCGCCAGCAGCTCCAGTTCCGGCTCCTGGCGAAGCGCGCCGGGCAGCTCCGCCCAGGCGGCGGGAGCCAGCTCGCGCCGGAAGGGTGCGCGCTCCGTGCCGGCGAGGATCAGGCGGGTGGCGGGGCCGCTCATCCGGCGATCCTCGCGGCGTCCAGCAGCACCGCCAGCAGCGGCGCGGGCAGCGCCAGCCCGAGCAGCAGGGCCAGCAGCAGGTGCAGATGCAGCGGCACCAGCGCCGCCCAGGCATCCAGCCGCGGGCCGAGCAGCGAAGGCACCGCGCGGAGCGTCATCGCGGCTGGCGGTGGCCCGAGGCCGATCGCCTGCATCACCTGCACCATCGCCAGCGCCGCGACCAGCAGCCCGATGCCGAGCGGCAGGGCCAGCCAGGGCAGCCGCGCCACGGTCTGCTGCACCAGCAGGAACTCGCTGGCGAAGAGCGAGAAGGGCGGCAGCCCGGCGATCGCCAGCATGGCCAGCATCAGCGACCAGCCGAGGCGCGGATGCGCCGCCACCAGTCCGCCCAGCGCGGCGAGGCTCTGGCTGCCGCGCAGCATCGTCGCGCGGCCGAGGCCGAAGAAGATGGCGCTCTTCACCAGCGAATGGCCGAGCAGGTGCAGCACGCCCGCCAGCGCCGCCGGCCCGCCCAGCCCGAAGGCAAAGGCGGCGATGCCCATATGCTCGATGCTGCTCCAGGCGAAGAAGCGGCGCGCATCCCGCCGGCGCCAGAGCGAGACGGCGGCGAGCAGCAGCGAGGCGAGGCCCATGGCCATCATCAGCGCGCCTGGCGGCAGCGTTCCCGGGTTCAGCGCCACCACCGCCTTGGCGCGCAGCACGGCATGCAGCGCCGCGTTCAGCAGCAGGCCGGAGAGCACGGCCGAAATCGCCGGTGGTCCCTCGGCATGGGCATCCGGCAGCCAGGAATGCAGCGGCACCAGCCCGGCCTTGGTGCCGTAGCCGACCAGCAGGAAGATGAAGGCCAGGGTCAGCAGACCGGGATCGGCCTCGCGCCCCACCCGCATCAGCACGGAGAAGGAGAGCGCCATCCCGCCATCCCCGGCGAAGGGCAGCGCCGCCATGGCCAGCACGATGGTGCCGAACAGCGCCAGCGCGATGCCGACGCCGCAGAGGATCAGGAACTTCCAGGCCGCCTCCAACGCCGCGGGGGTGCGGTGCAACGCCACCATCAGCACGGTCGCGAAGGTGGCCAGCTCGATGGCCACCCACATCAGGCCGAGATTGTCGGCCAGCAGCGCCAGGTGGTTGGCACCCAGGAAGACCTGGAAGGCGGCGTGATAGGCGCGCCCCGCCCGCGGGCTGAAGCCCTCCCCGCCCACCGTGGCGGCGGAGAAGCAGGCGGTGGTCAGCCCGACGAAGGCGCCGAGCAGCAGCAGCGGCAGGTTCAGCGCGTCGAGATGCAGCAGCCAGACGGCCTCGCCGCCCGTCGGCTGGGGCAGCGCCAGCAGGCCGAGCGCCAGCAGCAGGCCCACCAGTGCCAGCCCGATGTTTAGCAGCGCCGCGACGCGCAGCGAAGGGATGGCCGCCAGCACGAGCCCCCCCAGGAAGGGCAGTGCCACCAGCAGCAGAGGCAAGGCGAGATCCGGCGACATCCAGGCGGTCATGGATGCTCCGCCTCGGCGCGCTCGCCGCGGTGGCGGTGCAGCAGGGAGAGGTCCAGGCTCTCGAAGCTGGCCCGCAGGTGGAAGGCGAAGAAGCCCGCCACCCCCGCCAGCACCAGCACCAGCGCGGCGGTGGAAAGCTCCACCACCAGCGGCAGGCCACGCACCCCGGCGGCGGCCAGCACCAGCCCGTTCTCCAGGCTGAGCAGGCCGATCACCTGGCTGATCGCCTGCCGCCGGGTGATCATCATCAGCATGCCCAGCAGCACGACGGAGAGCGCCATCGCCAGGTCCTCCCGCGCCAGGGCGCCGGCGCCGGTGGTGGCGGGCAGCACCACCAGGATCGCCAGCGCCACCAGCGCCACCCCGGCGATCAGCCCGCCGCCGATGCTGAGCGCCGGCTCCACGCTGCGATGCAGGCCGAAGCGGCGCACCAGCGCGCGCAGCGCCAGCGGGATCAGCACCGCCTTGGCCGCGGCGGCGACCAGCGCCGTCACGTAGAGCCCCGGCGCGCCCTGCGCCCAGCCCTGCCAGGCCACGGCGAGCGCCAGCAGCGCGCCCTGGGCGGCGAAGGCGTTGATCACCGCGCTGATGCGCCGCTGGTAGAGCAGCACGAAGGAGAGCAGCAGCACCGCCCCGCCCAGCAGGTGCGCCACGTCATAGGGAAGCTGCCCGAAGCCCATCCCGCGCCCTCCCTCAGGCCAGACCGGTGGAAAGGAACAGGAAGACCGCGCCGAGCAGCGCCAGCAGCAGCGCCGCGCCGAGGAATTCCGGCACCCGGAAGACGCGCATCTTGGCGATGAGGCTCTCGAAGACGGCCAGCGCCACCGCGAGCGCCCCCAGCTTGATCACCCAGGCCAGCAGGCCGAGCAGCCAGGCCAGCGGCCCGGCCTCCGCCGGCGCGGTGCCGAAGGGGAAGAACAGCGCCGCCAGCAGGCTCAGCCACAGGATCAGCCGCAGCGCGCCCTGCATCTCCCACAGCGCGAGTTGCCGGCCGGAGGCTTCCAGCAGCATCGCCTCATGCACCATGGTGAGTTCCAGATGGGTGGCGGGATTGTCCACCGGCAGCCGCCCGTTCTCGGCCAGCGCCACCGCCAGCAGCGCGAGCAGCGCCAGGCCGAGGGTGACGCGCAGCCCCACCATCCCGTCCTGCAGCAGGGTGCCGACGGCGTCGAGATTCGTGGTGCCGGCCAGGATGGCGAAGGCGAGCACGGCCAGCACGAAGGCCGGCTCGGCGAAGGCGGCGAAGCTCATCTCGCGCGCCGCGCCGAGATCGCCGAAGGCGGTGCCGACATCCATCGCCGCCAGCGCCAGGGCGAAGCGCGCCAGCGCCAGCAGGCCGGCGATCAGGATCAGATCGGCCATCGGCGCCAGCAGCATGCCATGCGCGAAGCCCGGCACCAACGCCGCCGCCGCCGCCGTGGCGCCCAGCGCGGCATAGGGCGCGGCCAGCGAGACCACCGAGGCGTTCTCCGCCAGCAGCGGCTGCTTGCGCAGCAGCTTCCGCAGGTCGCGCCAGGGCTGAAGGGGATTCGCCCCCTGCCGGCCCATCAGCCGCGCCTTCAGCCAGCGCACCACCCCCACCAGAACCGGCGCGAGGGCCAGCATCAGCGCGAGGTGCAGGAGCTGGGTGAGGATGGCAGGCAGCAGCGTCACCGCGCCGCCCCCGCGCCGAGCCAGGCCAGGAGTGCCAGCAGCAGCACCAGCGTGCCGAAGCTGAGGCCGAGGAACTGGCGGATGGTCAGGTCGCGCAGCCGCTCCGCCGCAATGGCCAGCGTGTCGCGCAGGCGTAGCAGCGGGCGCAGGAGCGCCGGCAGCACGGGATCGTGGAAGCCGCTTTCCAGCCGCGCCGGCTCCGGGCCGCCGGGTGGCGGGCGCCGCACGGCCTCGCGCGCAGCCAGCAGCGGCCCGCCGAGCATCCGGCGCAGCGGCTGGGCGAAGCCGGCGGCGCTGGCCTGGGTGGCGGGGTCGCCAAAGGGCAGGTGCGCCGGCGGGGCGATGAAGCCGCCATCCCAGATCGGTCCGCGTGCCGCCGGGCGTGGCGAGACATGCCGCACCAGCGTCACCAGCCCGATCAGCAACAGTACCAGCACGATCGCCAGCGCCAGCGGCCGGTAGCCGGAGCCGGCGGCCGAGGGGCCGACCAGCCAGATGGAGGCCTCCGCCACGCCACCATGCCCGCTGATCTGCGCCACCGCGGGCGCGCCGAGCGCCAGCAGCGCGCCCGGCAGCAGGCCGACCACCACCACCAGCCCGGCCAGCCCAAGCAACGCCACGCTGCTGACCGGCTCGGCATCCTGGGCGCCCAGGGTGCGCGGGGTGCGCGGACGGCCGAGGAAGGTGAGGCCCCAGAGGCGCAGCATCGCCGCCGCTCCCAGCGCGGCCGACAGCGCCGCCACCGCCGTGCAGGCCGCCACCAGAACCTGCAGCCCCAGCGCCCCCACCCGCCAGGCGGAGAGCAGCGCCTGCAGCAGCAACCATTCGCCGGCGAAGCCCGCCAGGGGCGGCAGGGCGGCCGCCGCGGCGGCGCCCACCAGGGCGCAGAGCGCCACCGCCGGCATGGCGTGGATCAGCCCGCCGAGCCGGTCCAGTTGGCGGGAGCCGGCGCCGTGCTGCACCTCGCCGGCCGCCAGGAAGAGCAATGTCTTGAACAGCGCATGGCCCAGCGCGTGCAGCAGCCCCGCCCCCGCCGCCAGCGCCGCCAGCGGGCCGAGATCGGCCGCGCGCAGCACCGCCGAAAGGCCGAAGGCCATGGCGACGAAGCCGATATTCTCGATGGTGGAGCAGGCCAGCAGCGTCTTGCTGTCGGTCTCCTGCGTCGCGCGCAAGGCGCCGAGCAGGGCCGAGGCCGCGCCGAGCACCAGCAGCGGCACGCCCCAGCCGAGCGGCTGGGCCGGCCCGCCGAGGTCCAGCGCGAGGCGCGCGACCACGTAGAGCGCCACCTTGGTCATGGCGCCCGACATCAGCGCCGAGACATGGCTCGGCGCCACCGGATGCGCGACAGGCAACCAGCCATGCAGCGGCACCAGCCCGGCCTTGGAGCCGGCGCCGAGCAGCACCAGTGCCATCACCACGGCCGCCGCCCAGCCCTGCGGCGGCGCGGCGCGCATGCCGGCGAAGGAGAGGTCCCCGGTGAGGCCCGCCAGCAGCCCCACGGCCGGAATCAGGCAGGCGGCGCCGAACAGCGCGAAGCCGAGATAGAGCCGCGCCGCCGCGCGCTCCGCCTCCCCCTGCTGCGCGGCGAGCAACACCCAGGAGGCGAGCGACATCATCTCGAAGCCGAGCAGCAGCGTGAAGCCGTCGGCGGCGAGCAGGGTCAGCGCCATGCCGGCCAGGAAGAGCGGATAGGGTACCAGCCGCCGCGGCGGCGCCGCGGCCTCATGCACCCAGGCGTAGAGGCCGCAGGCGGCGCCCACCAGGCCGAGCAGCAGCAGGAACCAGGCGGAGAGCCCGTCCAGCGCCAGGGTCAGCGGCGCCCAGGGTGGCCCGATGGGGAGCAGCAGCACGCCGCCATCGCCGAGAACCAGCCCGGCGCCCGCCAGCAGCGCGAAGCCCGCCGAGGCGGCGATGCCGCCACCATGCACCACCCGCGCGCCTCTCCCCGCGAGCGCGCCCAGCGGCGCCAGCAGCAGGAGGCCGAGGAGAAGGAAGGCGAGTGCCACGGTCACGGTGGCAAGGATAGGCAGAGCCCTGCCAGCCCGGAAGGCGCAATCCCGTCAGCCGCGCTGCGGGGGGCCGCAGCCCACCTGACAGGAAAAAGACAGGGGGTTCGGGGGGAGCTCATTCCCCCCAGCCTGTTCAGAGCATCTCCAGCGATTGCTTGCGCTTGGGCGGAGGGAAGGCGGAGTCGAGCTCCGCGAGATCCTCCGGCGTCAGCACCACCTTCCACACCTCGGCGTTCTCGCGCAGATGCGCTTCGTCCGCCGCCTTGGGGATGCTGATGACCCCGCCGCCGCGCAGCGTCCAGGCCAGGGCCACCTGCGCGGGCGAGATGCCCTGCCGCGCCGCGATCCGCTTCAGCGCAGGGTGCCGCAGCAGGTCGCCGCCCTGCCCCACCGGGGAATAGGCCATGACCGGCATCTTCAGCCGGGCGGCGAAGGGCAGCAGGTCGAACTCCACGCCGCGCGATTCGAGATTGTACAGCACCTGGTCGGTGGCGCAGTCGGCGAGGGCCGGGCCAAGCTCCTCCAGGTCCGAGACGTCGAGGTTGGAGACGCCCCAGCGGCGGATCTTGCCCTCGCGAACCAGCTTCTCCATCGCCTCCACCGTCTCCGCCAGCGGCACGCTGCCGCGCCAGTGCAGGAGATAGAGGTCGATGACGTCCGTCCTCAGCCGCTTCAGGCTGCGCGCGCAGGCCTCGGGCAGCCGTGTGCGGGAGGCGTTCTGCGGATAGGCCTTGGTGACGAGGAAGACCTCGTCCCGCCGGCCGGCGATGGCCTCGGCCACCACCTCCTCGGCGCCGCCCTCGCCATACATCTCGGCGGTGTCGATCAGGGTCAGGCCCAGGTCCAGGCCGAGTCGCAGGGTGCGGGCCTCGGCGGCACGGTCAGAGCCCCGCTCGCCCATCTTCCAGGTGCCCTGGCCAAGGGCGGGAACGCTGGTTTCATCCGGAAAGGTGACAGTGTTCATGGCAAGCTCCCGATGCCCTTCCTATCTTGCGCCGCATGCGCCCGACCGCCACCCTGCCGCCGATCGCTATCCTCATGCTGCTGGCCGCCGTGCCGGCCCAGGCGGCGCCGGACCAGTTCGGCCCCTGGATCCTGAGCTGCGCCACCGACGCGATGACGGACCAGTCCACCTGCCTCATGACCCATGCGCAGCCGGTGGAGCCCGCGACGGAGCATATGCCCGCCCTGGCGCTGGAGGTGGCGCCGCGGCGTGGCCGGCTGGTGCCGGTGATGACGGCGCGTGACCTCAACCTGGAAGGCGCCCTGCGGGGCCTGTTGGCACTGACCGGAACGGCACAGCTCCGCTTCCCGCCCAACCCGCTGTTCGAGATGCCCTGCGGGCTGGAAGGCCGCTCCGTTGTCTGTGCCCCGCGCCCGGAGGACGCCGCCCGCGCCGCCGAGGAATTGCGGAAGGCCGACCGCGTGCTGGTGCGCGTGCTGGGCTTCGGCAGCGCCACCGCCGAGTCCCCGCCGCGCGAGTTGCCGCTGTCGCAGACGGTGGAGGCGCTGGCCGCCTTTCGTGCCGAGGTGCCGCCCGAGCAGGCGGAGGCCCCGCCGCCCGCCTTCAACCTGCGCGAGATGATCCAGCGCCTGCAACGCTATTTCTTTTCACCGCAGTAGCGTGCTCCGGCCGCCAGGTGGGTCCGCTGCCGGGCTGCGCCGGCGACCGTGCAGCGGCCATCGCCCCGGCCGCGACCATCCCGCCGCTGGAGCGCCGCAGGAAAAGCCGGCGCGTGAGGAAGCCTGGCAGGCGCTGCGAACTGCTGCTGCTGCCCATGATCATCGTGCATCTCCCCGGTTGACCTGCGGCGGCTGATGGCCGCCCTTGGCGGGATGAACCAATGGACAGGTCAAGGGTTGCGGGCCGGGCTACCGCCCACCCGCAGGCGGTTCAGCGCCTGAGCCAGCGCCGCAGCCGCTCCGGCGCCTCGGCCATCGCCGTCTCCGCCCCGCAATAGGAGAAGCGCATGAAGCGGCGGCCGCGTGCGGGGTCGAAGTCCACCCCCGGCGTCGCGGCGATGCCGGCCTCGGCCAGCATCCGGGCGGCGAAGTCCACGCTGTCATTGGTCAGATGGCTGACATCGGCCCAGAGATAGAAGGCGCCATCGGCCTCCGCGAGCCGGTCGAAGCCGGCGGCGGGCAGGCCGGCCAGCAGCACGTCGCGGTTGCGACGATAGGCGGCCTTGTTGGCCTCCAGCTCCACGGTGCAGTCGAAGGCCGCCTCCGCCGCCACCTGCGAGACATGCGGCGCGCTGATGAACATGTTCTGCGCCAGGCACTCCACCGGCCGGACCAGGTCCTCCGGCAGCACCAGCCAGCCGATGCGCCAGCCCGTCATGGAGAAGTACTTGCTGAAGCTGTTCACCACCACCGCGCTGGGGCTGAAGGCGGCGGCGGTGCTCTCCGGCATGCCGTAGGAGAGGCCATGATAGATCTCGTCCGAGATCAGCCGCACCCCGTGCCCATGGCACCAGCGGGCAATCGCCGCCAGCTCCTCCGGCGCCAGCATGGTGCCGGCCGGGTTGCAGGGCGAGGCGACGATCAGCCCGTCGGGCAGCGGGTCCAGCGCCTCCAGCATGGCGATGGTGGGCTGGAAGCGCGTGGTGGCGTCGCAGGGCAGCAGTTGCGGCACCATGCCGAGCGCGGTCAGGATGTTCGCGTAGGGCGGATAGTAGGGCGCGGCCATGGCGACGCGGTCGCCCGGATCGAAGGCCGCCAGGAAGGCCAGCGGGAAAGCTCCGGAGGCTCCGACCGTCACCGCCACCCGCCCCGCCGGAACGGCGGCGCCGTACTTCTCCGCGGAGTGCCGCGCGATGCGCTCGCGCAGGGAGCGCAGGCCGAAGGCTTCCGTGTAGCCCATCGGCGCGCCGGCCTGGAGGGCGCGGATCGCCGCCTCGGCCGCGCCGCGCGGCGCCCCGGTGGAGGGCTGGCCCACCTCCATGCGCAGCACGCCCGGCGCGCCCGGCGGCAGGCTCAGCGCGGCGGCATTGGCGGCGGCGATGACGTCCATCACCAGGAAGGGGGGCGCCTCGGCGCCTCGTCCGGTCTTGAGCATGGAAGATCTTCCCGAAGAAAGAAGGTCGGGGGAATGAATTCCCCCGAACCCTCTTCTTCTTTTTGTCAGTTTAGCGTGCGCTGGCCGCCAGCGCGGTGACCCGAAGAAGAAAGATGGGGGCCTGGGGGAATTCTTTCCCCCAGACTTCTCCTACTGCCCGCCGATCAGCGCCAAGCCGAAGCCGCGCGGGTCGGCCGCGGCGGCGCAGCGATCCGCGCTGCCCGGCAGGTAGCGCGGGCAGCTGATGGCGTTGGCGCTCCCCGGCGCCGGGACGGCCGACACCGCCTCGGCCACCGGCGTGCCGTTCAGCAGCACCCGGGCCGCCGGCAGCGCCAGGGCGATCGGTGCCGCGCCCTGCCCGGTCGCCGCGCCGGCATAGCGGAAGGCGCGCAGGTTGGCGTTGTAGGCCAGGGTGGCGGCGAGCAACGGCGGCTCCACGCGGCCGCGATTGGGCGCGGCGGCCATCAGGAAGCCGAGCTGCGGCACCACGCGCCCGGTGCCGAACAGGTTGTTCAGCGTGAAGGCGCAGGAGACGGCGTTGCCGTCCTTGTCCAGCGTGACGAGGCTGGCGGAGGCTGGCAGTGCCGGCACCGGCCCCTCCAGTGGCGGCGTGCTGGCCAGCAGGCTGGCGGCATCCCCGCCCCGCTCGCGCCAGACGCGCGAGACGGCGAGGCCACGCTGCGAGGCCGCGTCCACCCCGGCACCGGATTGCAGCGTCTGGAAGGCGGCGGCGCCAGCGAGGCCACCATCGGCCGGCGGCGGCAGGAAGGCGAGCAGGTCGGAGCCGATCCGCATCTCCAGCGGCCTCGCCACCACCGGCACGGCCGGGCGCAGGTCCTCCAGCGTCAGCGGGCCGCCGGCGCGCGCCGAGAGCTCCACGAAGCGGCGTGCCATGGCGCCCTGGTAGAGGTCGCCCACGCCGGCGACGCGCAGCGCCGCGAGCGTGCCGCCGAGGTCGGGCTGCATGAGTTGCTCGCCCTCGGCCAAGGGCTGGCCACTGGGGCCGGTGAAGATGGCGCGCGCCTGCGGGTCGGCCAGCAGCGGCCCGGCCACCGCCGCGAGGTCCTGCGCCAGGGCGCGGGAGGTGGTGGCGCCGAAGCGGGCCAGTTGCTCGGCGGGCGCGACCAGCTCGTTGAAGGAGCGGCGCGGCAGGCGCGTGTGCAGGGCGAAGAGGCCGCGCGCCAGCATCGGCACCGCCGCCGGGCGATCGCCCACCGGGCTGCCCGGCGAGGGAGCCGTGGCGGGGAAGAGCACCGCCTCGGTGCTGCCGCGCTCCTGGCTGAAGACGAGGCAGGCACCGCCGCCGCCCAGCCCGGTGCGGGAGGGCAGCGTCACCGCCATGGCGAAGCCGGCCGCCACCGCGGCATCGACCGCGGTGCCGCCGCCGGAAAGCACCTCGCGCCCCACCAGCGCGGCGCGCGGCTCGTCCGCCACCACGCCGCCGAGGAAGCCGCGCACATGGCCCGGCTGCCCCTCGGGCGGGGTGTTGCTGCCGACCACGCTGTTCACTGCGCCGCCCAGGGTGCCGCAGCCGGAGAGGCCCAGGACACCGGCCGCGGCCAGCACGGCGGGCCAGGATGCTGGCCGCTTCCGCCCGCTGCGGGCTAGGCTGCCGGCCATGCGAAGCCTGTCGGCCCCGTTGCGCGCGCTGCTGCTCATGCTGGCGTTCTTCACTCCGTTGCTGCTCGTCCGGACCGTGCAGGCCCAGGCAGGGAACCAGGGCGGCCGCGGCGTCGTGGTGATCCGGGACGCCGAGACGGAAAGCATGATCCGCGACTTCGCGCACCCCCTGTTCCGGGCCGCCGGGGTCGATCCGGCGCTGGTGCGCATCACGCTGATCCAGGACCGGGCCATAAACGCCTTCGTCACCACCGGCAACCGCCTCTTCATCCACACCGGCCTGATCCAGCAGGCTGACTCGGCGGCGGAACTGGTGGGCGTGCTGGCGCATGAGACCGGGCACATCGCCGGCGGCCATCTGGCGCAGCTGCCGGAGCAGATGCGCCTGGCCATGCTGCGCGCCGTGGCGGCCCTGCTGACCGGCGGCGCCGCCGCGGCGGTGACGGGCCATGGCGAGGCACTGGGTGCCATCGCCATGGGCGGGCAGGCGAGCGCCATGGGCGAGTTCTACGCCTTCAGCCGCGGCCAGGAGCAGGCGGCCGACCAGGCCGCCCTGACCTACCTTGCCCTCCGCGGCTGGCCCGCGGCGGGCCTGGAGCGGCTGTTGCGGCGCCTGCTGGACCAGGAACTGCTCGCGGTCGGGCGACAGGACCCGTATTTCCGCACCCACCCGCTTTCGCAGGACCGCGTGGCCTTCATCCAGGAACGCATCGCCCGCGCGGGGGCGGTACAGGCGGCGCTGCCGCCGGATTTCGAGCCGCGCTTCGCCATGGTGAAGGCAAAGCTGGATGGCTTTCTCGGCGGCCCTTCCCTGGTGCGCCGGATCTATCCGGAGACTGACGGCTCGCCCCCTGCGCGCTACGCCCGCAGCGTGGCGCAGTTTCGTAGTGGGCGGATCGCCGAGGCCGTGGCGCTGGTGGATGGGCTGCTGGCGGAGCAGCCCGGCAATCCCTGGCTGCACGAGCTGAAGGGCCAGATCCTGTTCGAGGGCCATCGCCCGCAGGAGGCGCTGCCGGCCTATGCCGAGGCAGCGCGACTCGCCCCCGGCGAGCCGCTGATCCGCACCGCGCATGCGCATGTGATGATCGAGCTGGGCACGTCCGCGCTATTGCGCGCGGCGGTACGGGAGTTGGAGGCCAGCCTGTCGCTCGACCGCGAGTCCGCCTTCGCCTGGCACCAGCTCGGCGTGGCACAGGGCCGGCTCGGCAACCTGCCGATGGCCGACCTGGCGCTGGCGGAGGAGGCCATGCTGGAGGAGAACTTCCCCGATGCCCGCTTCCTGGCCCGCCGGGCCGCGGAAGCCCTGCCCCCTGGCCCTGCCCGGCTGCGGGCGCAGGACCTGCGCAATGCCGCGCGGCCGGAGAACCTGACGCCGGAGCAGCGCGAGGCCGAACAGGCCCAACGACGGAGACGATGACGACGTGATGCGAACCCGGTTCAAGGCGGCGAGGCTCGCCCTCGGCGCCGCGCTGCTGCTCGGCACGGCGGCGCCGCTGGCTGCGCAGGCGCTCTCGCCGCAGCAGCGGCAGGAGGTGGTGGAGGTGGTGCGCGATGCGCTGCGCAAGGACCCCTCCATCCTGCGCGATGCGCTGATGGCGCTGCAGCAGGCCGAGCAGGAGGACCGCAGCACCAGCCAGCGCGCCGCCATCGCCGCGCATGAGGAGAAGCTGCTGCGCGACCCGGCGGACCCGGTGAAGGGCAACCCGCGCGGCGACGTCACCATCGTCGAGTTCTTCGACGCGCGCTGCGGATACTGCAAGTCGCTGCATCCCACCATGGAGGCGCTGCTGCGGGAGGATTCGAAAGTCCGGCTGGTGCTGAAGGACCTGCCGATCCTCGGGCCGAACAGCGTGCTCGCCAGCCGCGCCCTGCTGGCGGCGCAGCGGCAGGACAAGTACGTGCCGCTGCAGGATGCGCTGATGAAGCTGCGCGGCGAACCGACCGAGGCGGCACTGCAGGCCGAGGCGCAGCGCGCCGGGCTCGACTGGCCCCGCCTGCAGCGCGACATGCAGGACCCGGCGCTGAAAATCCGCCTGCAGGAGAATGTGGCGATGGCCCGCACGCTCGGCATTGAGGGCACGCCGGCGCTGATCATCGGCGGCAAGCTGGTGCCAGGCGCCGTGGATCTGCCGACGCTGCGGCAACTCGTGGCGGAGGCACGGCAGGCGGGAAAGCCCGGCTGAGCTTCGCGCCGCCCCACGGTTGCCCATCCCGCCTCCGCGTATAGAGTGTCCTTGGGAGACAGACGGGGAGATGGCCGTGGCGGCGCAGAGGGATGCGCTTCCGGGGGCGGGCCACGCACCGCGGCCCGGTTGCTGGAGGCTCCAGGAGTGAGCGAGACGGCGGCGCCGGACTTCCTGCCGCATTTCCCGGTTCAGCTTCCGGTGCCGGACTTGCGGCCCTGGCTGCGCGGCAACCTGATGGAGGGGGTCTGGAGCTTCACGGCCACCCCGCCCGGCCCGCATGTTGTCCTCGTCAGCCTGATGCATGGCAACGAGTTCGCCGGCGCGCTGCTGCTCTCGCGCTGGCTGGAGCAAGGACTGCGGCCGGCGCGCGGACGGCTCACGCTGGTCTTTGCCAACCTTGCCGCCTTCGCCCGCTTCAATCCCGCCGACCCCACGCTCAGCCGCTTCCTCGACGAGGACATGAACCGCGTCTGGAGCGACCGCGTGCTGCAGGGCCACCGCCGCAGCCGGGAACTGGACCGCGCGCGCCAGCTCTGCCCGCTGCTCGACAGTGCCGACCTGCTGCTCGACCTGCACAGCATGCTCTGGCCCTCCGACCCGCTGATCATCACCGGCACGGCGCGCCACGCGTTGCGCCTGGGCGCGCGGCTCGGCATCCCGCCGCTGGTGGTGGCGGATGAGGGGCACAGCACGGGGCTGCGGCTGATCGACCGGCCCGGCTTCGCCGACCCCGCTGGCCAGCGCACCGCCCTGCTGGTGGAAGGCGGCCAGCACTGGGCGCCGGCGACGCTGGCCACGCTAGAGGGCTGCGCCACCGCCCTGCTGCGCGAGAGCGGCTGCCTGGACCTGCCGCCCGCGCCGCCCGCCCCGCCGCCGCGAGTCGCGCAGGTGACGCGCACCGTGGTGGCCCGCACGCACGGCTTCGCCTTCGTGCAGCCCTTTCGCGGCGGCGCCGTCATCCCCGAACGCAACACGCTGCTGGCGCTGGATGGCGACATCGAGATCCGCACCCCGCACGACAACTGCCTGCTGGTAATGCCGAGCCCACGCACCATGCGCGGCCACACCGCCGTGCGGCTGGCCCGCTTCCTCTCGCCCGAGGAACTCTGAGCGGCCTCCTTCGCCCCGGAGCGATTGCAGACAGTTGACCGATGGGGCAGCCTGACCGCCATCGCGCCGGAATGGCGCATCGAGGGAGCGGACAGGAATGAGCATCGGACTGCGCGTTGCGGAACGTCAGGAACGCGTCGCACCGGCACTGGCGGAACGTGCCGCGAAGCTGCCGGTGGCCAATATCGGCGACGTCATGAACCGCATGCAGGCGATGCGCGGCGGCTTCCAGGCCTATGGCGGCCGCCGCACTGTCGCCGGCCCGGCGCTGACCGTGCGTGTCCGCCCCGGCGACAACCTGATGCTGCACCGCGCGATCGACCTCGCACAGCCGGGCGACGTGGTGGTCTGCGACGGCGGCGGCGACCTCTCCATCGCCGTCGCCGGCGACCTGATGTGCAGCCACGCCGTCAGCCGCGGCATCGCCGCGCTGGTGATCGATGGCGCGGTGCGCGACATCAAGGAACTGGCGGCGATGCAGCTCGGCGTCTGGGCGCGCGGCGCCACTCCGGCCGGTCCTTACAAGGAGGGTCCCGGCGAGATCGGTTACCCGCTCGCCTGCGGCGGGCTGGTGGTCGGCCCCGGCGACCTGATCGTGGCCGATGAGGACGGCGTGGTGGTGGTGCCGCTGGCCGCCGCCGAATCCGTGGTCGCCGCCGCCGAGGCGCATGCCGCCAAGGAGGGGGCCATCACCGCCGCCATCCAGGGCGCGGGCTGGGATCGCGGCTGGGTCGAGGAGGCGCTGGCCGCCAAGGGCTGCGCGGTCACCCGTTGACCGCCCGGAAAGGAAGAGCCGCCATGCGTGCCGCCGCCGAGAGCGTCCGCCGGCAGATCACCGGCATCCTGCTGGCCTGGGGCATGGAGCCGGACCTTGTCGCCATCACGGCCGAGGCCATGGTGGAAACCGACCTCATGGGCATCGACTCGCATGGGCTCTCGATGCTGATGATGTACGAGAGACTGCGCGACGGCGGCCAGCTCAACCTTCATGCCCGCCCGCGCGTGGTGCGGCAGAACGCCTGCACGGCGCTGGTGGACGGCGGCGCCGGCCTCGGCCACCCCGTCGCCGCCATGGCGATGGAGCTGGCGGTGGAGAAGGCGCTGGCCGGCGGGATCGGCGCCGTGGGCGTGGTCAACTCGCACCATTTCGGCGCCGCCGGACATTATGCGCGCATCGCCGCGCGCCGTGGCGTGCTGGGCATGGTGATGACCACGGCGCGCACCGTGACGGCGGTGCCGGCGCGCGGCGCGGTGCCGATGCTCGGCACCAACCCCATTGCCCTCGCCGCGCCGGATGCCGAGGGCGAGCCGGCCTTCGTGCTGGACATGTCGAGCACCACCGTCGCCGCCAACAAGGTCAAGGTCTACGACCTCAACGGCAAGCCGCTGCCGCCGGGCTGGGTGGTGGATGGCGAGGGCCGCCCCGTCACCGACGCCGCCGAGGCCATGGCCTATCTCCACAAGCGCGCCGAGGGCGGGCTGACGCCGCTCGGCGGCGCCGTCGAGACCGGCGGGCACAAGGGCTACGGCCTCGGCATGATGGTGCAGATCCTCGCCGGCACGCTGACCGGCGGCGCCTTCTCCTTCCTGCGCAACCGCACCGCGCCGCCCGGCGCGCCGGACAATATCGGCCATTTCTTCCTGGCCATCGATCCCGCCGCCTTTCGTCCGCCTGAGGAGTTCCACCAGGACCTGGGCGAACTGCTCGGCACGCTGCGCCAGACGCCGCCCGCTCGCGCGGACCAGCCGGTGCTGATCCCCGGCGACCCCGAGCGGATGGAACATGAAACGCGCAGCGCCAAAGGCATCCCGGTGCCGGAGAGCCTGGTGCGGCATGTGCGCGACATCTGCGCCCGCTGCGGTGCGCCATACGTGCTGGAAGACGTGGCCGCCGCCACGCGCGCGGGCTGAGAGGAAGCACGCGATGAAGCCGATCACCCCCCCTGCCCGTCTCGCCTTCATCGGCCTCGGCGTCATGGGCGCCTCCATGGCCGCCAATCTCCAGCGCGCCGGCTTCGAACTCACCCTGCACAACCGCAGCCGCGACAAAGCGGCGGCGCTGGAGCAGGCTGGTGCCACCTGGGCTGATAAACCCGCCGAGGCTGCGCGCGGCACCGCCGCCGTCGCCCTCTGCCTGCCCGACACGCCGGATGTGGAGGCGGTGCTGTTCGGTGCCGGCGGCGTCGCGGAAGGGCTCGCGCCCGGCGTGGTGGTGGTGGACTTCTCCAGCATTGCCGCCAGCGCCACCGCCGGCTTCGCCCGGCGGCTGCGGGAGGAGCGCGGCGCCTTCCTGCTGGACAGCCCCGTCTCCGGCGGCCCGGCCGGGGCGCGGGACGGCACCCTGACCTGCATGGTCGGCGGCGAGGCGGAGGCTTTCGCGGCAGCGCAGGCCGTCTTCGCCGCGGTCGGGCGCAGCGTGACGCATCTCGGGCCGCCCGGCGCCGGGCAGGTCTGCAAGTCGGCCAACCAGCTCATCATCAGCGGCACGATGCAGATGGTGTTCGAGGCACTGGCCCTCGGCCGCAAGGCAGGCCTCGATCCGGAGGCGATGCGGCAGGCGCTGCTCGGCGGCTCCGCGCGCTCGGCGGTGCTGGAGGCGCACGCCAAGCGCTACATCGACGCTGCCACCCAGCCGGGCTTCCGCGCCGAGCTGATGCGCAAGGACATGCGCCTGGCGCTCGGCGCCGTGCGGGACCACGGCGTCTTCGCGCCTGGCACCGCCATGGCGGCGCAGATGCTGGAGGCACTGGTCAACAGCGGGCGCGGCGGCAAGGATTCGGCCGCGCTGGGCGAGCTGGTGGCGGAACTGTCGGGACTCACGTGAAACACGGCCCTGCCCAGGTTAGGGCGAGGGAGAACAGGGTGCGTCCTCAAATTTCTGGCTGAAGCACAGGTTGGGGGAGCGAACTCCCCCAAACCTCCTCCTTTTTCTGCCAGTTTTACCGCGTGGGCGGCACGCGCTTACGCCAAGCTGACAAAAGGAAGATGGGGGTTTGGGGGAATTCTTTCCCCCAAGCTTTTTCCTACACCGGCTCGCCCTCGACCGGCGGGAAGCCCAGCGACGTCATGAATTCGCCGATGGCAGCGATCGCCTGCTCCACCCGCGCCGCGTCCACACCCTTCGCGACCAGCGCCACGCCGTTGCCGGTGGGCCGGTAATAGGGATAGGAGCCGATGTCGATCTCGGGGAAGTCGGCCTGGATGCGCCCGAGGCCCTCCGCAAGCTGACCTTCCATCAGCCCGTTGGCGTGCAATGCGCGCGAGACGACCGGTGCGCCGCCCTTCAGCTTCGGTGCCAGCCCCTCGAACATCGCCTGCATGATGCGCGGCACGCCAGCCATGACATGCACGTTGCCGATGATGAAGCCCGGCGCGACGGAGACGGGATTGTCGATCAGCGCGGCGCCGCGCGGCATGGTGGCCATGCGCTGGCGCGCGGCATTGAAGTCGCCGGGCGGGGTCTGGCGGGCGTAGTGGGCGGCCAGCCGCTCCCAGGCTTCGGGATGCACCTCCCAGGGCACGCCGAAGGCGGCGGCGATGCATTCGGCGGTGATGTCGTCATGCGTCGGGCCGATGCCGCCCGTCGTGAAGACGTAGTCGAACTTCGCCCGCACCTCGTTGACGGTGGCGATGATGGTCTCCCGCACATCGGGGATCACGCGCACCTCGCGCAGCGGGACGCCGATCTCCCCGAGCCGCGTCGCCAGGAACTTCAGGTTCGCATCCTGGGTGCGGCCGGAGAGCACCTCATTGCCGATGATGAGCAGGCAGGCGGTGGGATTCTTCGTCACGGGCGGGCTCCTCCTCCGGCCGGACACGCGCCGGTGGGCGCGCGCGGCCATCGGCATCATCCCTCCGCAAGGCCCATCCGGGAAGGGTGCTGCGGCACTGGACGACGGGCGGGGACAGCGCAGCCCCCGCCCACGGCGTCAGAGGAAGTCCCGCAGCAGCGCCACCAGCGGCTTGTCGGCCGGCGGCATGGCGTAGTCGGCCAGCTTGTTCGGGCGCACCCAGGCCAGCGCCTGCCCCTCCCGCGCTGTGACGGTGCCCTCCCAGCGGCGGCAGAGGTAGAGCGGCATCAGCAGATGGAAGCGCCCGGCGTCATGGCTGGCGAAGGTGAAGGGCGCCAGGCAGGCCGCCGAGACGTCAATGCCCAACTCCTCCTTCAGCTCGCGGATCAGCGCATCCTCGGGCGTCTCGCCGGAATCGAGCTTGCCGCCGGGGAACTCCCAGAGGCCCGCCATCGGCTTGCCCTCGGGCCGGCGGGCGAGCAGCACGCGGCCATCGCTGTCGATCAGCGCGCAGGCGGCCACCAGCAGCATCGGCTTGGCATCCGGCGGCGGCGGCTCGGCGAGGACGGGCGGCTCGGGCAGCGGAACGGGGGCGGTCAGGTCCTCGCGCCCGCCCTCGAACAGCAGCACCGGCAGCTTGGCGCCGCGCGCGAGGAACTGCGCCTCGCCGCGCCCGCTCTCGACCAGCCCGATGCGCCGCAGCACGGCGGCGGAACGGGCATTCTCCTCCAGCACATGCGCGAAGATGCGGTCGAGGTCGAGATGGGCAAGGCCCCAGCGGGCCAGCCGACCGGCCGCCTCGGCGGCGACGCCGAAGCCCCAGAAGCGGCGGCCGACCCAGTAGCCCAGCTCCGCCCGCCGGGTCTCCGGCTGCCGGGTCAGGCCGACGCAGCCGACCAGCACCTCGGTATCGCCGTCCTGGCCCACGATGGCGAGATGCCAGGCCGAGCCTTCGGCGAGCTGGTGGTGGGTGGAGGCGATCCACTCATCCGCCAGCTCACGCGGATAGGGGAAGGGCACGCGGCTGAGCCAGCGCACCACATCCCAGTCGTTGATCAGCCGGTGCAGCTCCGGGGCATCCTCGGGCTGCAGCAGGCGGAGCGTCAGGCGCTCGGTCCGGAGGGGAGCGAAATCGACCGTCATGCGGAGAGGTCCGGACCCCGCGGCGCGATGCGCCACGGGGCCACGGGTTTCAACGCTTCCACCAGCCGCGCTTCCGCGGGGCTTCCGGCGCAAGGTCCACCAGCATCGGCTGCGCCGGCGGAGCGGCCTGCGGCTCCTCCGGCTCGGCGGCAGCGGCCTCCGGCGGAGCCACGGCGGCGGGAGCTTCAGCCGGAGGCGCCGTTTCGGCGGCCGGAGACTCCGTCACGGGCGCCTCGGCCGCGGGCGCCTCTGCCGGGACCTCGGCGGCAGCCGCCTTGGTCCGGCGGGTGCGGCGCGGCTTGGCCGGGGCGGCCTCCTCCGTCGCGGGAGCCTCTACCGCCGGCGCCTCCGTCGGGACCTCGGCGGCAGCCGCCTTGGTCCGGCGGGTGCGGCGCGGCTTGGCCGGGGCGGGCTCCTCCGTCGCGGGAGCCTCTACCGCCGGCGCCTCCACCGGAGCCTCGGCGGCAGCCGCCTTGGTCCGGCGGGTACGGCGTGGCTTGGCCGGCGCCACCTCCTCCGGAGCAGCCGGCTCGGCCGCCGGAACCGCTTCAGGCTCCGGCGCGGCTTCCGCCATCGGTGCCGCCTCAGGCTGCGGCGTGGAGGGAGCCACTTCCGGCTGCGCCTCGACCACCGATCCCGGCTCCGTCACTGGCGCCGGCTCGGGCGCGACGGACGCCACCGGCGCGACATCAGCCTCCACCGGCGGCAGCGCGGGCGGCTTGGCGGCCGCGCCCTGCTGGGCCGCTTCCTCCGCCGCCGCCATGGCGTCGAAGATGTCGTCCAGCGTGCCGGCGAAGGGGTCGGCCGGCGTCGGGCCGGCATAGGCCGGGCGCGGCGGCTCCACCACCCCCTCGCCCATCCGGCGGCGGCCGCCACGGCGGCCCCGGCGGCGCGGCAGGCGGCGATCCTCATCCTCGGCTTCCGGCGCAGCCTCGGGGGCATGCGCCGGCTCGGCAGCGGCGGGCGCGCTTTCCTCGGCCTCCTCCTCGCCTTCCTCCTCGGACTCGGTGGCATCCGCCTCGGCGGCCTCGATGCCCGGCGTGCCGGTCATCTCCTCGCGGCGCCCGCCGCGCCGACGGCGGCGGCGGCGGCGGCGGCGCTCGCCATTGCCGTTGCCGCGCTCCTCCTCGGCCTGAGCCGCAGGCGCCTCGCCGCTGACCTCGGCCGGCTCAGCGGCCGGCGCCTCGGGCACCGCAACCACCGGCTCAGCCTCGACCTCGGCCTCCGGCGCGTAGTCCATGCGCAGCGCGGCCGGCGGCGCGGCGACGGGCTCTGCGGCGATCGGCGCGCGCGTGCGCTCGATCTGGATGGCGGGGCCATGCAGCTGCGCGTCCGGCTCGAACAGCACGGCCATGCCGTAGCGCGCCTCGATCTCCGAGAGACGGTCGCGGCGGCGGTTCAGCAGGTGGATGGCAATGTCCGGCGCGATGTGCACGCAGATCTCCGAGGCGCGGCGCTTGGCGCCCTCCTCCTCGATCTGCCGCAGCACCTGCAACGCCGAGCTTTCCGGACTGCGGACGATGCCCAGGCCCTGGCAGTGCTTGCAGGTGATGAAGGAGTGCTCGGTGACGGAGGGGCGCAGCCGCTGCCGGCTCATCTCCAGCAGGCCGAAATGGCTGATGCGGCCGACCTGGATGCGGGCGCGGTCGTTCTTCAGCGCCTCCTTCAGCCGGCGCTCCACCTGCGCGTCGTTGCGCGAGGACTCCATGTCGATGAAGTCGATGACGATGAGGCCGGCAAGGTCGCGCAGCCGGAGCTGGCGGGCGATCTCCTCCGCCGCCTCCATGTTGGTGCGCAGCGCGGTGTCCTCGATGTGCCGGTCGCGCGTGTTGCGGCCCGAGTTCACGTCGATGGCGACCAGCGCCTCGGTCTGGTTGATGACGATGTAGCCGCCGGAGCGGAGCTGCACGGTGGGCGACATCATCGCGTCGAGCTGCGCGTCGACGCCATGGCGGGCGAAGAGCGGCACCGTGTGATCGCGATAGAGGCGGATCTTGCGCTCGTTCTGCGGCATCAGCATCCGCATGAAGTCGCGCGCCTGGCGGTAGGCGTCGTCGCCCTCGATCTGGATGTCCTCGATGTCACGGCCGAAGACGTCGCGGATCGAGCGCTTGATGAGGTCGGCTTCCTGGTAGATCAGCGCGGGCGCGACGGATTCCAGCGTGCGCTCGCGGATGTCGTCCCACAGCCGCAGCAGGTACTCGCAGTCGCGCAGGATCTCGGGCTTCGGCCGGCCGGCGCCGGCGGTGCGCACGATCAGGCTCATGCCGCGCGGCATGCCGAGCTCCTGGATCACCTCGCGCAGGCGCTTGCGGTCGGCCACCGAGGTGATCTTGCGGGAGATGCCGCCGGCGCGCGGCGAGTTCGGCATCAGCACGGAGAAGCGGCCGGCGAGGCTGATATAGGTGGTCAGCGCCGCGCCCTTGTTGCCGCGCTCCTCCTTGACGACCTGCACCAGCATGATCTGCCGGCGGCGGATCACCTCCTGGATCTTGTAGTGGCGCAGGAAGCGCGGCGGGATGCGGCGCTCGCCGCGCACCTCCTCGGCCTCGTCCTTGTCGCGGCCGCCCAGCGTCTCGGGCGCGGGGCCTTCCTCCTCCACCGGCACGCCCTCATGCGGCACGGTGGCCTCGGCGGCGTTGGCCTCCAGCTCCTCCGGCGTGGCGGAGCGGCTCTCGCTGTGCATCGCCATCGGCTGCGAGCGCGGCGCCACCTGGCCCGGCTCGATCTCGCGCGGGTGCTCGGGCTCGTAGGATTCACTGAAGCTGGAGGGCGGTGCGGCCGCGGCGCGTTCGGCGGCATCGGCATCGGCGACCTGCTCGATGGCGGCGGCGACAGCCTCCGCCTCGGCGTCGCTCACCTCGTCCTCGTCATCCTCGTCCTCGGCGGCTTCCTGGGCCTGCATGGCCAGCAGCCGCTCGCGATCGGCGACGGGGATCTGGTAGTAGTCGGGATGGATCTCGCTGAAGGCCAGGAAGCCGTGGCGGTTGCCGCCGTATTCGACGAAGGCCGCCTGCAGGCTGGGCTCCACCCGGACCACCTTGGCCAGGTAGATATTGCCCTTCAGGGGCCGCTTGTTCTCGGTCTCGATGTCGAATTCATCGATCCGGTTGCCGTCCAGCACCACCACCCGCGTCTCTTCGGCGTGGGATGCATCGATCAGCATGCGCTTGGTCATGTATCGGAATGCTCCGGGCCACCGGCGCGATCGCGCTGCCGGCGGCGGCAATAAGTGGGCAGGCCCGAGGCAGCGGGGTCGCGCACAGGCGGCTTGGCGTGCAGTGTGCCATGCGGCTCTGGTTCCGACCTCTCGTCTCGGCGGGCCACGCCCCGAAGGGGGGCCCTTGTTGAGCGCGCCGCGCGCAGGCCCCGGAAGCGCGCCTCTGGCATCGCGGTGCGACCTCCATCGGACACGAACGGGCCAGCGGCAGGCGCGGGCTGGGATGACCGGCGATGAGGCCAGGGCCATCCTTCCGCGCCGTGATCTCCGCACCGGTGGAGCGGGCTGCACGGCCCTGGCGAAGCCGGGATGGCGCCCTCCGGGTCAACGGGGGCAATCCCTTGCCAGGTCCTTCGGGCCGCGCCGAACTCCGGCCCGCCGCGCAGCGGAAAGGCCAGCACAAGGCCGGGCGGCCGCGCCCGGAACCTCCACCGGCAGCGTTCGCCGCCGGGGCAAGCCACCATAGGCGCCCCCCACGCCTTCCACAAGCCATTGCCGCGCCGGGATGTTACAAGAAGTAATGCCGTGATCACCCTCTCCGGCCATGATAAAGCTCCCGCTGTTCGGGATGGTCGCGCCGTGGGGACGGCGTGGCGGGCCGCATCGGCGGCGCTTCCCGGCAAGCGCGGCGCGACCAGGGGCGGTCACGCCGGAGGTGTCGCACGGCAGGGGGATCTGGCCGCCGGCACCGGGCCACCGCGATGCAGGGGAAGTCGCACCATGTCTCACGCACCCCACAGGCGGCAATTGCTGCAGATGACGCTCGGGCTGTTGGCGGGCCTGTCCGGCCTTGCGCCAGCCATGGCGGAGGCCGCCGTCACCGCCGTCCAGCTCCAGCGGGCGGAGCGTCACGCCCGCCTGACGCTCGACCTCAGTGCCGCCGCGAGCTGGCGTCTGACCGCGCAGACGCGCCCGGCCCGGCTGATCCTGCACCTGCCCGGCACCGCCTGGCGCGGACCGCTGCGGCTGGCCGGCGCCGGCCCCGTGCGGCAGGCCCGGTGGGACGCGCCGAACCGCCGCCTGCTGCTGGACCTGACCGGCCCCGTCTCCGTCACCCGTGCCGCCGCGCAGGGAAATGGGCTGCTGGTCGAGATCGCGCCCGGTACCGCCGCCGGCTTCGCCCGGCTGGCGCGCGGCACCATCGCGCAGGGCCGCGCCGGCGGCACGGCCACCGCCTCCAGCACCCTGCCGCTGGTGGTGATCGACCCCGGGCATGGCGGGAAGGACCCGGGCACCATCGGCGCCAGCGGCACCTACGAGAAGCGCATCACCCTGCCGGCGGCGCTGGAGCTGAAGCGGCAATTGGAGGCCGGCGGCCGTTGCCGCGTGGCCCTGACCCGCGCGCGGGACATCTTCATCCCGCTGGCCGACCGCGTGGAGTTCGCCCGCAAGCGGCAGGCGACGCTGTTCCTCTCGCTGCACGCCGATTCGGCGCCGGGCGCACGCGGCGCCAGCGTCTACACGCTCTCCGACCGCGCCTCGGACACCCTCTCCGCCCGGCTGGCGCAGAGCCAGAACCGCGCCGATGCGGCGGGCGGACTGCGCCTGCCGGAAGTCTCCCCCGAGGTGGAGCGCATCCTCTATTCCCTCGTGCGGCAGGAAACCAAGGTGGGCTCCGCCCGGCTGGCGCAGTTCGTCGTGGATGAACTCGGCGAAAGCGTGCCGCTGCTGCCCAACACCCACCGCCAGGCCGCCTTCGCCGTGCTGAAGGCGCCCGACGTGCCGAGCGTGCTGGTGGAAATGGGCTTCCTGAGCGACCGGCGCGACGAAGCGGCCTTGAAGCGCCCGGCCCACCGCGCCCAGGTGGCCAAGGCCCTGGCCCTCGCCGTCAATGGCTGGCTGGCGCGCCACCAGGCGGGATTGGTCAGCACCGGCTGATGCAAAAGGCCGGGGAAACCCGGCCGAGGGCGGAGCCGGGGGAGAATGAATTCTCCTCCAGCCCCCCCCCTCTTCTTCTTTCAGTCAGTTTTGCAGCACTTGGCGGAGCGCGCACACGCCGTGGCTGGGACGGCCCCGGCGACTGCAGCCAGCGGCCATGGCGCGACTGAAAATTTGCGGAAAAAAGATAGGGCTCGGGGGAATTCCTTCCCCCGACCGTTTTTCTCTCAGGCCTGCCGGCCGTGGCAGTGCTTGTACTTCTTGCCCGAACCGCAGGGGCAGGCGGCGTTGCGCGGCGTGCGGTACCAGGTCGAGGGGTCCTGCGGGTCCACGCCTTCCACCGCGCGCGCCACAGCCGGCGCGAAGGCGGCATCCGCCGGGGCCTGGGTCCAGGGGTCGCCTGCGGCACCGGCCATGTCCGGCTCGGGGTGGCGCATGTCCGTCACCATCACCGGCTCGGGCTCCGGCAGCGGCGCGGCGGGGCTGATCTGGATGCGCAGCAGCAGCGAGGTCACGCGCTCGCGCAACTCGTCGAGCATCGTGTTGAAGAGGTTGAAGGCCTCGCTCTTGTACTCGTTCAGCGGGTCGCGCTGGCCATAGGCGCGCAGGCCGATTCCCTGGCGCAGATGGTCCAGGTTCAGCAGGTGCTCCTTCCACACCGCGTCGAACACCTGCAGCAGCACCGACTTCTCGACCGCGCGCATGAATTCGGGGCCGATATCGGCGGCGCGGACCGCCGCGGCGCGGTCGGCCTCGGCTTCGAGGCGCTCGCGCACCGCCACCTCGTCGATGCCCTCCTCCTTGCCCCAGGCCTCGATCGGCAGGTCGAGGCCAAGGCTCTCCTGCACCTGCCGCTGCAGGCCCACGAGGTCCCACTGCTCGGGATAGGCGTTCTCGGGGATGGCCTTGGCCACCATCGCGGCGATGGTCTCGCGCCGCATCTCCTCGACGGTCTCGGAGACGTCCGTCGCCTGCATGAAGGCACGCCGCTGGGCATAGACCTCCTTGCGCTGGTCGTTCATGACGTCGTCGTATTTCAACAGGTTCTTGCGCGTGTCGAAGTTGCGCGCCTCGACCTTCTTCTGCGCCTTCTCCAGCGCCCGGTTGATCCAGGGATGGATGATGGCCTCGCCTTCCTTCAGGCCGAGCTTCTGCAGCATCCCGCCCATGCGGTCGCTGCCGAAGATGCGCATCAGGTCGTCTTCGAGGCTGAGGAAGAAGCGGCTGGCGCCTGGGTCCCCCTGGCGGCCGGAGCGGCCGCGCAGCTGGTTGTCGATACGGCGGGATTCATGCCGCTCGGTGCCGACCACGAAGAGGCCGCCGGCCTGCTTCACGATCGCCTCGTCGCGCTTCACCTGCTCGCGGACCTCAGCGAGATGCGCCTCCCATTCCGGCCCCTCATGCGGGCCCTGGAAGCTTGCCTCGGCCAGCATCTCGGCATTGCCACCGAGTTTGATGTCGGTGCCGCGGCCGGCCATGTTGGTGGCGATGGTGACGCCGCCCGGCCGGCCGGCCTGGGCGATGATGCCGGCCTCCTGCTCGTGGTAGCGCGCGTTCAGCACCGCGTGCGGCACGCCCTCCTTCTTCAGCAGGGCGCTCAGCAGCTCGGACTTCTCGATGGAGGTGGTGCCGACCAGCACGGGCTGCTGGCGCGCCTGCGCCTCCTTCACCAGCGTCGCCACCGCCGCGTACTTCTCCTCCGCCGAGCGGTAGACCTCGTCGTCGTTGTCCTGGCGGATGACGGGCACGTTGGTCGGGATCTCGACCACTTCGAGTTTGTAGATCTCGGCGAACTCGTCCGCCTCGGTGGCGGCGGTGCCGGTCATGCCGGAGAGCTTGGGATAGAGGCGGAAGTAGTTCTGGAAGGTGATCGAGGCCAGCGTCTGGTTCTCGGGCTGGATCTCGACATGCTCCTTCGCCTCCAGCGCCTGGTGCAGGCCCTCGGAGTAGCGCCGGCCCTCCATCATGCGGCCGGTGAACTCGTCGATGATGACGAGCTTGCCCTCGCGATTGACGATGTAGTCCACGTCGCGGGCGAAGAGCGTATGGGCGCGCAGGCTCTGGTTGACGTGATGGACGAGCGTGACGTTGTGGAAGTCGTAGAGGTTGCCCTCTTCCAGCAGGCCGGCGTCGCGCAGCATCTGCTCCACCGTCTCGGCGCCCCCCTCGGTGAGCGCCGAGGTGCGCAGCTTCTCGTCCTTCTCGTAGGTCGCCTTGTCCTTCACCAGCTCGGCGACCACCGCATCCACCTTGCGGTAGAGGTCGGAACTGTCCTCGGCGGGGCCGGAGATGATCAGCGGCGTGCGCGCCTCGTCGATGAGGATGCTGTCCACCTCGTCCACGATGGCGTAGTTGAAGTCGCGCTGGACCATCTCGTCCAGGCGGTACTTCATGTTGTCGCGCAGGTAGTCGAAGCCGAACTCGTTGTTGGTGCCGTAGGTGATGTCGCAGGCATAGGCATCGCGACGCTCGCCGTCGGTCAGGCCATGCACGATGACGCCGCAGGTCAGGCCGAGGAAGTTGTACAGCCGCCCCATCTGGCCGCTGTCGCGGGTGGCCAGGTAGTCGTTCACGGTGATGACATGAACGCCCTTGCCCGCCAGCGCGTTCAGGTAGACCGGCAGCGTGGCGACCAGGGTCTTGCCCTCGCCGGTCTTCATCTCGGCGATGCGGCCGGAATGCAGCACCATGCCGCCGATCATCTGCACGTCGAAGTGGCGCATGCCGAGCACCCGCTTCGAGGCCTCGCGCACCGTGGCGAAGGCCTCGGGCAGCAGGTCGTCCAGGCTCTCGCCCTGGGCCAGCCGCTCACGGAAGCGGGCGGTCTGTCCCCGCAGCTCCTCGTCCGACAGGGCCTCGACCTTCGGCTCCAGGGCCGCGATGGCGGGCAGCCGGGCGCTGAACTGCTTCAGCACGCGGTCGTTCGAGGTGCCGAATACGGCGCGGGCGAGGCGGGCGAACATGGGGCTGCGATATTCTCCGTGGGCCGCCCTTGCACCGCCGCCCGACCGGGATGGCGCCGGGGCCGGGGAGGCCGAGGTCATCCGGCGGGCCGGACGGATGGCGGGCAACAGTCTGCGTCACGCGCACAGATAGGCGGGGGCCGCGCCAGGGTCAACGAAACCCGGCATGACAGGCCGGAAACCCTCCCCCTCCGGGGCTGGGCAGGTGGTCACACTCCGTCACCCCCGCATGATTGTGAGCCCCAGGCCGATCGGGCATCTTGAACCGTCCAGCCGCGAAGGCAAATCCCGCGTATGCGCTTTACCGTCCTGACCCTCTCCGCCCTCCTGATGGCCTCGACCGCCATGGCCCAGGCCCCGGGCGCGCCCACCCCCGCCCCGGCACCGGCCCAGCCTCCGGCGGCCACCCCGGGCGCCCAGAACCCCGTGGTCGCCCGCGTGGATGGCGCGCCCCTGCACCTCTCCGACGTGCAGGCGGCCATCAACCAACTGCCGCCCGACATGCGCGGCGCGCCGCTGCCCATGCTGTTCCCCCTGATCCTCGACCAGCTCGTCGCCCAGAAGGCGCTGGTGACGGCCGCCCGCTCCCAGGGGATCGACAAGGAGCCGGCGGTGCAGGCGGCCGTGCAGCGGGCCGAGGAGGAGCAGCTCCAGCAGGCGCTGCTGCGCCGCGAGATCGCCCCCGCCCTCACCGAGGATGCCCTGCGCGAGCGGTACCAGAAGGAGATCGCCGGCAAGCCGGGCGAGGAGGAGGTGCATGCCATGCACATCCTGGTCGGCAGCGAGGCCGAGGCCCGCACCGCCCTGGCCGAGGCCCGCAAGCCCGGCGCCGACTTCGCCGAGCTGGCCAAGCGCCTCTCCACCGGCCCCTCCGCCAAGCAGGGCGGCGATCTCGGCTTCTTCAAGAAGTCCGACATGGTGCCGGAATTCGCCGAGGCGGCCTTCGACCTGAAGACGGGCGAGATCAGCAAGGAGCCGGTGAAGACCCCCTTCGGCTGGCACATCATCAAGGTGGTGGAGCGCCGCACGGCCCCGGTGCCGAGCTTCGAGGAGAGCACGGAGTCGCTGCGCCAGGCCGCTTTCGAGGAGGCGGTGAACGCCGCCGTCGAGAAGTACCAGAGCGCCGCGAAGGTCGAGCGCTTCAACATGGACGGCTCGCCGCGTCCCGCCGAATCCACCACCCCCTCGCTGCTGGACGGCGCCACCCCCCCGCCCGCCCAGCCCAAGCGCTGATCTGAAGGGCCCGGGCGGCCTTGTCCGCCCGGGCCCGCTTCAACCGGCGCGGCCTTTGCGGTAACGCTTCCACGCTTCAGTGGAAGGACGTCGCCCGATGGCCGGTAAGGACCTGCCTGTTTCCCCTCTCGCCGTTCCCATGCCGGAGGTGCCGCCGATCGCCGGCGTGCGCTTGGGCGTGGCCGCCGCCGGCATCCGCTACAAGGGCCGCAACGACCTCACCTTCATGGAATTCGCGCCCGGCACCACGGTGGCCGGCGTGTTCACCCGCAACAAGTGCCCGGGCGCCCCGGTGGACTGGTGCCGCGCCGCGCTGAAGGGCGGCAAGGCGCGGGCGCTGGTGGTGAACGCCGGCAATGCCAACGTCTTCACCGGCAAGCCCGGGCGCGACGCGGTGCAGGCCAGCGCCGAGGCGGCCGCCGCCCTGGTGGGCTGCAAGCCGCGCGAGGTCTTCCTGGCCTCCACCGGCGTCATCGGCGAGACCCTGCCGCATGAGAAGCTGACCGCCGCCCTCCCCGCCCTGCACGGCAAGCTCTCCGAGAATGCTTGGGCCGAGGCGGCGCGCGGCATCATGACCACCGACACCTTCCCCAAGGCCTGCGTCCGCAAGGCCGAGATCGGCGGGGTGGAGGTGACCATCGCCGGCATCGCCAAGGGCAGCGGCATGATCGCGCCGGACATGGCGACCATGCTCAGCTTCATCGCCACCGACGCCAAGATCCCTGCCGCCGCGCTGCAGGCGCTGCTGAAGAAGGGGGTGGATGCCAGCTTCAACCGCACCACGGTCGATTCCGACACCTCCACCAGCGATACGGTGCTGCTCTTCGCCACCGGCCAGGTGAAGCATCCGCGCGTGCCGGCCGAGGGCGGCCCGATGCTGCGCAGCTTCGCCAAGGCGCTGGGCGAGCTGCTGCTCGACCTCGCCCTGCAGGTGGTGCGCGACGGCGAGGGCGCGCAGAAGCTGATCCGAGTGGACGTCACCGGCGCCACCACCACCCGCTCGGCGCAGAAGATCGCCATGGCGATCGCCAACTCGCCGCTGGTCAAGACCGCCATCGCCGGTGAGGACGCCAACTGGGGCCGCATCGTCATGGCCGTGGGGAAGGCCGGCGAACCGGCCGATCGCGACCTGCTCTCCGTGGCCGTCGGCGGCACCTGGATGGCGAAGGAGGGCGGCGTGGTGCCCGGCTATGACGAGGCGCCCGTGGTCGCCCACATGAAGGGTCGCGAGATTGAGATCGCGGTGGATATCGGCCTCGGGCGCGGCAAGGCCACCGCCTGGACCTGCGACCTGACGCACGGCTACATCGACATCAACGGGTCGTATCGGAGCTGAGCGGCAAGAACAGTCACCGAGGAGGTTCTCCAGCACTCTCGTGCCCCCTCAGACAGCCCGGAACCTTACCGGGTAAGACGCGGGTAGATGGCTTCCGGCGATCATCCGGACCGCCAGGTCGGGCATCACTCGGTTGTTCCCGCGGGACACCGACGTGCCCGGCCTGGGTTATTCAGGCCATCCGACCGTCAGGCGAAGCTGGGTCCATCAGGGCGCCGGCAGCGGCGGTCGGCGCGTCACGCCGCAGACCCCAGCCCAGGTGGAATCCGCAAGTTAACCACGGGGAATTCCGGCGGCTTCCTGCCAATTGTCGCCTCACGGCGCAAGGGAACCTCGGCGGATGCGCCAACCGCGGGAGCCCTGTTGGACCGCCAGCCGCTCGCCCTGGAACAGCGGAGCAAGCTCCCGCGTCGCACCGCCACGCATCCGGCCGGCCTCGCAAACCGCACCCCGCCGCGACCCTAGAAGCTCCTTTCACCGTCTCGAGACGAGACATGTGCTCACGGCGCGGGCTCGCCTGACCGCCACCAGGCAGCAGGGCGCGGCAAACCAGACCACCGCCGCCCTGCGCGGCCCCGCGCTGGGCGAAGGCATCGGGGGCGATCCCGAGATGGGCCTTCCAACTTCGGCTCGGCATCTGGGCACATGCCCCGACGGAGGAGAACTGGGCGTCCCTGCTTCGGAGATGATGGAAGCGCCTCCAGCCACTCGGCGAAGAAAATCCATCTTTATTAGAAATGTAGATTTTTATATTTTTTGTGAATACTATCTCTTTATGTGATGTAACCTATCCTGTTGAGGTAGCGAATTGTAAACTAGAAGTTTGCTTTTTCGAATCAGAGCAACTTAGGCGCTCCCTTCCCTCGAACACTGCATTAGTAAATAGAATATCGGCCCCTCATGTCCTATCTACAATGCATCGAGGAGTTACCTCTTAAACAACACAAAATATATCTTTTGCCACAACGCCTTATCGTTGACCTTTTCCTCAACAAAAAATACGTTCCTTGTAAGAAACAAAAACCGGGAAACAGCTCTGGGAGATGACCCCGGGGACGCCCTCCCCTCTCGGCGTGAACACGGAGGGGTGCGGAGAAAGAAAAACGATCGGTGCCTTGGAGGAGGGAGACAGTCCAATGAAGGTTCGGAGCCAATCGCCACCGCGCTAGCGGCCGGCCGCAACCAGCTTTCCCTGACATTTTCGCTATGGAATTCGCCCTGGACGGGAGGACAGCGCGTAGCCGCTCCGCGCCCGAGGTGACACCGCGCAGCCACACCTGCTTCCACGAAATCCCCGCAACAGGACAGATCGGAGGCTCCAAATGCGTCGCTTGCTGTTCACGACCTGCGCCCTAGGCCTTGCATTTGCGGGCCCAGCCTTCGCGCAGAGCAAGAGCTTCACCGCCTCAAGCGGTGAGTTTGTGTCAACCACTCAGGTCAACATGGGCCACCCCGGGCAGATGGGCATCGCCACTTCCGTGTCCGGCGGCTTCTCGGCGAACACCAACGCCAACAACCCTGCCGGCAGCCTGTCTGGCTCTGGGACCATGGTGTCGAGCCGAACGATCGGCCTCGCCTTCGGTGGCGGCAGCTTCAATGTGGGCAGCAGCGTCGTGTCCAGCCCGACAGCCACAGTCACCACCGCCAATGGCGGCCAGTACACCTTCAAGATCACGGGGCCCCGCCTGCCCTGACGAGTTCGGTGCCTGCGGCGCCGCCCGCAGGGCACCCATGAGACGTGTGGCGGCTCCAAAGCCTCGAGAGGCATGAACGCCGCACGGAGGGCGCAGGCCCTTGACTAAACCACTCCGGAATCTTCCGGGGTGATCGGAGGCTGCAGCGGGCGAAACCCGTTGCGAAGTTCAGAAGGGGAAATGACCATGCATAAGCTTCTTCTCGCGGGCGCTGCTCTCGTCGGCCTCGGGCTGTTCGGCGGTGACGCCATGGCTCGTGGCTATAGCTCCGGCCCGGCCGCCTCGGCCTCCTCCGGAGCGGGCGCCGCCACTTCGGCTGCCGGCGCCGGCCTGATTGTCGGCGCCCAGTCCACGGCCGGCACCAAGACGGGCAGCTTTGCGAGCTCCGGTTGGTTCGGCAATACCGCTGGCACGAGCACGGTGACAGGCTCCAGCTCCGGTGGCTTCGCCGGCTTCGGCGGCTTCGAAACTTCCGGCGCGACGAGCGGCCACTCCTCGGCCTCGGTGCGTTAAGGCCTGCACCTGTGGCCAGGCTGACCATGAAGGTGCGAGCCTTCATGGGGGTGGGGGCGGCATTTGCCGCCCTCGCTTCCTCACCCGTATTGGCGCAGGACGCCAATACCCAAACGATCAACCAGAATCTCCGGCAGGAGTATTACGAGAACTCGACGCAGCGGATCATCAATGAGGGCATTCCGAAGGTGCCGCACCAAGCCCCCTCTCTTGGACTCGGGAACATCTACGGCCTGAATCCCTGCGCCACCGGCGTTTCCCTCGGTGCCACGACCCCCCTCTTCGGGATTGGGGGCGCCTTCAGCAACATCGATTCGGAATGCCAGACCCGGAACAACGCCGCGGTTCTGGTCTCGGGACTGCGGGATGAGGCTGCTGCCAGGGAAGTCCTGTGCACCATCCCAACCATCCGGGAGGCCTTCATCCGGGTGGGGCGACCCTGCATCTCCGATGGCGGCCGCGCCATCGTCCTGCCGAGCAACTACCCTGCCGGCGCTGGGCAGGCCGGGAGCTACATGGGGGACGGCGTTGGCGCCGCAGGCACGCAGCTACCGCCCACGGCCCTTCCGCCAGCCGCGCCCGGATCGCCGATGCGCGCGCCACAGGTCGATGGCGACCCGCGGCTCCGCTCCCAGGCGGCTCCAGACGCGCCGGCCTTCTGCCGCACGCCAGGTCTCGACATCAGCGTCTATCCGGAATGCACAGGGGACCGCACAGCCGAGGACCGGCCCCGCTCGCCCGTGCGGCGCAGAGCCGAACCCAGCAGCCCTTCCGGCCCGGCGGACATGGCCCGGCGGCCAGAGGCCAAGCCGTCCGCGCGGCGTGAAGCCCCGGCCAAGCAGACAGCACCCACTGAGACATCCGCCCCAGCCCGGCCGGTTCTGGGAAG
Organism: Roseomonas sp.; assembly: GCA_035556695.1. Classification (GTDB taxonomy): domain Bacteria; phylum Pseudomonadota; class Alphaproteobacteria; order Acetobacterales; family Acetobacteraceae; genus Pseudoroseomonas. The sequence goes on from DATMFR010000053.1 coordinate 89,905, forward strand.
CCTGAGCGCCAGCACCACGGATTGCGCAGCAGCATCATCAGCCGTGCAGCGGCTTTATGCGGAATGCGCCGCAGCCCCCATCACCGCTTCGCGCGACAAAGAGAAGAAGACGCACGCCATCCTCACCGCTGCCTACGACGCTCGCTAGGACCGAGAGACGATCCTTTTCCACGGAGGAAAGCAATGATCTCTGTCAGCAGCTCGAATCAAGCCAGCTCATTCGCCGCGAGCCCGGGCGGCGACATGCCCGAAACCTTCATGGCTTCAGGCGATGTGTCACTCTCCGCCACCTGGCCGCTGCAGTCCTACGCCTTCACCTATGGAGACGGGACCTCCAGCCATATCAGCGTCCTCGGGGGCGCTCGCGGCCAGGACCCTCTCACCGGGCTGGACGGCCTCAGGGTTCCCGGCGCAACGCCGGGCGACGACGTCATCTATGCGGGCCCGGGCGGCAGCACCATCGAAGGGGGAGGCGGCGCCGACACCCTGCACAGCGGTCCGGGTCCCGATCTCTTCATCTACAAACTGGGCGACGGCAATGACACGATTCATGGCTTCGACCCCCAGGTCGATCGCCTGGTGATCCTGGGAGCATCCTCGCTCACCATGGGCAGCGATCCCGCAGGCGCGACGGTGCAACTCCCGGATGGCGCGATCATCACGCTGCTTCTCTCGGGATCAGGCATGGATCATGCGGCCATCCAGCCAGCGGCACTGCTGGCGCACCACGATTGCCTGTTTTTCTGAAGGGAACCGGTTGCGCTGCATCTTCCGCAGCACCGCGGCGCATTACCGAAGCTGTGTGGATCATGAACGGCAGCAGGCCAGGAGAGGGGAACCTCTTCCTGGCCTGCTGCTTCTAGGCAAGCGAACCCATTCCCGCTCCCTTCTTGCGCTGCGACAGACCCTAGCTGGCGAAGCCGCAGGTTGAGGAAGCCTGTGCGGAGGCATGCACGCCGCACGCAGCCATCTTTCCCAGAACAGAAAGTTTACTTTTTGAAACGTCTTTGCGCCGCCTACGGTTCTCCTTCTTGAGACAAGAAGAGGAATCCAATGGCAAGTCTCCAGTCCTTGAACGGAATTTCCGGTTTTAATTTTTTTGGCCTCGGAAACTTCAACCTCAACGATCATGGCGATCAGCTCAAGATCGATAACTTCCTACACAGCCATAGTTTTCCCTCTGACGGCGTGGTTGCCCGCAACCTGGCCGACAGCATTCTGCATCGGCCTAGTGCCTTCGGAGCGCAGGACGCCTTCGCCTACGACGCGGCGCAAAGCAATGGCGAAGGCCGGGACAGCATCCTGGCCGACATGGCACGCTCCCTTATCGTCAGCTTCAGCAGTGAACTTCAGAAGGTCGAAGTCTTCGCGCGGCAGTTCTTCCAGTTCCCTGGCGCTCAGAAGAGTCTTGTTCTTCATATCGGTGACGACGCCTTCGTCTTCGCCGCTCACAATACGAAATCGATCAACGTCACGGCCGCAGACGACGTCTATGTTTTCGCTGCGGACAATCACGGAAGCATCCGGGCACAGGGCGAGGACGTCTACATCTATGCGCCTGGAAATGAGGGCTGCATCTCCGCGACCGCAACCAGCCGGGCGACCGCCTGCGCCGACGCGGATGCGTCCGCCAAAAAGGGAGATGCCGTGGCCGTGGCGCATGCACTCGCGGATGCGAATGCTGAGGTTTATATTTATTCACCGGATAATAGCGGCTCAGTCGATGGATACGCCTACGCAGCGTCCAAGGCCAATGCCGACGCCTTTGCCTTCGCGCCGAAAGGTGATGCGGTGGCAATCGCGCTAGCGGAAGCCTATGCGGAGGCAAGTGTCTCCATCTATGCGCGCAATGATCATGGCTCGACATCTGCGGATGCCGATGCCCTCGCCCTGGCATTCGCCAACGCCAATGCGGCGGGCGCCGACAATTCCGCCGCCTTCGTCACGAACTACGCCTTGGCTTCCTCGCAGATCCTCATCGGCTGAAGCCAACTCGGCCGAAGGGCCAGGGGAAGCGTATGATGCGGTTTCCCTGGCCCCGGCAGCGCGACAAGCAGCCATCCTGCGGCGAACGTAGCGCCAGCCGCTCCGGAGCGCCGGGGGTCCATTCGTCCGGGCCATTTTCGCAGGCCGGCGTTAGGGAGCCTGACGAGGGCGCCGTCGAGTGCAAGTTCGCCCGTTAGCGGTCGGGCATGTCGCTTCAGGCGGTTGGAGCGGCTTCAAGCCTGATTGGCCGGCTTGAGCTCCCCGCATGCTGCCTGAGAGGCTGATGCAAGTGCCCTATGGCAGGTGACGATGGCATCATATCGGAGGTGCTGCCGGTGGATCTGCGAGAACGGGTGGTCACGGCGGCGGCCTCAGGACCGACCTGCGGACGCCGATCGTCACGACAATCGAATGCTCGTGCCCACCACGGATGCCGTATCCACCTGTCCAAGGCTGGCGGCCTCCCGCCAACCTTGCCGCACGCCGCGAAAGCCTGGGATCATTGCCGCCGCCGCCAATGCCGTGGCCGCCAAAGACCGGGCAGGCACCGGTGGGGGGGGTCGAGCGCACCGTTGCCTCGCTCAACCACTTCCGCCGCCCGCCCTCCGCCACGGACGCCGGGCCGACAGCCATCTGGCCTCCACCACCTTCGCCTGCGCTCCCGTCTGCCTCAACCAGATCCGCAGGTTCTGCTGGATGCTTTCAGGCCACGCCGTGCCGGCCCATCTCCAGGAACTTCTCGCGCCGGCGCGTCCGCAGCGTGCCGCCATCGAGCGCCAGCAGCGGCTCCAGCATCTCCCAGACCTTGTCGCCCACCGCGCGCACCGTCGCCGCGGCGTCGCGGTGCGCGCCGCCGAGCGGCTCCGGCACCACGGCATCGATCAGTGCCAGGCGGCTGAGGTCCTGCGCGGTCAGCTTCAGCGCGTCGGCGGCGGTGCTGGCCTGGGCGGCGTCGCGCCAGAGGATGCTGGCGCAGCCCTCGGGGCTGATCACCGAGTAGATGGAGTGCTCCAGCATCAGCACGCGGTCGGCGGCTGCCAGCGCGATGGCGCCGCCCGAGCCGCCCTCGCCGATGATGGTGGCCACGAAGGGCACCGGCGCATCCAGGCAGGCCTCGATGGAGCGGGCGATGGCCTCCGCCTGCCCACGCGCCTCGGCCTCGATGCCCGGGAAGGCGCCGGCTGTGTCCACGAAGGAGAGGATGGGCAGGCCGAAGCGGCTGGCCATCTCGATCAGCCGGCGCGCCTTGCGATACCCCTCGGGCCGGGGGCTGCCGAAGTTGTGCTTGATGCGGCTGTCGGTGTCCGTGCCCTTCTCGATGCCGAGCACCATCACCGCATGGCCACGGAACCGGCCAAGCCCGCCCACCACCGCCGCGTCATCGGCGAAGGCGCGGTCGCCCGCGAGCGGCGTGAACTCCTCGATCAGCGCCTCGATATAGGCCAGGCACTTCGGCCGGTCCGGGTGGCGCGCCACCTGGGCCTTCTGCCACGGCGTCAGCTTCGCATAGGTGGCGGCGAGCAGCTTCTCGGCCTTGTCGGACAGGCGCCCGACCTCTTCGGCGACGTCGATTCCGCCCGCATCCGTGGTCCGGCGCAGCTCCTCGATCTTGCCTTCCAGCTCGGCAAGCGGCTTCTCGAATTCCAGGAAGTGACGCATCGCGATTCCGTATCGTGGCTCGCGCCAGGAAGACAGAGCAGGCGGCGCGCGGCGTTGGCCTAGCGCAAGCCGGGCGCCATGGCCAGGGGGCGCACGACTCCGGCAGAGGACGGAACCGGGAGAGAAAGAATTCTCCCCCAGCCCCCCACTTCTTTTCTTTCGTCAGCTTTTTTCTGCGCGGCGACGGGCGCTCAGGAAGGCCCTGGCTACCCGCGGAGCCGAAAGCGGACAGAAAAAGGCGGGGGTCTGGGGGAGTTCATCTCCCCCAACCTTCTTCCATCCTCTTCCAGGAGCAGACGCACCCCCTCAGCCAGCCCGCTCCTCCGCCGGTGGCGCGGCGAGCGGATGGTGCGTCTCGACGAGCTGACGCAGCCGCTCCTCCATCACCCGGGTGTAGATCTGCGTGGTGGCGATGTCGGCATGGCCGAGCAGCATCTGCAGGGCGCGCAGGTCGGCGCCGCCCTCCAGCAGATGGCTGGCGAAGGAATGCCGCAGTACGTGCGGGCTGACGCGCGCCGGGTCGAGCCCAGCCGCCACCGCCGCCTCCTTCACCAGCGTCACCAAGCTCTGCCGCGTCAGGTGGCCGGAGGCGCCATAGGAGGGGAACAGCCATTTCGAGGGCTTCGCCGGGTTCTGCAGGGCGCGCGCGGCGGCGCGGGCGTGGGCCGAGATGGGCACCAGCCGCTCCTTGCCGCCCTTGCCGCGCACCAGGATCAGTGGACTGTCCTCGGCCAGGGCCGTGGCGGGCAGGCCGACCAGCTCGCTGGCCCGCAGGCCAGAGCAATAGAGCAGTTCCAGCATCGCGACAGCCAGAGGGCCGCGCCGGCCGGGCAGCCCCGCGGCGGCCTCCAGCAGCGCCGTCACCTCCGCCGGGCGCAGCGCCTTGGGCAGGGATTTCGGCAAGCGCGGGCTGTCCAGCAGCTCGGTCGGGTCGTCGGCGCGCACCCCTTCGCGCGCCAGGAAGCGGTAGAACTGCCGCAGCGCCGCCAGCCGGCGCGCGGCGGTGCGCGGCGAGAGGCCGGAATCGGTCAGCCCGGCCAGATAGGTGCGAAGCAGCGCGGGCGACGCCTCCGCCAGCCGCACCTCCCGGCTGCGCAGGAAGGCGGCCAGATCGGCCAGGTCGGCGTCATAGGCGGCGAGCGTGTTGCGCGCCGCGCCGCGCTCGGCGGCCAGCATCTCCAGGAAGGCCTCGAGATGGCGATCCATCCCCCCTCCTCCCGGAGTCGGAGTCAGCGGGTGCCGAAGCGTTCGTTCGGCAAGGTGCGCTCGACGGCCTGCGGCGTCACCTTCGGCGGGAAGGCCGCCATCACCAGCAGGCCACCCAGGGCGGCGACAATCAGGATCAGGATCAGGAGAAACAGGGGACGGCGGAACATGACAGCCGGGGGTATCCTCGCGCGCGGAGCCTGATGTGCTACCTTCCGGCCCTGTGACACGCAACCTCGGCTTCGCCATCATTCCGCCCGCCACATCATCCGAGCCCGGCGGCGCCCCGCAGCCCGGGCTGCGCTCCATCGTGCTGATCGGCCTACCCGGCGCCGGCAAGTCCTCGATCGGGCGGCGGCTGGCGCAGCGCCTCGGCGTGCCTTTCCGCGATGCCGACACCGAGATCGAGGCGGCAGCCGGCCAGCCCATCACCGAAATCTTCGCCCGCTATGGCGAGCCGCATTTCCGTGAGGGCGAGCGGCGCGTCATCGCCCGGCTGCTGGCCGGTCCGCCGATGGTGCTGGCCACCGGCGGCGGCGCCTATGCCGATGCGGAGACCCGCGCAGCCATCCGCGCCTCGGGCGCGCTGACAGTCTGGCTGCGGGTCGACATTCCCGTGCTGCTGCCGCGCGTCGCCGGCCGCGACACCCGCCCGATGTTCCTGAACCAGGACCCGGCCGCGGTGCTGCAGCGGCTGATGACCACCCGCCATCCCCTCTACGCCGAAGCCGACCTCGTGGTGAACTGCATGGACGAAGCCCCCGAAGTGACCACCGACCGCGTGCAGGACGCGATCAACACCTTCGCCGCCCCGGCCCGTCTGCCGGTAGCGCTGGCCGGGCGCGGCTATGACGTGGTGATCGGCGAGGGCCTGCTGGGCCGGGCGGGCGGGCTGATCGCCCCCGCCCTGCCGGCGCGCCGGGTCGCGGTGATCAGCGATGCCAGCGTTGCCGCGCTGCACCTGCCCAGGCTGCGCGCCGGGCTGGAGGAGGCGGGTATCGAGATCCGCGCCAGCCTGACCGTGCCGCCCGGCGAGGGCAGCAAGAGCCTTGCCACCTATGGCGCCGTGATGGAGGAGCTGCTGGCTGCCGGCATCGACCGCAACACCGCTGTCGTCGCGCTCGGCGGCGGCGTGGTGGGCGACCTCGCCGGCTTCGTCGCCGCCTCGGCGATGCGCGGGCTGCCCTTCGTGCAGGTGCCGACCACGCTGCTGGCGCAGGTCGATTCCTCCGTGGGCGGCAAGACCGGCATCAACCTGAAAGCCGGCAAGAACCTGGCCGGCGCCTTCCACCAGCCGCGCATCGTGCTGGCCGATACCGGCGTGCTGGCCACCCTTCCCGCCCGCGAGTTGCGCGCCGGCTATGCGGAGGTGGCCAAGCATGGGCTGCTGCAGGGGCCGCTCTGGGACTGGTGCGAGGCCGAGGGCACCAAGGCGGTGGCCGGGGATGCCGGCGCACTGCGTCATGCCGTGCTGGAGAGCTGCCGGCTGAAATCCGCCGTGGTCGCCGCCGACGAGCGGGAGGAGAGCGCCGAGGGCGGCCGCGCCCTGCTCAACCTCGGCCACACCTTCGGCCACGCGGTGGAGGCCGAGTGCGGCTATGACGGCTCGCTGCTGCATGGTGAGGCGGTGGCGCTCGGCCTCGGCCTCGCCGCCCGGCTCTCCGCCCGGCTCGGCCTTTGCGACGCCGCGCTGCCCGGCCGGGTGGAGGCGCATCTGGCGGCGGTCGGGCTGCCGGCACGCCTTGCCGACTTGCCCCGCCGCTTCACCGTCGAGGCGCTGATGGGGCGCATGCGCAAGGACAAGAAGGTGCGTGACGGCCGCCTGCGCTTCGTGCTGCTGAACGGCCCCGGGCAGGCCTTGACCAAGGGCGATGTCGAGCCGGCCGAGGTGGAATCGCTGCTGCGCGAGGCTGGCTGCGAGGGCTGAGAGGCCTCCCGGCGAGGTGATGGCAGCCATGCCCGGGCTTTTTGCCCTGGCGCGGCCATGCCATATGCGGAAGGTTGCTGCCGCACCGCACCATGCCGGGAGACCTGCCCATGCCCCTCTCCGCGCCCGCACCCCGTAAGCCGCTGCATCGCCGCGTCATCGACATGCACGGCTTCCAGCGGGAGGACGGGCTGTTCGATATCGAGGGGCATCTCGTTGACACGAAGAGCTACGGTTTCGACACCGAGAACCGCCACGTCGCGCCGGGCGATGCGCTGCACGGCATGTGGATCCGCCTGACGGTGGACGCCGACCTGGTGATCCAGGAATGCGAAGCCTCCACCGAATTCAGCCCCTACAGCATCTGCCCGCAGGCGGCGCCAAACTTCGCCCGCCTGGCCGGGCTGCGCATCGGGCCGGGCTTCAACCGGGCGGTGCAGGAGCGGGTCGGCGGGCCGGTGGGCTGCACGCACCTGCGGGAAATGCTGGCACAGCTCGCCACCGTCGCCTTCCAGACGACCTATTCGGCCCGCCAGGAACGCCGGAGGCAGGAAGCGGCCGCCGAGGGGCCGCGCAAGCCGCCCGCGTTGCTCAACACCTGCCTGGCCTATGGCGAAGACAGTCCGGTGGTGGCGCAGCGCTGGCCGGAATACGCCAAGCCGGTGCGGGCGGCAGAGTAAGAAAGCCGGGGGGAGCCGTCCTCCCGGCACTTTTTGAGGCGTCAGTCCTCATCCCGGCTGAAGAAGGCGTGCAGCCAGCGCCGCACGGGCGAGGCCTGGATCGCCTCCGCCTCCGCTGTCACCTCCTGCGGCGGCCCGAGGCGGCTTGCAATGGCCTGCACCTTCTCATCCTGCGGCAGCAGGCGGGCCGCCTCGGCGGCGACGCGCCGCGCCTCCTCCAGCCGGCCGGTCCGCTCCAGCGCGCGCGCCAGCCCGATATGCGCGGCGCCGAGTTCGGGCGCCGCGGCCAGGGCGTCGCGGAACACTGGCTCCGCCTCCGCCGGCTCACCGACATAGAGCAGCAACTGGCCTAGCCAGAGGAAGGCACCGACATCGGTCTCGCCTTCGGCGATCACCTGACGGGCCGCCTCGATGGCCTCGGTGCGGTCACCGCGGGCAGCGAGCGTGTGGCTGAGGCCGAGCAGGGCCTGCCGGCTGGCGGGCTCCTTCTCCAGTACGGCACGGAACTGCTCTTCCGCCTCGTTCACCTTGGCGGCGTTGAGCAGCAGATGGCCATAATGCATCTGCAGGCCGAGGTCGCCCGGCACCGCCGTGACGCCGCGCCGGCAGAGCTGCACCGCCTCGGGCAGCCGGCCGAGATTGGCGAGCACCAGGCTCAGCCCCTGATAGACATGGCCGACATCCTGCCGCAGCGCCAGGGCGGCGCGGAACGGCTCCTCGGCAGCCTCGGAGTCGTTCATGGCGAGCAGCGCATGGCCCGCATTGGACTGGCTGACGAAATCGCCGGGCCGCAACGCCGCCTGCTGCAGCGCCAGGTCCCGCGCCGCCTCGTGCCGGCCGGCCTCCCGCAAGGCGTTCATCCGCTGCGGCAGGAGGTGGCCGATATCCTGCTCCAGCACGATGGGCGGCAACTCCAGCTCCAGCGCGCGCTGCCAAAGCCGGTTGGCCATCGCCACATGCCCGTGGCGGAAGGCGGCATTGCCGGCATGGCGGAACCAGTGCGGGCTGGTGTGGCGCCGGGCGCGCATCAGCTGGGTCAGCCCCGGCAGGTCGCGCGCCTGGATGTGCTGCAGCACCTGCGCGAGGAAGGCGCTCTCCACCAGCAGCCAGATCGAGGCGTGGTCCATGAAGGGCGTGCGCAGCCAGTTCACCCCCGCCTGGGCCACCAGCCGCTCGGCATGACCACGGTCCTCCGGCATGTAGGGGTCGGCCAGCAGCACGCTGAACTGCCCGGCCTCTCCGGCGCGCACCGGCATGCCGGGATGCTGCTCTGGCTGGTAGTAGCGATGGAAGCGGGTGTCCCAGGGAACGTCCGCCGGTGCGATGGAGCTTTGCGGGCAGACCGCGAAGGAAAAGGCGGCACCGAGCCGCGCCGCATGCTTCAGCGCCGCATAGCCGCCCATGCTGTAGCCATAGGCGACGGCGGGCCCGCGCAGGGCCGCGCGCACCGCCGGCGCGGCCGCGGCGACCGAGGCGGTCGGGTACCAGTTCTCCCGCCGGGCGATGAAGCCAATGGCGTTGAGGCCGAGCTTGGCCGCCAGATCCTCGCCCCAGATGCGCGTTCCCTGCGGGCGAAAAGTCAGGTCGGCGAAGGTGATGAGGGTGGGCGAACCCTTGGCGCGGTGATGCACCACCACCAAATGTTCGTCCTCATACAAGATCGCGTGGTTCATCGTGATGCGGGCTGCCGGTTCAGGCTGCGCTGGCCGCCTCTTCCGGGGTGAGCAGCCGCAGCGAAAGGGCGTGTAGCCCGGAGCCGAACTCGCCCGCCAGTGCCGCGTGCACGGCCCGCGAGCGCGCCAAGCGGCTCTGCCCCGCGAAGGCGGGACTGATCACCTGCACCGCATAGTGCGTCTCGCCACCTGGCGCGGCCCCCGCATGGCCGGCATGGCGATGGCTCTCATCCAGGACGGCGACCTCGGCCGGGGCGAAGGCCGAAATCAGGACATTCCGCATGCGTTCCGCGCGTGTTGACATGCAGGAGGGTTTTCCATGCCGCTGGCGGCCTGCCAAGCGAAAGGTTTGACATCTGGCGGCTTGCGGCCCCCGCGATCCGCGCCCATAAACCCACAAATGGCCCGCCGCGGCGAACGTCCCAGATCCGACAGAACCTCCCCTAGCCAGCCGTGCGATGCGCCCGGCTGCGAGGCCGCAGGTGAGTTTCGTGCTCCTCGCGACCGCTCGCGACTGCGCGACTACTATCATTTCTGCCTTGAGCATGTCCGCGCCTACAACCAGGCCTGGGACTACTACAAAGGCATGAGCACCGACGAGATCGAGCAGAATCTCCGGGAAGACAGCGGCTGGCAGCGGCCGACCTGGCCGCTCGGCCGGCTCGGCAACACCAAGCTGAACCCCGAGATCTTCCGCGATCCGCTCGGCCTTTTCGGCGAGGCGCCACCGACGCCGCGCAAAAGCGCCAAGGAGGCGCCGCCGGAGCTGCGTGCCGCGCTTGACCTGATGGGGCTGGGCTGGCCGCTGGAGGAGGACGCGCTGCGTGCCCGTTACAAGGAACTGGCCAAGCGCTACCATCCGGATTCGAACGGCGGCGACAAGTCCGCCGAGGATCGCCTGAAGGATATCAACCGCGCCTACAGTCTGCTGCGCAAGCGGCTGGCCGTCATGACGGCGGAGCACGCCCCGGCGAAGCCCTCCGCCTCCTCCAGCCGGGCCGCTTGAGCCTCCCCCCGCTTGAGCCCACAGGGGTAGCCGTTCAGACTGACCGCGACACGAGTGCCGACAGCAGAGAGAGCCCGATGAGCAAGGTCGCTACCCTTTCCGAACCCCGCAGCACCAGCGCCATTGACCTGCCCGACATCACGGTGAACGCGCGCGAGGTGTTCGGCATCGACAGCGACCTGGAGGTGCCCGCCTTCTCGGTCCGCACCGAGCACGTGCCCGAGGTCGACGACACCTACAAGTTCGACCGCGACACCACCCTCGCCATCCTGGCCGGCTTCGCCTTCAACCGGCGGGTCATGGTCCAGGGCTACCACGGCACCGGCAAGTCCACCCATATCGAGCAGGTGGCCGCCCGCCTGAACTGGCCCTGCGTGCGCGTGAACCTGGACAGTCACGTCTCCCGCATCGATCTCGTCGGCAAGGACGCCATCGTGCTCCAGGAAGGCAAGCAGGTCACCGCGTTCCAGGACGGCATCCTGCCCTGGGCGCTCCAGAACAACGTAGCCCTGGTGTTCGACGAATACGATGCCGGCCGGCCGGACGTGATGTTCGTGATCCAGCGCGTTCTGGAACAGTCGGGCAAGCTCACGCTTCTCGACCAGAAGCGCGTGATCCGGCCTCACCCGGCCTTCCGCCTCTTCGCCACCGCCAACACGGTGGGTT
>DATMFR010000054.1:0-253788 GCA_035556695.1 Roseomonas sp.
GTCCGAGACGACCCGCACGCTGTCATGGCCCAGCCAGATGGCGTGCGCCCCGTTCCGCCAGACGCTGAAACGGTCCACCACCCGCGTTCCCGGGCAGCGGCCGCGGATCGGCTCGGCCGAAACCAGCACCGCCGCCTTCCCGCAGGCACGCTCCGCCAGCACAGGCGCCGCCTTCTCCCCGCGCCGCGGCTTGGGCGTGCGCATCAGCATCGCTGCCATGCCATCGGGGTCCGGCTGGAAGCGGCAATCCAGGCCGGGACAGTCCAGCCCTTCCTCCTCATGTTCGCCTGCTGCGGGCAGTAACTCGGCCTCCTCCTCTCCGAGGCCGCGCAGCCAGTTGTCGCGCAGGAAATTGGAGGCGCCGCTGGCGCGCTGCAGCACCACACCCTGCGGCGTGCGCAACGCGATCAGCCGCGCATCGGCAGAAACCAGAATATCGGGCGGCGTCACGGTCATGGCGCTGAACAGGCCCGCCACCGCCAGCGGCAGGCCAAGCAGCCGCCAGCGCGTTTGCCACAGGCAGAGCCAGAGCAGGCCAAGACTGGTCAACAGCAGGCCCCAGGCCGGGATCGGCATGGCGGTGAGCGCGGCGCCGGGCCAGGCGGCCACCGTATGCGCCACGAGCAGGATGCCCTCCACGCCCCAGCCCATCACCGTCAGCGGCCAGGATTCGAGGCCCAGCGGCATCAGCGCCACCGCCAGCATGCCGGCCGGCATCACCAGGATGGAGGTCAGCGGCACCGCCACCATGTTGGCGGCCAGCCCGTAGAGCTGCAGCCGGCCGAAATGGTGCAGGCCGTAGGGCAAGGTGGCCAGCCCGGCGAGCAGCGAGGTCAGCACCATGCCCAGCAGCATCAGCGCCGGGCGGCGCCACCATTCCCCGCCCTGCCGCCAGCGCGCCAGCAGCGGGCCGGTCGCTTCCGCTCCGGCGATCAGCACGAGCACGGCGGCGAAGCTCATCTGGAAGGAGGGGCCGAGCAGCGATGCCGGCTGCACGAGCATCACCGCCGCCGCCGCCAGGGCCAGAGCACGCAGCGAGAGCGCCCGCCGGCCGATCAGGATGCCGAAGGTGACGAGCGCCGCCATGGCGAAGGAGCGCTGCATAGGCACCTGCGCACCCGTGAGCAGCATGTAGGCGCCACCCAGCAGCAGCGCGCCAGGCGCCGCGAGCCGCTTGCTGTCGCAGCGGAGCGCGAGCGCCGGCACCAGCGCGACGCCGAAGCGAAGGATGCCGAAGCCCAGCCCCATGACGATGGCGATGTGCAACCCGGAGACCGAGAGCAGGTGCGCCAGCCCGGAATCGCGCATGGCCTGCATGTCGGGCGCCGGGATGGCGCTCTGGCCGCCCGTCAGCATGGCCGCCGAAATGGCGCCGGAGCCACCCGACAGGACGGCGAGGACGCGCCCTTCCAGCCAGGCGCGCGCGGCGGCGAAGAGCGGCGGGTCCGCCGCCTCGCCCAGCCGTTCCGCCGGGCCAAGGGCAAAGCCGGAGCCGCCCAGGCCGCTGAAGAAGGCGTCCCGCTGGAAGTCCCATCCGCCTGGTGCGGGCGGGGCTGAGGGTTCGCGCACCAGGGCGCGCACCCGCAGCCCTTCGCCCGGCATAGGGCGCAGCGGATCGTTGGACCGCAGGCGGATGCGGAGCCGCCGGGGCAGCACCGGCTCGTCGGTGCCAAGACGTGCCTCGCCAAGGGTGACCCGCAGGCCTTTGGGAAGGGTTTCCACCGCCTCCACCCGGCCTTCGAGCATCACGGCGCGGCGCGGCAGGTCCAGGGGGCCAGGCAGGCGCGCCGCCTGCCAACCCGCCACGCCGAAGCCCAGGAAGGCCATGCCCAGCAATGCCAGCAGCCAGGCCAGCATTGGCCTTCCACGCAGCGCCAGGGCCACGAGCAGCAGCGGCACCGAGAGCGCGCCCCAGAGCGGCTCCGGCTCGCTCCGCTGCGCGAAATAGGCGATGATTCCGGCACCGAGCGCCACCGGCAGCCAGAGCGGCAGGCGGCTCCACTCCGCCTCCACCAGTTCCCGCAGGCGTCGTACGAGGGCGACCGGGCGCCAAGCGGCCGGCGGGCTGCCCAGCGGCAGGGGAAGGGAAGTCGCGTCAGTGTCGCTCATAGTTTCTCAACCTGTACGCGCACTCTACAGGGACGGCCGGGAGTGTTAAAAGCATCCGCTCGAAGGAATTGGCCGAGCAATGACCGTACGCACCCGTTTCGCCCCCTCCCCGACCGGGTATCTGCACATTGGGGGTGCGCGCACCGCGCTCTTCAACTTCCTCTTCGCGCGCCACCATGGCGGGAAGTACCTGCTGCGCATCGAAGACACCGACCGCCAGCGCTCGACGCCGGAGGCGGTGAAGCAGATCATCGACAGCCTGGAATGGCTCGGCCTCTCGCCGGACGAGCCGCCGGTGATGCAGACCGCGCAGGAGGCCCGGCATGCCGAGGTGGCGCGGGAGCTGCTGGCCCAGGGCAAGGCCTATTACTGCTACACCACGCCGGAAGAGCTGGCGGAGATGCGCGAGACGGCCATGAAGGAGGGCCGCCCACCCCGCTATGACGGCCGCTGGCGCGACCGCGATCCCTCCGAGGCGCCTCCCGGCGTGAAGCCCGTCATCCGCATCAAGGCCCCGCGCGAGGGCGAGACGGTGATCCACGATCTCGTGCAGGGCGAGGTGCGCGTGCAGAACAGCGAGCTGGACGACATGGTCATCCTGCGCTCGGACGGCACGCCGACCTACCTGCACGCCGTGGTGGTGGACGACCACGACATGGAGATCACCCATGTCATCCGCGGCGACGATCACCTGACCAACACCTTCCGCCAGGTCATGGTCTATGACGCCATGGGTTGGGCGCGGCCGCATTTCGCGCATATTCCGCTGATCCACGGCGCGGACGGCGCCAAGCTCTCCAAGCGGCACGGCGCGGTGGGCGCCCTGGAATTCCGCGACCAGGGCTTCCTGCCCGAGGCGGTCTGCAACTACCTGCTGCGGCTCGGCTGGGGACATGGCGACGAGGAGTTCGTGCCGCGCGAGCGCGCCATCGAGCTCTTCGACCTGAAGGATGTCGGCCGTGCCGCCAGCCGCATGGACTATGCCAAGCTCACCCATCTGAACGCGCAGTACATGCGCCAGATGGACCCGGATGTCCTGGCGCACCGCGTGCTGGAGATCCTGGCGAAGCGCCCCTCGATCGGCTTCGGCACCGAGGGCGCAGAGCGCGTGCGGCTGCTGATGCCGGACATCATGCCGCGCGCCCGCACGCTGAACGAGGCCGCCGACATGGCCGCCTTTGCCGTGGCCAACCTGCCGCTCCCGATGGAGCCGAAGGCCGAGGCGCTGCTGACGCCGGAGGCCAAGGCGCGGCTGAAGGACCTCGCCGTCTTCCTGACCGATGCCCCCTGGGAACGCGCCGACCTCGACAAGTGGCTGCGCGACTACGCCGACGTGAAGGGCCTGAAGCTCGGCGCCATCGCCCAGCCGCTGCGCGCGGCGCTGACCGGCAGCACCCAGTCGCCGCCGATCGATGCCGTGCTGGTCGCGCTCGGGCGCGGCGAGGCGGTCTCGCGGATGCTGGCCGCAGCGGGCGAGTGAGCGCGGGGCGGCGGCGGGTGGAGGCCCGCCGCCGCCTCAGCCGCCGAACTTCGCGAAGACCATCCGGTCGCGGTTATCCTGCATCAGCTTGGTGATGCTCGGCACCTTCTCGAAGCCCAGGCCGCGCGGCAGGCCATCCTCCTCGTCCGGCACGATCCCGGCATAGCTCTCGCCCCCGACCTTCTCCCATTTCCCGGCCGGCTTCTTGACCTCCAGATTGGCCACGGTGGCCTTCAGCACCAGCCGCACGATCGCCTCCTTCGGCGCCGTGGGCTTGGTCAGGCTGGGATGGCCGCCGAGCATCTGCCAGCCATTCGCCAGCGCCCAGGCGGTCAGCTCGTCCTTGGTCATCCTTCCGCTCCCATGCCGGACACACCGCGCGGCGTCACAGCCGCACCGTCCCCTCGATGCAGGTGGTCACCGCGCCGCCAACCCAGATCTCGGCACCGTCCCGCTGCACCTGTACCCGCCCGGCGCGGCCGAGCACCGTTCCCTGGCTGGCCACATACTGCGCAGGGGCGATCCCGCTGCCGATCAGCCACTGCCCGAGGCTGGCATTCAGGCTGCCCGTCACCGGGTCCTCAAAGCCGCCCGCCGTGAAGGCCCGCACCTCGAACTGCGCCTCATCGCCATCGGCGGCGCTGTCCCAGGGGCCGACAATCCCGACCCGGAGGCCGGCCAGCACCGCGTAATCCGGACGCAGCGCCAGAACCTCGGCCCGCGAGCGCAGCAACACCGCCAGCCAGCCCGGGCCGTTGTCCACCCAGTTGGAGGCCTGGATGGCGCCCGGCGCCAGGCCAAGCCCCTTCGCGACACGCTCCAGGATCTCCGGCTCCACCGGTCCGCTGCGGCGCAGCGGCGGCGCAGCGAAGGAGAGCCGCCCCTCGGCCCCGCGTCGGATGCGGATGAGCCCGGCCTCGCATTCCTGCACGATATCGGTTCCCTGCGGCCGCCCGCCGGAGGCCAGCCAGACATGGCAGGTGCCGAGCGTGGGGTGGCCGGCGAAAGGCAGTTCGCCAGAGGGCGTGAAGATGCGCACGCGGTAATCTGCGCCGGCTTGGCGGGGCCGGAGCAGGAAGGTCGTCTCGCTCAGGTTCGTCCAGTTGGCGAAGGCCGCCATCCGCGCCTCGGCCACCGCATCCGCGCCGATGACCACCGCCAGGGGGTTGCCGCGGAGGGGCTGCGACGCGAAGACGTCCACCTGCTGGAAGGGAAAAAGGGTTCCGTCCTGGTTGGCCACGGTTGTCCTCGGTATGCTGCGCGGCCCATGGCCGCCGTCGGAGCCTAGGCACCCCTTCCGGCCGCGGTCAACGCAGGGTCGGGGCCGAGTTTTTGCCCACAGGCCCTTTCCATTCGCCGCCCCGGGCGGCATGTAACCCTTCCTATGCAGGCGCGGACGGGCAGGACCCGCCGCGCGCCGGGCAACCGGGAGATCATCACGTGAACGATACGCTTCTCACCGCGCTGCGCGCCATGCAGCCGGAACTGGCCGCCATTCGCCAGGACATCCACGCCCACCCCGAGGTCGGCATGGAGGAGGTCCGCACCTCCGCCCTGGTGGCGGCCAAGCTGAAGGAGTGGGGGCTGGAGGTCACCGAGGGCGTCGGCCGCTACGGCGTTGTCGGCACGCTGAAGGGGAAGCAGACCGGGCAGCGCGCCATCGGCCTGCGCGCCGATATGGACGCGCTGCTGATCAACGAGGCCACCGGCCTGCCCTACGCCTCCACCAACCCCGGCACCATGCACGCCTGCGGCCATGACGGCCACACCACCATGCTGCTCGGCGCCGCCAAGTACCTGGCCGAGCACCGCGACTTCGGCGGCACCGTGCAGTTCATCTTCCAGCCCGCCGAGGAAGGCCGTGGCGGCGCCCTGGCCATGCTGGCGGACGGGCTGTTCGAGCGCTTCCCGGTGGATGCCGTCTATGGCCTGCACAACGAGCCTGGCCTGCCGCTCGGCCAGTTTGCCATCCGCACCGGGCCCTACATGGCGGCGCCGGACCGCTGGCTCGTCACCTTCAAAGGCACCGGGGGACATGGCGGCGCCACGCCGCATCTCTCGACCGACGTCACGGTGCTGCAGGCGCAGTTCATCCTGGCGCTGCAGACCGTCGTCAGCCGCAACATCGCGGCGGTGGATTCCGCGGTGATCAGCGTCGGCGCCATCGCCGGCGGCTCCTTCGGCTCGACCAACGTGATGCCGGCCGAGATCCGCATCGGCGGCACCGCGCGCTCCTACCTGCCGGCGGTGCGGGACACGATGGAGCGGCGGATCCGCGAGCTGGCCGAAGGGCTGGCCGCGACTTTCGGCTGCAAGGCCGAGGTTGAGTACAGCCGCAAGGGAACGCCGCTGGTGAACCATGCCGAGCAGACCGGCATTGCCGCCCAGGCCGCCGGGGCGCTGGTCGGCGCCGGGAAGGTGAATGACAACGCCCAGCCGGTGACGGGTGGCGAGGACTTCGCCTTCATGCTGGAGAAGAAGCCGGGCGCCTTCATGTTCCTCGGCCAGGGCGCCGGCGGCGCCACCTCCGAGGGCCTGCACACACCGACCTACAACTTCAACGACGACGCCATTCCCTACGGCGTCGGCTACTGGGTCAGCCTGGTGCAGGAAGAGCTGAAGCTCGCCTGAATCCGAAGGGGCCGGAAGGAGCGTTCCTTCCGGCCCCTCTCCCGCGGATTACTTCGCCGGGCGGATGTCCAGCGCGCGCGTCATCTCGTCGGCGCGCGGCGTGTGCTCCAGCGTGTCCCGCATCGCCCACAGGTTCACCTGGTGGTGCAGCGGGATATAGGCGTAGTCCTTGGCGAGGATCGCCGCGAGGTCCTGGAACATCGCGTCGCGCTTCTCGTCGTCCACCGTCTGCAGCGCCTCGGTGAGCAGCGCATCATACTCCTTGTTGGAGTAGAGCGAGTGGTTCACCGCGCCCCAGCCCTTGGTGCGGTCGCGTGTGCCGAACTCGCTCTTCAGGCCCGGCGAGGGCTCGCCCACCGAGTTCGCCCAGCCGCTCAGCGAGATCGAGGAATCCTGCTGCGCCGTCTTCTGGAAGAAAACGCTGGAGGGCATCGCGTCCACATTGGTCTTGACGCCGATGCGCGCCCACATCTGGCCGACCGCCTGGGCGATCAGCGCGTCGTTGATGTAGCGGTTGTTCGGCGCCATCAGCGTCACGGTCAGGCCGTTGGGGAAGCCCGCCTCGGCCAGCAGCTTCTTCGCGCGCGCCGGCTCGTAGGGCGGCGGCGGCACGTTCGGGTTATAGCCGAAGGTGCCTTCCGGCATCATCTGGCCGGCCGGGCTCGCGGCGCCCGACATGATGCGGTCCACGATGGCCTTGCGGTTGATGGCGATGGAGAGCGCCTCGCGCACGCGGCGGTCGAGCAGCGGGTTCTTGTCCAGCTTCTCGCCGTTCGGCCCGGAGACATAGGGCGTCTGCTCGCGGAAGTCGGTGCGCATCAGGATGCTGCGCAGGCTGTTGGCGCGGGAGATGCGGATGCCCTTCTCCTTCTCCAGCTTGGCCAGGTCCTGTGTCGGAACGCTGTCGATGAACGCCACGTCGCCCGCCTGCAACGCCGCCACGCGCGCGCCATCATTCGGGATCATGCGGTAATCCACGCGCCCCCAGGCCGGCTTGTCGCCCCAGTAGGCGTCATTGCGGACGAAGACGGCGCGGGTGCCGTGGTCGTAGCGCTCCAGCTTGTAGGGACCGGTGCCGACCGCCGCCTTGCCGCTGTTGAAGTCGCTCGTCGGCACTTCGTCGCCGAGGCCGCGCCAGATGACGGCGATCTGCGTCATGTCGGTCGGCATCAGCGGATAGACGGTCTTGGTGTGGAAGCGGATGGTGTGCGGGTCCACCACCTCCATGCGGTCGATGGCGCGGGTATAGAGCGCGTAGGAGCCGGGGCTGTTCAGCACCTTCGGCACGCGGTTGATGGTGTTCACCACGTCCTCGGCCGTGAAGTCCTCGCCGTTCTGCCACTTCACGCCTTTACGCAGCTTGAACTCCCAGGTCTGGTCATCCACCGCCTTCCAGCTCTCGGCCAGGCCCGGCACCGGCCGGCCATCGGCCGTGCGCTTCACCAGCGTCTCGAAGACCTGTTGGGAGAGCGCCGCGTTCGGCGTCAGCGTGTGGTAGTGAGGGTCGAAGGACGTGGCAGGCGCGGCGACCGCAAGCGCAAGATCCTGGGCCTGGGCTGGCGCGATGGCGCCGGCGCACAGCGTGGCGAGGAGGGCGGCAGCCGCCCGTTCGGTTCGTCGCATCCCAAATGACTCCTCGGCCAGCGCGCATCAGTCCGCGCCGGCTCTCATCGGCCGTGTGAGCCGTTCTTGTTGCAGGCTGCCCAACACACCAGGGGTATGAGGGGGCTGTCAACGCCGTCCGGGCTGTCCCGTGCCGTGCCGATGCCAGCAAACCACGCGGCCGCCGGAGAGCGGCAGGCGATGCGCAGCCTTCCTTCCGCCGATTGCGGCGCAGCATGAGAATGCATGTAACCCTGAGCGCTGCTGCTCGTTGCGACGCTATGTTGAGTGCTGTCCGGCCGGTGCGTAGCCTGCTGATCTCCATTTTCATCCTGATGGCCGGTGGTGGCTTCATGCCGACGCTGGTGAGCGTGCGGCTGGAGGCTGCGGGAACGGGTGCCGGCGTGATCGGCCTTGTCGGCTCGGCCTATTTCGCCGGACTGACGCTCGGTTCGTTGCAGGCGGCGACAGTGATCCGCCGCGTCGGGCATATCCGTGCCTTCGCCTTCTTCGTCTCGCTGCTCTCCGCCAGCACCTTGGCCTATGCGCTCTACGAGGCGGCCGGCCTCTGGGCGGCGCTGCGCCTGGTCGACGGCTTCTGCGTCGCCGGCGTCTATGTCTGCCTGGAGAGCTGGTTGAACGACCGTGCCAGTCCTGGCGAGCGGGGCTCGGTGCTCGCCGCCTACATGGTCGCGCTCTATGCCGGCCAGGGCCTCGGCCAGTTCCTGCTGAACCTCAGCGGCGGCGATCCGGGGCGGCCTTTCCTCATCGCCTCCATCCTGCTCTCGCTGGCGGTCCTGCCGGTGACCATGACACGCGCCAGCAGCCCCGTGCTCGGCGACTATCAGGCGCTCTCCATCCGTAGCCTCTACATCGCCTCCCCCCTTGGCATGGTGGGCGCAGCGATCACCGGAGTGGTGCTCGGCGCCTTCTACGGGCTGGGCGCGGTGCATGCGCAGCGCATGGGGCTTGATCTCGCCGCCACGGCCGCCTTCATGAGCGCCGTGATCCTGGGCGGCGTGACGCTGCAATGGCCCCTCGGCTGGCTCTCCGATCACTTCGACCGCCGCACCGTCATCCTGGGCGTCTTCGCAGGGACGGCGGCGATCGCCCTCGCCATCGCGCTGCTGGGTGCGCCGGGCACGCCGTTGCTGCTCATGGGCGGCCTGTTCGGCGGGCTGAGCTTCGCGCTCTACCCGCTTTGCGTGGCGCATACCAACGACCGCCTCACGGGAGCGCAGCGGGTCGGTGCCAGCGCCGGGCTGGTGCTGACCTATTCGGCGGGCGCGGCGGCTGGTCCATTGGCCGGCGCGGCGAGCATGTCGGCCCTGGGCTCCGCCGGCCTCTTTCTCTTCATCGCCGTCTGCGCCGCCCTGGCTGTTGCTTTCGGGCTGTGGCGCCTGGCGGCGCGCCCCGCCCCACCCGGCGAGCTGCAGCAGTCCTATCAGGCGCTGCCGCACACAACGCCGATGTCGGCCGGGCTCGACCCCCTGTCATCCGAGGAACCTTGATCCGCCAGCCCAGGCACGGCTCGCGGCCGATTACGTCAGGAGGACGATAAATGCAGGATGAACGCAGCCCCGCGCGCAGCATGAACGCGCATCCGCCACCGGGCGTGTTGCGGAAGGCGATCGCCGCCTCGGCCGTCGGCAACGCGACAGAATGGTTCGACTACGGCATCTATGCCTATGGCGTCAGCTACATCTCGGCCGCCCTCTTCCCCGGCGAGGCGGCGGAGGCGACGCTCTTCGCGCTCGCCACCTTTGCCATCTCCTTCCTGGTGCGGCCGCTGGGCGGCTTCTTCTGGGGGCCGTTGGGCGACCGGATGGGTCGCAAGGCCGTGCTGGCGCTCACCATCCTGCTGATGGCCGGCGCCACCTTCTGCGTCGGCCTGATTCCCTCCTATGACAGCATCGGCCTCTGGGCGACAGCGATCCTGATCGTGCTGCGCATGGTCCAGGGCTTCTCCACCGGCGGCGAATACGGCGGCGCGGCCACCTTCATGGCGGAATACGCTCCGGACGACCGCCGCGGCTTCTGCGGCAGCTTCCTGGAAGTGGGCACGCTGGCCGGCTTCTCCTTCGGCGCGCTGCTGATGCTGGGCTTCTCCCTGCTGCTCGGCGAGGCGGCCATGCAGGACTGGGGCTGGCGCCTGCCCTTCCTGGTCGCGGGCCCGATGGGCATGGTGGGCATGTACCTGCGCTCCAAGATGGAGGACACGCCCGTCTTCCAGGAGATCGAGGCGAACCAAGGCAAGGAGGCCGGCGCAGGCACCGAGCTGAAGCACCTGCTCGCCCGCTACTGGAAGCCGCTGCTGGTGATGAGCGGCCTGGTGATCGCGCTGAACGTGGTGAACTACACCCTGCTCAGCTATATGCCGACCTATCTGGAGCGGCGGCTCGGCCTCACCACCCAGCAGTCGCTCTTCGTGCCGATCATCGGCATGCTGTTCATGATGATCCTGCTGCCCTTTGCCGGCGCCCTCTCGGACCGGATCGGCCGCAAGCCGCTGTGGTGGTTCTCGCTGGTCGGGCTGGCGGTGCTGGTGATCCCCCTCTACCACCTGATGGAATCGAGCTTCCTGGGTGCGATCCTGGGCTTTGCCGCGCTCGGCTTCCTCTATGCGCCGCAGCTCGCCACCATCTCCGCGACCTTCCCGGCGATGTTCCCGACCCCGGTACGTTTCGCCGGCTTCGCCATTGCCTACAACATATCCACCTCACTGTTCGGCGGCACCGCACCGGCGGTGAACTCCTGGCTGATTGGCGTGACCGGCGATGAGCTGACCCCCGCCTACTTCATGATGGCGGCCTGCATCATCGGCATGGTGGCGCTGGTCTTCACCATCGAGACGGCCGGCCATTCGCTGCGGGGCGACCAGATCCCCGGCACGGCGGCGGCGCGCGATGCGGTAATGCGGCAGGCACCGGCCCGGACGGCGCCGGGCTGAGCGCACGAGGGGCGGCGATTCCCACGGGGACCGCCGCCCCGGCTGGCCAGGGCGGGGGCGGCGGTGCCAAGCTGGGCCGGACGACACGGAGACGCCCATGCAATCCCCCCTCCCACCGGACGGATGTCGCTGAACCATGCGGATCGCCCTGATCCATGCGCTGCGGCACTCGCCGCCGCCGATCGAGGCCGCGCTGGCCCGGCTCTGGCCGGAGGCGCGCCCGATGAACCTGCTGGACGACAGCCTCTCGGCCGACCTGGCGCGGGAAGGCCGCCTGACCCCGGCCATGACCGAACGCTTCCTCACCCTCGCCCGCTACGCGGTGGGCACAGGGGCGCGCGGCATCCTGTTCACCTGCTCCGCCTTCGGCCCCTGCATCGAGGCAGTGGCGCGCGAGCTGGTACCGATGCCCGTGCTGAAGCCCAACGAGGCGATGATCGAGGAGGCCGCCGCGGCCGGACAGCGCATCGGCCTGCTGGCCAGCTTCGCGCCGACGCTCGATTCCATGCCGCCTGAATTCCCATCCGGCATCACGCTGGTGCCCTGCCACGCTGAAGGGGCGCTCGCCGCGCTCGATGCCGGCGACGGCGCCGCGCATGACCGCCTGGCGGCCGAGGCGGCCCGTCGTGCCTTCGCCGGCTGCGCGGCGGTGGCGCTGGCGCAGTTCAGCCTCGCGCGCGCGGCCGATGCGGTGGCGGCGGCGACCGGCCTGCCGGTGCTGACCACGCCGGATAGCGCCGTGCGCAAGCTGCGTCGCCTGCTGGAGGGCTGAAAACCCTCCGCTAACCCGCCCTGCCCTATCCTGCGGCACCAACCGCATGGAGACGGGCATGGCGGAGACGCCGCACCCCCGGCTGATTGCCTACGAGCTGGACCAGCCTCTACCGCCGATCCGCCCCGCCGGGGTGCGACGGGAATGGATGGACGGCACCCCCGGCGGCTTCGCCTATCGCTGCCTGCCGCTCACCATCGCCAATGGCCATGGGTGGGAGGTGCAGGGCCAGACCGGCTTCGAGGCCTGGTGGAACGGCGGCGACCGGCCGGAGGATGTGACGATCCACGTGCTGAGGCCCGGCGGCCTCGCCCCCACGAGCCATTTCGGCGCCGGCATCCTCACCTTCCCCATCCCCGCGCTGCTGCGCACCGATCCCGGCATCGGCCTCTGGGTCTCCGGCCCGCCCAATGCGGCCAAGGACGGCATCGCGCCGCTCTCCGGGCTGGTGGAAAGCGACTGGTCGCCGATGACCTTCACCATGAACTGGCGCTTCACCCGGCCGGACCACGTGGTCCGCTTCCTGCCCGGGGAGCCAGTCTGCTTCTTCTTTCCCCTGCCGCGTGGCCTCGTCGGGGAGATCCGGCCAGAGGTGCGCCCGCTGGCCGAGGACCCGGCGCTGGAGGCCGCGCACCGCCAATGGCGCACCGGCCGCGACCGCTTCAATGCCGCCTTGCGCGAGCCTGGCAGCGAGGCCCGTGCCCAGGGCTGGCAGCGCCATTACCACCGCGGCCTGAACCCGGATGGAACCCGCACCACGGCGGAGCACCTGACGCGCGTGCAGGTCCGCCCCTTTCCGCGCCCACCGGGCCCGGGTTGGTGACGCCAGCTCAGATCGGCAGCGTCACCACGGCCGTCAGCCCGCCGCCGGGGCGGTTGCGCAGCACCACGTCGCCGCCATGGGCGCGTAGGATGTTGCGGGCGATGGGCAGGCCCAGCCCGGTGCCGCCCGTCTCGCGGTTGCGGCTGGTCTCCAGGCGGCGGAAGGGCTGGAACACGGCCTCCAGCGACTCTTCGGGGATGCCGGGGCCGTCATCCTCGATGCGCAGCCGGACCAGCGAGGCGTCCGCGCCCCGCCCCGGCCCGTCCAGCTTGATGCGGGCCGAGCCGCCATAGTTCAGGGCATTACCCACAAGATTGGCGAGCGCCCGCTTGAGCGCGATCGGCCGGGCACGGATGCGCAGCCGCTCCGGCCCGACATAACCGAGCGCCTCCGGCTCCACCTCGGGACGGGCATCGGCGGCCTCGTCCAGCACGGTGCGGCAGAGCGCGGCGAGGTCGAGCGGCACCGAGGGCTCGGTGGCGGAATCGTCCCGCGCGAAGGCCAGGGTGGCGTTCACCATGGCCTCCATCTCATCGAGGTCGGCCAGCATCTTGCGGCGCTGCTCGTCGTCCTCCAGGAACTCGGCACGCAGCCTGAGCCGGGTGATCGGCGTGCGCAGGTCATGGCCGATGGCGGCCAGCATCTGCGTCCGGTCGCTGACGAAGCGGCGGATGCGCTCGGCCATGGTGTTGAAGGCCCGCGCGGCGGTGGCGACCTCGGAAGGGCCGCGCTCCGGCAGCGGCGGCGCGTTGACGTCCCGCCCCAGCCGCTCGGCGGCGCGCGCCAATGCGGAAACCGGGCGCGTCAGCCGCCGCGTCGCCCAGAGGATCAGCGCCAGCGCTGTGCCGGTCATCAGGAAGAAGGCGATCAGGAAGGTTTCGGAGTGCCACGGGCGCGGCGGCGGCAGGGTCATCTGAAGGTTCAGCCAGGGGCCGTCGGCGAGTTGCATCGAAAGCACCAGCACGCCCGGACGCGACCCATTGGCCACCAGCGCCTGCCGGGGGCGGAAGCGCGGCGGGCTGGCGCTGACCAACTCGATCTGGAACAGCCGCATCAGCGCCGGCGAGGCATGCGGCATGCCCGGCCGCACCGCCGGCAGGTCGCTCAGCTCCGCGGAAAGGCCCGTGGGAAGGTCGATTCCCTCCAGCATCGCGAGCCGCCGGTCGGGCGGCGCCAGCACCGCGGTGCGCCAGAGGCCAAAGGCACGGGCGGTGATCTCGCGCGAAAGGGCGAAGCGTTGCAGGTCCACGCGGTCGAGAGCGTGGATGGTCAGCCCTGCCGCCTGCACCAGCATCAGCGCAAGCGTGAGGAACAGCGCCGTGCGCCCGGCGAGGCTGCGCGGCAGCAGGCGGCGGATCATGCCCTGATCAGGGCACCGGCGCGCCGGCCGGACGGTCGCCGTTCTGCGCCGCGGAGGGCCGGTCGTTCACCTTCTCCACCGTGGCGGCCAGCACATAGCCGCCACCGCGGACGGTCTTGATCAGGGTGGGGTTCCGCCCGTCATCCTCCAGCTTGCGGCGCAGGCGGGAGACGGCGACGTCGATGGCGCGGTCGAAAGGCCCGGCCTGGCGGCCGCGCAGCAGGTCCATCAGCATGTCCCGCGTCAGCACGCGGTTGGAGCGGTCCACCAGCACCATCAGCAGCTCGTACTCGCCGCCGGTCAGCGGCACCTCGACACCCTCGGGGTTCAGCAGGCGGCGGCGGGCCGGCTCCAGCGTCCAGCCGGCGAAGCGGATCGCCTTGGCGGGCGGCTGCTGCGGCGAGGCTCCCTCGCCGCTGGCCCGGCGCAGCACGGCACGGATGCGCGCCAGCAGCTCGCGCGGATTGAAGGGCTTGGCCACATAGTCGTCGGCGCCCAGCTCCAGCCCGACGATGCGGTCGGTCTCCTCGCTCATCGCGGTGAGCATCACGATGGGCACATCGGACTGGCTGCGCAGCCAGCGCGCGAAGTCGAGACCGGACTCTCCCGGCAGCATCAGGTCCAGCACCACCAGGTGGTAGCGCCCCAGCGGCCAGAGGCGGCGCGCCTCGCGGGCGTCGCGCGCAGCGGTGACGCGGCAGGACTGGCGCTCAAGGAACTTCGAGAGCAAATCGCGGATTTCCCGGTCGTCGTCGACGACGAGGATGTGTGGCGGGGGTTCCATGTTCTCGACCATAGGGAAGATATGGCAACGATGCCCTGCGCCCATGTTACAGGCTTTTGCCGCACCGCGCTCTGTTGCAATTCGTTGCGTGCGGAGCGCCAGCGACATGTCCCACCCCGCGCGAATCCATGCAAGACGCCGCCCCCATGCTGATTGCCGATCCTCCTCCTCCCGCCTGGGCCCGCGCGGGCATTGCCCGACTCTGCGAGCAGGACCCCGATTTCGCGCGGATCGAACCGCTGGCGGGGCCGCTGGTCTGGCGCACCCGGCCGCGCGGCTTCGCCGGGCTGGCGCGCACCGTGACTGGACAACAGATCAGCTTCATCGCGGCGGACGCCATCTGGCGCCGCTTCGCCGCCCTGCCTGGGGCGCTGGAGCCGGCCGGGCTGCTGGCGCTGACCGACGAACAGCTCCGCACCGCCGGCCTCTCCCGGCCGAAGGTCGCGCATCTTCGCGGGCTGGCCGAGGCCGTTCTCGCCGGCACGCTGCAACTCGACCGGCTGGAGGAGATGACGGACGAGGTGGCGCTCGCCCATCTCGCTGCCCAGCGCGGCCTCGGCCCATGGACGGCGCAGGTCCATCTGCTCTTCGCCGAGCAGCGGGCCGACATCTTCCCCTTCGGGGACGTGGCGCTGGCGGGCGGCGCCCAGGCACTGAAAGGGATGCCCGAGCGGCCAAAGCCGAAGCAGCTTGTCGCCATGGCGGAGGCGTGGCGCCCCTGGCGCTCGATGGCGGCGCGGCTGCTCTGGCACCATTGGCGGCACGTCACCGGCCGCCCGGCGGGTGAAAGCGGCTGAAACCGGATGCAAGACGGGTAGGCGACAAGGCGGGAGCGTGACACTCTCCGCCGCCATGCCGAGCCTTCCCCTCTCGCCCCGCGCCCGCGCCACCGCCACCCCGCCGATCCCCGCCGCCCGCGGCTGGGCCGCACGCTATGATGGCGGCGCCGGGCCGATGCTCGACCTGACCCAGGCCGTGCCGGGCTACCCGCCGCATCCGGCGCTGCTGGAGCGGCTGGCCGAAGCCTCAGGCAGCCGTGCCGCCGCCGGCTATGGCGCGATCGAGGGCGACGCGGCATTGCGGGAGGCGCTGGCCGCCGAGCTGGCGGGCTTCTACCGCGCGCCAATCGCGGCGGAGGACGTCACCATCACTGCCGGCTGCAACCTCGCCTTCACCATGGCCATGACGGTGCTGGCCGGCGGCGGCGAGGCGGTGCTCCTGCCAACGCCCTGGTACTTCAACCACCGCATGGCGCTGGAACTGCTCGGTATCGCCGCCCTGCCCTTCGAGACCCGCGCCGAGGACGGCTTCGTGCCCGACCCGGTGCGCCTCGCCGCCGCGCTGACGCCGGCGGTGCGCGCCGTGGTGCTGGTCTCCCCCAACAACCCGACCGGCGCCATCTATCCGCCCGCGGTGATCGCGGAGATCGCCGCGCTCTGCCGCGCGCGCGGCGTCTGGCTGGTGCTGGACGAAACCTATCGCGACTTCCTGCCGGAGACGGGCACGCCGCCGCACGCGCTGTTCCAGGACCCGGACTGGCGGGACGGCGTGGTGCAGCTCTACTCCTTCGCCAAGTCCTACTGCATCCCGGGCCACCGCGTGGGCGCCATCGTCGGCGGCGGCGCCTTCCGTGCCGAGCTGATGAAGGTGGTGGACACCATGCAGATCTGCCCGCCCCGCCCGGCGCAGGCGGCGCTGGCCTGGGCAGTGCCCGCGCTGGCCGAATGGCGCGCCGGCAACCGCGCCATCATGGCTGGCCGCGCCGAGACCTTCCGCACCGCCATGGCCGCGGCGCCGGAATGGCGGATCGACGCGCTGGGCACCTATTTCGCCTATCTCCGCCTGCCGGAGGGCCAATCCGACGCGCTCGCCACCGCCGAGGCGCTGGCCGCCCGGCATGGCCTGCTCACCCTGCCCGGCCCTTTCTTCGGCCCCGGGCAGGAGCGCCATCTGCGTCTGGCTTTCGCCAATGCTGCGGAGGACACGCTGGCGCAGGTGCCCACGCGCCTGCGCGCCTGCGCCGGCTGAGCATAACAGCTTTTCCCGTTGCACCTCCGGTCCGGGCCGGTACACCGGGCCGAGGTTCAAGCAAGGCCGCCCGCCGGGCTAGCCGCCAGAAGGAATGCCGATGATGGATCGCCGCCCCACCACCCCGCATGTTCGCCGCCGCGACCTGCTGGCCGGCATCGCCATCGGAACCCTCGCCGCGCCGGCCGTGCTGCGCGCCCAGGCCAACCCGCTCCGCATCGGCGAGATCAACTCCTACACCGCGCAGCCCGCCTTCCTCGGCCCCTACCGCAACGGCTGGCTGCTGGCGCAGGAACAGATCAACGCGGCCGGCGGCATCAACGGCCGCCCGCTGGAGACCGTCTTCCGCGACGATGCCGGCAAGCCGGAGGATGCCGTGCGCCTCGCCGGCGAGCTGGTCAGCGCGGAGAAGGTCGCACTGCTCGCTGGCGGCTATCTCTCCAATGTCGGGCTGGCGCTCGGCGACTATGCCGCGCAGAACAAGGTCCTCTACGCGGCCAGCGAGCCGCTGACCGATGCGCTCGTCTGGTCCAAGGGCAACCGCTACACCTTCCGCCTGCGGCCCAGCACCTACATGCAGGCCGCCATGCTGGTGGAGGAGGCGGCCAAGCTGCCGGCCAAGCGCTGGGCCACCGTGGCGCCCAACTACGAATACGGCCAGTCCGCCGTGAAGTGGTTCCGCGACCTGCTGAAGGCGAAGCGGCCGGATGTCGAGTTCGTCGGCGAGCAGTTCCCGGCGCTCGGCCGCATCGATGCCGGCGCCACCGTGCAGGCGCTGGAGCGCATGCGGCCGGAAGCCATCTTCAACGTCACCTTCGGCACCGACCTGCTGAACTTCGTCCGCCAGGGCAATACGCGCGGCCTGTTCGACGGGCGCAGCGTGGCCTCCATGCTGAGCGGCGAGCCGGAATACCTGGAACCCCTCGGCGAGGAATGCCCGGAGGGCTGGATCGTCACCGGCTATCCGCGCGACGAGCTGAACAACCCCGTCCACACCGCTTTCCGCGATGCCTATCGCAAGCGCTTCGACGCGCTGCCGCGCTGCGGCTCGGTGGTCGGGCATGACAATGTGCTGGCCATCGCGGCGATGCTGCGCAAGGCCGGCAGCACCGAGACGGAAGCCATGGTCGCGGCCTTCGAGGGCATCCGCTACCCGACCGCCTATGGCACCGGCGAGGTGGAGTTCCGCGCCCTCGACCACCAGTCCACGCTGGGCGCCTTCGTCGGCCGCACCAAGCTGGAGGGCCGCGCCGGCAAGATGGTGGACTGGCGCTATGCCGACGGCGCCAATTACCTGCCGACCGACGCGCAGGTGAAGGAATGGCGGCCGCAGGGCTGATCGCAGCTTGGAAGACCTGGCTGTCCAGGCGCTGAACGGACTGGCCAGCGCCTCCTCGCTTTTCCTGGTGGCCTCCGGGCTTACGGTGATCTTCGGCGTCAGCCGGATCGTCAACTTCGCCCATGGCAGCCTCTTCATGCTCGGCGCCTATCTGGCCTGGACGCTGACCAGCTCCGGCCCGCTGGCCGATCTGGGCGGCTTCTGGGGCTTCTGGGGCGCGATCCTGCTGGCGGCGCTGGCGGTGGGCGCGCTCGGCGCCCTGGTGGAGATGACGGTGCTGCGCCGGATCTATGGCGCGCCCGAGCTGTTCCAGTTGCTCGCCACCTTCGCGCTGGTGCTGATCGTGCAGGACGTGGCGCTGTTCCTCTGGGGGCCTGACGACAAGTTCGGCCCCCGCGCGCCGCTGCTGCGCGGCGCCGTCGAGATCCTTGGTCTGCGCTTCCCGCGCTACGAGCTGTTCCTGATCGCCGTCGGCCCGGTGGTGCTCGGGCTGCTCTGGCTGCTGTTCCATCGCACGCGCTTCGGCATCCTGCTGCGCGCCGCCACGCAGGACCGCGAGATGGTCGCCGCGCTTGGCGTGGACCAGCGGCTGCTCTTCACCGGCGTGTTCTTCCTCGGCGCGGCACTGGCGGGGCTAGGCGGCGCGCTGCAGCTGCCGCGCGAGGCGGTGACGCTGCACATGGACATGGCCATCATCGTCGAGGCTTTTGTGGTGGTGGTGGTGGGCGGCCTCGGCAGCCTTCCCGGCGCCTTCCTCGCCGCGCTGCTCATCGGCGAGCTGCACGCCTTCGGGATTCTCGTCTTCCCGCGCATCACGCTGGTGCTGGTCTTCCTGGTGATGGCCGTTGTGCTGGTGCTGCGTCCCTACGGGTTGCTCGGCCGCAAGCCCTCCGGCGCAGCGCCCGCGAGCGAGATGGCCCTTCCTCTTCCCGCCGCCATGCCGCCTGCGCTGCGCCTCGCCGCGTTCGCCGCCCTGGCATTGCTGCTCGTGCTGCCGCCCTTCCTCGGCGACTATCCGCTGATCATGCTGGCCGATTTCGCCAGCTTCGTGCTCTTCGCCGCCAGCCTGCATTTCATTATGGGGCCGGGCGGCATGGCGAGCTTCGGCCACGCCGCCTATTTCGGTGCCGGAGCCTATGCCGCGGCGCTGCTGTTCCGCCACCTCGGCGCGCCGATGGAACTTGGTCTGCTCGCCGCGCCCTTCGCCGCTGGGCTGGTCGGGCTGCTCTTCGGCTGGTTCTGCGTGCGGCTCTCCGGCGTTTATTCCGCCATGCTGACCCTCGCCTTCGCGCAGATCGCCTGGAGCATCGCCTTCCAGTGGGTCGAGCTGACGGGCGGCGACAACGGCATCCTCGGTGTCTGGCCAAGCGGATGGGCGCGGAGTCGGCTCGCCTACTTCTATCTTTCGCTGGTGCTCTGCGGTGCGGCGGTCTGGCTGCTGCGGCGCGCCATCCAGGCGCCCTTTGGCATGGCGCTGCGGGCGCAGCGGGATTCCGCCCTGCGCGCCGAGGCCATCGGCATCGATGCCTTCCGCATCCGCTGGCTGGCCTTCGCCTTCGCCGCCGCCATGGCTGGGGTTGCCGGCGCGCTCTTCGCCTATGGCAAGGGCAGCGTCTTTCCCTCCGTGCTCGACATCCCCCGCAGCGTGGACGCGCTGCTGATGGTGCTGCTCGGCGGCGTGCAGACGCTGAACGGACCGATCATCGGCGCCGTCGCCTATGCCGGGCTGCAGGAGCAGCTTGCCCGCGTGACGGACTATTGGCGCCTGCTGCTCGGCCTCGTCATCCTGGCGCTGGTGCTGTTCTTCCCACGCGGTCTCGCGGGTGCCTTGCGCCGCGAGGATGCGCCATGACACCCGCGCTGGAGGCGGAGGGGCTGGTGAAGGCGTGGGGCGGCGTGCGCGCGGTGGACGGCGTTTCCTTCGCCCTCGCCCCGGGCGAGATGCTGGCGCTGATCGGTCCCAATGGCGCCGGCAAGAGCACCTGCTTCAACATGCTGAACGGCCAGATCCGTCCCGACGCGGGGCGGGTGCGGCTGGCCGGGCGGGACGTCACCGGCCTGCCGCCGCGTGCCATCTGGCGGCTCGGCGTGGGCCGCAGCTTCCAGATCACCGCCACCTTCGCCTCGATGACGGTGCTGGACAATGTCCGCATGGCGCTGCTCTCCCATGCCCGCCGGCTGCTCGGTCTGTGGCGTCCGGCGGCGCGACAGTTCACTGCGGAGGCCGAGGCGCTGCTGGTGCGCGTCGGCATGGCGGACCAGGCTGGGCGCCCCTGCGGCGTGCTGGCCTATGGCGACCTGAAGCGGCTGGAACTGGCCATGGCGCTCGCCAACCGCCCGCACCTGCTGCTGATGGACGAGCCCACCGCCGGCATGGCGCCCGCCGAGCGCGTCGCGCTGATGGCCGAAACCGCCGCGATCGCCCGCGCCGGTGGCATCGCGGTGCTCTTCACCGAGCACGACATGGACGTGGTCTTCACCCATGCCGACCGTGTGCTGGTGCTGGACCGGGGCCGCCTGATCGCCGGTGGCGCACCGGAAGCCGTGCGCGCGGACCCGAAGGTGCGGCAGGTCTATCTCGGTGGAGGTTTCCACTGATGCTGGCGGTGGAAGGGCTGCACGCGCATTACGGCCGCGCGCATATCCTGCACGGCGTCTCGCTGAGCGTCGGCAAGGGCGAGGTGGTCTGCCTGCTCGGCCGCAACGGCGCGGGCAAGAGCACGAGCATGAAGGCCATCATGGGCCTGGTGCTACCCAGTGCCGGATCGGTGACCTTCGAGGGCGCCGCGCTCACGGGCCAGCCGCCGCATGCCGTCGCCCGGGCCGGCATTGGCTACGTGCCGGAGGAGCGGCGCATCTTCGCCGACCTCACCGTGCTGGAAAACCTGGAGGTGGGCCGCCGTCCGCCCCGCCCTGGCCTGCGGCCCTGGACGCCGGAACGGCTTTTCGCCCTGTTCCCCAGCCTGGACGCCATGCGCCACCGCCTCGGCGGCCGGATGAGCGGCGGCGAGCAGCAGATGCTCACCATCGCCCGCACGCTGATGGGCAATCCGCGCCTGCTGCTGCTGGACGAGCCTTCCGAAGGCCTGGCGCCGGTGGTGGTGGAGCGGATGGCCGCGGCCATCGCCGAGCTGAAAGCGGAGGGGCTTTCCATCCTGCTGTCGGAGCAGAACCTGGCCTTCGCCGGGGCAGTGGCCGACCGGGCCTATATCCTGGAGGTCGGCCAGGTCAGGCACCAGGGGCCGATGGGCGCGCTGCTGGCCGATGCGCCGTTGCGTGCCCGCTATCTCTCCGTCTGAGCCGTCAGAGCAGCAGCCAGGCGGCCACCCAGCCCCCGAGCCATCCGCCGAGGATGCCGAGCACCGTGCCCAGCATGATCTCCCGCAGCAGCTGGGGGAGCGCGGGCAGGGAAACCCGCCCTGCCCGCGCTCTGCCGTGCCGCTGCGCTCCGCCGGCCGGCGCATACCTGGGAGGGGGGTCCGCCGGGGACAGCGGAGAGGCCCAGGTGGCCGGAACGAAGGGGGCGGAGGACGGCATCGGCATGAGGCAGATGCGAACATAAAAAGAACATTCACGCAAGAGGTCGTGCGCAACGCACCACCTCACTAGAACAATAAGTGAACTCTCCGCATCGTTCCACACCGTTCCGAAACGACCGCGCGCGGCATGGATTGAGCCCAGGAAGTCGCGTCGCAAATGCGTGCGGCCCGCCTCTCGTAAGCCAAAGCCGGTCTTCGAAGTGTCCAATGATGGCCTCGCCTTCCCACTTCAGGCAGGGTCGGATATCATGAACAGATTTTAATGTTTTCTCCTCTGGAAGCCGCTCTTGCCCAGCAGGGGCGCATCCGGGTGGGACACAGAAGATGGAATAACTGATGGACGGAATGGCAGGGCGTGCCGGAAAGAGCCGCATCCAGTCGATGCTGCGGGGCTTTCTCGATAGCGAGGCCGCGGGCGGACTGGTGCTCATGGCGGTCGCGGCGCTTGCGATCCTGGTGGCCAACTCACCACTGGCACCGGCCTATTTTGGCGCGATGACAAGCTACATCGGCCCGCTGAACCTGCAGCACTGGATCAACGACGCGCTGATGGCCGTCTTCTTCCTGATGGTGGGGCTGGAAATCAAGCGGGAGATGCTGGATGGCCAGCTTTCGAGCTGGAGCCGGCGCGTGCTCCCCGGCGTCGCGGCGGCGGGCGGCATGGCGGCACCGGCGCTGATCTACGTCGCCTTCAACAGCGGCGACGCGCAGGCGCTGCGCGGCTGGGCCATTCCCTCGGCCACCGACATCGCCTTCGCCCTCGGGGTGCTGTCGTTGCTCGGCCCGCGCGTTCCGGCCTCGCTGAAAGTGTTCCTGGCGGCGCTGGCCATCATCGACGACCTCGGCGCGGTGGTGATCATCGCCCTGTTCTACACCGGCAACCTCTCCCTGCTGGACCTCGGCGGCGCTGCGCTGGTGCTGGCCGTTCTCTACGGCATGAACCGCGGCGGCGTGCGGTCCCTGCTGCCCTATCTGCTGCTCGGCGCCGTGCTCTGGCTGCTGGTGCTGCGCTCCGGCGTGCATGCGACGCTGGCCGGCGTGCTGCTGGCCTTGACCATCCCGATCCGCCTGACACCCGGCATGCCGGAGGCGACCGACGCCGAATCCCCGCTGCACCGGCTGGAGCACGCGCTGCACAAGCCGGTCGCCTTTGTCATCGTGCCCATCTTCGGCTTCGCCAATGCCGGCGTCTCCTTCGCGGGCATCAGCCCCTCGGTGCTGCTGGAGCCGCTGACGCTCGGCGTGGCCGGTGGCCTCGTGCTGGGCAAGGTGATCGGCGTCTTCGGTGCCTCGGCGGCGATGATCCGGCTCGGCGCCGCCGACCTCCCGGCGGGGGCCAGTTGGGCGCAGTTGTTCGGGGTGTCGCTGCTCTGCGGCATCGGCTTCACCATGAGCCTGTTCATCGGCCTGCTCGCCTTCGCCGATGCGCCCGACCTGCAGGACCGGGTGAAGTTCGGCATCCTGGCCGGCTCGCTGCTGGCGGGGCTGCTGGGCTACGTCACGCTGCGCATCGCGCGGCGCGAGGTCACGGCGCCCCACAGCAGCACGGCCGGCTGAGGGTAGGCCTGTCCGGGATGGCTCCGGCTCCGAAACCACCGGAGCCATCCGCGTGTTGGGGAACTGATGCCCCGAGGGGAACCAGGACGGAGCCGAGACCATGCTGCCAGCCACGACCGAGCGCGTCCCCCTCCACACCGCCGCCGCTGTGAACCGGAAGATCCGCGACGAGGCCGCGGCGCGCGTCGCCTATTTCGCGCGCCGCCCGGCCGAAATCCCCGGCCGCCTCGCGGAGCTGGACCGGGAGTGGGACATCGAGCGCAGTCTGGAGGCCAATGCCGCCAGCCTCGCCCTTACGGGCATCGTGCTCGGCGCGACGCGGGACCGGCCTTGGCTGGCGCTGCCCGCGCTGGTGACAGCCTTCCTCTTCCAGCATGCGGTGCAGGGCTGGTGCCCACCCGTCCCGCTGCTGCGGCGGCTGGGCTTCCGCACCGCCACCGAGATTGAGCAGGAGCGGAACGCGCTGAAGGCGTTGCGCGGCGACTTCGCGAGGATCGGACAGGCGGAAGACCGCGCCGCCGCCGCCTTCCAGGCCGCCCGGGTCTGAGGCCCCGTCTCAGCCCCCCACCGGCGCGCCGCTGGTGGTGCTGAAGGCGACCAGCGTGGTGCGCGGCGGCAGGCGGGGGTCGAAGGCGGGCCAGCGCGTACCCGGCCGGGCATAGCTCGCGCCCGGCTCGGCGCCCGGCGTGCGCACCACCGCGAAAAGGGTCATCCCGTCCGGGCTCATCGCCGCGCCGCCGATCGCCCCGCCGCGTGGCGCACCGTAGAGTGGCAGCGGCAGGCCCCGCCCTGGCCCCGCCGTGTCGCAGCCGAAGAGGATGTCGGGTTGCGGCCCGACCAGCCCGGCATGGTCGGTACCGATCCAAAGCCGCCCGGCGCCATCCACGGCCAGGGTGGCCGGCGCGTCGGGCCAGCTTCCGGCGAGGCCAGCCAGGCGGGGCGGCGGCGCGCCACCGAGCAGCAGCACGCTGGCCGCCGCTTCGCTCGCCGCGTGGTCGCCGCTTTCGGGGATGATCTCCACGATATGCCCCGAGCGGTTGCCGGGACGGGGGTTGAGGCGGTCCACCTGATCCGGCCGCCGCGCGCCATTGCTGCTGCAGGCGAGGTAGAGCCAGCCCGAATGCGGATCCACGGCCAGGCCGCCCGGCACGTCGAAGCCGATGGCGCCGGCCTGGGCGGCATAGGCGATCGGGTTCAGCAGCATGTCCACGGTGCGTGGCAACGGCTCCCAGCGCAGCCGCCCCTGTTCGTAGCGCGCCACCGAGAGGGTGCCGAGGTCGAGCGCGTCGGGCGCGTTCGCCGGCCCGTCCGAGACGAAGCGGAACAGGTGGCCGAAGGCGCGCCGGTCGGAGAGATAGACCACCGCGCGACCGTCGCGGCTGACCGCCGCCGCCACGTCGCCGTGTGGAAAACGGGCGAGCGCGGTGCGCTTGGCCGGCACGGCACCGGGGTCCATCGGGTCCAGCTCGGCCACCCAGCCGAAGCGCAGGCCCTCGGTGAAGCGCGCATCGGCCGGGCCCAGGCGCGCCATCCATTGCGCCGGATCGCCTTCCGCCAGAAGCTGGGTGCCCCAGGGGGTCGGGCAGCCGCCGGAGACCGCCAGCAGGCCCTGAACCAGCCCACCTGTGACCTGTGCGGCCGGGCCGTTGATGCGGCAGAGCGTCTCGGCGGTCAGTCGGCGGGCCTGGTAGCCGCCATCCACCACCACCCAGCGGCCACCCTGCTTCTCGATGTTCAGCAGCGAGGCGCCCTGCATCATCGCCGCCACCGCCGGACGGTCCTCCCCGCCGGGGAAGGCCATGGCCGGGTCCACCGTGGGGTGCGCCACCGCCAGCACCGCGCGTTCCACGCCGTCGGCGCCCACCGGCGGCACCACCATGCCGCAGATCCGCGCGTCCCAGCCGAACTGGGTGGCGGCGGCGGCCGGAGTGGGCTGCAGCGGATTCCAGGGAGTGGCATCATAGGTCACGCGGTCGCCCCAGCGGACCAGCACGTTGCGGCGGTATCCCGAGGCGACCGTGTCGTCCAGCTTTAGCGGCATGCGCAGCGGCGGCATGTCCAGCGTGGAAATGCGCGCCGCCTGGGCCGCGGCCGGCAGACAGGGCAGCGCCGCGCCGGCGGCGAGCAGCGCGCGGCGGCCGAACGCCCTCACGACACTGCCTCCCTCGCGCGGGGCGCGTCATGCACCGTCACCGGCGGCAGCGGGCCGGCGAAGCGTGCCACCTCCACCAGGCAGGACTGCGCCGCGCTGCCCTGGCCGAGCCGCGAGGTGCCGACATCCTGCGTCAGCACGTTAGGGTTGCCATGCACGTCCAGTGCCCCTTCCTCCCGCAGCGGGTCCCACCAGGCGCCGGTGGCCATGGCGACCACGCCGCGCCGCAAGCCGTCACTCAGCCGCAAGCCAGCGAGGCAGGCGCCACGCTCGTTGAAGACGCGCACGATGTCGCCCTCCGCGAGGCCGCGCGTGGCGGCGTCCTCCGGGTGCATCAGCAGGGGCTCGCGGCCCTGGATCTTGCTCTCCGCCGCGACGCGTCCGGGGTCGAGCTGGCCGTGCAGGCGCGTCGCCGGCTGGTAGGAGAGCAGGTGCAGCGGGAAGCGGGCGGCGAGTGGAGCGCCGAGATACTCCTTCGGCTCCTGCCAGCGCGGATGGCCGCCGATCTCCTCATAGCCGAAGCCGGCGATGGTCTCGGAATACAGCTCCACCTTGCCGGAGGGCGTGTTGAGGGGATTGGCCACCGGGTCGCCGGCGAAGTCGGAGAACAGCACGAAATCCTCCTCCGGCGGAGGTGCTTCGACATAACCTTCGGCCCAGAAGCGCTCGAAGTCCGGCGCCGCGAAGCCGAGGCGGCCACAGGCCTGCCGCCAGCGCTCGTAGAGATGGCGCAGCCAGGCGCCCTCGTCGCGCTGCTCTGTGAAGCGGTCACGGAAGCCGAGATGCTCGGCCATGTCGGCCAGCATGTCGTGGTCGTTGCGCGCCTGGCCCTGCGATGGGATGGCCTTGTGCATGGCGCGCAGGAAGCGGTCGGCCGAGGAGGAGCCGATGTCGTTGCGCTCCAGCGTCGTGGTGGCCGGCAGGACGATGTCGGCATGGCGCGCAGCGGCGGTCCACCAGGGCTCCTGCACGATGATGGTCTCGGCGCGGTTCCAGGCGCGCAGCAGGCGGTTGAGGTCCTGGTGGTGGTGGAAGGGGTTGCCACCCGCCCACCAGATCAGGCGGATGTCGGGTAGCGTGATGTCGCGCCCGTTGTACTGCAGCACCTCGCCCGGCCGCTCCAGCAGCTCGGTGACGCGGGCGACGGGGATGGAAAGGCCCGCCGGGTTGCGGGTGGCCGGCAGCGAGACGGAAGGCAGGCCGCGGCGCGGCGTGCCCATGCCGTTCATCGAGCCATAGCCGAAGGTGACCCCCTGCCCCGGCTTTCCGATGCCGCCCAGCATGGCGGCCAGCGCCACCAGGGCCCACCAGGGCTGCTCCCCATGCTCGGCGCGCTGGATGGACCAGGTGGCGGTCAGCATGGTGGGCAGGCGCGCCGCCTCCCAGGCGAGGGCGCGGATCTTCTCGGCCGGCACCCCTGTGATGGCAGAGGCCCATTCCGGCGTCTTGGGCGTGCCGTCGCTCTCGCCGAGGATATAGGGCCGCAGCCGCTCCCAGCCGGTGCAGTGGGTGGCGAGGAAGCCGCGATCCTCCAGCCCTTCGCAGACCAGCGCCTGCATCATGCCGAGGAGCAGCGCGGTGTCCGTGTTGGGGCGGATCGGCACCCATTCGGCATTCAGGAAGTCGGGCGTGTCGCCACGGAAAGGCGAGATGTTGACGAAGCGCACGCCCGCCGCCGCCACTCGCCGCAGCCAGGGCACGTATTCATGCGCGCCCGCGCCGCCGGCGGTGATCAGGGCGTTCTTCAGCGGCAGGCCGCCGAGGCAGAGCATCAGCCGCGTGTGCTTCTCGATGCTGGGCCAGCTCGTGACCGGCCCCTGGATGACGTCGTTGGTGCCGAGGATATGCGGCATGAGCGTCATGCCGGCGCCGTAGGAGTAGTTCGTCACCTGGGTGGTGTAGCCGCCGCCGAGGCCAAGGAAGCGCTGGAGCTGGCTCTTCGCGTGGTGGAAGCGCCCGGCGGAGGACCAGCCATAGGAGCCGCCGAAGATGGCGGTGTGGCCGTGCTCGGCCCGCACCCGGGCGCTTTCCTCCGCCGCGAGACGGACGGCCTCATCCCAGGAGACTGGCACGAAGTCACGGTCGCCGCGCGCGGCGCCGCGCCGTTCGCCCCGCAGCCAGCCGGCACGGACATAAGGCCGGTCGATGCGGGAGGGCGCGTGCACTGCATCCGGCACAGCCTCGATCAGCCGGCCAGGGTTGGGGTCGCGCGCGAAGGGGCGGACGCCGGTCAGGCGGCCCTGCTCCACCACGGCGTCGAAACTGCCCCAATGCGCGGCATGCGGCACGATCACGGCCATCAGCAACTCCTCAAGCCCATGGGCAGCCCTTCGGGCAACCCAGCAGGCGCGGAGAATGCTCCGGGCGCGCATGGCGCGCAAATGGCGCGCGAGGGCGGGGACCTCAGGGCGGCAGGGTCATGCCACGCCGCCGGGGGGGGGCGGCGGCGGCCAGGCGCTCAGCGCGTGGCGTTGAGATTCAGGCTCCGCATGGCTTCAGCCATGTGCTCGGCATGGGGGCCGGCCGGCGCCTCGGCCACCTCGTCGTAGCTCTCGCCGGTGGAGGCCATGCGCAGCGTGCCAGGAGCGCGGTTGAAGATGAAGCCATTGGTCGGGTAGACGCGCCCATAGGCCTCGTCGCTGCGGCCGATCTGCACGCGAACCTCGGTCCAGTCATTCGCCGGCGAGACGTCGATGACGGAGACGCCATGCATCACCGTGCCCTTGCGGATGCCCGGCCCTTCCCAGTTGGCATGATCCACCAGGATCTCGCGCGCGCTAACGATGCGCGACACGACCGCAACATGGCCCAGGCGCATCCCGCCGGAGGACTTGAAGCTCAGCACCGCGCCGCGCTCTGGCCGTTGGCCGCGCGCATAGACGCCCGCCGCACTGCCCCACCAGGTATAGGCATTGCCAGTGATGTCCATGCCGGTGATGGAGCGCGCATAGGGCACGCAGGAGATCGGCGTGGCGAAGGATTCGTGCGCCGGCGCGACAGCGGCGGTGGTGCGGCGGCCGGCGGGCAGTTTCAGCGTCTGCGACTTCACGCTGCGAACGGTGGTCTGCGCCAGTGTCACGCGCGGCTGCTTCAGAGTCTCCCGTGCCTTCCGGCTGGTCGTCGCATCTGCAGCCGTCGAAACGGCACAAAACGAACCGATCAATAGCGCGAACGCCACCGCTGTGCTGCTGCCCCGCATGCGATCCCCACCGCTATGTCCCCCACCGCGCTCTCGTCGCGGCCCTCAGCGGGTAGCAAGGGCAGGAAGGGAGCGGCAATCCCGTGGGACTGATACACGCCGCAATGCGATGTGATTCGG
Source organism: Roseomonas sp. (assembly GCA_035556695.1). Taxonomy (GTDB): domain Bacteria; phylum Pseudomonadota; class Alphaproteobacteria; order Acetobacterales; family Acetobacteraceae; genus Pseudoroseomonas. The sequence continues at coordinate 28,446 of DATMFR010000054.1, forward strand.
AAAATCCGGTGCTGCAGGCAACGCGTTAATATGAAGTTAATCCTAGACTCGCGGAATCGCGAGCGGAATGTCACAGTGTTGCGGCAGAACTGCAACAGCACTTAGCAAGCCACTGGAAAAGAAAAAGATTCGGCGCCGCGGACGGTTTCCGCGGCGCCGTTCATTCCGGTTCCGGATTTTCGCGCTGCTTAGCTACCGCTTAGCGGCAGGCCGTGATCATGATCTCGACGAGGTGGCGGGGGTCCGCCATGTTCGCCTGCACGCAGGCGCGCACCGGGGCGCCGCCCTCCGGGAGCCACTCCGACCAGATCTCGTTCATCGCGCCACGGTCGCGGATGTCCTTCAGCCAGATCTGCGCCTGCAGAAGGCGGGTCTTGTCCGTGCCGTGACCTTCCAGCGCGGCGTCGATCTTCGCCAGCACCTGCTTGGTCTGGCCGACCACGTCCTGCGACAGGTCGTCGGCGGTCATACCGGCGAGGAAGACAAAGTTGTGGTACTCGACGGCGCCCGAAAGGACCTTATTGCTGTCGTGGCGGGTAATCTTGGCCATGGTTCAACGCGCTCCCTGCGATGGGTCCGGCGCCATGGACCTGCCCCGGCGCCGGAATGAGGCTTGCCGCTTCTAGCCCGGCTTCGGCCCGGGTGGGAACCACCCCCACCCGGGAATTACCGGAACCCCTCCCTCAGGGGACGGCGCGGGCGCCGCCCTCGGAGGCGGCGGAGGCGATCATCATCTCGAAGACCGAGACGCCATGGATGGCCTGCTCCACCGGCAGCGGATAGGCCGGGCCGCCCGCCACCGCGGCGGCGAAGGCGGCGAGCTCGGCACGCTCGATGTCCGTCTTGGGATAGTCGCGCACGAAGCCCTCGCCTTCGCGCGGGCGGTAGACCATGTGCTCGTGGTCGGTCAGCTCCACCCAGCCCTCGGAGCCGTAGAGGGCGACGCGCCAGCAGCGCGGCGCATAGGCCAGCGTCGCGAAGGTGCCGGTGGCGCCGCTGGCGAAGCGGCAGAGCATGGCGGTGGTGTCGTCGAGCCCGTTCTCCAGCACGCGGGCGGTGCTGTGCACGGTAACCTCGGCAATCGGTCCGGCCAGGTTGATCATCATGTCGATCATGTGGATGCCCATGCCACCCATGCCGCCGAGCGGGCTCTCCGCGCGGTCGGCGCGCCACATGCCCGGCTTGTAGCCGGCGGCGCCGGGGCCGCTGAAATGCCCCTCGACATGCAGCAGCGTGCCGATGCTGCCATCCGCCAGCATCGCCTTCATCTCCGCCACCGCCGGCAGGAAGCGCCGGTTGTGGCCGAGCGCCAGCATCACGCCCGCCTCGCGGCAGGCGGCGACGGCGGCCTCGGCGCTGGCCTTGTCCAGCGTGAAGGGCTTCTCGACGAAGACATGCTTGCCGGCGCGCGCGGCGGCGATCACCTGTTCGGCGTGCAGCTTGTGCGGCGTGGCCAGCACCACCGCCTGAACCTCCGGGTCAGCCAATACGGCGTCGTAGCTGTCGAGCAGGCGAATCTTCTTTTCCGCCGCCCAGTCCCTCACCTTCTCCGGGCTGCGCGTCTGCCCCGCCACGAAGCGAATCCCCGCCTCGTTGCTCCCCTGGACACTCTCCACCAGGGTGCGTCCCCAGCGGCCCATGCCGATGATCGCTGCCTGCAGCATGCCTGTCCTCTCTCAGTTCTTCCGGCGCGACTTCCAGCGCCGCCTCAATGGTCCGATAGCGTGTCCAGCCCCAGGCGAAGACGCCGAGGGCGAGGCCGGCGCCGACCAGGGTCGGGATGCGCAGGCCGAAGGCCTCGCCGGAGGCGCCCAGCATCAGCGCGCCAAGCGCCGGGCAGGCGCGGGTGATCTGCCCCCAGAGCGCCAGCACCCGGCCGCGCATCTCGGGCGCCGCCGCCATCTGCGCGAGCTGCTGCACGGAGATGCCGTGCAGCGAGGCGGTGGCGCCGATCAGCGCCGCGCAGACCAGCCCGAAGGGAAACCAGCCGGTGGCGACGAAGCCGATGACAGCCAGCGCCTGCCACAGACCGGCCAGGATGGCGATGCGCGTGGCGCCCGTCACCCGCCCGCGCGCCGCCAGCCAGAGGCCAGCGACCAGCGCCCCGACACCGAAAGAGGCCGTGAGCATCGCCAAGGATTCGGCGCCGCGCCCGAAATTTCGCTCGACGAAGGGCGGCAGCAGTTCCTGTACGCAGCGCAGCAGCACCCCGATCAGCGCGGCATAGCCGAGCAACGGCCCGAGGCCGGGATGGCGGGCGACATAGGTGAAGCCCTCCTTCACTTCGCCGAGCAGGCTCGCGGTTGCCGGGTGGCCGCGGCGATGCGCCGGGTCCACCTTCAGCATCGGCATGGTGATCACCGCGCTGCCATAGGCAAGCGCGTTGCAGGCGATCGCCGGCGCCACACCGAAGGCGGCGATCACCGGACCGGCGAGCGCCGGGCCGATGAAGCGCGCCACGTTGAACACCAGGGAATTGCAGGCGACCGCCGCCGGCAGGTCGGCGGCGCCGACGATGCCCGGCATCAATGTCTGCCGCGCCGGCTGGGCGAAGCTGGCCGCCGTGCCGGAGCAGAGTTCCAGCAGCAGCAGGAACTCGATCCGCATATTTCCGGTGGCAACCAACGTGGCCACCGTCGCCGCCTCCAGCCCGATCAGCGCCTGTGAGATGGTGGCGAGGCGAATGCGGTCTGCGCGGTCGGCGATGGCGCCGGCAAAGGGGCTGATCACCGCGGCCGGCGCCAGGTCGCAGAAGGCGACCAGGCCCACCCAGAGCGCGCTATGGGTGAGTTCCCAGGTCAGCCAGGCCACGGCGATGCGGTGCATCCAGAGCCCCGTCCAGGAGGCGAGGCTGGCGCCGAAGAAGATCCGGGCGTTGCGGGTCGCCAGCGCGCGGGTCAGCGCGCCGAAGGGCGACCGGAAAAGCGGCAGCTCAGGAGCCCCGGCCCGTCCTTCCGGCCGGCGGCGCGGCGGCGCCCGGCATGTTGCCCTCCTGCCGGCCGCGCAGGCATTCCTGGACCATCTGGTCCTGCTCATAGCGGGCGCCGAGGCGCTCGGTGTTCATCGAGCTGGCCAGGCTGGCGTCGGTGAAGGGGCCGGCGCCGAGCCGGGACTCGGCCTCATCCACCCGCATGGTCTGGCCGCGTTCGCGGGTGCGCATCACCCGCTCCGCCTCCTGCCGGCAGGCTGACAGCGCGGCACCCTGCTGGCGCTCCTCGGCGGTGCGGGGCGCCGCGCCGCTACAGGCGGCCGTCAACAGCAGCAGGGGGAGGACGAGGCGTTTCATGATGCGCTCCGGCAGGTCTCAGGGGCAGACGCCGCACGGACGGCAAGCCGGGACGCGGGGACGGTTGCCGCCCCTCTATTCCTCCGCCGCGCCGCCGGCGCCGGCGATGCGCCGTGACAATAGACGCTTCATGCCGTGTTCGTCGAACCGGGCTGCGCCGTCGAGCGGCAGATTCGCGGCGGCGGCGAGCAGTGCCGGATGCAGCTCGATACCGCCGGAATCGATGGCGAAGAGGCCGGCCATCCAGCGTGCCCGCCCCAGCAGCTCCACCAGTGCCAGCAGCCGCAAACAGAGGGAAAGGCCGGCGAGATGCGTCAGACCCACGGTGCGGTCCACCGCCTCGGCCCAGCAGGCGGCGTCGGCATCGGCCAGGGCGAGCACGGGGCCGCCCTCGAATCGGAGGCTGCGGCGCGGTCCCCACGCCTCGGCCGTGGCGGCGGCCCGGGCCGCCTCCCAGGCCAGGCTGAGGGCATGCGGCGTCACGGCGGGAAGCGACTCGGGGCGGCAAGGGACGGCGTAGAGCAGCACGCCATCCTCCGACACGGCGACCGGGATGTCGTCGCGTGCGTCCGCATGGAAGGTCCTGGGCATTGGCATCAGATGGGATGGCGCTCATCCCGCCGCCAGAGGGGATGCGAGGCAGGGGATGCGGGGCTCAGTCCGGGCCGGGATGCAGGCGGCTCGGGTGCCGCAGCAGCGCCGAGACGAGGGCCGAGGCCAGCCGGTGCTGCGGACCCGGTCCGATCACCACGAACTCGATCTGCCCAAGCTCCGGCAGGTGGCGGGAGGGGGGCAGCGGCGCCAAGCCGGGCGGCAACAGCCGTGTGGAGTGCGGCGCCACGCCGAGCCCCGCCATGGCGGCCGCCCGCAACCCGCTGAGGCTTGGGCTCGTGCAGGCCACGCGCCAGGTGCGGCCCGCCTGTTCCAGCGCCTGGAGAGCCAGCGCGCGGGTGATGCTGGGCGGCGGAAAGAGCACCAGTGGCAGCGGCTGCGCCGGGTCCGGCCGTAAGCCGGGACGCCCCACCCAGGCCAGCTGCTCCCGCCAGGCAAAGGCGCCGCGCGGGTCGCCGGCGCGGCGCTTCACCACAATGACGTCCAGCTCCCCCGCGTCGTAGCGTTCGTAGAGCGTGCCGCTAAGGCCAACCGTCAGCTCCAGGTCCACGCCGCTATGCGCCTGGGTGAACCCGGCCAGCACCTCCGCCAGCCGGGCGGAGACGAAGTCCTCCGAAGCCCCGAGCCGGATGCGCCCGCGCAGATGCGCCCCGGCCAGGAAGCGCTCCATCCGTTCATTGGCTTCCAGCACGCCGCGGGCGAAGTCCACCAGCGCATCGCCGTCGGGCGTCAGGGCAACGGCATGGGTGTCGCGCACGAAAAGGGCGCGGCCCACCGCTGCCTCCAGCTTGCGGATGTGCTGGCTGACGGTGGATTGCCGCAGGGCGAGGCGCTGTGCTGCCCGGGTGAAGGAGCGCGTCTCGGCCACGGCGAGGAAGGAGCGGAGCAGCAGGGGCGAAAGCATGGCACGTTGTTATCACGATCCGTGTTGGCTGTTATCCGGTGCCATTCCCTGGCGGAATAAAGCACCTGGGCCTAACTCGGGAGCACCCGCACGATCCGAGAGATCGCCATGACCCTCCGCCTTCCCAAGCTGCCGCTCGACCCCTTCCTCGTGCTCCTTGTGGCCACGGTGACGCTGGCAGCGCTGTTCCCCGCGCAGGGTGCCGGGGCGGCGCTCCTCGGCCATGTCACCTCGGCTGCGGTGGCGCTGCTGTTCTTCCTCTATGGCACCCGCCTGGCGCCGCGGAACCTGCTCGAAGGGCTGCTGCACTGGCGCCTGCAGGCGCTGATCTTCCTGGCGACCTACCTGCTCTTCCCGCTGCTCGGCCTGGGCATCACCGCCGTGGCGGGGGCTTTCATGCCGCCGGCCCTGGCGCTGGGGCTGATGTTCATCTGCGTGCTGCCCTCCACCGTGCAGTCGTCCATCGCCTTCACCTCCATTGCGCGCGGCAACGTGCCGGCGGCGCTTTGCGCGGCGACACTCTCCAACCTCGCCGGCATGGTGCTGACGCCGCTGCTCACCGCGCTGCTGCTGCGGGCCGGGCATGGTGGCTTCAGCGCCGAGGCGCTCTATGACATCGCCCTGCACCTGCTGCTGCCATTCGCGCTCGGCCAAGCCGTGCGGCCCTTCGCCGGGCGCTGGCTGCAGCGGCACAAGTCGCTGACCAGCCTGGTGGACCGCGGCTCGATCCTGCTGGTGGTCTATGGCGCCTTCAGCGAAGGCATGGTGGCCGGCATCTGGGGACAGATCACGCCCACCGCGCTTATCGCCATCATGGTGCTGGACTCGGTGCTGCTGGCGGCGGTGCTGGGCGCCACGCTGCTGGCCAGCCGCGGCCTCGGCCTGAACCGGGCCGACGAGGTGGTGGCGGTGTTCTGCGGCTCCAAGAAGAGCATCGCCAGCGGCATCCCAATGGCCAACATCCTCTTCCCCGGCGACTTGGTCAGCATGATCGTGCTGCCGGTGATGCTGTTCCACCAGATCCAGCTCTTCGTCTGCGCGACCCTCGCCCGCCGCTACGCGCAACGCGCGGAACCTGTGGCGGCGCCGGTGCTGGCGCCGGCGGAGTAACCCCTCAGCCGCTCTCCAGCAGGGCGCGGAGCGCGGCGAGGTCGCGCTCCACCCAGGCGGCATCCTCGAAGAACTTCTGGACCGACATGCCGGGCTGGCGGAACAGGGTCAGCATGACCTCCGTGCTCTCCTGGTTCGGCACGACGCGCATCGGCACGGCGATCTCAGGGCCGGTGCCGGTATCCACGAAGTGGTCCATCACGCCATAAGGGTTCCGCTCGGTAAAGCGAATCCGCACCGGACCTTCAGGGCCTTCCGCGCGCCAGGCATCGCCCTCGCGCCGCAGCTTGGCCTGACTGAGGCCGGAGGCCCATTTGCAAAAATCCTCCGGTCGCCAGATGGCGTCGTAGACCGCGCGCCAGTCCCGCGCGATGCCGATGCTGATGGTCCGCGCCTCAAGCATGGGCCGCCCTCCCCTTCGGCTACTCCTGCCAGCATTGTCGCGCATTTGCTCCCCGCGACAACGGTGATGGCATCTCCCGGCGCGCAGCACGGACGGTCACAGGCACTGGACCGGCTGCGCAACCTTCGCGCATCCTCCTGGAATGACGCACCCCGCTGACCTTCCCGCCGCCGAGGCCGCCCGCCGCATCGCGGCTGGCCGCCTCGCTCCCACCGAACTGGTGGAGGCCTGCCTGGACCGCATCGCCGCACGCGAGCCGGTGGTCCGTGCCTTCAGCAGCCTCGACCCCGCTCTGCCCCGCCGCGCCGCCGCCGGATCGCTCGGTGGTCCCCTGGCCGGCCTGCCCGTCGGCGTGAAGGACGTGCTGGACACTGCCGACCTGCCCTCCGAATACGGCTCTCCGATCTGGGCCGGGCACCGGCCGCGTGCCGACGCCTCCGCCGTGGCGCTGACCCGTGCGGCCGGCGGCATCATCATGGGCAAGACGGTGACGACCGAGTTCGCAACCCGCCACCCCGGCCCCACCAGCAACCCGCATGACCCCGCCCGCACCCCCGGCGGCTCAAGCCAGGGTTCGGCCGCCGGCGTGGCGGCGGGCTTCTTCCCGCTCGCCTTCGGCACCCAGACCGCCGGCTCCGTGCTGCGCCCCGCGGCCTATTGCGGCGTGACGGGCTTCAAACCGTCGCATGGGTTGATCCACCGCGCCGGCATGAAGGTAATGAGCGAAAGCCTGGACACCATCGGCATGTTCGGCCGCACCGTGGAGGACTGCGCCCTCTTCGCCGGCGCCCTGACGCGGCTCGACCTCAGCAGCCGCGCCGAAAGCGGGCCGCGCATCGCCCTTTGCTTCGGGCCGGGCGAGGCAGCGCTCAGCCCGGACAGCGCCACCCGCATCGAGGAAGTGGCCGAACGCTGTGCCCGCGCCGGCGCGACGGTCACGCGCATCGCCCTTCCGCCGGCGCTGCAGGCGGTGGCGCAGGTGCACCCGGTGGTGATGAACGGCGAGACGGTGCTTTCCCTCGCCTGGGAACGCGCCACCGCGCGCGGGCTGATCTCACCCGTGCTGAACGACCGGCTGGACTGGGCCGCCGGCCTGCCGGTCGCGGAGCTGATTGCCGCCCGAACCGCCTTTGCCGAGGGCCGGCAAGCCTTCCGCGCCTTGATGGACAGCTTCGACGTGCTGCTGACCGCCGCCGCGCCCTCCGAAGCGCCGGTCGGGCTGGAAGCCACGGGTGACCCGATCTGCAATGCGCTCTGGACCGCCCTGCACGGCCCCTGCATCAGCTTGCCCGCCGGCACCGGCGCGGCGGGAATGCCGCTCGGCGTGCAGCTCGTGGCGCCCTTTGGCGAAGATGCGGCGCTGCTGGGCTGGGCGCGCTGGGTGGAAGACGTCATCGCGGGGTGACAGACAAAGAAAAGGCCGGGGGAAGGAATTCCCCCGGACCCCCATCTTCTTTTTGTCAGTTTGGCGGTGCGCAGACGACTGGCGCGGGGAACCCGAAGAAAAAAGATGGGGGTTTGGGGGAATTCCTTCCCCCAAACTTTCTTCAGGCCGCGGTCAGCACCACGCGGCCGCGCACCTTGCCGTCCTTCAGACGGTTCAGCACGTTGTTCACCTCGCTGGCCGGCTCCGTCGTCACCGGCAGCGGCGAGAGCTTGCCCTCCTGGGCCAGCCCGACCACCTCGCGCAGATCCTGCGGATTGCCGACATAGCTGCCCTGGATGGTCAGGGCCTTGGTGGCCATGATCGGCAGCGGGATGTTCAGCTCGCCGCCGAACAGGCCCACCTGGACCAGCTTGCCGCCCTTCACCAGCGCGTCGAAGGAGAAGCGCGCGGTGCTGGTGCCGTTGACGAGGTCGATGATCGCCTCGACCGGGCCGCCGCAGGCGCCGATGATGCGCTGCGCGGTGTCCTCGCCATCGGCCAGCACCGTGTCGGTGGCGCCGGCCTCCTTGGCGCCCTCCAGCTTCTCGGCCGCGACATCGACCACGCAGATGCGCTTATGGCCAAGCGCCTTCAGGATCTCGATCGCGTTCAGGCCAAGGCCACCCGCGCCGACGATGACGATCGGGCGGTCGGCGGGCAGCGGCATCACCTTGCGGATGGCGGAGTAGACGGTGATGCCGGAGCAGGCATAGGTCGCCGCCACCTCGGGCCGGATGCCGTCGAAGGCCACCAGGTGGCGCGGGCTGCGCGCGATGACATGCGAGGCATAGCCGCCATTCTGGAAGACGCCGATGCTGCGGGCGGCGACGGCGCAGAGATTGTCGTCGCCAGCCTTGCAGCGGTCGCACTTGCCGCAGCCCAGCCAGGGGAAGACCACCCGCATGTCACCCGGCGAGACGCCCTTGGCCTCGGGGCCGAGCTTCACCACCTTGCCGACCACCTCATGGCCCATGGCCAGCGGCAGCGTCACGCCACGATCGGCCAACGACATCTTGCCGCGGCTGCCCAGGTCGTAGCTGCCTTCCCAGATGTGCAGGTCCGAATGGCAGACGCCGCAATGCGTCACCTCGATCAGCACTTCCTCGCCGGTCAGCTCCGGCAGCGGCAGCTCGACGTTCTGGAGCGGTGCTCCGGCTTCCACGACGGCCCAGCCACGCATGGCGTTCCTCCTATCCCTTGATAGGGAAAGGGGAACCCCTGCGGAGGCCGCGGTCAAGACCACCCGGAGGAAAACCCGCGTCAGCGCCGCGCAAGGTCGGGCTGAGGCTGGCTCCCCTGGGGCCGGGTGGCGGTCAGCGCGCGGCGGATCTCCGCCTCGGCCTTGACCAGTTCCTTGGTGGCCTGCAGGCGGGTCGCACGGCCCTCCTCGGCGATGCGCAGGCTGTCCTCCAGCGTGGCCACCAGGGCGGCATTGGCCTGCTGCACGGCGGCGAGGTCGAAGACGCCGCGTTCCAGCTCCACCCGCGCCTCGGCATTGCCCTGGCGCAGCGTCTCGGCATTGGCGGTGAGCAGGCGGTTGGTCAGGTCGGTGGCGGCGCGCACCGCCTCGCCAGCCTCGCGCATGTTCTGGATGGCCAGCGCCTGGGCGAGCTGCGTGCGCCAGAGCGGCACGGTGTTGGTCAGCACCGAGAGGATCTTGGCCGCCAGTGCCTTGTCGTTCTCCTGGATCAGCCGCAGGCCAGGCAGCGCCTGCATGGCCACCTGGCGGGTCAGCCGCAGGTCGTGCACGCGGCGGTCCAGCTCGTCGCGCGCCGCGCGCAGGTCGCGCAGCTTCTGCGGCGCCAGCGTGTCCTTCGGATCGGCGGCGGCGCGCTCGGCGGCGGGGATGGCCTCCGCATCGGTGCGCGCCAGCACCACCTCGCCGGCGGCGATGTGCTCGGCCAGGGCGTGGAACCAGTCCAGCGTCGCGGCGTAGAGGCGCTCCAGCCGCTCGACATCCTCCAGCAGGCGCGTGCGATGGGTGTCGAGCTTGTCGCCCACCGTCTCGATCTGGCCGCGCACGCCTTCGTAGCGCTGGATGATCGCCATGGCCTCGGCCTTGCCGCGCCCGAGCAGGCGCGAGAGGAGGCCGCGCTTCTCGCTGAGCTGCGTGACGTCGAAGCCGCGCAGCGTGGCGAGCAGGCCGGACAGCGCCTCGCCCGCCTCCCCCGTCGTCTGGTTGCGGGCGGCGCCGAGCATGGCGTCGGCCGCCGCGGCGGCGCGGTTCTGCGTATCGGCGCCGAAGCGCAGGATGGTCGCCGGATCGGAAAGCTCGATGGAGGCGGCGAGCGCCTCCACCTTCTCCGTGGGTACGCCGCGATCCGCCGCGCTTTCGGTCAGTTGGTCGGAACTCATGCGTAACCCTCCTCACGCAGCCGGTCGGCCAGCACCTTCACCTGGATCTCCAGCGCCGCGCTCTCCTCGGCACGAATGCGGTCGCGCAGGGCGGTGCTGCCGCGCGCCATGTCCTCCACCAGCCGCGACAGGCTCTCCGGCGGCTCCGCGCCGAGCCGCAGCCGGGCGTCGATCCGCTCCAGCCCGTCGAGCTGCAGGTTGAGGAAGCGGCGGGCCTCGCTGCCTGCCTCCGGCCGCCGCTCCAGTTCGGTGAACACCTCGCGCAGCGCCGCCAGGGCCGGGCGCAGCCGGACATCGGCGCCCTCCAGCGCGGCAAGGCGTGCACGCGGCGCCGTCAGCGGATCGATACGGGGCGCGGGGGCAGGCTGCGGCTCCGGCTGCGGCGGTTCCACCTCCGCGGGCTCCGCATCGGTATAGAGAAGCCGGGTGCCGAAATAGGCCATGGCGCCGAACACCACGGCGGCGACCGGCGCCACATGCCCGGCCGTGCCCGCGACGACGGCCGTGGCCGCCCCCACCAGCAGCGCGGCGGGACGCAGATGGCCGCGCCGCAGCTTGCGCACGGCGAGCGCCAGCAACCCGAGGCCGAGCAGCGTGCCCAGGATCGGCTTCTGTGCCCCGCCGATCAGGTTGAACAGCAGCGCCGGCACCAACGGCAGGGCGGTCAGCACCAGCAACGCACCGCGAAGCTGGCGGAACTGCAGCCGGAGCTGCTCAAGGACGCCGGTCTCCATCACGAGAACATCCCGATGATCGCCTGGAAGAAGGCAAGGATGGCGACCAGCCAGAGCGAGCAGCCCAGCAGCGCGAAGCCGCCGATCCGGCGCAGCGTCTCGCCGCGGCCGGGCCAGGCGGGCGCCTCACCAGAGGCGCCCACGGATCGCGGCCGGCGCCAGCCGCGCGGCGGCGGCATGCGGGAGCTCCCGCGCGGGCTCCAGGGGCCGGGCTGCTCCGTCCAGGGGCCATTGCCCGGGCCGTTGTTCCGGCCTTCCCGGCGGCCCCAGGGGTCCGGCCGCTCGGAAGCGGCAGCGCGCGGCGTCTCGCCACCCTGCGGTGGCGGCGTGCCCGGGCCATCCGGCCGGCCCAGCGGCGGGGAAGCGGCTTGTTCCATGCCTTCCAGATTGCCCCTTCACCGCCCGCAATCAAGCAGCGCGGAGCCTGGCCAGTGCGCCAGGCCCCACGCCGGCGGCTCAGGCGCCGATCTTGCCGCCGCCCCGCTTCACGATGGCGATGATGGAGGGGCGCGGCGGCATGGCGGGGTCGAAGTCCGGCCAGCGCGTCGAGGGATTGGCGAAGCTGCTGCCCTTGTCGTCGCCGGGGTGCTGGATGGCCAGGAAGACGGTCTCGTCATCCGGCGTGAAGCAGGGGCCACAGACCTCGGCGCCGGTGGGCGCCTGGTAGAACAGCCGGGTCAGCGCGCGGCCCTGCCCGTCCGTGTCGGCGGCATAGAGCCCGTCGGCCACCTTGGAGGTGCCGGGCGCGCCGTCCGTCGCGATCCAGATGCGGCCTTTGCTGTCGAAGGTGCAGTTGTCTGGGCAGGAGAGCCAACCTTCCGCACTGGTGCCCTGGTGGTAGCGGGCGCCGGGGTCGGTGCCGGGCCGGCCGGCAACCAGGAAGATCTCCCAGCGGCCCTCGGTCGCGGCGTGGTCCACCTTGCCGGTGCCGGCGCCGGGCGGGATCATCTCGACGACATGGCCGTGCGCGTTGGCAGCGCGCGGATTGGCCTTGTCCACCTGCTCGGGCTTGCGACGGGTGTTATTGGTCAACATCGCATAGATGTGGCCGTTCACCGGATTGGCCTGCACGTCCTCCGGCCGGTCCATCGGCGTGGCCTTCAGCAGGTCGGCGGCGCGGCGCGTCTCGATCAGCACCTCGGCCTGGCTGTTGAAGCCGTTCGCGGCGGTCAGCGGACCCTCGCCGTGCACCAGCGGCAGCCACTCCATGCGGCCGTCCTCGTGGAAGCGGGCGACGTAGAGCGTGCCTTCGTCCAGCAAGTCGCGGTTGGCGGCGAGATCATCCGGGTTCCAGGCGCGGGCGGTGACGAACTTGTAGACGTAATCGAAGCGCTCATCGTCGCCCATGTAGAAGACCACGCGGCCATCGGCGGAGATCGCGTGGGTGCAGCCCTCGTGCTTGATGCGGCCGAGCGCGGTGCGCTTCACCGGCTGGCTCTGCGGATCGTAGGGATCGAACTCCACCACCCAGCCGAAGCGGTTCGGCTCGTTGGGTTCCTTGTCCAGGTTGAAGCGGTCCACATGCTGCGGCCAGGAATAGCTGGCCTGCTCGACGATGCCGTAGCGCTTGTACATCGCCGCCTGCGCGCCGGTCTTCGCCGCCGCGCCGCCGAAATACTGGTTGAAGTTTTCCTCGCAGGTGATGACCGTGCCCCAGGGCGTGTTGCCGCCGGCGCAGTTGTTGAGCGTGCCGAGCGCCAGGCGGCCGCCGGGATCGGCGCTGGTCTTCAGGCGGTCATGGCCGGCGGCCGGGCCGCTGATGCGGATCGGTGTCTCGGCGGTGATGCGGCGGTTGAGGGGGCCCGCCTTCACCGGCGCCCAGCGACCGTTCTCGCGCCGGATCTCGACGATGGACATGCCATGCGCCGCCATCTCGACCATCGCCTGCGCGCGGCTGGACTTCAGACGGGCGGATTCATCATCGCCCATGCCGGGGAACATGAGCTGCGTGTCGGCATACTCATGGTTCACCGCCAGCAGGCCGTGATCGGCGGTCTTGCTCCCGCGCGGCAGGGGGAAGAAGTCCACGTAGTCGTTGTTGTAGCCGAACTGGGTGGCCTGCGCCTCGGCGGACTGGTTGCGCGGGTCGAAGCTGGGCGCATCGGGCAGCACCGGATCGCCCCAGCGGATCACCGTCTGGATCTCGTAGCCCTCCGGCACCGCGTCGCGCTCGGTGAGTTGGTGGCGCAGTTCCTTGAAGCCCAGGCTGGAGGGGCCGGTCTCGGCCGCCAGGGCACGGCTGCCGGAGGCGAGGAGCTGGTCGGCCAGGGTGGCCGTGGCCGCCGCGCCCAGCAGGCCGCGCAGGGCGGCGCGGCGGGAAAGGCGGCGCTCGATCAGCGTCCCGATCGTGTTCTCCGGCCGCGGGTTGCTGCCGATGTCCTCAAGTTCCAACGGCTTGTGCCCGCCATGAGGCAGGTTGGTGTCTGGCATGGTGTCACGTCCCGGTCAGCAGCGGCGGCAGAAGCCGCCAGGCGGCGCAGGAAACATGAAGCCTACGGCATCCGCGTGACGGTTCCATGAAGCTTTCGTTGCGGATGGCAGCTCCTCAACACCGCTGCGCCGCACGCGCCGCGAAGAAGCGCGCGATGGCCTCCGCGGCCTGATCGATATGCCCTTCCAGCACCGTCACCGCCGCCTCGGCGTCGCCCTGCGCGGCCGCCTCCAACATCGCACGGTGGTCCTGCTGTGCCATCCGCTCCCGTCCCTGCGCCGCGAGGTGGAAGCGGAGATAGCGATCGAAGGCGGCGAGGTGCTGCTCCGTCAGGACCAGCAGGCGGGGGTGGCCGGCGGCGGCATAGAGCGCCATGTGGAATTGCCGGTTCAGCAGGCCCATCCGTCCCGGATCGGGCTCGACATCCATCGCGGCGATCAGTGCGGCGGCCTGGCCACGCTGCGCCTCGCCGAGATTCGGGATGGAAAGCCGCAGCGCCGCCGGCTCCAGGGCGCGGCGGATGGCAAAGAGGTCCGCAGCGTCGGCGGCGGAGATCTCCGCCACCACCGCGCCGCGATGCGGCAGCACCTCCACCAGCGCCTGCGCCTCCAATTGCCGCAGGGCCTCGCGCACCGGCATCCTGCTCACGCCAAGCCGCTCGGCCAGTTCCTCCTGCCGCAAGGGCATGCCCCCGGGCAGCCGTCCTTCCAGGATGGCTGCCTTCAGCGTCGCCTCGACGAACTCCGTCGCCGTGCGCCAGCGGGGGGTGGCGGCGGTGGTGAGGCTGTCCAGAGGGGAAGCAGGTGACATCCAAAATCCGACCGTTGATTGGATCCAACATTACGTTACCCTCCGCCGCAGATCCAGTCGGCGGCAGAGGGCAGCACATGGTGGAACGGAAGGCGGGGCTGGTGCAGCCCGTGATCGCGGGCGTGCTGGCAGCGGTGGTCGGCTTCGCTTCCTCCTTCACCGTGGTGCTGCAGGGCTTCCGGGCAATGGGGGCCAGCCCGGCTGAGGCAGCCTCGGGGTTGCTGGCGCTCTGCGTGGCGCAAGGGGCGCTCGGGCTCTGGCTCAGTCTGCGGCACCGGATGCCGATCGTGCTCGCCTGGTCCACTCCCGGTGCGGCGCTGCTGGTCTCCACCGGGGCGCCGGAGGGCGGCTTCCCCGTGGCGGTGGGCGCCTTCCTGCTGACCGGGCTGCTGATCCTGCTGGCCGGCCTCTGGCGGCCCTTCGGGCGTGCCGTCGCCGCGATTCCGGCCAGCCTCGCCAGCGCCATGCTGGCCGGGGTCCTGCTGGAAATCTGCCTTGCGCCGGTTCGCGCGGTGGAGGCCCTCCCCCTGCTGGCGCTGCCGGTGGTGCTGGCCTGGGCTGTCGCCTGGCGCTTCGCCCGGCTCTACGCGGTGCCCGTCGCCGTGGCGGTTGCGGCGGCGATGATCCTGCTGGCCACCCCCGTGCCCGCCGGCACGCTGGGCTCCATCGTGCCGCGCCTCGAATGGGTCACGCCGCATCCGAGCCTCGGCGCCGCCGTGGGCATCGCGCTGCCGCTCTTCCTCGTCACCATGGCCTCGCAGAACGTGCCGGGGCTTGCCGTGCTGCACTCCCAAGGCTTCCGGCCGGAACCAGGGCCGATCTTCTCGATCACCGGCATCGCCAGCGCGCTCATTGCTCCTTTCGGCGCGCATTCGATCAACCTGGCCGCCATCACCGCCGCCCTCTGCGCCGGACCGGACGCGCATCCCGATCCCGCCCGGCGCTGGGTGGCCTCGGCGACGACGGGGATCAGCTACATGCTGCTTGGCCTCGGGGCGAGTTTCGCGGCCGCCTTCATCGCCGCCTCGCCGCCGCTGCTGATCGAGGCGGTGGCCGGGCTGGCGCTGCTCGGCAGCCTGGGTGGCGCGCTGACCGCCGCCATGGCGCATGAGCGGGACCGGTTGCCGGCCGTGCTCACCTTCGTCACCACCGCCTCGGGGCTGGCGCTGTTCGGGATCGGGGCGGCGTTCTGGGGGCTGATCGCCGGCGGTGTGCTGCTGCTGCTGGACCGTTTGCGGGGCTGAGCCTCAGAACAGGCTGGCGCGGAGGCCGTCGAGGGCGATCTGTGCCGCCAGCGCGGCCAGGATCACGCCCAGGACGCGGCCGACCACCTGCCCACCGGTGGCGCCCAGCAGCCGCCCGACCGGCACCGCAGCCCAGAGCGTCGCCAGCGTGACACCCAGCGCCGCCAGCAAAGCCACCAGCACACCGGCCAAGCGCCATGGGTCCTCGCCGGCCTGCTGGCGCATCAGCACCATGGTGGTCATGGCACCCGGCCCGGCCAGAAGAGGAATGGCCAGGGGAAAAACGCTGATGTCGGGTTCGTCGGCGGCCGCTTGCCGCTCCTCCGAGGAGGCACGCGAAGCGGTGTTGCCCAGCGCCATGTTGGTGGCCAGCACGAAGAGCAGCAGGCCGCCGGCCACCTTCATCGCCGGCATGCCGATGCCCAGCGCCTCCAGCAGGAGGCCACCGAACAGGGCGAAGGCAATAAGCACCACGGCGGCGATGCTGACCGCGCGCTGCGCCTGGCGGCGGCGTGCCGCCGGCGTGTCGTCCGGCGTCATGCCGAGGAACAGCACGGCGAGTCCCGGCGGGTCCAGGATCACCAGCAGCGCGATGAAGGCGTTGAGGGCGACATACAGCGCTTCAGGCATCAGCGTTGAACCTCCATGGCAAGCATGGAGAGCGATGTCCGGCGATGCATCAAGGGGGGGTGAGGCTGGGGCGACCTACGGGACTCGAACCCGTGACATCCAAGACCACAACCTGGCGCTCTACCAACTGAGCTAAGGCCGCCACACCCACCTGCCTGGCACCAAGTGGCGCCGGGCGGGGCGGAAATAGTCTGCGCGCGCCCTTCCGTCAACAGGGCACGCGCAGCAGACGATCAGGCGACGGCGGCGCCACCCACCAGCGCCAGGATCAGGAAGATGACGAACAGCACCAGGAAGATACCGAACAGGATCTTGGCGATCGTCCCCGTCGCGGCGGAAACGCCGGTGAAGCCCAGCCCGCCCGCGATCAGCGAGATGACCAGGAAAATCAGGGCCCATTTCAGCATCTTGGCATTCTCCTGCGATTCCCGCCCTCGGCGGTTCCGCAAAGCCAACGCCGCAGACGCGGTACAGTTCCCGCTCAGGCCGCGTTATTCTCGCTGCTTTCAACCATGGCCATGAGTGTTTCCAGCCGGTCGGCCTCCTCGGCGGGCTTGTCGGGGCGAAGGCGGGAAATGCGCGGGAAGCGCATGGCGACGCCGGATTTGTGCCGGGAGGAAAGCTGCGCGGCGTCGAACACCACCTCCAGCACCAGCGCCTTCTCCACCTCCCGCACCGGGCCGAAGCGGCCGGTGGTGTGGTTGCGAATCCAGCGGTCGAGCCAGACCAGCTCCTGGTCGGTATAGCCGGAATAGGCCTTGCCGACCGGCACCAGCTCCTCGCCTCCCTCCCCGTCGGGGCGCCAGAGGCCGAAGGTGTAGTCGCTGTAGGTGCTGCTGCGCTTGCCGTGGCCGCGCTGCGCGTACATCAGCACGACATCCACCGCGAGCGGGGCGCGCTTCCACTTCCACCACAGCCCCTTGGGGCGGCCGGCGACATAGGGCGCATCGCCGCGCTTCAGCATCAGCCCCTCGATGCCAGCGGCACGCGCCCCCTCGCGCAAGCCCGTGAGCTGTTCGACCGAAGCGAAGGCGACCTGCGGCGAGAGGTCCATCCGCGCCGGGCGGGTGCGGGCGAACCAGCCCTCCAGCCGGTCCCGGCGGGCGTCGAAGGGCAGCGGGCGCAGGTCCTCGCCCGCCTCGAAGAGCAGGTCGTAGAGCCGCAGACCGACGGGGTAGTCGCGCAGCATCTTGGGGCCGACCACCTTGCGGTTCAGCCGCTGCTGCAGGTCGGCGAAAGGCGCCACGACGCCGTCGCGGATCACCAGCAACTCGCCATCCACCACGGCATGGAAATCCAGCGCCTCCAGGATCTCCGGAAAGGCGCCGGACATGTCTTCCCCAGTTCGCGACCAGAGGCGGCGCCCGCCTGGCCCGGCGGAAGCCTGCACGCGCACGCCGTCCCATTTCCACTCGGCGCGGAAGGCGGTGTGGTCGAGGGCGGCGAGGTCGGGCGCTTCCAGCGGCTGGGCCAGCATGGGGGAGCGGAAGACGGGCGCGTCGCGCGGGTCGGGGCGCGGTCCCCGCCCCTCCAGCCAGGCGAAGAGCGGCAAATAGGGGGGCGGCACGCCGTGCCAGACCTCCTCGATCTCCTCGACGGGCTGGCCGGACCACTCCGCCATCGCCTGCCGCGCCAGCCGCCCCGAGGCGCCGACGCGCAGCCCGCCGGTGACCAGCTTGATGAGCGCCAGCCGCCCGCCGGGGTCGAGCACGTCCAGCCATTCGGCAAGTCGCGCCGGCACCTCGGTCTTGGGCAGCAGTTCCAGCGCCTCCACCACCTCGGAGAGGTCGGGCGGCGGGCGGTTGGGGCGGGCCGGCGGCTCGGGCCAGATCAGCGCCACCGTCTCCGCGAGGTCGCCGACATAGTCATGGCTCCAGGCCAGCAGGACAGGATCAATTCGTGTCGCCACCAAATCCCGGACCAGGGATGGCTTGGCGGTGGTGAAGGCCAGTTCCCCGGCGATGGCGGCAAGGCCGACGCCGCGGTCCGGGTCGGGCTGGGAGGCGAACCAACGGCGCAGCAAGGCGAGCTTGGCGTTGCGTCCGGGGGTGAAGAGCAGCCGTTCCAGCAGTTCGGCGAAGGCGGGCAGGCTCATGCCGTGGCCTCAGCATCCTCAGGCGCGGCGGGAAGGTCCTCTGCCGTCTCGTCCTCGTCGCGGCCGAGCAGGTGCAGCGCCCGGCCGCGCACCCCGCGCCCGGCCAGGGCATGGATCAGCGCCTCTTCTCGGCCATGCGTCACCCAGACCTCGGGCGCACCCACTTCGGCGATGGTGGCGAGCAGGTCATCCCAATCGGCATGGTCGCTGACGATGAGGGGAAGCTCGACGCCGCGCGCCTTGGCCCTTTGCCGCACCCGCATCCAGCCCGAAGCCAGGGCGGTGACAGGATCGGCGAGCCGGCGCGCCCAGGGGCTGGCCTCGGCCGAGGGTGGAGCGAGGATGACTTCGCCGGGCAGCACGCTCTCGCCGCGCTTCTGTGGGCGCGGTACCGGGCGCAACTCACCAAGGCCGATGCCGAAGCGCTCGTAGAGGGCGCACATGTTGGCCTGGGCGCCGTGCAGGTAGAGCGGGCGGTCCCATCCCACCTGACGCAGCGTGGCGATCAGCCGCTGGCACTTGCCCAGCGCGTAGCAGCCGACGAGATGTGCCCGCTCCGGGAAGAGCGCCACGCTTTCCAGCAGGCGCCTGATTTCCTGCTCCGCCGGCGGGTGGCGGAAGACCGGCAGGGCGAAGGTGGCCTCGGTGACAAAAACGTCGCAGGACACCGGCTCGAAGGGGGCGCAGGTCGGGTCGGGCTGCCGCTTGTAGTCGCCGGAGACGACGAGGCGGCTGCCCTCCCATTCCAGCACCACCTGGGCGGAACCCAGCACATGCCCGGCCGGCACCAGGGTGATCCGCACGCCTTTCTGCACCAGCGGCTCGTGGTAGCGCAGCGGGATCTGGCTCTCGCCTGCCCTGCCCTCGCCCAGCCGCGCCGTCATGATGGCCAGCGTCTCCGGCGTGGCCAGCACGGCGCCGTGGCCGGGCCGGGCGTGATCGGAATGGCCGTGGCTGATGACGGCGTGTGGAACCGGCAGGGCCGGGTCGATGTGGAAATCCCCGGGCTCGCAGTAGAGCCCCTCGGGAGTGATGCGGATCCAGCTTTCCGGATGTGGCGCGGCCATGGTGCTGAAAGACGTGGGCGGGGCAAAAGGCTGCACAAGCCCCGCCGGATTTCCGCGCCTCAGGGCCTCCGGGCGATTCCGGCCGGCTTTCCGGGGACCGGGCAGAAGGCCTTGCGGAAGGCTGCCTCACTATCCGGCCAGCGGCCGCTGGAAAGCTGGCCCTGGTAGTCGGCATCGTGGTTCCAGTAGTTGGTGTAGGCCACGTTGTGCCGGCTCACCCAGTCGCGGAACAGCTCGATGAAGGGACCGGCATTGTCGCCCTGGATGCCCCATTCCGAATAGGCGGTCGGCTTGCCGCGCTTCGCCGCGAAATCCTCGACGAAGCGCAGGCCGTAGCGGTTGTCGCGGATCGCCTCGAAGGCCTTCACCGGGTCGTTCGGCAGGTACTGGTGCTTCCAGTAGAAGTCCATGCCGATGATGTCCACGTAGTCGTCGCCGGGATAGGCCTTCAGGGGGTCCATCGACTCGCCGTAGTTGAAGTTCCACTCGAAGCGGAACTTGTCGGAGACGGAGCGGAAGGCATTCACGATGTGGCGGAAGGTGGCGACGAACTCCTTCTCCTTGCCGCGCGCGGCCCAGGGGAACCAGTCGCCATTCATCTCCCAGCCCAGGCGGACCTTGATCGTGCCATCCGGCCAGGGCTTGGTCTTTGCCAGGGCCTGGGCGGCGGTGATGTAGTAACGGTTGTATTCGCCGCTGGCCGCCGCCTTCAGGCTGGAATGGTGTGGGATCATCGCCACCGACCACAGCACGGGCTTATCCAGCGCGCGGAACTGGTCGATGAACCATTGCGGCCAGCCGATGCCTTCCCAGGTTGCCTGGTCGGTGAAGACCATCAGGTGCGAGACCGGGCAGCCCAGCCACTTCTCGAACTGCTGGATCAGCTTCGGATTGTTGGCGGAATAGGCGCTGAGGGTGGTGAAGGACTCCTTCGCCACCGCGGGCGCCACCGCAGGCGGGGCGAGCAGCAGCGGTGCCGCCAGCAGCAGGGGCAGCAGGCGGGCGGCACGGCGCCACCGGGGCGCATGGCAGGCGGTCAGGGAGGTCTGCGCATCCTTCGGCATTTCGGCTCGGCATCTCCTGCATCCGGGCTGCCCCGTCGGGCGGGGCCGTTCCCTGACCTAGCCGGTCTTGCCGCGGGATGTGAGATTTCGGCGCCTTTTGGCACGCCTGACCACGCGGACGTGACGACGCCACGCCTTATATGGCGAAAAATCCTCCCTCCGCACTCGCAAAAGCTGCGAAGCGTTCAGAGCCAGCCGGAGGCCGGTATCTGTCGGTAGGCCTCGCGCAACGCACTGGACCAGCGCTCGCGCAGATCGTGGAAATACGGGTCTTCCTCGGTGATCCGGCGTTGCAGGCGGACCCTTAGGCTGCCGGCCTCATAGACCAGCAGGTCCAGCGGCAGGCCGACCGTCAGGTTGGAGCGCAGCGTGCTATCCATGCTGACCAGAGTGAGCGTGACCCCGTCCTCCAGGCTGGTGCGATGGTTCAGCGCGCGGTCGAGGATCGGCTTGCCGTATTTGTGCTCGCCGATCTGCAGATAGGGCGTGTCCGGCGTCGCCTCGATGAAGTTGCCGGCAGCATAGATGAGGTAGAGCCGCTGCGGCCCGCCGGCGATCTGCCCGCCCAGCATGATGGAGACGTCGAAGCGCACCTCCTGCGCCCGCAGCATCGGCCCGTCCACCTCATAGACGGCGCGGATGGCGGCGCCGACGAGTTGCGCCGCGCGGAACATGCTGCCGACGCTGTGCAGGGTATGCGTGTCGCTGTCGAGCTGCACGCCCTCGCACAGGCGGCTCCATACCGCCTGGGTAATGGCGAGGTTGCCCGCCGCCATCATGCACAGCATCCGCTCGCCCGGTACCTCGGCGGTGTACATCTTGGAGTAGGTTGAGATGTGGTCCACCCCCGCAGTGGTGCGGGTATCCGCCAGCATCACCAGCCCCTGCTCCAGCCAGAGCCCGACGCAATAGGTCATGCCGTGCGGCCGTTCAGGTAGGAGGCGGCGATCTCCTGGCCGAGCCGGATGTTCTCGTCGATCACGCCGGTCAGGAAGCCATGCAGGCCGGCCTCCATGATCGGCTCGATGCGGCCATAGCGCAGGCGGGCGTGCAGCGCGCCGGCGAGGCGGTGGCACTCGCCCTGCGCGCCGCCATTGACCTGCGCGATGGCCTGCAGCGTCTGCTCCACCCGCCGGTAGCAGGCGAGCAGCGAGCGCGGCAGCTCCGGCCGCAGGATCAGCAGTTCCGCCACGCGCTGCGGGTCGAGCCGCGCGTGATAGACGTGCTGGAAGGCCCGCAGCGCCGCCACCGAGCGCAGCACCGCCTGCCACTGCGCGTAGCAGGCCGCGTCGGCCGCGGCCCCCTGGGCGAAGGCGGCATGCCGGGCATCGAGCAGACGGGCGGTGTTGTCGGCACGCTCCAGGATGGTGCCGAGATGCGTGAAGCGCCAGGCATCGTCACGCAGCATGGTGTCGGCGGCGGCCCCGTTGAACAGCAGCGTGCGCGAGGTCACCCAGTCCAGGAAACCCGGCAGCCGGTCGCCGCGGATGGCGCTGCCGTCGAGCCGGCGGAACTCGATCCAGGTGTCGTTGATCGCCGACCACATGTCCACGGTGAGCGCGGTGCGGACGATGCGGGCGTTGCGCCGTGCCGCCTCGATGCAGGCGGCGATGCCGGCAGGGTTGGCGGGGTCCAGCGTCAGCCAGTGGACGGCGTCCTCCTGCAGCATGCCACTGTGGCGCTCCCGGAAGCTGGACTCGCAGCCGGCGGCCACCATCAGCGCGCGCCATTCCTTCTCGGCGCCGCTCAGCGGCTGCGCCAGCAGCGCCATCCGCAACGTGGCGGCGAGGCCACGCGCGACGTTGCCGGCCCGTTCGGAATAGCGGCCCAGCCAGAACAGGCTGTCTGCGGTGCGGGAGAGCATGGCCTCAGCCCTCCCCGGGATGGGTGTCGTTCGCCGGCGCGGAGCCGGGCGCGGCCATGCGCTGCGTCATCCCGCCCAGGCTCTGGGTCATGCCCCGCCCGTCCTGCGACTGGACCGGCCCGTCATCCGGCGCCTCGTCCAGCACCCAGGTGTCCTTGGTGCCGCCGCCCTGGCTGGAATTGACCACCAGCGAGCCCTTGCGCAGCGCCACCCGCGTCAGCCCGCCGGGCACCATCCGGACGGTGCGGCCGAACAGCACGAAGGGCCGCAGGTCCACATGGCGCGGCTCCACCCCCTCCTCGCAAAGT
Source organism: Roseomonas sp. (assembly GCA_035556695.1). Lineage (GTDB taxonomy): Bacteria > Pseudomonadota > Alphaproteobacteria > Acetobacterales > Acetobacteraceae > Pseudoroseomonas. The sequence goes on from DATMFR010000054.1 coordinate 50,789, forward strand.
GTCGGCACGGTGGAGAGCGCCAGGGTCGGCTGCGCGATGTAGTCGCCAGGCCGGGCGCGGATGCGGGCGGCGAAGTCGGCGCGCTGCTCCTCCGTCGCGTGCGGGCCGACCAGCATGCCATAGCCACCCGAGCCACGCGCCAGCTTCACCACCAGCTTGTCCAGGTTGGCCAGGACGTAGTCGCGGTCCGCCTCGCGCTCACACATGAAGGTGGGGACATTGGCCAGGATCGGCTCCTCCTTCAGGTAGAAGCGCACCATCTCCGGCACATAGGGATAGACGGCCTTGTCATCGGCGATGCCGGCGCCGGGCGCATTGGCGAGCGACACGTTGCCGGCGCGGTAGGCGGCCATCAGCCCGGGCACGCCGAGCGCCGAATCCGGGCGGAACACCTCAGGGTCCAGGAAGTCGTCGTCGATGCGGCGGTAAATGACGTCCACCCGCTGCGCCCCGGCCGTCGTGCGCATGTAGACCACCTCGTCGCGCACGAAGAGGTCGGCGCCCTCCACCAACTCGACGCCCATCTCGTCGGCCAGGAAGGAATGCTCGTAATAGGCGCTGTTGTAGGAGCCGGGGGTCAGCACCACCACCTTCGGGTCGCCCGGGCAGTTCGGCGGGGCGATGCTCTTCAGCGTCTCCAGCAGTTCCTCGGGATAGTGGCTGACCGGGGCGATGCGGTGGCGGGAGAAGGCGCCGGGGAAGAGGCGCAGCATCGCCTCCCGGTTCTCCAGCATGTAGGAGACGCCGGAGGGGGTGCGGCAATTGTCCTCCAGCACGTAGAACTGGTCCGGTCCCGTGCGCACCAGGTCGATGCCGGAGATCACGGTGTAGACGCCGCCGGGCGGGGTGAAGCCGGCCATCTCAGGCAGGTAGCCCTCGTTGTCCAGCACCAGCTCGGCGGGAATGCGGCCCGCCTTGATGATCTCCTGCGGGCCGTAGACGTCGGCGAGGAAGGCGTTCAGCGCCCGTACCCGCTGCTCCAGCCCCTGGGCCAGGCGCTCCCATTCCTCGCGCGAGAGGATGCGGGGGATGACGTCGAAGGGGATCAGCCGCTCCGGATCGCCTCCTTCAGTGTAGACGGCGAAGGTGACGCCGATGCGGCGGAACAGCACTTCCGCCTCGCGGCGCTTGTGCTCCAGGGCAGCCTGGCCGGTTGCCTCAAGGAAGCGGGCCATTTCGGCATAGGGGGGACGGATGCCGCCATCGGCGTTCATCTCGTCGAAGGCGGAGGCGGGGCGGTCGGCCACGTTCAGATCCGGCGTCCTCGGCGGTTGCGCGACGTGTCGCCCTGCGCGGCCGGGAGCCTTGGTCCCGCAAGGGTGCCCGTCCAGGGAACAACGATGCAGCAAGTTGAGCAAGGCAAGCGGGGGCGGCGCAAGCCGCCTGCGGCTGCTCAATGCGGCGCTGGCCTATCAGTTTCCCGAGCATCTGCCCAAGCGCGCGCCAGCCCTGCCCGCGCACCGGGCGGTTCCGCGATGGCGCTTGACCCGTGCCGCCCCGGCGCCGGAGGCTGGGCTGGTTCAACGCAGGACGCGCCCGCATGCGCCGTCGCCCGCTTCTCGCCGCCCCTCTCCTTGCCGCGCCGGCGCTGCTGGCCCCCCGCTCCTCCCGCGCCGCCGGCCCGGCCGTGGACGTGGCTCTGGTGCTGGCGGTGGACGCCTCGGGCAGCATCAGCCCGGAGGAGTTCCGCCTGCAGCGGGAGGGCTGCGCCGAGGCGCTGACCCATCCGGCGGTGCTCGCCGCCATCACCGGCGGGCTGGTTGGCGCCATCGGAGTGGCGCTGCTGGAATGGGGCGCGCCGGGCGGGGCGGAGACCGTGGTGCCCTGGCATCGCGTGACCGATGCGGCGAGCGCCGGCATCCTGGCCGCCGCCCTGCGCGAGGCGCCGCGCTCCCGCCAGAGCTGGAATGCGATCGGCGACGCCATCGCACACGCGGCCACGCTGCTGGAGGATGCGCCCTATGAGGCCGTGCGGCGGGTGATCGACGTCTCTGGTGATGCCCCGGACATGCGCAGCCACCGCCCTGCCCCGGCGGCGCGGGACGCCGCGGTGGCCGCTGGCATCACCATCAACGCCCTGGCCATCGAGCAGGCGAATCCCGGCCTTTCGGAACGCTACGCGGCCGAGGTGATTGGCGGTCCCGGCGCTTTCGTGATGGAGGCCGCCGGCCGGGCGGACTTCGCCCGCGCGCTGCGCGCCAAGCTCGTGCGGGAGATCGCCTGAGCTTACCCCTTGGGGCCGGAGAGGAGGTTTTGCTTCCCCCGGCCGAGAAGCTTGTGCTAGCGGAAAGTCATGACGTCCGCGATCCGCAGGGCGGCGCAACCGCGCCGGCCAAGCCCCGCGGCGTTCCACTGCCATGAGGCAAGGAGCGCCTTCCCGCCTCGCCCGAGAGGCCACACTCGACGCCCCTGCAAGGAGATGCTGCCAGGACGGTGGCTGGGGCTTGCCATCGGCGCCTTCCTGGTCGGAGCGCCGCTACTGATGAGCAGCCCTGCCAAGGCCGGGCCGCGTTCCGCCTGCCTCGATGCCGTCCGAACGGCCGAGGCACGATATGACCTGCCCGACGGGCTGCTGGTGGCGGTTGCCCTGGCCGAGTCCGGGCTGCACGCGCACGCGCTGAACATCGACGGCCGTGCCTACTATCCCGATTCCCGCGCCGAAGCGCGACGGCTGCTGGCCGGCGCCTCGGCGCGCCAATCGGTGATGGCCGGCTGCGTGCAGGTGAACGCGCAGGTGCACGCCGCGAACGGCAGCGACTGGCCGCTGGACCCGCAGAAGTCCGCCGACTGGGCCGCCCGCTACCTGCGCCAGCAGTATGACGCCGCCGGCAACTGGGCTGACGCCCTGCGCCGCTGGAATGGCGCCGGACCCACCGATAACCGCCTGGTCTGCCGGGTCCAGGCCAAGTTGCAGGCGGTGGCGCCGGGCAATACCGTGCTGGGCGCCCCATCCTGCGGCGGCACGCAGATGGCCCGCGCCCGGCGTGACGGGCGCGCGCTGCTGGAGTTGGCGGAAGCGGCGGACTAAGGGCGCGCCTCCCGCCCGCCGACTGCCGGCGGATCACGGACAACAAAAAAGCCCGGAGGGGTGCTCCCTCCGGGCTTTTTTGTTGTCGTCCCAGGCTTCTCAGGCCTCCAGGAAGAAGCGCAGCGCCGAGGCGGCGGCGATCAGCCAGACCGCGCCGCCCACCTCGCGTCCGCGTCCGGCTACCAGCTTGACCAGCACGAAGGCGATGAAGCCCACGCCGATACCGGTGGCGATCGAGAAGGTGAAGGGGGTGGCCAGCGCCGTGACGATGGCCGGCAGGTACTCCGTCACGTCCTCCCAGGCGATGTCCCGCAGGCCCTGCGCCATCAGGCAGGCCACCAGCACCAGCGCCGGGGCGGTGGCGAAGGCGGGAATCGAGGTGGCCAGGGGCGCCAGGAAGAGCGTCAGCAGGAACAGCGCGGCAACCGTCAGCGCCGTCAGCCCGGTGCGGCCGCCGGCCTGCACGCCAGCGGCGCTCTCGATGTAGGAGACGGTGGTGGAGGTGCCGAGCACGGCCCCGATCATCGCGCCGCCCGAATCCGCCATCAGCGCGCGGCCCAGGTTCGGCACGGAGCCGTCCTTCCGCATCAGCCCGGCGCGGTGCGTGGTGGCGATCAGCGTGCCGGCATTGTCCAGCAGGTCCACAATGAAGAAAGTGAAGACGATGCCGACCAGGCCGATGCCCAGGGCGCCGGCCAGGTCCATCTGCAGGAAGGTCGGCGCCAGCGAGGGCGGCATGGAGAAGACACCCTGGAACTCGGTCAGGCCGAAGGGGATGCCCAGCAGCGCGGTGACGATGATGCCGATGACGATGCCGCCGGTGATGCCCCGCGCGACGAGGCCGGCGATCAGCACGAAGCCGAAGCAGGAGAGCAGCGTGGCGGGCTGGTGCAGCGAGCCCATGGCCAGCAGCGTCGCCGGGTTGTCCACCACCAGCCCCATGCCGCGCAAGCCGATCAGGCCGAGGAAGAAGCCGATGCCGGCGGCGATGCCGAGCTTGAGGGAGAGCGGGATGGAGTTGATCAGCCACTCGCGGAAGCCGGTGATCGAGACCGCGAAGAAAATCATGCCGGAGATGAAGACCGCGCCCAGCGCCGCCTGCCACGGCACGCCCATGCCGCCGACCACGGCGAAGGCGAAATAGGCGTTCAGCCCCATGCCCGGCGCCAGCGCCACCGGGTAGTTGGCCAGCACGCCCATCAGCGTGGAGCCGATGGCGGCCGCCAGGCAGGTGGCGACGAAGGCGGCGCCATGGTCGATGCCGGCCGCTGCCATCATTCCGGGATTGACGACGACGATGTAGGCCATCGTCAGGAAGGTGGCGAGGCCGGCCAGGACTTCCTGGCGCGGCGTGGTCCCGCGCTGGGCGAGGCCGAAGAAACGATCCAAAGCGGCTGCTCCCGCGATTTCTGTGGTGCAACAAGACTACCGGCGGCAAAGGTCCTTTAACAGCGGACGGGCCCTGGCCCTACCCTCCCCTGCGCGGCAGAGTCGGTCTATGAAGCGGGGAAAGCCGCGCAGGCGGCACCGCCAGGACAACAGGGACGCCCCACGACCCGGCCGCGACGCTCCGGCACAGTGCCCCGGGCGCGCGCCGCAACAGGAGACAGGAAGCATGGTGTCACGCCGCATGATCGGAACCGCCGCGGGCTTTGCGCTCGCCGCCGCGGCCACCGCCGCCACGCCCGCCGCCGCCCAGGCCCCGAGCGGCGAATCCACCTTCGACCGCATCCGCCGCACCAAGAAGCTGCGCACCGCCGCCGTCGCCGGCGCGGCGCCCTACTACCACAAGGATCTCGCCAGCGGGAAATGGAGCGGCTTCTACGTCGACCTCGTCACCGCCCTCGCCGAGGAGCTTGAGGTCGAGCTGGAGCTCTCCGAGACCACCTGGGGCAATGCCGTCCTCGACCTGCAGTCCAACAAGATCGACATCTTCTTCGGCCTGAACCCGACGCCGAAGCGCGCGCTGGTCGTCGATTTCTCCGTGCCCTGCTTCAGCAACGCCTTCAGCTTCGTCGCCAAGAAGGGCTTCGAGCCGAAGACCTGGGACGAGCTGAACAAGCCGGAGGTGAAGCTGGCCGTCGATACCGGCTCCTCGCAGGACCAGGTGGTCACGCGGCTCTGCCCGAAGGCCAGCATCCTGCGCTTCAAGAGCGCCGACGAGGCCACCATGGCCGTGCAGTCGGGCCGCGCCGATGCGCAGTGTCTGGTGATGATGCTGGCGTTGCCGGCGGTGAAGAAGAACGCCAGCATCGGCCATGTCGTCGTGCCGCAGCCGGTCTTCGCCACCACTTCCAATGCCGGCTTCCGCCGCGAGCAGGACAAGACCTGGCGCGACTACGTCAACACCTGGATCGAGTTCAACAAGGGCCTCGGCTTCGTCCGCTCCGTGATCCTGAAGAACATGGAACTGGTCGGCATCTCCGAGTCCGACTTCCCGCCGGGCATCACGCTCTGATCGTGGCCAGGAAGGGCGCTGCCCTTCCTGGACCTTCCCGCCGGGGAGGCTGAGCCTCCCCGGACCCCTGCATTCCCCGGCAGGGTCCCGGAGCAGCACGGCGATCGCTCCGGTGCCGGACGCTGCCGCCTGCTCAACGGACGCCCTGCCCGATGTACCAATGGGACTTCTCGATCCTCTGGAGCTACCGCTGGCTCTTCTGGAACGGCCTTGTCGTCACGCTCGCCTTCACCGTCGCCATCGTCCTGCTGGGGCTGGTCGTCGGGCTGGCCGCCGGACTGCTGCGGCTCTCGCGCTTCGCGCCGCTGCGCTGGCTGGCGCAGGCCTATGTCGAGGTGTTCCGCTGCACGCCAATCCTCGTACAGCTCGTCTGGTTCTACTACGCCCTGCCTATCCTGGCCGGAATCGAGATGACGGCGACCACCGCCGCGGTGCTCGCCCTTTCCCTCTACGGCGGCGCCTTCTACGCGGAGATCGTGCGCGGCGGCATCGCCTCCATCGAGCCGGGACAGAGCGAGGCGGCCCTCGCCCTCGGCATGACGCCCGGCCAGGCCATGCGCCGCATCGTGCTGCCACAGGCGCTCAAGCGCATGGTGCCGCCGCTGATGAACCAGTCCATCATCCAGCTCAAGAACACCTCGCTGGTCTCGGTGCTGGCAGTTCCCGACCTGCTCTACCAGGGCCAGGCCGCGGCACATGACAGCTACCGGCCACTGGAGATCTACAGCCTGGTCGCCGTGATCTACTTCGCCGTGCTGTTCCCGCTGACGCTGCTGGTCGGCCGCCTGGAGCGCCGCCTGGCGCGGGCCGACTGAGAGGAGCCGCCCCGATGAGCACCGCTCCGATGATCGAGGTTTCCGCGCTGAAGAAGGTCTTCGGCGACCATACCGTGCTGCGCAGCGTTGACCTGACGGTGGCGCCGGGCGAGGTGGTCGCGCTGATCGGCCCCTCCGGCTCCGGCAAGTCCACCCTGCTGCGCTGCCTGAACCTGCTGGTGGTGCCGGATGGCGGCGCCGTGCGCGTCGGCGAGCGGAGCTTCCGCTTCGGCGCCGGCGCGAGCCTGCCCGGTGCCGGGGAGATGGCGAAGTTCCGCGCCGCCACCGGCATGGTGTTCCAGCAGTTCAACCTTTTCCCGCACATGTCGGCGCTGGCCAACGTCATGGAGGGCCCAGTCACGGTGCGGCGCATGGCGAAGGCGCAGGCCGAGGCGCTGGCGCGCAGCCTGCTCGCCAAGGTCGGGCTGGCCGATAAGGCCGAGCAGTATCCGAGCCGGCTCTCCGGCGGGCAGAAGCAGCGCGTCGCCATCGCTCGTGCCCTGGCCATGGAGCCGGCGGTGATGCTGTTCGACGAGGCCACCAGCGCGCTCGACCCCGAGCTGGTGGGCGAGGTGCTGGGCGTCATGCAGTCGCTCGCCGCCGAGGGCATGACCATGGTGATCGTGACCCACGAGATCGCCTTCGCGCGCGAGGTGGCCGACCGCGTCGTCTTCCTGCGCGACGGCGTCATCCTCGAGGACGGCCCGGCGCGGCAGGTGATCGACGCCCCGCGCGAGGAGGCGACGCGCGCCTTCCTCTCGCACTTCCACCGCCAACGCGAGAACTGAGATGAGCCAGGGTCCCATCATCGACCGCATGCGGGTTTTCCTGGTGGAAAGCCCGATCAAGATGGCCCGCGCCCAGGGCGTCGGCGCGGTGAAGGGCAGCGTCCGGCGGGTGCTGCTGGAGCTGACGACGCGCGAGGGTATCATCGGCTGGGGCGAGGCCGCTCCCTGGGAAGTCTTCACCGGCACGCCGGAAGGCGCCTTCGCCGCGCTCGACCGCTATCTGCGGCCGCTGATCCTCGGCGCCGATGCGCGCCGGCTGCGGGGGCTGATGGCGGCGATGGACCGCACCCTGGTCGGCCATCCCGAGAGCAAGGTGGCCGTGGAGATGGCGCTGCTCGACATCCTCGGCAAATCCACGGGGATGAGCGTGGCCGACCTGCTCGGCGGCCGTGTGCGCGACACCATTCCCCTCTCCTTCTCCATCGCCGACCCCGATTTCGCCGCCGATCTGGAGCGGATGCACGCCATGGTCGCGGGCGGTCACCGGCTCTTCAAGGTGAAGACCGGCGTGAAGCCGCATGCGGAGGACATGGCGCATCTGGAGGCGATCCGCGACGCCTTCGGCGACAAGGTCGATCTGCGGCTGGACTACAATCAGGCGCTGGAGCCCTTCGGCGCCATGACCATCCTGCGCGACGTGGACCGCTTCCGGCCCACCTTCATCGAGCAGCCGGTGCCGCGCCGCCATCTCGACGCGATGGCCGGCTTCGCCCATGCGCTCGATACGCCGATCCTGGCCGATGAAAGCTGCTTCGACGCCACCGACCTGCTGGAGGTGGTGCGGCGGCAGGCAGCGGACGCCATCTCGGTCAAGCTGATGAAGTGCGGCGGGTTGCTGAAGGCGCAGGCGATGATGGCCATTGCCGACACCGCCGGCCTGCCGGGCTATGGCGGCACCCTGTGGGAAGGCGGCATCGCGCTCGCAGCCGGCACGCAGCTCATCGCGGCGACGCCGGGCATCTCGCTCGGCTGCGAGTTCTACATGCCGCACCACGTGCTGACTGAGGACGTGCTGGAGGAGCGCATCCCGAACCAGGGCGGCGCGGTGGTGGTGCCGACCGTGCCGGGGCTGGGTGTCAGCGTGACGGAAGCCTCCCTGCGGGGCGGCGCCACCGTCCTGGCGGAAGCCTGAGAGCTAGCGGAGGAAGCCGGTGACCAGCCCGATCGCCGCCTCGGGCTGCTCCTCCATCAGCCAGTGGCCGGAGGCGGGAACAATGGCGCCCTGCACGTTTGTGGCCGCCGCCCGCGCCACGGTTTCCATCATCGGCCCGAAGGAGGCCTCACCTCCCACGGCCAACACCGGCATGGCAAGCCGCCCCTTGGCCAGGAAGCCCTGGTTGTCGAGGGCATCCTGGTCGAAGGCATGGAATTGCGCAAAGCCAGCCCGCATGGCGCCGGGCTGGGCGTAGAGGGCGGCGTAGTGTTCGCGTAAGGCTTCAGGAAAGCGGCGCGGATCGGCCGAGAACTCGTTCCAGAAGCGGTCGAGATAGATACGCTCCCGTCCCGCGACCAGCCGCTCCATGTCAGGGCCGCCGAACCGGAAATGCCAGAGAAGGGGACTTTTCAGGATCTCCTCCCAGGGACCGACCCCCGGCAGCGGTGCGTCCATCAGGACGAAGCGCGTGATCCGTTCCGGGTACTGGGCGGCAAGCGCATAGCCGACCATGTTGCCGATGTCGTGGGTGACCAGGTCGGCGCGCCCGATTCCCAGCGCATTCAGCAGGTGCGCCATGTCCTGCCCCTGGGTCTTCTTGTCATAGCCACCCTCCGGACGGGAGGAGAGGCCCATCCCCCGCAGGTCGGGCACCACCACCGTGTGGTCATGGACAAGCTCCGCCGCAAGCGGCGCCCACATGTCGCCCGTCTCGCCATACCCGTGGAGCAGCAGCACCGCCGGCCCCTGGCCGCCGATCCGCACATGCAGGGTCACGTCCGCCGCCTTCACCTCCTCAGCGTGGAAGGCGGCGGGGAAGGTCGGCACCTGGGCCACCGCTGGTATGGCCATGGCCAGCACCGCGAGGGTACCGGGAAGTAAGGGCTTCATGGTCGGGTCTCCCTGCGAAGGAGGGCGCCAATGATCGCCCTCGCCGTCTTGCCAGGAGGATGGCATTCGTTTCTAAATCGCATCAGACTACGGAAGCCGGAACTGGAAACCGGGTTTGCCGAACGATGATGAAGCTCGATGGCATCACCGCCTTCGTGGCTGTCAGCCAGGCTGGATCGATCAGCAAGGCAGCCCAGCGCCTACGCCTCGCCAAGTCCGTGGTCAGCGAGCGGCTGGCAGAGCTGGAGCATGGCCTGGGCACTGCGCTTGTGCATCGCACAACGCGCGGCCTGGCAATGACGGAGGATGGCGCGGCGTTCCTCGAACGCGCCATGCGGATCGTCCACGAGATCGAGGAGGCCTCTGCCGACATGGCGGAGCGCCGAGGCACCTTGTCCGGGCCGCTGCGGCTGTCCGTGCCCGTGACATTCGGGCGCATGCATCTGGGCCCGGCACTTTACCCGTTCCTGGCAGCACACAGGCAGATCGAGCTGACGCTCGACCTGGACGACCGCAGAGTCGATGCCGCCGCGGACGGCTATGACGCCGTGGTACGGCATGGATCGATCGGCGACAGCCGGCTGGTGGCCTGGAAGCTGGCGAACAGCCGGCGCGTGCTGGTCGCCTCGCCCGGCTATCTCGCCTGCCACGGAGCTCCCGCCTCCATTGCTGAACTGGCGACGCATCGCGGCATCTTCTATCTCAACCGCGGCGTGGCCGACTGGAGGTTCCTGACGCCGAGCGGCATGGCGACCGTGCGGGGCCGCAGTGCCTTGCAGGTCAACAATGGCGACATGATGCGCGATGCGGCTGTGGCCGGCCTCGGCATCGCCCTGCTGCCGACCTTCATTGTGGGTGCCGAGGTGAAGGCCGGGCGGCTGTGCCTCGTCGAGATCGGCGCCCAGGCGGAGGCGGAGTTCATCTACATCGCACATGCCGAAGGAAGGCGCCCTTCGGCCAAGCTCCGCGCCCTGGCCGCATGCCTGCGCGAGGCCTTCGGCGATCCACCCTATTGGGATGTCGTCAAGTGATGGCGGCCATCAAACGAGAAACGCCCCGGGATCTCTCCCGGGGCGCTTCCGCTTGTCCGAACCGGGACGCGGTTCAGACGGAGTAATACATCTCGAACTCGACGGGGTGCGGGGTGTGCTCGAACTTGTACACCTCGGACCACTTCAGCTCGATGTAGCTCTCGATCTGGTCCTGGGTGAACACGTCCCCCGCGAGCAGGAACTCGTGGTCGGCGGCCAGGGACTCCAGCGCCTCGCGCAGCGAGCCGCAGACCGTCGGGATGCCCTTCAGCTCCTCCGGCGGCAGGTCGTAGAGGTCCTTGTCCATCGCCTCGCCCGGATGGATCTTGTTCTTGATGCCATCGAGGCCGGCCATCAGCATCGCGGCGAAGGCCAGGTAGGGGTTGGCGGTCGGGTCGGGGAAACGGACCTCGACGCGCTTCGCCTTCGGGTTCGTCGCGTAGGGGATGCGGCAGGAGGCCGAGCGGTTGCGGGCGGAGTAGGCCAGCAGCACCGGCGCCTCGAAGCCCGGGATGAGGCGCTTGTAGGAGTTGGTGGACGGGTTGGTGAAGGCGTTCAGCGCCTTGGCATGCTTGATGATGCCGCCGATGTACCACAGCGCCTGGTCGGAGAGGTCGGCATAGCCGTTGCCGGCGAAGACCGGCTTGCCCGCCTTCCAGATCGACTGGTGCACGTGCATGCCCGAGCCGTTGTCGCCATAGATCGGCTTCGGCATGAAGGTCGCCGTCTTGCCGTAGCTATGCGCGACGTTGTGGATCACATACTTGTAGATCTGCATGTGATCGGCATGCTGCACCAGCGGGCCGAACTTGGTGCCCAGTTCGTGCTGCGACTGCGCCACCTCGTGGTGGTGCTTCTCGCCGGCGACGCCCATCTCGATCATGGTGGACAGCATCTCGGCGCGCAGGTCGGTCTCGCTGTCGACCGGCGGAACCGGGAAGTAGCCGCCCTTGACCACCGGGCGGTGGCCCATGTTGCCCTCGGGGAAGTCCTTCAGGCTGGCGCCCGGGCCCTCGACGCTGTCGAGCTGGTAGATGCCGTAGTTGCCGCCCGTGCCGAACTTCACGTTGTCGAAGATGAAGAACTCGGCCTCGGCGCCGAACAGCGCAGCGTCACCGATGCCGGTGGAGGCGACATAGGCCTCCGCCTTCTTGGCGGTCGAGCGCGGGTCGCGGGAATAAGCCTGGCCGGTGGAGGGCTCGATGATGTCGCAGAACAGGATCAGCTGCGGCTTCGCGGCGAAGGGGTCCATGCAGGCGGACGCGGCGTCCGGCATCAGGATCATGTCGGACTCGTTGATCGCCTTCCAGCCGGCGATGGAGGAGCCATCGAACATGATGCCGTCCGTGAACATCTCCTCTTCCATGGTGGAGACGTGCTGGGCGGTGTGATGCCACTTGCCGCGCGGGTCCGTGAACCGGAAGTCCACGTACTCGACGCTGTTCTCCTTGATCATCTCCATGACCTTGGAGACGGCATTGCTGGACACTGCGGTGGGCTTCTTCGCCATCGTGTGCGGTCCTGTTCCCCTAAGACACTTTCAACCAGTTCACGGGACCGGGCTCTCCCCCGCCCCCGCGCCGGCATGGACAGGGGCCTTCCCTGCCAACGCCACGGCCGGCCGCACCTCCGCAGGCAGCGGCGGCCGGAAAAAACCTGTGCTGCTAGACCGCGTCCTCGCCTCGTTCGCCGGTGCGGATGCGGATCACCTCCTGCACATCGGAGATGAAGATCTTGCCGTCGCCGATCCGGCCTGTGCGCGCCGCGGCCTGGATGGCCTCGATGGCGCGCTCCGCCACGTCGTCGGAGCAGACCACCTCGATCTTCACCTTGGGCAGGAAGTCCACGACGTATTCCGCACCGCGGTACAGCTCGGTGTGACCCTTCTGGCGGCCGAATCCCTTCGCCTCGAGCACCGTCAGGCCTTGCAGCCCGATCTCGTGCAGCGCGTCCTTCACCTCATCGAGCTTGAAGGGCTTGATGATCGCCTCGATCTTCTTCATCGGCTCCGTTCCGGCCCGCTCCCTCCCGGCGCTGATCGCGGCCGCGGGGTGCGCTCCGTCCTTTCCTCCTCCCGGGTTGCCGCCCCTTCCTTGACCGTCACGGGCGCCGGGGCGGTTCGAGTTGCTGTGTTGCATGAGGCGGGCCAGCCCGGCAATGGGATGGGAAGGGTTTTTGCGGGAGCTGAGACACGGCTTCGCCTGCCTATAAGGCAGGCTGCCTGCTGAAGTGGCAGCCATGCGCCGTGAATGGTTGCGCGGATCGGCCGAGGCACCCATTATCCCCCTCCGCCCGAGGCCGGGGCGCGGGGTCGCACAGCCCCGGAGCATCGGGCCGTGCCGGTCCCGTGCATCCGCGGCGCGGGGCCCCCTGGGGAAACCGCCTCCTTCGATGAAGCCGCAGAACGACCTGCTTTCCGCCACCGGCACCACCGTCTTCACCGTGATGTCGGCCCTCGCCGTGCAGCATGGCGCGATCAACCTCGGCCAGGGCTTCCCGGACTATGACGGGCCGGAGGACGTGGTCCGCGCCGCCGCCGATGCGCTGCTCGACAACCGCAACCAGTACCCGCCGCTGACCGGCCTGCCCGAGCTGCGCCAGGCCGTGGCGGCGGCGAACCGCCGCTTCTACGGGCTGGAGATCGACCCCAACGCCGAGGTGGTGGTGACCTCCGGCGCGACCGAGGCGCTGACGGCCTGCCTCATGGCGGTGCTGAACCCGGGCGACGAGGTGGTGCTGCTGGAGCCGCTCTACGACACCTACCTGCCGGTGGTGAAGCTGCTGGGCGCGGTGCCGAAGCTGGTGCGCCTCTCGCCGCCGAAATGGGAGCTGCCGCGCGCCGAACTGGCCGCTGCCTTCGGCCCGAAGACCAAGGCCATCCTGCTCAACACGCCGATGAACCCGGCCAGCAAGGTCTTCACCGCCGCCGAGCTGGCCTTCATCGCCGAGCTCTGCCAGCGCCACGACACCTATGCCATCTGCGACGAGGTCTATGAACACCTGACCTTCGACGGCTGGAAGCACATCCCGCTGATGACGCTGCCGGGCATGCGGGAGCGCTGCCTGCGCATCGGCTCGGCAGGCAAGACCTTCAACCTCACGGGCTGGAAGGTCGGCTACATCACCTGCGACCGCAGCCTGGCGGGCAATGTCGCCAAGGCGCACCAGAACCTGACCTTCACCACGGCGCCGAACCTGCAACGCGCGGTGGCCGTCGGGCTCGCCAAGGACGATGGCTACTTCGCCGAACTCGCCGCCGACCTGCAGGCGAAGCGCGATCGCCTTTCCGCCGGGCTGGCGGCGCTCGGCTTCGGCGTGCTGACCAGCCAGGGCAGCTACTTCGTCACCACCGACTTCACGCCGCTCGGCTTCGCTGGCGACGACGTGGCCTTCTGCCGTCACATCACCGAAACCGCGAAGGTGACGGCGATCCCCGTCTCCTCCTTCTATGCGGGGTCGGATGCACCACGCCATTTCGTGCGCTTCGCCTTCTGCAAGCGCATGGAGGTGCTGGACGAGGCGCTGGCGCGGCTCGGCGCCTGGAAGGCTTCGCGTGGCACGGGCAGCCTGGCCGCCGCGAGCTGAATAATACCGCGGGGGCGACAGCGCCCCCGCCTCCTTTTCGCCGGAACCTGTGCACCGCGCTGTTTTGAGGCAGCGGCAGCAAGGGACTGCTGGCCAGCAGCTTCGACACTTGCTAAGCAGCGCCGCCAACGATCCCGGCAGTCGCAAAAAGCCTTCTGCCAGCAACGAGAGTCACACAGATATGTCGAAAGCCTTCCTCTCCCAGGTGATCCAGGATTCCGTCGGCTGCACCGGCGTGGCCGCCAATCGCGCGGCGAGTGACCTGATCGCGGCGATCATCAAGGAGATGAAGAAGAACGGCGGCTTCACCCTGCCCAGCTTCGGCACCTTCTCCGTTCGCAAGACCAAGGCGCGCAAGGCGGTCAACCCGCGCACTGGCGAGCCGGTGAAGGTGAAGGCCGGCAAGACCGTGCGCTTCAAGGCCTCGCCGAACCTCAAGAAGGCGGTCTGAACCCGCCTGCCGTGGCCGCGGGCGCGGCCACGGCGATTGCGCGGCTTACTGGTCGCGCCAGGGCTTGCGGGCCCACATCTCCTTCAGCCTGCCATCCAGGCCAAGCACCGCGTCGCGGTAGCTATCGCCGATGGCAGCCTTCACGGGCAGTTGCGTACGCTTCGCGTCTTCCAGGAATTGGGGATCCTTCAAAGCGGCCGCGAAGGCTTCCGTCAGCTTCTGCCGCACCTCTGCCGGCAGGCCCGGGGGCGCGACGATGCCGCGCTGCGCCCCGGCCACCACTGGCACGCCCAGCTCGGTCAAGGTCGGCACATCCGGCATCGTGGGGTCACGCTGCGCGCCCGTCTGCGCCAGGCAGCGGAAGCGTCCGTCGCGGTAGCCCGGTGCGCCCTCGCTGACATTGAAGCAGCCAAGATCGAGATGCCCGCCGAGCACGGCGGTCTGCAGCGGCGCGGCGCCGTTGAAGGGCACATGGCTGAAGCTGACGCCCGGCACCGCCTCTTCCACCAGCAGCATCAGCAGGTGGTCGTCCGAGCCGATGCCGGTGGTGCCCAGGCTGAGCCCGCCCGGATCCTTCTTCGCGCGCGCGACGAGGTCGGCGAGATCCTTGATGGGCGAGTCCTTGTTCACCCAGAGTCCGCCAGGATCATCCACCACATTCGCGATGTAGGTGAACTCGTCCACCTTGTAGCGGACCGGCCGCTCGAAGGGGATGGTCATCATGGCCGGCGAGGTCACGGCGCCCAGCGTGTAGCCGTCGGCGCGCGCATTGAACGCCACTTCCATGCCGATCTGGCTGCCGGCGCCGGCCCGGTTCTCCACCACGAAGGTGGCGCCGGGCAGGTGCCGCTGCACGGCCGGCAGGATCAGCCGCGCCATCTGGTCCACCCCGCCGCCCGGCGGGAAAGGCACGACCACCACGATCGGGTGCTCACCCGGCCAAGCGGTAGCGGCGAGCGCCGGCCGGGCCAACAGGGCACCGGCCCCCAGCAGCCCGAGGCTGCGACGGGTCAGATTCATTCTTCTTCCTTTTCCTTTCCTCCGGCCCCACACGGCGCCCGCCCCCTCTCTCCTGGGGAGGCGTGGCGCCCGCGGGCGGGTCAGCTCTTCTTGCGGCTGGCCTCGTAGCGCGCCTTGTTCTCGGCATTCGGCGGATAAAGGCCCGGCAGCGCCGCGCCGCCTTCCACCTCGCCCATGATCCAGCTTTCCTGCGCCTCCTGCTCGGCGGCGAGCTCGGTCACCTCATCGACGAGTGCCTGCGGGATCAGCACGGCGCCGTCGTCATCCACGACCACCACGTCGTTCGGGAAGACGGCCACGCCGCCGCAGCCCACCGGCTCCTGCCAATTGATGAAGGTCAGGCTCGCCACCGACGGCGGCGCCGCATTGCCCTGGCACCACACCGGCAGCCCGGTGCCGATGACGCCCGCGCCATCGCGCACCACGCCATCGGTGATCAGCGCCGCCACCTTCCGCTTCGCCATGCGCGCGCAAAGGATGTCGCCGAAGATGCCGGCATCCGTCACGCCCATCGCGTCGGCAATGGCGATGACGCCTTCCGGCATCGCCTCGATCGCCGAACGGGTGGAGATCGGGTTGGACCAGGAGGCCGGCGTCGCCAGGTCCTCGCGCGCGGGCACGAAGCGCAGCGTGAAGGCGCGGCCGACAAGGCGCGGCTGGCCCGGCTTCAGCGGGCGGGTGCCGCGCATCCACACATTGCGCAGGCCCTTCTTCAGCAGCACCGTCGTCAGTGTCGCGGTGGAGATGCCGGAAAGGGTCTCGATGATCTTCGGGTCGAGCGGAAGAACGTCCACGGCCATTTTCAGAAGTTCCTGTTGCAGTCTCAGATGCTCGGGATCAGCCCGCCATCCACGCGGATGACCGAGCCGTTCACGTAGGATGCGCGCTCCGAGGCGAGGAAGGCCACCACGTCGCCATATTCCTCCGGCTTGCCGTAGCGGCCGGCGGGGATGGAGCCGGTGCTCTCGGCGGAGACCTCCTCCACCGCGCGGCCCTCGCGCTTCGCCTTCTGCTCGTCGAGGAACTTGATGCGGTCTGTCGCCACGCGGCCGGGCAGCACGATGTTCACCGTGATGCCGTCCCGCGCCACCTCGCGGGAGAGCGTCTTGGACCAGCCCACCAATGTCGAGCGCAGCGCGTTGGAAATGCCGAGGTTCGGGATCGGCGCAACCACGCCCGAGGAGGTGCTGGTGATGACGCGGCCCCACTTCGCCGCCTTCATGCCCGGCAGTACGCGGTCGGTCAGCGCGATGACGGAAAGCACCATGGCGTTGAAGTGCTTGGCCCAGAGCGTCGGGTCCTGGCCGCTGGCGGGCGTCGGCGGCGGGCCGCCGGTGTTGTTCACCAGCACCTGCACCGGGCCAAGCTTCTCTTCGATCCGCTTCACGTGCCCGTCGATGGCCGCGAGATCGGCGAGATCCCATTCGATGGCCATCGCCTCGGCGCCGAGCGCCTTCACCTCGCCTTCGATGCGCTTCAACCCCTCGGCGCTGATATCGGCCAGCGCCAGCTTCGCGCCTTCCGCCGCCAGCGCCTTGGCGATGGCGCCCCCCAGACCGCCGCCGGCACCCAGCACCAGCGCCGTCCGTCCCTTCAGGCCCAGATCCATGGCCTCTCTCCCAAGTCGGTTCAGGGGCCAGTCTGGACAGGGCGAGGGCAAAGAAAAACCCTTCCTTTCCTGCTTTCGGAAGATAGTTTTCCTTTCTGATGGACACGCGCTTCCTGGAGAGTTTCGTGGCCGTGGTCGAGGAAGGCTCGATCGCCGCCGCGGCCCGCCGCCTGCACCTGACGCCCGCCGCCCTGGCCCAGCGCATCCGTGCGCTGGAGGTCGAGCTGGAGGCGCCGCTGCTGCTGCGCGCCGGCCGCAGCGTCGCCGCTTCCGAGGCGGGGCTGGCCATCCTGGATCGCGCCCGCACGCTGCTACGGGAAGTGCGCGACCTGCGCGACAGCGCCGCCAGCGGTGGTCTCGCCGGCGAGTTGCGCCTCGGCGCCATTGCCACGGCCCTGACGGGAATGCTGCCGGCCATGCTGGCCCGCATGGCCGCGCGCTATCCGCAGTTGGAGATGCACATCTCCCCCGGCATCTCCACCGAGCTTTACCGGCGTGTGCTGTTGGGTGAACTGGATGCTGCGCTGATCGTGCAGCCGGAGTTCGCCCTGCCGAAAAGCTGCGAATGGCGCCTGCTGCGTGAGGAGCCGCTGGTGGTGCTTGCCCCCGCCGCCCTGCCGCAGACCGGCCCGCACGCCCTGCTCGGCGCCGAGCCTTTCATCCGCTACGATCGCAACCAGTGGGGCGGCCGCCTCGCCGACCGCTACCTGCGGGAGGCCCGCATCCGCCCGCGCGACCGCTTCGAGCTGGACGCGCTGGATGCCATCGCGGTGATGGTTGATCGCGGCCTGGGCGTGTCGCTGGTTCCGGACTGGGCGCCACCCTGGCCGGCAGGGCTGGCGCTGGCGAAGCACAGCCTGCCCCGCCCCTTTCCGCCCCGGCGCCTCGGGCTGATCTGGACGCGCAACGCCGCCCGCGCGCGGCTGGTGCGAGCGTTTCTGGAACAAGGAAGTTCGGGGGAATGAATTCCCCGAGCCCCCTTCTTTTTCTTCGAGTTTTAGGCTGCCACCTGATGCGGCATCGGTTCCTTCGCGGCAGGCGCTTCCCGCAGGCGGAGCAGCAACGCCTGGACGGGGTGCTTCAGCGCCCTGCCCTCGAAGCGCTTCACCTGGCTGCGGCAGGAATAGCCGGTGACGAGCAGGCGCTCACCCTCCGCAGCCACATGCTGCTGCCAGCCCAGCTCGTAGAGCCGGCGCGAGACCTCCTGGTGCTCAGCCTCGTGCCCATAGGTGCCAGACATGCCACAGCAGCCGGAGGCCAGCACCTTCAGCGGCGCGCCGAGCCGCGCGAACACGGCCTGCCACTCCTTGATCGAGGCGGCGGCATTGGTGCGCTCGGTGCAGTGCGGCAGCAGCGAGAAACCCTCGCCCGCCGCCAGTTGCGGCAGCAGGTCCAGCCGCTTCGCCAGGAACTCCTGCGGCAGCAGCACGCGCGGCACGTTCCGCACCATGCCCGGATACTCACCGCGATAGGTCAACGTCATCGACGGATCGATGCCGACCAGCGTCACGCCGCTCTGCGCGAGGTCGCGGAGCATGTCCGTATTCGCCTGCGCCTGCCGGCGGAAGGCGCCGAGGAAGCCATGCACGTGCAGCGGCTTGCCGTTCGGGCGGAAGGGCGCCAGCCAGGGCGTGAAGCCCATGCGCTGCAGCGCCTCCACCAGGTCCAGCACCAGCCCTGTCTCGAAATGGGTGGTGAAGGCATCCTGCACGATGATGACATGCTTCTCGCGCTCGCCCTCCGGCACCCGGGACAGCGCCTGCCGCGTCGCGAGGGCGACGCCGCGCGCGGCGGCCTCCCGCGGCAGGTCGATGCCGCTGAGCAGCGGCGCATCCACCACGCCGACCTTGGCCGTGAGCCAGCGCCCCGGCGCGCTGCCGAGCAGCGCATTGGCAAGGCCCGGCATCCGCGCGCCGAGTGGCAGCATCCATTCCAGGCTGCCCACCGCATGGTCCTTCAGCGGGCGGAGGTAGCGGCCGTAGTAGAGTTCCAGGAACTTCGCGCGGAAGCTCGGCACGTCCACCTTGATGGGGCACTGGCCGGAGCAGGATTTGCAGGCGAGGCAGCCATCCATGGCCTCCTTCACCTCGTTGGAGAAGTCCGCCTCGCCCTTTTGCCGCGCCAGCGTGTTGCGCAGGCGCGACCAGAAGCCGCCCGCGGCGGTGCCGGCGCGCAGCCGCTCGGCCTCGGCGGTCGGGTCCAAGCCGGCATCGGAGAGCTGGCGCAACCATTCGCGGAACAGGCTGGCGCGGCCCTTCGGCGAGTGGCGGCGGTCGCCGGTCGCCTTGAAGGAAGGGCACATCGCATCCAGCGGGTCCCAATTGAAGCAGGCGCCGTTGCCGTTGCAGTGCAACGCCTCCTCATAGGCGGCGCGCACCGGGGCGGGGATGGTGCGGTCGAGCTGGCCGCGCATCGGCACCTTGTCGATGGCCAGCAGCGCCTCGCCGTCCGGCGCCGCGATCTTGCCGGGGTTGAGCTGGTTGCGCGGGTCGAAGGCCGCCTTCAGCGCCTGCAGGCTCGGATAGAGCGGACCGAAGACCTCCGGCACGTATTCCGAGCGCACGCCCTTGCCGTGCTCGCCCCAGAGCAGGCCGCCATACTTGCGGGTCAGGGCAAAGACCTCGTCGGAGACCTCGCGGATCATCCGCTCGGCGCCTTCGGCCTTCATGTCGATGGCCGGGCGCACATGCAGCACGCCGGCATCCACATGGCCGAACATGCCGTATTCCAGCCCACGCCGGTCCAGCGCCGCGCGGAACTCGGCAATGTAGTCCGCCAGGTTCTCCGGCGGCACGGCGGTGTCCTCGACGAAGGGGATCGGCCGCTTCTCGCCCTGCATGTTGCCGAGCAGGCCGACGCCGCGCTTGCGCATGCCCTGGATGCGCTCGCCCGCCGCATCCCAGGCGACGGTGTAGCCCCGCCGGCCGGCGGCGCGCCCCTCGGCCTTCAGCAGGTCCTCCACCGGGTCGAGCTTCGCGCGCACCTCGGCTTCGGTGTCGCCGACGAACTCGATCAGGTTGATACCGGCGGCGGCGCCCTCCGGATCGTCGGGGAAGAAGTCCTTGATGCCCTCCCAGACGATGTCGCCGCGCGCCAGGCCGAGCACCTTGCTGTCCACCGTCTCCACCGAGGCGGCGCCGAGCGCCATCAGCGTGCGAGCGTCACGCAGAGCGGCATCAAAACTGTCGTAACGCAGGTTGATCAACGCGCTGCGCTTCGGGATGGACAACACGCGGATCTTCGCCTCCGCGATCATCGCCAGCGTGCCCTCGGAGCCGCAGAGCACCGAGTTCAGGTTGAAGCGACCCTGCTCGTCACGCAGATGCGCGAGATCGTAGCCGGTCAGGCAGCGGTTCAGCGGCGGGAAGCGGTCGGCGATGAGCTGCGCCTGCTCGCGCGCGATGCCGTCGGCGACGCGGTGGATTGCACCCACCATGTCCTGCCGCCGCGTCACGCCCGCCAGCGCCGCATCGTCCAGCGGAACGGAGTCCCAGACCGTGCCGTCGAGCAGCACGACCTTCAGCGCCAGCACATGGTCGCGCGTCTTGCCATAGAGGCAGGAGCCCTGGCCGCAGGCGTCGGTGGAGATCATGCCGCCGAGCGTGGCGCGGTTGCTGGTGGAGCATTCCGGCGCGAAGAACAGGCCGAGCGGCTTCAGCGCTGCGTTCAGCGCGTCCTTCACCAAGCCGGGCTGCACCCGCACCCAGCCCTCCTCCTGGTTGATCTCCAGGATGCCGTTCATGTGGCGGGAGACGTCCACGACAATGCCGTCGGTCAGCGACTGGCCGTTGGTGCCGGTCCCGCCGCCGCGCGGCGCGAAATGCACGCCGGCGAAGCGCGGGTCGGCCGAGACCTTGGCGATCCGCACCAGGTCCTCGGCGTCACGCGGGAAGACCACGGCCTGTGGCTGGCGCTGGTAGATGGAGTTGTCCGTCGCCATGACGAGCCGGTCGTCGAAGCGAGCGGAGATCTCGCCGGCGAAACCCCGCAACCGCAACTCGTCCAGGAAGGCCAGGGCAGGCGTGGCCGGGGCGGGCAATGCGGCAAGGCGGGGAATCATGGGTGGACGGCCTTTTCTGGAGCAGCCGGCCACGGCGGCCGGCTGCCGCTAGCTAGATGGGCATCGGGCCGGCGGGGAAGAACCCTTCCCCGCCGCAGGTTACTCGCCCTTCCAGACGGGCGTGCGCTTGTTCAGGAAGGCATCCATCCCCTCGCGGAAGTCCTGGCTCATGTAGCACATCAGCACCAGGTCGCGGCCCTCCTCGGAGCTGATCTGCGGCCGCAGCCGGGCGATCGCTTCCTTGGTGGCACGCAGCGTCAGCGGGGCATTGTTGGCAATGGTGCGGGCCAGTTCCAGGGCACGGGCCTGCAGGTCGCCACCCTCGGGCACCACCTCGTGCAGCAGGCCCATCGACTTGGCCTCCTCCGCGTCATAGAGGCGGGCGGTGAAGATCATCTCCTTGACGCGGGAGGGGCCGACCAGCGCCACCAGCCGCGAGAAGGCGCCCATGGAGAGGATATTGCCGAGCGTCCGGGCGATCGGGAAGCCGAAGCGGGCGTTGGAGGCGCCGACGCGGATATCGCAGGAGGCCGCGATGGCGCCGCCGCCGCCGGTGCAGGCGCCATTGATGGCGGCGATGATCGGCTTGGGGCAGGACTCCAGCTTGGTGACGATGCGGCCGATCCGCTCCTCGTACTGGATGGCGTCTTCCGGCGTCTTGAAGGCGCGGAACTGGTTGATGTCGGTGCCGGCGGCGAAGGCCTTGTCGCCGGCACCGGTCAGAATGATGGCGCGGACCGACTTGTCGTCGGCCACCTGCTCGCAGAAGGCGCCCAGCCGCTCATACATGGCGAAGGTGAAGGCGTTCCGGGCCTGAGGCCGGTTGAAGGTGACGCGGGCGATTCCGCCTTCCAGCGTCTCGAAGAGGATGTCGTCGGTGTCGCTCATGGCCGGGCTTCCCTCGGTTCCGTTCCCTCGGGCGCACCGGCTGCCGCCTTGGGCAGGCGAAGCCGCGCCCTCACCTTCGCTCTTACGGGCCGTCCCGGCGGCTGTAAACCGGGGGGGTCCGGACGGCCTTTCATCGAAACTTCATCAGCCCCCCTGCCCGAACCCCGCCAGGACGGCTAGGTGGAACGCCGCCTTCCCGGGTAAGGACACGACATGATACGGCGTTCGAGCTTCCTGCTGCTGGGCTTCTCGGCCTTGGCGGCTCCCCTCCTGCCCCTGGCTGCCACGACGGCCCGGGCGGAGCCCTCCGGTTCGCTGGTGCTCTACACCAGCCAGCTTGAGCCGGACGCGGCCCGGACGGTGGAGCTGTTCCAGAAGCGCTACCCGCAGGTGAAGGTCGAATGGATCCGCGGCGGCACCAACCAGATCATGCCGCGCCTGCGGGCCGAGATCGCCGCCGGGGCACCCAAGGCGGACGTGCTGCTGCTGGCCGACAGCCTGACCTTCGAGGGGCTGAAGCAGGAGGGCCTGCTGCGCCCGAGCCCGGAGGTACAGACCGGCGCAATCCCCGCCGTCCTGCATGACCCGGACCACACCTATTTCGGCACCAAGCTGCTGACCACCGGCATCGTCATGAACACCCGCGCCGCTTTCACGCCGAAGCGCTGGGCCGACCTCCTGCGCCCTGAAGCGCAGAGCATGACCGCGATGCCCTCGCCCAGCGTCTCCGGCGCGGCGGCGATCCATGTGCAGGCGGTTGCCCAGACGCCTGGGCTCGGCTGGGAGTACTGGGAAAAGCTGGCCAAGGCCGGCGTGCAGCCACGTGGCGGCAACGGGGCCGTGATGCAGGCCGTGGCCGGCGGCGAGCGCGCCTTCGGCATGGTGGTGGACTACATGCCGATCCGCGAGGCCGCCAAGGGCGCCCCGGTGCGCTACGTCTTCCCCGAGGAGGGCGTTAGCGCCATCACTGAGCCGGCGGCGATCCTGAAGTCCAGCAAGAACCCGGAAGCGGCGGCGGCCTTCATCTCCTTCCTGCTCTCGAAGGAGGGTCAGGAACTCGCCTCCAGCCAAGGCTTCCTGCCGGCCGACCCAGATGTGGCGCCGCCGGAGGGCTTCCCCGCCCCCAAGACCATCAAGCTGCTGCCCTTCGATGCCGCCAAGGCCGCGGCGGAGCGGGAGCAGGATCTGCGCCACTTCAACCAGCTTGTCGGTCAGTAATCCCCTGGCGCCACCCTCGCGGGCGGCGTCGCGCTCTCTGTCGCCGCCCGGCACCACCGCGCGCCGACGCCGGCGGCTGCCTTTCTTTCCGACGATAGCGCTGCTCTGGCTGGTGCTGGTGGGGCTGGCGCCGGCGCTGCGCCTGCTGGCCGAGGCCGCCGGCCCCGCGCTGCCGCGCCTGGCCGAGGATGCCGGTGTATGGCGCGCCGCGTGGCGCAGCCTGCTGGTTGCGGGAGGCGCCACGGCGCTGGCCACCCTGCTGGGCACCGCCCAGGCCGGGCTGATCCTGCTGCGCGACCTGCCCTGGCGGCGCGGCCTGATCTTCCTCTGTATCCTGCCGCTGCTCGTGCCCCCGCAGATTCTGGCGCTTGCCTTCATCCAGATGGGCGGCCCCTCTTCGCCGCTGCTCCTGGCGCTCGGTCTCGCGCCACCCCTCGGGACTCCCAATCCCTTTTACGGTGCGGGCGGCATGATGCTGCTGCTCGGCATCCAGGGCGCACCACTGGTGTTGCTGGCGATCGCCGCCCTGGTGCGGCGCGTGCCGGGCGAGCTGCTGCCGGCGGCCCGCGGCATGGGTGCCAGCCCCGGCGCGGCACTGCGGCGGGTGGTCTGGCCTCTCTTGCTGCCCGGCGTGCTGGCGGGGGCGGGCCTCGCCTTCGTGGCGGCGCTGGGCAATTTCGGCATCGCCGCGCTGCTCGGCATCCCCGGCCGCTACACCTTGCTGACGGTGCTGATCTGGCAGCGGCTCTCGGCCACCGGGCCAGCGGCGCTGTCGCAGGTGGCAGTGCTTTCGCTGCTTCTGGCGCTGCTCGCCCTGCCCGGCCTGCTGGCGCAATTCGTGGCGGCGCGGCGCGCCGGCTGGGCAATGGGCCGACCCTTCGAGCCGATCCCTGCCGGCCCCCTCGCCCGCGCCGCGCTGCTGCCGCTCGGCCTCTATCTGCTGCTGGTGCTTGTGCTGCCGTTGGCCGCCCTGGTGGCCTCGGCGCTGGTGCCCGCGTTGGGTGTGCCGGTCTCACCGGCCACCGTGACGCTGCGCCACTTCGCCGCCACCCTGGCCCCAGGGGCCCATACCCTGACGGCCTTCGGCAACTCGCTGCTACTCTCGGGCGGTGCCGCGCTGGTGCTGACCGCCGCCGCGCTGCCCATTGCCCTGGCCCTGCGTCATCGCCCCGTACGCTGGGCGACCATGGGCGCTGATCTGCCCTATGCCCTCCCCGGCGCCTGTACCGCGGTCTCCATCATCCTGCTGGTGCTTGGGCTACCGGGCGGCGGCGCCATCTACGGAACGCTCGGCCTGATCCTCTTTGCCTACCTGGCCCGCTTCCAGGCCCTGGCCCTGCGGCCGGTTGCCGCCGCCGCGGCGCGGCTCGACCCAGCCCTAGAGGACGCCGCGCGCGGCATGGGGGCCGGCCCGCTACTGCGCCTGGCCGTGGTTCACCTGCCGCCGCTTGCCCCGGCCCTGGCCGCCGGTGCGATTCTCGTGCTGCTCCTGGCGGTGAATGAGGTGACGGTCAGTAGCCTGCTGCGCGGCCCGGGCACGGTGACGCTCGGCGTGCTGGTGTTCAACCTGCAGGATGGCGGCCAGGCTCCGCAGGCGGCGGCCGTCTCCTGCCTCTCGCTGCTGCTGGTGGCAGGACTGATGGCGGCCGCCACGCTGCTCGGCCGGCGCCTGCCGCCAGGCACCCTGCCCTGGCGCCCATGATCCCCGCGGGAGGCGTATTGTCCTCCCGCGGCCCAGGGCCATTCTCTGGCCTGAGCGAAACCATTTTCCCTGATCGAAGGAGCACCGCCTTGGCGAAATCCCCCGCCCTGCAGCGCCTCGCGCCCTATGCGCTGGCCGCGCTGCGCATCATGGCCGCGCTGCTGTTCATCGAGCACGGCACCCAGAAATTGCTGGGCTTCCCGCCGCCGGCGAACGGCACCCTGCCGGACGCCTTCACCCTCGCCTGGGTGGCGGGCGTTCTGGAGGCGGTCGGTGGCCTGCTCCTGCTGCTCGGCCTCTTTACCCGGCCGGTGGCCTTCGTGCTCTCGGGACAAATGGCCGTCGCCTACTTCATGGCGCATGCACCGCGGAACTTCTATCCGGCGCTGAACGGCGGCGATGCCGCCATCCTGTTCTGCTTCATCTTCCTCTATCTGGTCTTCGCCGGCCCAGGCGCGCTGAGCCTGGACGGGCGCCGGCGCTGAAGCGCCGCCGGGCGGGGCTCCTCACCTCGCCCGACCCGCCTTCCTCAGCGGTCTTCCAGATCGAGGGAGTAGCCTGCACTGCGGACGGTGCGAATGATGTCCACCTCGCCCTCCCCGTTCACCGCCTTGCGCAGCCGCCGGATATGCACGTCCACAGTGCGCGGCTCGACATGGATGTCCCGTCCCCAGACGGCATCCAGCAACTGCTCGCGCGAGAAGACGCGGCCAGGATGCTGCAGGAAGAACTCCAGCAGCCGGTACTCGGTGGGGCCGAGATGCAGCGCCCGGCCGCCGCGCGAGACGCGATGGGCATCCTGGTCCATGGTCACGTCGTGCCAGCTCAGCGTGCCCTTGGCGCTGATGCTGCCGGAGCGGCGCAACAGGGCGCGGATGCGCGCCAGCAGCGCATCCATGACGAAGGGCTTGGCGATGTAGTCGTCGGCCCCGGTGTCCAGCGCGCGCACCGCATCCTGGTCCTCCGTGCGGGCGGTCACCATGATGATCGGCAGGCCGCGCGTGTCCGGCCGGCGGCGAAGCTGGCGGCAAACCTCCAGGCCGGAGAGGGCCGGCAGCATCCAGTCCAGGAGCACCAGATCGGGCGGCGCCTCGGCCACGCGCATCAGCGCTTCCTGGCCGTCGGCCGCCTCGTCCACCTGGAAGCCCTGCTTCTCCAGGTTATAGCGCAGCAGCGTCAGCAGCGGCGCCTCATCCTCCACCACCAGGATGGTCGGGCGGGAGAGGCCCGTATTCGGTTCAGCCATCAGAGCGGCCCTTCATTACGCCGTCAGGCCGGCGGCCGGACAACGGTATAAGCGGAGGTGTCCGACTTCGGGCGATCCTCCGGCAGGTTCCGTCCGAGCAGCGCGTAATGCACTGTCTCCGCGATGTTGGTCGCGTGGTCGCCGATGCGCTCCAGGTTCTTGGCGATGAAGAGCAGATGGGTCGCCGCGGTGATGTTGCGCGGGTCTTCCATCATATGCGTCAGCATCTCGCGGAAGATGCCGTTGTAGATGTCGTCGACCGGCGCGTCGGCGCCCCAGACGCGCTCGGCGACGCTCGGGTCCTCCTTGACCAGCGCGTCCATCGCGTCCTTCAGGTTCTCCTGCACCAGCTTGGCCATCCACTGGAAGCCGTTGAGGCTGCCGAGCTGCGGCTGCTGCGAGACGACGATGGCGCGCTTCGCCGCGTTCCGGGCGTAGTCGCCGATGCGCTCGATATCGGTCGAGATCTTCATCGCCGCGACGATCAGCCGCAGGTCGGCGGCCATCGGCTGGCGCAGCGCCAGCAGGCGGACGCAGAAGTTCTCGATCTCGGTTTCCAGCGCGTCGATCTCGCCATCGCGGCCGATCACCTCGCTGGCCAGTTCGACGTCGCGGCGGATGAGCGCGGTAACCGCATCGGCCACCTGGCGCTCGGCGAGGCCGCCCATGCGAGCCACCAACTCGCGCAGGCGCTTCAGCTGTTCTTCATAGGATCGCACGATATGCTCGCTCTGCGGATTTTCCATGGCGCTTCCCCGGTCAGCCGAACCGGCCGGTGATGTATTCCTGCGTGCGCTTCTGCGCCGGCGCGGTGAACATCTGCTCCGCCGGCGCCACCTCGACCAGTTCGCCGAGGTAGAAGAAGGCCACCTGGTCGGCGCAGCGCGCCGCCTGCTGCATGTTGTGCGTGACGATGACGATGGTGAAGTCGCGCTTCAGCTCGTCGATCAGCTCCTCGATCTTGAGCGTCGAGATCGGATCGAGCGCGGAGGTCGGCTCGTCGAGCAGGATCACCTCCGGCCGCACCGCGATGGTGCGGGCGATGCAGAGGCGCTGCTGCTGGCCGCCGGAGAGGCTCATGGCGCTGGAATTCAACCGGTCCTTCACCTCGCCCCAGATGGCCGCGCGCGTCAGCGCCCATTCCACACGCTCGTCCATCTGCGTGCGGGAGAGCTTCTCGTGCAGGCGGATGCCGAAGGCGATGTTCTCGTAGATCGTCATCGGGAAGGGCGTCGGCTTCTGGAACACCATGCCGATGCGGGAGCGCAACGCGTTCAGGTCGACATCGGCATCGAGGATGTTCTTGCCATCCAGCAGCACCTGCCCGGTGGCACGCTGGCCGGGATAGAGGCTGTACATGCGGTTCAGCACGCGGAGCAGCGTGGACTTGCCGCAGCCGGAGGGGCCGATCATGCCCGTCACCTGGCGGTCCGGCAGGTCGAGGTTGATGTTCTTCAGCGCCTTATGG
Organism: Roseomonas sp.; assembly: GCA_035556695.1. Lineage (GTDB taxonomy): Bacteria > Pseudomonadota > Alphaproteobacteria > Acetobacterales > Acetobacteraceae > Pseudoroseomonas. Next base: position 78,200 of record DATMFR010000054.1, read on the forward strand.
GCGCCGTAGTAGAAATCCAGATCGCGCACCGAGAGGCGGGCGGCGTTCAGCCCTTCGCCGCTGCGGGCGCGCAGCCCGCCGAGGCCCGCGGCATCGGTGGGGGTGGTCTGGGTCATGGATTCGCCCATGGTGTCCTCACTTCCTGCCGCGCAGCGCGAGGCGCGCGATGATGTTGAGCCCGAGCACGCCGAGCGTGATGATCAGGGCACCGGCCCAGGCCAGCGCGATCCAGTCCTCGTAAGGCGAGCCGGCATAGGAGAAAATCGTGATCGGCAGGCTGGACATCGGCGCGCCCAGGCTGAGCGACCAGTTCAGGTTACCGAGCGAGGTGAAGAGCAGCGGCGCCGTCTCGCCGGCCACGCGGGCGATCGCCAGCAGCACGCCGGTCATGATGCCGCTCGCCGCCGCCCGCCAGCAGACCAGGGTGATCATCTTCCACTTCGGCGCCCCGAGGCCGATCACCGCCTCGCGCAGCGTGTCCGGCAGCAGGCGGAGCATGTCCTCCGTGGTGCGAACGACGATGGGAATGACGATCACCGCCAGCGCCACCGAGCCGGCCCAGCCGGAGAAGCCGCCGAAGGGCACCACCAGGACCTGGTAGACGAAGAGGCCGATCAGGATGGAGGGCGCCGAGAGCAGGATGTCCGAGACGAAGCGCACCGCGTTCGCCAGTGGCGAGGTCTTGGCATACTCAGCCAGGTAGGTTCCCACCAGCAGGCCGATCGGCGTGCCGATGGCGGTGCCGATGGCGGTCTGGATCAGGCTGCCGATGATCGGGTTCAGCAGGCCGCCCCCCGAGCCCGGCGGCTTGGTGACGGTCGTGAACACGTTCAGCGAGAGCGCCGAGAAGCCGTTCCAGAACAGCGTCAGCAGGATGGAGAGCAGCAGCAGCAGGCCGATCGCCGTGGCGGCGTAGCAGGCGGCCTTCACCACTGTCGCCACGAGGCGCCGGCGACGGCTCAGCGCGGCGGCCACCTTCGCGTCCTTGGTCGGACCGCCGGCGGCGGAGGAAAGGGTCGTGGCGCTCATCGGCTCAGCTCCGCAGCCGCGTGCGCAGCAGGAAGCGCGAGGCGGCGAGAACGATGAAGGAGATGACAAAGAGGATGAAGCCCAGCCCCAGCAGTGCCGAGAGCTTCAGGCTGCCGAGCTGCGCCTCGCCGAACTCCAGCGCGACCACCGAGGCAATGGTGTTGCCCGGCCCGAACAGGCTGGTGGAGATGCGGTTCGCATTTCCGATGACGAAGGTGACCGCCATGGTCTCGCCCAACGCACGCCCAAGGCCAAGCATGATGCCGCCGACCACCGAGACCCGCGTGTAGGGCAGCACCACGCTGCGCACCACCTCCCACTGCGTGCAGCCCAGGCCGTAGGCGCTCTCCTTGTACACCGCGGGCACGGTCTCGAAGACGTCGCGCATCGTCGCGGCGATGAAGGGCAGCACCATGATGGCCAGGATCAGCGCCGCGGTGAGGATGCCGGTGCCGAAGGGCGGCCCGGCGAAAAGCTCGCCGATGAGCGGCAGCTCGCCGAGATTGTCGATGAAGAAGGGCTGGATGTGCATCGACATCAGCGGCACGATCAGGAAGAAGCCCCACATGCCGTAGATGATCGAGGGAATGGCGGCGAGCAGCTCGATCGCCATGCCGACGGGGCGGCGCAGCCAGGCGGGCGCCAGCTCGGTCAGGTAGAAGGCGACGCCGAAGGCCACCGGAACCGCGAGGATCAGCGCCAGCACGGCCGTGACGACGGTGCCGTAGATCGAAACGCCGGCGCCAAACACCTCCTGCACCGGGTCCCACTCCGTCGAGGTGACGAAGGAGAGGCCGAAGGCGCGGAAGGCCTGAAGCCCGCCCAGGAAGAGCTCGACAATGATGGCGCCGAGCAGCAGCAGCACGAACACGCCTGCGCAGCGGCAGGCCAAGGCGAAGATGGCGTCGCCCGCCGCGCCCGAGCTCCTGCCGCGGAGGGTGGCGGAGCCGGCGGGGGCCTTGGCGGATACGGGTACAGCCTGCTGCAATGTCCGAGCTCCGGTGTGCCGGGAATGTCGAGCGCCGCGTTTGCGGCCATGAGCGGCGAAGCAGGCCGCACCCGCAGGTGCCGCCCGTCCGCCGTTCCGGTCTTTACCCGATCTTACTTAGCCGGCCACAGGGCCTTGCCGTCCACGCTGATCTGCGCCCACTTGGCGCGGACCTGGTCCTCCACCGCCTGCGGCAGCGGGATGTAGTCGAGCTGGGTCGCCAGGCTGTCGCCCTCCCGGTACGCCCAGTCGAAGAACTTCATCACGTTCTGCTCGCGGGTGGCATCCTGCGGGTTCATCGGCAGCAGGATGTAGGTCGGCGAGACGATCGGCCAGGACTTCTCACCCTGGGTGTCCACCAGGTTGGCGGCGAAGTTCGGCACTGACCAGTCGGCGTTCGAGGCGGCCGCCTGGAAGGCCTCGGTCGTGGGGCTGACGAACTGGCCCGCCTTGTTGCGCAGCTGCGTGGTGATCAGCTTGTTCTGGTGCGCATAGGCATACTCGACATAGCCGATGGCGCCGCGCACGTTGCGCACCATGCCGGCCACGCCCTCATTGCCGCGCGCGCCGGTGCCGGTGGCCCACTTCACCGAGGTGCCGACGCCCACCTTCTCCTTGAACTCCGTCGCCACCGCCGAGAGGTAGGAAACCCAGACATAGGTCGTGCCGGAGCCATCCGCCCGGTACACCGGGGCGATGGCCATGTTCGGCAGCTTCAGGTCCTTGTTCAGCTCGGCCAGCTTGGGGTCATTCCACTTGGTGATCTTGCCCAGGTAGATGTCGGCCAGGACCTCGCCGGTCAGGCGCATCTTGCCATCCTCGACCCCTGGCACGTTCACCACCGCCACCAGGCTGCCCATGGTGGCCGGGAACTGGAGGAGCTTGTTCTCCGTAAGCTGCTCATTGGTCATCGGGGCGTCGGAGGCGCCGAAATCCACCGTCCGGTTGCGGATCTGCGCCTGCCCGGCCCCCGAGCCGACCGACTGATAGTTCAGCTGGATGCCCGTCGGCTCGCGGGCCGCCTCTCCCCACTTCTGATAGAGGGGGGCCGGGAAGCTGGCGCCCGCGCCGGTGATGCTCGCCTGCTGCGCGTGCCCGGCGGCCGAGAGGCCGATCGTCGCCGCAACGCCCGCAGCCAGAGCCATAAGCCGATTGCTCACCGTATCTCTCCGTTCCTGCGCCCGGTTTCCGCGTGCTCACGGGTTCGCGGGCGAACTCGGTTGCGGCCTTCTAGGCGAGGGAGGCGACTCTTCTATTTCACTTCCATGAAGCTTCGATGACAGGGGCATGGAGCTTCCCTGCCATGAGCCTGTGGCCCGCCCTGGGGTGCAACCGCCAAGGCCGGGCGGGGTTCTCGGAAGCACGAGCCCCCTCCTCCGCGGAAAGGCCCCTTTCCAGGCCCGACGCGGGTCGCAGCCTCTCCGCACCGCAATGCCTCCGCCAGCGACGGGGCCGGCGGTTTGCCGTTGCCCTCCTTAAGGATACCCCGATGACCGAGCCGCAGGACCCGCCTCCCGCCGTGCAGCCCCGCCAGCCCGGCCGCGAGTGGGCCATGGACCCTGCTCCCCGCTCGGCCATGCGCGACTATCGTGCGGCCGGCAAGCTGGAGGGCAAGGTGGCTCTGGTCACCGGCGGCGACAGCGGCATCGGCCGGGCCGTGGCGGCCGGCTTCGCCCGGGAGGGGGCGGACGTCGCCATCGCCTATCTTGAGGAGCATGACGACGCGCGCGAGACAGGTCGGCTGGTCGAGGCCGCGGGCCGCCAGGTGCTGCTCTGCCATGGCGACCTGGGCGATCCCGCGGTGGCTGAGCGGCTGGTGCGAGAGACCGTGGCCCGCTTCGGCCGCATTGACATCCTGGTGAACAATGCGGGCGAGCAGCACGTCCATCTCGACTTCGCCACCATTCCCGTGGAGCAGGTGGAGCGTACCTTCCGCACCAATATCCTGGCCCAGTTCTGGGTGACGCGCGCGGCGCTGCCGCACATCCCGGCCGGTGGGGCGATCGTCAACTCGACCTCCGTCACCGCCTATCACGGCCACCCCACGCTGATCGACTATGCCTCGACCAAGGCGGCGATCGTCGGCCTCACCCGTTCGCTGGCGCTTTCGCTGGCGCCGCGCGGCATCCGGGTCAACGCCGTGGCGCCGGGGCCGATCCGCACGCCCCTGATCCCGGCGAGCTACGATGAGGAGAAAGTGGCCGCGCATGGTGAGAGCACGCCGCTTGGCCGCGTCGGCGAGCCGGACGAGGTGGCACCCTGCTACGTCTTTCTGGCCGGGCCGGACGCCTCCTACATGACCGGCCAGGTGCTGCATCCGAATGGCGGCACAGTTGTGAATGGCTGAAGGGCGTACAACTGTGACGGTCCCGCAAGCGTGATGCCCTCCCTACCTGGGATGGCAGCGCGATTTGCGCCATAGGCTTACCCCGCCTGCCGGCTCTGCTGCCCTGGTGGCCTGCCGTTCTTCGGCACCCGCCGCCGCCCGGCACCCTGCGGGAGCACTGTGACCATGACGTGCCCGTGATCCGAATCTTTTCCCGGCTCCCCAGAATGTCGACCGTCGGCGGCGGCTTGGCCGTGGCGTTGGCCTGCGCCGGTGCCAGCCTGCTGGCCCGCGCCGCCCTGCTCGACGTCTGCCAGCCGTCTCCAGGCCTCGTTCTGTTCTATCCGGCCATCCTGCTGGCAGGGATCGTCGCCGGCCGCCCGGCCGGGCTCGCGGTGGTCGGGGTGGAGGCGCTGACCCAGGCCTGGCTTCTGCAGGCCACCGGTGCCGCTCCAGCCGAGGCCTGCGGCCTGCTACTCTCCTTGCTGACCGGCGCGGCTGTCGCCTTGGCGGCGGGAGAGTTGCGGCAAGCCCTGGATGAGGTCCACGCGCTGCAAAGGCGCCTGCAGCGCGTGCAGGAACTGGCACGTGTCGGGGAATGGGAATGGCTGCCCGATGGCAGCGCCCTGAACCTGTCGGACCGTGCCTGGAGCATGCTTGGCCAACCGGCACAGGCGCAGCCGGTAAGCGCCGGCCAGTTCTATGCCCTGCTGGACCCTGACGACGCAGGCACGCTGCGCAGCGCCGCTCAGGCCGCCTTCGGTGGGCGTAGTGCCGAACTGACGATGGAGTTCCGCGTGCCTGCCAGCGACGGCGAGGCTGGCTGGCGGTTGATGCGCGGGATTCCCGATGACGAAGCCGGCGGACTTGCCGGGGTGCTGATCGATACCAGCCCCCAGCGGCGGATGGAGCAGGCTTGCCGGCAGGCCCTCGCGCGGCAGGAGCTTGTCTATCGGGAGCTGGCGCACCGGGTGAAGAACAACTTCCAGCTCATGGCGAGCCTGCTGCGCCTGCAGTCGCGCCGCGTTGATCCGGCGCTACGCCCGGTGCTGGAGGGCGCCATCTACCGTATGGACGACATGGCGGCGCTGCATGAGAGCCTCTCCCAAGGCGGCACAGAGGGGCAAGTCGCCTTCGGTCCTTACCTGCGCGGAATCTGCGACCATCTGGCCCAGGCCTACACGGCCGATCGTCCCTTGGCCCTGACGGTGGAAGCCGACTCTCTCCTTTTGCCCGCCGACCGCGCGCTGCTGCTAGGGCTTGCAACGGTCGAACTGGTTGGAAACGCGGCCCGCCATGCCTTCCCCGACGATGCGCCGGGACGCATCCTGGTGGGCTTCCGGCATGTGCCGGAAGGCTTCCTCCTCTGGGTTGAGGATGATGGGCGCGGCCTGAAAGAGTTGGAGCCAATGCGCACTGCGGGCTTTGGCATGCTGCTGGTGCAGTCTTGTGCGCAGCAGCTGGAGGGAGAGCTGGTCATCGAACGACTGCCGGTGACGCGCTTCGAGATCCGCCTTCCGCCGCACGTGGCGCAGGCGGAAGGCTAGAAGACCGGCCCCGCAAGGCCGGCCGCATCCTCAACGCTTGCCGCGTTCCTCTGGCTTGTCCCAGCCAACCGAACTGCTTGGGTCCGACGTGGCGGGCGGGTCGCTGGCGGGAAAGGTATCCTCCAGCGCCTTCTCGTGTTCCTGCTCGGTCTTCCGCTTGTCCCGCGTCTTGTCAGCGTCCGTCTCGCGAGGGGCGCGGTCCGCGCTGCGGGGCTCCATGGCTGACATGGTCATTCTCCTGTCACAGGCCAGCCGAAGGCAGGCGGGCCATGCAGGAGCAACCCCCGGGGGCCGGGCGGGTTGCAGCGGCCACGATTCAGTTCAGGCCGCCATCCCGCTCGCCGGCGGCTGCCAGGGCGTCACAAACGGCAAGGCTGAGGCGCAGGCTGCAGAACGGCTTCGGCACCACATAGACGGGGCGGCCCTCATCCGTAGCATCGAGGGCATCCTCCGGGCAGGCGGTCACATAGACCACGGGCACGCTCGTTCCGTCGCCCAGCGCCGCCACGATGCTTCGCCCCTCATCCCGATGAAGGCCGAGCCGCAGATCGGAGAGGATCAGGTCCGGCACGCCCTGCTGCAGCAGGGCCTCAGCCTCCGCGCGGTCAGCGGCGATGCCGCGCACCCGATGGCCGAGGTCGCGCATCAGCATCGAGAGGTCGAGCGCGATCAGCGTCTCGTCCTCGATGATCAGGACTTCGGCTTGACGCGGCGGGGCAAGTCGCCTCCAGCTCGCGCGCAGCATGTCCTCCACAGTGCCAGTCTCGCGCCGGACGATGCAGGCGATCTCGGCTACGCCGAAGCCGATCAGGTGGTAAAGCAGGAGGATCTCACGGCGCAGGGGCGAGAGGCCTCCCAGGCGGTGCGACAGCCAGGCATCTGCGAAGCGTTCCGCGGGGTCCGGGCGCCGCCGCGGGGCGGGCAACCCGCCGGCCATTTCCGTCAGCAGGCCCCCCATGCTCTCCGCTCTCCGCGCGGGCAGAGGGAGGTCGGCGAGTTGGTCCTGCACGGCCTGGAAGAGATGGAGCCGGGCTGGCGGGTCGCTGGCACGCGGCGGCGCTTCCAACAGATAGAGCAGCGCGGCCTCGACCACCTGGTTCGCCAGCACGGCAGAGCCGGTCACGGCCCGGGCATAGCGGCACAACTCGCCAAGCAGCCCTTCCGCCTCCTTCAGGCTTAGTGCCATGGCCTCCATCCTCTCCGCGTCATGCGGCCCACCTCCCGGTCCTGAAGCTGGCCTGCAACAGTGCTCCTTAAACGGCAAGGACTAACCCCGGACGCTACTTTTCACATCGTCATGAGCCTGCGTGATCCAGTAAGCTACCCGCCTAGCTAGAAGAATGTGCCGATGGTCAAGCCTGCCTTCCCGCCTTCGCCGCCTGAGGACAGCCCGCAGCGCCCGGGCGCGGCCGAATCCGCCGCCCGCGTTCCCGCCGCCTCACAGGAGGAAGCGGCAGGCCAGCAATGGCTGGACGAACGAATTCGGGAACAGTACCAGGATACCGCCAGCGAACCCCTGCCGGAGCGGTTGGTTGCCCTCATCCGCCGTCTGCGCCACTTCGGGCACTGAGGACCTCTGCTCCACTGCCGGAGCGGCCTGAGATCTTCGCCGTTGTGGACGCATTGCAGGGGCGGCACCATGGCATGGATTTCGGCCCCCGCGTACAGGGGCCGCTCCCCGGTAGAGCACCGCGGCGCCAGTAATATGGGCGCCAGTAATATGGATGCATGGCTCCACTTTCGCGGGAACGTCACTGGCCCATCTCCCGTCTGCCGCCGATCGCCGGCTAACCTGGATGCCCCTGTATCTGTGAGCCTTGACCTGCACGACGCGACGGCTCTCCCTGTCGCCGCGCCAATGCCGCTCTCCCCTCCTCTATGCTCTGCCGGCGCATCGCTGAGTTAGTGACGCGAGCATCGGATGAGTACGTGCTGGAACGAGGCGCCGGTACCGCGGCACCTTCCCGGCCCCCGCTGCGGCCCGGTGTGCCGCCGGAGCGAATGATCTCGGCCGAGATCGGCCCGAGCGTGGCGGCCTGATTGCGCGAAACGCTGCTCGCCAGGCGCGTGGCCTGCGGCGTCGCTGCCGAACCGGCCCGCAGCCTGCCACCCGAGGCACGTCAGCGCATCGGCATGGGTCTCTGCGCCATTCCGCTGCTGCCACTGCCGGTGGAGCGGCAGAGTGCCTCTCTGCAAAGGGTGCGGCCGGCGGCTGAGGAGCGTGGCTTCCCACTCCAGAGCTACTGCGTCACCTCGCCGTTCCCTGGCGCAAGCTGAACCTCCAGGCTCGGCGAGAGGCTTGCGCTCCCTGGAACATCGCGGCGGGGCTGAGTGGCCCGTGCCGCGCTCAGCTGCGCAGCGACACAAGCTGGGTGCGGAACTGCGCGGCACAGGCTGCCCAGGAGAAGCGCTCCGCCTGGACGCGGCAGGCGGTGCGGGAAATCCCCAGCGCACGAATGCAGGCGGCACGCAGATCCTCATCCAGTGCGCCCACCGGCTCGGTGGTGCCCGCCGTCACCGCCAGCGGACCAGGCTGCGGATGCGCGGCAACCGGCGTGCCGCAGGCCAGCGCCTCCAGCAGCACCAGCCCGAAGGTATCGGTGCGCGAGGGGAAGACGAAGACGTCGGCGGAGGCATAGGCCGCCGCCAGTGCCCCGCCGCGCAGGAAGCCCGTGAAATGTGCCCGCGGAAAGCGGCGCTGCAGGGCGGCGCGTTCGGGGCCGTCGCCCACCACCACCTTGGAGCCGGGCAGGTCCAGCGCCAGAAAGCGTTCCACCCCCTTCTCGGCGGCAAGCCGCCCAGCCTGCAGGAAGATCGGGCGCGGCAGGCCCGGGAAGGCGTCTGGCAGGCCGGGGCGGAACAGCGCCGTGTCCACCCCGCGCGACCAGCGGCGCAGATGGCCGAAGCCCTGCGCCGCCAGCTCCTTCCGGAGCGCCTCGGTGGCCACGAAAGTACCGGCGGCGGGTGCGTGGAAACGGCGCAGCACCCGCCAGGACAGCGCCGCCGGCACTCCGAAACGCAGCCGCAGGTAGTCGGGGAAGCGGGTGTGGAAGGCGGTGGTGAAGCGCCAGCCACGCGCCCGGCAGAGCCCGCGCATGGCCCAGCCCAGTGGCCCCTCGGTCGCGATATGCACCGCCTGCGGCGCGAACTCCGCCACCATCCCGGAGAGCCGCCGGCGCGGGCAGAGCGCCAGCCGAATGGCGGGTTCGCCCGGCGCCGGCAAGGCCGGGAAGCGGTCCGGCCCGAGCACCAGCACCTCATCGCCTCCGGCACGCAGCGCCTCCGTGGTCATGGTGAGGGTGCGCACCACGCCGTTCACCTGCGGCGCCCAGGCGTCCGAGACCAGCAGCAGCCGCATCAGGGCGCCACGGCCAGGGCGGGCGCCGGGAGGGCCGGCGACGCGGCATGGCGCCGCCGCTGCTCGGCCGCCCAGTCGATCAGCTCGAATCGGCCATCGGCATGCTCGACGAGGGCGCTGCAGCTCTCCACCCAGTCGCCGTCGTTCATATAGGCGATGCCGTTCACCACCCGCATCTCGGCATGGTGGATATGGCCGCAGATCACGCCGTCGAAGCCGCGGCGGCGGGCCTCCTCGGCCAGCGCCACCTCGAAGCGGTCGATCGCCTTCACCGCCCCCTTCACCTGCCGCTTCAGCCACTGCGAGAGCGACCAATAGGGGTAGCCCAGCCGCCGGCGGACGGCGTTGAACCAGCGGTTGGCGATGAGGGCCGCGTCATAGGCCCAGTCGCCGAGATGGGCGAGCAGCGTGGCATAGCGAACGACGCTGTCGAACTCGTCGCCATGGATCAGCAGGAAGCGCCGTCCATCGGCGGCGACATGCTCGGCCTCCCGCACGAGGCGGACACCCGCCACCGCGAATTCCGGCCCCGCCCAGTCGCGGAACACCTCGTCATGGTTGCCGGGGATGTAGGTGACGCGGGTGCCGGCGCGGGCCATCGCCAGCACGCGGCGAATCACCTGGTCGTGCAACGGGTCCCAGTACCAGGAGCGGCGGAGCCGCCAGCCATCCACGATGTCGCCGATCAGGTAAAGCCGGTCGCAGTCCACCTGGCTCAGGAAGTCCAGCAACAGATCGGCCCGGCAACCGCGCATGCCGAGATGGGTGTCGGACAGGAACAGGGCACGGTAGCGGCGCTGGGCGTGGCTGGGGGGCATTTCGGCGTCCCTCGGCTGATCCCCGGCCGGTGGCGATTCCGCCTTCGCCCGGAGGGTTGCATCCGCATCGCCCAATAGGGAACGGATGCGACACTGCCGTGACCGCCATATGACAGGCGGTTGACGAATGCCGCCGGCACCGCCTGCCGATGCGCCGCACGGCGGCATGGTTGCGCTCCTGTGCCGCAGGCGTAGTCTGTCGGCCTGTACGTCACCGCAGGATCGCCGCCATGACTCCTCCGCCTCCCGCCTCTCCCGCCCACGGCGCCAACTCGCCGGCCGCGCGGGATATCGCCCATGTGCTGCACCCGTACACCGACCAGAAGGCACACCGCGAGAAGGGCCCGCTGATCATCACGGGCGGCAAGGGCGTGCGCGTCACCGACGAGGCGGGTCGCGAGTATATCGAGACGGTGGCCGGCCTGTGGTGCGCCTCGCTCGGCTTCGAGAACGAGCGCCTGGTGCAGGCTGCCACCGAGCAGATGCGCAAGCTGCCCTTCTACCACGCCTTCACCGGCCGCTCGCACATGCCGATGATCGAGCTGGCGGAGATGCTGATCGAGCGCGCGCCTGTGCCGATGAGCAAGGTGTTCTTCGCGAACTCCGGCTCCGAGGCGAATGACAGCGCGCTGAAGATGATCTGGTACGTCAACAACGCGCTGGGCCGGCCGCAGAAGAAGAAGGTGATCGCCCGCAAGAAGGGCTATCACGGCGTCACCATCGCCTCGGCCAGCCTGACCGGCCTGCCGGCCAACCACAAGCTGTTCGACCTGCCGATCGCCGGCATCCTGCACACCGAGACGCCGCACTACTACCACGAGGGGCGCCCCGGCGAGTCCGAGGAGGATTTCGCCACCCGCCTCGCCGAGGAGCTGGACGCGATGATCGTCGCGGAAGGCCCGGAGACGGTTGCCGCCTTCTTCGCCGAGCCGGTGATGGGGGCCGGCGGCGTGATCGTGCCGCCCGCGACCTATTTCGAGAAGATCCAGGCCGTGCTGCGGAAGCACGACGTGCTGCTGGTGGCCGACGAGGTCATCTGCGGCTTCGGCCGCACCGGCAACTACTGGGGCAGCCAGACCATGGGGATGCAGCCGGACATCCTGACCTGCGCCAAGGCCCTCTCCTCCTCCTTCCTGCCGATTTCGGCGGTGATGGTGAACGACCGGGTCTTCGAGGCGCTGGCCGAGGGCAGCCACCAGATCGGCACCTGGGGCCACGGCTTCACCTATTCCGGCCATCCCGTCTCCGCCGCTGTCGCGGTCGAGACGCTGAAGATCTATGACGAGCAGAACCTGGTGGCCCATGCCGCCGAGGTGGGCGCGCTGATGCAGCGCCGCCTGCGCGAGCGCCTGACCGACCATCCGCTGGTCGGCGAGGTGCGCGGTGTCGGCCTGGTGGCCGCCGTCGAGCTGGTCGAGGACAAGGCGGCGCGCCGCAATTTCGACGCCAGCCGGAAGATGGCGGCGCGACTGGTCGCGCTGGGCGAGGAGCATGGGCTGATCCTGCGCGCCCTGCCGGGCGACAGCATCGCCTTCTCCCCGCCGCTGGTGATCTCCCCGGCGGAAGTCGAGGAGATGGTGGAGAAGTTCGGCCGCGCCGTGGACGACCTCTCCGCCCAGATCCGCCGCGAGGGGCTGACCGTCGTTTGAACCACCGCGTCCCGCGCCCCCGTCTCGACTGGGGCGCGCCGACCGCTCCGCTTGTCGTGGCCGCGCTGGTGGCACCGCTGGCGGCGGTCCTTCAATCCAAGGCGATGGCGCCGGTGGCGCTGGTCGCGCTGGCGGCCTGCGTGCTGCTGGCGCGGCGCGCGCAGGGAGCCTGGCCCTGGCCGCGTGGCGGTGCCCTCTGGGCCGGGCTGGCCCTCGGTGCCTGGGGAACCGCGTCGGCGCTCTGGGCACTGGAGCCTACCCGCACGCTGACCTCCGGCCTTGCCCTCTTTGGGCTGGTGCTGCTGACTGGCGCCGCCGCCCACGCCGCTGCCGCCGACACGCCTGAGAACCGCCGTCAACTTGGCCGCGCCTTGGTGGCTGGCCTTATCATCGGCCTTGGCGCGGCGGTGCTCGACCATGCCACGGACTCTGGCCTGCGCGCGGCGGTGCGCGGCCTGCGAACGATCCCTCCGGAACTGGCCTTCGGCCTAAAGCCCGCGGTTTCGGTGATGGCGCTGCTGCTGCCGCTATTGGCCGGCGCCAATTTGCCGCCACGCGTCCGGGTGGCGATGCTGGCCCTGGGCGGCGGCATCGTGCTCTGGCTGCCGGGGGACACCGCACGCATCGCCATGCTGGCCGGGCTGCTGGTGGTGGCTCTCGCATCGCTGGAGAGCTGGCGCAGGCCGGCACTCCGCGCCGTGCCGGCCATCCTCGGCGCGGCGATGGCGCTGACGGTCATGGCCACGCCCCTCGCCCTTCCGGCCGCGCTGGCATGGGCAACGCCGATGGTGGAGCGTCTCCCGCCCTCCGCCATCCACCGGCTGGTGATCTGGGATTTCGGCCTGGAGGCCGCTGCCCGGAAGCCGCTTCAGGGCTGGGGCATGGAGGCAGCGCGCGCCCTGCCGGGTGGCAGGGACCATCCCGAACCGGAGCGGCTGGCGCGGCTCGGTGTGCACAGCCCGGAGTTGCAGGTCTGGTTCGCTGCCCCGCATCTGGAACTGTTGCCTCTGCACCCACACAACGGCCCCCTGCAGATCCGGCTGGAACTGGGCTGGGTGGGCAGCTTGCTGGCGGCTGCCGCACTCCTGCTGCTGGGGCTGGCAGCAGGCCGGCTCGCCGCCGCCGTGGCGGCCTGTGGCGTCCTGGCCTCGGCCTTCGTCACCTTCCTGGCCAGTTTCGGGGTGTGGCAGAGCTGGTGGCTCTGCTCCATGGCACTGGCGGCGGCTTTCGCAGCCGCTCTCCTGCCTCCCCACCGTTCAGAGCCATGCATCGGCACAACGCAGGCGCTATGAGCTAAAGCTTTGTCTCAACCATAAAATGTTTGTTACTCAACTTGTGCGCGCATTAGGAGCAAAGGTAAATCATCCCCATCGCGACGGCGACTTCTAGGCCGCCCCGACTGGGAGTTTCTTCATGTCGGCTACAACGAGGCGGCGCGGACTGGTTGTGCTGAGCGCAGCCTTGCTCGCCGGACTCCCGCGCCCGGCCCGCAATGTGGAGTTCTCCCCCCTGCCTCGCCTCAAGGGCATGGAGGAATGGGAGGACTTCAAGCGCCTCTATCTGCAGCCGGACGGCCGCGTGGTCGATACGGGGAACCAGAACAACTCGCATTCCGAAGGTCAGGGCTGGGGGCTGCTGCTCGCCGAAGCTTTCGACGACGAGGGCGCGTTCAACCGCATCCTGGCCTGGACGCGGCGTGAACTGGCGCGACCCTATGATTCGCTGCATGCCTGGGCTTGGCGGCCTGACCGCGCCACACCGGTGGAGGACAAGAACAACGCCACGGACGGCGACATCTTCATCGCCTGGGCCGCCTCCCGTGGGGCCCGCCGCTGGGACCGCCCTGAGCTTCGGGAACTGAGCCTCCGGATACTCCAGGATCTGAAGCAGGCCTGCGTGCGGACCATTGGCGGCCAGCAAGTGCTGCTGCCCGCCGCCTTCGGCTTCGAGCATCCGGGCTATGTGGTGGTGAACCCCTCCTACTACGTATTCCCCGCCTTTGCGGAGTTCGCGAACCTGATGCCGGGTGACGGCTGGCTGGCGCTGCGGCGGGACGGGCTTGCCATGCTGCGCCAGGCGCGCTTCGGGCGCTGGGGCCTGCCTGCTGACTGGGTACAGCTTTCATCCGGCGGCCTGGGCGAGGCCCCCCGGCCGGCGCAGGGCTGGCCGCCGCGCTTCTCCTATGATGCCGTGCGGGTGCCGCTCTACCTCGCCTGGGCAGGCCTGCCACACGAGCCGGCCGCGCAGGCAGCCGCGCAGTTCTGGGCTGCCACAGAGCCGCAGGACATGCCCGCCTGGACGGAACTGGTCTCGAACAGCGTGGCACCTTATGCGGCGGATTCCGGCATCCGGGCAGTCGCCCGTCTGGTGCAGGACCCCGACGCCCGGCCCGCCGCATTGACGCACGTCAGGGAGGCGCAGAGCTACTACGCCGCCGCTCTCACCCTTCTGGCGCGCCTTGCCGCCTTTGAGCGTTCACTGCAGGCATGAGGGCTCAGTGGCCGCCCAACAGGCCGGAAAGCAGGGCGGGCGGCAGGTTCACCACCGAGACGCCGGCCGGAAGCTGAAACCGTGCCGGATCCTGCCGGCCATAGGTTACGCGGGTTGCCTGGAGTTGGCCGCGCCGGCCGCCGCGTGCACCTTCCGCCCGCAGGATGACGCCATCCTTCGTCAGGCAGACGGTGCCCGCCGCATCCTGCCGGCTGACCTGCCACAGATCGCAGCGCTGTCCAGCCACCGTGCCACTGCCCGCAGGAGCCATCCGGGTGCCAGGCGGGATGCCACCCAGCAGCGGCAACATGTCGCCCGCGGGCAGCCGCACCGCCATGCCCTGTGCCTCGATCACCAGCAGCGCCTCGTTGCGCGGCAGGTCCACGAGTACCCAGCCAGGCAATCCCGGCGGCTCGGCGCGGATGCGCTTCGTTGCCGCGAGCCAGGCCACCGGCACCATCCGCGGCGCCTGGTTGCCCCCCTCCACGCGATAGGTCACCGCCACGTCCCGCACCGGGCGGAGATGGGCAGGAGCCTGCTCCGCGCGCGCCGCTCCGCCACCCCAGAGGAGGCCGAGCGCCAGGAACCGGGGCAGCAGGCGTGAGAGGCGTTCCATGCAATCTCCTTCCGGCGTGACGCGACGCGGCAACGCCTTGCGCTTCCGCCCGGGCGGAAGCAGGCTGCGACAGACCGGATACTTGAGGAGGAGAGGTCCATGAACAAGATCGCCGTGGTGACCGGCGCGGGCAGCGGCGTCGGCCGCGCCGCCGCGCTCGCCCTGCTGGGCGCCGGCTGGAAGGTGGCGCTGGCGGGCCGGCGTGCCGATGCGCTGGAGGCCACCATCGCCGCCGCCGGCGAGAATGGGGCGAACTGCCTCGCCGTGGCGACCGATGTGGGCGATCCCGCTTCCGTTGCCGCTCTTTTCGCCGCGGTGAAGGAGAAATGGGGCCGGTGCGACCTGCTGTTCAACAATGCCGGGCGCGGCAGTCCCGCCGTCGACTTCGACGAAATCACCCATGATGACTGGTTCGGTGTCGTCTCGGCCAACCTGAACGGTGCCTTCCTCTGCGCCCAGGAAGCCTACCGCATGATGAAGCAGCAGGACCCGCAGGGCGGCCGCATCATCAACAACGGCTCGATCAGCGCCTATGCGCCGCGGCCAGGCTCCGCGCCCTACACCGCCACCAAGCACGCCATCAGCGGGCTCACCAAGTCCATCAGCCTCGACGGCCGCAAGTGGAACATCGCCTGCGGGCAGCTCGACATCGGCAACGCCGCCACCGAGATGACGCAGCGCATGACCCAGGGCGTGCCGCAGGCCAATGGCAGCATGATGGTCGAGCCGCGCATGGATGTCCGCCATGTCGGCGAGGCCGTGCTGCACATGGCCTCCCTGCCGCTGGAGGCAAACATCCAGTCCATGACCATCATGGCGACCAAGATGCCCTTCATCGGCCGCGGCTGAGGCACGACGACCGGGCGGATTGCCCGCCGGCGCCGTGTGGGTGGGGGAGCTGGATCAAGCAATGGCAACGCCATTGCTGGCCGTTCCAGCCGGGGCCAGGGGCGCTGCCCCCTGGAACCCCGCCGGGGTGACAATGTCACCCCGGACAGCGCCGTCAGCCGTCAGTCCACCTGTGCGCCGGAACGGCGGATCACCTCCGCCCAGCGCGCGATATCCCGCTCCTGCAGGGCACGGAACTCGGCCGGCGCACTGATCGTGCTCGGCGTGATGCCCTGCGTCTCGATCAGCCATTTCTGGAAGTCGGGTGCGGTGATGATGCGCTGGATCTCGGCGTTCATGCGCGCCTGGATCGGCTCCGGCAGGCCCGGCGGCGCGAAGATGCCGTACCAGGTGCTGCTGTCGAAGCCCGGCAGCCCGCAGGCCTCGGCCACGGTGGGCACATCGGGCAGCGCCGGCAGGCGCCTGGCGGTGGTGACCGCCAGCCCCTTCACCTGCCCCTGGCCAATATAGCCAATCGCGGGTCCGGACTGGTTGAAGAACACGTCCACATCGCCGGAAAGCAGCGCCGTCTGCGCGCCGGGTTGGCCACGGTAGGGCACATGCACCATGTCGAGCCCCGCCGCCTGGATGAACTGCGCGCCGGCCAGATGGGTGGAGGCGCCGTTGCCGGTGGAGGCATAGTTCAGCATGCCGGGCTTCGCGCGGGCGGCCGCCACCACGTCGGCGCAGGTCTTGTACTGCGGCCGCTTCTCGGCGCTGACGGTCAGCACGTTCGGCACGTCGCCCAGATGCGTGACGGGGGTGAAATCCTTCACCGGATCGAAGGGCAGGCTGCGGTAGAGCGTGGCGTTGATGGCATGCGTACCCGCCGTGCCGAACAGGAAGAGATAGCCATCTGCCGGCGCCTTGGCCGCGATCTCGCTCGCGATGTTGCCGCCAGCGCCGCTGCGATTATCCACCACCACAGGAACGCCCAGTGCCCGGGTCAGCGGCTCGGCAAGCTTGCGCTGGTAGATGTCCACCCCCGAACCGTTGGGGAAGCCGCCCATCAGCGTGATCGGACGGTTGGGCCACGAGTCAGTCTGCGCCAGGGCAGTTGAGGCAAGGAGGCTGGCGGTGGCGAGGGTCAGCAGAAGGCGGCGCATGGGCATCGGCGGATCTGTCCTCTGACGCGGTCGCGGCAAGGCTAGCTTTCCCCGTCCGCGCCGAGAACCCGGAACCGTAACGACGGCGCTTCAGTCTTCATCCAGTTCCAACAGACAGCGCGGCATCACCGCGAGCAGGCCAATGGCATGGCCCGCCAGTTGCTGCCGCACCTGCAGCGCCTGCAGCCGCAACGCTTCCTTCTGCAGGTCCGTCCCCTCCAGCAGAGCCGGCTCGGACTCGGCGGCTTCATCCATCGGAAGCGGCAACCGCGCCTCAAGCCGGCCGTGGCCGGCGGAGAACCGGGCCTGCGCCGTGGTCAAGCCGGCCACCATTTCGCTGAGGGCCACCATACCCTCCTGCGCAGCGCTCCTGTCCGGCGGAACGGACGGCATTTGTGCGGCGATCCGCTCCAGCAGGGCGAGCGAGTTCGCGAGGCCGAACTCATCCTCCAGCCCGGCCTCCAGCAGGCTCTGGCCAATGTCGTGGGTGGCGATGAGGGAAGCCCGAATATCAGCGGCAAGCTGCCGGTACCGGAGCAGGATATCCGCCCAGTCTGCGGCCGGGGTGCCGGGCTGAGCGAGCACCTCCAGATAAGCCTGCGCTCCACACAGCCGGCCGGCGGTGGTGTCGAGGAGGCGTTGCACCAGCGCGAAGAGCGCGCTCGCACCCCCGAGCAGGCGGTCGGAGGCAAGCAGGCCAGCGGGTGGCATCGGCCTGACCGTGAACGGCACGGCGGGCGAGGGTCCAGCCGCGACGGCGGAATCGAGTGCCATGGAATTTTTCCCTTCAGCCGGACCGGGCCGGCACCGGGAAAGAAGTCTGAACGCCGAGTGCTGAAGATATCGCTAAGACGAATAAAAAACCCCCGGCGCGGGAGGCGCCGGGGGCATTCTCAAAAACCTGCTTCCTGCGGAGGGAAGCGCGGGGCTCAGCCGCCCTTCAGCACCACGGCCTGCCGGCCGCGCTGCCCGTCGCGCACTTCCAGGTTGACCTTCTCGCCCTGCTGGACGTCATGCTTGCCGGCACGCTGCAGGACGGAGGAGTGCAGGAACACGTCCTGGCCACCATCATCCGGCGTGACGAAGCCGAAGCCGCGGACCTGGTCGAACCACTTCACCGTACCGTTCACGGCGTAGGTCGGCCCACCCTCGTCGCGGCCACCGCCAAAATCACGGCGGGGCGGGCGGTCGCCGAAGCTGCGCGGGGCGCCAAAGCCGCCGCGGTCGCCGAAGTCGCGGCGCGGCGGACGGTCGCCAAAGCCACCAGGGGCGCCGAAGTCGCGGCGCGGCGGACGATCGCCGAAGCCACCAGGGGCACCAAAGTCGCGGCGGGGCGGACGGTCGCCGAAGTCACGGCGCGGCGGGCGGTCACCGAAGCCGCCGGCGCCGAAGTCGCGGCGCGGGCGGTCGCTGCCAGCCGGAGCGCCAGGGCCAGCCTGCCGCTCATGGATCCGCGTCACCAGGCGGCGGCCCTGACGGTCGGTGCCGATCTCGCAAACCAGCTTGTCACCGGTCTCGGGCGGCTCAATCCTCGCATCCGCCAGGGCCGACGCGTGGAAGAACACGTCCTGGCCATCGGGTCCCAGCACGAAGCCGAACCCCTTGCGGGCGTTGTACCACTTAACCTCGGCCTCGATGGGCCCGGTGCCGCCCTGCGAATCGTTATCCGGAAACACTGCGTCTCGTATCCGTAAAAAACACACGGCCCGACGGGATGCAGGGCCGGCAGACTCCATCCTTGCATTCCCGTGTCCCGAAAGCTAGCCGAATCGGCAGGGATCGTAAGGCGCCATTGGAATCTCCGGCTCCCGCCCGGCCAGGATCGCGCCCACCAGCCGTGCGGTACGGGGTGCCGCCACCATCCCCACATGCGCATGGCCGAAGGCCAGCACAACGTCGGCACAGCCACGGGCCGGGCCGATGCAGGGCAGGCCGTCCGGTAGGCTCGGCCGGTTGCCCATCCAGAACTTCACCCGCTCCGCCGGAAGGTCCCGCGGCAGGCCGGGGAACGTGCGCAGCAGATAGTCGCGCAGGATCTCCGCGCGCTTCCAGTTCGGCGCCGCGCCGAGTGCGGCGATCTCCACCTGCCCCGCCACGCGCAGACCGGTGTTCGTCATGGTCACGGCCATCTTGCCGTCCGACGGCATCAGCGGAATGCGGGGGCCTGCCTCAGGATTTTCGATCACGGCGTGGTAGCCGCGCTCTGTCTGCAACGGCACCTTGTGCCCGACCATGGCAGCCAACTGCTTGGAGTAGGCACCGGCGGCGATCACTGCCCGGTCGGCCGCGATCTCGCCCTGGGTGGTGGTGACGGCCCGCAGCCGGCCACCCTCGATGCGGAACCCCGTGGCGCCGGCACGGACCCGCTGCGCCCCTTCCCGCTCGGCCAGGGCCACCAGCGCCGCGACATAGGCGCCGGGGTCGCGGACATGGCCCGCCTCCTCGAACAGCGTGGCGAAGGTGTAGCGCCGATCCAGTTCCGGCTCGCGCTGGCGCAGTTCCTCCGCCCCGACCTCCCGCCAGTTCAGGCCGACCGCCTTGCGGACGCGGTAGCCCATCGCCTCCGCCTCATAGGTGGCGCGGTCGGGGTAGATGTACATCAGCCCCGTGCGGGCGATCAGGTCAGGCACGCCGGCCTGCCCGGCGAGTTCCTGGTGCAGCAGCGGGGCGTCCCGCAGCAGCGGCCGCAGCGCGCGGGCGATGCGCAGCACCTTATCCTCCGTCCAGGCGGACCAGAGGAAGCGCAGCAGCCAGGGGGCGACGCGCGGCAGGTAGCCCCAGCGCACCGCCAGCGGCCCGAGCGGGTCGCGCAGGAAGCCCGGCACCTTCTTCCAGGTGCCCGGACCGGCCGTCGGCAGCACGGATTGCGGCGAGAGCCAGGCGCCGTTGCCATAGCTGGCGGCCTGCTCGCCGCCCGGCTCGCCCGGATCAAGGATGGTGACGCGGAAGCCTTCCCGCAGCGCCTCAAGCGCGCTGGTGGCGCCGATGATCCCGGCGCCGATCACCACGACATGGCTGCGCGCCGCAGCGCCTGTTCTCGTGGCTTCGTCCATCGGCACGCCCTGCCCTTCCCGTCTGTCGGTGGCCGGCAAGGTGCCCCAAGCGGCGGGCCGGCGGAAGGGCCGGCCCGCCGGAAATCGCTCAGCCGGCGTCAACCACCGCACGCTTGGCCATCACCGTCACCAGGTTGGCGCGGTACTCGGCGCTGCCGTGGATGTCGCTGTTCAGTTCGTCCGGCGACTGCTTGATGTTGGCCACCGCGTCGGGCGACCAGTTGGCGGTGAGCGCCGCCTCCATCTCGGTCTGCCGGAAGGCGCAGGGGGCGGCGCCGTTGACGCCGACGCGCACGCCGTTCGGCCCCTTCGCCACGAAGACGCCGGTCATGGAATAGCGGCTCGCCGGGTTGCGCATCTTGGCATAGCCGGCCTTCTCCGGGACCGGGAAGGAGACGGCGGTGACCAGCTCGTCCGGCTCCAGGGCGGTGGTGAACATGCCCAGGAAGAACTCGTCGGCCGGGATGGAGCGGCGGTCGGTGACGATGGTGGCGCCAAGCGCCAGGGCGGCGGCGGGATAGTCGGCCGCCGGGTCGTTGTTCGCCAGGCTGCCGCCGATGGTGCCGCGATTGCGCACCTGCGTGTCGCCGATGGTGGAGGCCATGCGCGCCAGGGCCGGGATCGCCGCCAGGATCTGCGGATGGGTGGCGATCTCGTAGTGCTTGGTCAGCGCGCCGATGACGATGTTGCCGCCTTCCTTCCGCACGCCACGCAGCTCGGCGATGCCGGAGAGGTCCACCACGTAGCTCGGCTTGTTCAGCCGGTGCTTCAGCGCCGGCAGCAGCGTCATGCCGCCGGAGATCGCCTTCGCCTCCGGATCGGCCGCCAGCAGCTTCACCGCATCCGCGACGCTGGACGGCTTGTGGTACTCGAAATCATACATCGCGCTGGGCTCCCTACTCGGCCGCCGCCGGCAGGTCTGCCCCGCCGCGGCCCTGATGAATGATGGACCAGATCTTTGCCGGTGTCGCC
This sequence comes from Roseomonas sp., assembly GCA_035556695.1. Taxonomy (GTDB): domain Bacteria; phylum Pseudomonadota; class Alphaproteobacteria; order Acetobacterales; family Acetobacteraceae; genus Pseudoroseomonas. Next base: position 99,040 of record DATMFR010000054.1, read on the forward strand.
GGCATCTCGACATGGGTCACGCCATGGTCACGCAGCGCGTCCACCACGGCGTTGATGACGGCGGGCGGCGAGCCGATCGCGCCCACCTCGCCGCAGCCCTTCACACCGAGCGGGTTGTGCGTGCAGAGCGTGGTGCTGGTCGAGACATGGAAGGACGGCAGGTCCTTCGCCCGCGGCATGGCGTAGTCGTTGAAGCTGGCGGAGAGAAGCTGGCCGTCCCGGTCATAGACGGTGTGCTCGATCAGCGCCTGGCCGATGCCCTGCGCCAGCCCGCCCTGGATCTGCCCCTCGACAATCATCGGATTGATGACACGGCCGACATCGTCGCAAGCCGTGAAGTTCACCACCGCCACCTCGCCGGTGTCGGGGTCGATCTCCACCTCGCAGATGTGGCAGCCGCCGGGGAAGGTGAAGTTCTTCGGGTCGTAGAAGGCAGTCTCCTCCAGCCCCGGCTCGATCTCGTCGATCGGGTAGTCGTGCGGCACATAGGCCGCCATGCTGATCTCGGCGAAGGCCTTGCTACGGTCGGTGCCGGCAACCCGGAACTGGCCATCGCTGAACTCGATGTCCTCGACCGCCGCCTCCATCAGATGGGCGGCGATCTTCTTGCCCTTGGCGATGATCTTGTCCATCGCCTTGACCATCGCGGCGCCGCCCACGGCCAGCGAGCGCGAGCCATAGGTGCCCATGCCGAAGGGAATCTTGCCGGTGTCGCCATGCACGATCTCCACCTGATCAAAAGGCACGCCAAGCTTTTCGGTGACGAGTTGCGCGAAGGTCGTCTCGTGCCCCTGCCCGTGGCTGTGCGTGCCGGTGAAGACGGTGATGCTGCCCGTCGGATGAACGCGGATGTTGGCCACCTCATAGAGCCCGGCGCGGGCGCCGAGTTGGCCGACCAGCTTGGAGGGCGCGATGCCGCAAGCCTCCAGATAGGTGGAGATGCCGATGCCGCGCAGCTTGCCACGCGCCTTGGCCTCCGCGCGGCGGGCCTCGAAGCCCGCGAAGTCGGCGGCTTCCAGCGCGACGCGCAACGTGGCCTCGTAGTCGCCACTGTCGTACTGCAGGGCGACGGGCGTCTGGTAGGGGAACTGGTCCGGGCGGATGAAGTTCTTCCGGCGGATCTCGGTCCGGTCCATGCCCATCTCGTGCGCGGCGACGTCCACCAGCCGCTCCAGCAGGTAGGTCGTCTCCGGCCGCCCGGCGCCACGATAGGCGTCCACCGGCACCGTGGAGGTGAACACCGCCTTCACCTGCCCATGGATGACCGGCGTGGTGTAGCAGCCGGCCAGCAGCGTGGCGCTGAGATAGGTCGGCACCGCCGGGGCGAAGGTCGAGAGATAGGCGCCCATGTTGGCCAGGGTGGACACCCGCAGCCCGAGGAACCGCCCCTGCTCGTCCAGGGCCAGCTCGGCATGGGTGACGTGGTCGCGGCCATGGGCATCCGAAAGGAAGCTCTCGGTGCGCTCGGCGGTCCACTTCACCGGGCACTTGAGCTGCGCCGACGACCAGGTGACCAGCGCCTCCTCGGCATAGTGGTAGATCTTGCTGCCGAAGCCGCCGCCGACATCCGGCGCCACCACCCGCAGCTTGTGCTCCGGCACCTTCAGCACGAAGGCGCCCATCAGCAGGCGGATGACATGCGGGTTCTGGCTGGTGGTCCAGAGCGTGTGCTCGCCGCTGTTGGGGTCGTACTCCCCGAGCGCGGCGCGCGGCTCCATGGCGTTCGGCACCAGGCGATTGTTCGTGGTGTCGAACCGCACCACCTTGTGCGCCCGGGCGAAGGCCGCATCGGTCGCGGCGGCGTCGCCGATTTCCCAGTCGAAGCAGATGTTGTCCGGTGCCTCGTCATGCAGCGCGGCCGCGCCGGGCGCGATGGCGGCCTCGATGGTCGAAGCCGCCGCGAGCGGCACGTAGTCCACCAAGATCGCCTCGGCCGCGTCGCGCGCGTGGGCGCGGGTCTCGGCCACCACCAGCGCCACGGGATCGCCGACATGGCGCACCTTGCCGATGGCGAGCACCGGATGGGGCGGCTCGGCCATCACCTTGCCGCCCTTGCCGGTGACCTGCCAGCCACAGGGCAGCCCGCCCAGCCCCGCCGCTGCGAGGTCCTTCCCGGTATAGACCGCCTGCACGCCCGGCATGGCCGCCGCGGCGGCCGTGTCGATGCGCTCGATCCGCGCATGCGCATGGGGGCTGCGCAGGATCCAGGCATGGAGCTGGCCGGGCCGGTTCAGGTCATCCGTGTACTGGCCGCGGCCGGTGAGGAAGCGGAGATCCTCCTTCCGCCTCACGCTGGCCCCGATGCCCTCGAAGGGTACCGTGACGTTCATGGAAATCGCCTCCCAACGGCGTTCATGGGCTTGTCACGCCGGCCTTATGGCGGCCGGTCGTCGCATCCGGAGGGCGCCGGGATCACTCCGCGGCGCGGGCCAGCTCGCTGCGCTTGCCGTTCATCACCTCGGCAGCCGCGGCGATCGCCTTGACGATGTTGTGATAGCCGGTGCAGCGGCAGATATTGCCCTCCAACCCATCGCGGATCTCCTGCTCGGAGAGGCCGGAGGGATGCTTCCGCACCAGGTCGATGGCGCTCATCACCATGCCCGGGGTGCAGAATCCGCACTGCAGCGCGTGATACTCGCGGAAGGCTTCCTGCATCGGGTGCAGCGTGCCATCCGCCGCGGCGAGGCCCTCGATGGTGGTGATCTCCGCGCCCTCGCACTGCGCCGCCAGGATGGTGCAGGACTTCACGCTATCCTCGCCCATATGGACGACGCAGGCGCCGCACTGGCTGGTGTCGCAGCCGACATGGGTGCCGGTCAGGCGCAGCTTCTCGCGCAGCACCTCCACCAGCAGGGTGCGCCCCTCGACATCCACCGTATGGGTCTTGCCGTTCACCGTCAGTGTGACTTGCGGCATGTCGCTTCTCCCCCATGCGCGAATGCCGCCGCGATGCGCGACGGCCTTGGAGACAAACGTCATCCCAGCAGGTACGGCGCGTCAAGCGGGGGGATGCTGCATGGAAGCAAAAGCCGGCTTCTTGTAGCGCGAATGCGATGCGTTCGCAATAACTGAAACCATTGATGTTGCCTGCCTGCATGAGCGGCCGGATGGCGCCAGGGCGCACCTCCGCGGCGCACACGAAAGAAAAGGCCCGGGGAAGCTGCCTTCCCCGGGCCGTCATCTCGCCTCAGGCCGCAGCCGTAAGGCTACGGGCCAGCGGGTTCTTCTCCGCCGGCAGGTCATGCAGGTGGCAGGCCGCCCACTGCCCGGGCTGCGTCTGCTGCAATTTCGGCACATCGGTCTTGCAGCGGTCGAAGGCATAGGGGCAGCGCGTGTGGAAGCGGCAACCGCTGGGCGGGTTGATCGGGCTCGGCACGTCGCCCTTCAGCACGATGCGCTCCCGCCCCGCCCCCGGCTCGGGCACCGGCACCGCCGAGAGCAGCGCCTCGGTATAGGGGTGCTTCGGCGCGCCGAAGAGCGAGCGGCGCGGCGCGATCTCGACGATCTGGCCGAGATACATCACCGCCACGCGGTGCGTCATGTGCTCGACGATGGCGAGGTCGTGGCTGATGAACAGCAGGGCCAGCCCGAGCTCCTGCTGCAGTTCCTGCAGCAGGTTGACGATCTGCGCCTTCACCGAGACGTCGAGCGCCGAGACGGCCTCGTCGCAGATGATCAGGTCCGGCTCGCCCGCCAGCGCGCGCGCGATGCAGATGCGCTGCCGCTGCCCACCCGAGAACTCATGCGGCCAGCGGTTCGCGGAGTCGCGTGGCAGGCGCACGAGATCGATGAGCTTGGCGATGCGCGCGTCAAGATCGGCGCTGTTCTTGGCCAGGCCGAAGTTGCGGATCGGCTCCGCCAGCAGGTCCTTCACCCGCATGCGTGGGTTCAGGCTGCTGAACGGGTCCTGGAAGATCACGCCCATGCGCCTCCGCAGCGGGCGCAGCTGACCCTGCGACATGTCGTCGATGCGCTGGCCATCCAGCACCACCTGCCCATCGGTCGGCGGGAAGAGCCGCAGCAGCGCCTTGCCGACGGTGGACTTGCCGCAGCCGGACTCGCCAACCAGCGAGAGCGTCTCGCCCTTCTCGATGTGGAAGGAGACACCGTCCACCGCATAGACGTAGCCGGTCGTGCCTCCGAAGAAGCCGGCCCGGATGGGGAAGTGCTTCTTGAGGTCGTTCACTTCCAGCAACGGGCGGTTGGTACGGTGCGGAGGGTGGGTTCCCATGGTCATGCTCATGCCGCCACGGCCTCCTTCACCGCATAGTGGCAGGCCGCGACATGGTGCGGCGCCTTCTCCTCAAGGGCGGGCGCGACCTCACGGCAAAGGTCGGTCACATAGGGGCAGCGGCCGGCGAAGACGCAGCCCTGGATCTTCTGCTTGAGGCTGGGAACCAGCCCAGGGATCTCGGCCAGCCGCTCGGTCTCGCCGGTCAGCGAGGAGCCGAGCTTCGGCACCGCGCCCAGCAGGCCCTGGGTGTAGGGATGCTTCGGCGCACGGAACAGCTCCGCGACCTTCGCCTCCTCCACCTTGCGGCCGGCATACATGACGATGACACGCTCGGCGACCTCGGCCACCACGCCAAGGTCATGGGTGATGAGCACGATGGCGGCGCCGACCCGGTGCTTCAGGTCGCGCATCAGGTCGAGGATCTGCGCCTGGATCGTCACGTCGAGGGCCGTGGTCGGCTCGTCGGCGATCAGCAGCTTCGGGTTGCAGGCCAGCGCGATGGCGATCATCACGCGCTGCCGCATGCCGCCGGAGAGCTGGTGCGGATACTCCTTCACCCGCTTGTCCGGCGCCGGGATGCCGACCAGCGTCAGCATCTCCACCGCCTTGGCCTCGGCCTGCGACTTGGAGAGGCCCTGGTGCAGCCGCAGCGCCTCGCCGATCTGCTTGCCGATGGTCAGCACCGGGTTCAGCGAGGTCATCGGCTCCTGGAAGATCATGCTGATCTCGTTGCCGCGGATGGCGCGCATCTCGCGGTCGGAGAGCTTCAGCAGGTCCCGCCCGTTGAACCGGATGGAGCCGGCGATCTTGCCAGGCGGCTCGGGGATGAGGCGCAGGATCGACATGGAAGTAACGGACTTGCCGCAACCGGATTCGCCGACGATGGCCACCGTCTCGCCGGCCTCGACGCTGAAGGTCAGCCCGTCCACGGCGCGGTTCACGCCGCCATCGGGAGTGCGGAAATGCGTCTGCAGGTTCTCGACTTCGAGCAGAGCCATGGAATTACACCCGCTTCGCCGCGCGCGGGTCGAGCGAATCCCGCAGGCCGTCGCCCAGCAGGTTCACCGCCAGCACGGTGATGGAGAGGAAGATGGCGGGGAAGAACACGATATAGGGCTTCACCTGCCACAGCGCGCGGCCCTCGGCCATGATGTTCCCCCAGGAGGGAATGATCGGCGGAGTGCCGGCGCCGATGAAGGAGAGGATCGCCTCGGCGATCATCGCGGCGGCGCAGATATAGGTCGCCTGCACCGTCATCGGCGCGAGGGTATTGGGCAGGATGTGGCGCCAGATGATCACCGGCGTACGGGTGCCCGCCGCCACCGCCGCATCGACATAGGGCTGCTCACGCAGGCTGAGCACCACGCCGCGCACCAGGCGCGAGACGCGCGGGATCTCGGCCACGGTGATGGCCAGGATGACGTTGCCGACGGAGCCGCGCGTCAGCGCCATCAGCGCGATGGCGAGCAGGATGGACGGAATCGACATCAGCCCGTCCATGACGCGCATGATGATGCTGTCGGCCCAGCGCACGAAGCCGGCCACCAGCCCGATCGCCAACCCCACCACCGAGGAGGCGATCGCCACACCGAAACCGACGATCAGCGAGACGCGCGCGCCGTAGAGCACGCGGGAATAGACGTCCCGCCCCAGCATGTCGGTGCCGAACCAGGCGGCGGCCGAGGGGTTGCGGGTGCGCATGACCGGCGCCAGCGCCGTCGGGTCCTTGGTCCAGAGGAAGGGCGCGAAGACGGCGATGAACATCATCAACAGCAGCAGGAAGCCGCCGATGGCGATGGTCGGGTGGCGCCGCATGTAGCCGACGAAGCCGCGCGGTGGCGTCCTCGTCGCCATGATGTCCGGCATCGGCGCCGCCTTGGCGACGCTCTTCGGGGAAACGGCGCCCGGGGGCAGGATGGTGGTGCTCAATACCGGATCCTCGGGTCGAACAGGGTGTAGCTGAGGTCGATCAGCAGGTTCACCAGCACGTAGGCGAAGCTGAACAGCAGGATCACGCCCTGGATGACGGGATAGTCGCGCCGCAGGATGGCGTCGACCGTCAGGCGCCCGAGGCCAGGGATGGCGAAGACGCTCTCCGTCACCACCGCGCCGCCGATCAGCAGCGCCACGCCGATGCCGATGACGGTGACGATCGGCACGGCGGCGTTCTTCAGCGCGTGCAGGAACAGGATGGTGGTCTGCCCCGCGCCCTTGGCGCGGGCGGTGCGGATGTAGTCCTGCTGCAGCACCTCGAGCATGGTGGCGCGGGTGATGCGGGCGATCAGCGCCGTGTAGCCGCCGCCCAGCGCCACCGCCGGCAGCACGAGGTTCGACAGCCAGGGCCTGAAGCCCTCGGCGATCGGCGTGTAGCCCTGCACCGGGAACCAGTCGAGCTGCAGCGCGAAGTAGTAGGCCAGCAGGTAGCCCACCACGAAGACGGGCACGGAGAAGTTCAGCACCGAGAAGACCATCACCAGACGGTCGACCCAGGAGCCGCTCTTCCAGGCGGCGATCACGCCGAGCGGCACGGCAATGACGACGGCCAGCAACAGCGTGACGACCATCAGCGAGAGGGTCGGCTCGATGCGCTGCTCGATCATGCGCGTGACCGGCAGGTTGGTGAAGATCGAGGTGCCGAGGTCACCATGCAGGATGCGCCAGACCCACTCGCCGAACCGCACCACGAAGGGGCGGTCGAGGCCGAGGCTGGCGCGGATGCGCTCCACATCGGCCGGCGTGGCCTGGTCACCCGCGATGACCGCCGCCGGATCGCCGGGGGCGATGTAGAGCAGGCTGAAGACGAACAAGGCGACGATCGCCATCACGGGGATGGTCGCCAGGACACGGCGGACGATATAGGCGAACATAACTTCCGATCAGCTCTTTGAGACGTTCCAGAAGAAGGGAATGGGCGCCTTCACGACGCCACTGACTTTCTTCCGCCATGCCTGATAGGACAGGAAGAAGCCCGTGGGCACCCACATGGCGTAATCCATTGCGGCTTTGTTCATCTCCGCGACGGCCGCTTTCTCGGCCTCCAGGTCCGGCGCGGCGAACCATTCGTCGCGCGCGGCCTCGACGGCTTCGCTCTTGGGCCAGCCGAACCAGGCCTGGTCGCCATTGGCGCGCATGGCCGTGTAGCTGGCGGGGTTGATGCAATCGGCGCCGGCATGCCAGGTATGGAAGATGTGCCAGCCGCCCTGCCCCGGCGGCGACTTCGAGGCGCGGCGGGAGCCAACGGTGCCCCAGTCGGTCGCCACAAAATCCAGGTTCATGCCGATCCGCTTCAGCAGATCGGCGGTGACATCGCCAAAGGCCTTGGTGATGGGCTGGTCCTGCGCGACGAGGACGGTGATGGGCTGGCCGTCATAGCCAGCTTCCTTCAGCAGCTTCTTGGCCCCCTCGTAGTCGCGGGGCCCCTTCAGCAGATCGCCACCCTCCTCCGTGTAGAGCGGGGCGTCGGGCGTGAAGAAGGACGGCATCTTCTTCCACAGGCTGGCATCCTCCCCGACCAGCGCGCGCATGTAATCCTCCTGGCTGAGCGCCATCATGACGGCACGCCGCGCCCGCACGTCATTGAAAGGCGGGAAGAGGTGGTTCATGCGGAAAGAGCCGACATTGCCAAGCGGGTCGGCGATATCCACCTGCACGTTGCGGTTGCCCTTGAGCAGCGGCACGAGGTCGGCAATGGGGTTCTCCCACCAATCCACCTCGCCGTTCTGCAAGGCGCTGACGGCAGTGGCCGGATCGGGCATGACCACCCACTCCACCCGGTCCACCATCACCTTCTTGCCGCCCGCCATCCAGTCCGGCGGCTCCTCGCGCGGCACATAGCCGTCGAACCGGGCGAAGACCGCCTTCGCGCCCGGCACCCATTCCTCGCGCACGAAGCGGAAGGGGCCTGAGCCCACGAATTCCGTGATCTGCTGGAAGGGATCGGTCTTCGCGATCCGCTCCGGCATGACGAAGCTGCAAGGCGAGTTGGTCTTGGCCAGCGCGAAGAGCATCTTCGGATAGGGCTGCTTCAGCGACCAGCGGAAGCTGCGGTCGTCCAGTGCCACCAGCTCGTTCTGGATGCCGCGGATCATCTGGCCCATGGGGTCGCGCACCGACCAGCGGCTCAGGCTGGCGACCACGTCCTTGGCCAGGACCGGCTCGCCGTCATGGAACTTCAGGCCGGGGCGGAGCTTGAAGGTCCAGACCAGCCCGTCGTCCGAGACTTCCTCGGATTCGACCATCTGCCGCTGCGGCTCAAGCTTCGAATCCACGCCGTAAAGCGTATCCCAGACCAACATCGCCGCGTTACGGACGACATACTGGGTGCCCCAGATCGGATCGAAATTGGCCAGGTTGGCCTGCGGCACGAAGCGCAGCGTCCGGGCGGCGGCACCCTGCGCCAGCGCGGGCGTAGCGAGACCATTACCAGCAACGAGGCCACCCGCCCCCGCCGCAGCGAACTTCAAGAAGGATCGGCGTTGTATCATCGTCATCCCTCGTCTCCCGGCGGGCCATTGGCCTCACCAACCTATGGTTCGATCCGCGGCCCTGTTTCCGCGGAGCCTGCTGGCGCTCCAGCACATAGCGTGCCACTGCCAAAGCAAATGCAGCCGGCCCGGTATGCTCCGGGCTCGGGGAAGGCTTGTGCCTGTTGCGGGGCCAGCATCGGGCGGATTGGCGCGGCGTTCAAGGCGGCGTGCGGTCGAACATCAATCATTTGCGGCACGCGGGCGGCGAAACCTCGCCAGCCCAGGCCCCTATTTACCGGAAAGGCAGCCGGGCACGGACGCTTTCCTGCCATAAAGGCTTGGAACACCATCGCTCTAGGGCATTTCGCCCCGCTTGGCGCCACGACCCCATGGTATGGCTTTGGCTGCTTGCAAGGCGGGAGCGCGGCTGGCCATCGCGCTCTGCCGCGCCGTTATTTTCGCGCGAAAGTTGTTCGCGCCGGGGAGAGACAACCTTCTTCGTCAAGGGAGGCTACTCTTCCGCTGCCCTAGTTTGTAGAAGGGCGGCGGATTCATGCCCGGCCGCCCCGCACTGCACCGCCCGAAGGCAGCCGCTCAGCTGCGCTGCACGTTCCAGAACATCGGCAGCCCCTTCAGCACGCCGGTGATGTTGCGGCGATAGGCCCAGGCCTGGAAGTACTGTCCCACGGGCAGGTAGGGCACGTCGTCGAAGGCCTGGAGCTGGATCTTGCGGGCAATCTCCTTCTGCGCCGCCAGGTCGGGCGCTTCGAACCAGGCGTTGCGCAGTTCCTCCAGCTTCGGCGCCGTCGGCCAGCCGAACCAAGCCGCCTGCCCGTTGCCGCGCAGCGCCTGCTGCACCCCGGGATTGATCATGTCGATGCCGGCCCAGAAGGTGAAGAACACGCTCCACCCACCCTTCTCCACCGGCTCCTTGCTGGCGCGGCGCTGCACCACCGTGCCCCAATCGGTCGAGACGTACTCCACGTTCATCCCGGCCTTCTGCAGCATGTCGTTGCCGACCTGCGCCAGAGCGTTCAGTGAGGGGAAGTCGGAGGCGGCGATCAGCACCACCTTTTCGCCGTTGTAGCCGGCGGCGGCGAGGTCGCGCTTGACCTTCTCGTAGTCGCGCGGGCTGGTGAGCACCTCCATGCCCGCATCATTGGCGAGGGGGGTATCGGGCGTGAAGATGCCGACGCCATCTCGCCAAAGGCTCTTATCGGTGCCGATCACCGCCGTCATGTAGTCGGCCTGGGTGACTGCGCCGAGCAGCGCCCGCCGGATGGCGGGGTTGTTGAAGGGCGGATGCAGATGGTTGAAGCGCGCCATCCCCATCAGCCCCGTCGGGTCCTGGATTTCGAGGCTGAGGTTGCGGTTGCGGCGCAGCATGATCTGCAGGTCGCCCGGCGGCTGCTCCCACCAGTCGGCCTCGCCGCTCTGCAACGCGTTGGCAGCCGTCGCCGCATCCGGCATGACGTTCCATTCGATACGGTCGAAATGAACGTGCTTCGGGCCGGCGGTCCAGCTCACCTTGCCGTCGGCGCGCGGCGTATAGTCCGTGAAGCGGTCGTAGACCACGCGCGCGCCGGGTACCCGCTCCTTGGCGTTCCACCGGAACGGGCCGCTGCCGATGATCTCCTTCACCGCCACGGCCGGATCGGTCTTGGCCAGCCGTTCCGGCATCATGAAGCAGACCGGCGTGGCCGGCTTGCCCAACGCTTCGAACAGCAGCGGGAAGGGCCGCTTGAAGCGGAACTGGATGGTTTTGTCATCCGGCGCGGACAGCTCGTCCAGCACCGTCATCATCACCTGCCCGAGCGCATCCCGCGCCGCCCAGCGGCGGATCGAGGCCACGCAGTCGAGCGCCCGCACCGGTTCCCCGTCATGGAACTTCAGCCCGTCGCGCAGGGTCATGGTGACGCGGCGGCCACCCTCCTCGACGGCATGGCCCTGCACCATCTGCGGCTGCGGCTTGTAGTCCTCGTCGAAACCGTAGAGCGTATCCCAGACCATATAGCCGTGGTTTCGCGTCACATAGGCGGTGGTGACGATGGGATCGACCACGGCCAGGTCGGCCTGCGGGATGAATTTCAGCACCCGCGGCGCGCTGCCCTGCGCGATCGCGAAGCGCGGCAGGGCGCTCGCTGTCGCGATGCCGGCGGCGCCACGGAACAGTTGGCGTCGGTCCATCGTTGTTCGCTCTCCCCGGAGACCTTCCTGTGCGCGAGGGAAGCCGAGCGCCCTCATGCGCGCAAGAGGGCATCTCACTCCTCCGTGCCTAGCGGCGGCCATGGGAGGACAGTATCCACCCCCCATGGCCCCTCTCCGCCTCCTTGCCTTCCCGCTCAGCCCCATGCGGGCCGCATTGCTCGGGCAGATGCTGCGCTTCGGCGTGGTCGGCTGCGTTGGCTTCGTGGTGGACACGCTCACCCTCTATGTCGCGCTCGCCCTGGGGGCTGGCCTCTATGCGGGCCGGGCGCTCTCCTACCTGGTGGCGGCGAGCGGCAACTGGGCACTAAACCGCGTCTGGACATTCCGTGCTGCATCGCGGCATTCCGCTGGCCGGCAATGGCTGCTATTTCTCGCCGCGAACCTGCTCGGGTTCGCGATCAATTACGGCACCTATGCCGCGCTTGTCGCCAACCTGCCGGTCGCCGCCGCGCATCCGGTACTGGGCGTCGCTGCTGGCTCCCTGGCCGGCATGTCTATGAACTTCCTGCTCAGTCGCAGCTTCGTCTTTCGCTAGTCGACGAGAGCAACGGAAAGATTTTCGACTGTTCATTTTGGCGCAAACGTGCCGCATAAAGAGATTTCATATTACACTGTTAATTGACCAAGGGTCGGCACTATGTTGCGGCCCGCAGCGGCCGTGAGTTGAGGCCGAGTAATGGAGTAATCTGCCGGATATGCCGACACAGCAACCTCTGCGGAAGGGAGCTGAGGCGGAGGCAACAAGTAATGCCGCGCCGATGCCCGTTTCCGTTGATACCCTGCCCGAAGGCTTCCGACCGACCAGTCCGGAAGACCGGCTGCCCGCGCTGCTGGCCTATGGCCTTGCGGCCGCGGCCGGCACCCCCCGGCCGGACGAGGCCCCCGCCCGTCGCGCTGAGGCCGGGCGGGCGCTGGAGGAATGGGCCTATCGCCATCTCCATAACCAGGCCGAAACCCTGCGCCGCGAGGGCGCCCGCGAGGCACTCGCGGGGCTGCGCCAGCCGCCCGGCTTTGGCAAGCTGGTCCTCGCCGGGCTGGTCTCGCTGCTGCTGGCGGCGCTGATCGGCTGGGGCGCGCTGCGCCTCGGGCTGCTGCCTTACCTGCATCCGCAACTGCCGGGCTGACCCAACATGTTCTTTGCCCCCCGTGCTCCTGGCGCCGACCGCGCCCCGGCCACCCCCCTGGCCAAGGCGATCGGCGCCTGCCGCCGGGAATTCGTCGCCGTCGGCTTGTTCAGCGGCGTCGTCAACCTGCTGCAGCTCACCGTCTCCGTCTACATGATGCAGGTGTTTGACCGGGTGCTCGCCACCCGCAACGTCAATACCCTGATCTTCCTCACCGTCATTGCCGTCTCGGCGCTGCTGCTGCTGGCCCTGCTGGAGGCGGTGCGTGGCAGCATCATGCAGCGCGTCGCCACCTGGATCGAGACGCGGGTCGCCCCCGAAGGCTTCGAACGCGCGCTGGAGGCACAGCTCCGTGGCCGCCCCTATCGCATGGAGGCGCTGCGCGACCTGGGCTTCTGCCGCTCCTGGCTCAGCTCGCCCGGCGCGCTCGCCGTCTATGACGTGCCCTGGGTGCCGATCTACCTCGCCGCCATCTTCCTGCTGCACCCGGTGATGGGCTTCATCGCCCTCGGTGGCGCCATCCTGCTGTTCGGCCTGACCGTGCTGAACGAGCTGACCACCTCCGAGCTGCTGAAGCGCGCCAACACCGCCACCATGATCGGCCAGCGCCGCGCCGACGCCATCGGCCGCAATGCCGAGGTGATCGACAGCATGGGCATGGCCCCGGCGGTAATGCGCCGCTGGCGCCAAGCCACCGCCGAGGCGCTGCTGCCGCAGGAGAAGGCCGCCGGCCGCGCCGCCATCCTGCTCTCGGTCACCAAGTTCCTGCGCCTCGTCGTCCAGCTCGCCATCCTCGGCGCCGGCGCCTATCTGGTGCTGCAGCAGGAGCTGACCTCGGGCGCCTCGATCGCCGGCTCGATCATCATGGGCCGCGCCCTGGCTCCGGTCGAGCAGCTGATCGGCGGGTGGAAGGGCCTTGTGCAGTGCCGCCAGGCGCTGAAGCGGCTGACCGCCTTCCTGACCCTGCCGCGCCTGCGCCCGCCCGGCCTGCCGCTGCCCGAGCCCACCGGCCGCCTGACCGCCGAGCGCGTGTCCTATGCCCTGCCCGGCCAGGCCGTGCCTATCATCAAGGGCGTCGCCTTCGGCCTGGATGCCGGCGAGAGCCTGGCCGTGATCGGCCCCTCCGCCGCAGGCAAGACCACGCTGATCCGCCTGCTGATCGGCACGCTGGCCCCCTCCTCCGGCACGGTCCGGCTGGACGGCGCCGACGTCTACACCTGGCAGCGCGAGGATTTCGGCCGCCATCTCGGCTACCTGCCGCAGGATGTCGAGCTGTTCGACGGCACGGTGTTCAGCAACATCGCCCGCATGGGGGATGCCGCGCCGGAGCAGGTCTTTGCCGCCGCCAAGCTGGCTGGCTGCCATGAGATGATCCTGCGCCTGCCCGCGGGGTATGACACCGAGATCGGCGATGGCGGCCAGCACCTCTCCGGCGGCCAGCGCCAGATGATCGGCCTTGCCCGTGCCCTGTTCGGCGAGCCCAAGCTGGTGGTGCTGGACGAGCCCAACTCCAACCTCGACGGCGACTCGGAAGCCGCGCTCCAGCGCGCGCTGGACGGGCTGAAGGCCCGCAACTGCACCGTGGTGCTCGTCTCGCACCGCCCGGCCCTGGTGCAGGGTGTGGACAAGGTGCTGCTGCTCAAGGAAGGCGCGGTCGAGCTGTTCGGCCCGCGCGCCGAGGTGCTGAAGCGCCTGATGAACGCCCAGCGCCCCGCCCAGGTCGCTGCCGCCCCTACGCCCGCCCGGCTTAATACGCCTCAGTCCGGAGACGCCGCATGAGCGTAACCACCCTCCCCCCGAGCGGCACGAGCGGCGCCGTCGATCGCGTTCGTGGCCCTGGCCTGCCTCCGCTCTCCGCACCCGAGCCGCTGCTCGACACCCCACGCCCGCGCACCCGTGGCGTCATGCTATTCGGCCTGCTGGCCACCGTCATCTTCATCGGTGGCTTCTCGGCTTGGTCATTCATGGCGCCGCTGGCCGAGGCGGCAATCGCCCCCGGACAGATCCGCAGCGAGGGCAACCGCCGCATCATCCAGCATCTGGAAGGCGGCATCGTGCGCGAGATCCTGGCTCGCGACGGTGACAAGGTGAAGGCTGGCCAGGTGCTGATGCGGCTGGACGACTTGCAGTCTGATGTCGGGCTCGAGACGTTGCGGATGCAGCGATGGGCGCTGCTGGCGCAGGATGCCCGGCTGGCCGCCGAGGCCGCCGGTGCCACTGAAATCCGCTTCCCCGACGACCTGCGCAACAACAGTGACCCGCGCGCGCTGGAGGCGATGACCGGCCAACGCACCCTCTTTGCCGCCCGGCAGATGAGCCTGAACAGCCAGCTCCAGGTGCTGGAGGCGCGCATTGCCCAGCATGAGGCGACCGCCAGCTCCGCCGCCGGCCAGATCGACAGCCAGCGGCGGCAGCTTGCGCTGATCCGGCGCGAGGAGCAGGACGTCGAGACCCTGGTGAAGCAGGGGCTGGAGCGCATGCCCCGGCTGCTCGGCCTGCAACGCAACATTGCCTCGTTCGAAGGCAACATGGTGGACCTGCAGGGGCAGGTCGAGCGCGCCCGCGCCTCGATCGAGGAAGCGCGCAACCAGATGAAGCAGACCCGTGACCAGCGGATGGCCGAGATCGGCACCGAGGCACGGGATGTGCGCGCCAAGCTGAACGAGGCCGAGGAGAAGCTGCGCGCCGCTCACGACACCCAGACGCGGCGTGAGATCGTCGCCCCCGAGGACGGCACCGTCATCGCCAGCCGCTATTTCAATGAGGGCGCGGTGGTGCGCCCCGGCGAGACGGTGATGGAGCTGGTGCCGGCCGCGGATCGCCTGGTGGCCGAGGTGCAGCTTTCGCCCAACGACATCGACGTGGTCTACCCCGGCCTCGAGTCGGAGATCCGCCTGCCCGCCTTCAAGCAGCGTCTGGTGCCCTTCCTGCACGGCCACGTGACCTACGTCGCCAGCGACGTGACGCAAGACGAGCGCACCCGTGCAAGCTACTATCGCGTGCAGGTCGTGGTGGACCAGGACCAGCTGAACCGGCTGGAGAACGTCCAGCTGCGCGCCGGCATGCCTGTCGAAGCGCAGATCCAGATCGGCTCCCGCTCCTTCTTCCGCTATATGGCGCAGCCGATCATTGATAGCTTCCACCGCGCCTTCCACGAGCAGTAAGACTTCAGGAGAGTTGCCTTGAGCCAGAATTCCTCCGTCCTCTTCGCCGACGGCGTGCTGGAAGCCAGTGTGCATTATGGCGTCACCCGGATCACGCTGGCGCAGAGCGGCAGCGATGGAAAGCCGGTGCCGTGCGGTCAGCTGGTCATTCCCGTGGTCCAGCTGCCGGCCTTCACCAACAGCCTGATGACGCTGCTGAAGCAGATCGACAGCAAGGTGAAGCAGGCGCAGCAGGCCCAGCAGGGCGCGGCCCCTGCGGTGCAGTCGGAAGAGCCTGCCCCAGAGGCGGCGCCGGGCTCCTTCCGCTTCTCCGGCTGAACCCTGGCCAGGATGCCAGCCCGGCTATGGCGCGCGGCCTGCCTGGCGCTTGGCCTCGCCGTTCTGGCTGGGCCGGCCCTCGCTGCGGATGCCCGTCCCTGGGCGGCGGTGGCCGCACCGGCGGCGGGCGCACCGCGCATCGTCGGGGCGCATGGCCTCGGCTGCATCGCGGGCGCGGCCATGCTGCCGGCGGAGGGTCCTGGTTGGCAGGTCATTCGCCTCTCGCGGAACCGCTTCTGGGGCCATCCGGACCTGGTGGCCTACCTGCGTGACCTCGCCGGCCGGGCGAGGACGGCCGGGCTCCCCACCCTCTGGATCGGCGATCTCGGCCAGCCGCGCGGCGGACCGCTGCCCTTGGGCCATGCCAGCCATCAGATCGGCCTCGACGCCGACATCTGGTTCGACCTTTCCCCCAAGCCGCTCCTTTCGACCGAGGCCCGCGAGCATGTCGAGGTAGCCTCGCTGGTGCGGCCGGACGGAATGGCGGTCGACCCGGCCCGCTTCACGCCCGCCCATGTCGCGCTGATCCGCCTCGCAGCCCAGCACCCGGCGGTTGACCGCATCTTCGTCAATCCCGCCATCAAGCAGGCGCTCTGCGCGGCGCAACCCGAGGCGCCCTGGCTGCACCGGGTAAGGCCCTGGCGCGGGCATGATGCCCATATGCATGTGCGGCTGCGCTGCCCGCCCGGGCAGCCGGAATGCCGTGATCAGGCGCCCATTCCGGCCGGGAATGGCTGTGATGCCAGCTTGGCCTGGTGGTTCACCACCGAGGCCCGCCACCCGCCCCGCAGCACGGCACCTGCGGCGCCCCAGCCGCCGATGCCTGCCGCCTGCGCCGGCATCCTGAAGGCACCCTGACCTAGCGACAGGTTCAGGCGCCGCCCCGCAGACGCAGGGCCAGGACCGGGTCGTCCGTCGCCATGGCATCGACGCCGAGCGCCAGTGCCTTGCCGATGCTCTCCGCATGGTTGGCGCCCCAGACGCCGATCTGCAGGCCCGCGCCCCGCAATGCCTTGGTCAGCTCCGCGTCCAGGGTGCCAATCTCGGTCTCCACCATGTCGAAGCCATGCGCGCGAGCCACCCCGATCACCCCGGCCGCGCCGATCCGGTGCAGCAGCGCGGCCTCGAACAGCCAGATCGTGCCCGCCAGCCCACCGGCCGCAGCCGCCTCAGCCACCAGCGGCGCGTCGAAGCTGATAAGGCGGCTCTGATCACGGATGCCGGCATGGTCCAGCACCGCCAGGGTGCGCGGCACCAGCGCGCGGTCGGGAGCGCCGTCCCGGAGTGTCTTGACTTCCACCTGCAGCTGCTGGTCCTGACCCTGGAACAGTGCGGCGACTTCAGCGAGCAGCGGCACGCGGCTTCCGCCCGCCCCGCGCAGCCTGAGGCCGGCAAGGGTCTCGGCATCCTGTGCGGCGACCGCGCCTCGTCCTTCCGTCGTCCGCTCCAGCACTGCATCGTGGATGACCACGGGCACGCCATCCGCGCTCAGGTGGATGTCGCACTCGCACTGTTCGATGGGCAATGCCAGGCTGTTGCGGAAGGCCTCCAGGCTGTTCTCCGGCCAAAGGAAGGCCCCGCCCCGATGGCTGACAATGGCGGTCGGACCGGTAAACGGCATGGCTGAAGCTTGCCTCCGGGGCTCGCCTCGCGCAAGAATGTTGTTGGTAATCTCATCACGCAACCCCCGCCACGAGGTCGTGACATGCCCCTTTTGCTGGTTGCCCACGATCAGGCGCCCGATGGTACAGCGGCACTCGAAGACGCCGTATGGCAGCTTGCCGAATCCCATCTGGTTCTGTCCGGTTCGCTGATCGTGGAGAGCCCGGTCTCGCCGAAATACCTGCTTGAGCACCTGCGGGGGGCGCTCCGGCGGGGCGGGCGGAGTGGGGCGCTGCTCGTCACGCCCCTCACCGCCGCCAGCTGGGACGGGCTTTCCGCCGATGCCGAGGAATGGATTCGCGCACGCATGTCGTGAGGCGACGACCGGGCGCGCCAGGAAGGCCGTGGCGTCATGGGAGAGGAGTGATGGGGGGAGGGATCGCCGGGCCTGCCCGGCGGCTTGCGCGGGAATTGCAGCGCCAGGGGAGAGAGCTCATGCTGGCGGGCTTGCTCGCGCTGGGCCTTGGTGGTGCCGCATGGGCGGCAGATCCGGGACCGAACGGCATTGAGCTCAAGGTGGTCGGCGGCCTTGCCGACGTGTCGCAGTTCTCGCGCTACGAGCAGCCCTTCTGGCGTAACCGCATCACCGAACTGACGCATGGCCGGGTGCATGCCGAGATCCAGCCCTTCGACCGCGCCGGCTTCCGGGCCGAGGAAATGCTGCCGCTGATGCGCCTGGGCGTAGTGCCCTTCGGCACCGCGCTGATCGCGGTCGTGTCCAGCGAGGAACCCGAGTTCAACGCGGTGGATCTGCCGGCGCTGAACCCTGACATTTCCACCCTGCGTGAGACCGTACGGCTCTACCGTCCGCACCTGCGCGAGATCCTGCGCGAGCGCTACGACGTCGAACTGCTGGCCGTCTACACCTATCCCGCCCAGGTCACCTGGTGCACCCGCCCCTTCAGCAGCCTCGGTGATCTCGCCGGGCGCCGCATCCGCACGTCCTCCGTCGGCCAGGCCGAGATGTTCGAGGCGCTCGGCGCCACCTCGGTCGTGATCCCTTTCGCCGAGATCGTGCCGGCGATGAAGGCGGGGGTGGTGGAATGCGCCGTCACCGGCACGCTGCCCGGCAACAATATCGGCCTGCCGCAGGTGACCACGCATGTGCATGCCATGGCGGTGACCTGGGGTGTTTCCGTCTTCGCCGCCAACATCGCCGCCTGGAAGGCCCTGCCGCCCGAGATCCGGCAGCCCATCCGCGACGGCCTTGCCAAGCTTGAGGCCGACATCTGGGACGGTGCCGACCGGGAGACCGGGGAGGGCCTTGACTGCAATGCGGGGCGCCCGTCCTGCGTCAATGGCGTGCCCGGCCATATGACGGTGGTTCCGGTGACGCCGGAGGACATCGCCCGTCGCCGCAAGCTTCTGACGGACACCGTTCTGCCGCGGTGGATCGACCGCTGTGGCCAGGACTGCGCCGACGCCTGGAACACCTATCTCGGCCCCGCCATGGGCATCATGGCGACCGGCCCCTGACATGCAGCAGTTCCGCCGCATCCGGATCGCCATCCTGCTCGCCGCGGCGGCGCTGCTCTTCGCGCAATGGTTTGCCACATCCTTGCTGGTCGGTCGGGCACGGGAGGCCGCGCTGGCGGGGGCCGCCGGCACCGTGCAGCGCGTGGCGCATGCGGTGGAGGCGTCGCTTAACCGCAACTTCGTGCAGGTGGATGCGATGTTGGCGGGGCTGCCCGCCATCCTGGCACCCCTGGCGGGCGGGGGCGAGCTGAACGCCGCCCTGGCCAACCGGGTGCTGCGGGAGCTGAACAACCAGAACTTCACCTTCCGCGACGTCCTGCTGGTGGGGGCGGATGGCAGGCCGGTCGCAGCCGGCCTGACGGTATCGCGCCGCCGGCGGCTGCCCCCGGCGGTCACGGCTTCCTTCTTCTCCAGTGGGCCGCGCGCGGGCGCCGTATTGATCGGCGGCCCCTTCCGCAACCCGGCGAGCGGCGAGTGGTCGCTCTACATGGCGCGCCAGGTGACGCTGCCCGACCTTGGGCAGTTGCTGGCAGTGGCCGAACTGCCCGTGCCCGTGCTCGGCTCGCTGCTGGCGGCCGGCGGTGTTGGCGCCGGGCTGCGCACCACCATGGAGCGTGACGACGGCACCCTGCTGGCCAGCCTGCCGCATGACGAAACGCTGATCGGCACGCGGCTCTCGCCCTCCTCCGCAGAGCGTCTGCAGGAAACGGGCGGCGCACCGCGAGAGGCACTGAGCCGCCACGACCAGTCGCCGGTGATCACGGCGCAGCGCCCCCTGCTCTATCCCACGCTGGCGATCTCGACGAGCATGTCGGTCGAGGCTGCCCTGGCCGACTGGCAGAAGGAGCGGTTCCGGGCGCTGAGCATCTCGGCGGGCTTCGCCCTGCTGGTGGCTGCGCTGGTGGCCGCGATGCTCCTGGCCCTGCGCCAGCGTGAGCGTGTCGAGACCGAGCGCAACCGTTGGCGCGCCATGCTGGAGAATGCTCTCGACTCCATGACCGACGGCTTCGTCATGTGGGACGCGGACGACCGGCTGGTGGCCTGCAACGCGCGCTACAAGGACTTCTATCGGGTGAGCGCCCCCTTCATCCAACCTGGGGCACATTTCGACGACATCATGCGCGAGGGCTTCCTGCGCGGGCAGTATCCTCAGGCGGGCGAGGACCTCGAGACCTTCCTTCAGGGCATGCGCAACTGGCACCGTGGCAACCGGCCGCCGATGGAGCGGCTGCTGCCGGACGGACGCTGGGTGCTGGTGACGGAGCGCGCCACGCCCGGCGGTGGAACCGTGGGCATCCGCACCGACATCACCGAGCTGAAGCATGCCATGCAGGAGCTGGCGGAGGCACGCGACGCCGCCGCCGCCGCCGGCGAGGCGAAAAGCCAGTTCCTGGCGCGGATGAGCCACGAATTGCGCACGCCACTGAACGGCATCCTGGGCTTCGCGCAGGTGCTGGTGAATGATGCCCGGCTGGCAGCGGACCAGCGCGAGCAGCTCCGCACCCTCTACGAGGCAGCGCGCCATCTGCTGGAACTGGTCAACGGGCTGCTCGACCTCTCGAAGATCGCCGCGGGCCGGCTGGAGTTGCACCCTGCCCCTACCCCGCTGCTGCCGCTGCTGGAGCGCAGCGCAGCGCTGCTGGCTCCAGAGGTGCAACGGAAGGCGCAGCGCTTCAGCCTGGAGGTGGCGCCGGGTACGCCGGAGGCCGTGCTGGTGGATGCCACCCGGCTGCGGCAACTGGTACTCAACCTGCTCTCCAACGCCGTGAAGTTCACGCCGCCTGGCGGCCGGGTGACGCTGCGTGCGCGGCCGCGGCATGGCGGCGCGGGCATCCGCATCGAGGTGGAGGATACCGGCCCCGGCGTGCCGGCGGCGCAGCGCCATCTGCTGTTCCGCGACTTCGTCCAACTCGCCACCCCAGGGGCAGCCAGTGAGGGAATGGCTTTCGGCACCGGTCTCGGCCTGTCCATCGCGGCGCAGCTTGCCGAGCTGATGGGGGGCCAGATCGGCTGCGAAAGCGAGCCGGGCCAGGGCGCCCTCTTCTGGGTCGAATTGCCTCTGCCCACCGCGGCTCCCTTGGCTCAGCTTCCCGCGCCACAGGACGATCTGGCCGCCCCGCCACGCCCCGCCACCGCCGCGCCGATGCGCATCCTGGTGGCGGACGACGTCCCGGCCAACCGGCTGGTGGCCCGCGCCATGCTCACCAGCGCGGGGCATCACGTCACCTGCGTTGAGGATGGTGCCGCCGCTCTGGCCGCGGTGCAGCAGAGCAGCTTCGACGTGGTGCTGATGGATCTCCAGATGCCGGTCATGGACGGGCTGGAGGCAACGCGCCGCATCCGCGCGCTGCCGGCGCCACGGAACGGCGTGCCGGTGCTGGCGGTGACTGCCTCGGCCATGCCGGAGCAGGTGGAAGCCTGCCATGCGGCTGGCATGGACGGCCATCTTGCGAAACCGATCGACCGCGAGACGCTGCTGCGCATGATCCAGCGCTTTGCCGAGGCGCACCCTGGGCAAACCGGCCGCTCCGTCGCAGGCACGGGGGCGCCCGCCATGCTGCTCGACCGCACCGTCGGGGATGTGCTGGTCGCCGAGCTGGGCGATGCCGCGCCCGCCGTGCTGCAGCAGTTCGTCGTGGAGCTGGAAAGTGGCCAGGAGAGCCTTGCGGCCCTGCTGGCGGAGCCAGACACGGAGGCCATCCGCGCCGCGAACCATCGGCTCGCCGGTGTGGCCCGCACAATGGGTGCGCGGAAGATGGCAGATGCCCTGGAGGCGCTGCGGCGGGCGGTTGCCACCGGAGAGCCGCCGCTTGCCGCGCTGCTCGCTGTGCAGGCGGCGGTGGAGGATACGCTCCCGGCGCTGCGCGCGTGGGTGCAGCAGGTGGACGCCCGAGCCGAGCCCGGCGCAGGTCGCTAGGCCCGGGCGACAGTCGACCTGCGACTCAGCACAGGGTGGCGATCCGCTCCCTGAGCAGCAGGAAAAAGGCGTCGGCGTCGAGCGTCTCCAGCAGGCGCGCATTCGCCGGGGCGTCGCTACGGTTCCAGCGGTCGATGCGGGTCCGTCCTCGGTCCGCCCCTTCGCAGACCACCGAAGTCGCCACCGGGCGGTGGGTGAACAGACCGGGCGCCACCAGCCAGGCCACCGCGCAGGGGTCGTGCAGCGGCGCGCCACGATGTGCGAAGCGGCGCGAGGGCGGCAGCGCGGCAAGGATATCCGTGCAGGCGCGCAGGCAGGCCCCGCCTGCTCCCGCCCGCAGCGCCGCGACACGCTCCGGCGTCACCAGCGCCTGCGCGGTCAGATCGAGGGTGGCGAGCGTCACCGGGCGGCCGCAGCCGAGCAGGATGGCCAAGGCCTCCGGGTCCATGGCCGCATTGAACTCGGCGCCCGCAGTCCAGTTCCCCTCGCCGACCGCGCCGGTCATCAGCACGATTTCCGCCACGCGTCCGGCCAGCGCCGGCTCCGTGGCCAGTGCCAGGGCCAAGTTGGTCGCCGGGCCGAGGCCGACCAGCGTCACCGACTCCGGCGCGGCGGCGCGCAGGCGCTCACGGATCGCATCGGCGGCAAGGCCTGGCGTGGCGGGCGGCCCCTCAGGCAGCACCACGCCGCCCAGCCCGTCCGTTCCGTGCACCCGCGTCTCCGAGCGGAACACTCCGATCAGCGGCCGGTCCGCACCGCCGACCACCGGCACCCTGGCACCCGCCAGCCCGAGCACGGCGCGCGCATTGGGCAGGGTCAGCTCCAGCCCGACATTGCCGCCGGCCACGGTGACGAGCTGAAGGTCGATCTCCGGCGAGGCCAGCGCCAACCAGAGGGCGATGGCGTCATCCGTGCCGGGATCGCAATCGAGCAGGACGGGGCGGCTCATGCCTCGCCCTCTACCGCCAACTCGGCCTCGACGATGCTGGCCAGGAAGGCGGCGCCATGCGGCAGGGCGGCGTCGTTGAAGTCGAAATAGGGGTTGTGGTGGAAGCCCTCGGGATGCGCCGGCTCGCCGGTGCCGAGCCAGGCATAGGCGCCCGGCCGCGCCTCCAGCATGGCGGAAAAATCCTCCCCGGCGGTGATCGGCGGGTAGTCGTCCAAAGCCTGCGCGGCGTCCACCGTGGCGGCGGCGGCGCGGTGCATCACCGCGGCCTGGGCGGCGTGGTTCACCGTCGGGCCAAGGCGGCGGGTATAGGCGTAGTCCACCGCCACGCCATGCGTCGCCGCCATGCCGCGCGCGATCTCGCCGATGCGCCGCTCCAGCAGGTCGCGCGTTTCGGGCGTCAGGGCGCGGGCGGTGCCGCGCAGCCGCACCTCGGCGGGAATCACGTTCGGCGCCTCCGGATTGCCCGCCGCCATGTGCCCGACGCTCACCACGCCCACACCCATCGGGTCCAGCTCGCGTGCCACGATGGCGTGCAGCGCGGCGATGAACTGCGCGGCGGCGAGTGTCGCATCGGTGCCGAGATGCGGCTTGGCGCCATGCGTGCCCCGGCCCCGGAACAGCGTCTCCCAGGTATCGGAGGAGGCCAGCACGGGCCCCTTCGGCACGGCGATGGTGCCGAGCGGCAGGCCGGGCAGGTTGTGCAGGGCATAGACGGCATCGGCGGGGAAGCGCTCGAACAGCCCTTCCGCCACCATGCGCTGCCCGCCGCCGCGCGATTCCTCGGCGGGCTGGAAGACGAGATGCACCGTGCCGGCAAAGTGGTCGCGGTTGGCCGCGAGCCACTTCGCGGCGCCGAGCAACATGGCCGTGTGCCCGTCATGCCCGCAGGCGTGCATCTTCCCCTGCACTGTGGAGGCATAGGGCGCCCCGGTCATTTCCGTCATGGCCAGCGCGTCCATGTCGGCGCGCAGGGCGACGGCACGGTTGCCGGGGCGGGCACCGCGCAGCGTGCCGACCACGCCGGTCCCGGCGAGCCCTTCCGCCGTCTCGATGCCGGCGGCGCGCAGCTCGGCGGCGACGAAGGCGGCGGTACGGTGTTCCTCGAAGCCCAGCTCGGGATGCGCGTGCAGGTCGCGCCGCCAGGCGGTCATCGTGGCGGCAAGCGGGGCGAGGTCCTCGGGCGTGGGCATGGCGGTCCTGTTGCAGTCGAATGGCGTCCGCGTTGCGGCGGGCGGTCCAGCATGCCAGTTTGCGCCGCAGCAAACCACCACCCCGCCCTGGGAGAGCCCACCCCATGCCGCGCCTGCGCACCGGCCTGCTCGCCGCCGCCCTCACCGCCCTGCCCGCGCTCGCCTTCGCGCAGGACCTGCTGCGGATCGGCATGGAATCTGGACCAACCAGCCTTGACCCGCACTATGCCAGCCTGATCACCAACATCGCCTACAGCCGGCACGTCTTCCAGCCGCTGGTGCAGCAGGATGCGCGGCAGGTGCTGCGCCCGGCGATCGCCACCGAATGGAAGGCGCTCGATGATCTGACCTGGGAGTTCAAGCTCGACCCCAAGGCACGCTTCCATGACGGCACGCCGGTGACGGCGGAGGACGTGACCTTCACCATCGGCCGCGCGGGCGACGTGCCGAACTCGCCCTCGTCCTTCCGCGTCTACACGCGGCCGATCAAGTCGGTGGAGGCGGTGGACCCGACCACCATCCGCATCCACACCAGCGCGCCGACGCCGCTGCTGCCGAACTACCTTTCGCTGGTGATGATCGTCTCCAAGAAGCATGGCGAGGGGGCGACCACGGCGGACTACAATTCCGGCAAGGCGATGATCGGCACGGGACCCTACCGCCACGTCTCCTGGCAGCCGGGCAGCCCGCTGGTGGTCGAGCGCAATGAGGACTTCCATGGCTCCGCCCCGGCCTGGAAGCGCGTCGAGTTCCGCCCGCTGGCCAATGCCGGCTCGCGCACTGCGGCTTTGGACGCCGGCGACGTGGACCTCATCGAGATCGTCCCGCCCGACCAGTACAAGAAGTTCTCCACCAACCCCGCCTTCACCGTGGCGCAGAGCCCGTCGAACCGCCTGCTCTTCCTGACACTGGATAGCGATCGTGAGGAGAGCCCGCACGTTCATGCGCGCGATGGCGGCCCGATCGCCAACCCGCTGCGCGATGCCCGGGTTCGCAAGGCGCTCTCCATGTCGATCAACCGCGAGGCTCTGACCAGCCGTGTGTTGCAGGGTCAGGGTGTGCCGGCGGGCGACCTGGGGCCGAAGGGCTATTTCGGCACCTCGCCCGACCTGAAGCCGGAGCCATACAACCTGGACGGCGCAAAGAAGCTGTTGGCCGAGGCGGGCTATCCGCAGGGCTTCGCCGTGCAGGTGAACGGACCGAATGATCGCTTTGTCAATGACGAGCAGGTGGTGCAGGCGATCGCCCAGATGTGGACTCGCCTCGGCCTGGTGACCAATGTGGAGACCCGTCCGCGCGGCGTCTGGCTCTCCGAGGCCGCGCAGCTGAAGTACTCCGTGAACTTCGCCGGCTTCTCGCCCAACCCCGAGGTGCTGGGCATGCTGGAGACGCAGGTCCATAGCTGGAACCAAACGCTGGGCCTGGGCACCGCCAATCGCGGCCGCTTCAGCAACCCGGATATCGACGGCATCATCCAGAGGGCGCGTCAGACCATGGACAATGCCGAGCGCGAGCGGCTGACCCAGCAGGCGACACGTGCCGCCATCCGCGACCAGACGGCGCTGATCCCGCTCTACTTCGCCGTCAACACCTGGGCCATGAAGAAGGGCATCACCTACGAGGCCCGCACCGACGAGATGACCCTGGCCACCAGCGCGGGCCGCGCGAACTAGGATCGTCCCCCACCCGGAAGGGGCGCGCCTGGCGCCCCTTCCGGCCTGGCCGCGGCGCTGCATCGAGCGTTCTGCTTGACGCTGGCATTGTTGCACGCCTACCTCATCGGATGATCTGACGGCCTGAACGGCCGGGCGGGCGAGGAGACACCGGAAGCATGGACGGACGCAGCGAGGCCCCTGTGCCGGGCATCGAACTGGCGCCGCTGGCGCCGCCAGCCAATCTCACTGCCGAGCTGGTGCGGCGGCTGGCCGCGGAGATCCGCGCCGGACGGCTGCGTCCAGGCGACCGCCTCCCCACCGAGCAGGCGCTGATGCGCCAGGCCGGGGTCTCCCGAACGGTGGTGCGCGAGGCGGTGGCGGCGCTGCGGGCCGAGGGGCTGGTGCTGACCCGCCAGGGCGTCGGCGCCTTCGTGGCCGATCCCTCCAGCCGTGGGCATGTGCGCATCGATCCGGGCGAGATGCGGTCGCTGAAGGACGTCCTGCAGGTGATCGAGCTGCGAATCGCACTGGAGACAGAGGCGGCAGGTCTCGCCGCCGAACGGCTCACCCCTGAGGCCTCCGAGCGCATCACCCAGGCGGCGGCGGCCTTCGACAAGGCGGTGGATGCCGGCGAGAACGCGGTGGCGCAGGACCTCGAATTCCACCGCGCCATCTTCGCCGCCACCGGCAACAGCTTCTTCCCGCGCTTCCTGGAGTTCCTTGGGCCGATGCTGATCCCGCGCCAGACGGTGCGGCCCTACCTGGAGGAGCCGGAGGCCCGGATTGCCTATCTCCAACGGGTACGTGAGGAGCACGCGCGGATCGCCAGCGCCATCGCCAGCGGACAGGCCACGGCCGCCCGGAACGCGATGCGACGTCACCTGACCGCCAGCCGCGACCGCTACGCGCGGATGGCCGAGCACCTTGCCGTCAACCAAGGCGCATAATAGAGCCCGACGTCACTCAGGAGGGGTCCGGCACGCCCGGCAGGTCGGCGAGGTAGGCCAGCACGGAGCGTGCCAGCGCCTCCACGTCCTCCACTGTGGTGTGCTCGTCCGGCGCATGCGGAGCCTGGCCGGGGCGCAGCAGTCCGCCCAGCAGGATCTCCTTGATCCCGGCCTGCTGCACGAAGCCGAGGGGTGAACCGCCGGCTCCGCCCCAGCGCCGGAAGCTCTGCGTTGGAAAGCCGAAGCCCCAGCTCAGCGCCCGCTGCCAGCTCGGTCCGTTCGGTCCCTGGTCGGGGTCGGTTACCGCATCAATCCGCCGCAGCACGCGGCATTCTACCGCGCAACGGCAGCCGGCGGCCTGGGCCGCCCGGTCAACCCGCGCCTTCAGCTCCTCAAGTGCCCGGCCGAACCCTTCATCGCTGGTGAAGTGGCGCTTGAGCACCAGCACGCCCACCGGCTCCTTCTCGTCCGGTTCCGTCTCCGCCGCCACCGAGACGAAGGAAAGGCTGGGCCGCAGCATCCCCCCGCCCTGCTCCGGCGGGGCCGGCAGGCGTGAACTGCACTGGTGCAGCTCGGCCTGCAGGTCGGTCAGCGCGGTGAGGATCGGGCGCATGGCCTGCGCGGCGCCAGCGCCGTTCCTCATCCTCATGCAATGTGAGATCCGGATCTCCAGGTCGAAGCTTCCGAGACAACCGACCCAGATGCGCGGCGCGGCGCTGCCGTTCAGGCACAGCACATGGCCTTCCACCATCTGCTGCTCGGCCAGATAGCGCAGACCGGGGAAGCAGCCGCCCTTGTCATCCGTGGTGAACAGCAGGAGAGGGTCGAAGCGCAGCGAGAGGCCGACCGCGTCAGCCGCCCGCAAGGCGGCCCAGAGCGCGACAATGGCGCCCTTCATCTCCACCGTGCCCCGGCCGAACAGCACGCTGCCCTGCCGCGTCAGCGTCAGCGGCGGACGGGTCCAGCCCGGCCCCGGAGGCGCGGTGTCCATATGGCAGGGGATGGAGCAGACCGGCCGCCCTGTCCGTCGGCTTGCCACCAGACTCACCCGAGGCCCAGCAGCCGGCCGGCAACGCCAGAGGCTTTCCGGTGGCTCGACACGCCGCAGGCCAAAGCCCAAGGGAGCAAAAAGATCCTGCAGTGCGTCCGCGAAGCCACCGTAGCCGCCGCCCGGAGGGAAGGCGGTGTCGATGGCCACGAGGCGGGCCAGTTGATCGATCCAGCCGGTGGCGCTGAGCAACGCCGCGGCCATGTTCAGCCGGTCGAGGTGGGAATCGTCGAACCGCGCCAGCGTGTTCTGCTCATCCCACGGCATCAATCCGCAGCTCCCTATCCCCGCACCCGCCGCATCGGAGGAGCGGCGCTGCCTCCGTTACACGCTTTGTCGCGGATCAGCAGCAGGCGTTTGCCAGGATGGGGCAGTCTAACGCCTTCTTGAAAGCGTGCTTCCTCAGCGCCCTGCAACCCTTTCCTGTCATGCAGAGCGATGTGATGGTGCAAAGCGCCGCGAACGCTCGCCAGACGCGTGATGGCGGTGGCCACCTCCCTGCTCGGCGAGGGGCTCAACGCGGATATGGGGGTCATCGGCGTCCGGGCGGCGGACCGCGGCGGCGAAGCGCCCCGCCGCCGCCGAGGCAACTTCGAACTGCGTCTCCCGGCCGAGGATGCGGATGCGGCCAATCTCGTCCCGCGCCACTTGGCCACGACGGCAGAGGAAGGGCAGCACCCAGCGCGGATCGGCCCGGCCGTCCCGGCCCACATTCATGCGGAACCAGACGCCTTCGTCCCGCAGTCCCGGCGGCCGCTCCCGCACTGGCCGGCGCGTGGCGTCGGGCGCGGCAAGCTCTTCCGGTGCCGGCAGCGGCGCGCGCAGCAGGCGGATCAGGGCCGCGGCCATCGCCTCCGGCTCAGCGCCGGTGGCCAGAAGGGTCCGCGCGACCTCCAGATCCTCCGGCGTCGCCTCTTCGGCGAGCAACGCGGCGGCCTGCGCGGCCAGCCGCTCGGCATCCTTGGCGCGGATCGCCTCGGCCGATGGCGGCGCGCCCCATTCGGCCTGCACGCGGGCAGCCATCAGCAGCCGCTCGGCGGTGCGGCGGCGGTTCACCGGCACGACCAGCACGGAAACGCCCTTGCGCCCGGCCCGACCGGTACGGCCAGAGCGGTGCAACATGGTCTCCGGCTCCTTCGGCAGCTCGGCATGAATGACCAGGCCGAGATCCGGCAGGTCGATGCCGCGTGCTGCCACATCGGTGGCGACACAGACCTGTGCCCGGCCGTCACGCAGGCCCTGGAGGGCGCGGCTGCGCTCCGCCTGGGACAGTTCGCCCGAGAGCGCCACTGCGGAGAAGCCACGCTCCACCAGGTTGCCGTGCAGCCGGGCCACGCCAGCGCGGGTCGAGCAGAAGACGATCGCGCGCGGGGAGTCGGAGGCGCGCAGCAGGTTCACCACTGTCCGCTCGATCTCATGCGGTGCCACCACCACAGCGCGATAGCTGATGTCCACATGCTGGCCGCCCTCGCCCTTCACCTCCAGCCGCAGCGCATCCTTCTGGAAGCTGCGCGCCAGCCGCGCGATCTCCGTCGGCATGGTGGCGGAGAAGAGCAGCGTGCGGCGCTCCTCCGGGGCGGAGCTGAGGATGGTCTCCAGCTCCTCGCGGAAGCCGAGGTCGAGCATCTCGTCGGCCTCGTCCAGCACCACGGCGCGCAGCGTCTGCGGACGGAGATTGCCACGATCAAGATGGTCGCAGAGGCGGCCAGGCGTGCCAACCACGATATGCGCCCCCTGGGCAAGCGCCCGGCGCTCGGCCATCGGGTCCATACCGCCGACGCAGCTCACCACACGGCCGCCGGCCGGGGCATAGAGCCAGGAGAGTTCGGCGCGCACCTGCAGCGCCAGCTCACGCGTCGGCGCCACCACCAGGGCCAGCGGCGTGCCGGCGGGCGGCAGGCGCTCGGCCCCTTCCATCAGCGCGGGCGCCAGCGCCAAGCCAAAGGCAACGGTCTTGCCCGAGCCGGTCTGCGCTGACACCAGCAGGTCCCGGTCTGCCGTCTCGGGCTCCAGAACTGCCGCCTGCACAGTGGTTGGCTCGCTGTAGCCGCGCTCGTTGAGGGCGCGCAGCAGCGTTTCGGGCATTGTAGGAAAGGGCATAGGTATGAAAAGTTCCGCGACTCTCGAGTATGGCGCGCCTACATCGGAGGCGCGGCCTGGAAGGCGCGGGAGCGGCAAGGCGCGCCTGCGCAGCAGGGTCGGCTGGGTTGTACAGCGTCCCCACGCAAATTGCAGCAGTCAGAGACGGACGGAGATGAGCCATGCGGTGAGCGCATGGATAGCTCAAAGGATTAGACGCTTGCCTGCGCGCTGTGGTTTGCCCATTCTCCGAAGCGGAAGGGGATTATGCCTTCCCGCGGGGATTTGACGGATGCAGCTTGCGCCGCGACACCAAGTGCTAAAGCGCCAGGAAGCCGGGCAGCGGCATGATGGGAAGCTTTCCCGCGCCGCCGGCTGCTTCGTGGGTCATCCGACCATGTTGGAGATCGCCCCGTAAGGGGAACACGGAGTGTCCATGCCCTGTCGAATGTGCCCCCGCTGACCATCAGCTGAACCGCGCGCCAGACGGGCGCGCCTTCCCGGCACTGCCCCCTCTCCGCTTAACGACGCACGGAATCGCCATGTCCGCCTCTCCTGCCGCCTCGGCGCGAGCCGAAGCCGCCATCCGCCTGCACGGGCTCAAGCGCCACTTCACCGGACGGGGCGGCGTGGCCACGCGGGCGCTGGATGGCGTCTCGCTGGAGGTGGCACCGGGCGAGATCTTCGGCATCGTTGGCCGCTCCGGTGCGGGCAAGTCCACGCTGATCCGCTGCGTCAACCTGCTGGAGCGGCCGGACGACGGCGAGGTCCGGGTGCTGGGCGAGGACCTGATGGCCCTCTCCGACAGTGCCCTGCGCGAGCGGCGGCGCGGCATCGGCATGGTGTTCCAGCATTTCAACCTGCTGGCCTCCCGCACGGTCGCCGACAACGTGGCCTTTCCCCTGGAGATTGCGGGCGTGCCCGCCGGCGAGCGCGCCAGGCGGGTGGAGGAGGTGCTGGCACTGGTCGGGCTGGCGGAGAAGGCGGGGGCCTATCCGGCGCAGCTCTCCGGCGGGCAGAAGCAGCGCGTCGGCATCGCCCGCGCGCTTGCCCCCCGCCCCCGCATCCTGCTCTGCGACGAGGCCACCAGCGCGCTCGACCCCGAGACCACGCAGGAGATCCTGGCGCTGATCAAGCGCCTGCGCGACCAGCTCGACCTGACCGTCCTGCTGATCACCCATGAAATGGCCGTGGTGAAGGAGATCTGCGACCGGGTCGCCGTCATGGAGCGCGGCCAGGTGGTGGAGGAAGGCCGGGTCTTCGAGGTTTTCACCCGCCCCGGTCACCCGACCACCCGCCGCTTCATCGCCGACACCATTGGCCATTCCATCCCGCCCGGCACCGTGGCGCGGCTGCCGGTGGCCGGCCCGGGCGAGGAGCGGCGCCTGCTGCAGGTGCTCTTCGCCGGGCCGCACAGCACGCGCTCCGTCATCAGCGAGGCCTCGCGCCGCTTCGGGCTGGACCTCAACATCATCTCGGGCCGCATCGACGAGATCGCCGGCGAGCCCTTCGGCCTGATGGCCCTGGCCGCCTATGGCGCGCCGGACCGCATCGAGGCCGCCCTCGCCTGGTTCGCCGAGCTGGGCCTGACCGTCACCCCCATCGACTCCGAGACGCTGGAGGCCGCCTGACCATGCTTCCCTGGCTTCCCCCCATGCTGCAGCAGCTCTTCCTCGACGCCGCCATCGAGACCCTGACCATGGTGGCCGGCGCCGCGCTGATCGCCGTGGTGATCGGCCTGCCCCTGGCCCTCCTGCTGCATGCCACCGATCGCGGCGGGCTGGCACAGAACGGCCTGGTCAACCGCCCGCTCGGCCTGCTGATCAACGCCGTGCGCTCGACGCCCTTCATCATCCTGATGGTGGCCATCGTGCCCTTCACCCGGCTGGTGGCCGGCACCTCGATCGGCACCACGGCCGCCATCGTCCCGCTGGCGCTGGCCTCCACCGCCTTCATCGCCCGGCTGTTCGAGACCGCTTTCCGCGAGGTGGATCGCGGCGTGGTCGAGGCCGCGCGTGCCATGGGCGCGACCCGCATGCAGATCATGTGGAAGGTGCTGGTGCCCGAGGCCATGCCAGGGCTGATCGCCGCCGTCACCGTCACCCTGGTCAGCCTGGTCGGTTACTCCGCCATGGCCGGCGCGGTGGGCGGCGGGGGCCTGGGCGATCTCGGGATCCGCTTCGGCTACCAGCGGTTCATGCCGGAGGTGATGGCAAGCGTCGTCGTCGTGCTGATCCTGTTCGTGCAGGGGCTGCAGTCGCTGGGCGACTGGCTGGTCCGCCGCGCGCGCCGCCGCTGAGCCAAGGAAAGGAGACCGCCCATGTCGCTGAACCGCCGCGCCCTGCTGGGCAGCGCCCTAACCCTTCCAGCCCTGGCCGCCCTGCCCGCCTTCGCCCAGGAGATCGGCAGCAAGGAGCGCCCGCTGCGCATCGGCACCGCCGCCGGGCCGCACACGCAGTTGCTGGAGAAGGTGCAGGAGATCGCCGCGCGTGACGGGCTGATCCTGAAGATCGTGCCCTTCACCGACTACATCACGCCCAACCTCGCGCTGGCCGCGAAGGAGCTGGACGCCAACAGCTACCAGCACCTCCCCTTCCTGGAGCAGATGGTGCGCGACCGGAACCTGCCCCTGGTCGCGGTGGGCAAGACCCTGGTCTTCCCGATCGGCGTCTATTCCCGCAAGCACAAGACGCTGGATGAGCTGCCCAAGGGTGCCCGCATCGCCATCCCGAACGACCCGACCAATGGCGGCCGCGCCCTCGCCCTGCTCGCCGCCAAGGGCGTGTTCAAGCTGACGCCCGGGGCCGACTTCCGCGCCACCATCGCCGACGTCACCGAGAATCCGAAGAACATCCGGATCGTGGAGCTGGAGGCGGCGCAGATCCCGCGCGTGCTGGACGAGGTGGATGCGGCGGTGATCAACACCGACTACGCGATTCCCGCCGGGCTGAACCCAGTGCGCGACGCCATCGCCATCGAGAACGCCGACAGCCCCTATGCCAACCTCATCGTCGTGCACCGCGACAACAAGGACGCCCCCTGGGTGAAGCCGCTGGTCGCCGCCTACCAGAACGACGAGATCCGGAAATTCGTGCAGGAGACCTTCCAGGGCTCCGCGATCCCCGCCTTCTGAGGACATCATCCATGCTGAATCGCCGCTCCCTCCTCCTCGCCGGTGGTGCGCTCTCCCTGGCCATGCCGGCCCTTCCCGCCTTCGCCCAGGAGATCGGCAGCAAGGAGCGCCCGCTGCGCATCGGCGGCACCGCCGGGCCGCACAGCCAGGTGCTGGAGAAGGTGCAGGAGATCGCCGCGCGTGACGGGCTGATCCTAAAGATCGTGCCCTTCACCGACTACATCACGCCCAACATGGCGCTGGCGGCGAAGGAGCTGGACGCCAACAGCTACCAGCACAAGCCTTTCCTCGACCAGATGGTGCGGGACCGCAACCTGCCGCTGGTCGTGGCGGGCAAGACGCTGGTCTTCCCGATGGGGGTCTATTCCCGCAAGCTCAAGTCGATCGGCGAGCTGGCGAACGGCGCGCGCATCGCCATCCCGAACGACCCGACCAATGGCGGCCGTGCCCTCGCCCTGCTGGCCGCCAACGGCGCCTTCAAGCTGACCGAGGGCGCCGACTTCCGCGCTACCGTCGCCGACATCCTCGAGAACCCGAAGCGGCTCCGCGTCATCGAGCTGGAGGCGGCGCAGATCCCCCGCACGCTGGACGAGCTGGACGCCGCGGCCATCAACACCAACTTCGCCATCCCGGCGGGGCTGAACCCGGTGCGCGACGCCATCGCCATCGAGAGCGCCGACAGCCCCTATGCCAACCTCATCGCCGTGCACCGCGACAACCAGGACGCCCCCTGGGTGAAGCGCCTGGTGGCCGCCTACCAGAACGACGAGATCAAGGCCTTCGTGAAGGAGACCTTCCAGGGCTCCGTGGTTCCGGCCTTCTGAGGAGATTGCCGATGCTGACCCGACGCTCCCTCATCCTCGCCGGCGGCGCGCTGCTGCTGCCGGCCGTGCTGCGCGCGCCGGCCTTCGCGCAAGCTGCGGCGATCGGCACCGCCGCCCGCCCGCTGCATGTCGGCGTCACCTCCGGCGTGCATGCCGAGGTGCTGGAAGTGGTGCGCGACGTGCTGGCGAAGCAGGACTTCGCCGTGAAGATCACGGAGTTCTCCGATTTCATCCAGCCGAACGTGGCGCTGGCGGCCGGCGAGATCGGCATCAACACCTACCAGCACCTGCCCTTCCTGGAGGCGCAGAAGCAGCAGCGCGGCTACGACTTCGTGCCAGTCGGCAAGACCGTGCTGACCGTGATGGGCGTGTTCAGCCGCAAGCACAACTCGCTGGACGCGCTGCCGAAAGGCGCGCGCGTCGCCATCCCGAACGACCCGACCAATGGCGGCCGCGCGCTGCTGCTGCTGGAGAAGGCGGGCGTGATCAAGCTGCGCGCCGGCGCCGACTACCGCGCCACCATCGCCGACGTTGCGGAGAACCCGAAGGGCATCCGCATCCTCGAACTGGAGGCGGCCTCCATCGCCCGCAGCCTGGAGGATGTGGACGCCGCCGCGATCACCGGCAACTACGCCGTCCCCGCCGGGCTGAACCCGCTGAAGGAAGGCCTGGCGGTCGAGGACAAGGACAGCGCCTACACCGTGCTGGTGGTGGCGCGCCGCGGCGACGAGAACAAGCCCTGGGCGCAGAAGCTGGCCCATGCCTATGCCGACCCGGCGGTGAAGGACTTCGTCGCCGAGAAGTACAAGGGCGCGGTGATCGTCGGCGCCTGAGGCGCCTGCGGAGGGATGCCGCCCGGGGTGGCCCGGAGCATCCCTCCCTCTTTCGAGTGAAACGTCGCGCTTTCGTTTCGAAATAGAACCGACTATAGACTGCCGCCCGGAGAGGTTCCGGAGGCAGGATGACAACCGCGGTTCAGGCCCGGCTTTCAGCCGAGCGGCGTTTCTATGCCAGCATGGCGCTGTTCATGCTGGCGCTCGTGTTCATTGGTTTCGCGCCCAGCTTCTACCTGCGCGACTACGTCCATTTTCCCCGCCCCAACCCGACACTGACGCCCATGGTGGTGCTGCACGGGCTGGCCTTCACCACCTGGATGCTGGTCTTCCTGGCGCAGACCCTGCTGGTCTCGGCCGGGCGGCGCGACCTGCACATCCGGCTGGGCCAGGCGGGCATGGTGCTGGCGGCCTTGCTGGTGCCGCTGATGTACATGGTCTCGGTCGGGCAGGTGGCGCGGGCCAACCAGCCGCCCTTCGCCACACCGCTGGGCTGGACGGCGGTGCCCCTCTTCGTCATCCCCCCCTTCGCCTTGCTGGTCTGGCTGGGCTGGCGCAACCGGCGCAACCCGCAGGCCCATAAGCGCCTGATGCTCGGCGCGGCGCTGCTGATGATGGACCCGGCAATCGGTCGCCTGCCGCTCGGGCCGCCGGTGGTGGAAACCTTCGCCGTGCTGAACCTGCTGAGCCTGCTCGCCTTCCTGCCGCTGGCCTGGTGGGACTGGCGGACGCGCGGCCGCCTGCACTGGGCGACGGCGCTGGGCGCGGGGCTGTTCGGAACCGCGCTGGCGCTGCGGCTCTTCGCCATCGCCTCGCCGGGCTGGGCAGCCTTCGCCGCCCACCTGCCCGGCGTCTGAGCGGCGGCGCTCAGGCGGCGTAGCGGGAGAGCGCGAGGTCGGCGTATTCGATGTTGGGCCGCTGCTCGGTCACGAGGTCGGCAGCCAGCTTCCCGCTGCCGCAGGACATGGTCCAGCCCAGCGTGCCATGGCCGGTGTTCAGGAACAGGCTGGGATATTTCGTCGGGCCGATGATCGGCGCGCCGTCCGGCGTCATCGGCCGCAGCCCGCACCAGAAGACCGCGCGCGCCGGGTCGCCGCCCTGCGGGTAGAGGTCCATCACAGAGTGCAGCAGCGTCTGCCGCCGCTCCTCGTGCAGGCGGAGGTCGAAGCCTGCGATCTCCGCCGTGCCGCCGACGCGGATGCGGTCGCCGAGACGCGTGATGGCAATCTTGTAGGTTTCGTCCATCACGGTGGAGACCGGGGCGGCGGCATCGTCCAGCACCGGCAGGGTGATGGAATAGCCCTTCACCGGATAGACCGGCACCTTCAGCCCGAGCGGCGCCAGGAGGTGCGGCGAGTAGCTGCCGAGCGCCAGCAGGTAGCGGTCCGCCGTCAGGACGCCGACGCTGGTGACGACGCCGGTGATGTCGCCGCCCTGCACCATCAGCCGCTCGATGCTGGTGCCGTAGTGGAAGGTGACGCCCTTCTCGGCGCAGATGGCGGCCAGGCGCTGGGTGAAGATATGCGCGTCGCCCGTCTCGTCCTGCGGCAGGCGCAGGCCACCGACGAACTTATCCTGCACGCGGCCGAGCGCCGGCTCGGCGGCGACGCAGCCGGCACGGTCCAGCACCTCGAACGGCACGTAGTACTGCTTCAGCACGCGCAGGTCGTCGCCGATATGGTCGAGCTGCTCCTGCGTGCGGAAGAGCTGCAGCGTGCCGCGCTCGCGCCCGTCGTACTGGATGCCGGTTTCCTCGCGCAGATCGGCCAGGGCAGTGCGGCTGTAGTCGGCCACACGCACCATGCGGGACTTGTTGGTCTGGTAGGCGGCCTCGGTGCAGTTGCGCAGCATCTGCCAGAGCCAGGACCACTGCAGCGGGTCCATCTTTGGGCGGATGACCAGCGGGCTGTGCCGCATGAACATCCACTTCAGCGCCTTCTGGGGGATGCCCGGCCCAGCCCAGGGCGAGGAATAGCCAAAGGAGACCTGGCCGGCATTGGCGAAGCTGGTTTCCAACCCGGCGCCCTGCTGGCGGTCCACCACCGTCACCTCATGCCCCGCCCGCGCGAGGTAATAGGCCGAGGTGACGCCCACCACACCAGCGCCGAGAACGAGAACCTTCATTGCCTTCCTGCTCCACCCGGCCGCCGCACGAAGCGCGGCGGCGAAAGGTCATGCTAGGAGCGATTCGGTGGCAGGTGCTTGCGATCCGCGCAACATCATGCGAATCCAGCAGCCAGGATTCGAATTTCCTGCGAAAGCTGTCTCACCCATGCAGCCGCCCGTGCTGGACCCGCTCGACCGCAAGCTCCTGCACCTGCTGCGCTCGGATGGGCGCATGAGCAATGCGGCGCTGGCCGCGGCCGTGGGCCTCTCCCCCTCCGCCTGCCTGCGGCGCCTGCGTCTGCTGGAGGCAAGCGGCGTCATCCGCGGCTATACGGCGGTCATCGCGGATCCGGCCCTGCAGGGTCGGACGGTGGTGATGGTGCAGATCACGCTGGAGCGGCAGACGGAGGAGGCCTTCAATCGCTTCGAGGCGGCGGTGCGGCAATGCCCGGAGGTCTGCGAGTGCTACCTGATGAGCGGCACGGCGGACTACCAGCTACGCGTGGAGGCGCGGGACGCGGCGGATTACGAGCGCATCCACAAGGAACGGCTTTCACGCCTGCCGGGGGTGGCGCGCATCCAGTCGGCATTCGCCATCCGCACCGTGATCCGCCCCCGGCCGGCCGTCAGCGGCAACTGAACCATCCCCGCAGCGCCAAGAAAACAGGGGGCTGGTGGAACTCCTTCCCCCGCCTCTGTTCTCTACCCCCTGCGCCACCCTGCCCACGCCACCGCCAGCCGGTCTCCCAGCCCGCGTGGTGCGGGCGGCTGTGCGGCGTCCCAGCCGGCGGCCAGCACTCGGCGCAGGTCGCGCCGTGCCAGCCGTCCCGGCAGCGCCGCGGCGATGCTGCCGCGCGGCAGGCGGCCGAGCCTCGCCTCGCTGTCCCGCAGCAGCGCCAGTCCTTCCTCGGCGAGGCTGCGCGCGGCTGCGGTGACGCCCACCACCGCCGGGTTGCGGGCAACATCGGCGGGGGTGAGCTGGTGCTCCGCCAGCAGATCGGCAGGCAACAGGCTACGTCCCTGGCCGGCCTGCGCGGGAATCGAGCGCAGTAGTCCGGCCATGCCATAGGCCGCCCCGATTCCCTGCAGCCCCGGCAGGCTTTCAGCCGGCGCCCCCAGCGCACGCCCCGCGGCAACGGCGAAGCCCCCGGCCGAACCGCGAAGATAGGCCAGCAGTGCCCCCCTGCTCGGGATTTCCTCCTCCGTCTCCGCCTCGCGCGCGTCGATCATGCCGAGGAGGTCGGCGGCCTCCAGCCGTCCCTCGCGCAGTGCGACGGCGAGCGGCCCGGCCACCTCGTGGCGGCGCGGCGGCGTATCGGTTCCGGCCTGCTCCACCGTCTCGCGCCACCATTGCAAGCGGATCAGCGCTGCCATCGGGTTGCTCGCCACCACGCGGGCGCGGGCCAGTTCGTGGTTGAAAGCGATCAGCAGGAACTGCGTCTCGCGTCGCTCCGGCGGGGCGAAAAGGGCGCAGAGAAAGCGGTCCGGGTCGCTGCGGCGGGCCAGTTCGGCGAGCGGGGAAAGCGGGGCGGGATCGGCCATGGCGGGGTTATGAACACAGATCCGTGCCAAGTGACAGCGGGGGTGCTTGCTTGACGCTCCCTTGAGGCACGCCTAGCTGTTTCACCGTGTGACGCCGGGTGACGGCGTTGATTCTTGCTTGCCCGGCCGATTTCAATCCATTCGGGAGAACCGCCCATGGCCTTCAGCCTTCCGCCGCTGCCCTACGACACCTCCGCCCTTGCCGGTTCCGGCATGTGCCAGGAGACGCTGGAGCTGCACCATGGCAAGCACCACAACGCCTATGTCACGGCGCTGAACGGCCTTGTCGAGAGCAAGGGCCTGGCCGGCAAGTCGCTGGAGCAGATCGTCGCCGAGGCCGGCAAGGCCGGCGCCGATGGCCTGCCGGTGCTGAACCAGGCCGGCCAGCACTGGAACCACATCCTGTTCTGGCAGGTGATGAAGCCGAATGGCGGCGGCGAGAGCCTGCCGGGCAAGATCGGCGCCAAGATCAACGAGGACTTCGGCGGCCTCGCGCAGTTCAAGGAGCAGTTCAAGCAGGCCGGCGTGACGCAGTTCGGCTCCGGCTGGGCTTGGCTGATCATGGACCAGAGCGGCAAGCTCAAGGTCACCAAGACCCCGAACGGCTCGAACCCGCTCGCCACCGGCGAGGGCACCCCGATCCTCGGCGTGGACGTGTGGGAGCACTCCTACTACCTCGACTTCCGCAACGTCCGCCCGGGCTACCTCGACAACTTCCTGAACAAGCTCGTCAACTGGGAAGCGGTCGAGACCTTCATGAACCAGGGCGGCATGAAGTCGGGCCAGTCGGCGTAAGCCGGCCCCGCGGAAACGCGAAGGGCGCCAGGGCTGATGCCCTGGCGCCCTTTTTCATGCCCGCCTCGTGGCGGCGGCGCTCAGCCCGGCTTGCTGTCGTTGGCCGCCACCGGGCGCACCAGCGTGCTGATCGTGCTGCGCGCCACCATGACGCGGACATTCGGCGCGATCTCGACCTCGACCTCCTCGGAGCCCTCCTTCACCTTGGTGACGGTGCCGAGGATGCCGCCCGCGGTGATGATGCGGTCGTTGCGCTTCAGCGCGCCCAGCATCTCGCGATGTTCCTTCGCGCGCTTCTGCTGCGGCCGAATCAGCAGGAAGTAGAAGACGACAAAGATCAGGGCCAGCGGCGCGAGCTGCATGACGATGGCGCCGGCGCCGCCAGCGGCGGCTGCGGCATCCTGGGCATAGGCGGTCGAGATGAACATTGCGGTGCTTCCGTCTTGCCGGGGGTGGCGCGCGAAACTAGCCTCCCGGCCCTTGCCGTCAACACCTGGCCCTGCACGGGGGTGAACCCCCGGCGGCCCTCCCGGAGCGTCCCCGCTTTGCCTTCAACCGACACCCACCCGCTCCTGCCCACCCTGGAACGCATCGCCGAGGCCCTGGAGCGCCTTGCCCCGCCGCCCCCCGCCCATCCCAGCCTGGAAGGCGCGGACGCCTTCGTCTGGCACCCCGGCGAGCATGGCGTGCCCGCACGGCTGGTGCCGGTGCGGCGCGTCGCAGCGGTCGAGATCGGGCTGCTGCAGGGGGTGGAGCGGCAGAAGGCCTTGCTGCTGGAGAACACGCTGCGCTTCGCCCGCGGCCTGCCGGCCAACAACGCCATGCTCTGGGGCGCCCGCGGCATGGGCAAGTCCTCGCTGGTCAAGGCCGCGCATGGCGCCGCCAATGGCGAGCGGCCGGGCAGCCTTGCGCTGATCGAGATCCAGCGCGAGGACATCCGCACCCTCCCCGAGCTGCTGAACATCCTGCGCGACACCTCCCGCCGCTGCCTGGTCTTCTGCGACGACCTCTCCTTCGAGCGGGAAGACCAGGACTACAAGGCGCTGAAGTCGGTGCTGGATGGCGGCATCGAGGGCCGCCCGGCCAATGTCCTGTTCTACGCCACGAGCAACCGCCGCCACCTGATGCCGCGCGACATGATCGAGAACGAGCGCAGCACCGCCATCAACCCCGGCGAGGCGGTGGAGGAGAAGGTTTCCCTCAGCGACCGCTTCGGCCTCTGGATCGGCTTCCACAACGCCGACCAGCCCACCTTCTTCGCCATGGTGGAGGGCTATGCGGCGGCGCTGGAGCTGCCGATCGGGCCGGAGGAGCTGCGCAAGGCGGCGACCGAATGGTCCGTCACCCGAGGTGGCCGCTCCGGGCGCGTCGCCTGGCAGTTCATCCTGGACCTGGCGGGGCGGCTCGGCGTAGCGATGCCGGGATGAACGACCACGCCCCGCAGCCGCGCCAGCCCGCCCTGACCGCGCCCAAGGGCGCGCAACGGCGGGGGAAGATCTTCCTCAACCCGGATGGCTCGGTGCCTGGGCAGCCCTTCCGGGCGCTCTGGCGGATGATGCGGGAGGGCAAGGGCAAGCCCTGGCCGGAGCGGGTGACGAACCCCTCCTTCCCGCCTCCTGCCCCGCCGCCACCCGGCCATGCGGCGGTCACCTTCATCGGCCATGCCAGCTTCCTGATCCGCTTCCATGACGGCCCCACCCTGCTGACCGACCCGATCTGGAGCGAGCGCTGCAGCCCCTTCCGCTTCGCCGGGCCGAAGCGGGTGCGCCCGCCGGGGCTCGACTTCGACGCGCTGCCGCCGATCGATGCCGTGCTGCTCAGCCACAATCATTACGACCATTGCGACATCCCCACCCTGCAGCGCCTGCACCGCCGCTTCGGGCCCCGCATCCTGACCGGCCTGAACAACGCGGCCCTCCTGGCGAAGCACGGCATGAAGGACGTGGTGGAGCTGGACTGGTGGGGCGAGGCGCCCCTGCCGCAGGGCGGCAGCGTTTGCTTCCTCCCGGCACGGCATTTCTCCGCCCGGGGGCTGCATGACCGGGCGCAGAGCCTCTGGGGCGGCTTCGCCATCACAGGGCCACAGGGCGGGCGCATCTGCTTCACCGGCGATTCGGCCTGGGGCGAGCATTTCTGGGAGATCGGCGCCCGCTGCGGACCCTTCGACCTCGCCCTGATCCCGATCGGCGCCTATGAGCCGCGCTGGTTCATGCAGGCGGTGCATGTGAACCCGGAGGAGGCGGTGCGTGCCTTCTCCGACCTGCGCGCCCAGCAGGCGCTGGCCATGCATTTCGGCACCTTCAAGCTGACCCAGGAGGGGATCGACGCCCCGGAGGTCGCCCTGCGGTCAGCGCGTGACGCAGCCGGGCTGACGGAGGCGCAGTTCCGCGTCCCCGGCTGTGGCGAGACGGTCCTCATTCCCATCCACGCCTAGGAGCCCCTTTCCGGCTTGCCAAAAGCCACGGCTCCAGCGGGCGCTGGCAGCAGGAGGCCAGCCCATCCTAGGCTTGCCGCAAAGATGGCAGGAGGGCGAGGGTCGCCATGACCGGGAAGGCGTAGGCAGGGCTGTGGGGGGCGGCCGCTGCCTATGAGCGCTACATGGGCCGATGGAGCCGCAAGGTGGCGCCGCTCTTCCTGGAGTGGCTCGATCCTCCCGCCGCGAAAAGCTGGGTGGATATTGGCTGCGGCACCGGCGAACTGAGTCTCGCCATCGCCGATCGCTGCGCGCCCGGCCGCCTGCTGGGCATCGATTCCTCCCTGCCCTTCCTCGCCGTGGCGCGCCAGCGCGTTCCTCTGGCCAGCTTCGTGCGGGGAGACGCCCTGCGCCTGGCTCTGCCGGATGGCGAATTCGATCATGCCGTCAGCGGACTGGTCCTCAACTTCCTCCCCGATGCGGCGCGCGCGCTGGCCGAGATGGCGCGCGTGACGCGTCCCGGCGGGACCGTCGCCCTCTATGTCTGGGACTATGCGGGCCAGATGCAGGTCATGCGCCACTTCTTCGATGCCGCACGCCTGGTCGACCCGGCCTCTGCCGCCCACGACGATGGCCTCAGATCCCCGATCTGCCGCCCCGCTCCCCTGCGCGACGCCTTCCTTGCGGCAGGGCTGGCTGCGCCGGAGACGGTGGCCCTCGACATTCCCGCCGCCTTCGTTGATTTCGAGGACTATTGGTCCCCCTTTTTTGGGCGGCACCGGCTCGGCACCGAAATACTGCGCCGGCCTGGACGAGACCACCCGGGCGCGCATCCGCGACCTGGTCCGCCAGCGGCTTCCCACCGGCCCCGAGGGGGAAATCCTGCTGGCCATCAGGGCCTGGGGCGTGCGGGGGCGCGTGCCGGGCTGAGCCGATGGAATGCTCCTCGGCCCGTGAGGAGGCCGGAGCTTGGAGACGTTCAAACTCAAGGGGAAGTACGCACCGTCCACCTGCATATCCACAGGTTTGCCCCCGGAATCTGGGGATAACCCCTGGCCGACCTTGTTCTTCCTGTGTTCTTCGGGACGCCGTTCAGCCGCAGCAATCCGCCGCACGCTTGCGCAGGAACGCCTTTTCCCGCGCGTTCCGGGAGAGGTCTGCCGCCTCGTCGAACCAGATCCTGGCTTCGGCGAGCCGGCCCGCCCGGAACAGGAAATCGCCCTTGGCTGCCCGCAAGGGCGCGTAGGCCCGCAGGGCCGGGGTACGCTCGATTCCTTCGAGGAGGGCCAGGCCCGCCTCCGGGCCGAAGGCCATGCTGTGGGCGATGGCCCGGTTCAGTTCGACCACCGGTGAGGGCATGCTCTCGCGCAGCCTGTCATAGAGTGCGGCGATTCTCCGCCAGTCCGTCTCCTCCGCCCGGGCCGCGCGGGCGTGACACGCGGCCAGCGCGGCCTGCAGGGCATAGGGACCATCGGCG
The DNA here is from genome assembly GCA_035556695.1 of Roseomonas sp. GTDB lineage: Bacteria > Pseudomonadota > Alphaproteobacteria > Acetobacterales > Acetobacteraceae > Pseudoroseomonas. The sequence continues at coordinate 141,600 of DATMFR010000054.1, forward strand.
CCGCCCAGAGCCTCAGCCCGCTCCAGCGCCGCCAGGCCGCGACGGATCAGGAGTCGGTCCCAGCGGGCGCGGTTCTGCTCGGTCAGCGGAACGGGCGCGCCATCTGGCGCCGTGCGGGCAGCCAGCCGCGAGGCCTGCAGCTCCATCAGAGCGAGCAGCCCGCAGACCTCGGGCTCGTCGGGCAGAAGGCCGGAGAGGATGCGGCCGAGGCGGCGGGCCTCGGCACACAGCGCCGGGCGGATCAGATCCTCGCCCGCGCTGGCCGCATAACTCTCGTTGAAGATCAGGTAGATCACCTCCAGCACGGAGGGCAGACGCTCCTCCCGCTCTGCTCCACGCGGCACCTCGTAGCGGATGCCCGCACGCCCGAGCAACCGCTTGGCACGGACGATGCGCTGGGCGATGGCGGCCTCGGTCGCCAGGAAGGCGCGGGCGATCTCATCCACCGTCAGGCCGCCGATCAGGCGCAGGGTCAGCGCGACGCGCGCCTCCGGAGGGAGCAGCGGATGGCAGGCGGCGAAGATCAGGCCCAGCCGCTCATCCCCGAGATCGTCGTCCAGCGCCGCCTCGATCCCCTCAGGGCCTGCCTCCCCCGCAAGCCGGAGGTCCCACCCGATCTCGGCGTGACGGCGGGCAAGCATCCTGCAGCGCCGGAACCCGTCGATCGCCCGGCGCCGCGCTGTGGCCAGGAGCCAGGCGCCGGGGCGTTCCGGAATCCCGCGTTCCGGCCATTCGGCGAGCGCCGCCACCAGCGCGTCCTGCGCCAGTTCCTCGGCCTGGTCGAGGTCGCGCACCAGGCGCGCCAGGCTGCCGATGAGCCTGACCCGCTCGATCCGGAACACCGTCTCGATCGCGTGGCGCGCCTCCGTCATCGCCGCCTCCGTGCTCCCGCCAGGGCATTGCCCGCCAGGCTGGCGAGGAACGCCGCCTTAGCGGCCAGCCGCCTACTGCCGGGTGCGGTCATGCAGGTCGGCCAGCTCGGGTGTCAGCGCCTCGGCGAAATCCGCCATTTCATAGAGCGGGCGGATCTCGATCTCGCTCGGCCCTGGCATCGGGTTGGGGCAACGCCGGACCCACTCGACCGCCTCGTCCATGTCCTTGACGTCCCAGATCCAGAAGCCGGCAACCAGCTCATGGGTCTCGGCGAAGGGACCGTCAATGACGGTGCGCGCCGGCCCGTCGAAGGCGACGCGCTTGCCGCGGGAGGAAGGCTTCAGCCCGTCCCCCGCCAGCATGATTCCGGCCTTGACCAGTTCCTCGTTGAACTTGCCCATCGCCTCCAGCAGTTCGGTGGAGGGCATCAGGCCCGCTTCGCTGTCCTTCGTCGCCTTCACCAGCACCATCACGCGCATCGGTTCGTCTCCTCTCTTCCCGGAGGCCGGGGCGGCCTCCCGGGGATACGACGAACCAGCCTCGCCCGGATCGACAGCCCGTCCGAACTTTTTTCGCGGAGGCGACGGTTTGTTAGTGTGCGTTGCCGAAGATGCGCTGGATCACCTGGTCGCCGACCCGCAGGTTCAGCCGCTCCGCCGTGCCGGCCGCCAGTTCCAGCGTCGCCCGCACCGGCCCACGGCTCTCCACCGTCGCGAGGCTCTGCGGCACGGTGCGCTCGGCAATGTGGTGAATGCGCCCATTGGCGCTGATGAACACCATGTCCAGCGCGGCGATGGTGTTCTTCATCCACATGTCGCTCTCGCGCGGGCTGCCCCAGTCGAAGAGCATGCCCTCGTTGGGCTTCACCTCGGGGCGGAACATCAGCCCGACCTGCTGCTGCTCGGGCGTCAGCGCCATCTCGACGGTGAAGTCGTGCCGCTTGCCGTCGCGGGTGACGATGGTGAGCGGCTCGGTCGGCAGGCGCGGCTGCGCCTTCTCCTGGGCGGCGGCGGAATGGGTCATGGCGGCGAGGCCCAGCAGGGCCAGCAGGGATCGGCGATGCATGACATTCCTTATGCCACGCCCAGGAAGGGTTCCGGCAGTCCCTCCAGCGTGGCGGCGGCGAGATGCCGGATCTCCCCGCGCACCGGCCCCGGGCGGGGCGCGTCGCGCAGGGTGGTGAACCAGTGCTCCGGCGGGTTGCGCCCGGCGGCGCGCTCAAAGCTGAGCGCGCGCAGCACCGCCTCCGCCTCCGCGGGAAGGCGCGCGGGCGGCGCGTGGCCGTTCAGCACGCCCCAGATGCCAGCCCAGCAACGCCCAACCGACCAGGGATTGTACCCGCCGCCGCCCAGCACGATCAGCCGCGGCGCGTGTCCCATCACACTGCGTACCGCCTCCCAGTGCGCGTTGTTGGAGAGCGAGAGGCGGGCCAGCGGGTCCTCCTCCAGCGCGTCGGCGCCGCATTGCAGCATGATGGCCTGCGGGCGCAGGTGCCGCACCACCGGCAGCACCGCCTGGCGCCAGAGATAGGCGAACTCGTTGTCGTTCAGCCCCGGCGGCACGGGGATGTTGCGAGCGTGGCCGCCGGCCCGGTCCTCCAGCGCCCCGGTGTAGGGCCAGCGCCCGGCCTCATGGATCGAGAGGGTGAAGACGCGCGGGTCGTCCTGGAAGGCGTCCTGCACCCCGTCACCGTGATGCGCGTCGATGTCGAGGTAGAGGATGTTGGTCAGGCCCAGGTCCAGCCATTGCAGCAGGCCGAGCACGGCGTCGTTCAGGTAGCAGAAGCCGCTGGCGCGGTCCGGCTGGCCGTGATGCGTGCCGCCGCCGGGAACGTGCACGATGCCGCCCTGCTCCGCGGTGATCCGTGCGGCCAGCATCACGCCTCCGGCGCTGGTGGCGGGCCGGCGGAACACCTCGCGATAGACCGGGTTGCCCCGCGCGCCGATATGGAAGCGCTCACGCAGCTCGGCGGGCAGGCTCTGCGCCGCCTCGGCGGCTTGAAGGGCAGCGACGTAGTCCGGGTGATGGAAGCGGGCGAGCTGTTCCGGCGTCGCCCGCGGGCTATCGATGTAGCGCGCCGGGTCGAGCCAGCCGAGGGCGCGGATCAGGTCGAGCGCGGTGGAGACGCGGGGGATCGCCAAGGGGTGCTTCGGCCCGTAGGTGGACTTCCGGTAGATCTCGGAGCCGATCAGCAGAGGCATGGCGCTCATTTCCCGCAGAATGGGTGCGGGTTCCGCAATCGGCAAGGCGCGGCTGCGCGGGCGGCGCTTGCGCAAAATCGTCACACGTCCTTAATGCTCCGCATTGTCCGGGGGGAGCCCGATTCTACGGGCTGAGAGGCGGGGATGGGCCCCGCGACCCCTTGAACCTGATCCGGGTCATGCCGGCGAAGGGATCGGAGGTCCGCATGGCACCTGGCCTGGGCGTATCGCTTCCCGAAATCCGCCTCGGCGGACGCGCGGTGCTCAGCGCCGCCGCGCTCGACTTCGCCGGCGGACAGGTGACGGCGCTGCTCGGCCCCTCCGGCGTCGGCAAGTCCACCCTGCTGCGGCTGCTGGCGGGGCTGCTGCCGCTCCCCGCGGGAGCACGCGTCGCGGTGGCCGACGGCGCCCCCCTCGCCGGCCGCGTCGCCTGGATGGGGCAGCAGGACCTGCTGCTGCCCTGGCTCACGCTGCTCGACAATGTCTGCCTTGGCGCCCGCCTGCGCCGCGAGCGGCCCAACCAGGCCCGTGCCCGTGCCTTGATCGCCGCCGTGGGGCTTGAAGGCCGCGAGGGCGCGCGTCCGGCGGAACTCTCGGGCGGGATGCGGCAGCGCGCCGCGCTCGCCCGCACGCTGATGGAGGACCGGCCCTTCGTCCTGATGGACGAGCCCTTCTCCGCCGTGGACGCCCCCACCCGCCACCGCCTGCAATCCCTCGCCGCCGAACTGCTGCATGGCCGCACCGTGCTGCTCGTGACGCATGACCCGCTGGAGGCGCTGCGGCTGGCGCACCGCATCCTGGTGCTGCGCCCGGGGCCGCAGGGCGCCGTGCCGGAGGACCTGCCCATGCCCCCTTCCCCGCCCCTGCGCGCCGCGCATGACCCGGAGGTGCTGGTGGCGCAGGCGGCACTGCTCGAACGGCTTGCGGAGGCCGCATGAGGCCGCTGATCGCCGCGCTCGGTCTACTGCTGGCCTGGGAGGGCTTCGTCCGCTGGAGCGGCACGCCGCCCTTCCTGCTGCCGGCGCCGACGCGCGTTGCCTCGGTGCTGGCCGGGCGCTGGGACATTCTGGCCGGCCACGCCCTCACCACGGCGACGGAAATCCTGCTCGGCCTCGTGATCGGCGCGCTGCTGGGCATCGCCGTGGCGCTGCTGCTCACCGCCTGGCGCGGCGGGCGGCGCTGGCTGCTGCCGCTGCTGATCGCCAGCCAGGCCATCCCGGTCTTCGCCATCGCACCGCTGCTGACGCTCTGGCTGGGCTTCGGCACGGCCAGCAAGATCGCCATGGCGACCATCATCATCTTCTTCCCCGTGGCCACAGCCTTCTATGACGGGCTGCGCCGCACCGAGCCGGGCTGGCTCGATCTCGCCGCCACCATGGGCGCCAGCCGCACGGCCGCGCTCTGGCGCATCCGCGTGCCCGCCGCGCTGCCGGCACTGGCCTCCGGACTGCGCGTGGCGGCCGCCGTGGCGCCAATCGGCGCCGTGGTGGGCGAGTGGGTCGGCGCCTCCTCCGGCCTCGGCTACGTCATGCTGCAGGCCAATGGCCGCAGCCAGACGGACATGATGTTCGCCGCCCTCGCCATCCTCGCCACCATGGCCATGGCGCTGTGGTTCGCCACCGACCGGCTGCTGCGGGCGCTGCTGCCCTGGCAGCCCGACGCCCTTTCCGATCACGACGGAGGAACCCCATGACCGGCCTCACCCGCCGCGCGCTGCCGGCCCTCGCTGCGCTCGCCCTTCCCGCCGCGGCCCGCGCCCAGGGCGCCGCGCCCGAGAAGGCGCCCGCCTCCACCGGCAACACGCCGACCTCCCTGACCCTGATGCTGGACTGGTTCGTCAACCCCGACCACGCGCCCATCATCATCGCGCGCGAGGGCGGGCACTTCACGCGCGCGGGGCTCGATGTCCGCATCGTCGCCCCGGCCGACCCGAACGATCCGCCGCGCCTGGTGGCCGCGAAGCAGGCCGATCTCGGCGTCTACTACCAGAAGAGCCTGCACCTCGCGGTGGACCAGGGACTCCCGCTGATCCGCGTCGGCACGCTGGTGGCAACGCCGCTCTCCACGCTCTCGGTGCTGCGCGGCGGGCCGATCCAGAAGCTGGAGGATCTCAAGGGCAAGAAGATCGGCTTCAGCACGGCGGGCTTCGAGGAGGTGGCGGTCGGCACCATCCTGGGCACGGTCGGGCTGTCGGTGAAGGACGTCACGCTGGTGAACGTCAATTTCGGCCTCTCCTCGGCGCTGATGTCCGGGCAGGTGGATGCCATCCTCGGCGGCTTCCGCAATTTCGAGCTGCACCAGATGGAGTTGGAAGGCCGCCCCGGCCGCGCCTTCTACCCGGAGGAGTACGGCTTCCCCGTCTATGACGAGCTGATCTACGTCGCCCACCGCGACCGCGCGAAGGACGCCGCCCTGCGCCGCTTCATGGACGCGGTGGAGAGCGCCACCACCTTCCTCGTCAACAACCCCGAGGAAAGCTGGAAGATGTTCATCGAGGGTCCACGCAAGGAACTGGACAACGAGCTGAACAAGCGTGCCTTCAAGGACACGCTGAACCGCTTCTCCCTGAGCCCGGCGGCGCTCGACAGCAACCGCTACCAGCGCTTCGCCCGCTTCCTGGCGGACAAGAAGATGATCCGCAGCGTGCCGCCCGTCTCGCAATACGCGGTGGAACTGCCGCCGGCCGGATGATCACCGGCTTCCCGCCAACCTCACGGGGTATGGTGGGGACATCCGGAAGGAACCTTGCTTCGCAAGGAATTTTTTCCTTACTTCGGCTCTCCTGGGCATGTATAGGACTTTTGTCCTCTATTTGCCCGGAGAAAGCCCGTGTTGTCCCTTCCCCAGCTCCGCAGCCTCTACACGGAAGCCCTTCCCGATTATCTGACCGCCTTTGCCGCGGCCGCCGCGGCCCTGTTCCGCCGTAGTGAACTGGATGCAGCCCGGCAGCGCTGCCACTTCTTTCTGGCGCAGCTTGGCCATGAATCCAGCGGACTACAGGCACGGGAGGAATGCCTCAGCTATTCGGCCGCGCGCCTGGTGCAGGTCTGGCCGAGCCGGTTTCCGTCCCTCGCCGCCGCCCAGCCCTATGCGCGCGACCCGGAGAAGCTGGCGGAATCCGTCTATGGCGGCCGCATGGGCAATAACCGCCCCGGCGACGGCTTTCGTTATCGCGGCCGCGGCTATATCCAACTCACAGGACGGGATGCCTACCGGCAGGTTGGCCAGCTTGCAGGCCTGCCGCTGGAGGAACGACCGGACCTCGCCAACGAGCCCGCTCATGCGCTTGCCGTGGCCTGCGCCTTTTGGCAGTGGAAGCGCCTCAACCCGCTCTGCGACCAGGGCGACTTCGCGGGCGTCACCCGCCGCATCAACGGCGCGCTGGTCGGGCTGCAGGACCGGTTCGCCTGGCTGGAACGCGCCCAGCGCTGCGTGCCCTGGGACGAGCCGGGCTCTCTCGCCCTGACGGTGGACGACCTCAAGGCCTTGCAGACAGCGCTCCGGGCACGCGGCCTTTATGACGGCTCAATCGACGGCATCATCGGCCGCCGCAGCCTGGCGGCGCTCGCCACCCTGCGTGCCGAGGAGAGCCTGCCCGCCGGTAGCGGCGTGGATCGGGCGGTCCTGGAGGCGCTGGGCCTGCGATGAACGAGACGGCGCGGGGCACGACAGCCGGCGCCCCGCGCCCTGTGCAGGGGCAGAGCGGCGGCTCTCGGGAGGACCAGAACGCGGGAGAGGGATCTGGCTCGGTAATCGGCGCGCCATCCCCGGCACAGTGTCCCGGCGCGGCTGGTCCAGTCCGGCGGGCAGCCGCAGTAGGAGGTGCCGCCGGTCCTGCAACGCAAAAGCGGCTCCGTCGTGTTCTGCCGGTGCCGCTCGCGCGAGCCACGCCATTAATCGCGGTTCAGGCATGCCCCGATGCACACGGCAGGCGCAGGCGGAGCTTTGCCGCCTCAGCCCTTCTGATCGGGCATGCCCTGCGGCACCACGGTTCGCACGAGCGTGGAATCCAAGGCCTCGTAATCGTGATACCCGATCGTGTCGTAGAGTTCGGCACGGGTCTGCATGCGCGAAACCATGTTCTGCGTGCCGCCATCGCGGTTGATGGCGCCATACAGCTCCTCCATCGCCTTGGCGGCGACGCGCAGGTGGCTGACCGGCCAGATCACCATGGCATAGCCCATCGCCTCGAACTCCTCCGCGGTGAAGAAGGGCGTTCGGCCGAACTCGGTCATGTTGGCCAGCAGCTTCACCCCGGGCATGCGGCGGGCGAACTCGCGGAACATCTCCGCATTGGTCAGCGCCTCCGGAAAGATCGCGTCCGCCCCGGCTTCAAGATAGAGCTTGGCGCGGGCCACGGCGCCGTCGATCCCCTCGCTGGCAGCGGCGTCGGTGCGGGCGATCAGGTAGAGGTGCCGGCGCGCCTTGCGGGCGGCCGCGACCTTGGCGGCCATGTCGCGCGCATCGGCCAGCTTCTTGTCGTTCAGGTGTCCGCACTTCTTGGGCAGGAGCTGGTCCTCCAGATGGACTGCCCCGGCGCCCGCCTCCTCGAAGCTGCGGACCATGTGCATGACGTTCAGCGCCTCGCCATAGCCGGTGTCGCCGTCGACCAGGGTCGGCAGGCCGGAGGCGCGCGAGACCTGGCGGATGTGCCAGGCGACGTCATCCACTGTGATCATGCCGAGGTCCGGCAGGCCCATGGCAGCCGACATTGCGGCGCCGGACATGTAGAGCGCCTCGAAGCCGGCCCGCTTGGCCAGCAGCGCGGCGATACCGAGATGCGCGCCGGGCATCCGCAGGATCTGCGGCCGCTCCAGCAGGGCGCGGAAGCGCTGGCCGGCAGGGGCGTCCGGCAGGTCGTCGGCGATCACGTAAGGCATGGACGCATCCTCCGTCTCAGAAGAACAGCAGGGTGACCAGGATGAAGGTCGGCACCAGGAAGACCAGCGCCCAGCCACAATAGCCGAAGAAGCTCGGCATCCGTTCGCCCTGCTCCTCCACGATGGCCTTCACCATGAAGTTGGGCGCGTTGCCGATATAGGAGTTGGCGCCCATGAAAACCGCTCCGCAGGAAATCGCGGCGAGCGTCAGCGCGCCGTCGGTCATCAGGTGGGCGGCATCCCCGCCTGCCAGGTTGAAGAAGACGAGATAGGTCGGCGCATTGTCGAGGAAGGAGGAGAGCGCGCCGGTCAGCCAGAAATAGACCTCCGGGATCGGCTGGCCATTGGCGTCGGTGGTCATGGCCACCAGCCCGCCGAGCGGCCCGTCCAGACCCGCCTTCAGCATGGCCAGCACCGGCGCCATGGTCAGGAAGATGGCGGCGAAGAGCTTGGCCACCTCCAGGATGGCGCCCCAGGTGAAGCCGTTGGTCTCGCGGATGCCGGCGGGCGTCCAGAGCACCGAGGCCGCGGTGATCAGCAGGAAGAGCAGCATGGCCGCGATGCGCTCCTGGCCGATCGACTGGCCGAGCAGCGTCACCTCGCCGGGCAGCCAGACCCCCTGCATCAGCACGCCCGCGACCACCAGCGCCAGCAGCCCGACATTGATCCAGCCGGCGATGCCGAGCGGCTCATGGTCGCTGTCCGCCACATGGTCGCGCTCCGCCGCCTCCTCGGCCGCCTCCTCGACGATTTCCCGCCGCTCGCGGGCATAGAGCCAGCTGTCCATCACCCAGTAGACCGCCAGCAGCACCAGGGCGGAGAACAGGAACTCGCTGAACAGGTGCTCGGTCGGCCAGAAGAAGGAGACGCCCTGGAGGAAGCCCAGATAGAGCGGCGGGTCGCCCAGCGGGGTGAGGCTGCCGCCGATATTGCTCACCAGGAAGATGAAAAAGATAAAGCTGTGCATCTTCCGCCGCCGCCCGGCATTGGCCCGCAACAGCGGCCGGATCAGTACCATCGAGGCACCGGTGGTGCCCATGATGCTGGCCAGCAGCGTGCCCGCCGCAAGGAGGGTGGTGTTGACGGCCGGCGTGCCGACCAGCGTGCCACGCAGCAGCACGCCGCCACCGGCGGTGTAGAGGGCCAGGAGCAGGGTGATGAAGGGCAGGTACTCGCCCACCAGTACATGGGTGAACTCGTGCCAGGCGGCATCGGGCCCGTGCAGGGCCGCGAAGGGCACCAGGAACAGCGCCGCCCAGCCGGCGGCGATCTTGCCGTAATGGTGGTGCCAGATATGGCCCGCCAGCAGCGGCATCAGCGCGATGGACAGCAGCATGCCCACGAAGGGAATGCCCCAGAGCAGCGAAGGCGCCGCTTCCTCTCCCGTGGCGGCCAGGGCCGGTCCGGCGATCAGCAGAACGGGCAGCATCGTCCCCAGCGACGCGGCCCATCGCCGCAACGCGCCTCCTGGCATGGCCTCTCCTCTTCGTCAGCGCAGCCGCCGCGGAGGCGGGGCCGTCCGTTTACCCGGGCCTCTGCCCTACACCAGCCCAGCCCAGGGCGCCAACCCGGCCCCTGGCCGCGGCGTTCCGCTCGGCGTCCGAGAAGGGGGGTGGACTTCCCCCTCGGGCCCGCACGTCCTAGCTTCAGCCCGCAAAGAGGGAGAATGCCGCATGGAGATGACCGGTGAACGGCGTATCGAGGCGCCCCGCCAGACCGTTTGGGAGGGGCTGAACGACCCCGAGATCCTGCGTGCCTCGATCCCCGGTTGCGAGTCGGTCGAGCGGGTGGGTGATGACGCCTTCCAGGCACGCGTGGCCATCAAGATCGGGCCGATGAGCGCGCGGTTCACCGGCAAGGTGCAGCTCAGCAACCTCAATCCGCCCTCCTCCTACACCATCAGCGGTGAGGGCAATGGCGGCGCGATGGGTTTCGCCAAAGGCGGCGCCGATGTCAGCCTGGAGGAGGAAGCGGCGCAGGCCACCCTGCTGCGCTATGCCGTGAAGGCGCAGGTCGGCGGCAAGATGGCGCAGCTCGGCGCCCGGCTGATCGACAGTACCGCCAAGTCCATGGCCGATCAGTTCTTCACCCGCTTCGCCGAGAATGTCGCGGTGCAGCCCGTGGCCGCCGCCGATGCCGAGGAGCGCCTGGCCGCCGCCACGCTCTCCGCGCCACGCATGGGCGACCGGGTGCTGGGCGAGACCGGTCCGCTGCATCCCGAGGCTGCCAAGGTGGACGCCGCCGCCGGCCATCGCCCCTCGCCGCCGGCCGCCGTTCCTGGCTCCTCGCCGGGCTCGCCGCCACAGCTCTCGATCTTCTCCCTGCTGCCGCGGGATATCTTCGGCCTGCCGGTGGTGTTCTGGGGCGGCGGGGTGATCTGGCTGGTGATCCTCTTCCTGCTTTTCGTGCTGGGCTGAGGCATGAGCGGCACCCTCCCCCGCACCGTCGAGGAGACCGAGCGCCTGCTCGCGGCCGGGGGCTATGTCGCCGACCGCAGCCTGGCCACCACCGTGCATCTCGCCCTCGCCATGGGCCGTCCGCTCTTCCTGGAGGGCGAGCCAGGCACCGGTAAGACCGAGATCGCCAAGGTGCTGGCCAGCGGCCTCGGCCGGCGGCTGGTCCGGCTGCAGTGCTATGACGGGCTGGACCTCTCGGCCGCTGCCTATGAGTGGAACCACGCCCAGCAGCTCATGGCGATCCGGCTCGCGGAGGCCTCGGGCGAGGCGCACACGCCAGAGGGCCGCGCGGCGCTGGAGCGCGGCATCTATGACCGCCGCTTCCTGCAGGAGCGGCCGCTGCTGGCCGCCCTCTCCGGCCCGCCGGCGGTGCTGCTGATCGATGAGCTGGACCGCGCGGACGAGCCTTTCGAGGCCTTCCTGCTGGAGATCCTGGCCGACTTTCAGCTCACCATCCCTGAACTTGGCACCATCAGCGCCGACACCCCGCCCATCGTGGTGCTGACCAGCAACCGCACGCGCGAGGTGCATGACGCCATCCGCCGCCGCTGCCTCTACCAGTGGGTGGACTATCCGGACGCGGCGCGCGAGCGGGCCATCTTGGCCAGCCGCCATCCCGGCCTGTCGGAGACGCTTTCGGCGCAGGTGGTGGCCTTCGTGCAGGCGCTGCGCTCGGGCGATTTCTTCAAGTATCCCGGCGTGGCCGAGACCATCGACTGGGCTGCCGCCCTCCGCGCGCTGGACGCCAAGGAGCTGGAGCCGGCGCTGGTGGAAGAGACGGTGGGCGCCCTGCTGAAGTACCAGGACGACATCGCCAAGCTGCGCGGCGCCGAGGCGGCGCGACTGGTGGAGGCCGCCAAGGAGGCCGCCGCGCCACGCCCGGCCATGCCGTTCTGAGCGCCGTGCGGGAGGCCGCATGAGCGGGGCGCTGGCGGCCAACCTGCTCGGCTTCGGCCGGCTGCTGCGCCGCGCCGGCCTCCCGGTCGGCCCGACGGAGGTGCTGGCCGGCGCCGAGGCGCTGACGCTGGTGGATATCGGCGATCGCCGGGCCGTGCGCGCCGCCCTGCGCGCGACCATGGTGCACCGGCACGAGCACGCTGAGATCTTCGACCACGCCTTCCTGATCTACTGGCGCGACCCGGAGGCGGGGAAGCACGCCGCGGCCATGGAGGCGATGCAGGCCGGCAAGCCGCCGCCCAAGCCAGGGCTGGGCAGCCGCCGCCTCGCCGAGGCCATGGCCGGCCACCGCCCGCCGCCCCCGCCCGAGCCGCCCAAGGAGGAGCGGCAGTTCGACGCGACCCTGACCACCAGCGCCAGCGAGGCGCTGCGTAAGATGGACTTCGAGGCCATGGGCGCCGCGGAGATCGCCGCCGCCAAGGCCGAGATCCGTAAGCTGGTGCTGCCGCTGGATGCCCGCCCGACCCGCCGCTTCCGCCCCTCCGCCTCCGGGAGCCGCGCCGACCTGCGCGCCACGCTGCGCGCCAGCCTGCACCAGGGCGGCGAAATTCTCGACATCCGCCGCAGCGAACGGGTGGTGCGCCCGCCACCGCTCGTCGTCATCTGCGACATCTCCGGCAGCATGGCCCGCTACGCGCAGATCCTGCTGCACTTCCTGCACGCGGTGACCAATGAGCGCGACCGCGTGGCGAGCTTCCTCTTCGGCACGCGGCTGACCAACATCACCCGCCAGCTCCGCCACCGCGACCCCGAGGCGGCCTTCGAGATGGTCAGCCACATCGTGCCGGACTGGTCCGGCGGCACCCGCATCGGCGAGGCGCTGGACCTGTTCAACAAGCAGTGGTCCCGCCGCGTGCTCGGCCAGGGCGCGGTGGTGCTGCTGATCACCGACGGGCTGGAGCGTGGAGGGCCCGAGGAGCTGGACCGGCTCGGCGCCGCCACCGAGCGGCTGCGCAACTCCTGCCGCCGGCTGATCTGGCTGAACCCGCTGCTGCGCTTCGCCGGCTTCCAGCCCCGCTCGCAGGGCATCCGTGTCATGCTGCCCCTGGTGCATGAGCATCGCCCGGTCCACAACATTGATAGCCTGCGGGCGCTGGTCGAGACGCTTTCCGGCCGCGCCCCGCGCCCAGCATCCGGAGGAACGCGATGAGCGATCAGGAGGATATCCTCTCCACCGCCGCCGGCTGGCTCGCCGAGGGCGAGACGGTTGCCCTCGCCACCGTGGTGGAGACCTGGGGCAGCTCGCCCCGCCCGGCCGGGTCGCAACTCGCCGTCACCGCCTCCGGGCGGCTGGCGGGCAGCGTTTCCGGCGGCTGCATCGAGGGCGCGGTGGCCGATGCCGCGCGCCAGACCATGGAGAGCGGCAAGCCACAGCTCCTCGACTTCGGCATCAGCGACGAGCGCGCCTGGGAGGTCGGGCTGGCCTGCGGCGGCAAGCTGAAGGTCTTTGTCGAGCGGTTGGACGGGAAGCGCTGAGATGGAGGCCGATTTCCTCCAGCGGCTGCAGGTCGCACGCACCGAGGGCCGCGCCGTCGCGGTGCTGACCCGGCTGACCGATGGCGCCCAGCTCCTCCATCCCGACGAGGCGGTCCCCACCGCCCTCGCCGGGGCGGCCGAGGCCGCGCTGGCGAAGGACGCGGGCACCACGCTGGAGCATGAGGGCGCGGCCTGGTTCATCCAGCCGTACAACCCGCCGCTGCGGCTGATCGTGGTCGGCGCGGTGCACATCGCCCAGGCGCTGGTGCCGATGGCGGCGGGGCTGGGCTATGCCGTCACCGTCATCGATCCGCGCCGCGCCTTCGCCACCGAGGAGCGTTTCGGCACCGGGGTCACCCTGGTGGACGAATGGCCGGACGAGGCCATGGCCAGCCTCGCCCCCGACGCCCGCACCGCCGTGGTGACGCTGACCCACGACCCCAAGCTCGACGACCCCGCGCTGGAGGTGGCGCTGCGCAGCCCCGCCTTCTACATCGGTGCGCTGGGCAGCCGGCGGACACATGCCAAGCGGGTGGCCCGCCTCACCGAGGCCGGCCTGACGGAAGCCGAGATCGGCCGCATCGCCGCGCCGGTCGGCCTTTCCATCGGGGCCGTCACCGCCCCCGAGATCGCGCTCTCCATCCTGGCCGAGATCGTCGCCCGCCGCCGCGGCGCCACGCTGGCCGACAGGAATTCCGCATGAAGTTCGGCCCCACCCCGCTCGACGAGGCGCAGGGCGCCATCCTCGCCCACACGCTCCGCCTGCCCGGCCGGGTCCTGAAGAAGGGCACGGTGCTGGATGCGGAGGCCATCGCCGCGCTGCGCGAGGCCGGCAAGGCGGAGGTGATCGCCGCGCGGCTGGAATCCGGCGACGTGCCGGAGAACGAGGCGGCCCACCGCATCGGCGAGGCGCTGCTCGGCCCGTTGCTGGCCCGCACCCGCGCCGCGACGGGCCGCGTGAACATCCAGGCCGACGCCGCCGGGCTGCTGGTGGTGAACGAGACGCTGGTCAACCGCCTGAACGCGGTGGACGAGAGCGTCACGCTGGCGACCCTGCCGAACTACACGCCCGTCGCCGCGCGCGAGATGCTGGCGACCGTCAAGGTCATCCCCTTCGCCGTCCCCGGCGGGGTGATGCAGGTGGCGGAGGCGGTGGCGCGCAGCGGCAAGGCGCTTGCCATCCATCCCTTCCGGCCCCTGAAGGTCGGGCTGGTGATGACCGAACTGCCCGGCCTCAAGGAAAGCATCCTGGAAGGCACGGTGGAGGCGACCGAGGCACGCGTCACTGCCCTCGCCGGCCAGCTCCTGCCGCCCGAACGCTGCCGGCACGAGGAGGGCGCCATCGCCGAGGCGCTGGGACGCCTGCGCAGGGCGGGCGCCGAGATGCTGCTGGTGGCGGGCGCCTCCGCCGTGGTGGACCGGCGCGATGCCGGGCCGGCGGGCGTCGTCCGGGCCGGCGGTCGGATCGAGCATTTCGGCATGCCGGTCGATCCGGGCAACCTGATCTGCCTCGGCCGGATCGGGGAGATCCCCACCCTGGTCCTGCCTGGCTGCGCCCGAAGCCCCAAGATGAACGGCTTCGACTGGGTGTTGCAGCGCATCTTCGCCGGCCTGCCGGTAACGGGGAAGGACATCGCGGGCATGGGCGTCGGCGGGCTGCTGAAGGAGATCGACAGCCGCCCTTTGCCGCGTGAGGCCGCCTCGCGGCAGGCCGTATCGGGCGCCGTGCCGCGCCGGCCGCGCCAGGTTGCGGTTCTGGTGCTGGCTGCCGGCCGCTCCCGCCGCATGGCGCCGCTGAACAAGCTGCTGGTGCCCGACGACAAGGGCGTGCCGATGGTGGCGCGGGTGGTCGGCAATGCGCTGGAGAGCCGCGCCCGGCCGGTGATCGTCGTCACCGGCTATGAGAGCGCGCGGGTGGAGGAGGTGCTGGCCGGCAAGCCCGTCCACTTCGCCCACACCGAGGACTATGCCGAAGGGCTGTCCGCCTCCCTCAAGGCCGGGCTTGCGGCGCTGCCGCCGGAGACCGAGGGCGTGCTGATCTGCCTGGGCGACATGCCGCTGGTCACGGGCGCCATGCTCGACCGGCTGATCGGCGCCTTCGACCCCGAGGAGGGCCGGGCCATCGTCATGCCGACCTTCCGCGGCAAGCAGGGCAACCCGATGCTCTGGTCGCGCGAGTTCCTGCCGGAGATGATGGAGATCACCGGCGACGTCGGCGCCCGCCACCTGGCCGGGAAATACGCCGAGCGCGTGGCCGAGGTGGAGATGGCGAACGACGCCGTGCTGCGCGACTTCGACACCACCGACGCGCTGCGCATGACGCCCGACTTCGCCGGCCGGGTATGAGTCCAGGCAGCGGCGCATGATCCTGATCGCGCTCGGCGCCAACCTGCCCGGCCTCGACGGGACGGCGCCGCTGGCCACCTGCCAGGCCGCGGCGGCGGCGCTGGACGGCATTCCCGGCCTGCGCGTCACCACCCTCTCTTCCTGGTGGGAGACGGCGCCGGAGCCGCCTGCGCCGGGCGCGCCCTGGTACGTCAACGGCATCGCCCGTTGCGAGGGGGCGCTGGAGCCGGCGGCGCTGCTGGCCGCCCTGCAAGGGCTCGAGCAGGCGGCGGGACGGCAGCGCCCCTATCCCAACGCGCCGCGCACCCTCGACCTCGACATCGTCGCCATGGGCGAGACGGTGCGGGACGCGCCGGACCCGATCCTGCCGCACCCCCGGGCACATCTGCGCCGCTTCGTGCTGCAGCCGCTGGCCGAGGTGGCGCCCGGCTGGGTGCATCCACGGCTTGGGCGCAGCGTTGAAGCCTTGCTGGCGGAATTGCCGTCGGCGGCGATGCGGCGGCTCTAGGCCTCTCTCCTCCCGCGAAACTTGCCTTTCGCACCCGCGATGGCTATCTGGGAGGTTCGGCACGAAACTTGAATTTGGAGGCCACCTATGGCCCGCGTCACGGTCGAAGACTGCGTCCTCAAGATCCCGAACCGCTTCGAGCTGGTGCTGCTCGCGGCGCAGCGCGCGCGCAACATCAGCCGTGGCGAGGAGCTGACCGTCGATCGCGACAACGACAAGAACCCTGTCGTTGCCCTGCGCGAGATCGCCGAGGATACGGTCGAGACGGCCGCGCTGGAGCAGGACCTGATCAAGTCCCTGCTGCGCGCGCCCGAGCCCGAGCCGGTGGAAGAGGAGGTCATCGACCTCATTGCCACCGACGAGAACATCTTCGGCGTCATGGACGTCAGCGAGGACCAGGGCAATGAAGGCGGCGTGGGCGAAGACCTCTCGCCCGACGACATCGAAGCCGCCATCGCGGCCGAGCTCGGCGGCGGGAACCGCCGCTGAACCGGAGGCACGCTTGAAGCCGGACGCCGGGACCGACCTCCTCAACCCGGCGCCGCCGGCCGGCCCCGCGCCGGCCACGCCCACCGTCGAGACGCCGGGCACCGAACTTGCCCGGCAGGTGGCCGCCTACGACCCCCGCGCCGACGTGGCGCTCCTCGAAGCCGCCTACAATCTCGCCGCGACAGCCCACGCCTCCCAGGCGCGCGAGAACGGCGACCCCTACATCACGCATCCGCTTGCCGTCGCCCGCATCCTGGCGGGCTACCGGCTCGACACCGCCACCATCGCCACCGCCCTGCTGCATGACACGGTGGAAGATACCGGCATCTCCCTGGCGGATCTGGAGAAGCGCTTCGGTTCCGACATCGCCCGGCTGGTGGACGGCGTCACCAAGCTGACCCGGCTGGAGCTGCAGTCCGAGCGCACCAAGCAGGCCGAGAACTTCCGCAAGCTCGTCCTTGCCATGAGCGAGGATATCCGCGTGCTGCTGGTCAAGCTGGCCGACCGGCTGCACAACATGCGGACGCTGCATTTCAAGCCGCAGGCGGAGAAGCGCGCCCGCATCGCCCGTGAGACGATGGAAATCTTCGCGCCACTGGCCGAGCGCATCGGCATGGACGCGGTGAAGACCGAGTTGCAGTCCCTCTCCTTCCGGGAATTGCAGCCGGACGCCTACCAGACCATCACCGCCCGCCTCGCTTTCCTGCGCGGCCAGGGCGCCGACCTGATCGACGAGATCGCCGCCGACCTGCGCGCCAAGCTGGAGGCCGCCGAGGTGCCGGTGATCGAGGTGAACGGGCGCGAGAAGTCGCCCTACTCGATCTGGATGAAGATGCACGAGAAGAAGGTCGAGTTCGAGCAGCTTTCGGACATCATGGCCTTCCGCATCGTCACCACGGACAAGGCGAACTGCTATGCCGCCCTAGGCGCCATCCACTCGGCCTATCGCGTGGTACCCGGGCGCTTCAAGGACTACATCAGCACGCCAAAGCCGAACGGCTACCAGTCCCTGCACACCGGCGTCACCGTGCCGGAGCGGCGCAACGCCAAGATCGAGGTGCAGATCCGCACGCCGGAGATGCACGAGATCGCCGAATATGGCGTCGCCGCGCACTGGATGTACAAGCAAGGCGGCGCGCCCGAGGATTCGCCGAAGCAGCGCCGCTACCCTTGGGTGAAGGAGCTGCTGGAAATCCTGGAGACGGCCGCGGAGCCGCAGGACTTCCTGGAGCACACCAAGCTCGCCCTTCACCAGGACCAGGTCTTCTGCTTCACGCCCAAGGGCGACCTGATCGCCCTGCCGCGCGGCGCCACGCCGGTGGACTTCGCCTATCAGGTCCACAGCCAGGTCGGCGATGCCTGCGTCGGCGCCAAGATCAACGGCCGCATTGTCCCGTTGCGCCACCAGCTTGAGAACGGCGATCAGGTCGAGATCATCACCGCGCGCGGTGGCACGCCGAATCCGGCCTGGGAGCGCTTCGTCGTCACCGGCAAGGCGAAGGCGCGCATCAAGCGCTTCGCCCTCGCCCGGCAGCGCGCCGAATATCAGGAGCAGGGCCGCAGCGCCATCGCCCGCGCCTTCCGGCAGGAAGGGGTGGACTTCTCGGAGAAGCTCGTCGAGCCCGCGCTCAAGGTCTTCAAGTATCCGGGCTTCGAGGAGCTCTGCGTCGCTGTTGGCGCCGGACACATCACGGGGCGCGAGGTGCTGCACGCCGCCATCCCCGAGTTGCGCGGGCCGCCACGGACGCTCGACAACCTTCCCCTCGCCCGCGCCCGCGGCAAGCCGGGCGCCACCGTGGTCCGCACGGAGCGGCGGCGCGAGGCGAGCTCAGGCATCACCGGGCTGGTGGCGGGCATGGCCGTGCAGTTCGCCGGCTGCTGCCATCCGGTGCCGGGGGACCGCATCGTGGGCATCGTCACCACCGGCAAGGGCGTGACGGTGCACCGGGCCGACTGCCACAACCTCGAAGCCCTGGCGGCGACGCCCGAGCGCTTCCTCGACATCGACTGGGACTACGAGGCCGGCTCCAGCGGCGCGCATCTCGGCCGGCTGGATGTGGTGACGAGCAACGAGGATGCCGCCATCGCCGCCATGACCGTGGCCATCGCCAAGCAGAACGGGCGGCTGCACAACCTTCGCTTCGCCCATCGCGGCGCCGACTTCGCGGAGGTGGTGGTGGACCTCGAAGTCTCCGATCTCAGGCACCTCTCCAACGTGGTTGCGGCGTTACGGGCTTGCCCCGGCATCATCCAGGTCGAGCGGAGCAAGGGGTGACGCGTCCCCTCCTCGGCGGTAAGGCAGCGGCATGATCATCGGCCTCGGCAACGACATCGTGGACATTCGCCGCATCGAGCGCTCGATCGAGCGCTACGGGGAGCGGTTCCTGGAGCGCGTCTTCACCCCGCTGGAGCGGAAGAAGGCGGAGAGCCGCACCGAGAAGCTGCGCGCCGCCACCTATGCCAAGCGCTTCGCCGCCAAGGAGGCGGCTTCCAAGGCGCTCGGCACGGGGTTCCGCAACGGCGTGTTCTGGCGCGATCTCGGCGTGATCAATCTTTCGACCGGCCAGCCCTCGCTGCGGCTGACTGGCGGTGCCGCCAGGCGGCTGGACGTCATCACGCCCCAGGGTCATGGCGCGCAGGTCAGCCTGACGATGACCGACGAGTACCCCTATGCCCATGCCGTCGTCATCATCTCTGCGGTGCGCCTGGCGCCGTTCTGAGGTGGCACGCTAAAGGTCCAGCGCCCAGTACTCGCCCACGAGGTCGCGGCCGAAGCTGTAATGCGGCTCGCTGGAGACCAGGCGGAAGCCTTCGCTCTGGTAAATCCGGCGCGCCGCCACCAGCACGTCATTGGTCCAGAGCGTCAGGCGCGCGTAGCCCAGGGCGCGGGCGGTGTGGATGCACTCCCGCACCAGGGCGCGGCCGATGCCAAGGCCGCGCGCCTCCGGCTCCACATAGACGAGGCGCAGCTTCCCCGCCCTGTCTGAGTCCCGCACCAGGAAAGCGGAGCCGACCACCGCACCTTGCCGCTCGGCGATCCAGCAGCGTTCGTGGTGCGGGTCGAAGTTGCGGACGAACTGCGCCACGATCTCGGCGACAAGGGCTTCGAAGCCTGCATCCAGGCCATACTCTCGTGCATAGAGCGCACCATGGCGGTGCACCACCCATCCATAGTCGCCCGGGCGCGGCGGGCGGAGGAGGAAGGGTGCCGCGGCGGCCTCCGGTGCCGTGCAGCCCAGCAAGCGCTCGGCATCGGCCAGTACCTCGATCAGCCGCTGGCGGTCCGCGTCAGGCACGCCGCGCAGCATCGCGCCGACCGTCTCTCGCGAGCGCGCGTCCAGCTCGTCGAAGGTGGCGCGGCCGGCGGTGGTCAGGGAGAGCAGAAGCTGGCGGCCATCCTGCGGCGAGGGGCACTTCTGGATGAGGCCGCGCTCCTCCAGTCCGCGCAGCATGCGGCTGAGATAGCCGGAGTCGAGTTCCAGTTCGGCGCCGAGGGATGTGGCGGTGGTCGTGCCGTGCGCGCCCAGCTCGTAGAGGATGCGGGCCTCCGTCAGCGGCAGCGGTCCGCCCAGTAGCCCTTCATGGAGCAAGCCGAGACGCCGGGTGTAGAAGCGGCTGAAGCGCCTCACGGCCGTAGTGGCTTCGTCCGGAACTAGGGAGTGCATCACACCACCTCTGAAGAAGATCTACCTGCTAAAATCAGAAATATTCCTGCCTAAAGCAACTATATTCCTGTGTTGGCTTTGCGGTGGTGTGGTGAACCGCTTGGCCGGCAGCTTGACGGCTAAGGTGCTCCTCCGCAGGCACCTGCCGCGCCCAACTCACAAATCGTTGAATAAAGAAGTCTCGTCTTCCGGTGTGCACACCCCTTGGCTTCGGTGTTTGCCTTCTGCGATCTGGTGATGAACCCGTATCGGGGTTCGGAAGAACGGCAAGCGTCGGATATGCCTCTGTAACGGGGGTTCAGAGGAAAAAGGAATGGAAGACGCCGGCAGCGGCCGGAATTTGCAGGTCCTTGAGACCGACAAGGACCGCCTGATCGAGGAACTTCGCGAGGCAGTTCGCGCACGCGACGAATTCGTCGCAATTGCCGCGCACGAGCTCCGCAATCCGATGACGCCGGTGCTGATGCAGGCCAGCCTCTTGCTCAGCATGGTGGAGAGTCCGGCGCGCTGCCGCCCGGACGTCATCCTGCCCCGGGTGCAGCAGCTTGAGCACGCCATCCAGGAATTCGTGCGCCGCGCGACCACCCTGCTCGACATCTCCCGCATTGCCGCGGGCAATGTCCGCATCGAGCCGGTGAGAACGGATTTCTCCGTGGTGCTGCGAAAGGTGGTCAGCCGCGCCTCCCTCGCGGCTCAGCGGGCGCAATGCCTGCTCCTGGAGGAGGTGGAGCCGGAAATCGTCGGCTTCTGGGACCCGCTCGCGTTGGAGCAGATCACCGAGAACCTCCTGACCAACGCCATCAAGTTCGGCGCTGGCAAACCCGTCACCGTCACGCTGCGTTCTGATGGGCAGACGGCGCGATTTACCGTTCGCGACCGAGGCATCGGCATTTCCAAGGAGGATCGCGCCCGCATCTTCCAGCGTTTCGAGCGCGCAGTGACGCGGCGCGAGCAAGGCGGCTTCGGCATCGGCCTGTGGCTGACGAACCAGCTCGTCACGGCTATGTCGGGCACGATCGCCGTCGAGAGCGCACCCGGCGAAGGCACCACCTTCGCGGTCGCGCTGCCGGTGGGTGACACAGAGCAAGTAAGGGCAAAGAGCGCATGACCGGAGTGCAGGAGATCGAGCGGCTGCCGACCGGTATTCCTGGTCTGGATCTAATCCTGCGCGGCGGCTTCCCCCGGGGGGGGCATCCACATCCTTCAGGGGCCACCCGGGACCGGCAAGACCACGCTGGCCAACCAGATCTGCTACCGCCATGCCCGCGCGGGGCAGCGGGCGCTTTACGTCACGCTCCTGGCCGAGAGCCATTCGAGGATGCTGGTGCATCTCGGCACCATGCGCTTCTTCGACCCAGCCCGCCTCCCAGAGCAGATTTCCTATGTCAGTGGCATCGGTGCCCTGGCGGCGGATGGTTTGCCCGGCCTCATCACGCTGCTCCGGCGCGAGATCGCGGCGCATCAGGCAGCCATCATGATCCTCGATGGGCTGGTCGCCGCGGAGGACAGCGCCCGCTCCGATACCGAATTCAAGACCTTCATCCAGGAGTTGCAGGCACAGGCGGGGCTGCATGGCTGCACGGTCTTCCTGCTCACCACCGCCAGGGGCGAGGCCGTTCCGCCCGAGCACACCATGGTGGACGGCATCATCGAACTGACCGACGTCCGCTATGAATCCCGCACGGAGCGGGGGCTCTTCGTCAAGAAGCTCCGCGGGAGTGACTACCTCGCTGGTCGCCATGCCTTCCACATCAGTGAGGAAGGGCTGGTTGTCTTCCCGCGCATCGAGGCCGCCTTCCGCATCACCACCCGCCCTGACCAAGTCCAGAACGGCAGGCTGTCGAGCGGTGTTGAGGGCCTGGACGCGATGCTGGGCGGCGGCTTGATGGAGGCCAGCGTCTCAGGCGTGATCGGCGGGACCGGAATCGGCAAGACGACACTCGGGCTGCATTTCATCAGCCAATCGAGCGCTGCCGAGCCCGGCCTGTTTCTCGGTTTCTACGAGACGCCCCTCCGGCTGATGCAGCAGGCGGCCCGTCTCGGGCTCGACCTGCAAGGCGTCGTCGATCGCGGCCATGCCGAGATCCGCTGGCAGCCACAAGGCGAGAACCACCAGGACGAGCTGGCCCACCAGCTTCTGGAGGCGGTTTCCAGCCGTGGCGTCAAGCGGCTCTTCATCGATGGCCTGGGTGGCTTCATGGCGAGCTCGGTCGAGCCCAGCCGCATGAGCCGCTTTCTTTCCGTACTGACCAATGAGTTGCGGGTGCGTGGCATAACCACGCTTTACACACTGGAAACCCGGGATGTGATCGGCTCCGGCCTCGAGATGCCAGTTGGCGGGATCTCTTCCCTGGCCGAGGGAATCATCGCGCTGCGCTTCGTCGAGCGGCACTCCTCGGCGCGCCGCCTCCTTTCCATTGTGAAGATGCGCGGGAGCAATTTCGATCCAGCTCTGCGCGAGTTCGTCATTGTGGAGGGCAAGGGAATTTCCTTCACGAGGAGCTTCGAGGGGGCGGAGGAGTTGCTGGCCGGCTTCGCACGGGAGCAGACCGCGCGGCCGCCTTCCCCGGCGGCGGAGGGGCGATGACCGATGGCGACCATCCTGGTCGTGGATGATGAGCCCCTGATCGCCATGGCGCTGGAAGCAGCGCTGGAAGATGCGGGACACCGCGTGACGACCGCGGCGAACGGGCGCCAGGCGCTGGAGAAGATGGCCGGAACCGCGCCGCCTGATCTCGTGCTGCTCGACATGATGATGCCGGTGATGAACGGGCCGGCCATGCTTGCTGCCATGGCCGCCGATCCAAGGCTTCGCGCGACGCCGGTCATCGTGGTCAGCTCCCTGACCGAGGCGAAGATCCGCACTTTGACGACGGGCTTCGTCGCCACCCTGCAGAAGCCCTACACGGTTCACGAAGTGCTGGGCTTGGTCGAGCAGGTTCTCGGGAAAGTGGCTGAGGCGGACAACCTGGGTTGACCGCGCCCGCGCGCGGCGTCTGCATCGGGCGCCGCGTGCGCGCTCACGCAAGCCCTGGGCGGAAGGCGTCGGCGATCCGCCGCATCCTGCCCGCGCCATCAAGCAGCACCACGTCGAAGCGGATGCCGGCGGCGCCATGGCCGGGATTCGCCGCCATCCAGGCCTCGGCGGCGGCAAGCAGCCGCATCTGCTGGCGGGGGCCGAGCGCGAAGGCGGCCTCCGCCAGCCGCGGCCGCGCCTTGACCTCGATGAAGGCCAGCAGCCCCCCACGCTCGGCGATCAGGTCGATTTCCCCGGCGCCGCTGCGCCAACGGCGCGCCAGCATCCGCCATCCCTCCGCCTCCAACCGGGCGGCGACACGGTCCTCCGCGGCACGCCCCCGCGCCTCGGCGGCACGACGGACGGGCGAAGCGGCGGGAGCATCGGTGGCTGGCATGGCGCCACTCTTCACGCGGGCGCGACACCACGCAAGCCGGGCTGTGGGGCGGCGGGATTTCCTCTAAACCGGCGGCATGCGACGACGACCCGGGCGGCTCCGCCGTTTCCTGCTGCGGGGCCTGCTGACGGCCGCGCTTCTCCTGGCTCTGGCGGTAGCCGCCGTGGCGGGCCTGCTCTGGGCCAGCCTTCCGCCGCATTCCAGGCGCTTCGCCCTGCCCGGCCTCTCCGCCCCCGTGAACATCGCGGAGGACAGTTTCGGAATTCCGCGCATCACCGCCGCCACGGAGCGGGACGCGATGGTGGCAATGGGGTGGCTGCATGCGCGGGACCGGCTCTTCCAGATGGAGCTGATGCGCCGCAATGCCGCTGGGCGGCTGGCGGAGCTGGCCGGGCCCGCTGCCCTGCGGCTGGACCGCTTTCACCGCACCCTTGGCCTGGCACAGCGGGCCGAGGCCGATTTCGCCGCGTTGCCCATCGAAACCCGCGACATGCTGCAGGCTTATGCGGATGGGGTGAATGCCTGGATTGAGGCCAGGGGCCGGCTCGCTGCTCCAGAATTCCTGGGGCTCGGCCTTCCGGAGCCCTGGCGCCCCTCGGATTCGCTGCTATGGGCCAAGACGATGGGGTTATGGCTTTCCGGCAACTGGCGCACGGAGATCGACCGCGCACGGCTCGCGGCGCTCCTGCCCCGCGAGCGTCTGGCCGAGCTCTGGCCGGGCGACGACAGCCCCGGCCGCCCTGACCAGCGGGCCGACCTGGCGCCCAAGCGCCTTGCGCGCCTCGCTGCCGCCATCCCGCACTTCCCCGAGGATGCGCCGCTGCCTTCCACCGCCTCCAACATCTGGGCGGTGAACGGCGCGCATTCGGTGACGGGCGCGCCGCTGCTGGCCTCCGACCCGCATCTCGGCTTCAACGCGCCGATCCTCTGGTACCTCGTGCGCATCGAGCTGCCGGATGGCCGTTTCCGCGCCGGCGCCACCTCGCCCGGCGTGCCTTTCGTGGTGATCGGCCGCAATGAGCGGCTGGCCTGGGGCTTCACCACCACCTCCTCCGACACGCAGGACGTCTTCGTCGAGCGGCTCGCCGGGCCGGACCGCTATGAGACGCCGGACGGCCCGCAGCCCTTCACCCTGCGGGAGGAGACGATCCAGGTGCGCGGGCAGGCGCCGGAGGTGCTGCGGGTGCGCGAGACGCGCCACGGCCCGGTGGTGAGCGACCTGGAGGGCAGCCCTGAAGACGGCACCGTGCTGGCTGTGCGCATGGCCAACCTGGAGCCGGAGGACAGCGCCGCCGCCGGGCTGCTGGCGCTGAACCGCGCCGCCTCGCTCGGCGCGGCACGCACGGCGGCGGCAATGATCACCTCGCCGCCGCAGAACCTGATGGTGGCCGAAGCGGCGGGCGGCATCGCCATGTACCTGACCGGCCGGACGCCGATCCGTCGCGCCGGGGATGGCAGCCAGCCCGCGCCGGGCTGGGACGGCAGCCATGACTGGCTCGGCTTCGTGCCCTTCGACGAGATGCCGCACCGCGAGAACCCGCCGGACGGCCAGTTGGTCAACGCCAACAACCGCGTGCAGCCGGAGGGCGAGGAACCCTATCTCGGCCGCGACTGGTTCGGCGACTGGCGCTTCCGCCGCATCCAGGACTTGCTGGCGCAGCGCGAGCGGCAGGCGCCGCAGGACTTCGCCGTGATGCAGCGGGATGCGATCAGCCCCTTCGCGCAGGAAACGCTGCCGGTGCTGCGCGCCCTCTCCCGCCCGTCAGGCATGGCCGGGGCGGCGCGGGACCTGCTGCTCTCCTGGGATGGCAGCATGGCCATCGACCGGCCGCAGCCGCTGATCTTCAATGCCTGGTGGCGGAAGGCGGCACAGCTGGCGCTGGCCAATGGCGGCGTACCGGCAGGCGGTTGGCCGACCACGGCGGAGTTCCTGCGCTTCGTGCTGCGGCCGGACGGCGCGGGCGCCCATTGGTGCCGCCCGCGCGCCGAGGCCGGTCCGCCGGACTCCACGCCGCCCTTCGCGCCCGGCGGCGCCTGCGCCGCCCTGGCCACCCGCGCGCTGGAGGCAGCCGTGGCGGAGCTTGCTGGCCGCTATGGGCCGGACCCAGCCGACTGGCGCTGGGGCGTGGCGCATGAGGCCCGCTTCATGCACCCGCTGCTGCGCTTCCTGCCGGTTCTGGGGGAGTGGAGCACCATCGCCGTCTCCACGCCCGGCGACGGGGAGACGGTCAATCGTGGCGGCCTTGGCGCCGGCTTTTCCCATGTCCATGGCCCGGGCCTGCGCGCTGTCTTCGACCTCTCCAACCCCGACGGCATCTGGGCGGTGATCGGCACCGGCCAGTCCGGCCATCCGCTCTCCCGCCACTGGGCCGACCAGACGCCGCTCTGGGCGGCAGCGCGGGCGGAGGACGGGCGGCTTCTGCTGCATCTCGGCCGTGTCGCGGAGGCGCCGGAGGGCCAGCTCACCCTGGCGCCGCGCCAATGACCGGGCGATGTGACGGATCGGTGGTTGCATCCGCCCCTGCGGGCAGGGAAAGTAGGGAAAACATGCTGCACCGCTCGGCCCGACGTCCGCACTTCTTCTACACGACCGCCCCGCTGCCCTGCCCTTATCTGGCCGGCCGGATGGAGCGGAAGATCGTGACCGAATTGACCGGCCCGGAGGCCGAGGCGCTGCACGACCGCCTCTCCCGCGCCGGTTTCCGCCGCAGCCACAACATCGCCTATTCGCCGGTTTGTCCGGGCTGCCAGGCCTGCATCCCCATCCGCATCGACGCCGCCCGTTTCACGCCGGACCGCACCCAGCGCCGCATCCTGCGCACCAATGAGGCCGTGACCGGCGAGGCAACCCCCGCCCGCGCCACCGCCGAGCAGTTCGCCCTCTTCCAGCGCTACCAGCGCGCCCGCCACCAGGATGGCGACATGGCCGCGATGGGTTTCTACGACTATCGCGCCATGGTGGAGGACACGCCCATCACCACCGGGCTGGTCGAGTTCCGCGATAGCGCGACCCGGCAGCTCCTCGGCGCCTGCCTGACGGACTG
The DNA here is from genome assembly GCA_035556695.1 of Roseomonas sp. Taxonomy (GTDB): domain Bacteria; phylum Pseudomonadota; class Alphaproteobacteria; order Acetobacterales; family Acetobacteraceae; genus Pseudoroseomonas. Next base: position 167,908 of record DATMFR010000054.1, read on the forward strand.
GCTGAGCGATGGGCTTTCCGCCGTCTACTCCTTCTACGAGCCGACGCTGGAGAAGCGTTCCCTTGGCACCTATGCCGTGCTCTGGCTGGTGCGGCGGGCCGTGGAGATGGGGCTGCCCTATGTCTATCTCGGCTATTGGGTGCCGCAGAGCCGCAAGATGGCCTACAAGGCACGCTTCCGGCCCAGCGAGATCCTGACCGGCGGCGCCTGGCGCTCGCTGGAGGAGCAGGCGTCGGCCGAGCCGGCGATGGTCACGGGCGGCTGAGCCCTCCATAGGGCCAGCGGCCCAGCCATAGCGTCTCCACGATGCTCTCCGCGCCTGCGGCCAACATGGCGAGCCGGTCGAAGCCGAGCGCGATTCCGGCGGTGGGCGGCATGCCCTGCGCCAGCGCGTCCAGGAAGTCCTGGTCCACCGGCCAGCCCTCGCCGTAGAGGCGATGCCGCTCCGCCACGTCGCGGGCGAAGCGCTCGGCCTGCTCGGCCGCGTCGGTCAGCTCGTCAAAGGCATTGGCCAGCTCCAGCCCGGCGGCAAAGAGCTCGAAGCGCAGCGCGGCGCGCGGATCGGCGGGGTCGCGCCGGGCCAGGGCGGCCTGCGGCGCGGGCCAGTGGGTCAGGAAGGTAGCGCGCTCGCGCCCGAGATGCGGCTCGATGTGCTCCAGCAGCAGACGGAAGAACAGATCCTCCCAACCCTCGCCCGGGCGCGGGCTGAACCCCGCCGCATGGGCGGCGGATTGCAGGGCGGCGGCATCCCCTTCGCCCCCGGGGTCCAGCGTCGCCAGGATGTCCAGGCCGTTGCAGTGCCGCCGGAAGGCTTCGGCCATGCTCAGCCGCTCGAAGGGCAGCGTCAGGTCGGTTTCCACGCCGCCATGCGCCACGCGCGGCGGCAGGACGGCGCGGAGGTAGGCCTCCGTCTCGTCCATCAGCGCATCGAGCCCAGCGCCGGGGCGGTACCATTCCAGCATGGTGAACTCGGGGGAATGGCGATCGCTGACCTCACCATTGCGCCAGACCCGCGCGATCTCGAAGACCGGCCCGGCGCCAGCCACCAGCAGCCGCTTGATCGCCAGCTCCGGCGAGGTGCGCAACCAGAGCGGGAAGCTCCCCTCCCCCAGCATCGGGCGGAACTCGCTTCGAAAGGCGGCGAGATGAACCTCCATCCCCGGCGCCGGCACCAGGGCGGGCGTCTCCACCTCGCAATAGCCGCGCGCGGTGAAGAAGGCGCGGGTCTCGGCCAGCAGGCGGGCGCGGCGGCGCAGTGCCGGCAGGCGGGTGGCGAGGCTGTCGGGGTGCCAGGACGGGAGATCGGATGGCTGATCAACGGGATCGGGCATTGCGGGCGCGGGGCCTCCAGGCGTAAGCCGCCTGACCATGCCCGACGGTTCCCCCCATTTGAAGCCGCGCACGCTGCGGGACGCGAAGGCCCTGGCCGAGGCCGGGCTGATCCCGCCCGAGGCCCGCGCCGGGCTGGAACGGCTCTCCGAGACCTATGCCATCGCCGTCTCCCCCGCGGTGCAGGCGCTGATCGACCGCGCCGACCCGGCGGACCCCATCGCCCGGCAATACATCCCCGACATGGCCGAGCTGGTCGCCCTGCCGCAGGAGCGCAGCGACCCGACCAGCGACGTCCCCTTCACGCCCGTCAAGGGCGTGGTGCACCGCTACCCCGACCGCGCCCTGCTGAAGCCGCTTCTGGCCTGCCCGGTCTATTGCCGCTTCTGCTTCCGGCGCGAGGTGGTGGGGCCGGATGGCGGGCTGCTCTCCGAGGCGGAGCTGGACGCGGCGCTCGACTGGTTCGCGCGCACGCCCCAGGTGCGGGAGGCCATCCTGACTGGCGGCGACCCGCTGATGCTCTCGCCGCGCCGGCTGGGCCATATCGTGCAGCGGCTTTCGGACATGCCGCATATCGGCATCATCCGCCTGCACTCACGCGTGCCGGTGGCGGCGCCGGAGCGGATCACGCCCGCCCTGACCGAGGCGCTGGAGACGGAGAAGGCGCTGTTCCTCTGTATCCATGCCAACCACTCCCGGGAATTCGCCGCCCCTGCCCGCACGGCGCTGCGGCTGCTGGCCCGGGCCGGCGTGGCGCTGCTGGGGCAGAGCGTGCTGCTGCGCGGCGTGAACGACAGCCCGGAGGCGCTGGAAGGCCTGTTCCGTGCCATGCTGGCGGCGCGGGTGAAGCCCTACTACCTGCACCAGCTCGACCGCGCCCCCGGCACCGCCCGCTTCGAGGTGCCGATCGAGGAAGGCCGGCGCATCCTGCGGGCACTGCGCGGGCGGCTGACCGGCCTCGCCTGGCCGACCTATGTGCTCGACCTGCCCGGCGGGGCCGGAAAGGCGCCCCTCGGCCCTGACTTCGCCACCGCCGAGGGCGCGGACTGGATGGTGGAGGGTCCGCTCGACCGTCGTGCCTATCGCCATCCATCCGCGGAAGGCTGAACCGATGCCCGCGCCCGAATTCGACGAGGCCTTCCGACGGCAGTTGCAGGCACTCTTCGCCTGGCGGCGCGACGTGCGGCATTTCCGCCCCGATCCGGTGCCGGAGGCGCTGCTCGGCCGTCTGCTGGAGACGGCGGCCCTCGCCCCCTCGGTCGGCCTCAGCCAGCCCTGGCGGTTCGTCACCGTGGACGACCCGGCGCGCCGTTCGGCCGTGCGGGAAAGCTTCCTGGCCTGCAACGCGGCGGCCCTGACTGGCCAGGAGAGCGAGCGTGCCGCGCTCTATGCCCGGCTGAAGCTGGAGGGCCTGGACCAGGCGCCCTGTCAGTTCGCCGTCTGCGTGGAGCCGGACCCGGAGCAGGGCCATGGGCTCGGCCGCGCCACCATGCCGGAGACCGTGGCCTATTCCGCCGTGATGGCGCTGCACACACTCTGGCTGGCCGCCCGCGCCGAGGGGCTGGGCCTGGGCTGGGTCTCGATCCTGCAGCCGGAGACGGTGCTGGCGGCGCTGGAAGTGCCGGCCTCCTGGCGGCTGATCGGCTATTTCTGCCTGGGCTGGCCGCAGCAGGTGGAGGCGCGACCCGAGCTGGAACGGGAGGGCTGGGAGCACCGCCGCTCCGCCGCCGCGCTGCGCCTGCGGCGCTGAGGGGCCGCGCGCGATTTCCGGCTGCACCCCGGGGCAGGAAAGGCTCTACCCTGGCCCCATGGCGCTCACCCTCTCGATCCTCGACCAGTCCACCATCGCCTCCGGCCGCAGTGCCGACGCGGCGATCCGCGAGACCCTGGCGGTGGCGCAACTCGCCGACCGCCTGGGCTATGCCCGCTACTGGCTGGCCGAGCACCACAACAGCCAGAGCCATGCCGGCGCAGCGCCCGAAATCCTGCTGGCCGCCATCGCCGCCACCACGCAGCGCATCCGCCTCGGCTCGGCGGGGGTGATGCTGCCGCACTATTCGTCGCTGAAAGTGGCCGAGCAGTTCCGCGTGCTGGAGGCATTGGCGCCGGGCCGTGTCGATCTTGGCGTCGGCCGTGCGCCGGGCAGCGACGGGCGCACCGCCTACGCGCTGAACCCGCTCGCCGCGCAGCAGGGCGCCGACCGCTTCCCCGCCCAGGTGCAGGAGCTGCTGGGCTGGCTCGGCGAGGGCCTGCCGGAGAACCACCCCTTCCGCATGATCCGCGCCCAGCCCGAGGGGCCGACCCGGCCCGAGGTCTGGATGCTCGGCAGTTCCGAATATGGCGCCCAGCTCGCTGCCTATCTGGGCCTGCCCTATTGCTTCGCGCATTTCATCACCGACGGCGCCGGCGCGGCGGAGGCGCTCTCGCTCTATCGCCAGACCTTCCGCCCGGAGGCCGGCCGGCTCGCCGCGCCGCATGCCGCGCTCGGCGTCTTCGCCCTTTGCGCCGAGACGGAGGCGGAGGCGCGGCGCCTCTTCCTCTCGCGCGCCGTCTGGCGCCTCTCGCGCGACCGCGGCATCTATCCGCCCCTGCCGAGCGTGGAGGAGGCCGAGGCCTTTTCCGCGACCCCGGCCGAGGCGGCGAAGATCGAGCGGATGCGGGAGCGCGCCATCATCGGCACGCCGGAGCAGGTGCGCGCGCGGCTGGAGTCGCTGGCCGCCGAGATGGGCGCGCAGGAGATGGCCGTGCTGACCCCGGTGCATGACCCCGTCGCCCGCCGTGCATCCGTGCGGCTGCTGGCCCGCGCCTTCGACCTGCCGGGCAGCGCGGAGGTAGCCGTTCCTTGACAGCCGAGGCACCCCGCGCTCTACCCCCTTCCACGGTCGCGGCGGCTGGCGCGACGTTCCGAACCAGGACCTCGCGCGAATCCACCGATGAGCAAGAAAACGGGCGGCTGGCTCGAAAGCATCAAGACCGTGGTCTATGCCGGGCTCATCGCCGTCGGCATCCGCACGGTCGCCTTCGAGCCCTTCAACATTCCCTCGGGCAGCATGATCCCCACCCTGCTGGTGGGCGACTACCTGTTCGTCTCGAAATACGCCTACGGCTATTCGAAGCACTCGATCCCGTTCAGCCCCGACCTGTTCAGCGGCCGCATCTTCGGCAGCCTGCCGGAGCGCGGGGACGTCGCGGTGTTCAAGTTCCCCCGCGACAACACGACGGACTACATCAAGCGCATCATTGGCCTGCCAGGCGATCATATCCAGATGCGCAATGGCCGGCTCTACGTGAACAACCAGGAAGTGCCGCGCGAGTCCCTCGGCCTCTACACCGTGGAGGGCGACGGCCCGCGCATGACCGTGCGGCTGTTCCGCGAGAGGCTGCCGGCCTCGCCCGGGGCCCAGCCAGTGCAGCACCGCATCCTGGAGGCCTCGGACGAAGGCCCCTACGACAACACGCCGGAATTCGTCGTGCCGCCCGGCAACGTCTTCGCCATGGGCGACAACCGGGACAACAGCCTCGACAGCCGCGACATGGACCGTGGCGTCGGCTTCGTGCCGGTGGAGAACCTGGTCGGCCGGGCGGAGATGATCTTCTTCAGCGTGGACGGCAGCGCCGCCTGGTGGGAGGTGTGGGACTGGCCCTTCGCCATCCGCTGGAGCCGGCTGTTCCAGGTCGTCCGGTGACGGAGCGCGGTGCATGAGTGGGAACGGTCCCGCCACGCCGGCCGGGGCCGGCTTCCTGTCGCGCCTCGGGCACACCTTCGCCGATCCGGCGCTGCTGGCGCAGGCGCTCACCCATCGCTCCGCCGCCGACCCGCGGCGGGGCATGCTCGATTCCAACGAGCGGCTGGAGTTCCTCGGCGACCGCGTGCTGGCGCTGGTGATGGCCGAATGGCTGGCCGAACGCTTTCCGCAGGAGCGCGAGGGCGCGCTGGGCAAGCGCCTTTCCGTGCTGGTCGCGGCCGAGACGCTGGCCAAGGTGGGCGAGGCCATTGGCCTGCCTGCCGCGCTGCGCGTGCCGCCCGCCGAGGGCCGCACCGGGCTGCGCGGGCGCGTCACCGTCATCGCCGACGCCACCGAGGCGCTGATCGGCGCCCTCTATCTCGACGGCGGGCTGGAGGTGGCGCGCAACTTCATCCGGCGCGAATGGGGTGGCTTCTTGGAAGCCGACCTGACGCCGCCCATGTCGGCCAAGAGCCGCCTGCAGGAACACACGCTCGGCCGGGCGGAGGGGCTGCCGGAATACCGGCTGGTCTCCACCACCGGGCCCTCGCACAAGCCGGTCTTCGTCGTCGCCGTCCATGCGGCGGGACGGGAGGCGGAGGGACGGGGCGAGTCCAAGCGCGCGGCCGAGCAGGCGGCCGCTGAAGCCTGGCTGGCCGAGTTGCAGCAGGCGGGGCGCGAGAACACATGACCGAAGACACTTCTTCTACCCCTCCCCTGGGCAAGGATGACGGCCAGACCCGCTGCGGCATCATCGCCGTGGTGGGGGCGCCGAATGCCGGCAAGTCCACTCTGGTGAACCGGCTCGCCGGAACCAAGGTCAGCATCGTCTCGCCCAAGCCGCAGACCACGCGCTTCCGCATCCGCGCGGTGGTGATGCAGGGTCAGTCGCAGCTCGTGCTGACCGACACGCCCGGCATCTTCGCCCCTCGCCGCCGGCTGGACCGCGCCATGGTCGCCGCCGCCTGGGAAGGCGCGCAGGACGCCGACCTCGCCCTGCTGATCGTGGATGCGCGCGCCGGCATGACCGAGGCGGTTCAGTCCATCATCTCCGTGCTGAAGCGCAGCAAGGTGCCGATCTGGCTGGTGCTGAACAAGTCCGACCTGATCGACACCAAGCGCCTGCTGCCGCTGACCGCCAGCCTGAACGAGCAGCTCTCCTTCGAGGAGACGCTGATGGTCAGCGCCGAGACCGGCGACGGGCTGGACCGGCTGCTGGAGAAGCTCGGCGCCCGCGTGCCCTACGGCCCCTGGCTCTTCCCGGACGACGAGCTTTCCGACCTGCCCGACCGCATGCTGGCCGCCGAGATCGTGCGCGAGCAGATCCTGCGCCAGACGCATGAGGAAGTGCCGCACCACACCACGGTGGAGACCGAGGCCTGGCAGGAGCGGCAGGACGGCTCGGTAAGGATCGACTGCACCATCTATGTCGGCCGCGCCTCGCAGAAGGCCATCATCATCGGCGATGGCGGGGCGCGGGTGAAGGAGATCGGCCGCCGCGCCCGCTCCGAGCTGGAGAAGCTGCTGGAACGGCGCGTCCATCTCTTCCTCAACGTCAAGGAGCGGCAGGGCTGGGACGAGGAGCGCGCCCGGCTGCGCGCCATCGGGCTGGACGACGCCGGCTGAACTGGCAGGCTGTGGATTCCACGCCACGGCCGCCTACATTGAGGCCTGACCAGCACTTGAAGGGCCTGCGCCGATGACGGCTTGCGAGATTTCCCTGGCACTGGGCGCCCGCCTCCCGGCGGCGCGCTGAGAAGAACCGGCCATGGAATGGCAGGCGCCCGCCATCGTGCTGGAGACGCGGCCGCATGGCGAGGGCGGCGCGGTGGTCTCGGTGCTCACCGAGGAGCATGGCCGCCACGCCGGGCTGGCCAAGGGCGGCGGCTCGCGCGCCCAGGCCGGGCTCTGGCAGCCGGGCAACCTGATCGAGGTGCGCTGGATCGGCCGCCTGCCCGAGCAGCTCGGCGCCTTCTCCGGCGAAATGGTGCATCCCTCAGCCGCGCTGGCCATGGACGACCCGCTCAGCCTCGCCCTGCTGAACTCCGCCTGCGCGCTGGCCACGGGCGCCCTGCCGGAGCGGGAGGTGCAGCCGCGCGTCTTCTCCGGACTGCTGGCGCTGATGGCGAATCTCGGCCGTGGCGCCACCGCGCTGATGGCGGACTACATCCGCTGGGAGGCACTGCTGCTGGAAGTGCTGGGCTATGGGCTCGACCTTTCCGCCTGCGCCGTCACCGGCAGCCGCGAGCACCTGACGCATGTTTCCCCACGCACCGGCCGGGTGGTGAGCGCCGAGGCGGCCGAGCCGTATCGCGACCGGCTGCTGCCACTGCCCTCCTTCCTGCTCGGCGGTCAGGCGGAGACGGACCCCGCGCAATGGCTCGCCGGGCTGCGGCTGACCGGCCATTTCCTGGCCCGCGACGCCTTCGGCGCCCGTCACCAGCCCTTGCCGCCGGCGCGGGAGCGGCTGGAGGCGCGCATCGCCGCCCTGCTTCCGCCGTCCGCCGAGGCCCTTGCCGATGCCTGAACCGGTGCTGCCGGATCTGCTGGCCCCGGGCCTGCGGCTGGTGTTCTGCGGTTCGGCCCCAGGCACGGTCTCGGCCGCGCGGCAGGCCTATTACGCGCATCCCGGGAACCGCTTCTGGTCCATCCTGCACCAGGCCGGCTTCACACCGCGCCGGCTGGCGCCTGCCGAATATCCGGCGCTGCTCGGACTGGGCATCGGGTTGACCGACATGGCGAAGCACGCCTCCGGCAATGATGACGAACTGCCCCCCGGCGCCTATGACCCGGAGGGCTTCGCCTTCCGCATCCGTGCGGTACGCCCCGCGGCGCTGGCCTTCACCGCCAAGGCGCCGGCTGCTGCCTTCCTGGGACGGCGCACCGGTGCGCTGACTTACGGCAGGAATGAGGGACCGGTGGACTTCCCACCGGTCTGGGTGCTGCCCTCGACCTCAGGCCAGGCCAGCCGCTTCTGGGATGCGCGGCCCTGGCTGGCGCTCGGCGCGTGGTTCAATGAAGCGACCGCCACCTGAGCGGTAGGGCAGCCGCGCCGCTCAGGGATGGATGTAGACGTAGCCCTGCCCTTCAAGCCGCGCGATCTCGGCCACGCCGCTGGGCACGATGTCCTCCTCGCTGACGCCATAGAGCCGGTGCCAGTCGATATGCGCCGAATTCAACGTGTTGGCGCAGATGAGGAAGCGCACGCCATCGGCGCGGAGTGCATCCATCTTGGCCGCCAGCGCCTTGTCATGCCTGGCCAGCTCGAACATTTCCACGCCGGAGGAGTGATCCACCACGCTGATCTTCACGTGGTCCTTGCCGACGGCGTTGATGTGGTTGCGGATATTGCCCAGCAGGCCCTGGAAATAGGCCGCGTTCGCCTCGCCGGCGACGTCCTCGTCGGAGATCAGCCCGCGCACCATCAGGTAGAGCCGCTTGAGGAGCGGGACAGCGTTGTGGCTACCATCGTTGTGGTAGACGACCTTCTGGTCCGCGTAAGGCTCCGCCGAAGGAGGCGCCGCCCGTGAGGGCCCGCACCACGCCAGCGAGGCGACGACCACCGCGGCTGTCACGACAGCCTTCATGCCTCTCTCCTTATCGCATCAATCCATAGTCTCATCACGACCCGGTCTCCGGTTTTTCGCGGACCGCTGGGTCGCCGCGTGCCGAGGGTGTGGAGCGCCTGCGCCGCAAGGTACAGGCCGGCTCCGAGAGGAATCTTGTCAATTTTTAGCCAGCGGGGGTGCGGCCCGGCGCTTGCTGCAAGCAGAGAGGGCTGGAATAACCCTGGTTCGCGATTCCCGCGGAGAGCGCGACGATGCAGCAGACCCATCTCGACTTCGCCGCTGCGGCGCGGCGCTGGTTCGGCGCCGGACGAACGCTCGGGGAAGCGGAGCACCGCGTCCTGAAAGGCACATTGGAGCGGCGGCCGCTCTCGCGCGACACCAACGAGGTTTTCTCTGCGCGGCTGAGCTTCGGCGAGCGGCTAGCGGACAAGGTGGCGGCCTTCGGCGGCTCCTGGACCTTCATCCTGCTCAGCCTCCTGCTGCTGGTGCTCTGGGTGGGCGTGAACGCGGAGCTGCTGCGGCAGCCCTTCGACCCCTATCCCTTTGTCTTCCTGAACCTGATCCTCTCGATGATTGCCGCCCTGCAGGCGCCCATCATCATGATGAGCCAGAACCGGCAGGCGGCGAAGGACCGGCTGGACGCCGCGCATGACTACGAGGTCAACCTGAAGGCCGAAATCGAGATCATGGCGCTGCACGAGAAGCTCGACCGCATGCGGGCCGAGCAGATCACCGCCCTTCTGGAACAGCAGCAGCGCCAGATCGAGATGCTCACCCGGCTGCTGCAGGAGGCTGAGGCGCGGCGCTGAAGCCCGGCCTGCCCCTCATTGCGGGATGAGGGCGGCCACCGCACGCTCCGCCGCATCGTCGCTTACGGCCAGGCCCGCGCGGACGCCGGCGCGGTCGTCGGCGCTGCGGTTCTGGCTCATCTTGCGCTTGCCTTCCAGGCGCGCGATCGGCAGCCGCACGCCGACAATGCCCCGCAACTGCGCACGGATGAAGGCCTCTGGCGCATCGCTGACCGCCCAGGGCGCGGCCCGCGCGCTCTCCTGCCGCTCGGTGAGCCGCGTCACGACGTCAAGCAGCCGGTCCGCATCCTCAAAGAACTCCACCGTCCCATAGGCGTGGACGGCCACGTAGTTCCAGGTCGGCACCACCTTCCCCGTTTCGCGCTTCATGGCGTACCAGGAGGGCGTCACATAGGCATTCGGCCCGGTGAAGAGCGCCATGGCCTCGCCGAGCGGCGCCACCTTCCACTGCGGGTTCGCCTTGGCGACATGGCCGTACAGCACGCCCTGCGCACCCTCCGCCGGGTCGAGAAAGAGTGGCAGCGGCGTCGCCATCAGCCCTTCCGCGGTGGCGGTGACGAGGTTCGCCAGCGGCGCCGCGCCGATCATGGCCTGCAGGGCACCGGGGTCCTCCTCGCGGAAGGCGGGCGGGGTGTACATGGCACATCTCCTTGCTGCCATGCAGGGAAACATGCCGCGCACCCCGGCGGGAAGGGCGCAGATGCAAAAGGGGCGAGGGTTTCTCCCCGCCCCCCTTCGGAGCTGTGCCCGATGCAGGCGCGGCGGCGCCTTACACCACGCCGACGGCGCTCAGCGCGGTGTAGAAGCCGAGCACCACGATGGCGACGCTGCTCACCACCAGCAGCCCATTGAAGGCCGGGCCACCATGCAGGCGCGGGTCCGTCTCGGTGCGGCGCAGGTGCCAGACCGCGACCACGGCCGCCAGCAGGAAGACGCCCGTCGCCGCGCCGCCGATCTGGATCATCAGCACCGGCGAGCGGATGAAGAGATAGGCCAGGCCCCAGACAATCGGCAGTCCGATGGTGAAGATGCGGATCCAGCGCAGGCGGTCGGCCGTGTTGCGCCACTCCAGCACGCCCATCACGGCCAGCAGGTTGGTGTACATCCGCGCCCAGCTCGGCACCGCCGCCCAGAGCGTGGAGCCCAGCACGGCGATGGCGCCCACCAGGAACAGCGTGCCCGCCCATTCGCCCAGCGTGTCGGTGTACATGCGGGAGAGCGCGGTGAGCATCTCGTTGCCCTGCGGCACCAGCCCCTGCGGCGCCAGCACCGAGGCGCCCATGATGAAGAAGGCGAGCGTGCCGAAGGTGTAGATGCACCAGGAGAGGAAGGCGTCCTTGTACATCACGCCGATCCAGCCCTTGGCGCGGCGCTGCCAGGCCTCGCTGCCATCATTTGGGCCGACATGGCGGGCATAGCCCTTCTCGACGCACCAGTAGGTGTAGAAGGTCAGCTCGTCGGCGCCGACGCCGGTGATGCCGAACATGGCGATGGCCGCGCCGATCGCGCCCGCCGGAATGCTCAGGGCGAGGCCGCTGGCGATATCCGACATCGTGTAGGCATAGGGGGTGAAGGGCAGACCGGCGGCGATGGCGATGGTGACGAAGGAGAAGATCACCACCAGCGCGGTCGCTCCGCGCTCGATCAGGCTGTAGTTGTTGGAATAGAGCAGCGCGATGCTGCCGCCGGCGACGATGGCGGTCCAGATGCCGAGGGAGACGGCCCCGAGCGGCGGCCCGCCCAGCGGCAGCAGGATGGAAAGCGCCATGGCCGTGCCGCCGACCACGCCGCCCATCTGCAGCACCTTCGAAAGCGCCATCAGCGCCCAGAGGACATTGATCCAGCCAAGCCGCCCGACATGCGGCCCCACCTTGTTGTAGCCGGTGAGCGCGGGCTGGCCGGTGGAGATGGTCCAGCGCGCCAGCTCGACCTGCACGGCGACCTTCACGAAGGTGCTGAAGATGACCATCCAGAGCAGGGCGAAGCCCGCGGTGGCGCCGAGGGTGGTGGTGGCGATCAGCTCGCCGGAGCCGACGATGGAGGCGCTGAGAATCAGCCCTGGCCCGAGATGGCGCAGCGAATGCCTCCATCCCGTGGGCGGCTCCATGACGGCATCGGGCGTCAGGTGATAGGGGTCGTCGATGGACGCCTGATCTGGGCGCGCAATGCCTTCGACGCTTGCACTCATTCCGTTTCTCCCGTGCGCCAGCACAATTCTTGGTCTTGTTGGGCCTGGCGTGCGCCAGTGTGATCACAGCACAATGGCCGCTCCCGCCGGGGCCGTCACCCGATACCGGCCAGTTCTTGCGAAATTGTGAGACTGCTTGCCTGACCTTAAGTTCTTGCTATGTTCTTGCCTGTTCGCCTTGGCACTGGCGCGCGCGGCGCCGCTGCGCTAGCCCGGGCCAGCCGATATCGCGCCGAGACTGCCAGGAGTTCCGTCCATGCCCGACGACATCGCCACGCTGCCCGAAGGCGGGGCCGTGAAGCCGACCACCCTGTCGGCGGCCCTGTCGGAGCGCTACCTGGCCTATGCCATGTCCACCATCACGGCGCGCTCGCTGCCGGATGTGCGGGACGGGCTGAAGCCGGTGCATCGCCGACTGCTCTGGGCGATGCACCAGCTCAAGCTGGACCCGGCGGCGGGGTTCAAGAAATGCGCCCGCATCGTCGGCGACGTCATGGGTAAATACCACCCGCATGGCGATGCCGCGATCTACGACGCCATGGTGCGGCTGGCGCAGGAATTCGCGGCACGCTACCCGCTGGTCGAGGGCCAGGGCAATTTCGGCAATATCGACGGCGATAACGCGGCGGCCATGCGCTACACCGAGGCGCGGCTGACCGAGATCGCCCAGGTGATGCTGCAGGGGATCGAGGAGAACGCCGTCGATTTCCGCGCCACCTATGACGGCGAGGAGCGGGAGCCGATCGTCCTGCCCGCCGCCTTCCCCAACCTGCTGGCCAATGGCGCCAACGGCATCGCCGTCGGCATGGCCACCTCCATCCCGCCGCACAATGCGGGCGAGCTCTGCGCCGCCGCGCTGGAGCTGATCCGCAACCCGGCGGCCGAGATCGACGACCTGCTGCGCCATGTGCCCGGCCCCGACTTCCCCACCGGCGGCGTGCTGGTGGAGAGCCCGGAGGCGGTGCGCGAGGCCTATGCCACCGGCCGCGGCGGCTTCCGCATTCGCGCCCGCTGGGAAAGGGAGGCGCTGAAGAACGGCACCTGGCAGGTCGTCGTCACCGAGATTCCCTACCAGATCGCCAAGTCCCGCCTGATCGAGCAGATCGCCGCGCTGATGGAGGAGAAGAAGCTTCCCCTGCTGGCCGATGTGCGGGACGAGAGCACGGATGTCGTCCGCATCGTGCTGGAGCCCAAGAGCCGCACGGTGGAGCCGGCCGTGCTGATGGAGACGCTGTTCCGCGCGACGCCGCTGGAATCCCGCGTTTCGCTCAACATGAACGTGCTGGATGCCGAGCGCACGCCGCAGGTGATGGGGCTGAAGGCGGTGCTGCGCGCCTGGCTCGACCACCGGCACGAGGTGCTGGTGCGGCGTAGCCAGCACCGGCTGGACGCCATCGCCAGGCGGCTGGAGATCCTCGACGGTTACCTGATCGCCTACCTCAACCTCGATGAGGTGATCCGCATCATCCGCGAGGAGGACCACCCCAAGCCGGTGCTGATGCAGGCCTTTGGGCTGACGGATGTGCAGGCCGAGGCGATCCTGAACATGCGCCTCCGCTCCCTCCGCAAGCTGGAGGAGATGGAGATCCGCAAGGAGCACAAGAAGCTCAGCACGGAGCAGAAGTCGCTCCAGGCGCTGCTCGGCAGCGAGAAGGCGCGCTGGAAGAAGCTGGCCGAGCAGATCGAGGAGACCCGCCAAAAGTTCGGCGAAGAGACGGAGCTCGGCAAGCGGCGCACCACCATCGACGCCGCGCCCGCCGCGGTGGTGATCGACGAGCGCGCCTTCGTCGAGCGCGAGCCGATCACCGTGATCCTCTCCGAGAAGGGCTGGATCCGTGCGCTCAAGGGTCATGTGCCGATGGAGACGGAGCACAAGTTCAAGGAGGGCGACCGGCTGCGTGTGGCGCTGCATGCCGAGACGACCGACCGGCTCTGCCTCTTCGCCACCAACGGCAAGAGCTACACGCTGAAGGCCGACGTCCTGCCCCGCGGCCGCGGCGATGGCCAGCCGGTGCGGCTGATGGTGGACCTCACCAACGAGGACGAGGTGGTGGACCTCTTCGTCTGGCAGGAGGGGCGCAAATATCTTGTCGCGGCGCGCGACGGGCGCGGCTTCGTGGTGAAGAGCGAGGACCTGCTGGCCGAGAAGCGCACGGGCAAGCAGGTGCTGACGGTCGATCCGCCCAACGAGGCCGCCGCCTGCGTGCCGGTCGAGGGCGATACCGTTGCCATCGTCGGCGAGAACCGCAAGCTGCTGGTCTTCCCGCTGGAGCAGGTGCCGGAGATGGTACGCGGGCGCGGCGTGGCGCTGCAGGGCTACCGTGACGGCGGCATGGCCGATGTGAAGGTCTTCGCCGCCAGCGTGGGGCTGACCTGGCGGATCGGCGAGCGGGTGCGCATGGAAACCGACCTCACCACCTGGCGCGGCAACCGCGCCGGGGCGGGCAAGCAGCCGCCGAACGGCTTCCCGCGCTCCAACCGCTTCGGGGACTGAGCCGGGCGGAGGGCGTTCCCCCCGGCATCTCAGGCGCGCAGCCGCGCCTCCCGGTGCCAGATGTAGAGGCCCGAGGCCACCAGGACGGCGATGCCCAGGAAATCCATGATCACCGGCTCCTCCCCCCAGAGCAGGATACCCAGGCCCATGGTCCAGATGATGCCGGAGTATTCGAAGGGGGCGATCAGCGTGGTCTCGCCGCTGCGGTAGGCGGCGGTCATCAGCAGCTGCGCCAGGGCGGAGACCAGCCCGATGAAGGCGAGCAGCGCCCATTGCGCGGGCGTTGGCCAGACCCACTCGGCCATCGCCAGCACCCCGCCCACCAGGCAGCCGCCGAGCGCGAACCACAGCGTGATGGTGGCGCCGGATTCGCCACGGTCCCCCATGCGGCGGATGGTGATCATGGCCATGGCCCAGGCCACCGCCCCGGCCAGCACGCCAGCCACGGCCGCCAGCGGAAGCTGCGCGGCGCCAAGGCCGGGGCGCAGCATCACCAGCACGCCCAGGAAGCCCACCAGCACCGCGCTGGTGCGGCGCCAGCCCACTTTCTCCCCCAGCAGCGGCACCGAGAGCGCGGTGAGGAAGAGCGGCATGGTGAAGCCGAGCGCCGTCACGGTGGCAAGCGGCAGGTGGACATAGCCGTAGAAGCTGCCGAACATGCCGACCAGCCCATAGAAGGTGCGCTGCGCATGCGCCCAGGGCTGCCTTGTGGCCAGCACCCGCCAGCGCTGCCCCGGCACCCCCGAGGCCAGCGCCAGCCCGAGCAGGACGGGAACGGCGAAGAGGTTGCGGAACAGGATGACCTGCATGACCGGGATCGCCCCGCCCAGCGCCTTCACCGCCGCGGCGGCCAGGGCGAAGGTTGCGGCGGCGCCCATCACGGAGAGAATGGCCCGGCGGCGCGCGGCGCCCACGTCGCTTTCAGGCGGCGGGGCATGGACGATGGGAATGGGGCGGCTCATGATCGTGGCGTTTCACTGTCGAGGTTAGGCTGCCCACCGCATGAAGGCCAGACCGCCGAAGGCACCCCCGGTGCCGGCGCATCCGCTCTATATCCCCGAAAGCGACGAGGTGGTTTGGGACGGCCGCTTCCCCGTACAGCGCGTGCGCTTCCGCTATCGCCGCGCCGACGGCACCCCCTCCGGCCTGCTGACCTGGGAGATGTGGCGGCGCGGCGATGGCGCGCTGATCCTGCCCTACGATCCCTGGATCCGCCGCATCGCGCTGATCGAGCAGTTCCGCTTACCGGCCCTGGCCGCCGGGGAGGAGCCGATCATGCGCGAATGCCCGGCCGGGCTGCTGGAGAAGGGCGAGGATGCCGAGGCCACCGTGCGGCGCGAGTTGCAGGAGGAGACCGGCTTCACCGCCGACCGCATCGAGAAGATCGGCCAGTTCATGACCATGCAGGGCGGCGCCGACGAGGTGCTGCACTTCTTCTGCGGCCGCGTGCGCCTGCCCGAGACCGCCGCCCCCGGCACCCGGGGCCTCGCCAATGAGAATGAGGAAACCCGCCTCGTGCTGCTGCCGGCGGAGGAGGCCTTTGCCCAGGTCGCGCGCAACGAGATCCGCAACAGCCCGGCGGCGCTGGCCCTGATGTGGCTGCAGATCAACACCCCCCGCCTCACCACCGAATGGACGAGCGACTGATGACCGAGATGCTGTTCCGCACCGACGCCTATGCCCGTGACTGCCGCGCCAAGGTGCTTTCCGCCGGCCCGGACGGAGTCGTGCTGGACCGCACCGTCTTCTACGCCCAGGGCGGCGGTCAGCCCGGCGACACCGGCTGGCTGCGCTGGGAGGGGCAGGAAATGCCGGTGGCCAATGCGGTGAAGGGCGAGAACGGCACCGTGCTGCACAAGCCGGCCGAGGGCGCCCCCCTGCCCGCCCCTGGCACCGAGGTAACGGCCGCGCTGGACTGGGAGCGCCGCCACCAGCTGATGCGGATGCACACCAGCCTGCATTTGCTCTGCTCGCTGATCCCCGGCGCCGGCGTCACCGGCGGGCAGATCGGCGCCGACCGCTCACGGCTGGATTTCGACCTCGCCGAGCCGCCGACCAAGGAATGGCTCTCCGAGCAGCTCACCGCCCTCGCCGCCGCCGACCATCCGGTGGGCGAGCAGTGGATCACAGAAGCGGAGCTGGACGAGAACCCGGGCCTGGTGCGCACCCTCTCGGTGAAGCCGCCGCGCGGCGCTGGTCAGGTGCGGCTGGTGCGCATCGGGCCGGAGGAGGCGCCGGTGGACCTGCAGCCCTGCGGCGGCACGCATGTGCGGCGCACCGGCGAGATCGGCACGATCACCGTCACCAAGCTTGAGAACAAGGGCAAGCAGAACCGCCGGGTCTACCTGGTGCTGGAGGGGTAAGGGCGATGCAGGATCTCGTTTCCACCGAATGGCTGGCCGCCGAGCTGGGCGCGCCGGACCTGCTGGTCTTCGACACCACAAAGTATCTGCCGAACGAGCCGAAGGACGCGCTTGCCGAGTTCGCGCAGGCGCATATCCCTGGCGCCGGCTTCTTCGACATCGACGCCGTAGCCGATCCGGAGACCGACCTGCCGCACATGGCGCCCACGCCCGGCCGCGCTTCGCGCCAGCTCGGCGCTCTCGGGATCTCGAACCGCCACCGCGTGGTCTTCTACGACCAGAAGGGCCTGTTCTCGGCGGCGCGCGGCTGGTGGCTGATGCGCCTCTTCGGTCATGAGCGTGCCGCCGTGCTGGATGGCGGCCTGCCCAAATGGATGAAGGAAGGCCGCCAGACCGAGACCGGCCCCGCCCATGCGGTGCCGAAGCAGGACTTCTGGGCCGATTTCATCACGCGCCGCCTCGCAGGCATCGGCGACGTGAAGCGCATCGTCGCGGACCGCTCGGCGCTGATCCTGGATGCCCGCGCCAAGGGGCGCTTCGACGGCACCGCGCCCGAGCCGCGCCCTGGCCTGCCCTCGGGCCACATGCCCGGCGCCGCCAGCGTGCCCGCCACCGACCTGCTCGCCGCGGACGGCACCATGCTGCCGCCCGAGCAGCTCCGCGCCCGCTTCGCCCAGGCCGGGGCGGATGGCAGCAAGGCGCTGGTCACCTCCTGCGGCACCGGCGTCACCGCCTGCATCCTGGCGCTCGGCCTGGTGCGCGCCGGGCTGCCCGAGCCCGCCGTCTATGACGGCTCCTGGACCGAATGGGCCAGCCGTCCCGAAACGCCGAAGGAAAGCACGCCCTGATGCCCGACAACCTGCCCCCTGGCGCCAAGCACAAGAGCGAAGGTTTCGCCACCCGCATGTCGCATGGCGGCCGCGCCGGCACCCGCGCGCATGGCTTCGTCAACCCGCCGGTGCATCGCGGCTCCACCGTGCTCTATCCCTCCTGTGAGGCGCGCGTCTCGCTGGGCGCCCGCTCGCTGGAGCAGGTGATGACCTACGGCACCGCCGGCGGCCCGACGCATTACGCGCTGGAGGACATGGTGGCGGAGATCGAGGGCGGCACGCGCGCCCTGATCGTCGGCACCGGCCTTGCCGCCTGCTCCCTGCCGCTGATGGCCTACCTCAAGGCCGGCGACCACTGGCTGGTGCCGGACTCCGTCTATGGCCCGGTGCGCCGCCTTGCCAACGGCATGCTGACCCGCTTCGGCATCGAGGCCACCTACTACGACCCAACCATCGGCGCCGAGGGGCTGCGTGCCCTGATGCGGCCGAACACCAAGGTCGTCTACACCGAGAGCCCGGGCAGCCACACCTTCGAGATGCAGGACATCCCGGCGCTCGCCGAGGTGGCCCACGCGCAGGGCGCCAAGGTGCTGATGGACAACACCTGGGGCATCCATCACTTCCAGCCCTTCAAGCACGGGGTGGACGTCTCCATCCAGGCGCTGACCAAGTATGTCGGCGGCCATTCGGACGTGCTGCTGGGCAGCGTCACCGTCAACACGCCGGAGGACTGGGCCATCGTCGCCGGCGCCGCGCGCGAGGTCGGGCATTACGCCAGTCCTGACGACTGCTGGCTGGCGCTGCGCGGCCTGCGCACCCTGGCGGTGCGGCTGCGGCACCAGGAGGCCGCGGGCATCGCCGTGGCGAAGTGGTTCGAGGGCCGGCCGGAGGTGTCGCGCGTGCTGCACCCCGCCTTGCCCAGCCATCCGCAGCACGCGCTTTGGAAGCGCGACTTCACCGGCGCCTGTTCGCTCTTCGGCGTGGTGTTCCAGCCGCATTACACTTCCGCGCAGATCGACGCGATGGTGGACGGGCTGAAACTGTTCGGCATCGGCGCTTCCTGGGGCGGCTATGAGAGCCTGGCGCTGCCGACGCAGCCCTCGATCACCCGCACGGCGGGCGGGACGGCGCTGGAGGGTCCGACGGTGCGCTTCCATATCGGGCTGGAGGACACGGACGATCTGATCGCAGACCTCGCGGCCGGTCTGGACGGTCTGCCCCGGTGAACTGACGGCGGGGAGGCGGGCGGCCTCCCCACCAGCCGCAACCGCCGGAGGAAAAGCGAGGGCGAGGCAACCGGGCGGCCTCTGGCGCGTCTATTCCCTTGCGCTTTTTCACCGAGGTATGCCCCCGTGCCCCCTGCCATCAACGTGTCCCGCGTCACCGAAGGACGTCCGAACCCGCTTGGCGCCACCTGGACCGGGCTGGGCGTCAACTTCGCTCTCTTCTCGGCTCATGCCACGAAGGTCGAGCTCTGCCTGTTCGACAACTCCGGCGAGAAGGAACTGGAGCGGATCGATCTGCCGGAATACACGAACGAAGTGTTCCATGGCTTCCTGCCGGATGCGCGGCCGGGCACCGTCTATGCCTACCGCGTGCACGGCCCCTATGCGCCGGAGGAAGGCCACCGCTTCAATCCGAACAAGCTGGTGCTCGATCCCTACGCGCTCTCCCATGTCGGCGATCTGAAATGGGATCCTGCGCTGTTCGGCTACACCATCGGCCATGAGGACGAGGATCTCTCCTTCGACGAACGGGACAGCGCTCCCTTCATGCCGAAGTGCCGTGTCGTGGACCCGGCCTTCACCTGGGGCAATGATCGCCGCCCGCGCATCCCCTGGGAGCGCACGCTGGTCTATGAGACGCATGTGAAGGGCGTCACCAAGCGGCACCCGCTGATCCCCAAGGAGATGCAGGGCACCTATGCTGGGCTGGCCAGCCGCGAAGTCATCCGGCACATCAAGTCGCTCGGCGTCACCGCGGTGGAGCTGCTGCCCATCCACTTCTTCCTGAATGACGACTATCTGCTGCAGAAGAACCTGACCAACTACTGGGGCTACAACACCCTCGGCTTCTTCGCGCCCGCCCGGCGCTATGCGCGCACGCCGGACTTCGCCTTCTCCGAGTTCAAGGAAATGGTGGCCCGCCTGCACGATGCCGGGCTCGAGGTCATCATGGACGTGGTCTACAATCACACCGCGGAGGGTAACGAGAAGGGCGCCACTCTCTCCTTCAAAGGCATCGACAACGCCAGCTACTACCGCCTGCTGCCTGACCAGAAACGCTACTACATCAACGACACCGGCACCGGGAACACGGTGAACCTCTCGCACCCCCGCGTGCTGCAGATGGTGACGGACAGCCTGCGCTACTGGGTCAATGAAATGCATGTCGATGGTTTCCGCTTCGACCTCGGCACCATCCTGGCGCGCGAGCCGCACGGCTTCGATGACCAGTCGGCCTTCCTGAAGGCCTGCATGCAGGACCCGGTGCTGGCTGACGTGAAGCTGATCGCCGAGCCCTGGGACATCGGCCCGGGTGGCTATCAGGTCGGCAATTTCGCGCCGGGCTGGGCGGAGTGGAACGACAAGTACCGCGATACCGTGCGCGCCTTCTGGGTGGGCGAGGAAGGCAAGGCCGCCGATCTCGGAAACCGCCTTTCCGGCTCGGCCGACCTGTTTGACCACAACGGCCGCCGCCCCTGGGCCAGTGTGAACTTCCTCGCCGCGCATGACGGGTTCACGCTGAACGACCTTGTCACCTACAACGAGAAGCACAACGAGGCGAATGGCGAAGACAACCGCGACGGCCATTCGCACAACTACTCGTACAATTATGGCGTCGAGGGCCCGACCGACGATCCTGAGATCAACGCCGTGCGCGAGCGGCAGATCAAGAACATGCTCGCCACGCTCTACCTCTCCCAGGGCACGCCGATGCTGTTGGCCGGCGATGAGTTCGGCCGCACGCAGCAGGGCAACAACAACGCCTATTGCCAGGACAACGAGATCTCCTGGCTGGACTGGAAGTGGGGGGAGAAGGGAGAGCGGCTGGTTGCCTTCACCCAGCGCCTGGCAGAGCTGCGCAACCGCTTCCCGATACTGCGCCGATCCCGCTTCCTCTCTGGCGCCTATCATGAGGCCAGCGGCGTAAAGGGCCTCTCCTGGTACAAGCCCAGCGGCGAGGAAATGGAGAGCGCCGACTGGGACGATCCCAACACCCGTTGCTTCGCCCGGATGCTGGATGGCCGCGCGCAGGAGAGCAATATCCGCGTCGCCGCGCATGACGCGACACTGCTGCTGATCCTGAATGCCTATCACGAGGCTGTGGAGTTCACCTTGCCGGAATGCCCGGACGGCGTTGCCTGGGTGCGGCTGCTCGATACCAACGTGAACGCCGACGAGGAGGAGGAAGAGCCGGCCTTCCCGATCGGCGAGACCTACACCGTCACCGGCCGTTCGCTGCTGCTGTTCAGCCTCAAGCGGCGGCGCCACAGCCGGCGCGAACAGGAGCAGGAGCAGAAGCCGCCGGCCTCGCTGCCCGAGGCGCAGCCCAAGCGGTAAGGGCGCGGTAGGGCGCTAGGCCCCGGGCCGCTGCGTGATCTGCGCCGCACAGGCGGCGCAGCGGCCCTCCACCTCCACTGTCGCATTGCCAACGCGGAAGCCCACCCGTGCGGCGGCCTCGGCCAGGGCATGGGCCACCGCATCGTCGCTGATCTCCACCGTGGCGCCGCAGTCGCCGCAGATCAGGAACTGGTGTGGGTGGTGGTGGTCGTGCTCGTGGCCGTGGTCATGTCCGGCCTCGACACAGCCGACGAAGGCGTTCAGCCGCTCCACCTTGTGGATCAGCCCCTGCTCCAGCAGGAAGTCCAGCGCGCGATAGACGGTGGGCGGCGCGGCGCCAGGGCGTTGCGCCTTCAGCTTGTCGAGCAGCGCATAGGCGCCGAGCGGCTGCTCGGCCTCCAGCACCAGGGCGAGCACCTGCCGGCGCAGTTCCGTAAGCTGCGCGCCGGCGCGCAGGCAGCGCGCCTCGGCCGCCGCCAGCGCCCGCGCCAGCCCCTTCGGCATTTCCGCCGCGCTGCCCTGCCCTGTCGTCATGCCCGGACCTCCTGCTTGCCACCACGTGTTATATAGTAACTGAACCAGCCTACGAGGAGCCGTTCATGCCGGTTGCCGATCCTGCCGCCCGCGCCCGCTTCCTGGCCGCCACGCGCTTCAACGACCAGGGGCTCGTGCCCGTCATCGCCCAGGCGCATGACACCGGCGAGGTGCTGATGATGGCCTGGATGAACGCCGAGGCCCTGGAAGAGACCCTCGCCACCGGCCGTGTGGTCTATTTCAGCCGCAGCCGCAACGCGCTCTGGCGCAAGGGCGAGACCTCCGGCCAGGTGCAGCAGCTCAAGGACCTCCGGCTGGATTGCGACGGCGACACCATCCTGGCCCTCGTGGAGCAGCAGGGCGTCGCCTGCCACACCGGCCGCCGCTCCTGCTTCTACCAGGCGCTGCGCGAAGGCGAGCTGGTGCCGATCACGGCACCCGAGGTGGACCCGGCGGTGCTTTATGGCCGCTGACGCCCCCGCCTTCCCGCTGCCCGTCACGCTGCTGACGGGCTTCCTGGGCGCCGGCAAGACGACGCTGCTGAACACCCTGCTGCGGCAGCCCGAAATGGCCGGCACGGCGGTGCTGATCAACGAATTCGGCGAGATCGGGCTCGACCACCTGCTGGTGGAGACACTGGACGAGGAGGCGGTGCTGCTGCAGGCCGGCTGCCTGTGCTGCACCATCCGCGGCGACCTCGCCCGTGCGCTGGAAGGCGTCGCCGAACGGGTGCGCGGCGGCCAGGATCTGCGCCGGGTGGTGATCGAGACCACCGGCCTGGCCGATCCGCTGCCGATTCTGCAGACGCTGATGGCTGACCCCGCCACCAGCCGCCACTTCGTGCTGGATGGCGTGGTGACGCTGGTGGACGCGGTGAACGGACTCGCCACGCTGGCGCACCAGCCCGAGGCGGAGAGGCAGGTCGCGGTCGCCGACCGGCTGCTGATCAGCAAGGCGGACCTCACCGACAAGGCCGGGCTGGAGGCGCTCCAGGCGAAGCTGCGCGCGCTGAACCCCGGCGTGCGGCCGCTGCCCGCCGGCACGGTGCAAGCGGCGGAGCTTCTGGGCTGCGCTCCGTCGTCCCGGCGCGAGATGGACCTGCGCCGCTGGCTGGATGCGGAAGCCTGGAGCGAGCCGCAGCACGGGCACCATGCGCACGCGCATCATCACCACGACCATCATCATCACCACGCGCATGACCTGAACCGGCACGACGCGCGCATTCATGCCTTCTGCCTGACCTACGAGCGGCCGCTGCCCTGGGATGGTCTCGCCACCTGGCTGGAGATGCTGACCGCCACGCGCGGCGATGCCGTGCTGCGGGTGAAGGGTATCCTCGACCTGGAGGGGCAGGCACAGCCGGTGGTGATCCATGGCGTGCAGAGCGTCTGGCATCCCCCTACCCTGTTGCCCGCCTGGCCCGAGGGACAGACACGCCGTTCCAGCCTGGTCTTCATCCTGCGCGACCTGCCGCGCAGCGTGATCGAGGAAGGGCTCGCCGCATTCTGTGATGCCGCCAGCAGCCAGCGCGCCATCGCCGGAGGCTAGGCAGCCGTTGACGGGCCGCCGCCGGCGCGTTTCCCTCTCCTGACAGAAACGCAACCCGGAGTGTGCAACCCATGTCGCTGACCATGCCGGAGGAGCTGCTGCTCCTCATGCTCGACGACGAGACCGGCCGGCTGTTCGATCGCGCGGCACCCTCCGGCGACTATGCGCTGGCGGCCAGCGTCCTGGCCGAGCTGTTGGTGGAAGGCCGCATCCAGACCGACCCCGAGCACCTTGCCGTCACCAATCCGGCGCCGACCGGCGACGCCGTGCTGGACGACGTGCTGGCGCGCATCCGCGGCGAGACCACGCCGCATGGGACGCGCTGGTGGATCGAGACGCTCGGCAGCGAGGCCGAAGGCCTGCGCGACCGCTATTTCGACCGGCTGGTGGAGCGCGGCGTGCTGAAGATGGAGGAAGGCCGCTTCCTCTGGATCTTCCCCGAGCGCCGCTACCCCGTGGTCTCCGACAAGGAGGAGCGAGAGGTGAAGGCGCGGCTGATGGCCGTGATCTTCGACGACCACATGCCGAGCCCGCGCGACGCGCTGCTGATCGGGCTGGTGCGCGCGGCCGGGCTCTTCCCGCTGCTGCTTGCCTCGCACGAACTGGACAGTGTGCAGCCGCGCATCGATGCCGTGGCGGAGCAGCAGGAGCTGAGCCGCACGCTGACCGATGCGGTGCGGGATATCTTTACCGACCTGGCGCGCGTAGGCCCGGTGATCTGAGGGCGGCTCAGGCGGCCGGGACGACGCCGTAGAAAGCGGCGGCGTTGTCCCGGAGCGGCGCCGGCCCCGCGACCCGGCGCAGCAGCGCCATGTCGCCCGACTCGAAGGGGCGGCGGGCGCGGGTCGAGGGCAGGTCGGTGCCGAAGATCAGCGCGCCCGGCGCCACAGCCGCGATCCGCTCCAGCGCGGGCGCCACCGCCAGCCCGACGCGGCCGAAGCCGGTGGCCTTCACCTTGGTCCCCGCCGCCGCGAGTTCCAGCACCACCGGCAGCCCGGCCTCGGTCATGCCGAGATGGTCGATCACCAACCGCCCGGCCATGGCGCGCAGGCGTGGCAGCAGCGGGCGCAGCGCGGCGGCATCCGCATAAAGTTGGGCGTGCAGCCCGGCCAGGGCATGGGCATGGTCGGCGAAATCAAGGGCAACCTCGGGCGGGCCGTCCACCATGTTGCGGTAGAGGTTGAAGCGCAGCCCGCGCACGCCGCGCGCCGCCAGCTCGCGAAGACGATCATCCGACATGGCGGGATCGGCGGCGGCCACCGCCACGAAGCCCGGTCCCAGCTCCTCCAGCGCTGCCAACAGCGGGGTGGGGTCGAGCCCATGCGTGGAGGCGGCGACCAGCACGCCGCCGGTCACGCCCAGTTCCGCGACGGCCGCCCGGTATTGCGCCACGGTGAAGGTGGGCGGCGCGTAGCCGTCATGGCCTGGCGCCGGGAAGCGCGGGTCGAAGATGTGGAAATGGGCGTCGAAGATGGCGGTCATTGGCGTGCTCCCCGGCCAGGGAAGCACGGCGGCGGCGCTTGCTCCAGGGCGTGCGGGCCTCCCGGCCACGCCTCGCTTTGTGATGTCACGAGGCCACGGGCGTGGCGTTTCCGGTTCAGCATGATTGAAACCTCCCCCTCCCCCGTCGCCCTGATCAGCGGCGGCGCGCATGGCATCGGCGCCGGCATCGCCCACCGCCTGAAGCAGGATGGCTGGCGCGTCGTCACCGCCGACCTCAACCCTGGCGAGGCCGGCACTCGCCACGTCCTGGCCGACGTCGCCGACGAGGCGGCGGTGGCCGCGCTGGTGGAGGGCATCGCGCAACAGGAGGGGCGGCTGGATGCGCTGGTCTGCAATGCCGGCATCATGGTCCGCAAGCCAGTGACGGAACTCTCCCTTGACGAGTGGAACCGGGTGCTGGGCACCAACCTGACCAGCGCCTTTCTGCTCACCCGCGCCGCAGCGCCGCTGCTGAAGCAGGCGCATGGCGCCATCGTCACCATCGCTTCCACCCGGGCGCACATGTCGGAGGCCAATACGGAGTCCTACTCGGCCAGCAAGGGTGGCATCCTGGCGCTGACCCATGCATTGGCGATTAGCCTGGGGCCGGAGGTGCGGGCCAATTGCGTCAGTCCCGGCTGGATCGACGTGGCGGGCGAGGAACTGCGCCCGGAGGACCACGCGCAGCACCCGGCGGGCCGCGTCGGGCGGGTGGAGGACATCGCCGCCATGGTCGCCTGGCTGGTCGGGTCGGAATCCGGCTTTGTCACTGGCAGCGAGTTCATCTCCGACGGGGGCATGACGCGGAAGATGATCTACGCCGAATAGGGCGCGCCGCCCTCGCCTGGGCGGCCGTTCTGCTTTACGGAGGAGCATGGCCCCTGTTCCGCTCCGCTTCGAGACGCTGCGCGGCCCGGCGCTGCACCCCTGGCTGCCGGCCCTCGCCGACCTGCGCATCACCGTCTTTCGCGACTGGCCCTATCTCTACGAGGGCGACGCCGCCTATGAGGCGCGTTACCTCCGCGCTTATGCGGAAGGCGTCGGCGCGGCGGTGATCGTGGCCTTCGACGGCACCCGGCCGGTCGGCGCCGCCACCTGCGAGCCCATGGCGGAAACCCATGCCACGGTGCGCGAGGCCTTCCTCGCCGCCGGCTTGGACCCGGCCCGCTACTGCTACTTCGGCGAGAGCGTGCTGCTGCCGGCCTATCGTGGCCAGGGCGCGGGGGTGCGCTTCTTCGAACTGCGCGAGGCGCATGCGGTGGAAACCGGCGCGGAATACACCACATTCTGCGGCGTGCGCCGCGATCCCGCCGATCCGCGCAGGCCCGCCGGATACGTGCCGCTGGATGCCTTCTGGCGCAAGCGCGGCTACACGCCGCTTGAGGGCCTTTCCTGCACCATGGAGTGGCGGGAGGTCGGCGCCGCCGAGGAAACTCCGCACCGCCTGGATTTCTGGCAGAAGCGCCTCTGAACCGGGGCGCCCACGCCCGCCGACGCCTGAGATGGAAGCCCTGCCCGCCGTGACCACGTCCAGCCCCCTGCGCCTCGCTCTGCTGCAATATCCTGTCGAACGTCCGGAGAGCGTCGCCGCCTGGGCCACCAAGCTCGACCGCTGGCTGGCTGAGGCACGGGAGGGTGGCGCCGAGCTTGCCGTGCTGCCGGAATATGCCTGCGTCGAGCTGGGCTCGGCCCTTGCCGCCAAGTCCCCCGCCGAGGAACGCGAGGAGCTGGAGGCCATGGTCGAGGCCGCGCCGGCCATCCTGGAGGCGATGCGCGGCGCCGCGCGGCGGGCCGGTCTCTGGCTCGTGCCGGGCTCGCTGCCGATGCGGGATGCCGATGGCGCCATCCGCAACCGCGCACCGCTGATCACGCCCGAGGGCCGCCTCGCTTTCCAGGACAAGCACGCCATGACGCGCTTCGAGACGGAGCGCTGGGGCATCTCGGCCGGCGCCGCGCCGGGCGTGTTCGACACGCCCTGGGGCCGCATCGGCATCTCCATCTGCTACGACAGCGAGTTCCCCAAGCATGTCCGCGCCCAGGTGGAGGCCGGCGCCTGGCTGGTCGTCGTGCCAACCTGCACGGACACGCTGCATGGCTTCAACCGCGTGCGCTTCTCCGCCGCCGCGCGGGCGCTGGAGAACCAGTGCTTCGTCGGCATCGCGCCCACGGTGGGGGAGGCGGACTGGTCCGCCGCGCTGGACCGCAACCGCGGCTTCGCCGCCGTCTTCGGCCCGATCGACCGCGGCTTCCCGGAGGATGGCGTGATCGCCCAGGGCGCACTGGACCGGCCGCAATGGGTCTTCGCCGATCTCGACCCGGCGCGCATCGAGGCCGTGCGGCGCGACGGCGCGGTGTTCAACCACCGGGACTGGCCACGCCAGAGCTTTCCCCGCCCCAGCCCGGCCGAATTCGCGTGACGCTGGTCTATCTCGTCGCCGGTGAGGCCTCGGGCGACATGCTCGGCGCGCGGCTGATCGCCGCGCTGCGCCGCGCCCGGCCGGACCTGACCTTTGCCGGCGTGGGCGGCGACCGGATGGCCGAACAGGGCTTCCACAGCCTCTTCCCGATGCGCGAACTGGCGCTGATGGGCTTCCTGGAGGTGCTGCCGAACATCCGCCGCCTTGCCCGCCGGCTGGACGAGACGGCGGCGGACATCGCCGCGCGCCGCCCCGCCCTGGTGGTGACGATCGACAGCCCCGGCTTCACCCTGCGCGTCGCCACGCGGGCGCGGGCACAGGGCTTCCGCGTGCTGCACTACGTCGCGCCGCAGGTCTGGGCCTGGCGGCCTGGGCGGGTGAAGAAGATCGCGCGGCAGGTGGACCGCATTCTCGCCCTTCTGCCCTTTGAAGCGCCTTTCTTCGAGAAGGCGGGAATCCCGGTCCGCTTCGTCGGGCACTCGATCCTGGAATCCGGCGCCGACCGGGGCGATGCCGCCCGCTTCCGGGCCGCGCATGGCATTGCGCCGGAGGAGCGCGTGGTGCTGGTGATGCCGGGCAGCCGGCGCAGCGAGGTGGGGCGCCTTCTGCCCGTCTTCGGTGCGGCGCTACGGCTGGCGGCGGAGCGGGTGCCCGGCCTCCGCCCGGTGGTGCCGCTGGCCGGGCCGGTGGAGGAGACGGTGCGCGCCGTCGCCGGCAACTGGCATCCGGCGCCGATCCTGCTGCATGACGTGGCGGAGAAATACGACGCCTTCGCCGCCGCACGGGAGAGCGGCGGCGCGGGGTTGATCAAGTCCGGCACCTCCTCGCTGGAAGTGGCGCTGGCGGGCGTGCCGATGGCGGTGGGCTACCGCGTCAACCCGCTCTCGGCGGCCATCGCGCGGCGTCTGATCCAGGTGAGGCATGTCTCCATCGTCAACCTGCTGGCGGATGCGGAGATCATCCCGGAATACCTGCAGGAGCGATGTACGCCTGAATTGCTCGCAGCCGAGCTGGTGCGGCTGCTGACCGAACCCGAAGCCGCCACCGCGCAGCGCGCCGGCTTCGCGCGTGTGCTGACCATGCTGCGGCCGCCGGAGGGAATTTCGAGCGAAGCCGCCGCCGCCGCCGTGCTGGAGATGATCGGGGACGAGCCGCCGCCGCGCCGCTGAAGGCCCCGGCCCGGCTCGGTCCCGCCAATTTCTTCCGCGCCGGCGGGAGACCGGCCGGCCACAAGGGTCTATACCGATCCCAGGGCGTATTGCAGTACGCGGGAGGCGTCATTCCCAAGCCGGCATGAAAACCCGGCGCGAGGTGGTGCTTGGAGAGGTACAAGGCGCACGCCCGCGCGGGGCACCGGGTTTCCGGGCATCGCGCCGGCGCTGCGGGAGAGATTGGACATGCCCAGGTCATTGAAGCGCCTCAGCAGCGGTGTCGCGGGGCTGGACAGCATCCTGGGCGGCGGCCTGGTCGAGGGCAGCACCTACATCGTTCAGGGCCATCCGGGCTCAGGAAAGACGATCCTGGCCAACCAATTGGCCTTCCATCGTGCCGCGAGTGGCGAGAATGCGCTCTACGCCACGTTGCTCGCGGAGTCGCATGAACGGCTCTTCCAGTTTCTCTCGACAATGGAGTTCTACGACTCCGCGCAGGTGGGAAGCCGCATCACCTATGTCAGCGCCTTCCAGACCATGCAGGAGGAGGGCCTCGATGGTGTGGTGCACCTGCTGCGGCGGGAAATCCTGCGGCAGAAGGCCAGTCTCCTCATCCTCGACGGCCTGCTGAACGCGCGCCAGAAGGCCGCGACAGCGCTGGACGTGAAAACTTTCATCGCCGCGCTGCAAGGGCATGTGGCCTTTGCAAACTGCACCGCCCTGCTTCTGACCAGCTCGAACTTCGATGACGGCAGCGCCGAGTACACGATGGTGGATGGCGTGCTTGAGCTGCGCGAGGAGGCCTTCGGGGCGCGCTCGGCGCGCCGGCTGCGCGTCCGCAAGTCTCGCGGCAGCGCCGCCCTGCCGGGCCTGCATCAGTGCGAGATCACCGATCGCGGGCTTGTGGTCTATCCCCGCCTGGAAGCCTTGCTGGCGCATCCTTCAGTGCCGGACGAGCCTAGCGACGCACGCACCACCAGCGGGATCGGGAGCCTGGACGGGCTGCTGGGCGGCGGCCTTCCGGTTGGTTCCGTCACCCTGTTGGCGGGTCGCTCCGGGACCGGAAAAACCTCCTGCGGCCTGCACTTCCTGGCGCGGGCGCCACTGGATGAGCCGGCGCTGCATTTCGGCTTCTACGAGACATCCGCACGCTTGGAGCGAAAGGCGCGGGCGCTGGGGGTGGACCTCTCTCCGCTGCTCGCCAGTGGCCATCTGCAGATGCTCTGGCAGCCTCCGGCGGCGAACCTGCTGGACGGGCTGGGCCAGCGGCTGCTGGAGGCGGTCCGCCATCGTGGCGTGAAGCGGCTGTTCCTTGATGGCCTGAGCGGCTTCGCGCGCGCGGCCGTGGACCCAAGCCGCCTGACCGAGTTCTTCACCGCCTTGATCAACGAGTTGCGCGCCCTCGGCGTGACGGTGCTGGCGACCTGCGAACCGCAGGACGTGCAGGGAGTGCTGGGAGTGCAGGTCACGCTCGCGCCATCCGAGATCGCCAGCATCGCGGACAATCTGTTCCTGCTGCGCTTCGCCGAGCAGGATGGGCGGCTCGTGCGCCAGCTTCTGGTCATCAAGGTGCGCGACAGCGGCTTCGATCCCCTGCCTCGCGACTTTGTCATCACGGAGCAGGGCATCGAGCTTTCCGTCAGGCCGTCCGGCGTGATCAAGGCGCCGACCATCAAGGCCGGACCGGGCGACCTTCCCTTGTAATATCCCCTACGAGGGAGGCGGGGCTCCAGAATGACGACCATTCTCGTGGTGGACGACGAATTCCTGATCACGGACCTCCTCGCCGCTGAGCTAGAGGACCAGGGCTACCGCGTGCTGCAGGCGCATCATGGCAGGAAGGCGCTCGAGATCCTCGCGCAAGAGCGGCCGGCGCTGATCGTGACGGACTTCATGATGCCGCTAATGAATGGCCTCGAAATGGCGCAGGCCATCAAGGCGCGGCCGGAATACAGGGATCTGCCGATTGTCCTGCTCAGCGGGGCCCAAGGAGCCATCGCCCGGCGCCATCCGGAGATCTTCGCCGCCGTCTATGACAAGCCCGTCGAACTCTGGCGCCTCTCGGAGGTGATCCGCACGCTCATCGGCCCGCCGCTTGGCCCCCGCGAGGCCGATTGAGCTGCCGCGCCGGAGCGTCCTGAGCCACCCCGGCGCCACTGGGCTGGAGGGGCCTCAGGCCGCGGCCTTGCGCCGCGCCGCATCGTAGAGCGCCAGCCGGCGCGCGGCCGCCTCCGTCAGGCCGCCGGAATAGTCCAGCCCAGCGTCGGGCAGGGTTTCCGCGAAATGGCAGGCGGTGCGGTGGCCGGGCGCGATCTCGCGCAGCACCGGCACCTCCTGGCGGCACCGCTCCTGCGCGAAGGGGCAGCGCGTATGGAAGCGGCAGCCCGGCGGGACCGCCATCGGGCTCGGCACGTCCCCGCCGAGCGGCGTCACGCGGCCGCGCCGCGATGGATCCGGGTGCGGGATCGCGGCCAGCAGGGCGCGGGTATAGGGATGGCGTGGATCGGCGAAAAGCCTGCGCTTGTCGCTGATCTCCATGATCTGGCCGAGATACATGACGGCGATGCGGTCGGCCATGTGCTTCACGACGGCCAAGTCATGCGCAATGAAGAGATAGGACAGGCCGAGCCGCGCCTGCAGATCCTTCATCAGGTTGACGACCTGCGCCTGGATCGAGACGTCGAGCGCGGAGACGGGCTCGTCGCAAACCACCAGCTCCGGCTCGACCGAAAGAGCCCGCGCGATGCCGATGCGCTGCCGCTGGCCGCCGGAGAACTCATGCGGATAGCGCTGCGCATGGAAGGGCGCGAGGCCCACGAGGCGCAGCAACTCCTCGACCTTGGCGCGGCGGCTCGCAGCATCGCCGATGCCGTGCACGACCATCGGCTCGGCAATGGCCTCCCCCACGGTCAGGCGGGGGTTCAACGAAGCATAGGGGTCCTGGAAGACGATCTGGATGCGCCGCCGCAGGGCGCGCAGGGCGCCGCCGCCGACCTTCGTGACATCCTCTCCGGCGAAGCGGATCGTGCCGGCGGAAGGCTCGATCAGCCGCATCACCAGCCGCGCCGTGGTGGACTTGCCGCAGCCGGATTCACCGACGAGGGCGAGCGTTTCGCCGCGCGCCAGGGCGAAGGAGACGCCATCCACCGCGCGCACCGTGCCGACCTGCTTCTGCAGCACCACGCCGCGCTTTACCGGATAATGGCGAGCGAGGTCGGAAACCTCCAGCAGGTTGCTCATGCCGCGTCCTCCATCGCGAGGGAGCTTTCGATCGGCGCGCGGATGCAGGCGGCCTGGTGCCCGCCGGCGATCTCGCGCAGCGGCGGCTGCCCTTCACGGCACGGCCCAATGGCGAAGGGACAGCGCGGATGGAAGCGGCAGCCCTCCGGGAAGGCGAAGGGCGGCGGCACCGCGCCCTCGATGGCGAGCAGCCGCTCGCGCTCCTCATCGAGCCGCGGCACGGAGCCGAGCAGGCCCAGCGTATAGGGATGCTGCGGGTCCTCGAACAGCGCGCGGGCGGGGGCGCGCTCGGCGACCTTGCCGGCATAGAGCACGGCC
Organism: Roseomonas sp.; assembly: GCA_035556695.1. Lineage (GTDB taxonomy): Bacteria > Pseudomonadota > Alphaproteobacteria > Acetobacterales > Acetobacteraceae > Pseudoroseomonas. Next base: position 199,468 of record DATMFR010000054.1, read on the forward strand.
ACCTCGTCGGCCATCTCCGCCACCACGCCGAGGTCATGCGTGATGAGGATGATGGACATGCCCATCTCCTCCTGAAGCTCCCGCAAGAGGTCGAGGATCTGTGCCTGCACGGTGACGTCGAGCGCCGTGGTCGGCTCGTCGGCGATCAGCAGGCGCGGCCGGCAGGCCAGCGCCATGGCGATCATCACGCGCTGGCGCATGCCCCCCGAGAGCTGGTGCGGATACTCGTCGAAGCGTCGCTCCGGCGACGGGATGCGCACACGCTTCAGCGCGGCGATCGCCTGCTCCTTCAGCGCGCTGGCGCTTTCCTTCGGCGAGTGCACGCGCATCGCCTCGGTGATCTGCCGGCCAACGCTGTGCACCGGGTTCAGCGAGGTCATCGGCTCCTGGAAGATCATCGCGATCTGCCCGCCGCGCACCTGCCGCATCTCGGAGGTGGAAAGTTGCAGGAGGTCCCTTCCCTCCAGCAACACGCGCCCCTCGGTGATGCGGCCTGGCGGCGGCACCAGCCGCATGATGGAGAGCGAGAGCATGGACTTGCCGCAGCCGCTCTCGCCGACGATGCCCAGCGTACGACCGCGCGGCACGGAAAGGTCGATGCCATCCACCGCGCGGATCAGCCCGGAGGAGTTGCGGAAGACCGTCCGCAGCCCCTCGACGCGCAGGAGGTCCTCCGCCATCACGCCCACCGGAAGGTCGGGGGAGAAATCTTCTCGACCGGGCGATGCGCCCAATCCTGCCGGGGCGCGCGGTCCACGATGCGCTTCTGCGCCTCGTCCAGCGCGGCGGCGGCACCCTCGTAATCCATCGTCAGCAGCTTTCCGTCCTTCACCACGGCTTGGCCGTCCACATGCACCGAGCGGATGGCGCGGTCGCCGGCGGCATAGATCAGGCTGCGCATGGGATCGCGCGCAGGGCGCATCATCGGGTGCGTCACGTCCACCATGACGAAGTCGGCGCGGCAGCCCGGCGCCAGGCGGCCGATATCGTCGCGGCCCAGCGCCTTGGCGCCGCCGATGGTGGCGGCGTCGAAGAGATCGGTGGAAGTGAGGCTGCGCGGGTCTTCGGATTGCGTGCGCGCGAGATAGGAGACCAGGCGCAGCTCATCGAGCATGTTGTGCGGATAGGTATCGGTGCCGATGCCCATGTTGACGCCGCGCTTCCGGTAGCGGCCGAAATGCTTCAGCGTGATGCCGCGGCGGGCGAAGACCGTCGGGCAATGCGCGACGGTGGTGCCGGTGGCAGCGAGCCGATCGAGGTCGTTCTCGGTGTGCCAGCGCGTGCTGGGATGGTCGTCCAGGAAAATGCCATGGCCGATGATCGAGCGCTCGGAGAGCAGGCCCATCTCGTCCAGCCAGCCGATCGGCGTCAGGCCATGGCGGCGGGTGATTTCGTGAAACTCGACGACGCTCTGCGCGGCGTGGATCTGCCAGGCAAGGCCGCGCTTGCGGGATTCCTCGAAGCTTTCGCGCAGCAGCGTCTCGGAGCAGGTGTCGATCTGCGCCGGCACCACCATGCCGAAGAGCCGGCCCGAAGGATGCTGCGCGGCGCGCTCGATCAGTTGCAGCGCCTCGCCCATCGCCTTCTCGCCGGCCTTCTCGTCCCATTCGTACTCGACGACATGGCCGTTCTTGGTGAACCACCGCGCCGAGCGAAACATCGGCGCGATGCATACGCGCATGCCACTTTCCGCCAGCAGGTCCATCCAGCCGGGATGCGCCATGGAAAGGTCGGCCACGGTGGTGACGCCGGAGAGCAACAGCTCCGACAGCGCCACCCGCACGCAATGCGGCACGGCTTCCGCATCGGCGCGGAAGATCGGCATGTATTCGTAGAGCGAGGAATTGTAGAGGCCGGGGGACCCGATCTCGTCGATCAGCCCCTTGTTCATCGGCTCGCTGGAGGGGTGGCAGTGGATGTTCACGAGGCCGGGCATGACCATCATGCCCTTGCCGTCGATCACCTCCTCGGCCGGGCCGTCATAGCCGCGGCCCACGAAGGTGATCGCCCCGTCGCGAAAGGCCACCTCCGCATCGGTCAGATAGACATGCTGCTGCTCGGCCGCGTCCCAGGCGATGACGAGGTCGGCGTTGCGGATGACGGTGGTGGCCATGCTCCCTGCCCTTTCCTTCAGCGCGTCAGGCGGATGTCGAGGCCCTTGTACAGGGCGACGCCGTAGATGCCGTGCGGGCGGACGCCCTCCACGCGCGGAGCGGACACCACCCAGAGCGGCTGGCGGATCAGCGGCACCCAGGGATAGGTCGTGGTGAGCTGTTCCTGCACCTTGCCGATCGCCTCGGCGCGCGCCGCCGGCTCCAGCGCGGTCTTGGCGGCGGAGATCAGGCGGTCGGTCTCCGGGTCGTTCCAGTTCATGCGGTTCGGCGTCGGCCGGTTGCCGCTCGGGAAGTACAGCGCGAGCGCGTCCGTCGCCGAGGCATAGGGGTAGGACATGACGAAGGCGTCGAACTCCTGCGTCGCCAGCTTGCCCCAGGCCACCGTGGCATCCCAGAGCTGGATGCGCATCTCGATGCCGATGCGTCGCAGGTCCGCCTGCACCGCCTGCATCATGCCGTTGTTGTAGGTCTGGTTGATGCCGTAGAGCAGGAAGCTGGCGCGCTGCCCATCCTTCACGCGGATGCCGTCGCTGCCGGGCTTCCAGCCCGCGTCGTCCAGCAGCTTGCGCGCCTTGTCAGGGCTGTATTCCGGCATCTCCGAGGCAGCCTTGGCGCTGTAGTCCAGGGCATTCGGGTTGATGTAGGAATCCGCGACCTCGCCGGCATTGAACCAGACAGCCTTGTTCATGGCGGTCTTGTCCACGGCCATGTTGATGGCCTGGCGGATGACCGGGTCGTTCATCACGGGCTTGTCGACCTTGAAGCCCATGAAGTTGTCATAGAAGTAGTTGGGCTGCTGAACCAGCTTCAGGTTCGGGATGCGCTTCAACCCATCCAGCGCGAAATACGGAATCCACTGCGTCACGTCGCCCTGGCCGGACTGGATGGCAGCCAGCCGCGTGTTCGCCTCGGGGATGACGCGCAGGATGATGCGGTCAAGCTGCGGCGAAGGGTTCTTGTAGATCGGCGGACCCCAGTTGTAGGCAGGGTTCTTGGTCAGCACCATGTCCTGGCGCGGCGACCAGCTCACCCAGCAATAGGGACCGACGCCGTTGAATCCCTGCACGCCGAAGTTGTCGCCGAGCTTCTCCACCGTGGCCTGATCCACCATGCCGGCGAAGTATTGAGCGAGCTGTAGCAACAGCTCGCTGTAGGGCTCCTTCAGCTCGTACTCGACGGTGTGGTCATCGACCGCGCGCACCTCCTTCACCGGGCCGGCGCGCCACTTCACCGGGCTGCGTGTCGCAGGGTCGATCCAGCGGTTGATGCTGTAGACGACATCCTTCGCGGTGAAGGGCTTGCCGTCGCAGAACTTGACGCCCTGCTTGAGCTTGAAGGTGTAGAGCTTGCCGTCCTCGCTCACCGTCCAGCTTTCGGCGAGGCCAGGGCGGATGGTCTTCTGGTCCCAATCCATGGAGACCAGCGTGTCGGTCAGCAGGAACAGCGCCTCGCCGGCCGCCGTCGCAGTGGTGCGATGCGGGTCGTAGCGGTCGGCGTCGATCTCGCGCAGCACCACCAGCGTGCCCTTCGGCGCCATCTGCGCCGTGGCCTGCCCGGCGGGCAGCAGGCCCGCCAGGGAGAGCATGGTGCCGCCGAGCAGCGCGGCGGCGCGGCGGCGCCCCGTCTTGAGGAATCCGGACATCCTTGGCCCTTTCTCGTTCAATTCAGACGCGAAGACGTGGGTCGAGGGCGTCGCGCAGCGCATCGCCCAGCAGGTTGAAGGTCAGCACGACGAGGAAAATCAGCACGCAGGGCAGCACCGCCACATGCGGCGCGAAGAACAGGAAGGTGCGGCCCTCGGCCGCCATCGCGCCCAGCTCGGCCACCGGCGGCTGCGCGCCGAGCCCGAGGAAGGAGAGCGCGGAACCCAGCAGGATCACCTGCCCGAAGCGCAGCGTGGCGAAGACGAACATCGGCGAGAGGCAGTTGGGTGCCACATGGCGCAGGATCAGCCGCGCATCGCTCATGCCGGTGGCACGCGCCGCCTCGATATAGTCCTGCCGCATCACCACCAGCGCGCTGCCACGCACGATGCGCGCCATCAGCGGCACCGTGGCGATCGAGAGCGCCAGGATCACCGCGGGAATGCCCGGGCCAAAGATGGCGGCGATGGCCAGGCCGAACAGGATGGCGGGGAAGGAGAGCAGCACGTCCATCACCCGCATCAGCAGCCCGTCGATCCGCCGGTAGAAGGCGGCGGCGAAGCCCACCAGCGCACCGGCCACGCCGCCGAGCAGCACGGAGGCGGCACCCATCATCAGCGTGGCGCGCAGGCCGTAGAGCATGCGGGTGATCATGTCCCGCCCCTGCCCGTCGGCGCCAAGCAGCAGGCCGGGCGTGCCCGGCACGGCCATGGCGGTAGAGAGGTTGTTGTCGAAGGGGTCGGTCGGCGCCAGCAGCGGCGCGAAGACCGCCGCCAGGATCAGCAGTACCGCCAGCACAAGCGAGACCGCCGCGACCGGCTCCCGCATCAGCCGCTTCAGCGTGCCCGGCTGCTTCGGCGCGCTGGGCGCGACCGGCGTGGCGGCGGCCGCGGCGGTGGAATTGACGCCCGACATGCTCACGCCCCCCGCATGCGCGGGTCGAGCGCGACATAGAGCACGTCGACCACCAGATTGACGAGAATGAAGCCGAGCGAGAGCACGATGATGGTGCCCTGCGCCATGGGGAAGTCGGCGGAGAGGATGGCGCCCACCGCCAGCCGCCCGACGCCCGGCCAGGAGAAGACCGTCTCCGTCACCACCGCGCCGCCGAGCAGGAAGCCGATCTGCAGCCCGATCAGCGTGACCACCGGGATCAGCGCGTTGCGCAGCGCATGGTGCAGCACCACGGCGCGCTCGGTCAGGCCCTTGGCGCGGGCGGTACGGACATGCTCGGCGCCCAGCACCTCCAGCACGGCGGTGCGCGTCATGCGCGCAACGGGCGCGACGAAGACGCCACCCAGGGTCAGCGCCGGCAGCGCGATGGCCTGCCATCCCTCGGCGGTCCAGAGCGGCCCCCCGCGCCCGGTGAAGGGCAGCAGCTGCCACTGGAAGCCAACGAACCAGATCAGCATCAGCCCGAGGAAGAAGACCGGCACCGAGCCACCCGCCACCGAAAGCGCGGTGATGGCGCGGTCCAGCACCGTGCCGCGGAAATAGGCCGCCACCGTGCCCATGAAGATGCCGAGCGGGATGGCCCAGAAAAGCGAGGCGAACATCAGCTCCAGGGTCGGGCCGATGGTGGCGCCCAGTTCCTGGGTCACCGGCATGTTGTTGATGATGGAGACGCCGAGATCGCCATGCAGCAGGCGCCAGATGTAGATGCCGAACTGCACGTAGAGCGGCTGATCGAGCCCCAGCTCGGTGCGGATGGCGGCGATGACGTCGGCGGTGGCGGTCGGCCCGGCGCGCACCACGGCCGGGTCGGTCGGCACCACCTGCATCAGCAGGAAGCCGATCAGCAGCACGCCGAGCATCACGGGCAGCGTCGTCAGCAGGCGCTGCAGGACATGGCGAAGCATCGGGTTAGTCCGCGGCGCCGGCGAGCGCGGCGGCCTCGCCGTGGCGGTCAAACAGCACGCGGCCGCCGCGGAAGGTCAGGTCCGCCTGGGTGGACAGGATCTCTTCCGGCGCGCCGGCGAAAATGTCGCGCGAGAACACGGCGATGTCGGCCTGCATGCCCGGCTCCAGCGTGCCGCGCTCGCCCTCGGCAAACTGGCTGTACGCGCCGCACCAGGTGTAGCAATGCACCGCCTCCTCCACCGTCAGCGTCTCCTCGGGGCCGAGCACGGTGCCCTTGGAGGTCTTGCGCGTGACCATGGTGTAGAGGTTCGGGAAGGGATCGACCGAGCAGACTGGGCTGTCGGTGGAGGCCGCCGGATGGTGGCCCTCATGCAGCCAGGTACGCATGGGATAGGCGGCCTCAGCGCGCGCCTTGCCGAGATTGGTGACGTAGAGGTCGCCGAACTCCCACATGAAGGAGGGCTGCGGGATGGGGATGATGCCGTGCTTCAGCATCCGCGCGCGCTGGTCGCGATTGAGGAAGCCGCAATGCTCGATGCGGTGGCGGCGGCCGGCGATCGGCGCGTCCGGCGCATCGGCCTTCTCCATGCCGGTGAGCACCTGCTCGATGGCGGCATCGCCGATGGCGTGGATGTCGAGCTGCCAACCCTGCCGGTGGTAGCGGGCGAGCATTTCGTACTGCGCCGCGTCGGGGAAGCAGAAGATGCCCGTGCCGCCGCCGGCGCTTTGCAGATAGGGATCGAAGAAGGCGGCGGTCAGGCCGCCGGCGGAACCGTCGGCGAAGGTCTTCACCGCGCCCCAGGCGAGCAGCGCATCGGCGGTCGGCCCGGCCGCGACATTCGGCCGCAGCCCTTCCTCCCAGGCCTGCGTCGCGATGCCCTCGGGATTGCCCGCCAGCACCTGCCACATGCGCTGCAACAGCCGCCCTTCGGCCTCGGCACGGCGATAGGCGCCGATCTCGGCCATGCCCGCGCTCATGCCGACATTCATGTCGCTGGCGGAGGCGAAGCCCAACGCGGCGAGGTTGCGCCCGGCGGCCTCGATGGCATCCACCATCTGCGCCTCGGAGGGCGCGGGCACCTTGTCGCGCACCAGCCGCATGGCGCGCTCCTGGAACAGGCCCGTCAGCCTGCCGTTCTTGCGCTCGATGGCGCCACCCTCGGGGTCGGGCGTGTTGTGGCCGACGCCGGCCAGCTTCATCGCGGCGGTATTCGCGACGCCGACATGCCCGCAGGTGCGGACGATGAAGACCGGGTGGTCCGGCGCGGCACGGTCCAGCTCCTCCGCCAGAGGATGGCGGCGAATGTCCAGCTCGCCATGGTCGTAGCCGCGGCCGAGGATCCACTGGCCCTTCGGCGTGTTGCGCGCGGCGGCGGAGATGCGCTTCAGCACCTCGTCGAGCGAGCGCACCTCTTCGGCGCGCAGGTTCACCTGCGCCAGGCCAAGGCCATAGGGCAGCAGGTGCATATGTGCCTCGTTCAGCGCGGGCATCGCCACCCGGCCGCCGAGATCGATGCGCCGCGTGCCGGCGCCGGCCTGCGCCGACACCTCGTCCAGCGTGCCGACGGCGGCCACGCGGCCGTCCTTCACCGCCAGTGCCTCGGCAAAGCCGCCCTGCAGGCCGCGGAAGATGCGGCCTCCGGTGATCAACAGATCGGCGCTCATGCGCGCCAGTCCAGCTTGGAGCCTTCGATGAGCTGGAGCGCCGAGCCCCAGGCCCATTCGCTGTGCGCCAGCGAGCGCGCCGGGTCGCCGTTGAACTGCGCGGCTGTCTTCTGCCGCACCTCCTCGGGCGGGAAGACCAGCTCGGCGCCGCCCGACATGGCCGCCACCTGCGCCTGGCAGGCGCGCTCCAGGTAGTAGATCAGGTTGAAGGCCTCGGGGATGCTCCGCCCGGCCACCAGCAAGCCATGGTTGCGCAGGATCATCGCCTTGTGCTGGCCGAGATCGGCCACCAGCCGCTCCCGTTCGTCGAGGTCCAGGGCGATGCCCTCATAGCCGTGATAGGCGAGGTGGCCGTAGAACTTCAGCGCGTGCTGGCTGATCGGCAGCAGCCCGTCCTTCTGCGCCGAGACGGCGATTCCGGCGGCGGTGTGCGTGTGCACCACGCACATCGCGTCCTCCCGCGCCATGTGCAGCGCGGAATGGATGGTGAAGCCGGCGGCGTTGACCTGCCTGGTCTCCGCACCGTCCTCGACGATGTTGCCATGAAGGTCGATCTTCACCAGGTCGCTGGCGCGCATCTGGTCGAAGAGGACGCCATACCTGTTGATGAGGAAGTGGTGCTCCGGTCCCGGCACCCGCGCGCTGATGTGGGTGTAGATGAAGTCCGTCATGCGGAAATGCGCGACCAGGCGGTACAGGGCGGCGAGATCGCAGCGGACGCGCCATTCCTCCTCGGAACAGGACATCCGGGTTGATGTGGTGGCGACGTTCATGGTCGGCTCCCTCAGCTTGGGAGATGTCATCAGCGCGCGTTGCACCCGTCAATCGTCTGTCATGCGCCAATGGGCCGGGCGGGGCGTGCTTTGCTCTGCCACAAGGCATAATCAAGCCGGCGCTGCACAGAGACTGAGCTGCCCCGGCCTTCTCGCGCCCCAATGAAATCGCACTGCAATACTGACTAATCGCAATGGTGCTTTCGCAGAATCCCCCTCATCCACAAAGGGTGATAAGGCGGATGACATCGGCCGCTGGGGCGCCCATTTGTCCACGCCCGGCCGGAGCGGCATCTCCGGGCTGGCAGGTAGGAGGCCAGTCCCTTTCGCCTGTCAGGCGGCCTGCGGCTGGTCGTCCTCGACCGGCACGGCAGCGGCGGTGTTCCAGCCAAGCCGCACCGGCAATCCTCGAGCGGGCACCACGGCCGCCCCCCAGCTTGGCAACATCACGCGCAGCTCTCCGAAATCCTGCGTCGCCACCATCAGGCTGAAACCAGCGCCCATATAGGACCATCCGGTGATGTGGCCGGCCACGCTGTTCTCCGCCTCTACGCCATCCGGCAGCAGCGCGATCTTTTCCGGCCGCAGCGAGAGCAGCACGGGTCCGGCCGGCGCTGCCGCAACGCGTAGTCGGCTGCCGCCCACCCATACCACGCCGCCGCCCTCGCCGACGCCCCGCAGGAAGTTCGACTTGCCCAGGAAGTCGGCCACGAAGCGGGTGCGCGGGCTTTCATAGAGCTCCGAAGGCCGCCCCTGCTGCACCACATGCCCGCGGTTGAGGATGGCGATGCGGTCGGAGAGGCTGAGCGCCTCCTCCTGGTCATGCGTGACGTTGACGAAGGTGCGGCCGATGCGCCGGTGAAGCGCCTTCAGCTCCTCCTGCAGCTCCGCCCGCAGCTTCTTGTCGAGGGCGGACAGCGGCTCGTCGAGCAGCAGCAGCGATGGGTCGAAGACCAGCGCACGCGCCAATGCCACGCGCTGCTGCTGGCCGCCGGAGAGCTGAGCCGGACGACGGTCAGCAAAGGCGGCAAGCTGCACCATGTCGAGCGCCGACCGCACCTTGGCCTGCTGCTCGGCGCGGTTCATGCGGCGCACCCGAAGCGGGAAGGCGACGTTTTCCGCCACGGTCAGGTGTGGGAACAGCGCATAGCCCTGAAACACCATCCCGAACTCACGCCGCTCCGGCGGCAGAGCGGTGATGTCCCGCCCATCCAGCAGCACGCTTCCGGCGCTAGGCTCGACGAAGCCGGCGATGATCATCAGCAGCGTCGTCTTGCCCGAGCCGGAGGGGCCGAGCAGGGTCAGGAACTCGCCGCGCTCCACCGCGAGGTCCACGCCTTCGACAGCGGTGAAGCCGCCATAGCGCTTGGCAATGCCCTGCAAGGCCAGGGCGTGGCCGGTCGCTCCACTCACGGCACCCTACTCCCGGTAGCCCGGCTGCTCGCGATCCATCTTCCGCTTCAGCGCCTGCCAGGGCAGCCAGCCCTTCACGGGGGAGTCGCCGGACTGCGCGCGCACCCGCTCCACCACCTCCGGTGGGGGCATCGAGAGCGGCGCGCCGCTGGACTGTGCCGCCACCTGGATGCGGCAGGACTGCTCCAGATAGTACATCCAATAGAAGGCCTCGGCGACGGTGCGGCCGATCGTCAGCAGGCCATGGTTTCGCAGGATCAGGCAGGTCTTGTCGCCGAGGTCGCGCACAATGCGCTCGCGCTCGCCGAGATTGTCGTCCGCCGCCACGCCCTCGTACTCGTGGATGGCCACGCGGCCGTGCAGCTCCATGTTCATCTGGTTCAGCGGCAGCAGGCCGCCCGCCTGGGCCGCCACCGTCATCCCGGCCAGGGTGTGGGTGTGCATCACGCATTGCGCCCGCGGCACCGCGCGGTGCACCGCCGAATGGATGACGAAGCCCGCCGGGTTCACCGGCCAGCTCGTCTGCTGCACCGGCTCGCCCTCGGCATCCACCACCACCAGGGAGGAGGCGGTGATCTCCTCGAACAGCAGCCCGTAGGGATTGACCAGGAAGCGGTGCCCCTCCCCCGGGACGCGCATGGAGAGATGGGTATAGACGAGGTCCGTCATGCCGAAATGCGCCAGCAGGCGGTAGGCGCAGGCGAGGTCCTCGCGCAGTTCGCGCTCACTGGGCTGATGGTTCGGATCGGGGCGGATGGGGGGCGGCGGAAGCGGCATCAGTAGCCTCGCACGGGGTCGTAGAGATTGGGCAGCGGCCGGCCCGCCTCGAAGTCGGCGATGGCGGCCGCGACGTAGCGCGCGCGCTCCGGCCGGCCCGGCAGGGAGGCGACATGCGGCGTCACCGTCACTCTCGGGTGCGCCCAGAGCGGGCTCTCCGGGGGCAGCGGCTCCTGCTCGAACACGTCGAGCACCGCGCCGTCAAGCCGCCCGGCATCGAGCGCGGCCAACAGGTCCGGCACGACGACGTGCGAGCCGCGCCCGGCATTCACCACCTGCGCCCCGCGCGGAAGCCGCGCCAGCAGGCCGGCATCGATCAGCCCCGCCGTTTCCGGCGTCGAGGGCAGGAGGCAGACCAGGATTTCGGTACCGGCGAGGAATTCCGGCAGTTCCTCAGGCCCGGCGAAGCTGCGCACGCCCGGGACCTCCTTCCGTGAGCGGGACCAGCCCTGCACGGGAAAGCCGATGGCCTGCAGCATCCCGGCCGCCCGGCGGCCCAGGTTGCCCAGGCCCAGGATGCCCACCCGGCAGGTGGCGGCGGAGCGGGAGACGTCCCGCCCCAGCCATTTTCCCTCCGCCTGACCGCGCGCGAAGGTCCGCGCCTCCCGCAGCAGCGAGAGGCAGGCCCAGACGATGTACTCGCCCATGCGCTGCTCGGTCCCGTCCCCGCCCATGCGGACCAACGGCAGATGGCGCGGCCATTCGGGGTCGCAGGTGATGTGGTCCACCCCGGCGCCGGAGGAGAAGACCACCTTCAGCTTCGGCAGAGTGCGCAGCCAGCCCGGCTTCGGCTCCCAGACCACCACGTAGTCCACCGCCTCTGGCGCCACGGTGGGGTCCTCCCACCAGTGCACGCGGAAGCGCGGGTCCACGGCCTGGAAGGCCTCCCGCCATTCCGCCACCGCCTTCTCGCCACCGGATTTCACCAGAACTGTCGCCACCGCGCCGTCGATCCCTTGCCGTCATCGAAACGCCCGAAGCCTGCGCCGCGCCTCGCCCGGCGTCCAGGGGCCACGCCGCCGCGGCACCGGGTGATAACGGCCGGGTAAGGATGCCGGAGCTACCGGTTTGTTCACGCTGCGCAAGAGGCAGGCAGGCTCTTGTCACGGCACCGTCATTGGAGAAACTGCCCCTCCCGCGCGTCATGGCCGAGGACCGGATGAACCCTTACGAGCGCCTCTTCGCACCTGGCTTCAGCGCCGCCCCTTATTGGTGGGACGAGGCCGAACCGGAACCACGCGAGACGCCGTTGCCCGAGCATGCGGCCGTGGCTGTCGTGGGGGGCGGCTATGCCGGGCTTTCGGCGGCGCTGACCCTGGCGCATATGGGCCACCGCCCGGTGGTGCTGGAGGCCGAGCGGATCGGCTGGGGCGCCTCCTCGCGCAATGGCGGCATGGTCTCGGGCGGGCTGAAGGTGGCGGGCGGCGAACTGGAGCGCCGCTTCGGCCCGGAGCAGGCGCGGGCCATCGCCCAGGCCGCGGCGGCCAGCTTCCCCTTCCTGGAGGACCTGCTGCGGCGCGAGGCCATCGCCTGCGATTACATCCGCTGCGGCCGCTTCAGCCCGGCCTGGACTCCCCGGCACTACACGCAGATGTCCCTGCGCGCGCCCAGGCTGGCCGAGTTGACCGGCCTGCCCGTCCGCATGGTGCCGCGCGAGGAGCAGCGCAGCATGCTGGGCAGCGACTACTACCATGGCGGCATGGCGGTCGCCGCCACCGGCAGCCTGCATCCCGGCAAGTTCGCGCGCGGCCTGGCCGAGGCGGCCGAGCGCGCCGGCGCCGCGCTGGTGGACCGCGTGCGGGTCAGGGGTATCCGTTCCGAGGGCGCCGGCTTCCGCCTCGACACCGACAAGGGCGAGATGGCGGCCGATGCCGTGCTCGTCACCACCAACGCCTATACCCGCGGCGAGGACGGCGGCGGACCGATGCCCTGGCTGGCGCGGCGGCTCGTGCCGGTGGGCTCCTACATTATCGCCACCGAGGAACTGCCCGAGGAGACCATCGAGGAGCTTTTCCCCGGCCGCCGCATGGTGAGCGACAGCCGCCGGGTGCTGAGCTACTTCCGCCCCTCGCCCGACGGCACGCGGGTTCTCTGGGGTGGCCGCGCCAGTTTTGGCCCCACCACGCCCGAGACTGCCGCCCCGGTGCTGCACGGCATGATGCGCAAGGTCTTTCCGCAACTAAAATCGGCGCGGCTGACCCATGCCTGGACGGGCAACGTCGCCTTCACCTTCGACGAACTGCCGCATATCGGGCACCAGGAGGGCGTGTACTACGCCGCCGGCTGTCAGGGTTCCGGTGTGGCCATGGCGACCTGGCTTGGCCACAACGTGGCCCTGAAGATCGCCGGTGCCGCCAACGAGCCCTTCGCACTGGACGGGCTGAACTTCCCGACCATGCCGGGCTATGACGGCAGGCCCTGGTTCTTGCCGCTGGTCGGTGGCTGGTACCGCCTGCGGGACCGGATGGAGCGGCTCCGGGGTTAGCGAGGCCGCGAGAAGGAATTCCCCTGGTTAGCGCCGCGCCTCCCGCAAGCGCGGGAAACCGGAAGAAAAAAGATGGGGGTCCGGGGGAATTCCTTCCCCCAGCCTTCTTTCAGAAGATCAGGCTGTAGAACATCCGCAGCGCGGTGATCGCCAGGAACACGGCGAAGGCGCGCTTCAGCGCCAGCGGCGGGATGGTGTGCGCCAGATGCACGCCCCAGGGCGTCGCCAGGATCGAGCTGGGCACGATCAGCGCGAAGCCGATCAGGTTGATGTAGCCCACCGAGAAGGGCGGCAGCAGCGGGTTGCCGAAGCCACCCCAGATCAGGCCGAGCGTCGCGGGGATGGAGATGATCAGCCCGAAGACCGAGGAAGTGGCCACCGCCGAGCGGATCGGCGTGCCGAAGATGGAGAGGATGGGCACGCCCACCGTGCCGCCGCCGATCCCCATCATCGCCGAGATGCCGCCGATGAAGCCGCCGATCCCCCAGAGCCCGGGGCCACGCGGGGTGATGTCCCGCAGTTTGAAATCCACGCCGGTGAAGCCCATGTTCAGCGCCACCAGCAGGGCGATGGTGGCGAAGACCGCCGAGAGCGCCTCCCCCTTTAGCCAGACAGCGAGCACCGTGCCGATGGCGACCCCGATCACCATCGAGGGCCAGATGGCGCGCAGCAGGCCGGTGTCGATGGCGCCGCGGGCATGGTGCTTGCGGGCCGAGACGATCGAGGTCGGGATGATGGTGGCGAGGCTGGTGCCGACCGCCAGCTTCATCTGCACCGCCTCCGGGATGCCGAGCAGCGGGAAGACGTTGAAGAGCACCGGCACGATGACGATGCCGCCGCCGACGCCGAGCAGGCCAGCCAGGGTGCCGGAGAGCAGGCCAGTGACCGCCATCGCGACGGCGAGACCCGCGAGCCAGAGCGGGTCGGACATATGGTTCATGCGGAGAGGACCTTGGCGGCGGTGAAAGAGAGATGCAGCCTGTGCTTACACGCACCTCCTGGTTCCGTCAGCCCGTGCCCCTGCCTTCCAGCGACCTCCTGATCACCGATCCCCGCTTCTATGCCCTGGCCATCCCGGCGCTGCTGATCACCGGCATCAGCAAGGGCGGCTTCGCCTCGGGGGGCGGCAACCTGGCCGTGCCGGCCATGGCGCTGCTGGTGCCGGCGCCGCAGGCGGCGGCCATCACCCTGCCCGTGCTCTGCCTGATGGACTTGGCCGGGCTGCGCGCCTGGTGGGGCCGCTGGAACCGGCGCGAGATGGGCATCATCATTCCGGGAGGCATCCTCGGAATCGTGTTCGGCGCCCTCGCCTTCGGCGCCATGACCGACCGCATGACCAAGATGATGGTGGGCGTCATCACCCTCGCCTTCCTGGCGCGCTCGCTCTGGCTGGCGCGGCGCGGGGCGGCGGCGGAGCCGGCGCGGCCGAGTCGCTGGCGCGGCGGCTTCTGGTCCGCCGTCTCGGGCTTCACCAGCACCATCGCCCATGCCGGCGGGCCGCCGCTAGCAGTCTATCTCTACCCCCTCCGGCTGGACCGGGCGCAGCTCGCCGCCACCACCGTGGTCTTTTTCGGCACGGTGAACTACATCAAGCTCATTCCCTATGCGGCGCTCGGCGAGTTCCGGCTCGCCAACCTGCTCACCAGCCTGGTGCTGCTGCCGCTGGCACCGATCGGCGTGCGGCTCGGGGTCTGGCTCCAGCGCCGCATCAGCGACAAGGTCTTCTACCGCTTGATCTACTCCCTTCTGGCGATCACCGGCGTGAAGCTGGTCTGGGACGGGCTGGGCCTGTGAGCGGCGCCGCTCCCCTTTCCGCCCCTCTGGCGGGCAGCGACGGCCCGATGCTCGGCGTGCTCGGCGGCATGGGTCCGCTGGCCAGCGCCCAGTTCATGCTGCGCCTGACGCTGCTGACCCCCGCCACGCGCGACCAGGACCACCTGCCCGCCGTGCTCTGGTCCGATCCCCGCGTGCCTGATCGCACGGCGGCCCGCCTCGCCGGCGGCGAGGACCCCCTGCCCTGGCTGGTGCGCGGCATCGGCGGGTTGGAGGCGGCGGGCTGCGGCGCCATCGCCATCCCCTGCAACACCGCCCATGGCTGGTACGAGGGCATGGCGGCGGCCACGAAGCTGCCGGTGCTGCACATCGTGGATGCGGCGGCCGAGGAACTGGCGCGCCAGGGCATCCCGAATGGCCGCATTGGCGTGATGGGCACCGCCGGGACGCTGGCCATGCGGCTCTACCAGGAGCGGCTGGAGGGGCGCGGCTACGACTGCATCGTGCCGGACGAGGCCGAGATGGCCTCGCTCGTCTCCCCCGGCATCGCGCTGGTCAAGGCGAACCGGGTGCCCGAGGCCTATCCTCCGCTGGCCGAGGCGGCGCGCAACCTGAAGGCGCGGGGCGCCGCGGCCGTGGTGCTGGGCTGCACCGAGATCCCGCTCGGCATCCAGGCCGGCCCCCATGCGGAGATCGGCCTGCCGCTGATCGACACGATCGACGCGCTGGCCCTCGCCGCGCTGCGCTGGTCGGGGCATCTCCCGGCCTGAGGCCAGGCGCCCACTCAGGCCGGCTCTGCGGGCAGCAGGGCCGGCGTGTCGGCCGCCCCCATCACCTCGGCGGCCATGCGGGCGGTGTGGCCCGCCGCATCCCGCGCCCCCGGGTTGGCGCCCGCCGCGAGCAACTGGCGCACGATCTCCACGCGATTGAACATCGCCGCATAGATCAGCGCCGTGCGGCCATCGGGGCCGCAGCCATCGATCGCCGCGCCGTGCTTCAGCAGCAGCGCCACCACGTCGCCCGCCCCCTTGAAGGCGGCGGCGCCGAGCGGCGTCTGGCCACGGTCGTTGATGATGTCGGGGTCGGCGCCGTGCTCCAGCAGCACGCGGACCGCCCCGGCATGGCCGTGATAGCCGGCCAGCATCACCAGCGTGTCGCCCTTGTCGTTGCGGAGATTGGGCGGCAGGCCCTGCCGCAGCAGGTCCTCCAACGTCGCCGCGTCGCCGGCCCGCGCAGCCTGGAAGACACGTCCGGCGAAGGCGATCAGTTCCTCGTCCATCTCCGGCGGCGTCCTGGGGGTCTCGTCCTGCATCGGCGGCGCTCCTGCTGCGTCGTGGGTTCCTGCGCGGCCATATGGGGCGATCCCGCCACGCGCCCAGACCTTGACCGCACCTCTGGACAAGCTTCCCGCACGGCGCGAGCCTGACCTCCCTGTCGCCGCATTCGGAGCATGCCGCCTTGCCTCGCCTGACGACGCCCCGCCGGCCCTGGGTGGGCGTTCCCGCCTGCTGCCGCGAACTGGCCGGCCATCCGCAGCACGCCACCCCCTCCCGCTACATGGCCGCCCTGGCCGAGGGCGCCGGAGTCCGCCCGGTGCTGATCCCTCCGCTGGGCGATGCGCTCGACGCCGAGGGCTATCTCGACCGGCTGGACGGACTGTTGATCCCCGGTTCCCCCTCGAACCTGCGGCCCGCCCTCTATGGCGGACCGGCCGCGCCCGAGGGCGAGCTGGAGGACCCGGCACGCGACGCCACCACCCTGCCGCTGATCCGCGCCGCGCTGGAACGCGGCCTGCCGGTCTTCGCGATCTGCCGGGGATTGCAGGAGATGAACGTGGCGCTTGGCGGCACGCTGCACAGCCGCCTGCACCTGCTGCCCGGCCGCGAGGACCATCGCGGCCACGGCGAGACGCTGGCGGAGCGCTACCGCCCCCGCCACGACATCACCGCCGACGGCCTGTTGCAGGCGGTGACGGGAAGGAAGGAGATCCGGGTGAATTCGGTGCACATGCAGGGGATCGATCGCGTCGCCGAAGGGCTGACAGTGGAGGCAGTGGCGCCGGACGGCACGGTGGAGGCCGTTCGCCCCATCGGCGCGCGCGGCTTCCAGCTCGCGGTGCAGTGGCATCCCGAGTGGCGCTTCGGCGAGGACGCCGCCAGCACGGCCCTGTTCCGCGCCTTCGGCGCCGCCTGCCAGGGGGTTGCCCCATGAGCTGGAAGAATCGCGCCGGCAGCCCCTTTGCCTGCGAGAAGCGCCCGGCGCTCGCCAGCAAAGGCATGGTGGTGACCAACCATCCCGTCGCCTCGGCGGCGGGAGCGGAGATGCTGCTGGCCGGCGGCAACGCCATCGACGCCGCCATCGCCGCGCTGTTCACCCTGACCGTGGTGGAGCCGATGATGGTCGGTCCCCTCGGCGGCGGCGTGGCACATCTGCGCCTGGCAGACGGCCGGCACCTGGTGCTGGACGGGCTTTCCACCGCGCCGGCGGCGGCGCGGCCCGACATGTACCGCACCGTCTCCGACACCCTGCCCGACTATCAGGAGACCGAAGGCCGCGAGAACGCGGTGGGCGTGCTGGCCATGGCCGTGCCGGGCGCGCTGGCCGGCTGGTGCAAGGCGCTGGCCGAGCACGGAACGCTGCCGCTCGCGGAGGTGCTGCGCCCGGCCATCCGCGCCGCCGCCGAGGGCTTCCGCGTCACCGCCTATCTGACCGGCGCCATCCACGACGCCGCCGCCGACCTGGCGCGCGATCCTGGCCTCGCTGCCACCTTCCTTCCCGACGGCGCGCCGCTGGCGGCCGGCACGCTGCTGCGGCAGCCCGTGCTGGCCGAATCGCTGCGGCTGATCGCCGAACAGGGACCCGCCGCCCTCTATGGCGGCGAGCTGGGCCGCGCCCTGGCAGCGCATATGGCGGCCACCGGCGGGCTGATCGGCACCGGGGACCTAGAGAGCTACGCCGTGGTCGAGCGGGAGCCGGTGATCGGCCACTATCGCGGCTTCGAGGTGCTGGCGCCGCCGCCGCCGTCCTCCTCCGGCGTCCATATGACGCAGATGCTGAACCTGTTGGAGGGGTTCGACCTGGGCGCGCTGGGCTCCGGCAGCGCGGAGACGGTCCACCTGCTGGCCGAGTCGCTGAAGATGGCCTTCGCCGATCGCGCCGTGGCCACCGCCGACCCGGCCTTCATCAACGTCCCCGTGGAGAAGCTCACCAGCAAGGACTACGCCGCCGAGCGCCGTGCCCTGCTGAAGCGCGACGCGGCGCAGGACTGGGCGCCGGGCATCCCGCCGGCGGAATCCGCCAATACCACGCATGTCACCGTGGCGGATTCGGCTGGCAACATCGTCGCCACCACGCAGACCATCAACAGCCTGTTCGGCGCCCGCTTCTCGATCCCCGGCACCGGGCTGATCGCCAACAACTACATGTTCAACTTCGATCCGCATCCGGACAAGGCGCTCTCCGTCGCGCCGGGCAAGCGGGTCTTTACCTCGATGGCGCCCACCATCGTGCGCAAGGACGGCAGGCCGGCCTTCGCGCTCGGCCTGCCCGGCGGGTTGCGCATCTTCGGCTCGGCCATGCAGGCGGTGATCAACCTGATCGACCACGGCATGGACCTGCAGGACGCCGTGGAGGCCCCGCGCATCTGGACCAACGGCCATACGCTGGAGCTGGAGCCGACCATCGCGGCGGATCTGGATGCGAAGCTCGCCGCGCTCGGCCACCGGGTGCAGCGGGTGAAGCACATCGGCGGCGGCATGGGCGCCGTCCGCTTCCATGCCGACGGCATGCTGGAAGGCGCCGCCTGCTGGCGCGCGGATGGCACGCCGGTCGGCATCTCCGGCGGGCTGGCGCGACCCGATGTCCGCTTCAACCCGGACCTCATCCGGCGCTGAATGCAGAAAAGGCCTGGAAGGGTACCCTTCCAGGCCCGCAAGCTCAGTGCCGGCCGTTCAGCTCAGGGGCACTCGCAGCCGTCAGTCGGGCCGGTCTCGCCGCGGACGACGTGATGGTCGATCCACTCCGACACCAGCCGCCGCGCCTCGCTAACCGAGGATTCGGGATGGTGAATCCGGTAGAGAGCCGTGCAGGCGCGGAAGGACGACAGGTCGTCGTTCCCCGTTTCGCGCAGCTCCCGGTACGCGGTCACCACCGCTCGCTCGCAACGGCGGGTGATGTGGCTGAAGTCATGGCCCATCAGCATCCTCCTACAGTTGCGAGCAAGATGAGAATCGCTCGCAACTTGTCTGACCGTTTTTATAGGCTCATCTGAACGAGCGTTCAAGTTTCGTCTGCGGCGCCCCGGGTTCAGCCGCTGTTCGCCACCGCCTCGGCCAGCGCCTTGCCCACATCCGCCGTGCCGGCCTGGCCGCCCATGTCGCGCGTGCGCGGCCCGCCCTCCGCCAGCAGCTTCTCGATGCTGCGGACGATACAGTCAGCCGCTTCCTTCTCGCCCAGATGCTCCAGCATCATCGCGCCGGACCAGATCTGGCCGATCGGATTGCAGATATGCTTGCCCGCGATGTCGGGCGCGCTGCCATGCACCGGCTCGAACATCGAGGGATGCGCCTTCTCCGGGTTGATGTTGGCCGAAGGCGCGATGCCGATCGAGCCGGCCACCGCCGGGCCGAGATCGGAGAGGATGTCGCCGAACAGGTTGGAGCCGACCACCACGTCGAACCAATCCGGGTGCTGCACGAAATGCGCGCAGAGGATGTCGATGTGGAACTGATCGGTCGTGACGTCCGGATAGTTCTTCGCCATCGCCGCGAAGCGATCGTCCCAGTAGGGCATGGTGAAGGTGATGCCGTTGGACTTGGTGGCGCTGGTCAGCTTCTTGCGGGGCCGGGTCTGCGCCAGCTCGAAGGCGTATTTCAGCACGCGGTCCACGCCCTTGCGGGTGAAGACGCTCTCCTGCATGACGAACTCGCGTTCGGTGCCCGCGAACATCTTCCCGCCGGCGGAGGAGTACTCGCCCTCGGTGTTCTCGCGCACGACGTAGAAGTCGATCTCGGCGGGCGTGCGATTGGCCAGCGGCGTCTTGGCGCCGGGCATCAGCTTGCAGGGGCGCAGGCTGATATACTGGTCGAACTCGCGGCGGATCGGGATCAGCAGGCCCCAGAGCGAGACATGGTCCGGCACGCCTGGCCAGCCGACGGCCCCGAGAAAGACGCTGTCGCTCTCGCGGAGCTGGTCGATGCCGTCCTCCGGCATCATGCGGCCGGTCTTCTGGAAGGTCTCGCAGGACCAGTCGTAGTGCGAAAGTTTGAGGTCGAAGCCGAAGCGGCGCCCGGCAGCATCCAGCACCCGCAGCCCTTCCGGCACGGTTTCCTTGCCGATGCCATCTCCGGGCACAACGGCGATTCGATAAGAGCGGGACATGGACGATCCTCAGTCGAGTGGCGTGATGCGGCGAAGGATGGCCGTGACGCCGCCCCCCGGCAAGCCGGGGACGGCCGGCCAGGGAGTATTGTCCCCCAATAATTGACGTGCCATCAGTTGGCGTCGCATTCCTGGAGGCCCGCCCATGCCGCCCTCCCCCGAGCAGCTTCGTCAGGGCTTCGGAGCCCTGCTTGCCCAGACCGCGCGCCAGTGGCGCCGCTGGGCCGACACCCGCCTGCAGGAATTTGGCCTGACCGAGGCCACCTGGCTGCCGCTGCTGCGCATTGCCCGCGCCGAGGCACCGATGCGGCAGAAGGATCTGGCACACTCCCTTTCGCTCGACGGCTCCTCCGTGGTGCGCCTGATCGACGCGCTGGAAGCCGCCGGGCTGGTGGAGCGTCGTGGCGAGGAGGGCGACCGGCGCGCCCGCGTTCTGGTGCTGACCGAACAAGGGCGCGCCACCGTGGCGCAGGTGGAACAGGTGGCGCGCGCCGCCCGTGAGACGGCGTTGGCGGGACTCGACGAGGCGGATCTCGTCACCGCCGACCGTGTGTTGCGCCATATCGCGACGCAACTGACAGCCGGCCTGGAGGCGGCGCCATGATGTGGCGGGCCGCCGAGGCCGCGCCATCCCCTGCCGTTGCTACGCCTCCGCCTGCCTCACGCCAGCCGCCGCTCTGGCTGCTGGCGATGGTCACGCTCAGCGGCACGCTCGCCATGCACATCTTCATCCCCGCCCTGCCCGTCGCAGCGGCGGATCTGCAGGCCAGCGACAGCGCGCTGCGGGCAACGATCAGCCTCTACATCCTCGGCCTGGCGCTGGGCCAGCTCATCTACGGCCCCGTCGCCGACCACTTCGGCCGCCGCGCCACCCTGCTCACCGGCCTTGCCCTTTACACTGCGGCCGGACTTGCCGCCGCCTTCGCGCCCACGGCGCCGAGCCTGATCCTCGCTCGGCTGGCGCAGGCGCTCGGCGGCTGCGCCGGGCTGGTGCTGGGCCGCGCCATCGTCCGCGATACGGCCGGGCCGGAGCAGGCCGCACGCCGCCTCGCGCTGATGAACCTGATGGTGCTGCTCGGCCCCGGACTGGCGCCAATTCTCGGCGGAATGCTGGCCACCACCCTGGGCTGGCGCGCCATCTTCGGTGCGCTCTGCGCCCTCGGCCTCGTTCTCGTTCTTCTCACCTGGCGGATGCTGCCGGAAACCGGGCAGCGCGGCGTGAACGCCGACCTTGCCTCGCTCGGCCGCAACTATGGCAAGCTGATCGGCTCGCGCGCCTTCCTCGGCTTCGCCCTGGGCGGCGGCTGCGCCACCACCTCGATGTATGCCTTCACCGCCTCCGCTCCTTTCATCTTCAGCGGCCAGTTGCACCGCCCACCGGAGGAGGTGGGCGTCTATCTCGCCATCCTGATCGGCGGCGCCTGGGTGGGCAGCGCGATGACCGGCCGGCTCGTCGCCCGCATGCGGCTGCAGCGCCTGATGGTGGGCGCCAACCTGCTCAGCCTGGCGGCCGCCTGCGTGCTGCTGGGCGCGGTGCTGCTGGGGCAGCTTTCCGTGCCGCTGGCGGTGGGTAGCATGTTCATCTTCACCATGGGCGCCGGCGCCACCTCGCCGCTGGCGCTCACCCAGGCGGTGGGCGTCAACCCGGCGGTGGTCGGCTCCGCCGCCGGCCTGTTCGGCTTCGCGCAGATGGCGGTCGGCGCGCTCTGCACCTCGTTAGCCGGGTTTGGGCCCGATCCGGCGCTGACCGCGGCGCTGGTGCTGGTCGGCGCGAGCATCGTCGCCCAGCTCTCCTTCTGGCTGGCCCTGCGCCCGATCGGCGGCGCGCCTGGCGCTCAGGCCCAGCCGCGCGCGTGAATCTCGGCTGCCACGCGCGCGGCCTCGTCCAGTGGCGTGCGAGGAAAGAGCGCGGGGGTCATGAGGGGCCGCGCCTGCCCCGCCGCATAGAGGCTGCGCCACAGCGCGCGGTGGCGCGGCGCCTTGGTCGTCTCGGCGATGAACACCGAGGCCGGCGTGGCCAGGGCCTCGCTGATCATGGAGACGGAGTCGCCTGTGACGACCACGGCCTCCGCCCAGGCCAGGAAGCCCGGATAGGGATTCGGTCCCGCATCGCCCCAGCCGTGCAACCGGTGCGGTACGGCCTGCAACGCCGCGGCCACCGCACCATGCGCCGCGGCGCCGGTCCGGCGGGAAGTGGTGGCCAGCACGCTGCCGCCGAAGCCGGCTGCCTGCCGGGCCAGCTCGGCCGCCGCCGCCGGATTCATCCCCTCGCCGCGAACCTCGCCGCCCAGCAACAGGGCCACGCGGGGGCTGGGCAGCGCCGCGAGCTCGGCCCATTCCCCGCGCGCGGCCGCCAGTCGCTCGGGGCTCATGCGATGCGGCGCGCCGAGGATCGGCAGGATGTTCGGGGCTGGCTTCGGCGCGTCGTGCTGGCCGATCACCAGCAGGTCGAAGCCTGCCGGGCAAAGCCCGGGCCGCATGGAGTGCACCGTGCGCGCGCCGCGCTGGCGCAGCCAACGCGCCACCGGGCCCGAGCGGCGGCCAGCCGACAGCACCAGCTCAGGCCAGGGCGGGGCGAACTGTGCCCGTGCTTCCGCCGTCAGCCCCGCCAGGGTCGGCCAGGGCAAGGGAAGCCGCGCCAGCCCGGCCCAGGCCAGCGGAACCGTGCGGAATGGCACCTCCAGCCGCTCGGCGATGCCCAGCGCCTGCGCCGCGGTGCCGGCGCGGGGATCGGCCAGCACCCAGACCTTGTTGCTCTCATCCGTCATGGACGTGCCGCTCCGCGAGGGTTACGAACCGCCCCAAAAGGAGCTCCTGCCATGCCCTCGACGCACGCTTCCGACTGGGATCGCGACGCCGCGCTGACCACCGCCCGCATCCTCCTGGAAATCAAGGCCGTCAACTTCCGGCCGGAGGAGCCTTACACCTTCACCTCGGGCTGGAAGAGCCCCGTCTACATCGACTGCCGCAAGATCATCTTCTTCCCGCGCGCCCGCAACCGCATCTGCGACCTCGCGGTGGAGAAGATCGGCCGCCACATCGGCTACGAGACCATCGAGGCCGTGGCCGGCGGCGAGACGGCCGGCATTCCCTATGCCGCCTGGATCGCCGACCGGATGATGGCGCCGATGTCCTATGTGCGGAAGAAGCCGAAGGGCTTCGGCCGCAACGCGCAGATCGAGGGCGACGTGCCGGAGGGAAAGCGCACCCTGCTGGTGGAGGACCTGACCACCGATGGCGGCAGCAAGATCCGCTTCGCCCAGGCCCTGCGCGACGCCGGCGCCATCTGCGACGACACTTTCGTGGTCTTCTACTACGGCGTCTTCCCCGGCGGGCAGGACAAGCTGAAGGCGATGAACCTGAACCTGCTGCACCTTGCCACCTGGTGGGACGTGCTGGAGGTCTGCCGCGAGCGCCCCTACTTCTCCGAGTCCGCTCTCAAGGAAGTGCGCAAGTTCCTGGAGGACCCGGTGAGCTGGAGCCGCGAGCGAGGCGGCGTCGGCAGCCTGGAAGAGGCCGAGCAGTTCAAGGCCAGCGCCGGCTGAGGCGCGGCGGCTCAGGCCGCCCCCGACGATCCGGCGCGCAGCAAGGGCGGCGCTTCCCCATGCAAGGCGTGGCGGGGGCGCCGCCCTTTCATCCAGGGGAGTTCCCTCTTGAATGTAGCCTGAGCTACATGTTTCATGATGGGCGAGAGAAGGAAGCCCCATGAACGACTGCTCCGCTGAAGCTGGCACCGCCCGCTCCAGGACGGCCGAGTATCTCCCGCCAAGCCTGGCCGAGATCCACCAGAGCGTGGCCGTCCCGCGTGGCGGGCACTGGCTGCGCCGCCTGCTGGCCTTCATCGGGCCGGGCTATCTGGTGGCCGTCGGCTACATGGACCCGGGCAATTGGGCGACCGCCATCGCCGGCGGCTCGGCCTTCGGCTACAAGCTGCTGGTCGTTGCCCTGCTCTCCTCGCTCATCGCCATGCTGTTGCAGGCGATCTGCGCGCGCATCGGCATCGCAACGGGGCGCGACCTCGCGCAGCTCTGCCGCGAGCGCTTCCACCGCGCCGCCGCCATCCCGCTCTGGATTCTGGCGGAGGCGGCGATCGTCGCCACCGACCTCGCCGAGGTGATCGGCACCGCCATCGCGCTGCAGCTGCTCTTCGGCCTGCCGCTGCTGGAAGGCGTGATCCTGACGGTGCTGGACGCCTTCCTGATCCTCTGGCTCCAGCACAAGGGCGTCCGCTGGCTGGAGGCCTTCGTCATCGGCCTGATCGCGCTGATCGCCGGCTGCTTCATCGGGCAGGTCGTGCTGGCCGATCCGGAATGGGGCGCGGTGCTGCGCGGCTACCTGCCTTCCGCCTCCATCGTCACCAACCAGACGGAGCTTTACCTGGCGCTCGGCATCCTCGGCGCCACGGTGATGCCGCACAACCTCTACCTGCACACCGCGCTCGTGCAGTCCCGCGCCGCGCGGCAGGATGAGGCGGGCAAGCGCGAGGCCATCCGTTTCGCCAGCATCGACAGCAGCGTGGCGCTTGCCCTGGCGCTGCTGATCAACTCCGCCATCCTGATCACCGCGGCCGCCGCCTTCCATGTCCATGGCCAGACCGAGGTGGCCGAGATCGGCGAGGCCCATGCCCTGCTGGCGCCGCTGCTCGGCGCCGCCGCGCCCATCCTCTTCGCCGTCTCGCTGCTGGCCTGCGGGCTGAACAGCACCGTCACCGCCACCATCGCCGGGCAGGTGGTGATGGAGGGCTTCATCCGGCTCCGGCTGCGCCCGGTGGTGCGGCGGCTGGTGACGCGGACGATCGCCATCGTGCCGGCGGTGCTGGTCACCTGGTTCTACGGCGAGAGCGGCACGGCGCAGCTTCTGGTGCTGTCGCAGGTGATCCTCTCGCTGCAACTGCCCTTCGCCGCCATTCCGCTGATGATCTTCGCCGGTGACCGCCGCCGCCTCGGCGCGCTGGTCACGCCGAACTGGCAGCTGGTGGTGGGCTGGGCGGCCGCGCTGGTGATCGTCGGGCTGAACGTCTGGATGCTGGGTGGCCTCCTCCTCGGCTAGGCGCGGGTCGCATTTGCCCTACCGCGGCGCGGCGCCCGGCGGCATCATCGCCGGATGCTGCGCCGCTCCCTTCTCGTCGCCCTCGCCGCCGCCCCGCTCCTCATCTCCGCCTGGGGCCCTGCCCAGGCGCAGGGGACGCATGAGAGCCTCACCATCGGCCTCAGCCAGTATCCGGCGAACTTCCACCCCAACATCGAGAACATGGCGGCCAAGGCCTACATTGAGGGCTTCGCGCTGCATCCCGTCACCGCCTACGACGCCGAGTGGAAGCTCGCCTGCATTGGCTGCGAGCGGCTGCCCAGCCTGGAGAACGGCGACGCCGTGCTGGAGCAGACGCCCGGTGGCAAGCCAGGCATCCGTATCACATGGCGGCTGCGGAAGGACTGGACATGGGGCGACGGCACCCCCGTCACCGCCGAGGACCTGCGTTTCGCCTGGGAGGCCGGCCGCGCCTTCGAGACCGGCTTCGGCCCGGCCGAATTCTACCGCTCGGCCTATGAGTTCCTCAGCGACGACCCGCACCGCTTCACCCTGCGGTTCGACAAGGTGACCTTCGACTACGCCAGCCTCGGCCAGTTCCAGCCGCTGCCGGCGCGCATCG
Source organism: Roseomonas sp. (assembly GCA_035556695.1). GTDB lineage: Bacteria > Pseudomonadota > Alphaproteobacteria > Acetobacterales > Acetobacteraceae > Pseudoroseomonas. Next base: position 225,000 of record DATMFR010000054.1, read on the forward strand.
AGCGGCCGCGCTGGGAGGCCGACCGCGCCAACTACCGCACCCGCTCCGCCTACGAGACCGAGACCACCAACCCGGCGCTGTGGAACGGACCCTACCGCGTCAGCGCCGTGCAGCCCGGTGCGGGGGTGACGCTGGAGCGCAATGCGCACTGGTCCGGCCCCGCCCCCGCCTTCAACCGCATCCAGGTGCGCACCGTGGAGAACACGGCGGCACTGGAGGCGCAGCTTCTGGCCGGGCAACTCGACATGGTCGCCGGGGAGCTGGGCCTGCCGCTGGAGCAGGCCATTGCCCTGCAACGCCGCACCGGCGACCGCTTCCGCTTCGACTTCGTGCCCGGCCTGACCTACGAGCATGTCGACCTGATGCTCGACAACCCGAGCCTTGCCGACCAGCGCGTGCGGCAGGCGCTGCTGCTGGCCGCCGACCGCGCGCAGATCGTGGCGCGGCTCTACGAGGGGCGGCAGGAGGTGGCGGCGGGCGGCGTGCATCCGCGCGATGTCATGTACGACCCGGACACGCCGAAATACCCCTTCGACCCCGCCCGCGCTGCCAAGCTGCTGGAGGAAGCTGGCTGGCGGCCCGGGCCGGACGGCATCCGGCGCAACGCCACCGGCGATAAGCTCTCCCTGGAGTTCATGACCACCGCCGGCAACCGTGCCCGCGAGCAGGTGCAGCAGATCCTGGCCGGCATGTGGCGCGCGGTGGGAGTCGAGGCACGCATCCGGAACGAGCCGCCGCGGGTCTTCTTCAGTGAGACGGTGACGAAGCGCCGCTTCACCGGGATGGCGATGTTCGCCTGGGTCAGCAGCCCGGAGAACGTGCCGCGCTCCACCTTCCATTCCGAGGAGATCCCGCGCGCCGAGCGCAACTGGTCCGGCCAGAACTACACGGGCTACAGCAACCCCGATGTGGACCGGCTGATCGAGGAGATCCCCGTCACGCTGGATGCAGCGAAACGCAAGCCGCTTTGGTTCGAGCTGCAGCGCCGCATCGCCGAGGACCTGCCGGTGCTGCCGCTCTGGCACCGCGCGGACGCGCATATCTGGCCGCGCTGGCTGGAGGGCGTGACGCCCACCGGGCACCAGAACTACTCCTCGCTCTGGGTGACGGAATGGCGCGCGCGCTGAGGCCCCGATGCTGAGGCTCGCCGCACTGCGGCTGCCGCAGATCGCGCTGACCCTGGTGCTGCTCTCGCTGGCCGCCTGGCTCGCCATCGGCCTGATGCCGGGCGACCCGGTCTCGCTCGCCCTCTTCTCCGACCCGCGCCTGACGCCGGAGGACATCGCGCGCCTGCGCGCCCTGCACGGGCTCGATCAGCCCCTGCTGGAACGCTACCTGGCCTGGGGGACGGGCGTGCTGCGCGGCGAGTTCGGCTATTCCCGCCTCTTCGCCCAGCCGGTGACGGCGGTGCTCTGGCCGGCGCTGCGCTCGACGCTGGTGCTGGTCGGCTCGGCGGTGGCGCTGGCGGCGGTGATCGGGATCGCGCTCGGCGGGCTGGCGGCCCTGAAGCCGCGCATGGCGCCGGTGGTGGATGCCGCCACGCTGCTGGCCCAGGCGGTGCCCTCCTTCTGGCTGGGCATCCTGCTGATCATCCTCTTCGCCGTGCGGCTGGGCTGGTTGCCGGCGGGGGGTGCGCCGGAACCGGGCGGCTCGGCCCTGCCCTTCCTGGTGCTGCCGGTCACGACCATCGCCTTCGGCCAGATGGCGGCCTACGCGCGCCATGCCGCCGCCGCCCTGACCACCGAGCTCGCGCGCCCGCATATCACCAGCGCCCGCGCGCGCGGCGGCTCGGAGGCACGGGTGCTCTGGCGCCACGCCCTGCCCAATGCCGCCGTGCCGCTGCTGACCCTGCTGGCGCTGGATGCCGGGAGCCTCGTTTCCGGCGCTTTGGTGACGGAGACGGTCTTCGCCCGCCCCGGCATGGGCAAGCTGCTCTACGATTCCGTCATGGGCAACGACTACAACCTGGCCCTGCTGGCGCTGCTGCTGGTGGCGCTGGTGACCATGCTGGCCACCCTCGCCGCCGACCTCGCCCAGCGCTGGCTCGATCCCCGGATCGACGCGCGATGATGACCCGGCTGCGCTTCGGCCTGCTGCTGCTCGCCCTTCTCGCCCTGGCCGCGCTGGTTGCGCCCCTCGCCGCCGGCTGGATCGGCAAGGACCCTTTCGCCCCCGACCTCTTCGCCCGCTACACCCCGCCCTCGCTGGATTACCCGCTCGGCGCCGACGAGCTGGGGCGCGACCTCTTCACCCGCCTGCTATACGGCGCCCGTATCTCGCTCGGGGTCGGGCTGGCGACAGCGCTTGCCGCCTCCATCCTCGGTACCGCCATCGGCCTGCTGGCGGCCTGGCGCGGCGGCTGGGTGGATGCGGTGCTGATGCGCCTCGCGGACGGGCTGCTCGCCTTGCCCGCCCTGCCCATCCTGGTGCTGCTGGCGGCGATGGACCCGGCCAAGCTCGGCCTGCCACGCGGCGAAGCGGCAACGGACATGCTGCGCATCGTCACCATCCTCGTGCTGTTCGGCTGGGTGGGCGTGGCGCGGCTGGCGCGGGCGGGGGCGCTTACCATCCTGGCCAGCGACTATGTCCGCGCGGCGCGGGCGCTCGGGGTGACGGAGGGGCGGCTTTTGTGGCGCCACGTTTTGCCGGGGCTGGCGGCGCCGGTGGCGGTGGCCTCGGCACTCGCGGTGGCCGGTGCCATCCTGGCGGAAAGCGTGCTGAGCTTCCTTGGCCTCGGCATCCAGCCCCCCACCCCCTCCTGGGGCAACATGCTGGCCAATGCGCAGGAGGCGGTCTTCGCCGCACCGCTGGCGGCGCTCTGGCCGGGGTTGGCGATCCTGCTGGCCATCGCCGGCTGCACGCTGGTGGCGGATGGCGTCTCCCGCTCCTGAGCGGGGCACGCCTCAGTCGCCGAGCAGATGGGAGAGCTGCGCCGCCTCACGTTCCAGCACCGCCGCCAGTTCCTGCTGCCGCCCGATCTCGCCAAACCGCGTGGCGGTGCCGGAGAGACAGAGCGCGCCGAGCAACGCCCCACCCCTGCCCCGCACCGGCGCGGCAATGGCAGCCAGTTCCGGATCGCGCTCGCCGATGCTGACCGAAAGCCCGGCGCCGCAAAGAACATGCCCAGCCGCGCCACGGTCGAGCGGCAGCAAGCTGCCGGGCAGGAGATGCTCGCGCACGGCATGCTGTCCCTCCTCCCGCAGCAGGCAGAGGCGGAATTCGCCCTCACGGACATAGAAGCTGGCGCTCTCGCCGGTAGCGGCTGTCAGCCGGCGCAGCACCGGTGGCACCGTCTCGCGCAGCGGGGCGGTGCCCTGCTCCGCCTGAAGCCCCAGCGTGACCAGCGCAGGACCCAGCCGCCAGCGTGCCTCCAGCGCCGGCCGCACCAGCATCCGCCCCCGCTCCAGCGACGCAATCAGCCGCAGCAGCGTGCTCTTGTATAGGCCCGTCCGACGGGACAACTCGGCCAGGGTCAGCGCCTCCTCGCCCGGCCTGAACGCGAAGAGGATGGAGAGCGCCCGGTCCACGGCCCCCACGCCTTCGGCCGGCGCTTCCGGCTTGACCCCCATGCCCTGCGGTTCCATTCTGATGAGCAGAATATCATTCTGTCTAACGGAACACTGCCGTGTCAACCAATGCCCTTCCCCTTACCGGTCTCCGCGTGCTGGATTTCGGCCATACCGTCATGGGCCCTTCCTGCGGGGTGGTGCTGGCGGATCTGGGCGCCGAGGTCATCCGCATCGAGCCGCCACAGGGCGACCGCACGCGGCGGCTGGGCGGCTTCGGCACCGGCTTCTTCGCCACCTACAACCGCAACAAGGCGAGCCTGGCGCTGGACCTGAAGGACCCGCGTGGCAAGGCCATCCTGGAGAAGCTGGTCGCCACCGCCGACGTGCTGGTGGAGAACTTCGCGCCCGACACGATGGAGCGGCTGGGCCTCGGCTGGGAGCAGTTGCGGGCAATCAACCCGCGCCTCGTCTATTGCGCGCTGAAGGGCTACCTGCCCGGTCCCTACGAGAAGCTGCCGGCGCTGGACGAGGTGGTGCAGATGCAGGGCGGCCTGGCCTACATGACCGGCCTGCCCGGCCGGCCGATGCGCGCCGGCACCTCGGTGGTGGACATCATGGGCGGCGTCTTCGGCGTGGTCGGCATCCTGGCGGCGCTGCGCCAGCGGGAGCAGACCGGCCAGGGCCAGAAGGTGCAGGCCTCGCTCTTCGAGAGCGTGGCCTTTATGGTGGGCCAGCACATGGCGGCGGGCGCCATCGCCGGCGAGCGCGTGCCGCCGATGACGGCGCGGCGCATCACCTGGGCAATCTACGACGTGTTCCAGGCGCAGGACGGGCAGGTCTTCGTCGGCGTTACCAGCGACCAGCACTGGCAGCGCCTCTGCCAGCATTTCGGCCTGGACGAGCTGGGTGCGGACCCGTCCCTCGCCAGCAATGCGCAGCGCGTCGCCGGGCGGGAGCGCATCATGCCCGTGCTGGAGAAGCTGATCGCCGGATGGCCAGTCGAGGAAGTGCTGCGCCGCTGCCGTGCCGCCTTCATCCCCTGCGCCCCGGTGGCGCATCCCGAGGATCTGTTCACCGATCCGCATCTGCTGGCCAGCGGCATCATGGGCGAGACGGCGCTGACCGACACCGTCCGCGCGCCGCTGCCGATGACGCCGGTGCATTTCGAGAACGCGCCGCTGACCCTGCGTCGCCAGCCGCCGCATGTCGGCGAAGGGGGGGCCGCCGTGCTGGCCGGCCTCGGCCTCTCGCCGGAGGAGCAGGCGGCGCTTCAGCGGGACGGCATCCTCACCCTGCCCGAGACGGAGGCCGAAGCATGAGCCTGCCCCGCCGCATCGAGATCCGCGAGGAAGGTCCGCGCGAGGGCTTCCAGTTCGAGAAGGGCGAGATTTCCACCGCTCACAAGCTCGAACTCATCCACGCCCTGGCTGAAACCGGGTTGAAGCGCATCCAGACGGTGTCCTTCGTCGATCCACGGCGGGTGCCGGGCATGGCGGATGCCGAGGCCGTCTGCGCCGGGCTGAAACCGCCGCCGGGGGTCGCCTTCGGCGCGCTCTGGCTCAACGCCAAGGGCTTCCTGCGCGCCCTGGTGGCACCGAACCTGACGCTGGACGGCAGCGTCTCGGTCTCCGCCTCCGAGGTCTTCGGCAAGCGCAACCAGAACCGTGACCGCGAGCAGGACCTCGCCGCCGCCGCGGCGCTGATGGCGCTCTATGCCGAGCACCGCATCCCCTTCGCGCGCGCCACCATCATGGCGGCCTTCGGCTGCAACTTTCAGGGCGAGGTGCCGGTGGATGCGGTGCTGGACCGCATCGAGGCGATCCTGTCGCTCGCCGGCGGCGCCGGGCTGGAGCGGCCGGTGATTTCCCTGGCCGACACGATGGCCTGGGCGACGCCGCTCACTATCCGGCGCGTGGTGGGCGCGGTGTGCGACAAGTGGCCGGACCTGGAGATCTCGCTCCACCTGCACGACACGCGCGGCATGGCCATGGTGAATGCCTGGGAAGGGCTGCGCATGGGCGTCGCCCGCTTCGATGCCGCCATTGCGGGACTCGGCGGCTGCCCCTTCGCGAAGCATGCCGGCGCCGCCGGGAACCTCTGCACCGAGGATCTTGCCTTGCTCTGCGCTGAATGCGGCGTGGAGACAGGCCTCGATCTCGACCGGCTGATCGAGGCCGGGCGGCTGGCGGAGGACGTCGTTGGCCATTCCCTGCCCGGCCGGGTGAAGCAGGGGGGGCGGCTGGCGGCGCGTAGCTGAGGCGCCGATACGCAGCGGACTTGTTGCGATGAATTCTTAGTCGCATAAGCGGCGTATGCTTCGTCGCCGTGCCACTCGCCTTGCTTCGCCGCCACCTGTATCCCTGGCCGAGATCCGCGCCGCCAGTGCGGAACAGCTTCAGGCCGCTTTCGCCGGGCCACCGGAGGAAGCGGCGCGCTGGATCGCCGCCGCTGCCCGCGCCGGGCTCCTTCAGGCGCAACTGCTCTACGGCCAGATCCTGCTGGAAGGGCGCGGCGTGCCCATGGACCGCGCCGCCGCCTATGCCTGGTTCCGCACCGCCGCCGAGGCAGGAAGCCCGGAAGGGTTGAACATGGCCGGGCGCTGTCATGAGCTGGGCTGGGGTGTGCCGGCGGACCTGACCCGCGCCGCTGCCCTCTACCGGGCGGCGGCGGAGAAGGGCTTGGACTGGGCGCAGTACAACCTGGCCCTGTTGCTCGCGCGTGGCAGCGGCGTCCCGCAGGACCGGGCCGAGGCGCTGCACTGGTTCCGTCGCGCCGCCGCCCAGGGCCACGCCAAATCCCTGACGGTGCTGGGGCGCTTCCTGGAGGAAGGCTGGGAAGGCCCACCCGACCCACAAGCCGCCTTCGCCCTCTACGCCCGTGCCGCCGAGGCCGGCGACTTCCGTGCCCAGTTCAACATGGGCACGCTGGCTTTGGCCGAAGGGGATGCCGAGGCGGCGCTGCGCTGGTTCCGGCGGGCCGCCGAGGGCGGCTCGCCGGGCTTCCTCGGCAGCATGGCGGCGCGGCTGGCGGAGCGTCCCGAACCCGTCCTCCGAGAACTGGCCGAGGAAATCCGGAGCCGCCTCCGTTAGCGCTGCCTGGCCTGCCCACCCTGGAGGAGGCTGCTCAGCAGGCCGCCGATCCCCTCGCCGCCGATCTCCTCCTCGCGCTGCGGGACCTGACCCTGCGGCGTCGCATGGTCCACGAACTGCGGCAACGTCCGGCTCAACTCTTCCAGCAGGCTCTGCCGGTCCGTCCCGGCCTGTTGGGCCGCGGCGTCGAGGTCATTCGGGTCGAGGTGGCGCTCAAGCTCCTGGGGCGAGACGGCGTGGTTCTCGCCGGGCCTGACCCAGGAGTCGACCTGTGAGCCCAGCCCTTGAGCGCGCAACTGGCCCAGCAGTCCGCCCAGGCCGCCCAGCAGCCCGCCGCCAGCCGCGCCGCCGCCGAGCAGGCCACCCAACAGGCCGCCAAGCCCGCCCGTCCCTTCGGCCGGTGAGGCGGACGTCGGCGCCGCACTCGCTGCACCCTCCTGGCGCGAATGCTTCATGAGCTGCTGCACCAGAAAGGCGATGGCCGCCATCTTGACGCCGTTCGACAGGCCGCCCGTCAACCCGCCGCCGGACCGGCCGGAGAAAAATCCGCTCATTGTCGTTGCTCCCATCCGCTGGGGTTTCAGCGAAGAACAACGCTCGACCGGCGACCCTGTTGCCGCGCCCGCCGTTCACCCCATGGCGGGCATGGCGCGGCCCCCAACCAGCCGGAGGATGCGCATCGGCCGTTCCACGCCGAGCAGGCGATGGGTAATCAGGATGACGCTGCGGCCCTCGGTGGCGCTTTCCAACGTTTCCAGGAAGGCGCGCTCGGCCTGCGCGTCCAGGCCGGAGGCAGGTTCGTCCAGGATCAGCACGCGGGCCGGAGAGAGCAGCGCGCGGGCCAAGGCGAGGCGCCGCCCCTGCCCGCCCGAAAAGCGCGCGCCGCCTTCGCCGCATTGTGTCTCCAGCCCATCCGGCAGGGCACGCACCACATCGGCCACCCCAGCACGCTCCAGCGCCTGCCAGAGCGCCGCGTCGTCGGCCTCCGGCGCGGCGATGCGCAGGTTGGCGGCAATGCTGTCGTCGAACAGCCGTGCATCCTGGGTCAGGCAGGCAACGCGGCTGCGCACGGCATCGGCGGAGAGTTCGGCGATATCCACTCCGTCCAGGGTGATCCGCCCAGCCTGCGGCGCCGCCAGCTTCAGCAGCAGGGCGGCAAGGGTGGACTTGCCCGCGCCCGAAGGACCGAGCAGCGCCAGCCGGCCACCCTCGGGCAGTTCAAAGTCGAGATCCTCGAAAACCGGCTTGCGGTCCTCGGCCCAGGCGAAGCGCACGCCTTCGGCACGGATGGCGTGGCCGGGCGGCAGTGCGGCAGGTTGCGCCGGCTCGGCGACGGGCGGCGGCGTGTCGGCGGCCTCGAAGAGGCGCTGGGCGCCGGCGCCCGCGGCGGCCAGGGCGGTGCCGGCGCGCGGCAGGCCGGAAAGCACCTCGCCGGCGGCGAGCGCCAGGAAGAGGCCCATCACCGTGCCTGTCGCGGCGCCAGGGCCACCCGCCAGGCCATAGCCCAGCGCGCCGAGCAGCGCGGCCTGCGTCAGAACCGTTCCGCTGGCGCCGCCCCAGGCGGCGCGGCGGGCGAGGGTTTCCTGGGTGCGGGCAAGCTCCGCGCCCGCGGCCTCAAGGCGCGCCACGGCGCGGCCCTCGGCATTGGCGGCCAGCGTGTCTTCAAGGCCCAGCAGCGGGTCCACGGCGGCGGCGCGCAGCCGCCCCTGGGCCCCGGCCACCTCGGCGGCGGCGCGGGCGGCGCCCGGGGCGAGCAGTGGCGGCAGCAGCAGGGCAAGCGCCAGCGGCAGCGCCACCACGGCGGCCAGGGCCGGCCCGGCGAAGCCCAGCAGCACGGCCAGCGCCAGCACCACCGCCAGCGCGGCGGCACCCGGCACCAGGGCGCGGAGATACAGCCCGTCCAGCGCCTCGACGTCGGAAACCAGCCGCCCGAGCAGGTCGCCCGCGCGGCGCAGGCCAAGACCGGAGGGCAGCCGCTCGGCCAGGCGGCGGAAGAACCAGATGCGGGTATCGGCCAGGGCGCGGAAGGTGGCAGCGTGGGTCACCAGCCGCTCCAGGTAGCGCGCCGCCGGGCGCACCAGGATCAGCGGGCGCAGCAGCAGCAGCGAGCCGACGGCGACTCCGGTCAGGGCGCCGTGGCGCAGGCCCTCGGCCACGCCACGCCCGGCTAGGGCCAGCAGCGCCACGCCGGCCAGGGCGGCCAGCATCGCCACCAGCGCACCGGCCAGCAGCCAACCCCGGCGCGCCCGCCACAGGCCAAGCACGCGCAGGAGGTCACGCAGCATTGCAATCATTCGCCGGCCATCCGGGAGGTGACGGCGCGGCCATGCTCCAGCTCCAGCACGCGGTTGAAGCGGGCGCGCAGCGCCGGGGAATGGGTGGCGATGATCGCCGTACGGCCGGCGCAGAGGCGGCGCAGGCTGTCCAGCACCTGCGCCTCCGTGCCAGGGTCGAGATGCACGGTGGGCTCGTCGAGCAGCACCAGCGGGGTATTGCGCAGAAAGGCGCGGGCGATGGCCACGCGCTGCGCCTGCCCGCCGGAGAGGCCGAATCCACCTTCTCCCACCAACGTGTCGAGTCCTTGGGGCAAGGCGGCGGCGAAATCGGTCACCTGCGCGGCGCGCGCGGCGGCCTCCACCTCGGCATCGCTGGCCTCGGGCCGGGCAAGGCGGATATTCTCGCAGATGGTGTCGCGGAAGAGATGCGCCTTCTGCCCGACATAGGCGGTCAGGCGGCGCAGCTCCTCCGGACGCAGCGTGGTGGCGTCCCGCCCGTTCAGCGCGAGGCGCCCGGCATCGGGGCGGCGGAAGCCCATCAGCAGCCGCAGCACGGAGGACTTGCCGGAGCCTGAGGGCCCGGCCAGCACCAGCGCCTCGCCGGGGGTGACGCGGAAGGACAGGTCGGTCAGTGCGGGCCCACGCGCCGGGTCATAGGTCAGGCTGACATGTTCGAAGGTGACGACCACGCTGGGCGGGATCTCGGCCAGTTGCAGGCCGGCCTCGGCGGGCGCGGGCTCCAGCAGCAGCGGCGCCAGCGCGGCGGCGGCGCCCTGCGCGGCCATTCGCTCGTGATAGGCGGCGGAAAAGGCGCGCAGCGGCGCGAAGAAGCCGGGCACCATCAGCAGGCAGAACAGCGCCGCCTGCGGGTCGGGGTGGCCGCCCACCAGCATGTTGCCGTGGCGCCAGGCGAGGCAGCCCAGCACGGCGGCGGCGATCACCTCCAGCGTCAGGCCGGAGAGGAAGGCGACGCGCAGCACCTTCATGGTGCGGCGGCGCAGCTCGTCGGCGGCGGCGCCGAGCGCCTGCGCCTCCGCCTCCTGGCGGCGGAAGAGCACGAGCTGCGGCAGGCCGCGCATGCGGTCGAGGAAGCGGCCGGAGAGGTGCTGCAACGCGTCGAACTGCCGCCGGCTGGCCAGCGCGGCGCCGATTCCGGTGAGCGCCATGCCGACCGGCACCAGCGCCCCGGCGACGAAGAGAATGACGCCGCTCAGCGGGTCCTCGAAGGCCACGACGATGGCGATCAGCAGCGGCCCGGCCGCGGCCAGGGCGGCGGCGGGGAGCCAGCGGGCGAAATAACCGTCCAGCGCCTCGATGCGGTCCACCACCAGGGCGGCGCGCTCGCCCACCGGCCGGTCATCGGCGGGGCCGGCGGCCAGCAGGCGGTCGAAGGCGCGGCGGCGCAGGCCGGCGCGCGCGGCGGCGCCGGCGGCGGCCTGGGCGCGCTCCTGCGCCACCCCGAGCGCGATGCCCAGCAGCGCCAGCGCCACGGCGGCGGCCAGCTCCGGCCAGCCGGACTGCCCGTAACCGAGCAAGGTGGCGAGCAGGTGCGACATGAACCAGGCCTGGGCGAGGCCGCAGGCGATCGAAGCAAGACCGAGCAGGATGGGGCGCGACAGTCGCGCGCGGCCCTCACGGGCCGTGGCGGACAACAGGGCGCGCGCCCGGGCCGCCTCGGCCGGCGGGGGCTTGGACATGGACATCTTCTAGCCGGTTTCGTGCCGCACGAAAACCGCAGAGGGGCTATGGCTTATGCCACTTTGCTGCTGAACCAGAGGAATGGAGGGTCTCATCATGCTGCCTGATCATGGCCGCTACGATTACCATCCGTGGCCGGAGCGCCCTCTTTATTCCTGGCGCGGCGGGATGAAGCTGGCGGTGTACATCGCCATCAACCTGGAGCACTTCGCCTTCGGCGAAGGTCTGGGCGCCGAACTGGCGCCCGGCGGCCCGCAGCCGGACGTGCTGAACTACGCCTGGCGGGACTACGGCAACCGTGTCGGTGCCTGGCGGCTGCTCGAGCTGCTGGAGGCGCTGCGCCTGCCGGCCACGGTGCTGGTGAACAGCGCCATGTACGACTATGCGCCCAGCCTGGTGGCGGCATACCGGGCACGCGGGGACGAGATCGCCGCCCATGGCCGCACCAACAGCGAGCGGCAGAGCACCATGGACGAGGCCACCGAGCGCGCCATGATCGCCGAGGCCACGGCTGCCATCACCAATGCCGAGGGCTTGCGGCCGAATGGCTGGCTCTCCCCCTGGATCGCCGAGAGCCATCACACGCCGGACCTGCTGGCCGAGGCGGGTTATCGCTATACCCTCAACTGGTGCGCCGACGACCAGCCGATCTGGCTGCGCACCCGTGCCGGGCGGCTGCTGGCCGTACCCTATCCGCAGGAAGTGAACGACATCCCTGCCATCGCTGTCCGCAAGGACGGGGCGGAGCAGTTCGCCGCGATGATCGTGGCGGATTTCGAGGAGCGCCTGCGGCAGATCCAGGATGGCCGCCCGCAGGTCATGGGCATTGCGCTGCACCCCTATCTGGTGGGCCAGCCCTACCGGCTGCGGGCGCTACGCGGCGCGCTGGAGCATATCGTCGCGCGCCAGCACCACGCCTGGTTCGCCACGGCCGGCCAGATCGCCGACCATGTGGGGAGCATGCCCGAGGGGATAATGACCTGACGCGGGGCGCGCCTCAGAAGTCCAGGTCGGGGTAGTGCGGCGGCGGATTCACGCCGCTCACCCGGTCCGCCAGCAGCGGGCGGAAGGCCGGGCGGGACTTCACCCGCGCGTACCAGTCCTTGGCGGCGTCGTTCAGCGCCCAATCGATGTCGCCGATGTAATCCAGCGCCGAGAGATGTGCCGCCGCCGCCAGATCGGCCAGGGACAGCGTGTTGCCGGCCAGCCAGATGCGCGTCTCGGCCAGCCAGCCGAGATAGTCGAGATGCGGCTTGAGGTTGGCGTAGCCGGCGCGCAGCGCGCCGGCATCCGGATTGCCGCGTCCCATCAGCCGCTTCATCTGCTTCTCGTAGAGCAGGTTGTCCGTCACCTCGCGGGCGAACTTGCCGTCGAACCAGGCGACGAGGCGGCGCACCTCGGCCCGCTCCCCCAGCGTGCGGCCGAGCAGCGGCACGTCCGGATAGGCTTCGTCGAGATATTCGCAGATGGCGTAGCTGTCGGCCAGGACGAGGCCGTTCTCCTCGACCAGGACCGGCACCGTGCAGGCGGCGTTCAGCTCCAGGAACTCCTCCCGCCGCTCCCACACCCGCTCGATACGCAACTCGAAGGGGATGCGCTTTTCGCTCAGGACCAGGCGCACCTTGCGCGCATAGGGGGACAACGGCAGATGATAGAGGATTCGCATGCGCAGTGAGCCAGGCCGTGACAAGGGGGCCGCTTATGGCACGGGGGGCGCGGAGCGGAAAGGCGACCGCATCAGGAACTCACAAATTGTGACAGTGCGGCCCGCCTTCGCGGGGCGGGCCATACTGTCCTCTGGCCGTCACTCCGCCGCGACAGCCACCGCTTCCATCGGCTGCGGCAGGTACTTCGCATATTCCTTCGGCACAACGTGCCAGAAGTGCTCGCGCTCCGAGGCCCAGTCGTTCAGCAGCCGGGCGGCCAGCCGCGAGCCGGTCTCGGCGACATGGCGCGCGATCAGCCGCTGCAGGAACTCCTCCCAATGCGCCGAGCCGAGGCGGCGCCAGAGCAACGTGTCCGGGTTGAGCCGCTGCTCGAAAGTACCGTCCGCATCGTAGATGAAGGCCTGGCCGCCGGTGAAGCCAGCGCCGAAATTGTCTCCCACCGGCCCGAGGATGGCCACCGCGCCGCCGGTCATGTACTCGCAGCCATTGGCGCCGCAGCCCTCCACCACCGCGGTGGCGCCAGAGTTGCGCACCGCGAAGCGCTCGCCGGCCTGGCCCGCGGCGAAAAGCTCGCCAGCGGTCGCGCCATAGAGCACGGTGTTGCCGATGATGGCGTTCTCGTTCCAGACCAGCGCGGAGGACGGCGCCGGACGCAGCACGATGGTACCGCCGGAGAGGCCCTTGCCGACATAGTCGTTGGCGTCGCCCAGCACCTCCAGCTTCAGCCCGCGCACCGCGAAGGCGCCCAGCGACTGCCCGGCCGAGCCACGCAACCGCACCGTCAGGTGCCCCGGCTGCAGCCCGCTCATCCCGAACTTGCGGGTGATCTTGCTGCTGATCTTGGTGCCGATGGCGCGGTGCGTGTTGCGGATGTTGTAGGCGAGCTGCATCTTCTCGCCCCGCTCGAACAGCGCGCTGGCATCGCGGATCATATCGGCGTCCAGCGTCTCCGGCACCTCGTTGCGGCCCTCCAGCGTGGAGAAGCGCGGATAGGGGCCGGTATCGGCCTGTACCAGCAGCGGGTTCAGGTCGAGGTCGTCCAGGTCCTCGGCGCCGCGGCTGACCTGCTTCAGCAGGTCGGTGCGGCCGATCACCTCCTCGATGCGGCGGAAGCCGAGACTGGCGAGGATCTCGCGCACCTCCTCTGCCACGAAGGAGAAGAGGTTAATGACCTTCTCCGGCGTGCCGGCGAACTTCTGCCGCAGCGCCTCGTCCTGCGTGCAGACGCCGACGGGGCAGGTGTTGCTGTGGCACTGCCGCACCATGATGCAGCCCATCGCCACCAGCGAGGCGGTGCCGATGCCGAACTCCTCGGCGCCCAGCATGGCGGCGATGACGACGTCACGGCCGGTCTTGAGCCCGCCATCGGTGCGCAGCTTGATGCGGTGGCGCAGCCGGTTGAGCATCAGCACCTGATGCGTCTCGGAGAGGCCCATCTCCCAGGGCAGGCCGGCATACTTGATCGAGGAAACGGGCGAGGCCCCGGTGCCGCCCGAATGGCCGGAGACCAGGATGGCATCGGCCTTCGCCTTGGCGACGCCCGCAGCGATGGTGCCGATGCCCGAGCGGCTGACCAGCTTCACGCAGACCGTCGCATCCGGGTTGATCTGCTTCAGGTCGTAGATGAGCTGCGCCAGGTCCTCGATCGAATAGATGTCGTGGTGCGGCGGCGGCGAGATCAGGCCGACGCCCGGCGTCGAGTGGCGCACCTTGGCGATCACCGCATCGACCTTGTGGCCGGGCAACTGTCCGCCTTCGCCGGGCTTTGCGCCCTGCGCCATCTTAATCTGCATCATGTCGGAATTGACGAGGTATTCCGTCGTCACCCCGAAGCGGCCGGACGCGACCTGCTTGATCGCCGAGCGCATCGAGTCGCCGTTCGGCAGCGGCTTGAAGCGGTCGGATTCCTCGCCGCCTTCGCCGGTGTTCGACTTGCCGCCGATGCGGTTCATCGCGATCGCGAGCGTGGTGTGCGCCTCGCGCGAGATCGAGCCATACGACATCGCGCCGGTCGAGAAGCGGCGGACGATGTTCCGGGCCGGCTCGACTTCTTCCAGCGGCACCGGCTTGCGGCCGTCCTCTTCCGCCGAGCGGACGCGGAACAGCGCGCGGATGGTCAGCAGCCGCTCGGACTGCTCGTTGATGATCTGCGCGAAAGTCCGATAGCGCTCGAACGAATTGCCGCGCACGGCATGCTGCAGGTTGGACACCGTCTCCGGCGTCCAGACATGCGCCTCGCCGCGCAGGCGGTAGGCGTATTCGCCGCCGACTTCGAGGAACGTGCGCAGCACCGGCGAGTTGCCGAAGGCGTCGGCGTGCCGGCGCGCGGTCTCGTCGGCGACTTCGTCCAGCCCGACGCCCTCGATGCGGGTCGCGGTGCCGGTGAAGTATTCCTCGACGAAGTCGGACTTGAGCCCGACCGCGTCGAAGATCTGCGCGCCGCAATACGACTGATAGGTGGAGATGCCCATCTTGGACATCACCTTGAGGATGCCCTTGTCGATCGACTTGATGTAGCGCTTCACGATCTCCTTCTCGGAGATCTTCTCCGGAAGGTCGTGCTTCATCGCCGTCAGCGTCTCGAAGGCGAGATAGGGATTGATCGCCTCGGCGCCGTAGCCGGCGAGGCAGCAGAAATGATGCACCTCGCGCGGCTCACCCGATTCGACCACGAGGCCGACCGATGTCCGCAGGCCCTTGCGGATCAGGTGGTGATGCACCGCCGCGGTCGCGAGCAGAGCAGGGATCGGGATGCGGTCCGGCCCCACCATGCGGTCGGACAGGATGATGATGTTGTAGCCACCATGCACGGCCGCTTCGGCGCGCTCGCACAGGCGCGCAAGCGCATCCTCCATCCCGGCCGAACCCTTGTCGGACGGATAGGTGATGTCGAGCGTCTTGGTGTCGAACCGCTCCTCGATGTGACCGATGCAGCGGATCTTCTCGAGGTCCTCATTGGTGAGGATCGGCTGGCGCACCTCAAGCCGCTTGCGGCGCGAATTGCCCTCGAGATCGAAGATGTTCGGCCGCGGCCCGATGAACGACACCAGGCTCATGACCAGTTCCTCGCGGATCGGGTCGATCGGCGGGTTGGTCACCTGCGCGAAGTTCTGCTTGAAATAGGTGTAGAGCAGCTTCGACTTGTCGGACAGCGCGGAGATCGGCGTGTCGGTGCCCATCGAGCCGACCGCTTCCTGGCCGGTGGTGGCCATCGGCTCCATCAGGATTTGCAGGTCCTCCTGCGAGTAACCGAAGGCCTGCTGGCGGTCGAGCAGGCTCACATCGGTGCGGCTCTCGCGCGCCTCGACCGGCTTGAGGTCCTCCAGCACGATCTGCGTGCGCGCGAGCCATTCCTTGTAGGGATTGGCCTCGGCGAGCGTCGCCTTGATCTCCTCGTCGGAGATGATGCGCCCGCCTTCGAGGTCGACCAGCAGCAGCTTGCCCGGCTGCAGGCGCCACTTGCGCACGATCTTCTCTTCCGGGATAGGCAGCACGCCGGCTTCCGACGCCATGATGACGCGGTCGTCGTCGGTGACGAGCCAGCGCGCCGGCCGCAACCCGTTGCGGTCGAGCGTCGCGCCGATCTGCCGTCCGTCGGTGAAGGCCACCGCCGCCGGGCCGTCCCACGGCTCCATCATCGCGGCGTGGTATTCGTAGAAGGCGCGGCGCTGCTCATCCATCAGCGGATTGCCGGCCCACGCCTCGGGGACCAGCATCATCATCGCATGCGCGAGCGTGTAGCCGCCCTGCACCAGGAACTCGAGCGCATTGTCGAGGCAGGCGGTGTCCGACTGCCCCTCGTAGGAGATCGGCCACAGCTTCGAGATGTCGTTGCCGAACAGTTCGGAATCGACGCTCGCCTGCCGCGCCGCCATCCAGTTGACGTTGCCGCGCAGCGTGTTGATCTCGCCGTTATGCGCGACCATCCGGTACGGATGCGCGAGCCGCCAGCTCGGGAAGGTGTTGGTGGAGAAGCGCTGATGCACGAGCGCGAGCGCCGATTCGAAATCGGGCTCGTGCAGGTCGAGGTAGTACTTGCCGAGCTGGTCGGCGAGGAACATCCCCTTGTAGACCAGCGTGCGGCAGGACAGCGACACCACGTAATAGTGCGCGAGTTCCCGGTCCTGCTTGGTGAAGATGATGTTCGAGACGACCTTGCGGATGACGTAGAGCCGGCGCTCGAAATCGTCCTCGGTGGCGCAGTCCTTGCCGTGGCCGACGAAGACCTGCATGTGCTTCGGCTCGGTCGGCTTCACCGACTCGCCGAGCGAGGCGTTGTCGGTCGGCACGTCGCGCCAGCCGAGCAGGGTCAGCCCTTCGCGCGCGACTACCTCGGCGAAGATGTCCATCACCGTCCGGCAGGCTTCGGGCTCATGCGGCATGAACATGGCGCCGACGGCGTATTCGCCCGGCGCGGGCAGTTCGAAGCCGAGTTCCTTCGCCTTGCGCGCAAAGAAGGTGTGCGGCGTCTGGACGAGGATGCCGGCGCCGTCGCCGGCGCGCGGATCGGCGCCGACCGCGCCGCGATGTTCGAGATTGCAGAGGATCGCGATCGCGTCCTGCACGATCTGGTGCGACTTGCGGCCCTTGATGTTGGCGATGAAGCCGACGCCGCAGGAGTCCTTCTCCAGGAGCGGGTCGAACAGGCCGTGCGCCTCCGGCAGTGCCGGGTCGATCCAGGCGGGGCGTTCGGTTTTGACACGCGTGTCCTCAGCCGGGGCGGCGTGCCGGGTGGCTGCTGAGGGCTTGATCGTTGCGGTCATCGTCTTCCCCTTCGTGTTCAGGGCAAAAACCGGTCCGCCGCAGGTGTGTCCGGGGGCGGGTCCGGTGTCTTCCGGGCGGGCCAGGCCGCTCGGGACTTCCGGTATGGTTTATTGAGGCACGGGTCTTCTCGGGTGCCGCTTGTGCGCCCAACTCCGTCCTGGGAAGCTGGCGCTCACGCGGCTGCGGTTCGCTGCCGCGCAGTCGCGGTCAGCGTTGGCGTTTTCGGTTGCGTTTGCGCGGTTTCCGCGTCTGCACCAAGCTTCGCAAGTTCTCGCACTTCCCAAGAGGGACAGCATTACTGTCCTATCTGGCGCAAAGTTGCCAAATTTCCTCCTCCGGCACAAGAGTAGAGTTATTCAAGACGGAGCCGAACGCCAGCTTTTTGCACGGCGTCGCCGCTGTCCGAATTACGGAGGCGGATCTCGGGCCTCGCAGGGGGCGTGAAACTGGCCTTTCCCCGGCATCGGATGCTGGCGATAGTTCGGCCTGCCGCCGCGGGCCATCGCGGCAACGGATCGGACCACGGCGACCCACGGACGGAAAAATCTGCATGAAGTTCGCAAGCGACAATGCGGCCGGCATCGCGCCCGCCATCCTCGATGCCATCGTTTCCGCCAATGACGGCTTCGCGCTCGCCTATGGCAATGATGCGCTCACCAAGACCGTCGAGCGGCGATTCTGCGAATTGTTCGAGCGCGAGGTCGCGGTGTTTCTGGTCCCGACCGGAACCGCTGCCAATGCGCTGGCGATCGCGCATTGCGCGCCGCCCTGGGGCGCAGTCTTTTGTTTCGCCCATGCCCATATCGCCGCCGACGAAGCGGGCGCACCGGAATTCTTCGGTGGCGGCCTGAAACTGGTCGAACTTCCCGCCGAGGCGGCGAAGATCGCGCCGGAGACGGTGCGCGCGGCGCTCGCGCGCGGGCGCGGCGAGCCGCATAGCGTGCTGCCGGCGGTCCTCTCGCTGACGCAGTCGACCGAACTCGGCACCGTTTACCGCAATGACGAGGTCGCCACGCTCGCAGCCATCGCGCATGAGCGCGAGATGGCGGTGCATATGGACGGCGCGCGCTTTGCGAACGCCGTCGCCGCGCTCGGCTGCACGCCGGCCGAGGCGTCGTGGAAGGCGGGGGTGGACGTCCTCTCCTTCGGCGCCACCAAGGCCGGCGCGCTGGCGGCGGAGGCGGTGGTCTTCTTCGACCCGGCGCGTGCGAAGGGCATGCCGTCGCGGCGCAAGCGGGCAGGGCATCTGATCTCCAAGCACCGCTTCGTGGCGGCCCAGTTCGACGCTTTCCTGCGCGACGGGCTGTGGCTCACGCTGGCGCGCCACGCCAATGGCGCTGCCGCGCGGCTCGCCGCCGGGCTTACCCGGGCCGGGCTGCCGCCGGTATGGCCGGTCGAGGCGAACGAGGTGTTCGCGGTGCTCTCGCCGGAGGCCGACGCGCGGCTGCGTGCGGAAGGCGCCACTTATTACCCCTGGGCGGCCGCCGATCTGCCGGCGGGGCGGGTGCTCGCCCCCGGCCATGGCGTGGTCCGGCTGGTGACCTCCTTCGCCACCACCGATGCCGAGATCGACCGTTTCGTCACACTCGCCACGGGTTCGTGACGGTGCCTGAAGCCTGCCCCAGCCTCGCCCTATTCAGCCTTATGCTTTCCAGACGGTAAAGTCGGGGTCCGCATGCCGGGCGCCGGAAAGAGCGGACGGACAAGTCCCTTCAGGAGGCGTGCGGTGAAAATCAGAGCGGCAATGTTGGCGGCGCTACTCGGCCTCGGCGCGGGCTCCGCGCAGGCACAGACGCGCTGGGGCGACGGGCAGGGCTATTACGACGGTGTGTCGACACGCGTGATCGTGCGGTCTGTCCGCTCGCGCGGGCTGATCCCGGTGTCGCGGGTCATACGCCGCGGCGACCTCTATTATCTCAACGCCACCGACGATTATGGGCGGGTCCGCCGCGTGATGGTCGATGCCTATTCCGGCCGCATCGTGCGGATCGACGGTGCCGTGCGCGCCGAGCGGGGTCCCGGCCTGCCGCCGCCGACCCGTGCCCGGCCGCGCTACGATGACGATGCCCGCTTCGAGGCCAGGCGGCCGCCGCGCGAGGTGGGCGAAGAGCCGCCCCGGGTCATTCCGGCCGATCCAGACTTGGCCGAGCGCCGCTATCCGCCGCGCGAGCGGACGGGCAGCCTGCCGCCCTTGCGCCCGCGCGCGGGTCTTTCGCCCGACCGGGACGGCGGCCCGCAAGCGATGCTTCCGCCGCCGCCCAATGCCTGGGGCACCGGAAGAAGCGTCGAAGAAAATCCGCCGCGTCCGTCGGCCGGCGTTCCCCGCCGCGATCGCACACGGGCCGCCGCCGTGAGCCCGAAACATGCGCCGACGCCGCGTCCGCGGCCGATGGGCGCTGGCGAGGTTCCCGCTCCGGAGGTTTCGGAAGAGGCAAAGCCCGACGCTCCGGCGCCGCGCGAGGCCGCGGTCCCGCCCGTATCGAAGCCTGACGCGGCATCGGAGCCTGTTCAGAGGGCGCCCGAGCCCTCATCGGAACCGGCCGAGAAGTCGCCCGAGACAGGGGCGGAACCCGCCGAGGGCGAATCGGGCGCTGCGCCCGACAAGCCGGCCGGCGAACCGCGCGTCATTCTGCCGGGCGGGCCGATGCCGAAGGCCGAGCGGACCCCGGACACGCGGCCGGGCCGCCGGGCGGCCGGCAACGACGCCCAGGCGCAGGCGCCGTCCGAGGCCGAGCCGGCAGCGCGCGCGCCGGAAGCCAAGCCTCAGACGGAATCGCCGCAGGCTGCAACGCCCGAAGAGAAGCCGGCCACGGGCGGCATGCCGCCGATGCAGGGGCTCGATTAACGATGCGCGTCCGCTGACGGCGGACCGCCGCCAAACGCAAAAGAGCGCCCCGGATCTCCGGGGCGCTCCTGTTTTGATCCGGCAGAACGCGGTTCGGTTCGACCGAACGCGTCAGGCGACAAGTGTTCAGGCGGCAGACGTTCAGGCGGCTTTGGCGTCCACCACCCGCGGCGTGCTGTTGCCGATCGGGATCTGGCGGGGCTTCATGGCCTCCGGAATCTGCCGCTCGAGGTCGACGTGCAGGAGCCCGTTCTCAAGGCTCGCGCCCTTCACCACGACGTAGTCGGCAAGCTGGAAGCGGCGCTCGAACGCGCGTGCCGCGATGCCCTGATAGAGCACCTGGCCCTCCGCCTCATCCGTGCGGGCCTGCTTCTCGCCGCGAATCGTCAGGGTGTTCTCGCGCACCTCGAGCGAAAGCTCGGGCTCGGAGAAGCCGGCTACCGCTACGGTGATGCGGTAGGCGTTCTCGCCGGTGCGCTCGATATTGTAGGGCGGATAGGTCTGCCCGTTTTCCACGCCCGAAGCCTGATCGAGCATCGAGAACAGGCGGTCGAATCCGACCGTCGACCGATAAAGGGGAGCAAAGTCAAACGTACGCATAGCATATCCTCCAGTTGAAGCGACATGCGGAAAGCCCGCCCGCACAGGGGCCGGGCGTCCGTCGGCGCAGCCGAATGGCCTGCGCGTTTATCGATCTAGGTGCCCGCCGGACGGTTTCAAGGCCCTGCGGCAACGCGCGTGGCGCCTGCGCAATTGAGCCTGCGGAGCGGCTGCTATAAACCGGCCTTTGGAACTCCCGCCTGCGGCGCCTCATGGACCTTGTTTCGATTCCTGAAAATCCGGCTCCGGCCGGCGCGATCGCCGGACGCCTGAAGGCCAGCGATGGCGTCGGCCTGCGGTATGTGCGGGTGCCGCCGCCGGAAGGCCGCAAGGGAACCGTCTGCCTCTTTCAGGGCCGCGCGGAGTTCATCGAGAAATATTTCGAGACGGCGAACGATCTGCGGGCGCGGGGATTCGCCGTCGCGCTGCTCGACTGGCGCGGCCAGGGGCTCTCCGACCGGCCGCTGCGCAACCGCCTCAAGGGCCACGTCCGCGACTTCGCCGAATACGACCGCGACCTCGAAGTGTTCATGCGCGAGGTCGTGATGCCGGACTGCCCGCCGCCTTACTTCGCCCTCGCGCATTCGATGGGCGGGTCGGTGCTGCTGCGGGCCGCGCAGCAGAACCGGCGCTGGTTCAGCCGCACGGTCCTGTCCGCCCCGATGATCGGCCTTCCCGGCCGCAACGGCTCGGGCGCGGCGCGGGTGGCTGCGCGCTGGATGCGGCGGCTCGGTGCGGGCCGCGCCTATGTCCCGTCGAGCAAGGGCGCGCCGGTATTCACGCAGCCGTTCGACGGCAATCCGCTCACCTCCGACGCCGCGCGCTACGCCCGCACGCGGCGTGTCCTGGAGGTCAATTCCGACCTCGCGCTCGGCTGGCCGACGATCGGCTGGCTGGCGGCGGCCTATGACCAGATGGATGCCTTCGCCGATCCGAGTTTTCCGCTGCGCCTGCGCCACCCGCTGCTCATCATCGGGGCCGGTCAGGATGCCGTCGTCTCCAATAGCGCCACCGAGACCTTCTGCTCCCGCCTGCGCGCAGGCGCGCTGGTGACGATACCCGGCGCGCGCCACGAGATGATGATGGAGCGGGATGTCTACCGCTCGCAGTTCTGGGCCGCCTTCGACGCCTTCGTGCCGGGCTCGGGCGAGGCATAGCGGCCCGAGAGGAATACGCTGAATCCGAAGGTCGGAACGCATGCCATGAAGAACATCCAGATCGTCGACGGCGCTTCGAACGCTACCTTCAGCATCTTTCAGGCGACCGAGGAAGAATTCGCTGCAATCTTTCCCGACGGACGGGACATGGAACTGGTCGAAGACCTGTTCGAACGGCTTGGCAGTGATGAGGCTATCCGTGTGCTCAGGCCGCTTTCGGACCGACCTGTCCTGAAGCGCGACGCTCTCGGAATCCACGGGACGCTGTTCTACGACAATGAACGTCGACGCGAGCATATCCCAAGATCCAAGCGTGAGGTCGATTGGGCCGAACTCTCGATCAATCATGCCCAGAGGGAGCTTTTCTCGCGGCATCGCTGAGCAAGCGTAGCCCGGATGGAGCGAAGCGCAATCCGGGGCGATCTCGCCCGCTGCACCGTCGTGCCCGCATTCCGCTCCGCTTCATGCGGGCTCTGAGCTAAGTCTTTAAGGCAAAGCCTCGTGTCCCGGACGAGCGGCGTCGCGCCGCGAAGATCCGGGACCCCGGTTACGGCGGTTATCAAGACAAACCGGGACCCCGGCTCTGCGCCGTGCTCGCGCACGGCTTGGCCGGGGAACGCGGGCATGGGGTGAGCGAATCTCACGTGCTTCGATTGCTCAAAGCAAGGTAAACCCGTCAACCGGTAGGCAGCACTTCAATGACAGTGCCGATGCCGACGAGCTTGGCACCTTCCTGTATGCGCCACGCGCGACCGGGGTAGACTTCGCCTTCCAGACCAGGCCGCTTCCAGAAGGCAATAGAAAGTTCAATGCTTTCTCCCGGGTGCAGTTCGGTGCCGTCAGGGAGTTCTATGAATCCAACGGTCATCGTTCGATCATCCGGGCCGAAAAAGTTATGGTTCGGCCGATAGCTTCCGCTGATAGGCACGGTTCGGCCGCTTTCGGCGCTAGGCAAGAGCCGGATGTTCGCCTTCACGAGGATAACGTTATCGTGCATCTGCTTTTGCCCTACGCCGGCAGGGCCGCGATGGCCGCTTCGAGTTTCTCGATCCACTGCGACTCGTCGGCCGTCAGCCTGCCTTCCGCTTTCAGCTTCCGCGCGATCGCCAGCGCTGCTTCGTAGCGTGCGCGCGGATCGTCGCCGGCATTCGCGAGCGTCGCCAGGGTGATCGCGTACTGCTTGGTCCAGTAGAGATTGTCCGCATCGGCCGCGCGCGAGCGCTCGACTTCCGCCAGCCATCGCTTCAGCAGCGGCACGGCCTTGGCCGGCTGCTTGAGCGCGGTATGGATCGCGAACGAAATGCCGATCGCGGTGCCCAGCCTCTGCTGGTCGTCGAAGCTGCCGGGTGTCTGCGCCAGCACCGATTCGATGGCGGCGATGGCGCGGCCATAGGCTGCGAGCGCACGCGCCAACTCGCCGCGTTCCCGCTCGACGGTTCCGATATTGGCGTTGACGAAATAGAGGTCGCGATGCGCGTTGGCGTTGCCAGGCGCGGCGTCTGCGAGCCGGCTGCGGATGGCCAGCGATCGTTCGAAGGCGGCGAGCGCTGCCGCGTGCTGCTTGAGCATCGTGAAGGCGCGGCCGATGCGCTCGTGGCTGATGGAGGCCATGCGCTGCCAGTAGGCGTAGGCCGGATCGACCGTCGCCGACTGCTGTTCCGATCCGTTGCTGCCGGCGAGTGCCTCGGTCACGGCGAGCCCGCGACGGAAAGCGGCGAGCGCATCCTCGCTTTGGCCGAGCGCGAGGAAGGCTTCGCCGAGTGCTTCCGCCGAGAAAGCAATATCGCTGCGCCAGACGCGGTTTTCGGGATCGAGCGCACTCAGCTTCTGCGCGACATCGAGCGACCGTTGGAGCACCACGACCGCCTGCGCGTGCTCGCCCGCGGCGGACAGCGCCGCGCCCAGCCGGTTGGCGGTGACATTGAGCGTGCGCAGCCGCCGGCCGTTCTGCGCGTCTTCCTTGGCGAGCTTGTCGCGGATGGCAAAAGCCTGGCGCAGCGTTTCGACCGCGGCCTTCGTCTGCCGCATCTCGCTGAGGACATTGCCGATGCGGTCGAGCACGTCGGCGATGTCCTCCCGCCAGATCGCGTTCTCGGGATCGCGTAAAGTGAGTTGCTCGAACAGGGTCAGGCTGTTGCGATAGACCGCGAGCGCTTCCTCGCGCTGTCCCATCGCCGCCAATGTCTCGGCGACCTTCCGTCCGCTCAGCGCCCGCTCGCGGCGCCATTGCAGATTGTCGGGCGACCTTTCCGCCAGCGCGTCGCTGATGGCGCTGGCCTTCTGCATGTAAGTGAGCGCTTCCGTATGGCGCGCGAGGTGTGAGAGCGCATCGCCGATCTTGTGATAGCTGATCACGAGATCGAGTTTGCGCGAGACGTTGTCGGGATCGGCGGCCGCAAGGCGTTCGCGGATCGCGAGGCTCTGGCGGAAATAGTCGAGCGCTTTTGCGAAGTCGCGAACATCGATCATAGCCGTGCCGAGCCGGTCTTGGATCGCGGTGAGGTCGCGCTGCGCCTCGACGCTGTCCGGATTGGCCGCGACGATCTTCTCGCGCAGCGCGAGGCTCTGGCGGTAGGCGGCCAGTCCTTCGTTGAAGTTCGACAGCAGCACGAGGTCGCCCAACTGCTCGTAGGCGAGCGAGAGGTCGCGCTGCGCGCGCAGGTCCGAGGGCTTCGCCTCCGCCAGCTTGCGCGAAATGTCGAGGCTCTCGCGCCGCGCCGCGAGCGCGGCGACGCGCTGGCCGGCCTGTGCCAGCGCGTCGGCGAGGCGGCCGAGCGTGACGCTGACATCGCGTTGCCACATCAGGTTCGACGGGTCCTTCGCCGCCAGCGCACGAATGATTTCGAGCGCCTGCCCGTAGGCCGTGACCGCCTGTTCGCGCTGGCCGGCGCGCATATAGGCATAGCCGATCTTGTTGTACGAGACTGACTCGCCGCGCCGCCAGTCATCGTTGGACGGATCGACGGCCGTCAGCCGCCGCGACATTGCGAGGCTCTGGCGGGCGATGTCGATCGCGGTTTCGGTCTCGCCGAGATCGAGCAGCGTGAGCACCATCTCGTCGAGCGCGAACGAGGCGCTCTCCAGCAGCGCGGTCGACGTCTCACCGGTTTCGATCAACTGGCGTTGCAGGTTGCGCGCGCGCTCGAGGATGTTGCGCAGCAGGCCGACCGGCATGCCGGGACGGTCGCGGAACTCGTTGGCGAGATCGATCACCAGCGTGTTGGAGGTCTCGGCGGCGGCGCGCAAGGCAAGTTCGGCGCGGTCGCGCTGCGCCTGCGCGAGCGTGCGCTGCTCGACCGCCTCGCGCCACTGCCAGCCCGCGAGCGCCGCCAGCGCCATCAGCACCGCCGCGGCGGACCAGGCGAGCGACAAAGCGCGCCGCTGCTGGCGCACTTCCTGCGACAGCAGGTCCTCCTTCGGAACGCCGTGAATGGCGGCCGCAAAGTCCGCGCCCGCGTCGATGAAGCGCGGCTCGCGCGCATCGGGCGCGTCGCGCCAGTTTCGCAGGTCGATCCATTTCGGCTCGGCGCGGAACTGGCCCTTGAGGATCTGTGGGAGCGGCGTCGCATGGTCCCAGACGAAGTCGCCGGCGTCGCTGTCCCATCGGAGGTCGCCCTCGGTGACGGCGATCAGGATGGTGTCGACGCTGTTGTGTTCGAGCCAGTACGCGACCTCCAACCCGCACCAGCGCGAGGCGGCGAATTGGGGCGAGGCGAGGAGCACGATGTATCGCGAGCGCGCCAGCGCCTGCTCGATCGTCGGCCAGAGTTCGGGCGTTGCCGCAAGGCTGGTGTCATCGCGGAATATCCGCAGCGCGCGCCGTCGGTACCACGGTTTGCCGAGCCGCTGCACGACCGACTGCAGCGCCGCCGCGACCGGTTTGTCCTTGGCGTGGCTGTAGGAGATAAAGGCGTCGTAAAGGGTGCTCACAGGCGCATCGGTATCGTTCGGGTCCGGCACAGGGCGCGATTTTCCGACAATTTTTTACCGGCGCAAAGCAGTTCTCTGATCGTCGCCGCGCCTCTCCCTCCCGCCGGCCTTTGGCCGTGTGTTGGCCCCCTCACAAATGCTCCCGCCGGCGCGTGGCAAGGTCCTGGACATGGACAACACGAACACGGGAGACTTGAAAATGTCGAAGATCAGCAAGGCCTTGGCGGTGGCGATCATTGGAATGTCGGCGATGGCGATGAGCCCTTCGCAGGCCTCGGCGGCCTGGACCTGCGGCGCGCGCAGCGCGACCGGAAGCTGGGGCGTCGGCTGGAGCCGGTCCATCCACCGCGCCCGGCGCATCGCTCTCTACCAGTGCGCGCTCCGCACCCCCCGCGGCTACTACTGCCGCATTACCACCTGCGCCTGATGGCGCACCGATGCCCTCTCCAGGCGGGCCCGCTTGCTCCGGTGAGCGGGCTGCTTGCGTCTTTTGCTTCCGCGAGAGAGCGTTATCCGCGCGCCGCCCGCAGGGCGAAGATCTCGGCCGAGGGCAGCAGGCGCAGGCCCGCAGCGGCCGCGCCGCGCGAGACCCGTCCGAGCGCGATCGGCGACGTGCCGAGGATCGCACCGAAGCGCGCCGCCATGATGAAGGCGGCCGAGGCGACAATGATATTGTCGGGCACTTCGAGCGGGCCGCTGCCGGTGTTGAGTTCCTTCAGCCGGTCTTCGTTCGGCTCGCCGCCGCTGGACAGCACGGGGCCGAAGTCGAGCGCGACCTGCACCGCAAGCCGCGCCGGCCACTTCGCCGCGAGCAGGGTGTGGGCGAGTTCCAGAGCGTTATCGAGGCTGGACGGGATAGCAGCGATCGCGATTTGCGGCCGGTTGCCTCCAAGCAGGCGGCGCAGGACGGCGGTGGATTGTCCGGCATTTGCGCGGACCACGGCTTCGGCGGCGGCGATCGCCTTTTCGGGAATGCCGCGCGCGGACAACTGCCCGTCATTGCTTTCCGCCAGCAGCCACGCGAGCACCACGGGCCGCCAGGGGTCGGCCGTAAGGCGCGCGGACTGCGCGCCGGCCGGCCAGATGCCCGGACCTGCGATCGCCGTGCGGCCGGCGCTCTCCCAATCCTCCCTGACGGCGGCCACCAGACCTGGCGCGGCGTCTGCGTTGCCGAACGAGATCATCTGGCACGGCGCCATGAGCGCGTCCGCGCGCAGCAGCGCCTGACCAGCGGCGTAGCGATGCCCGTTCAGCAATGCGCGCGGAAAATCCCGTGCCGACGGCGCGCGCGTGTTCACGATGGTCAAGGAAGCGGCCTGCGCAAGGCAGGACTCGAAGCGCTCGCGCCACGGTTGGGCTTCGTCCCCACCGCTCGACCCGAGCGCCAGCGCGGCGTAGTCGTCGACCGGGCAGGGCAGGGCGACATGCAGGCTGGCCTTCTCGGCGAGCGCGGCTTCCGCGATCAGGATTTCGGCGCCGCCGCCGAGCCCGCCGTGCAGATGCGCGAAGCCGCGTTCGCGGATCAGCGCGCGCAATTCGTTGTTCAGCGCCGGCGCGTTGAGGGCAGGGTCCGACGTGCCCGCAGGTCCGACATAGCAGGCGACCGGCGGCGCGCGCAGGATCGCAAGCATTTCGTCTGCCGCCGGTAGTCCTACGCCGGCGAGCCGGGTCAGTTGCAGCCGCGTCGCGGCGAGCGCGCCTTCGGTCGCGTCCGCGCAGCCCATCGCAGCCCGGAAGCAGTCTGCCGCGTCTTTGACCTCGCCGAGCAGAAGCAGCGCTTCGCCCTTCGTCGCCAGATTCCAATAGGCGTCGGGCGCGCGCCGGAGCCGTTCGACGACCTGCTTTGCGAGTTTCTCTGCGTCCGCCTGCAGGCCGAGCACGCAAGCGAGGCTCGCCGCATTCACGCCGGTATAGGGGCGGGAACTCGCTTCGAACGCCTTGCGATAGCCGTCGAAGGCCTTTCTCGCCGCGGCCGGATCGCGTTCGCTCTGCTCGAAGGCGATGTCCTTCCACAGTCGCGGCGCCAGCGCGAGGATGTCCTCGGTGAGCGGCGCGACCGCGTGGGTCTCGTCGAGTTCGGCGATGCGCTCGTTGAGGTCTTCGAGATCGAAGCTGTCGTATTGCGCTTTCGGCGGCAAAGCGGGATCGGCGAGGCCGACGCGCACCATGCGGTCGACCTGCTCGTGGGTCTGCTGCTCGCCGAACCCGAACCGGTCGAGGAGATTGAGCGCCTCCTGCGTCGCGCCGCAGCGCGCCACCGCCAATGCCGCGCGATGCTTCAGCGCGGCGCTTCCGGGGAAATAGGTGAGCACGTCGAGCGCGAGATTGCGGGCGCGAAAATTGTCGCCGCATGCCAGCGCCGCGTCGATACTGGCGACCGCGGTGCCGTGCTCGTCGCGCGAGCGCTCGAGCGCCAGCGCCGCGATGCGCTCTACGCGGTCCATGTCGCGCACGACGAGTTGCGAGCCGCGCGCCGCTACGATGAGGCCGCGCCGCCGCCACTCGTTGAGCCGCAGGCTGATGGTCTCGCGGCTGACGCCAAGGTCGCGGCCGATCTCCTCCTGCTTAAGGCCGGCGCGGAAGCGCACCGTGTTGCCTTCGCGGATGCCGAAATCGCGCGCGCGCTCCACCAGCCAGTTGGCGAGCGCGATGTCGGGATCGGAGACTTTTGCGGTCAGCGTGTCTTCCAGCGTCTGCTGGAAGCGGGCGATGGTGTCGCGCGCCAGCCGCCGGAACACGATCGCGTGCTCCTCGACGATCTGATCCAGCAGTGCGAACGGGATTTCGAGGATCCGGCACGGGCTCAGCGCCAGTGCTTTCGTGAGGCGCGCGGGAAAGCGGCGCGCGTCAGAGCCGGCGAGATATTCGAGTTCGCCGAAATGGTCGCGCGGATAGGCACGCCACAGCCGCACGCGGGTCGTCAGGTTCTCGTCCTCGACCGAGACCTGCACGACGGGCTGCGCCGAGGATGCCGCGGCGGTGTCCGCTGCGCCGGCAGCCGCATCGAGAACGATGAACAGGGATTTCGAAGCGTCGCCCTCATCGTAGATTGCCGCGGGCGTTCCGGTGCGCCCTGCGGGCCGATAATTGCGCGGGGCCGGCGCGCGCCGCGCGATCCGGGCCAGTGCGTCTGCCGGCAGGCCGCGCAGCAGAGGGGTCGACGCGAGGAAGGCGGCAAGCGGATCGGTCTGGCTCATTCGGGGGCCCTGCGCCGCTATTCCCTGAACGCCAGCGCGACATTGGCCGCGAACGAA
>DATMFR010000055.1:0-206221 GCA_035556695.1 Roseomonas sp.
AGCAAAAAAGAATTCTGCCCTGAGACCAGATTGGATGTAGCTGTCGATCTTACTGCCGACACCAACGCTAGAAATCTGAACAACCTCTTCAGTCTCTTCGTTCAGAAAGCGAAGATACTTGTACCAGCTGCCTTTAGGCATGGAGAGGCCTTCGCCACAAATCTCCAACTTCCCCTTGAATTTCATTACCATTTTGTCGCCGAATAGTTCGGCCGTTTCTTGCATTCCCTCATCAACGGCGCGCATGGTTTGTCGGTTTTCGCCAACAAATCGGGCCAGTTCGACAGCTGTGCTCATCGGATCTCTCTGGGCATGGGCAGGTGACAGCAGGCGAACGCCAAGTCTGGCAGACCTCCGGCACCCATCTTCCGAGCGTAAGGTGAGAAAGCTTGCTAAGCCCCTAAGAGCCCGTTTGAGAATGGAGCGGCGGAGGGCTGGTGCGGGATTTTTTGTGCCAGGCAGGAAGGTCCACCGCTCCACGGCGCGGAAAAGCTTCGCCAGACCGACCCGAGGCCATTCTCAAACGAGCTCTAAGCCTACGCAGCGTCGCGGAAGCGGTGCTGTAAATGCTGATGGAAGCCGAGGGGAGGGCCTGATCACCGCCGGGCCTGATGAGCGCAACGGCGAGCGGTTGAACTGGCGCGATGGGTGCCGGGACCATACCCTCGACAAGCGGCTCAGGCCGATGCAGTTGCGCACGCCGAATGCTCTGGCATTTTTGATCGCGGCGATGATCGCTTGCCGAGAGATGTGCGCACGGTGATCCTACAAGGATTGGCCACATGCCCATGGAGGTGGCACTGGCGGTCCCGGCGCGGGTCCTTCGGGTAGTCCTGTAGGGCAAGGCAAGCGGCCGGACCGTCGAAGGCGCGCGTAGAAAGTGTGCGTCGGCACAGGGCTTATGAGTTGAAAGCTGACCTTATCCGCCGCCCCTATACCCCTGGGAGTGTTCGCTCCCCGTTCCATCCCCTACATCATGGCTATCTTCTAAAAATCTGATATACTTCGATTTTCTCTCAATGAGGCGCTTTCCCCCCCAGACTCCGCCTGCG
The DNA here is from genome assembly GCA_035556695.1 of Roseomonas sp. Classification (GTDB taxonomy): domain Bacteria; phylum Pseudomonadota; class Alphaproteobacteria; order Acetobacterales; family Acetobacteraceae; genus Pseudoroseomonas. The sequence continues at coordinate 1,053 of DATMFR010000055.1, forward strand.
TCAACTTGATCTAGGATGAGCGTAAGAGCGGCCCAAGGCCATTCTCTGGCATGGGCCCTTTGGTCATGGATGCAAGTAGCGTTTGAATAACTTCCTCAGTAACTCTACCTCTAATGGGCGGTGAGTGAACACTGGGCTGTCCAGAGAGAAGATGAGTATGACGATTGCTGGGACACACGACGCGGCGCTCGTCGCCCTCTCCATCCTGATCGCCATGGCCGCTGCTTATACGGCTCTTGACTTGGCCGGCCGTGTGCGCGCCTCCGACGGCTGGACGCGCCATGCTTGGCTCGCGACTGCGGCGCTTGCCATGGGGGGTGGCATCTGGGCCATGCACTTCGTGGCAATGCTGGCCTTCAGCATGCCGGGCATGGAGGTCAGCTACGATTTCAGCCTTACGCTGCTGTCTCTGGCAGTGCCAATCGGCGCCACCGGACTGAGCTTCGCGGTGGTAAGCCAGACGCGCCCTACTGGCATGCTGCTCCTGGCAAGCGGGCTGTTGATGGGACTTGGCATCGTGGCGATGCACTACATCGGAATGGCCGCGATGAGGATGGCAGCCGATCTTCGCTACGCCCCCCTCTGGGTCGCAGTATCCGTTCTGATCGCGATCGGCGCCGCGACAGTCGCCCTGTGGCTCGCCAAGCAAACCCGTCGCGTGGCGACAAAGGCCGGGGCTGCGATGGTCATGGGCATCGCGATCTCCGGCATGCACTATGCCAGCATGCGGGGAGCCGTATTCACCGCGCATGCCAACGTTGACATGGCGCATGGCTGGACAAGCCTGAACCAGACAGCCGTTGCGCTTGCCGTGTCGGCTTCGACCTTCCTGATCCTCTTCCTCTCGCTGGTCGCGGCCATGTTCGACCGCCGCTTTGCCGTGCTGGCCGAGCGCGAGGCGGCAGCGCTGCGCCGGAGCGAGGAGCGCTTCCGTTCGCTCTACCGGCGGACGCCCCTCCCGCTCCATTCCCTCGACCAGGAAGGCCGGATCGAAGAGGTGACGGAAGCATGGCTCACGATGATGGGCTACCGGCGCGACGAGATCATCGGACGGCCTTTCATCAACTTCATGACCGAGGCGTCTGCGCGGCAGCTCGTGCAGTCGGACTGGCCGAGGCTTCTGCAGCAAGGGGAACTTAGGGACGTCGAATACCGGGTTGTCACCAAGTCCGGCGAGTTCCTGGACATCATGGCTTCCGCCCGCATTGAGCAGGAGGAGCAGGAAGACGCGCCGCGCGTTCTGGGCGGCCTGACCAATGTCACCGATCGCAAGCGGGTGGAGGCGGCGCTCCGCCAGTCCCAGAAGATTGAGGCCATCGGCCAGCTCACCGGAGGTGTGGCGCACGACTTCAACAATCTCCTCGCCGTGATCCTGGGGAACCTCGAGCTCCTGCAACGGCGCGTGCCGAACGATCCCAAGGTGGCGCTTCTCCTGGAGAATGCTCTGCAGGGGGTGCATCGTGGTGCTGGGTTGACCCAGCGCCTCCTGGCCTTCGCCCGCAAGCAGGATCTCAAGCCCCGCTCGGTGGATATCCCGGAGCTGGTGCAAGGAATGGCGGAGCTGCTCCGGCGCTCAGTCGGGCCGATGGTGCAAACAGAGGTACATTTTCCTTTGCCCCTGTCTCCTGCTCATGTGGATGCCAATCAACTCGAGCTGACCCTACTCAACCTTGCAGTCAATGCTCGCGATGCAATGCCGAACGGCGGCACGCTAAGCATTTCGGCCTCCGAACAGGCGGTGCTCCCGGGCGCAGCGGATGGCCTGACGCCAGGAAGATACATCTGCCTGACGGTTGCCGACACCGGCACCGGAATGGACGCCACGACCCTGAGCCGTGCCACGGAGCCGTTCTTCACCACCAAGGGTCTCGGCAAGGGAACCGGGCTTGGATTGTCCATGGCTCACGGGCTTGCGGAGCAATCAGGCGGCCGGCTTGTCCTTCGGAGCGAGCTGGGACGAGGAACCGTGGCTGAGCTTTGGCTCCCGGCGTCTCAGAAGGATCTGAAGCCGCGCCAGTCGGAAGCCGTCACGGAAGGAGCTTCGGTCATTCCGCAGACCGCGCCGCTCACTATCCTCATTGTCGATGACGACGCCCTGGTCCTGGCCAACACGGCCGCGATGCTGGAGGATCTGGGCCATGCGGCCTTGCAGGCCCCCGGTGGGCAGGAGGCGTTGGCGCTGCTGAAAGGGGGCCATCAAGTCGACCTCGTGGTGACCGACCAGGCCATGCCGGGGATGACAGGCACCCAACTGGCCACAGTCCTCGCATCCGAATATCCGGCCTTGCCGGTCCTGCTGGTGAGCGGTTACGCAGACCTGCTAGGTAGCACTGACAGCGAGCTTCCAAGGCTGAACAAGCCTTTCCATCAGGCCGCGCTCGCGCAGGCGGTCAACGCTGCGGCGGGGACCACGGAGAGGGCAACTGTTATCCCGTTGCACGGTGCGCGCGATCAAGGGTGTGGCGTTTCAGCCGTTCGCCGAAGGCAGCCCCCTTCGTGAGGTGTGTCACGCGTTTCGGGGAAAGTGTCATTCCTGGCGCCGCTCCGCGCCAGTCCCGATAGACAGCGCCTCGGTCCGCGTCCACTGCCAAAGCCGGAGGGTGGCCGCGGCGCGGCGCTGGATCTTCTCCGCCGCCTCTCCATCATCAGCAACCATGCCAGCCTCTGGCCCAAACCAGCACGTCGCAGCAGGCCAGTGGTATGTCCGCCTTCGAGCCTCCGCATGATGCCTACTAAGCACTGCGGCACTGCGGCACTGCGGCACTGCGCACGGCGTGCTGGCGCGCGCCATTGCCGGGATAGGCGCTGGCCGATTTGCTGCCGGCATAGGCGGTGGCGCCTGCCTCGACGACGGCGGCGGTGACTGCGGAAATCCCCAACTCGCATCCTCATCCTCACCGCTCCATGAGGGGGGGCTTTCAGTGTGCCCGCAGCATACGATTTCGCATCGTTTTAATTACTCACAAACCAATGGTTGTTCTCATACTCCCCAGGAAAATCACGACACCTGCAGGACGAGATGGCGCATTCCAGATGCCAAGTTGACGGCAATAATGGTCTGCCCAGCTTATGGGAGTGGGCGATCAGCGTTGAAGCGTCACAATGCGCCCGGTTCGATACTGATCCTCATGAGAGAGGGGTTTCTCGGCGTAAAGGCCTGCATATGGCGGGAGAACTGGCTTGAGAAACTCGGTGCAGGAGGTGACAGCTTTGCGCCCGCCGCCGTCATCCAGACGGTACAAGCGCTTTCCGCGAGGCAGGCGTGCTCCTCTGGACGTCCGTTTCTTGAGATGGGCGGAAGCCCACCCGTCCACTTCCAAGAAGGGACGGGTAGAAGCCGACAGGGGATGCGGTACTTACGCTGCAGGTTTGATGATCGCCCGCCAATGGTGATGAAGGGCCGCAACGTCGCCGCTGGTCAGGATCGGCATGGCCTGTCGTAGTTCATCATCACTCCAATTCCACCAACGAAGTTCGATCAGCTTGGCAATGTCGGCATCGTTGAAACGCTTTCGGATCACCCTGGCAGGGTTCCCGCCGACAATGGCATAGGGCTCGACATCCTTCGTCACCAGCGCCCTTGTTCCAATGATCGCACCATCCCCGATCGTGACGCCGGGCATGACGATAGCCTCGGACCCGATCCAGACATCATTGCCGACCACCGTATTGCCAGCCGGTTGGAACCCATTTCTTGCCCCGGCGAAGGAGGGAACTTCGGGCATCCAGAAGAACGGGAAGGTGCTGATCCAGTCGCTCCGGTGGCCTTGGTTCCCGGCCATGATGAAGGCCGCTCCCGAGCCGATCGAGCAGAACGAGCCGATGATGAGCTTATCGGCGTCCTCGTCTGGCAGCAGGAAGCGGGCGCAATCGTCGAAGCCATGGCCATGGTAGTAGCCAGAGTAATAGCTGTGGCGTCCGACCTGGATGTTGGGATGGGTTACCAGGTGAGCGAGGGTGATACCCTTGAAGGGGCTTTCGAAGACGTTGTGCATGATGAGTACCAGTCGTTTGCGAGCCGCACGTGCAATGACGGTCCACCCGCTCCTGCGCAGGCGAACGTCCGCAGCCGACCACTAGATCGCCTGCCTTTAGCTCCTCACGTCAGAGACGCAGAAGCGCGATGCAGATGGTACTCGGAGCGACCTTCATCCTGGGATGATGGCTCAAATGGTCCTGGATGCCAAGCGCGGCTGTGGGAGCTTCCCGGCACTCCGGAAGCCATTCTGAGCAGCCTGGTAGGATCGGCGATTGCCGAGCGTCTCTGAAAACGGCAGCAGCAGTACAGCCGCCTTGTAGGCGACTGGGTCGAGGCTGTGGGTCTTGGCCGAGCAGCCTATGGCACTCACAGCCTGCGTTACACCAAGGTTGCACTCATCTGCCAGTGAACGGGCAATCTGCGGGCTGTGCAGATACTACTAGGTCGCACGAGGGTGGAGAGCACAGTGCTCTACCTGGGAGTGGACGCCGAAGACGCCTCAACGCCATCCGAGGCCCCTGAAATCTGACCTCACCGGCATCTCGGGATGGCTCTTCCGTCTCGAGTGCCTTGGCAGTTCCCTGAGCGGAATGCGCCCACAACTGTCATCCAAGCAACTCCCCTGCCTGCCCGGGCGCGAACATGGACGGCCGGGTGTGCCTCATGCCCGAACAAGCGGCTTCTGGTCAGTTGCCTTCCAGCGGCGGAGCTTCGGATTGCGTCATGCTGGATCGTAACGCCATGTACCCGCCGTTCCTAACGCCACTTCGAAGGCCTCGCGGCCATACCCGGTGAGCCAGGACCCAAAGGAACCTGGCCGGACCATGGGCTGCGTTTCTCAAGCCTGAAGAACAGCATCGAGGGTATCACCCAGCGGATGCTCACGCTTGCACTACGGAATTTGGAGCGCGCCTCATGGCTATTATCAGCCGGCAGACGGTAGAGGCCAGTACCTAGCCCCTATCAAACCTTGTTCTCCAGCAAGCCTGTTGCCATGTGGCGGAAGGCCTCGACGGCCCGGGCGAAGACGGCGCGGGGATTCTCGGAGGCGGCGATCCAGAGCGCGGCGTTCAGCGCCGCCCCGTTGATCAAGCGCGCGGCGGCCTCGGCATCCACCGGCCGCACCGTTCCTGCATCAATCAGCGCCTGGATCGTCTCCGTTGTTGTGCGGAGGCAGGCATTCTGGCCCGGCCATTGCGAGGGATCGCCAAGCACGGCCGGGCCATCCAGCAGCATGATCCGCTGGATCTCCGGCTCCAGCGCTAATTCGATGTAAGCCACCCCTTCCGCCAGGAAGCCGAGCCACGGAGTCTCGGCTTGGTCCCGCGCGGCTCTTGCCTTTGCCACCATCTCCGCGTCGAGCTGGTCGATCACGGCACGCAACAGGCCCTTCTTGTCGCCGAAGTTGTGATAGAGCGCGCCCCGCGTCAGCCCGGCCGCAGCGGTCAGGTCGTCCATCGACGCTGCCGCGTAGCCCTTTTCCGCGAAGGCTTTTCGCGCCGCCCGGATCAGCTTGGACCGGGTCTCTTCCATCATGCGCGCGCGTTGTCCCACAGCCACCGGCAGTCCCTTCAGCCCACTACATACGCAGCGTATGTCAGTTGACATGCGCTGCGTATGTGGGCATGTCTCCTCATACGAAGCGTATATGAGTGCGCTCTCGCTCCCGGGAAAGGGTTCCCGGCTCAGGATCAAAGGAGGCCCAGATGTCCAAGCGCGACGCTATCTTCCCACCCGGCCGGCAGGCCCTCTATGAAAAGCACCGCTACTCCGCAGCTATCCGTTCGGGCGATCTGCTCTTCGTCTCCGGCCAGGTCGGCAGCCGTGAGGATGGCTCGCTAGAGCCGGACTTCGCCAAGCAGGTGCAACTGGCATTTGACCGGCTGAACGCCGTACTCGATGCGGCTGGCTGCAGCTTCGACAACGTGGTTGACGTGACGACCTTCCATACCGACCCGGAAGCACAGTTCGAGACCGTGATGGCTGTGCGCGACAAGGCGATTGGCGCCCCCCCCTATCCCAACTGGACCGCGGTGGGCGTGACCTGGCTTGCTGGCTTTGATTTCGAAATCAAAGTCATCGCGCGGGTGCCACAAACCGCCTGACCTTTCGCCGGATATTTTGCCACCCAGGCCCGATGCTCTGTCAGCGTTTGCCCAGGATCTGTCAGCCGGGGACAGCCGCATGAAAGAACGCGACAACAAGCCATGAAGGCAGCGGTCTACGACACTGCGGGCGAGCCGCCGGTCTGCACTACCGGGATGTTACAGATCCTCCCTGTCCACCCGATAGCGTGCTGATCCGGGTCGAAGCCATTTCCGCCGAAGGTGGTGACCTCATCAACCGAGCGTCCACGCCTCCTCTGTCGCCAGGATACATCCTGGGGTATGCAGCGGCAGGGGAGGTGATCGCCGTCGGCCCTGAAGCTCATGACCGGCTCGTTGGGCAGAGGGTTATCAGCTTCGACCTGTGCGGCTCCCACGCCACCATGCGCGCCGTCCAAGCCTCCAGAACCTGGCTCGTGCCGGATGGCTTGGATAGGGCGGCGGCGGCACTGCCCATCTTGTTTGGAACCGCCCACCACAGCCTCCTTACGCGGAGTGGCCTGGGCGAAGGCGAAGCGGTGCTCATTCGAGATGGCGACGGGGCTATTGGCCTTGCCGCCATTCAACTCGCGCATCAGTCCAGGGCGACGTTGATCACGACCGTCTCAGGATGTGAACGTGCGCAACGGCTGGCGGTTTTTGGGCTCGCCCACGCGCTCAACTCTCGAATGAGAAATGTGGCTGAAGAGGGCATGCGTCTGCCCGATGGACCGGGGGTGAACCTGATAGTGGACCCTGTTGGATCTACCTTGAGAAGCTCACGGGCATCATTGCGACCGGAGGGGCGCCTGGTATTCGTCGGCAACACGGGTGGAGCGGCACTCGATCTCGATCTTCGGTCCGCACTTCAGGCCAACCAACCGCTCAGGGGTGTTTTCATGGGCACTGAAAGCCTGTTTTGCTCGGCTGAAACCGTCCTGGCCGGGATATGAGGTATGGGTGAGGACGCGCAGGGTAAGCTCGCGCCGCTGAGTTTGATGGCCACGCGCCCTCGGCGCCGAGCCGAGGCGGCGCTTATGCTGGCCGAAGCCGCTCTCGATGTGCCAACGCTGGCGACAAAGAACGCGGGGAAAGTGCTTGTGCAGGGGCCGCCTGTAGGGCGTCTTCGGCCAGGACCGTGCTCAGGGTGACCAGCGCGGTGGCTTGGCACAGAGCGGACGCGAAGTCGGGCGAGTCCTGGAAGCTGGGCCTGGTGAAGTCATGCCGGGAGGTCCGGCTGCCATAGGTTGGAAAGCTTCGTCGCCCGACGGCCTGGGCCTTACGTGCGACCCGCACCGCCGATTTCGTCATCCCGCGCATCGATGACCTCGCATCCAAACCTCCGGTACCTTCCCAGTGCTGCATCAGCTCGAAAATTTGTGACACGGAAACGGTTCGATTAGGCAGGGGAGGCGTGTCGCCGGGCCTCGAACTGCTCGATCTGCGGCAGGAGAGAAAGCGTCAGGCCGATTTCATCCTGGCCTTGCAGCAGGCATTCGCGCGCGAAAGCGGGAATGTCGAAGGCATGTTTCGTACCGTCGGGTGCCACCAGTTCTTGCTTTTCCAGGTCGATGGCCAGCCGGGCGGGCGGCGACCCAGCCGCTGCATCGCGCAGCGCATTGACGGTCGGAAGGGGGAGTCGCACCGGCAGCAGCCCGTTCTTTAGAGCGTTGCCAAAGAAGATGTCGCCAAAGGTCTCTGCCACCACGGCGCGGATGCCATAGGCCTGCAGCGCGTAAACTGCCGCCTCACGCGAGGAGCCGACGCCGAAGGCGCGCGCCGCCACCAGGATTGCCGCTTGGCGGAAAGGCGGACGGTTCAGGATGAAGTCGGGGCGCTCGCGGCCGCCCTCGTCGAAGCGCAGGTCGTGGAAGAGATAGGTTCCGTACTGCGCATCGCGCGGGCGGCGCAGGAAGCGTGCCGGAATGATCTGGTCCGTATCCACGTTCGAAACGTCGAAGGGCGCGGCGGAGCCTTCGATGCGCGTCACGGGCTGGCGGCTCATGCGGCATACTCCCGCACATCCACGATGCGCCCGGCCAGCGCCGCGGCGGCGGCCATGGCAGGGCTCATCAGATGCGTGCGTGCGCCCCGGCCCTGGCGGCCGGGAAAGTTGCGGTTGGAGGTGCTGGCACAGCGCTCGCCGGCCGCGACCAGATCACCATTCATGCCGACGCACATGCTGCAGCCGGATTCCCGCCAATCGAACCCCGCCTCGATGAATAGCCGGTGCAGTCCCTCCGCCTCCGCCTCGCGCTTGATCTGAGTGGAGCCGGGTGACACCAGCCCCGGCACCCTGGTGCGTCGCCCGCGCAGGATGGCGGCGGCCGCGCGCAGGTCGTCCAGCCGCGCGTTGGTGCAACTGCCGATGAAGACGCGGTCCACTGGCAGGCCTTCGAGCCGGGCGCCGGGCGCAAGGCCCATATAGTCCAGCGCCTGCGCGGCCGCGTGGCGGCGCTCGGCATCGGAGAGTGCCGCTGGATCGGCCGCTGCGCCGCTGACGGGGGCGGCCTGCTCTGGGCTGGTGCCCCAGGTCAGCATCGGCTCCAGCGCCCCCGCATCCAATGCCACCTCGCGGGCGAAGTGCGCACCGGGGTCGCTGCGCAGGCTGCGCCAGCCCTTCACCGCCTCCTTCCAGGCCGCGCCGGCGGGCGCGCCGGGACGCCCGGACAACCAGGCGAAGGTCGTGTCGTCCGGCGCCACCAGGCCGCAGCGTGCGCCGGCCTCGATGCTCATGTTGCACAGCGTCAGCCGGCCCTCGACCGACAGTGCCTCGACGGCGGCGCCGGCGTATTCGATGGCGTGGCCCTGCGCGCCATTGGCGCCGACGGTGGCGATCATCGCAAGTGCCATGTCCTTGGCGCCGACGCCCGGGCCGGTGCGGCCGTCGAAGCGGACGCGCATCTGTGCCGGCCGGCTCTGCCAGAGGCACTGGGTGGCCAGCACATGCGCCACCTCACTGGCGCCGATGCCGAAGGCGATGGCGCCCAGCGCACCATGCGTCGAGGTGTGGCTGTCGCCGCAGACCACGGTCATGCCAGGCAGCGTCAGTCCCTGCTCCGGGCCGACCACATGCACGATGCCCTGGCGGGGATCGCCTAGGCCAGCGGCGGCAATGCCGTGCGCTGCCATGTTGCGGTCGAAGACCTCGATCAGCCGGCCCATCTCCGGGTCGGGCGGCACGGCGCGGCCGGCAATGGGCCCGGGACGGGTCTGCGCATAGTGGTCGGCGACGCCGAAGGTCAGGTCCGGCCGGCGCACCGGGCGGCCCTCGGCGGCAAGCGCATTGAAGGCGTGAAAGCTGCCCTCGTGGCAGTAGTGCCGGTCGATGTAGAGCAGGTCGATGCCCTCAGGGCGGGGCTGCACCACGTGGCTGGCCCAGATTTTCTCGAACAGGGTGCGGGGGCTCATGCGGATTCGCTCCTTGCTTCGTCGCGCCTCGCCGAAGGTGTCGCGCCTGCCCGGGCGCCGCGCCGCCGCAACAGCGGATAGAGCAGCGAAGCCGCCAGCAGCAGCAGGATGACCATGGCGATGGGACGGGTGAGGATGAAGGCTGGATCGCCGCCGGAGAGCTGGATGGAGCGCAGCAGCTCTGCCTCCGCCGCTGGCCCCAGCAGCAGGCCGATGACCACGGCGGCGACCGGATAGCCGTTCTGCCGCATCCAGTAGCCGAGCCCCGCGCAAGCCACCATGGTGATCGGCCCAACCATGGTGCCGGTGATCGAGTAGCAGCCGAGCAGCGCTAGCACGAGTACCGCGGGCACCAGGAAGCGCACGGGAATGCGCACCAGCGCGGCGGCGCCGAACAGGAACACTGTGCCGATGCCGAGCAGCAGCACAACCTGCGCCAGATTGCCGAGAATGATGGCGTAGACGATGTCCTTGTTCTCGGTGATGAAGCGCGGCCCGCCGGTGACGTTGTGCATGGCGAAGGCGCCGAGCATCACCGCGGTGGCGCTGCCGCCAGGTATGCCGAGCGCCAGCAGCGTCGCCATCGAACCGCCCTCGGAACTGCTGTTGGCGGATTCCGAGGCGACCACACCGCGCGGCTCGCCGCGGCCGTAGCGCGCGGGATCGCGCGCGCGGCGCTTGGTCTCGGCATAGGAGAGCAGGTTGGCCACCGCCGCGCCGACGCCGGGAATGGCGCCGATGCCGACGCCGATCAGGGAGCCGCGCAGCAGCGTGCCGGGATGGGCGAAGGCTTCCCGCAGCCCGTGCAGGATGGCGCCAAACTGAGGGCGGCGATGCGCTGCATCGGCCACCAGGAAGTCGTTGCGCATCAGCCGGAACATCTCGGAGGCGGCAAAGAAGCCGATCAGCGCCGGGATGCGCGGGATGCCGTCGAGCAGCGCCAGCAGGCCGAGCGTGCCACGCATGTCGCCGCGCGCGCTCATGCCGATCATGCCGATGACCACGCCGAGGATGCCTGCCAGCAACCCTTTGGCAAAGGAGCCCTCGTTCAGCACGGCGATCAGCGTCAGTCCCCAGGCGGCGAGGGCAAACATTTCCAGCGGGCCGAGCAGCAGAACCGCCTCGGCGATCGGGTCCACCAGCAGCAGCAGCAGCACGTAGCCCAGCGCCGCTCCGAAGCAGGAGGCGGCCAGCGCCAGGCCCAGCGCGCGGCTGTGGTGGCCCTGGCGCGCCATGGGGTAGCCGTCGAAGGTGGTGGCCACCGCGGCGGAGGTGCCGGGCACGTTCATCAGCACTGCCGGCACCGCGCCACCGAAGCCGCCGCCGGTGAAGACCGAGGTGAGGAACATGATCGCCGGCAGGAAATCCATGCTCATGGTGAGCGGCAGGAAGACCGCCATGGCGATCGGCGCGGAAAGCCCGGGAATGGCCCCGAAAACCAGCCCGATCAGCAGGCCCGGCGGTACGACGACCCAGGGCCACCAGTCGGAGAGCAGCAGGCTGGTAGCTTGTGCGAGCGCGGCGAAGTCGATCATGGCAGCCGCAGCACCAGGGTTTCAAGCGGGAAGGGCAGGATGGCCTGCAGCCCCAGCACCGCGAATACGGTGAAGGGCAGCGCATAGCCGACGAGCACCAGCGGCCGCCGCTCGCCGAGCAGCCAGGTGGCGGAGATCAGGAAGAGCAGCACGCCGACGTCAAAGCCGACCTCCTCCATCAGCAGCACGAGGCCGGCGAGCAGCGCCAGCATGGCCAGCACCGGGCCGAGCGGCGCGGGTTCCGCCGCATCCGGCTCCGGCCCGTGCCAGGCACGTACCGCCAGGATGGTGCAGGTGATGAAGGCAAGCGCCGCGGCAGGCGCCACCATCACCAAGTTCTCCAGGGTGAAGGAGGCGCGCGCGGCATCCGCGGCGAACCAGGCCACAAAGGTAGCGATGGCCAGTGGTAGGGCCACACGGAGGAAGCGGGATCGCTGTGCGGGGGGCGCAGGTATGATCACGGCCTCAGCCCCGCTTCGGGGCATAGGCAGCCAATGTCTCGAAGGCCTCGTTCGCGATCTTGGTCGAGCGTTCCGGGCCGTACCACTGCGTCGGGATGCCGGCTTTCGCCATCGCTTCCTGATAGTCCGCCCGGCGCACCGTGCGGTGATAGGCTTCGACGAATTTCTTTTGCAGTTCGGGATGCTTCTTGGAGAAGCTGCTCTGCGCGATCAGCGAAACGGCGTAGTTGCTGACCAGCGGCATGGTGAAGCCATAGGCATCCTTCAGCGTCTGGTTGATTAGCGGCGCCGGCCAGTCGGAGGAGGGCTCGTCGTCCACCACCGCCAGGGCGCGCACGCGATCCTGCACGCCCAAAGTACTCTTGGCGGCAACGATAGTCATGTTGACATGACCGCCGGCCACCGCCGTGCGCACCGGCGCGCCGCCGTCATAGGTGACGTAGCGCAGCGCGTCGCGCGGCAGGCCAAGCTTGTCGAGCAGGATGAAGTGCTGGATGTAGGCGCCGCTGCCTGCCATCACCGCGCTGGAGATCGTGCCGGGCTTTTCCTTCACCGCGGTAATCAGCTCCGGCAATGTCTTGTAGGGGCTGTCCTTCGGCACGACCAGCACGGCGTAGTCGTTCCACTGGATGTTCAGAATGCTGAACTGGTCCCACTTGATCGGCGCGTCAAAGCGCAGGATCGCGTTGGCCAAGAAGGGGATGCACTGCATCACCAGGAAGGCGGAGCCGTCGTCGCGCTGCTGCGTGAACCAGGCCGCGCCGGCCGCGCCTGAGGCGCCAGGGCGGTTTACCACGCTGATGCTGGTGCTGCCCAGTTCCTCCGGCATGTACTGTGCAAGGCCGCGCGCCATGGTGTCGGCGCTGCCGCCGGCGTTGAACGGCACAACGAACTGGATGCGCTTGGGGCCGTCCCAGGCCGGCGTCTGCGCCCGCGCCAGCAGCGGCGCCGACAGGCCGGCGGCCGCGGCGGTCAGGACATGGCGGCGCCTGATGGCCATCGCTCTTCCTCCTCTTGGGCCGTCCCGGTGCATTGCCGGGCGGTTGCTTCACTTGGACGCGGGGCAGCTTCCTGCTTGGCATGAATGCATGTCAAGCTTGGATGACGGAACCGCATGAGTGAGGCAGAACCCCCGATATAAGAGGCACGGCCTTCCTCGGTTCCGAAATATCCTGTTATGCTGCCATGACAAGAATGAGGGGATAAGCCATGCGTCTCGGCCTCGGGCATTCCACGCCTCCCACCACCCGCCTGCGCGAACTGTTGGCCGAGCCCGGCCCGCTTGTGGTGCTGGGCTGCTACAACGCGCTTTCCGCGCGCATCCTGGAAAGCGCCGGCTTCCCGGCCCTCTACATGACCGGCTACGGTACCTCCCTAGCGATGCTCGGCCTGCCCGATGCCGGGCTGGCGACACTGACCGAGATGACGCTCAACGCGAAGCATATTGCCGGCGCGACGGGCCTTCCGCTGATCGCCGATGCCGATACGGGGCATGGCAACGCCCTGAACGCGATTCGCACGGTGGAGGAGTTCATCCGTGCCGGCGCCGCTGGCATCCATCTTGAAGATCAGGTAGCGCCGAAGCGCTGCGGCCACGTCGCCGGGCGCGAGGTGATCCCGCGCGCCGAGGCTGCCCGCAAGATTGCCGCCGCCGCCGCCGCCCGGGCAGAGCTGGACCCGGATTTCGTTCTCATTGCCCGTACCGACGCGCGCGGCGCGCATGACGGCTCGCTTGACGAGGCGATCGACCGCGCCAACGCTTATCTGGATGCCGGTGCCGACCTTGCCTTTGTGGAGGGGCCGGCCAATCTAGCGGAGGTCGAGGCGATCTGCGCGCGAGTTAAGGGGCCGGTCTTCTACAACATGACCGGCATTTCGCCGCGGATGACTGAGGCGGAGATGGCCGCCCTCGGCATCGCCGTCTGCATCCTGCCGAGCTTCACGCTGCGCAGCGCGGCGATGGCGCTGCACGATGCGGCGACGACGCTGCGGGAGCGCGGCACGGCGGCGCAGCGGGAGCTGGATGAGCGCTTGGCCAAGCATCCGCTGGGTAACCTACACGACTTCGCCGGATTTGGCCGCGTACGCGCGCTGGAGGCGTGCTATCTCCCCGAGGAAGCCATGACGAAGTACGAGAATGCCCTGGGGCACCAGCCGCACGCCGCCGACTGACCCTCGCCTGCCCAGGAGGGGATGGTGAGCCGCCGCAACCTTGCCGGCCCGGCCGCGGAGAACAGCGACGCACGCCTCGCGGCGCTGTTCGCCGACGCGCGGATCGACCCGGATTCCGCCAGCCCCCGCTTTCTGCAGGTCTGCCTGGCGATCCGCGAGCGCATCCAGAGCAAGCAGCTCCAGCATGGCGAGCGGCTGCCGAGTGAGGCGGAGATCGGGGCCTGGTTCGGCGTTTCGCGCATCACCGCCCGGCGCGCCGTGGCCGAGTTGGTGGGGATGGGACTGGCGGAGCGGCAGCGCGGTCGTCCTCCCACGGTGAACTTCCAGAGCACCCGGCAGCGCGGCGCCATTGAGGACCTGCTGCAGAACCTCCTGGTGCTGGGCGAGCGCACCACGGTGAAGGTGATTGAGTTCGCGTATGTCCCGGCTTCGCCCGGTGTCGCCGCCGCGCTGGAGGTGCCGCAAGGGGAGCCCGTGCAGCGTGTTCTGCGCATGCGGCTGGACGATGGCCAGCCCCTGAGCCTGATCGAGACCTTCGTGCCCGCCGATCTCGGCCGCCGGTACGAGCGCGCGGACATGGAGGCGCTGTCCCTCCAGGCGCTGTTCCGGCGGCTTGGCGTGCAGGTGGCGCGGGCCGAGCAGAGCTTCACCGCATGCCTTGCGCTCGGGCGCGAGGCTAGGCTGCTCGGCGTGGAAGCCGGCGCCGCGCTGTTCCGCATCACGCGGACTGTCTATGACCAGGGTGGGCAGCCAGTCGAGTACGTGACGTCGCTCTACCGCAGCGACCGCTACGAGTACCAGATGTCGCTGGTGCGCGCCGGCGGGACCTGGAAGCGGGCCTAGGTAAGGGACATTTAGGTCCAATCAACGGCGGCGGCGATCAATGCAGTGCGGCCACGACGTTCTGAGCCAGCCCATCGTCGCGTGGGGCTAGAGCAGGCTTCCGGCCTGATTGAGTCACTTGTGACCTCCGTGGCTGCCCGAAGCTGATTCAGTTGCCCTGTGACAAAGGGGGGCAGTGGCATGTCGAAGGTGCTGTCGGTGGATTTGCGGGAACGGGTGGTCGCGGCGGTGGCTTCAGGGTCAGCGCGGCGAGTGCGGTGCGCTGGTGCGCGTTGGCGTGTCAGGCGGGCTCGATCGCGCCGGGACCTCTCGCTGGCGAAGATCCAGGCCGAGTTGGCGGAGGAGGGCGTGTCGGCTGGCATCGGTTCACGGTGGCGGTTCTTCGAGCGACACCGCATCGCGCGCAAAACAAGTGGCCGCACGCCGCAGAGCAGGACCGGACAGACATCCTGAGGCGGCGCTGAGGCTGGTTCGAGGAGCAGCCCGACCCCGACCCTAAGAAGCTCGTCTCCATTAACGAGACCTGGGCATCGACCACCATGGCCGGGCACCCTGCGGCGAGTGGCTGCGGGCCGCCCTCCCGCACGGACACTGGAAGAGCACCACCTTCGTCGCTGGGCTGCACAACACCCGCATGGTCGCGCCGATGATGCTGGACGGGGCGATCAATGCCGAGTTCTTCCTCACCTATGTCGAGCAGGTCGATGCGCTCGGGCAAGCCAGACATCAGATGTCTCCCTTCTGTCGCGGCGGGAGGCGCTCACGCGCTCCGCGCCGTGGCCGCCTCGTCCATGCGGCGGCGGGATTCACGTAGGATAGCGACGATGATGATACAGGCGGTGATGGCATGCAGGCCGAGCGCGAGCGGACTCTGGAACAGGGCCAAGAAGTCGCCGCCGCTGGCCGCCATTGCCCGGCGTAGACTCTGCTCCATTGGTGTACCGAGGATGATGCCGAGCACCACGGGCACGAGCGGCACACTCAGCTTGCGCAGCAGATAGCCGAAGGCGCCGAAACCAACCATCAACAGCAGATCGAAGGCGTTTTGGTTGACGGAGTAGACGCCGAGGAAGCTGACGACAACGACACCTGGCATCAGGAAGTGCGGCGGCACGGTAAGCAGCTTCGCGAAGATGCCGACCAGCGGGATGTTCAGGACCAGCAGGATGACGTTGCTGACATAGAGCGCCGCGACTAGGCCCCATACGATTTCTGGCTGCTGCTGGAACAGCAGCGGCCCCGGCTGCACGTTCAGCGTGACGAGCATGCCGAGCATGATGGCCGTGGTGCCGCTGCCGGGCACACCGAGGGTGAGCATCGGCACTAGACTGCCACCGGCCGCGGCGTTGTCCGCTGCCTCAGGCGCGGCCACGCCGCGTGGGTTGCCCTTGCCGAAGCTGTTGTCCTTGTCGGCGACGCGCTTCTCCAGGGCGTACCCCATGAAGCTGGCTAGGGTGGCGCCGGCGCCGGGCAGGACGCCGATGACGAAGCCGAGAAGCCCGGCCCGCAGCGAAGTCGCCGGATAGGTCAGCCGCCGCAGCGTGGTGGTACGCCGCCCTACCGGCACCTGCTCCACAGGGCCAGTCTGCCGCTGCTCAATATAGACGAGGAACTCGCTGATGGCGAAAAGGCCGATCGCCACAATGACGAAGTCGATACCCTCGTACAGCTCGTAGGCGCCAAAGGTGAAGCGCGGGACGCCGGTGGCCGAATCGATGCCAACCGTGCCGATGGCCAGGCCAAGCAGCCCGGCCACCAGCGTTTTGGCTGGGTTGCCGGTTGCGATGCCGCCGACGATGACGATAGCCATGATGTAGAGGGCGAAGTACTCTTGCGGGCCGAAGTAGATGGCGGCCATGGCCAGGGTGGGCGCCAGCAGCGTCAGCCCCAATGTTGCCAGCGTACCGCCGGCGAAGGAGGAGATCGCCGAGATTGCCAATGCGTCGGCGGCACGCCCCTGCTTCGCCATCGGGTAGCCATCGATGCAGGTGACGACGGCGGAGGAGTCGCCCGGGATATTGAGCAGGATGCTGGCGATGCGCCCGCCAAACATGCTGCCATAATAGACGCTTGTCAGGAGGATCAGCGCCGAGACCGGCGAGAGATCGAGACTGAAGGCAAGCGGGATAAGAATGGCGATGCCGTTCACCGGCCCGATGCCCGGCAGCGCGCCGATCACCGTGCCGACAAAGCAGCCGATAAAGGCCACCAGCAGATTCACCGGCTGCACTGCGACGGCGAAGCCATGCGCCAGGGAGGGGATGATGTCCATCGGCGTCCTATCCCGCGAAGACGAAGCCGGGCGGCAGGGGAATGCC
Source organism: Roseomonas sp. (assembly GCA_035556695.1). Classification (GTDB taxonomy): domain Bacteria; phylum Pseudomonadota; class Alphaproteobacteria; order Acetobacterales; family Acetobacteraceae; genus Pseudoroseomonas. The sequence goes on from DATMFR010000055.1 coordinate 17,856, forward strand.
CAGGAGCCAGTCGAAGAGGGCAAAGAAGCCAAGGCTGGTCGCCAGCCCGCCCGCCAATGCCTGCGGCAGCCGGGCGCCGAGCATGGCGGTCAGACAGGCCACCAGCACCAGCGTCGACAGGATGAAGCCCACCGGCTGCAGTACCAGCGCGTAGATCACCAGCGCAGCCACTGTGGCCATTTGCGCCAGCAGATAGCGTCCCCTCGACCAAGTAGGGTCGGGATCGGGGCGAAGCACCAGGTAGAGGCCAAGCAGGCCAATCGGCGGGGCCACCAACTCGGGGAAGAAGGCGGGGCCCACCGGGTCGCCGAACTCGACCGCGTAGGAGCGTGCCTCCCATATGTACCAGCCGGCGAAGAGCGCCAGCAGGATGCCCAGGATCCGATCGCTCATGAGATGATGCCGATTTCCTGCGAGAGGCTGCGCAGCTCGGACACCATTGCGGCCACGAAGCGCTCGAACTCCGGGCCGGAGCGCCAGATCGGCTGGAGGCCCGAGCGACGCGCCGCCTCCCTCCAGCCCTCACTGTCGTAGACGCGCTTCAGCCCGGCGATCATGGTGTTGTAGTCCTCGTCGCTGACGCGGCCCCCTGTGTAGAAGCCGCGCCAGTTCAACCCGACCACGTCGTAGCCCTGCTCGCGGGCAGTCGGGATGCCGGCGAAGTCGCCGCCGAGCCGCGCCTCGGCCATGGCTCCCAGCACGCGGATCTGCTTGGCCTCGACGAAGCCGGCAATCTCGGCGAGATCCGTCGAGACCACCTCGAGATGGCCGCCCAGCATCTGCGTCACCGCCGGCCCGCCGCCATCGTAGTGGATCCAGCGGAACCGCTTAAGGTCGGCCGAGGGAATGCCCGCCTTCTGGGCCAGCAGCAGCAGGCGGAGGTGATCGTAGCCGCCCAGGCTGCTGGAGCCGCCAACAATGATGCTCTCCGGATCGCTTTTCAGCGTGTTCAGGAAGTCGGCCAGTGTCCTGAAACGGGAGTCGGCGCGGACCAGGATCACTCCGGTATCCGCCCCCAGCATGGCCAGCCAGCGGACGCGGTCCACATCGCCGGGATAACGGCGCTGAGCGATCTGCGTCAGCCCCACCGTGCTGGTGGCGACGAAAAGATTGTTGTCGGCGGCGCGGCGGCTCGTGACGTTGGCGAAGGCGACGGCGCCGACCGCGCCCGGCATGTTCGAGACCTGCACGGGCTGATTGACGACCTTCAGCTCCTGCATCAGCCGACCGACAGTACGGCAGGTGAAGTCCCACCCTCCGCCCGGCGCGGAAGGCGCCAGGCATTCGGGCCGCGGTCCGACGAAGGCCAGGGCCGGTCGCGTAGCCGCCAGACCTGCGAGGCCCAGCATTCCCGCGGCGAGTGTGCGCCTGCCAGCGATGATCTCCATGCGGCGTTTCCTTCTTTCCTGTTCGGCACTTGCGGCAGGCCGATCGCATGGGCCGGCCTGCCCCGCCGGCGAAGTTCCCTCGATTCTATGTCTCAGGCTCTGCGGCCTGCTTTACAGCCCGGCGAGACCGTCCTATTCAGCAGAACGGCCATCCCATTTTTCAGGTTCGAACGCCCCGTCATGGCTGTCAAGTCATTGCCTGCACCGCACGATTCCGCGTCGCGTCCAGATCCAGGCGAGGCGGGGGGCGTGGCGGCGGTGGATCGGGCACTATGCGTTCTGCAGGCCTTCGGCGAAGGGGATCGCGGGCTGACGCTGGGGGAGCTTTCTCGCCGCACCGGGCTCTACAAAAGCGCGCTCTCCCGCATCATGGCGACGTTGATCCGGCACCGCTTTGCTCTGCGGCACGAGGATGGGCGCTACGGCCTCGGCCCCGCCCTTCATCGTCTCGGCGAGCTTTATGAACGCTCCGTCGATCTGAATGGCGCGCTTTCGCCCACCCTGCAGGCGCTGGCGCAGAGGACCGGGGAAAGTGCCTCCTTCTACATTCGTCAAGGTGATCAGCGGCTATGCCTGATGCGTGTCGATGGTTGGCGGCAGGTGCGCGATCACATCCCGGTCGGTTCGCTGTTGCCGATCGATCGCGGGGCGGCGGGGCGCATTCTGACTCATTTTACAGCACCGGGAATCAGTCCTTCGGAACCCGCCATCGTGGCTGCGACGATTGGCGAGCGTGATCCTGAATTGGCCGCTGTGGCGGCGCCTGTTTTCGGGGCGGGACAGCGGCTGACGGGCGCGCTTTGTGTTGCCGGCACGGCGACCCGCTTCTCAAAAGTGGAGCGGCTAAGCTGTCTCCGAGATCTGGTATTCCGTGAAGCAGCTCGCCTGACATTGGCCTTGGGTGGCGATGCTGCCGTCTTTTCTATAGTTGAAGCGAGCAAGCTGGAACTCTGTGACGCGTATCGGAGAAGCGAGTAGACGCAGGCGGCCGAAGGCATAGTATCGCCGGAGGCGCGATCAACACATGCAAGGCGGCAGGCAGCCCGCATTGACACTTCGCGCGGCTGTGGCGCAGTGACGCGCTCAGATGGAGGTGCTGTCGATCATCTGCAGGAGGTTCGCCTCACCGCCGCTATCAGCCAGGGCTTTCAATATCGAGCTCCACAGGCTGAACGTGGTACAGCGCGGGAGCTGGCGGAACACTGAGTTTCGGTTGGCGGGTGTGGCTGGCAGGCCGCGCCAGTGCGTCCGATCCAGAAGCTGGCGCCTAACACCTGCGAAGGATTGCGCGCGGGGCTGCTGCCGAGCGGCCTGGCAGAGGCCACGAACGGCGCGAAAAAGGACCATCCCTCGTCGGTCAGCAGCCCACGAACCAACACCCATCTCCATGTCGGAGATCAGCATGGAACTGATTCCGGTTTTCCGCTGGAATGCCCCAAGCCGACAGCTCGTCCACGTGGCGTAATCGCGGCTGGGTGGGCCGGTGTGATGAGGAGCCTGGTCCTCTCCTTGTCCAGGCGCCTCTTCTCACAGCTGGCAATGGTTGTCGTCAGCGCGCAGTGCGAGAGGAGAGAATGCAGGCATCAAGGCAGTGCTATGGTTTCAGAAGGGCGCCATCCGTGGGGTGTGCGAGTTTGTTTTTCCATACTTCTGGATTTACCAGATTCAAGGGACGTATGCCGCGCAAGATGCGCAGTGTCTCCTCCGCCGCTTCAACGCTCATTCGACGGCTGCTTTCCTCGCTGCCGCCAGCGATGTGCGGCGTCAGGAACAAGTTCGGCACCCCGTAGAATGGATGATCCTCTGGCAGCGGCTCAGGCTCAAAGACGTCTAGCGCTGCGGCGCGGAGGGGGCCATGTTGCAAAGCGGCCAGCAGGGCCTCTTCATCGATGAGCTCGCCGCGTGCGGCATTGATTAGCACAGCGCCGGGTTTCATCCTGGCAAGCAGCGCTGCATCGACCATTCGCCGCGTCTCGGTCGTCGCGGGAGCGTGCAGCGTGACAATGTCGGCCTCCGCGAAAAGTTGCTCCAGTGGCACGGGGGTGATGATGCTGGGAAAATCCCGGAGAAGTGGGTCGAAGCCGAGCACGCGCATGCCGAAAGCGGCGTGCATGGCTGCTGCCACCGCGCGACCGATGCCCCCGCAGCCAACTACGCCCAGGGTACGCCCCGCCAGCTCAAAGCCTGGATGGCGCAGGCGTGACGCCCAGCCATGCGCGCGGAAGTCCGTGGCAAGACGGTGCAAGTCGCGGGCCAGCAGCCCTGCCACTGCCACCACGTACTCCACCACCGCCTGCCGATTGGCGGCCGGCAAGTTGGCGACTGGGATGCCGGCGCGGGTGGCGGCTTCCAGCGGGATGAAGTCCAGCCCCACGCCGTGGCGCACGCAGGCGCGCAGGCGTGGTGCGTGATCGAAGATGTCGGCCGGCAGCTTGGCGCGGACGATGAGAGCGTCGGCCTCCGCCACAGCTTCGCGGAGGCTGGCGGGGCTGTCGTCCGCCGGAACATACAGGTCGCAATGCGCAAGAAGCATTGCCTCGGCATCGGGATGCAGGCGGCTGGTGGCGAGCACGCGCGGGCGCGGGTTCATCATTTTGTTCTCCGGGAGGGCGCGTATTAGTCGCTGCGCCGACGGGTTGGGTCGAGCGCCGCACGTAGGGATTCACCTAGCGCGTTGAAGGCGAGAGCGGTGAAGAGAATGGCCAGGCCGGGCGCGTACATCTGCTCTGGCGAGATCTCCATGTAGCCATAGGCGCGGGCGAGCATCTGGCCCCAGCTCGGCTGTGGCGGCTGCACGCCGAGGCCAAGGAAGCTGAGGCTGGCCTCCGCGAGCAGTGCCGTCGCCAGCAGCAGCGTCACCTGCACGATGAAGGGCTGGATGGCGTTGGGCAGGATGTGGCGCCAGACCAAGTGCAGCGGCGACATGCCGAAGCTGCGCGCGGCATCCACGTAGAGTTCGTTCTTCACCACGATGGTCTGCACGCGGATGAGCCGCGCCAGTCCCGGCGAGAACACGATGCCGACGGCGATCATGCTGTTGGTCAGGCCGATGCCGAGCGCGCCGGTGACGGCGATGGCCAGGACGATGCTGGGGAAGGAGAGCAGCGCATCGATGATGCGCCCGGTCAGCGTGTCGACCCAGCCGCCGAGATAGCCAGCCAGAATGCCGACCGGCAGGCCGATCAGCGAACCGACGCACACCGCCAGGAAGCTGGCATAGAGCGTCATCGGCGCGCCGTGCACGAGGCGGCTGAAGACGTCCCGTCCGAGGTCATCGGTGCCAAGCCAGTGCGTTGCGTCGGGCGGCGCCAGCATGTCCATGCTCTGCGCTACCGGCGACTGTGGCGCGATCGCGCCCGCGAAGAGAACGAGCGAGAAGAGCAGCAGAAGATAGGCGAGGCTAACGGCGGCGCGCAGGTCGGAGCGCAGCCATGCGAGGATGCGGCGCATCGTGGAAGGGCGGCGCACCGCGCCCGGAGAGGCTGCCGCCTTCGGAGCGGCGCGGTCGAAAGTTGTGCTCATCGCCTGTTCACTCGCGGATCCAGCAGCGAATAGAGAAGATCGATCAGCAGGTTCAGCCCGATGACGATCAGCACCAGGACGAAGACGACGCCCTGGACGACGGGAAAGTCCTTGTTGGTGGCGGAGGCGACAACCAGCGAGCCGGTGCCGGGAATAGCGAAGACCGCCTCGATCGCCACGGTGGCCCCCAGGGCACGGTTGAAGACCAGCCCCACCACGGTGAGCAGGGTGAGCGAGACGTTCTTCAAGCCGTGCTGCCAGAGGATGCGCGTGCGTGACAGCCCCTTGGCATGCAGCGTGCGCACATACTGGGAGGAGAGCACCTCGATCAGCGCGCTGCGCAACTGCCGGGTGATCTCCGCGATGCCGCCGGTGGCCAGGGCAAGGGCAGGCAGCGCGGCGTGCGACAGCGCGCGCAGAGGGTCCTGCGTCAACGGGGCCGCGCCGGTGGTGGGAAACCACCCCATCCGCAGGGCGAAGAAACCCACCAGGATCATGCCCAGCCAGAAATTCGGTACGGCCACGCCCAGCGAGGCAATGCTGGTGACCGCCCGGTCCAGCGGCCGGTCCACATGCGTCGCCGCCAGGATGCCGAGCGGCACGCCGACCAGGATTGCCAGCAGCAGGGCCAGCACGGTGATGAGCAGCGTGTTCGGCAGGCGGCGCAGCACCTCGTCGAGCACCGGCTCGCCGGTGATGAGGGAGGTGGAGAGATCCCCCTGCGCGGCATGCCCGAGCCAGACGGCATATTGCTCCAGCAGCGGCCGATCCAGGCCAAGCATGTGGCGGATGGTGTCGATCCGCTCCGCCGTGGCGTATTCGCCGGCGATGACAGCCGCCGGGTCGCCTGGCACGAGCTGCAGCAGCCCGAAGATGGCGAGAGTGGCGAGGATGATGACCGGGATCACCTGCAGCAGGCGCGAACCGAGCAGGAGGGCCTGGCGCTTGCTCATGAGAGGGCCTCCGTCGGAACAGGGGTGTATGCCGTGCCATGCCCGGCCGAGGTCGCCGGCAGTGTACCGGCGAAGTGGCAGGCGGCCCAATGGCCGGGTTCCACCTCCCGCCATTCCGGCTCCCGCGCGGCGCAGAGGTCCTGCGCGAAGCGGCAACGGGTGCGGAAGCGGCAGCCGGAGGGCGGGGACACCGGGCTCGGCAACTCGCCGCCCAGCACCACCCGCTGCGCCGGGCGCATGTGCGAGGGCAGCGCCACCGGCTCGGAGGAGAGCAGCGCGTCCGTATAGGGGTGCAGCGGGCGGGCCAGCAGCGCCTCCGCCGTGCCCATCTCAACCAGGCGCCCCAGATACATGACGGCGATGCGGTCGCTGACATGCGCGACCACGCCGAGGTTGTGTGTGATGAAGATATAGGTCAGGCCGAATTCGCGCTGCAGCTCGGCCAGCAGGTTGAGGATGTCGGCCTGGATGGAGACGTCCAGCGCCGCCACCGCCTCGTCGCAGACGATGACGGAGGGACGCAGCGTCAGCACGCGGGCGATGCAGACGCGCTGCTTCTGCCCACCCGACAGTTCGTGCGGGTAGCGTGCCGCGAAGTCGCGGCTGAGGCCAACGCGCTCCATCATCTGCAGGGCCAATGCCTGCCGCTCCGCGCGCGGCAGGGTGCCTGCGACGTCCAGCGGCTCGCGCACGGAGCGCAGGATGGTCATGCGCGGGTCCAGCGCCGCGTTGGGATCCTGGAACACCACCTGATAGTTGCGGCGGTGCTGGCGCAGCGCCCGCCCGGACAGCGCGAAGGGATCGGCGCCATCATGCAGCACCTGCCCGGCGGACGGTTTCTCCAGGCAGACCAGGGCGCGCCCCAGCGTCGTCTTGCCCGAGCCGGACTCGCCGATGATGCCGAAGGTCTCGCCGGCTCGCACCTCCAGGCTGATGCCGTCCACCGCCTTCAGCACGCGATGCCGGTCGAGGCGGAAATGCACGCCAAGGTCGCGCGCGGCGACCAGCGTCCGTGCGGCGGTCACGCTGCCTGCTCCCCGGCCAGCACGCCGGGCAGCGTCAGCGCCTCGGCGCGGCAGCAGCGCGCCTGGCCGGCGGGTGGCACAGGCCGCAACGCTTGCGGTGCCTCGCAGCCGTTGCGGGCATGCGCGCAGCGCGGCCGGAAGCGGCAGCCGGCGGGCATCTCGCCGCGCAGCGGCACGCGGCCGGGAATCGCCGGCAGCGCCGCCTTGCGCCGCGTCAGCGCCGGCAGCGAGCGCAGCAGGCCGGAGCTGTAGGGGTGGCGCGGGCGGACCAGGATGTCGTCCACCCGGCCCTCCTCCACCACCTCGCCGGCATACATCGTCACCAGGCGCGAGCAGGTCTGCGCCAGCAGGCCGAGGTCGTGCGTGATGAACAGCATGGCCATGCCCAGCCGGGCGCAGAGCTCGCCCAGCACGTCCACGATCTGCGCCTGCACGGTGACGTCGAGCGCGGTGGTCGGCTCGTCGGCGATCAGCAGCTCCGGCTCGCAGACCAGCGCGATGGCGATCATGGCGCGCTGCCGCATGCCGCCGGACAGCTCGTGCGGATAGGCGTCGTAGCGCAACGCCGGCTCGGGGATGCCGACCCGCGCCAGCGCCTCGATGGCGCGGTCGCGGGCCTCGGCACGGCTGACGTCGTGATGCGCCCGCACCGTCTCGCTGATCTGCTGGCCGATGGTGAAGACCGGATCCAGCGCGCTCATCGGCTCCTGGAAGATCATGCTGATGCGGCGCCCACGCAGGCGGCGCTTCGGGCCCGGCGCCATGGTGACGAGATCCTGCCCCTGCAGCAGGATCTGCCCTTCCAGCCGGCTGCTCGCTTCGGGCAGCAGGCCCATCAGGGCGAGGCCGGTCACGGTCTTGCCGCAGCCGCTCTCGCCCACCAGGCCCACTGTCTCGCCCGGCGCGACGGCGAAGGAGACCTCGCGCGTGACCTGCACCTCGCCGCGGCCGGAGCGGAAGAAGACGCTGAGCCCGCGCACGTCCAGCAGCGGCGGGGGCGGCGTGTCTCGGCGGGGGTCGCTCATGGTTGTCGCTTTCCTCCCTGCAGCGGCCTCAGCGAGTGGGCGGGCGGCGGCGGACGGCGGCCTCGTCCACCTCGGTGCCCCAGCCCGGACGGTCAGGCACGACGAACTCGCCGTTCTCGATGAGCGGCTGGTGCGTGACGAACTCGCCCTTCCACGGCACGTCGTCGATGTCCATCTCCATGATACGGAGGTTCGGCGTGGCGGCTGCGAAATGCGCGCTGATATGGTCGGCCAGATGGCCGTAGAAGTTGTGCGGCGCGACGTTGACCTCGTAGGCCTCCGCCATGCTCGCGATCTTCATCGACTCCAGGTAGCCGTTCCAGATGACGTCGACGATGGCGACGTCCATCGCATAGGCGTCAAGAAAGGGGCGGTAGCTGCGGCGGCCGTAGAGGGATTCGCCGCTGGCGATCGGGAAGCCCGCCTCGCGCCGCAGCAGTGCCAGCGCCGCGGGGTCATAGATGTCGAGCTCCAGCCAGGCGAGGCGGTGCGGCTCCACCGCGCGGACCAACTGCAGGTAGCCTTCCGTCTTGAAGTGGAAGTTGGCGTCCAGCATGATTTCGACGTCCGGCCCGGTTCCCGCGCGCAGCGCCTCCAACTGCCGGCCGAGATCCTCCATGATGCGCGGCTGCGGGTTGAGGGCGGGGAAGCCGGGCATGGTGCCGAAGCCCGGACGGAAGTTGGCGAGCTTCCCGTCCTCCACCATCATGATGTTGGTCTTGAGCGCGCGGAAGCCACGCTGGCGCACCTCCTCGCCGAGCCGCTGCATGTCGTCGTAGTCGCGCAGCGGCGCCACGCCCACCATCTCCGGGAAGCGCACGCGGTAGCTGCCGCAATGCGACCAGTAGACCGGCAGCCGCTTCCGCACCGCGCCGCCGAGCAGCGCATGCACCGGCAGGCCCAGCACCTTGCCCTTGAGGTCAAGCAGCGCGTTGCAGATGGCGCCCATGGCATGCTGGTTGATGCCGGACCAGGCCGGCACCGCATGCGTGTAGAGCACCGCCATGATCCATTCGACCTGCCGAGGGTCCATGCCGATCAGCCGCTCGGAAAGGGCGCGGATGGTCGCCGTCAAGCCGCGGTTGCCGACATCCTCGCTGTACTCGGACCAGCCGACGGTGCCGTCGCTGGCGGTGATCTTCAGAAAGGATGTTGTCCGCCAGCCGGCGGCGGCGTGCAGGTCTTCGACCTTGGCGATCTTCATGGGCTTCCAGTTCCGGTGTGGGAGGGATCAGTCTGCGAGGTAGATCTCGTTGAACTTCGGCTTGCCCAGCAGATTGGGCGTGTAGTTGCGCACATTGGGCGTGAAGACCTCGATCCCCGGCACGAAGGCCAGCTCCGCCGAGAGCGCGTGCTCCAGCGCCGCGCGCTCCAGCTTGGCGAAGGCCTGCGCGCGCCCCTCCTGGCTGGTGGCTGATTGCGACTCCGCCTGCGCCTGCACCATCTCGGGCGGCGGCGGCACCTTGCCGGCGTTGTTGAAGCCCTTCTCGCCATAGACCAGCAGGAAGGGCTGGCTCGGGTCGGGGCGACCGGTCCAGAGGGCCAGCAACATATCGCCCTCGCCGCGCACCATGAATCGCTGGTACATGTCGGCGCTGGAGCCCACCGTCATATGCGCACGGATGCCGGACTGGCGGAGCTGTTCGATGATAATCTCGTGCCGCTGCTGCGACGCCTGGTCGGAATAGCCGAAGAACTGGATGTCGATGCCGTCCGGATGGCCTGCCTCGGCAAGCAGCTTGCGGGCCTTGTCGGGATCATGCGCGTAGAAGCCGTCCAGCGCCTCGTCATGCGCCCAGTAGCCGGGCGGCAGCATCGTCTGCGCCGGTACCCCGAGCCCCAGCAGCGCCGCCTTGTTGAAGCCGTCACGGTCCAGCGCATGGTTGATGGCCTGCCGCACGCGCCGGTCATTCAGTGGCGCGCGGCCGTAGTTGAACAGCAGGTGGTAGTCGGCGATCGTCGGCGTGCTGCTGACCACCACCTTCTTGCCCATACGGTCGGCAACCAGCTTCTGCTGCGGGTTCAGGCGATAGGCGAAGTTCGTCTCGCCGGCGATCACGGCGCGCAGGCCCGTGTTGAGGTCGGTGATGATGCGGAAGGTGATGCCGTCGAGATAGGGAAGGTTCTCTCCCCAGTAGGTCTCGTTCCGCACCAGGACAACCACGTCGTTGTCGGCCCAGCGCTCGAAACGAAAGGGACCGGTGCCGACGGGGTTACGGTCGTACTGCCGCCCGAGTTCCTGCACTGCCTTGGGCGAAGACATCATGCCGGCGCGGTCTGCCAGGATCAGCGGCAGCGCCGTGTCTGGCCGGCTGAGCTTCAGGGCGACCTGAAGCGGCCCGCGCACCTCCACCGACTCCAGCGATTGAAGGTCGCCACGCACGGAGGAACGCTCGTCGCTGCGTGCCCGGTCCAGATTTGCCTTGACGGCCGCGGCGTCGAGCGGCGTGCCGTCATGGAAGAGCACACCCTGCCGCAGGGTCAGCACCAGCGTCTTCGGGTCCGGGAACTCCCAGGCGGTGGCCAGGCCGGGCTTCGGTGCGAGGGTGGCCGGCTCGAAGTCCACCAGCGTGTCGAAGATCGGGTAGAGGACCATGTGGTCAGAGCCTAGCCCTCCCGTCACCGGGTCCAGGGTGGAAGGGTTGAAGGGTGCTGAAACCTTGAGGATGCCGCCACGGCGCGCCGCCGCATGGGCTGGGCGCATCCAGGGCAACAGGGGGGCCGCGGCGAGGGAGCCGAGCGTCGCAAGGGCCTGGCGTCGTTGCACGGAGATCCTCCGCTGGTGGTGGTATTCGGGTCGGGTAAAGTCCCAGAGACCGGCGCTTGGCCGGTGGGATCTCAACCGGCGAGATAGATGTCGTTGAACTTCGGCTTGCCCAGCAGGTTTGGCGTGTAGTTCCGCACCTCGGGGCTGAAGACCTCGATGCCCGGCACGAAGGCCACTTCGCAGGAGAGCGCGTGCTCAAGCGCAGCCCGCTCCAGCTTGGCGAAGGCCTTCGCGCGCGCCTCCTGGCTGGTGGCGGATTGCGCCTCGTTCTGCGCGGCGATCATCTCGGGGGGCGGCGGCACCTTGCCGGCGTTGTTGAAGCCCTTCTCACCATAGACCAGCAGGAAGGGCAGGGCCGGATCGGGCCGGCCGGTCCAGAGCGTCATGATCATGTCGCCCTCCTGCTGGATCATGAAGCGCTGGTACATGTCGGCGTTGGAGCCGCTGGTCAGGCGGGCGCGGATGCCGACCTGGCGGAGCTGCTCGATGATGATCTCGTGCCGCTGTTGCGAGGCTTGGTCGGCGTTGCCGAAGAACTGGATCTCCAGCCCATCGGAATGACCGGCTTCAGCGAGCAGCTTGCGGGCCTTGTCGGGATCATGCGTGTAGAAGCCGTTCAGCGATTCGTCATGCGCCCAGTAGCCGGGTGGCAGCATCGTCTGCGCCGGCACGCCGAGTCCCAGCAGCGCCGCCTTGTTGAAGGCCTCGCGATCCACCGCATAGTTGATGGCCTGGCGCACGCGCCGGTCGTTCAGCGGCGCGCGGCCATAGTTAAAGACGAGGTGATAGTCCGCGATGGTCGGCGTGCTGCTGACCACCACCTTGCCCCCCATGCGGTCGGCGACCAGCTTCTGTTGCGGGTTCAGGCGGTAGGCGCCATGCGTCTCGCCCGCCATCACAGAACGCAGGCCCGTGTTGAGGTCGGTGATGATGCGGAAGGTGATGCCGTCGAGGTAGGGCAGATCCTTCTGCCAGTAGTTCTCGTTCCGCACGAGCTCGACGACGTCGTTGTCGGCCCAGCGCTTGAGGCGGAAGGGGCCGGTGCCGACTGGCTCCCGGTCGTACTGCCGCCCGCGCCCTGTGAAGGCCTTGGGCGAAGACATCATGCCGGCGCGGTCGGCCAGGATCAGCGGCAGCGCCGTATCCGGACGATGCAGCCGCAAGGCGACGCGCTCGGGTGACAGCGCCTCAACGGAAGCCAGGGACTGGAGATCGCCACGGACAGAGGATCGTTCCTCGCTCAACGCCCGGTCCAGGTTCGCCTTGACGGCCGCGGCATCGAAGGGTGTGCCGTCGTGGAAGGTCACCCCTTGCCGCAGGGTCAGCACCAGCGTCTTCGGGTCCGGGAATTCCCAGGCGGTGGCCAAGCCCGGCCTTGGCGCCAAGGTGGCCGGCTCGAAGTCCACCAGCGTGTCGAAGATCGGGTGGAGGACCATGTGGTCCGACCCTGCTCCGCCGGTGACAGGGTCCAGGCTTGAGGGGTTGAAGGGTGCCGCCAGGCGCAGAATGCCGCCGCGGCGGGGGGGCTGCTGCGCAAGGGCCGGCCGAGCTGCTGCGCCGAGGAGAAGGCTACCCGCCGCTAGCACGTGCCGCCGGTGGATGGACCATGGGGCGACCGCCCTCATGCCCTGTGACCGCAGGGTGGAGTTCATTGGACGTTTCCCTTTTCGCAGGCCGGCCGGGTCTGGTGCCGGCCTTTTGGCGCGCCGCCGGAAAGGTCTTCCTCCGGACACGACACTGCATTCATTTTCGATATTATATATGATAGCGAATTCCGGTGCGCAACCGCCGATCCGCGCGGCCTCTCCGTTTCGTTGCCATGAGGGGGACGCTATAGAGCCGCGAGGTCTGGCGAGGCGGGGGAGGGACGAGGAGTTATGGAGTTCGCATCGTCGGACGAGGTCGCGGGCACCATGTCCGCCAGGATCGAGCGAGCCATCCGGAAGGACATCCTCAGCGGCGCCCTCTTGCCGGGCGAGCGACTGCGCGTGGCGGAGCTGAGCGCACGCTACGGGGTCAGCCACATTCCTGTTCGGGACGCGCTACGGCAACTGGAAGGCGATCGGCTTGTCATCATCGAATCGCACAAGGGTGCCGTCCTGCGCGGGGTGAACCGGAAGTTCGTGGCGGACATGCACGATACCCGGGCCGCCATCGAGGCGCTGCTGGTGCGCAATGCCACTCTCAAAGCAACGGAGGCCGAGCTGGACGAGCTGGCGCGGCTGGCAGACGATTATGAGGCGGCCGCCGCCCAGCGCCTGGTGCCGAATATGGTGGAAGCCAATCTCCGCTTCCACCGCTTCATTGCCCGGGTTGCGGATAATCCAGAAGCGGCGGCGATCTTGGACCGAGGATGGGAGTTGGTGATCGCCATCCGTAACCGGTTTGGCTTCGGCGAGAACCGTGTGGCCGAGATTATCCAGCAGCATCGGCAGATGGTGGCTGCGATCCGCGCGCGTGACCCGGCACTGGCGGTTGAGATGGCCCAGATACACTGCGAATCAGCAAAGAACGATCTCTTGGTGCGTATGGATCAAGAGGCCGCAGAGCGTCGCAGCAAGGTTTGAACGGCATCTCCAACCAGGAGACGGCAGCACAGGAGCCCTTGGTGGCGCCGCCTCCTTGGGGAAGGGCTGGCGCCTTGTTGGCGGGGCGCGGACCGTCTGGCAGAGAGTGTTCGCCTCCCGCCCCATTCCCTTCTTGAGAACTCGCTCTGCGGTCGGACGGGGGCGCCTGGGTGCCCGGTCTCCGCCTGGACTCCTGCAATGACTTTGAGAATGCCAAAGGTGGAGAGGACCGGAATTCTCTCTCCACGCAAAGGGCGCTGATGAGCGCCGCTTTGCCTCAAAGGTGCCGTGCACCGCCTGACGAGAAGGCAAGCTCGCCAGCAAGTTTTGGCCGCTTGCAGACAGTCCGCTCCTTGGCGTGCCTCCTGGCAAAGCGGTCACCCGCCTAGAAGCCAGACCTCATCAGCCCGTGCGACAGTTCAAGCTAAATGCACGGCTCGGTGAGGAGCTCAGGCACGGAGCGTCTGCGCGATGCTCAGAGCGGCGACGCGAGCGGTGGCAAGGAGACGGTGCACGTCATGGCCTGAACGGGCCATGGTGGAGAGGCCCGCCATGAAGGTGACGACGTAATCCGTCAGTTGCCGCGCTGCCTCCGGGTGAGTGGCGGCGACGAAGTGGCGGATGGTGTCCTCGGCAGCGGTGGTCAAGGTGCGCGCTGCCTCCCGTGCCTCGGGGTCGTTGCAGCGGGTCCCTTCGATGGTGAGGCAGCCTGCGGCGGCGGGACCAGGGGTTGCGGGGTCGGCGGCGTAGCGACGAGCGGCTTCCTCCAGCAAAGCGGCCAAGGCTTCAGCCACTGGCCGCCCAGGGAGCAGGATCTCGTGCAATGGCACGCCCTGAGTGCCGGTGTAGCGGTCGAGAATGCGGGCATAGAGGCAGGCCTTGCTGCCGAAGGCGGCGTAGAAGCTGGGCGGGTTGATGCCGAGAGCCTGGGTAAGGTCAGCGACGCTGACCGCATCGTAGCCGCGGGCGTGGAAGAGGCCCTGGGCCGTGGCAATGGCCTCGTCCGGGTCAAAGCGGCGGGGGCGACCACGAGGGCGCGGAGATTTTGTACTCATTGCTACAAAAATACCTTGACGGGAGCCTTCGCCATCTTAATGTAGCGAGCACTACGTTAATTCCAAGGAGGCCTCATGGCCGATTTTCAGGGTAAGTCGGTTCTGGTGCTCGGCGGTAGCCGGGGGATCGGCGCGGCGATCGTGCGGCGCCTCGCGTCGGAGGGAGCAGCGGTGACCTTCACCTATGCCGGCTCGCGCGAGGCGGCCGAGCGGCTGGCTGGCGAGACGGGCAGCAAGGCGGTGCTAACGGACAGCGCCGACCGTGACGCGGTGATTGCCCGGGTGCGGGACAGCGGGCCGTTGGACGTGCTGGTGGTGAATGCGGGAGTTGCCATGATGGGCGACCCACTGGAACTGGAGGCGGAGGCGGTGGACCGGATGATCCGCATCAACGTGGCAGCGCCCTATCACGCGGCAGTGGAGGCGGCCCGCCAGATGCCGGAGGGCGGGCGGATCGTGGTGATCGGCTCCAATGTCGGGGACCATGTGGGATTTCCCGGCATCGCGGCCTATGCGCTGACGAAGGCGGCGGTGCAGGGTATGGTGCGCGGACTGGCGCGGGACTTCGGGCCGCGCGGCATCACGGTGAACGCGGTGCAGCCAGGGCCGGTGGACACGGATATGAACCCGGCGGACGGGCCGCTGAAGGACATCGTCTACGGGAAGATGGCGATCAAGCGGCACGGGCGGCCAGACGAGATCGCGGGGATGGTCGCTTGGCTCGTCGGGCCGGAAGCGAGCTTCGTGACCGGGTCGACGCATACAATCGATGGCGGCTTCGCCGCCTGATGCGATGG
This sequence comes from Roseomonas sp., assembly GCA_035556695.1. Classification (GTDB taxonomy): domain Bacteria; phylum Pseudomonadota; class Alphaproteobacteria; order Acetobacterales; family Acetobacteraceae; genus Pseudoroseomonas. Next base: position 32,955 of record DATMFR010000055.1, read on the forward strand.
GACACGGGGCGTGCCGTAGTGCTGGCTGCGCCCCGGCCATGTTTCGTCCGACCACTTCCCGCTCTGTCGCTGGAGCAGCATGCTCGCTTCTTCGAAAGCAGCGGCGCTTGGTGGATGGCCGGCATGGGTGCTCCTCATCCATAGGCCTGCCAAGCCCCTCGGGACGGCAGAGTCATCCAGGATGTCGAAGGAGGGCGATTACTGCCCGTCGGCTAGATTTCGGTAGCCTCCGAGTGTGTCAGGGCGTTCTCCGCATCCACGCCACGGCATCGCGGCGTGCTCTCCAGCCCGGTGTGGTCCAGCAGGATCTGCGCCGCCCGCAGATTGCCCGCTCGCTTCTAAACAAGAGCAACCTTGGTCCGGCGCAGGCTGTGGGTGCTGTCGGCTGCTCGGCCAAGCTCGACCGCCTCGATCCAGTCGCCTTCCAGGCAGGCGTAACGGCGCGTGTTCAGGTGCTCGCCTGCCCTTGCCCGGCTTGGGGCGGCATAGTCCTCGCGGCCGCTGCCAACCTCTCAGCTTGCTGTCGATGGTAGGGTCGGACATGGCCAAGTCCCTTGCGCTCGGCTCGCGCTGAAGATGGATGGCCCAGATCTGCTTCGGTCTGAGGGACGGCTTTGGCGCCGACAAAACGGCCTTTCCCATGGCACCACAGGCCATGTATGGGGGAGCGGGATACCTGGAGCATCACGTTGCACAGCACATCTCCTGAGCCGCGGGATTGCGGCTCGGGATGTACGTGGCTGGCGCCGGTCCTGATGGCCGAAAGCGGAAGGACCGCTTTCCGGCGCGCGAGCAGGCAGTGGATGATGGTCGCCGCCCGGCGTTTCCCGGCGGCACCGCCACGCCTCAGCGTGAGTTGATGAGGTTGAACACGGCGTCGAAGCGGCCGGTGGATTCCGCCGTCCGTTGCGGCTTCACCCGCTCCACCAGGATCTCGGCGGCGTCAGAGTTCTCGGCCAGCAGGGCCATGCTTTCGCGGATGAAGTCTGCGAGCGGCAAGGCGTGCGGGTTGTCGCGTTGGCCAGGCGTCAGGTCCGTGGCGACCAGCGGCGGCACCCATTCGATGACCTGCACCGCTGTGTCACGGAGTTGGTGGCGCAGGGAGATGCTGTAGGAATGGATGGCTGCCTTCGTCGCCGAATAGGTCGGCGTGTCCGCGCGCGGCACGAAGGCGAGGCCGGAGGAGACGTTCACCACGGCCGCCTTGGGCTGCGCCAGAAGATGTGGCAGCAGGGCTGAGGTCAAGCGGATCGGGCCCAACAGGTTGGTGGTGATCGTCGCCTCCGCGGTGGCCAGGGCGTCGGGATCGGTGAGCACCCGCTCAGACCGCATGATGCCTGCATTGTTGACGAGAACATTAAGGTCCGGGTGCTCCGCCACGACCCGCGCGGCGAAGTCGCGGATCGCGGCGGCGTCGTCGATATCGAGCAGGGCGAGGTGCATGCCGGGATGGGCCGCTACCATGGCCTCCAGCGGCGCACGGCGGCGCCCGGCGACAATCACGGTATTGCCCGCAGCATCCAGGGCCTCGGCAAGGCCGCGGCCGATGCCGGTGCCGCCACCGGTGATGAGGACGGTGTTGCCGGTGATGTTCATGGCTGGCTCCAGTTTGGCTGGCGTCGATGGGGTGATCTTGTGCCGTGGAACCGGCTGTTCGATAATCTGGATTCTGCTTCCTGGCGCGTGAAGGAAAACTCAACAATGGGGTCGCGTAACCTGGCCGAGCTGGAGGCGTTTGCGGCCATCGCCAGGGCGCGGAGCTTCCGCAAGGCCGCCACGGAACGCGGCGTTTCCGTCTCGGCGCTGAGCCTGACCATGCGCAAACTGGAGGAGCGCATGGGAGTGCGGCTGCTCCATCGCACCACCCGCAGCGTATCGCCCACAGAGGTCGGGCAGCGGCTGCTGCAGGGGCTGCAGCCCGCGCTGGATGACATCGCCGCGGCGGTGGACTTGGTGAACGACTTCCGTGACCGCCCGACCGGCACCGTCCGGATCAACGCGCCGATCCCCGCACTGGAGATCTGCCTTGCGCCCCTGGTGGGCCCGTTCCTCGCCGCCAACCCGGATGTCTCGCTGGAGTTGCTGAGCGATGCCGCGCGCGTCGACATCGTGGAGGGCGGCTTCGATGCGGGCGTGCGCTTCGGCGAGGATCTGGCGCGGGACATGATCGCGGTGCCGCTGGGCGGCCCGCTGCGCTACCTCGTGGCCGGGGCGCCGGACCATCTGCGGCGGCATGGCACGCCGGAGCAGCCCAAGGACCTGCTGCGTTACCGATGCGTGCGGCACCGCTTCCCCGGCGGCAGTATCTTCCCATGGGAGTTCGAGAGGGACGGGCAGAAGGTCACCATCACGCCCGAGGGTCCGCTGACGGTGAACGACCCGCGCATGGCCTTGCGCGCCGGTCTGGACGGCCTGAGCCTGGTCCGTTTGCCTGAGGAATATCTGCAACCCGGCATCACGGCGGGCCAGCTTGTGCCGGTGCTGGAAGACTGGTGTCCGCAGTTGCCAAGCTGGTTCCTGTACTATCCCAGCCGCCGTCAGATGTCCTCCGCCTTTCGGACCTTTCTCGACTTCGTGGGGCGGAGCAGGACCGTGCTGGACCGCGCAGAGTAAACAAATGCAAAGACGGCTGGAAGAAGCCGCTCCGCTACGGGGATCATCACGCGGGGGAGACGGCCGCTAAGCTGCGGCTCCTGTCAGCGACAATCGCGTTCTTCCAGCATGGGCCTTCTGGTACGTCAAATGTGATCTCTTGATGATCCACCGGCTGCGCGCATACCCGCGGCCGGTGAACCCGGGCGATCCGCCCATCAGCAGGCTGTCGTCCAAGCCTCTTTGCGGCTGATCTGGCTTTCTCACGGAAGCCTCCACCGAACGCGGCCTAAACCCTTTCGGGCTCCGGTGACGAGGAGGGTGCGTTCAGCCATTTCAAGCTCTTGCTCCTGATTGGGGCACCGCGTGTGCCAAGCCTCACGCGGCGGAAACGCTGTGGGGGGCAGCCACCGCGGGGAAATGCGGCAAGCGGCGCACTGTGAGGGCCGATCAACGCCCGGCAAGGTGTGCCGTTTGCGAGTGGTTCAGCACGACGTATGAGTCAGTGGCCTGGCGCAGTCCACTTCGAAGACAGGATGACGCTGCATATATCGGTCCTGCGAAACTGCGGATCCTTGTAGGCCAGCACGTCGTCGTTGAAGGTTCCGAAGGTGCTGCCAGGACGGTGCTTCATGCCCTGGTAGAAGGCGTCGATGATCCCATTTTCGAAATGCGGTTCGCGGGGAGCTGCCGCGACGACGGCCTCACGCTCCGCATCAGTGAAATCGTCGTATCCGCGGCCGGCGACGTCCATGCCTGCCCCCGCCTGCACCAGGGCAATCTCTGGCCGCATGAACTCCGGGACCCCGGGGGTCGTGTGCAGGGCGATCGCGTTCCACACGGTCTCAAGATCCTCTTCCGGCAAGCCGTGGCTTCGCAGGAAGTCACGAGCGGCGTTCGCCCCATCGACTTCGAATCGAAGCTGGCTGCCCCGGAACGAACCTGTCAGGCCGATGTCATGGAACATGGCGGCCGCGTAGAGCAATTCGGCATCGAAGCTCATCCCTGTCCGCCGGCCTTTCAGAGCGCCCCAGAAGTAGACCCGCACCGAGTGGTGGAAGAGCAGGTCGCCCTCTGTGTCGCGGACAAACTCGGTCACCTTCCGAGCGATGGCGCTGTCGGGAACCCTGACTCCGGAGATCTCCTGGATCATAGCGATCCTCCTTCTCGATTGCGGAACGCTCCGCCTCACTGCCCAGCCGTCCAGCGAGAGGTCCGCACCAGCTTGCTGAAATCGCGCCGACGGAAGCTTGGATCCTTGTCGGCCATCACGTCTGCGAGCCCGGTGCCTTGAGTGGTCTCCGGCCGGTGCTTGAGGCCGTCGTAGAGCGCTTGCAGAAAGCCTTCGGCGAAATCGGGCTCGCGGGGGAAGGCCGTCTCGACGGCATTTCTCTCCGCCGGCGTGAAGCCATCATACCCGGCCGCCACAAGGTCCATGCTTGCGGCCTCGGCCAAGAGTGCTGCCATCGGCTCGAGCTGCGCCGAAACGCCGTTTGTGGTGTGGAGAGCGATGGCCAGCCAGACCCTCTGCGCATCGTGCGCCGACACGCCGTGGCGCACCAGGAAGTCCCGAGCGGCGTTGGCGCCATCCACTTCGAACCGCAGGTGGCTGTTCTGGTAGCGGCCGGTGAGCCCGTAGTCGTGGAACAGCGCCGCCACGTAAAGCAGCTGCGGGTCGACCGAGAGCTCCCTGTGCTTTGCCGCCAGGGCGGCCCAATGGTAGACCCGCAGCGAGTGCTGATAGACCAGCCCGCCTTCGGCGCCGCGAACCGCCTGAGCTGCGGCGGCCGGCAGCACGCCCTTCGGGGTAGCTAGGCCGGCGATCCCGGCAGCCGCACCCTGGACAGCCGCCTCGGGAGCGAGCGTCTCGGCATGGCTGCCGAAAGACGCCGATCCGGCAAGCACAATAGCGGCGGCGGCCGAAGCAAGCGCCCTGCGGAGCGTCATGGCCAGGCTCCACTCGAGTCCGCCACGGCTTGTGGCGTGTTGCGGAAGCTGATGGCCATGCGATTGTAGCTGTTCATAAGGCTGATCGCGATCGTGAGGTCGACGAGCTGCTTCTCGTCGAAGACCTCGCGCGCCGCTTCATAGGCGCTGTCGGGCACGCCGGTCTCGGCGACGCGCGTGACGCACTCGGCCCAGGCGAGCGCGGCGCCCTCCTCCCGGCTGAAGAGACCGCCACCCTCCCGCCAGGCTTGCACCAAAGCGAGCTTCTCCACCTTCACACCGCGCTTCAGCAGTTCGCGCGTGTGCATGTCGAGACAGTAGGCGCAGTTGTTGATCTGGGAGATGCGTAGATAGACAAGATCCACCAGCTCGGCCGGCAGCCCGCTTTGCACGACGTAGCCGTAGACGCCGCCGAGCGCTTTTGCGCCGTTCGGAGCGACCTGAGTGTAATCGAGCCTCTTGGCCATGGATGAACTCCTCTCAGTCTTGGGGGATGGTGAGCTTCTGCTCGCTGGAATCGACGACGAAGATGGCGAGAAGCTTCGCAGGCGAGGTCTTGCTCGCGTTGCGACTGACCTGGTGATGGGCGTTCGGGGCCTCGGCCCAGCCTTCGCCCTCTCGGTAAATGCGGGCAGGCCCGTCACCGACCTTCGACTCCACCTCGCCAGCGAGGACGTAGGCGTAAATGAAGGCCGACTTGGCATGGGTGTGGGACGGCGATGCCGCGCCCGGGGCGTAGTCCACCTCCACGACGATAAGCGACTTGCCCGGCAGGTTAGGGATCGCCTGACTGAACTTCGGCGTGACCGTCTCGTGCTGCTCGTGAGCCGCAACTGGCCCGGCAAGCAACAGTGCAGAGCAGGCGGCGGCGATGGTGGTTTGGATCTTCATGCGCTTGTCCCTTCTGGGAGCCTGAAGATCGTGCCCACCTGGGTCAGCGAGAAGCACCAAGAACGCGCAAAAATACTGTACCATGGGCGCATGACCAAGGCACTGAATCTGAGGCTCGACCGATCGGCGAAGCGCTCGCTGGCCGAACAGATCCAGCTGGCCATCTCGAACGCCATCAATGATGGGGTGCTGAGCCCGGGCGCACGCCTGCCGTCCTGGCAGGATCTTGCGACGCAGCTCGGCGTGGCCCGCGGCACAGTGCGAATGGCCTATGAGAAGCTTGCCGCCGCACAACTGATCGAGGCTTCCCGCGCCGCGGGCACTCGCGTCGCCCAGCGGCCGCGCACCCAAGTGGACGTCGAGGAGCCTGCAGACGCCGGGCCATTCATTACAGCCTATGAGGAGATGATCCAGGGTCCGGCGCACTTCCAAATGGGAGTGCCGGGGATCGACACATTCCCGGCGACCCTCCTGTCGCGCCTGCGGGCGCGAGCGGTGCGCGCCGAGGCGAGCGCCCCCCCGCTCTATCCGGATCCGCGGGGCGAACTCGAACTTAGGCGGGAGATCGCGGGCTACCTCGCCGTCGCTCGAGGGCTTGCTTGCTCACCCTCCGAGGTGATCATCACAGGCGGGTTCGGGGCGGGCCTCGGCCTGACGCTCCACGTCCTTGGTCTCGGCGGTCGCAAGGCTTGGATGGAGGACCCTGGCTTTCCCTGGTCGCGCAAGGCTCTGGAGCTGGCGCGCCTCTCGCTCGTGCCGATTCCCGTCGATGCGGACGGGATCGATGTCGAACGCGGGCTGCGCTTTCATGCAGACGCCAAGCTCGTCTTGGTGACGCCGGGTCAGCAGGCGCCTCTGGGCGGCGCCTTGTCGCTGGACAGGCGCCTTCGAATGCTGGAGTGGGCCTCGGCGAACCACGCCTGGATCATCGAGGACGACTATCTCAGCGAACTTCAGTTGTCGGGGAGGGCTGCGCCAGCGCTCGCCTCACTGGATCGCGCTGGTCGTGTCATCCATATCGGCTCATTCAGCAAGACCATCAGCCCCAGCCTGCGGCTCGGATTTGTGGTCGCGCCTGCCGAGCTCGCCTCTCGGTTTGCTGAGACGGCGGCATGCCTCGCGCCATCCCCAGGTCCGTCGGTTCAACGTGCAATCGCAGAATTCATGCGCGAGGGGCACTACATGCGTCACCTCCGGCGCACCAAGCGCGCCTATGCCGCAAAGCGACAGGCAGTGCTGGAGCATCTCCGGACCCTCGTCACGCCGGATCAGATCGCAACGCCTGGGCTAACTGTGCTGCTGAAATTGCCTCATTTCGCCTCCGACTGGCGCGTAGTGAGGGAGGTCTCTGTGTTCGGCATGTCTCCAACGCCGCTATCGCCTTGGTATGCCTCATCGGAGGACGCCAAGCCGGCGCTCTTGCTGGGTGTCGCAACTGCGCCGACGAAGGGGCTTGACCGCGCATGCGAGCGATTGGTTCGAGCGATCGAGCAGTCGATGCAGACGTAGGATGGGCATGCTTTCAGTACTCTGCGCGGATCCAGGCAGCAGATCTTCCGAATGTCCGCTCCTGACCGGGGCTGTGTAAGAACGCGAAGTAGTTCAGCCCCCCGATATCGCGATACCCGGAGGGCTGGGATGAGCCGCTGCGTGAAGGTTTAGGATCGCCGTCAGCTGACGCTGTTTCGACGCAGGTTTCTGCTGCCACCCAACAAAATGCCCAGGAAGTACGAGGCTGTCTTGGGAAATGTGGAGGTGGCGCCACTCGTCTCTGGAAGTCGGCCCCGGAGCAGCGCATGGGAGCACGGCGCACTGTACGGCCGCGGGTATGTCGGAGGCGAGGAAGGCGGTCTTTCCGACCGGCGGATGCAGCCAGCATCGCACGAGATGAAGGGGGAGGATGTCGAGTGTTTAGGGTCAGCCTACGGTGGGCTGTCGAAGAAGGCCGTGGATGCCACAACAGGCCCTGGTGATGCAGGACAGGATGCCATGCTTCGCTTCGCCTGACCGGTCTCGGAAGCTAAGCGTACATGCCGGCATGGTCGTGCGGGAGAACATCGCCCAGGATGTGCTGGGCACCCGGGCCACCATGCAAGGATCACGCTCCGAGGCCTGGATCGGCAGGACAGTGCAGGCGAACGCCTCCCTAAGGTGCCGCATGATGGTGCGGCAGGCAGAGGCGAGCATCCATACCCAGAGCGGCGTCAGCGGCTTCTTCAACCAGCAGTTCGAGACCAAGGCGCTTCACGACCTGGCTGAGGACGCGTCGGCAATCATCTGCGGCGGCCCCTCGATGCGGGCCGGAGCCTGGCAGACCGCAACTGAGACCAGCGGGTACGCGCGGCTTGAAGCCCCGCAGAACGTTACTTGACCGCCTGGTGCTCCCCTGCCGTCTTTCCAGGTTCGAAAGGTGCTACAATTTCTTCTGTTCTATTGAACTCCGGCAATCAGCAATGGCGGAGCAGCCTGATCTTTTGGTGTGCGAGAGGGTGTGTTCTCCGGCTCGAGCATCTCGGCAATCTCCTCATATACCACTTCCACCGGTAGAGGCTTGCCCTCGCGCACAAACATGCCAGGGTTCGGTTTCGCGGCATCGCCTACGACCGCTGTACTCGACCTTTCAGGAGTTTTCTGTAGGGCGGTAAGAAAATTTCGGGCACCGCTCGGCCCCAGCAGATGCACCAGGTAGAGGTCAGCGGGGGAGGCAGAGCGACCGATGACCTTCTCGAGTGATGGGCGTGCCTTCCTGAGCCTCTCGGCAGCCAGGACTGCTGAGAGGCGCGGGTTGTCTCGTAACTTGAGAATGGCCTGCAGGTCGCCCCAGTCACGGGCGCCGATATTGCCGTTTCTATCCGTGGTCAATTTTGCCGCCTGAGTAGAAAGGCCGTGGGCCGGCCCAAAATCGCGCACCACTTCCAGCCAAGTATCGCGCGTGAACTGCATCAACCCTCTGGCTGAAGACGAGGAGCTTTGTGCGAAGGGATCGAGCCGACTTTCCCGTTCAGCAATTCGCCGCAGGAGGCTAGCACTGAGGCCAGTCTTACGCTCAGCGCGCTGCAGTGCGGCCTCTATGTCCGTCTGCTTCATTTCGGCTGGACGGGACATGACCTCACGACGCTGGGAAATGCGCGCGGCATTGGTCCTGCGCCCAGCCGAGCGTACCGGCCTTATCTCCCTCTGCCTTCCGTGCGCCTTTCCAACCGCTAGTGGGACGTGTCGCTTGTGTGCTGTGGAGACGGCGCGAGCTTGCCTTGCCTGTCCGGCCTCAGCCGGCGGAGCGCTCGTGGGCAGAAGCACTAGCGAAGCGGCCACAACCATCGGCATGAGGCATTTATTCAAACGAAGAACTGTCACACGCAGCGGAGCCGGGAGGGCGCTCGGCGGCGCAATGAGAGCAAGGGACTGGGGCACGTCGGTCTCCTGGGGGATGGAAGGACGGCGTGGTTCATCAGACCTTCGCATAACCCGGCAGTCTCACACCGGTTGGCGGGATGACGAACACATTGCAGGAATGCTCGTGATCAACGCTTTTCTTGTCACGCTTATCTACTAAAGGGATTCCTTGGGAAGGAGGTTGAACTGCTCTGAGGTGTCACGTTCAGAGAACCCGCGGTGCGATGGCCAGGGCAATCGGTCAGGCTCAGTTGAATCGTAGCGTTATAAAAGTTCCAGATTGGGTGTCATTCGATGGGCGGAGCTGGTCCAGAAGCGACTGACGGTGCTCCGGGCTTTTGCAAGCATCGAGCGGAACCTGCAGGTCTGGCGCAGGCTGATGAAGGCGCAGGTGAGTGCGGCGAAGGTTAGGTGCAGCTTGGAGCGCCCGACGCATCTGGCCCAGTCTCAGCTTGCACTGCTGCTCTCATTTACAGGCCTGGGCTTGAGAATGGGGGGCAGCACACCCGTGGGCAGCTCTTCTGTGTCGCCCTGGGTCAGGCGCAGCATCGCCCCAAAACTTCCTAGACCATAATCGAAGCAGCCTGCCTGAGGACGGCACTGGGCTCAGTCGTAGAGCGGTTGTCAGGGCGGGAGATCGTTGGCGTGGCCCGCTGAGCCACACGATGGCACACGAGCATCGCACTTCTTGGAATGCCTCGCGCGACGGATGCTCGCACTATCTGGCATCCTTGAGCAGCAACATCAGGGAGGGGGGGCGCGACCAGTACCCACTCCTCGTCCGGCAAGTCGGATGGGGAGGGCTTGCGAAAAGACAATTACCCAGAACAGGTGAGACTACAGGTCGGTTAGACCCTTTAGCAGGTCGTCTGGCAGCAGCCCGTAGGCGCCGAAGCCGTTGCCGAGTGAAGCGCGACAGTATCACCTCACAGGGCGACGATGATCGGAGTTCCAGCCTTCTCAAGGGGAGCGTACGCCCTTCATTGATCTCCAAACCACGGCTCGGCAGATCTTGCAAAGATCGCTGGAAAACGCGGCTCATCGTCGGGCTCTGCTAACGGAAACCCAACACTGTTCCGCGACGAAGCGAATAGCTCTTTTGAAAAACCGATGGTTCAGCCAATTTGGTTGGTGGCCGTATCGATCTTTGGCCGCTGTTCAGTGGCAACTTCTCGGGGTTATGCGCTGTGTCCTGGATTCACGCCATTCTGGATCAATCTCCTGAGATTGCCCTCTTTCTGTCTCTTGCTGTCGGCTACTGGATCGGCCGCTTCCAATTTGGAAAATTCCAGCTTGGCGGTGTGGCTGGTTCACTGCTCGCAGCCGTGGTGATCAGCCAGTTCGGTGTCCATATCGACAACGGCGTGAAGTCGATCCTCTTCGCATTGTTCATCTACGCCGTGGGCTTTGATAGCGGGCCACAGTTCTTCCGCTCCCTCGGCCGTCAATCGATCCGTGAGATCGTGATGGCGGTGGTGCTCGCGGTCAGTGGGCTGGCCACGGTGGTGGTGCTGGCCCGGATTTTCGGACTCGACAAAGGGCTGGCCGCAGGCATTGCCGCCGGTGGGTTGACGCAATCAGCCATCATCGGTACCGCCGGCTCTGCCATTACAAAGCTCGGTCTCTCGGCCGAAGAGGCTCAGCGGCTACAAGGCAATGTTGCGGTTGGCTATGCCGTGACTTACATTTTTGGCTCCTTCGGTGCGATCATCGTCTGCGTCAACCTGCTACCCTGGTTCACCGGCCGCAGCATCCGCGACGATGCATTGAAGGCCGAAGCGGCTTTGCTTGCGGGGGCAAAGGTCTACGGCCCGGGCGAGCAGTCTGCAGCGCCCGACTTGGTGGGCCGCCTGTTCAGGGTTGAGCAGTCCGCCGGGCAAACGGTGGCAGAGCTTGAGTCGCAGGTCGGCGTTGCGGTGTCAGTCGAGCGGATCAAGCATGAAGGATCGCTGGTCGGCGTGGAACCGCGGGTCAAGCTTGAACGCGGTGATGTCGTGCTGCTGGTCGGCCGGCGCGCCGGCCTTGTCGATCTCGCGGCGCGGATCGGGCCGGAACTGCAGTCCTCCGAGGGGATGGATGTCGTTACCCTCACGCGGGACGTCGCCGTGACCAACCCGGCTTATATCGGCCATACCGTCGCCGAGATCCGCGAGGCAGCGGCGCCGGAACTACGGCATGGCGTGTTTCTTGCGGCATTGCAACGCGGCGGACAGCCGGTGCCGGTCCAACCGGCAACCCGGGTGGAGAGCGGCGATGTCGCCACTCTCTATGGCGCCGCCGGCGATGTGCAACGCGCCGCGAATACCGCCGGCACGGTGATCGTGCCATCCGATAAAACCGACTTCGTTTTCCACGGCCTTGGTCTTGCCTTGGGGCTGCTGATCGGGCTCGCGGTGGTGCGAGTGGCCGACGTGCCGCTGACCCTGGGCAGCGGTGGTGGCGCTCTGCTCTCCGGCCTGGTGTTCGGTTGGTATCGCGGCCGCCATCTTGCCATCGGCAACATGCCGAAAGGAGCCTCCACCCTGCTGCGTGATCTCGGCCTCGCAGGTTTCGTCGCGGTCGTCGGGCTGCAGTCTGGTCAGCAGGCGGTGGCCACGGTGCTGGATCAGGGCCTGACTATATTTCTGCTCGGCGTCGTCGTCACGGTGCTGCCACTGCTGGTCACCATGGCAGTCGGCAAGTACGTGCTGCGTTACAACAACACCGCGGTCTTCGCCGGCGCCCTCTCCGGCTCCCGCTCCGCCAACCCGGCCTTCGGCGAGGTGCTGGACAAGGCCGGCAACTCCATCCCCACCACACCCTTCGCCATCACCTACGCGCTGGCGAATGTATTCCTCACGCTGCTTGGGCCGCTGGTCGTGGCCTTCGCATGACGTACGGCAGGAGGTCGCCCCATGGAAACTAGGCAGGACGAATACGCCCAGTATGCGAAGCTGAGCCCTTTCGAGCTGAAGGACGAGCTGATCCGGCTTGCTTCCGGCAAGGCGAATCGCCTGATGCTCAACGCTGGCCGCGGCAATCCCAATTTCATGGCGACGCTGCCCCGCCGGGCCTTCCTGCGCCTTGGTCTTTTTGCGGTGTCGGAAGCCGAGCTTTCCTATTCCTACATGCCAGTCGGCATCGGCGGATTGCCGCGCATTGAAGGCATCGAAGGGCGGTTCGAGCGCTTCATCGCCGAGCATCGCGATCAGGCCGGCGTCACCTTTCTGGGCCGGGCGCTCAGCTACGTGCGCGACCAGCTTGGCCTCCCGTCTTCCGACTTCCTGCATGAGTTGGTCGAGGGCGTGCTCGGCGGCGTCTATCCCGAGCCACCGCGCATGCTGCGCATCAGCGAGCAGATCGTAAAGCAGTACCTGGTACGGGAGATGATTGGCGGCTACCACTCGAGCGACGCTATCGATCTCTTCGCGCTCGAAGGCGGCACCGCCGCCATGACCTACATCTTTGACAGCATGCAAAAGAACCATCTTGTCGTCAAGGGTGACAAGGTGGCGATCGGCCTGCCTGTCTTCACCCCCTATATTGAGATCCCGCAACTCGACAACTACGCGCTGGAGGAGGTGCAGATCCAGGCCGATCCAGAGCAGGACTGGCAGTATCCGGATTCGGAACTGGACAAGCTGAAGGATCCGGCGGTCAAGGTCTTCTTCTGCGTCAACCCGAGCAACCCGCCCTCAGTCAAGATGGATGATCGGAGCCTGGCGCGCGTCGCCGGCATCGTGAAGGAAAGCCGGCCGGACCTGATCATCCTGACCGATGATGTCTATGGCACTTTCGCCGACAACTTTCGTTCGCTGTTCGCCGCCTGCCCGCAGAATACCATTCTGGTCTATTCCTTCTCAAAGTACTTCGGCGCCACCGGCTGGCGGCTCGGCGTGGTAGCGACGCATCGGGACAATGTGATGGACCGCAGCATCGCGGCATTGCCCGAGGAGGCGAAGGCGGCACTGGACCGGCGCTACGGCTCGCTGGTTCCGGATGTGCGGTCCCTGCGCTTCATCGATCGCCTGGTGGCGGATAGCCGTACGGTGGCGCTGAACCACACTGCGGGGCTCTCAACGCCGCAGCAGGTGCAGATGGTGATGTTTGCCCTGTTCGCGATGATGGACGAGAGCGACAGCTACAAGGCTGAGCTGAAGAACCTCGTTCGCCGGCGTGAGGCGGCATTGTACCGTGAGCTTGGTCTCCCGCCGGAATCTGGCCCGAACGCGGTGGACTACTACACGCTGCTGGACCTGCAGCGGATCTCGACACGGCTCTATGGTGAGGCCTTCGGCGCCTGGATCACCGAGCGCTCCAGCTCCGGGGACCTGCTGTTCCGCATTGCGGACCAGGCGGGGATCGTGCTGCTACCCGGGCGTGGCTTCGGCACCCAGCAACCAGCGGCCCGTGTCTCGCTCGCTAACCTCAACGAGTACGAGTACGCCCGCATCGGCCGGGAACTGCGGCGGATGGCCGATGAGTTCCACGCCGAATTCGTGAGGCAACGGCCGAAGGAGGCTTCTGCGAAGCCGTAACTGGCACTTGCTGGCAGCGGCGTTCGCCTGCCTGTGCACAAACCCGCAGCGGCGCCAGTATGCATGATCTGGCGCATTCAACGGACGCTGCTGGAACCCGTGCCTGGCGCCAGGCACCACCGTCTGTGTTGGAGCCGTCTGCGGCGGGGCCCACAGATGGCCGGGGGGAGCTGGTCTTGCGTTATCGAACCCCCGTTCCGGAAGAGGCTGGGCAACTGGAACATCGCCTGCGCGCGGCTTTCAACGGTTTGTGCTATGGGGTGAAGGCCAGCACGCCCTGGCGGTGGATGCCAAATGACCCGCCGCCTTTGGCCACGGGTTGCCTCGAGGTGCTGGCCGAGGGTCCGCGTAGCGTATTGCTGCTCGTTGCGGGGCAACAGGCATAGCCGGGCACTACCATCCTGGACAGCCGGGCCTGGCGCTCCTCGCCGGAAGGGCGCAAGCGGGCGGGGTGCGGTGGTACCAGGCACCAGAAGGGCTCCAATCTGTACTTGGCGGGTGGGATGCTGGGCGACCTGCTGGTACTGAACGTCAAACCTGCCAATACGGATAACTGGGGTGCAGGCCTCCACTGGCCAGAGCGTCGATCTGGCTCACGTCGAGACAGGGCTACACTGGGTAGGCCGCCGCTCCTATCGGGCTTCGCGGTGCCGCCGCGGCCCTGGGTGGTGGAAAGATCTTTCGTCTGGGCCGCGTGCGCCCGTTGCCTGGCGAAGGACCACGAGCACCACGACAGCACCCTTGCCGAATTCCACCTCCTTGCCTTCCCCCTGCTTCATGCTCTGGCAGGCTGCTCGGCTTGCCGCAGGGTCTTGGCAGCCTCTAGGCTGCCATCTGGGAAAGCTGGCCAGAACCTCAGGTCTGTTTCACCTTGCAGCGATGATGCCCGATACAGTCCCTCACACGCCAGGCTCCGTCCGGGAGCCGGCATGGCCCTCATTGTGGCGGATCTTCCCGCCAATCCTGCTGCCGATCTTTCTGGCCGTGGTCGACGGCACCATCGTGGCGGCGGCCCTTCCTGCCATGGCCGGAGCCTTCGGCGAGGTGGAGAGGGTGTCCTGGGTGGTGGCAGCCTATCTGGTTGCCAGCACCGTGGCGGCGCCGGTCTACGGGCGACTTGGCGACGCTTTCGGACGACGGCGCCTGCTGCTCGCGGCGCTTATGCTGTTCGTCGCGTCCTCGGTGCTGTGCGCCTTGGCGCAGGGTATCCTGTCGCTGACGGCGGCGCGGATTCTGCAAGGCTTCGGCGGCGGGGGGCTGATGGTGCTGTCCCAAGCCCTGCTTGGCGAGAACGTGCCGCGGCGCCAGCTCGGCCGTGCACAGGGCGTCTTGGCCGCGGTGATCGTGGCTTCCTCCACCTTCGGCCCAGTGGCGGGCGGGGTGCTGACACAGTTCTTCGGCTGGCCCGCTGTGTTCCTGATCAACCTGCCCCTTGGCGCCTTGGCCATGGTGCTGGCGCTGCGCCTGCCGGCCCCGCCCGCCAGGGGCAGGCGGGGCAGCTTCGACTGGCCGGGCCTGCTGCTCTTCGCCGGCTTCGTTGTGCCGCTGCTGCTGGCACTGGAACAGATGCAGCGCGGCGACGCTGCCACGCTGCTGGGGGCTGCGGTCAGCCTCGGCGTGTCGCTGCTCTGCCTCGCGCTGCTTCTCCGGCAGGAACGGCGAGCGGCGCAGCCCTTGTTCCCGCTGGATATGCTGCGGCGTCCGGCCATGTGGCGCGCCAATGCCATGGCTGCTTGCTCGGGTGCCCTGCTGGTCAGCGAGGTGACACTGCTGCCGATCCACCTGCAGGCGATGGAGGGCGCCTCGGCGGCCCGAATCGGCCTGCTGATGCTGCCTCTGACGGCGACGGTCGGAATGGGGTCACTGGTGACAGGGTGGCTTGTGACTCGCACCGGCCACCTGGCGATCTTCCCTGCGGTCGGGCAAACGGCGGCAGCGCTGGGCTTGTTGCTGGTCGCCTTTGGACACCACGAGGCTGGAGCGGCGCTGGGCCCTTGGGGAGTGCCGGCGATGCTTGCCGTCGTCGCGGTGTTCCAGGGCTCAGCAATGCCAGTGGCGCAGGTCACGGCGCAGTCGCTGGCACCTCCCACCATGCTGGGAGCCGCGGCAGCCTCGGTACAACTGTCGCGTTCGGTCGGCTCGGCAGCGGGCGTCACCGTTGTGGTTGGCGCCTTGTTTGCGGTCCTGAGCCAGGATGGTGCGACCGCCACGGTCTTTGCTGACATGGTCCGGCACGGTCCCGCTGCCCTGGCCGACCTGCCGGATGCGATGCGTTTCACGACGGTGGCAAGGATCAATACTGCCTTTACCGCTGCCTTCATGGCCGTGGCCGCCATCGCGGTTATGAACGCCTTGCTCGCCTGGACCCTGCCGCTGCGACGGATCTAGCGCTAACTGGGCACTTCGGCACTGAGGAACGGTTGCCCTCCTGCTGAACGATGCGGCGGGAGGAAAGGGGGGGGCGGCTGTCGGCGTGGCGCCGTAGTACTGCAGGCAGTTCAGCAAGAAGGCCAGCTGGCAGTCGCTCGCCTCACTGAACTGGTACAGGGCGAGGTACCCGCTCCAATGGGCCTGTGGCTGCTCCTGCCCGACAAGTGGGCCAATGACCCGCAACGCTGGGCCAGAGCAGACGTGCCGGAGGCTGCAAGGGTGCCGCGCAGCAAGGGTGAAGTCGCGTTGGAACTGGGCCGCCTGCTGACTGCAGTGCGCGTTCAGCCTCCGGGTCGGGCCCTGATGCGCTGTCGTACGAGGACCAAGCTGGCTGCGGCAGCAGCCCAGCGCCCAGCGGAGCGCAACACAGGGATGATGCCGCTGATCACCCGCCGCTCATCGCCGCGCGACCTGTTCGGTAGGGGGCGGACCAACCGTTGCCACGGGTGATCCGTCAGCCAGAACTGCCCGCTCAGCGGGTCCTCTGATTACCGTCGTAGCCCAGGTGAATCACGCAGAGCGCTGCAGCTTAAACCAGGTCATGGGGCCTGATCCTAGATCGCACGCCGGTCCAGCCAGTCCCGGAAGCGGTACCAGTTGCCCACCATCGGCAGCATCCAGGGATGGCCGGTGTAGAAGGGCCGCGTCGGAAAATCCCGGCCGTCGAAAACCGGCATGCGGTTGCTCTTTCCGAGCAGCTTCTTGCCGAGTTCCGCGCCGAGATAGGAGAGCATCGCGACGCCCGCGCCGTTGCAGGCCATGGCGTAGTGCAGGCCCTTCTGCGTCACGCCCATATGCGGCAGGTAGTCGAAGGCGAAGGCCACGTTGCCGGTCCAGGCATGGGTGATGCGCGTGCCCTTCAGTTGCGGCCACCGCTCCAGCATCATGGCATGAAGGATGGGTGCCGAGACCTCGGGCGTGACCTGGGTGAAGCGTGCCCGTCCCCCAAATATCACCCGACGGTTATCGTGCGAAAGGCGATAGTAGCAGAGAATGCGGCGGCTGTCGGCGAGGGTGCGCTGCTTGGGGATCAGGCTCCTCGCCAGTTCCGGATCGATCTCCTCCGTTGCGATGATGTGAGAGGCCACCGGGATCAGGCGGCGCCGCAGGTCCGGCGTCAGGGCGCCGGTGTAGCCATTGGTCGCAATGACCACCTCCCGCGCCTGGATGGGGCCGCGCGAGGTCTCCACGCGCCATCCATCCGCGACGCGCGTCAGCGCGCCGGCCTTGGTGCGGCCGAGCAGCACGGCGCCGTTCCGCCGGGCCGCCTGCATGAGGCCGCGATGGTAGAGCGCGGGATGGATCTTGCCCGTGCGGTTCACCACCATGCCGCCGTAGTAGTAGTCGGAGGCCATTTCCTCCCTCTGCCTCTCGCGCGGCAACATGGCGGCGTCCGCCTGCGCGAATTCATTCAGGGCGTCGATCTTGGCGGCCATCCCGGCATAGTGCTTCGGCGTCCAGGCGCCGACGAAGCGACCCGTGCGCTCGTAGTGGCATTGGATCCCCTCGCGCTGGACCAGCGCCTCGATATGGGCGAGGCCTTCGGAGGCATCCCCCATGATGGCGCGCAGCCAGTCCTTCATCTCTTCCGGGCTTTGCCGCCCCTTGGCGCCCGAGAGCCCCTTGCCGACGTTGTTGCCGCCGGAAACGCCACCGCCATTGCGTGTGGAGGCACCGTAGCCGAGCGGCTCCGCATCCAGCACCACGGCCTGTGCGCCGCCGCGGCCCAGCTCAATGGCGCAGTTCAGCCCCGTCAGGCCGCCGCCAACGATGACGATGTCGGCCCGGGCGGGAAGCTCGGCTGGCGGATCATCCCCGCCCATGTCGATGGCTTCCCACCAGAAGGGGCGAGCCTTGAAGGCGGGGTGGAAGATGGATCTGTCCATGATGACCTCAGCGCGTGATGGTCGTGGTGAGCGCGCCACGGCCGAATAGGCTGGTCAGGCCGAGTGCGACGCTCACCAGCAGAATCTGCAGGACCGACACCGCGGCGATGGTCGGGTCGATCTCCATCAGGATGTTGTCGAACATCTTCTTCGGCAGCGTCATCGACGCCCCCGAAAGGAACATCGCCACCACCAGCTCGTCGAAGGAGCTGATGAAGGAGAGAAAGGCGGCGGAGACAAGGCTGGGGCGAAGCTGGGGCAGCGTCACGCGCCAGATGATGCGCGGCCAGGTTGCGCCCAGGCCTGCCGCCGCCTGCTCCTGCGCCTCGTCGAAGCCGCGCAACCCGGCGCTGACCAGGATCACCACGAAGGGCAGCGCCAGGACGGCATGCGCGATCGCAAGGCCGTACCAGGCGCCGATCAACTGCAGGCGCGCGAAGACGCCGTAGAGGGCGATGGAGAGGATGATGGTCGGCACGATGATCGGTGCCGCGGCCACCCTGTCCAGCACGCGCATGCCGGGAAAGCGGGAGCGCACGAGAAAGAAGGCGAGCGGCACGCCGAGCGCCATGGCCAGCACCGTGCAGAGCGTGGCCACCTGCAGGCTGCGCAGCGTGGCCTCGATCCAGCCCGGGTCGTCCAGGTATCGCTGGTACCACTGCCAGGAATAGCCCGGCGGCGGAAACTGGAGATAGGAGGCGGAGGACAGGGAAATCGGGAACACCACCACCAGGGGCAGCAGCAGGAAGGCGAAGACCGCCGCCGCGAAGATCCCGAGGGCGATGTTGCCGGCGGAGCTTTGCCTATTGCGTCGCAAGGCGGGACCCCCGGGTGAGGCGGCCGATCAGCGCGTAGATGGCCAGGGTGGCGACCAGCAGCACCGTGGAGAGCGCGGCGGCGAAGGGCCAGTTCAGGAATTCACGCACCTGTTGCTCGATGAGCATGGACACCATGATGACGCGTCCGCCGCCCAGCAGCGCCGGCGTGATGAAGAAGCCGAGCGAGAGCACGAAGATCAGCGCGCACCCCGCCGAGACGCCCGGCAGCGAGAGCGGAAAGGTGACGCGCAGGAAGGCGCGCCAGGCCGGCGCCCCAAGCCCTTCGGCGGCGCGCGGCAGGTCAGGATCGATGCGCAGCAGCGAGGCATAGATCGGCAGGACCATGTAGGGCAGAAGCACGTGCACCATGCCGATCAGCACGCCGGTCATGTTGTGCAGGAGGGGCAGCGGCGCCTCGATCCAGCCCCAGTCGCGCAGGGCGCGGTTGATCACGCCGTTGCGGCCGAGCAGCACGAGCCAAGCATAGGTGCGGACCAGCACGCTCGTCCAGAAGGGCAGCAGCAGCGCGAACATGCCGAAGGCCAGGCCGAACCGTCCGGCGCGCGAAAGCCAGAAGGCGACGGGATAGGCGAGAACCAGGCAGATCACCATCACTATGCCGGCAATCTTCATGCTGTCGAGCAGGACACTGACATAGAGTCCATCGAGTGCCGCCTTCCGGAAGTGCTCCAGCGTGCCGCCTTCCACGGACATGGCCAGCAGGCGCAGCACCGGCCAGGCGAAGAGGATGCCGAGCAGGAGCAGCGCTGGCACGGCGAGCAGGAAGAGGCCTCTCTCGCGCCGCCGTGCGATGATGCGGCGGTTATGACCGGGGAACGACATGCACGTCCTCCGGGGAGAAACCGACGGTCACGACCTCGCCTTCAGCCGCCGGCGGTGGCGCCGAAGGGCGGAGCGGGATGCGGGCGAGCAGTTCCGGCCCGCCTTGCAGGCGCAGGCGGAGCTTGGCCGAAAGGCCGAGGAACACGGTCTCGATCACGGTGCCCTGCGCGCGGCAGGGAACGGCTTCCACCTCCGCACCCAGGCGCAGCGCCTCGGGCCGCAGAAGGAGGGTGACCGGCCCGCCGGGCTGCGGCGCCGCCAGTGGCACCGTGCCGAAGCCGGGGATGGTGGCCCGGGCTGAATGCGCCGTGCCTTCCAGCAGGTTGGACTCGCCCAGGAAGTCCGCCACGAAGCGTGTCGCCGGGCGGGCATAGAGGTCGCCGGGCAGGCCGATCTGCTGGATGCGCCCCTTGTCCATCACCGCGATGCGGTCGGACATGATCAGCGCTTCCTCCTGGTCATGGGTGATGAACAGGGTGGTCAGGCGCAGGCTGCGCTGCAGGCGCCGCACCTCAAGCTGCAGGGACTCGCGCAGCTTGCGGTCCAGCGCGCCGAAGGGCTCGTCCAGCAGCAGGAGGCGCGGTCCGAACACCACGGCGCGCGCCAACGCGACGCGCTGCTGCTGCCCGCCGGAAAGCTGGCGCGGGAGGCGGCCGCCAAAGGATTGCAGCTCCACCAAGCGCAGCGCGTCCTCAACGCGGCGCGCGACCTCCGCGCGCGGGCGGCGGCGCATCTCCAGCGGAAAGGCGACGTTCTGGGCCACCGTCAGGTGCGGGAACAGCGCGTAGTTCTGGAACACCATGCCCACGTCGCGCTGGCGGGGCGGCGCGAGGGTGACATCCTCGCCGCCCAGCAGAACCGTGCCCTCGTCGGGGATCTCAAACCCGGCGATGGCCTTCAGGAGGGTTGTCTTGCCCGAGCCGGACGGGCCGAGGATGGTGAGGAACTCACCCTCGGCCACGTCCAGGTCGATGCCGCCCAGGGCGGCCACGGGACCGAAGCGCCGGACGATGCGCTGGACGGAAAGCTGCACGCGTTGCTCCTGCCTTAACCGCGCTGCAGCATCCAGCGGTTCCAGCGCTCCTGCGCCGCGGCGGCGTTCTCCGTCCACCAGGCGACATCCAACCAGAACTGCTTCTTCAGATTATCGGGGGCGGTCGGCAGGAGAGGCCGGATTTCCTCCGCCACGTAGTTCACCGTGTCCGGATGCAGCCCCGCATAGGACAGCTCCGTCGCGTAGATGGCCTGGAGCTGAGGCTTGGTCATGGTCTGCAGGAATTGCTGCCCCCAATAGGCTTGGCGCGTGCCGCGCGGAATGCCCCAGGCACTGCTCTTCAACGAGCCACCGGTGAACTCCGAACCGACCGGCGCATTCTTCTTTGCGAGTTCGAAGAAGCGGCCGTTCCAGCCGGTCGCCAGCACCACCTCCTTGTCGATCAGCATCTGCGCGGGCTGCGCGCCCGTGCTCCACCAGACCGTGATATGCGGGCGGATCTCGTCGAGCTTGCGGAAGGCGCGATCCATGTCGAGCGGATAGAGCTTGTCCATCGGCACGCCGTCGGCAAGCAGCGCGAATTCCAGGTTGTCCACGGGATGGTTGCGCAGCGAGCGCGCGCCGGGAAAACGGCGGACATCCCAGAAGTCGGCCCAGCCCTTGGGGTGGCTGTCGTCCTTGAACACGTCCGAGCGATATCCGAGGACAGTGGAATAGGCGGAGCCAACGAAAATATGCGACTGGCGCCCGATCGCGGGATATCGCGAGAGATCGACGATGGAGGTGTCGATCGGCTCAAGCAGATTGAGCTCCTTCGCGCGTGCGGCATCCTGCCCGCCGATCTCGGTGACCGTCCATTCCGGGTTGCCGCTGTTCACCATGGCGCGCAGCTTGCCGAAGTCTACCGGGGAGGTTTCCACGACACGGATACCATGCTCGCGCTCAAAATCGGCAAAATAGGAGCGCCGCATGGAGGAAGCCATGGCGCCGCCGGAGGCGTTGACCACGATGCGGTCCGGCTTCGGCGGGAGGGCGCCCTGCGCGAAGGCAGGGAGCGGCAGGCCAGTGGCAAGAAGGCCGCCGGCAACGCGAAGGATGCCGCGGCGGTTCATGTCGGACGTCATGATGCACCTTGCTTCGAACTGAGTGAGCGGACTGGTGTTTGTGGCGGCAGGCGGTCCGGAAGTGGGAGGCCTACGGCCCGGTGCCTGCTGAAGCAGGCCAGCAGGCGACGGTCACGGAGCCCACGCTTCAGGCGCTGCCAGAGATTGTTGCGCTGGAGAGGCGAGAATGTGCCGGGAGCGTCGCTTCGGCACGTATGCGGCCTGCGCTGCGCAGCCGAAATCCAGTTCCCGCACGAGGCGCTGCCATGGTGATGATGTTCCTCCCGGCCTTCTGTTCTTCTGGACTCGCTTTGATAGCGATTCTGATCACCAAGTCAGACCCGCGCAACTACTGTCGGATCATGCCGCATGCGTTTCCCACGATGTCGGAGACGGCTGCGAAGCTCAGCGAAGCACCTGATCCACCGCCTGCCCGAGCCGCTCCACGATGCGGTCAATCTCCACTGCGGTCACGGTGTAGGCCGGTGCGACGATGACATGGTCGCCCACCTTGCCGTCGATGGTGCCACCCATCGGGTAGATCATCACCCCTGCCGCCATGGCGGCGTCCTTAACCATCTCGTTGATCTTACGGTTCGGGTCGAAGCTCCGGCGGCTAGCGCGATCCTCGACAAATTCCAGCGCCCAGAACAGGCCGCGGCCGCGGATGTCGCCGACATGGGCGTGGTTGCCGAAGCGCTCCTGCAGCGCGGTTTCCAGTCGCACGCCCATGGCGCGGACGTTCTCGAGCAGGTTGTCCGCGCGGATGATGCGCTGCACGGCCAGCGCCGCCGCGCAGGCCACCGGATGTGCCTGGTAGGTATGCCCGTGCTTGAAGGCGCCCGAACCCTCTGCCAGCGCCTTGACGATCTTCCCCTGCATCAGGATGCCGCCGATCGGCTGATACCCACCGCCCAACCCTTTGGCGATGGCCTGGATGTCGGGCGAGATACCCTCCTGCTCCCAGGCATGCAGCGTGCCGGAGCGACCCATGCCGCTCATCACTTCATCGAGGATCAGCAGCGCGCCGTGTCGATCGCAGACCGCGCGCATGGCGGGGAAATAGCCTGGCAGGGCGGTGACGCAACCTGCCGTCGCGCCGACGATGGTTTCCGCCACGAAGGCCACCACAGTCTCCGGACCGATTCGCTGGAACTCCGCCTCCAGTTCAGCGGCGAGGCGGGCGACGTAGTCGGCGTCGCTTTCCCCTTCCTTCTGCCCGCGATAGGCGAAGCAGGGCGAGACATGGCTGAAGCAGGTTGCGAGCAGCGGCTCGTAGGGCTCGCGCCGCGCCATGTTGCCGCCGAGGCCCAGCGCGCCAAGGGTATTCCCGTGATAGCTCTGCCGTCGCGCGATAAAGCGGCTGCGCTGCGGCTGGCCAATCTCAAGGAAGTACTGCCGCGCCAGCTTCAGCGCCGCCTCCATCGCCTCAGAGCCGGAGGAGACGAAATAGGCGTGGCTCAGCCCGCCCGGCTCATGGCCTACCAGCGTCTCGGCCAGCTCCTCAGCCGCCTCACAGGTGAAGAAAACTGTGTGAGCATAAGCAAGCTTCTGAGCCTGCTCAGTGATGGCGCGGACCACGCGCGGATCGCCATGGCCGATGCAGGCAACGGCAGCGCCGCCCGATGCGTCAATCACTGGCGGCCCTTCGGCGCCCTGCACCAGCAGGCCGCGGCCGGAGACGGCCATCAGGGGATCCTTGCGCAGGCTGCGATGCAGGATTCGGCTCATGACAGGGTCCCTGATCTGAAGCGGGTGACGGCGCCGTGCGGCGGACGCCAGGCAGCGTTGTGGAGAGCGGCATGAAGCAGGCTGCCGCAGAAGAGAGATTCTCCTTCTGCCGCCCCTGAAGGAACGATCGTGGCCTGCATCGGTGCGGCGACTTCAGGTGCGGCGGGATGCTTCTCAGACGGCATCAGACCAGTTGGCGATCATGGCAGTTTCTCCTGAACGGGCGGGCGGGCTCATCCGTGCTGCTCCCCGAACGCAGCTTCTGTCCTTCGCGTAGCACATATCGGCTTCGCACCGATGTCAATATGCGGGAGTGGTTCCCAAAATACGGGATTTGTGAAGCGAGCGGCTAGGTCTACCATGCCGGTATGACGCCTGCCGCCGCCGAAGCCATCCCGACTGCCGTCCGCAAGAGCTTCCAGATCTTGGAGGCGGTTGCGGCCTCACCACGTCCCGTTTCCGGTTTGATGCTCGCCCAGGCGCTGGGGCTGACGCGCTCCACGCTGTCTCGTCTGGCGCTGAGCCTGGCGGCGCTCGGCTATCTGGAGCGCGTGGAGGGCCTCGGCTGGCAACTGGGGCCGGCCGCGCTGCGCCTCGGGCTGACGCGTCTGGCCAATCTCGATATCCGCGGCATCGCGGCACCATTGATGCGGGCGCTGAGTGAGGAGATTGATCTGCCGGTTGACCTTGCCACGCCGGTCGGCGACGAGATGCTGCACTTTGAGTTGGCGCAGAAGGCGGGACAGGTGGTGGTGGCGAGCGAAATGGGCGCGCGCCTACCCATTGCTCGCACGGCGCTCGGCCATGCTGCACTTTTCGCCATGGAGAAGCGGCAGCGGGAGGAAAGCTTGCAGCGCCTGTGCCAGGCCGCCGGTACTGCATGGCCGGCGCAGGAGGCCGCCATCGCCGCCTCCTTCGCGCAGCTGGAGCAGAAGGGCTTCTGCGTCGTGATTGCGCAGCTTCGCGCCGACGTGGCGGCGATTGGTGCACCCTTCATTGACCCGCGCGGGCGAAACGTCTTCAGCTTCAGTTGTTCGACGATCGGCGTTGCCGTGGATGCTGCGCAACTCGAGCCTGTCGGACCCCGGTTGCTGCAAATGGTCCGGCAGGTCGGCGCTGCGATGGGGGGCGGTTGACGAAGGCGGCGGACTTGGCGGTTTGTGCGGATAGAGCTTGGCCGATTTAAAGTGCCTTGGGGAAACCTGCCGAGCGGCGTTGTTGGGGCATGGTGAAGCCCCTTGTTCCCGACGATCTCTGGGCGGCCGATCATCGCCGCTGCCGCCAGGAGTGCCGCGGCCGTGGGATCACCTCGCGGATTGCCTGGCGCGGCATCGAGAGCAGCCAAAGGCCCGCCAAGCACCGGTGGGTCATCGAACGCACCTTCGCTTGGCTCAGCCGCTTCCGCCGTCTCACCATCCGCTACGAACGCCGGGCCAACATCCACCTGGCCTTCACCACACTCGCCTGCGCCCTCGTCTGCCTTCAACCAGATCCGAGGATTCTGTGAGGCGCTTGTGGTGCTCCGAGACGCGCCAGATGACGTTTGGTGACCTCCACGGGTGACAACTCGACCGCCGTGTAGCACTGGCTCGAGCTCACGGCTGACAAAAAGCAGATATCGTCCAGCTGCGTCATTCCGGCGTTCTCCTCTCCTGAGTTCCTGTCGCGCCGCCGATCTCGCGCGGCCTTGTTCCGCAGGACCGCTCAGACCGGACGGACATTCCAGAACTTGGCGAAGCCGCTGAGAACACCTGTGATGTTGCTGCGCCATGCGCTCGGCTGCCGCATCTGCCCGAGCGGATAGAATGGCACATCCGTCATGCACTGGCGCTGGATATCCTGGCAGATCCTAGCCCGGGCGGCATCGTCGGGTGCCTCGTACCAGGCGTCATAGAGTTCCTCCGTGCGAGGGCTCGTGGACCAGCCGGCATAGCCGGCCTCGCCGGTTCCGCGCATGGCGATATGCGTGGCCGGCGTCATCCAGTCCGTGCCGTTCCAATTGGTTACAAAGCAGCTCCAGCCGCCCTGCTCCACCGGTCCCTTGTTGGTGCGACGCTGCAGCAGCGTACCCCAGTCGGTCGAGACATACTCCACGTTCATGCCGATTTTCGTGAACATGTCGGCCGCGACATCGCCAAGTGGCTTGATGACGGCATAGTCGCTCGGCACCAGCAGCACGATCTTCTCGCCCTTGTAGCCCGCGGCCTTGAGGTCGGCCTTGACCTTGTCGTAGTTGCGTGGCCCGCGCAGCGGCTCCAGCCCCGCATCGCTTGCCATCGGGGTGCCGGGGCAGAAAATGCCGATGGGCACATGGTACATCGACGGATCATCGCCGACGATCGCCTGCATGTAGGAGGCCTGGTCGATGGCCTGCATGACAATGCGGCGGATCTCGGGGTTGTTGAAGGGCGGCTGGAGATGGTTGGGCCGCATCATCGACAGGATGCCGGCCGGGTCCACCACCTCGACCTTGATCGAGCGGTTGCTCCGCAGCACCGGGAGGAGGTCATGATTGGCATGCTCCCACCAGTCCTGCTCGCCCGACTGCAAGGCCGCAGCGGCAGTGGAGGCATCGCTGATGGTGGTCCACTCGACACGGTCGAAATAGGCGACCTTGGGGCCGGCCGTCCCGCTTGGCGTTCCGTTCTCGCGCGGCTTGTAGCCCGTGAAGCGCTCATAGACGTTCCGCGATCCCTGCAGCCGCTCATCCGCCTTGTAGCGGAAGGGGCCGCTGCCAATGATTTCCGTGATCTGCTGCATGGCATCAGTCTTGGCCAAACGTTCCGGCATCATCGCCGGCATGTAGACGGGCGACTTGCCCAGGGCGTCGGGCAGCAGGGGGAAAGGCTTCTTCAGGCGGAAGCGAATGGTCCGGTCGTCGGGCGCCGAGAGTTCGTCGGTCGCTCGCATGAGCGCGCCGCCAAAGGCGTCCCGCTGTGCCCAGCGGCGGATGCTGGCGACGCAGTCGCGGGCGAGCACCTTCTCGCCATCATGCCACAGCAGCCCCTCCCGTAGACGCAACGTCCAGAGTTTGCCGTCCTGCTCGACCACATGGCCTTCGACCATCTGGGGGGCCGCCGCATAGTTCTCGTCCTGCCCATAGAGCGTGTCGAAGACCATGAAGCCATGGTTGCGCGTGATGTTGGCCGTGGTCCAGTGGGGATCGAGAAAGGCAAGATCGACATGTGGAACGTGACGCAGCGGACGGGCCGCCGCACCGCGTGAAACCCGCGGCAGAGACAGCGACAGTGCAGCCGTTCCGGCTCCCTGCAAAAGCACACGTCGACGCATCAGGTTTCCTCCAGATCTTTGATTCGCTGTGTCTTCCGCCGGCAGGTTACCGCGATGCGGAGGTGGTGCAACCGTGCCACTGCTTCGGAGGCGGTGGTGGCGCCGGACTTGGCTGCCCCGGCTGGCGCTGGAGGGCATCGCCTTTGTTCTGCACGGCGGTTGCTCCTGGCGCCGGCTGGCGGCGTGGTTCCCGCCGCGGCCCACCCATCCATGGGCCTTCCTGCTCGGGCGCGACAAAGGGCTGCCCGGGGTGCTGGCTCACCGCCTGACCCTGCTGGAGCGGGAAGGGCAGGGCGCGACGCCAGCCCCGGCGCCAAGGCGACCCGCATCCCGCGAGGGCCCATTCGCAAATCCAAGGGGCTGGTCGGCGTCGCCGCGCCGCCGGAGGGTGGAATGCACCGTCGCCTGGCGGAACCGCAACCGCAGGCTGGCCAAGGGCTTCGAGCGCGCCATTGCAGCCGCCAGAGCCATTCTCCAGGGCGCCTCCGTCATGCTCCTCGTCCGGCAGCGCGCGCGTCCCGCTTGCGTTTCCAGATGGCCTCTCGGGCTCTGCTGAGCCTAGCCACGCGCGACCTGCCTAGTTAATGTAGCCCTTCCTGGTTGCCCGCAGGTGCATCTGATCCCGGCCGGGCGCACCCGACAAAGCGTAGGAGCAGCAGAGACGGAGGGATGCGCGGTCTGATGCAGCAGGGGGGGCAAGTCCGCGCCGACCGTCGCACTCTCTGAGGGATGAGGATCATCACGCCGATAGTGCCTGACCAGGAAGCCTGCGATGCCGAAAGCTCCTTGTTTTATCTCTCGTCGCTCGATGCTCGCCGCCCTGGCTGGCGGCCTTTCCGCGCCTGCCCTGGCGGGGGATGGTGTCCGCATTCGTGACGCCTATGGCGAGATTCTGATCCCTAAACCACCGCGCCGCGTGGTTTCGCTGGGATTTACAGCGCATGACACGGTGCTGGCGCTCGGCGTCATGCCTGTCGCGATACGGCACTGGTTCGGCGATCAGCCGGGCGGCCTCTGGCCCTGGGCACGACCCCTCGTCAGCGGTTCGCAGCAGCCGCTCCTGCTGCCGCGGGACTTCTCGCTTGAGTCCGTCGCCATCCTGGAGCCCGACCTGATCATCGGCATCGGCTCCGGTATCCTGCCCGAGCAATATGCTACGCTCTCCCGCATCGCGCCGGTGCTGATGCAGCCCCATGGACGGCCTCCCTTCGGCACCGCCTGGCAGGAGATGCTGCAAAGCATCGGTCTCGCGCTGGGCCGGCAATCCCAAGCAGAGAAGCTCACCGCCGGCCTGCGCGAAACCTTCGCGGCAGTCCGTGCGCGCCACCCGGAATGGGCGGGGCGCAGCGCCGTGGCCGCATACAACCATGGTGGCGAGACCGGTGTCTTCATGCCGGAGGACAGCCGCAGCCGCTTCCTCGCGGAACTCGGATTCATCGCCCCGGCGGCACTGGAGCGCTTGAGCCACACGCAGGGGTTCTTCGCTCCCCTCTCGCCGGAAGATCTCTCGCCGCTCGACGCGGACCTTCTGCTCTGGGTTTCCTCTCTCGGGCCGGTGCCAGAGATCGTCTCACTGCCGTTGCGGCGCTTCCTGCGCGCGCATATCGAAGGACGCGAGGTGCTGACGAGCCCGCTTGGCGCCGCGGCGCTCTCCTTCGGCAGTGTCCTCTCCCTGCCTTTCGCCCTGGAGGCACTGGAGACTGAAATCGCTCTGGCGGCCGACGGCAACCCGGCGACGCCAGTGCCCTCCGCCGTGAGCAGCGGCCTCGCGCCGTAGCCGCGGCGAAGTTTCGACCCGCCGCGCACCCCCCCCCGCTCCAGCAGAATGAGGAAGCCGCCACCAGTTGGGTGGCGCGATGCACCTCCGCCGGCCTGACCTCGGCGCTGCCTTTCTGTGTCTCCCTTCACTGGAGGCTCTCCGGCCAGCTTGCGGCGCTAGTCCGCATCCCGGTGGCGCGGCCATGGAGTCTGTCCTTGGCTGGCTTCCGTCGGGCGAGGGGGGGGCGCATCTCCTGCGTGGTCCGGTAGGGGGGGTGGTGCACCGCTCCGCTGCCAGTGCCAGGAGCAAACCGCTCCCTGTCATCCGGCGCAGACACCTGCACGCACAGCTCCCACAGCGCCTCCCGCATGACATTCCAGGCGCCCGCAAGGGAGAGCGGCCGAGGTCTCGGAAGAGCGGAGGGCATAGCGCCACCTCCCTTGCCCGCTTCGCCATATTATGGATAATGACAATAAGTCGCATTTGCATTCAGTGCAGGCCCCTCGGCTTGGCGGGAGAGGACCCCCTCGAGCGCCAGAGCCGCACCAATAGGGCCGGTATCAGACAAAGGATGAGCACCGATGAACCGAACCCACGGCAAGGCTCAGTCGAGCCTGGCCGCTCCTCGTGGCGGCAGTACGTGCGATTCGAACGGTGTCACTGTTCCCCGCCTGAAACCGGGCGCCCTCTTCCGCGGCCTGGCAGGAACCGTCCTGGCCGGAGGCCTTTCACTCGCGCCGGTCGCCCGTGCCCAGCCAGCAGACGGCAAGCCTCCTGCGGACGGCGCCATCGTCCTACCGACCCTGGAGGTCACCGGCACTGCCGTCAGAGGAGCAGGTGAACTACCGCCGGCCTATCCCGGCGGCCAGGTTGCGCGCGGAGGGTCGCTCGGGCTGCTGGGCAGCAAAAGTCTGATGGACTCGCCGTTCAGCACGACCAGCTATACGTCCCAGGTGATCGAGGACCAGCAGGGGCGTACTGCCGCCGATACCCTGATCAACGATTCCTCTGTTCGCCTGACCACCGGCAGCAACGGCTTCGACGATACGTTTGCGATCCGCGGCTTTCAGGTCGGAAGCCAGGATGTGGGCCTGAATGGCCTGTATGGCCTGGTCTCCTCCAACCGTGCCCAGGCGCAGTACATCGAGCGGATCGAACTGCTGCGCGGCCCCGGTGCCCTGATCAATGGCATTGCGCCCGGGGGCAGCATTGGCGGCGGTATCAACATCATCACCAAGCGTGCCGGCGACCTACCCCTGACCCGCCTGACGCCGGTCTTTATGAGCGAGGGCAATCTCGGCATCCAGGCCGATGTGGCGCGCCGCTATGGGCCCAGCAACGAATGGGGCGTGCGCTTCAACGGCCTTTACCGCGACGGCGAGGCCTCGGTCGAGGACGGCAACCTGCGCAGCGGGATCGCCGCGCTCGGGCTGGACTATCGCGGCGACCGGCTGCGCTGGTCCGTCGACGGCATCTATCAGCGCGACGACACCAAGAATTTCCGCCCGCAGCTCACCCTGTCGGCCGCCATCCCCGACATCCCATCCCCACCGGACGCCCGCAGCAACTGGTATCCCGGGACCAATCTGCGCCAGCAGGACAGCACCATCGCCACCCGGGTCGAGTACGACGCGGCCGACTGGATGACCGCCTATGCCGCGATCGGCTACCGCGACGGCTGGAACGAGCAGACCTTCCCCGACTCCCGACCCGGAGGCGCCGATGCGCTCGGCAACTTCAGGGTTACCAACGCCTACTACGATTCCTATAGCGAGACGCTGAGCGGAACGGTCGGCGCGAACTTCCGGTTCAACACGCTGGGCATCGGCCACACCCTCAATATCGGCTATTCGGGCCTCCAGCAGGAGGCGGGTAACGCCTACGTCGCCTCGGCCATCAGCTATCCCTCGAATATCTACAACCCGTCCCCGCTCCCGCCCATCACCGCCCCGCGCACCGATCCGCGGCGGGCATCGCTGACGGAGTTCTCAAGCTTTGCCTTGGCCGATACGCTGTCCTTCTTCGGCGACCGTGTGCTGCTGACGGGCGGCGTGCGGTTCCAGAACGTGGTGGTCAACAGCTACAACACGGCGACCCAGGCGCGGACCAGCCGCTACGACGCCGACGCGACGACGCCCGTGGCCGGCATCGTCGTCAAGCCCTGGGAGAACGTCTCCCTCTACGCGAACTACGCCCAGGGCCTGACGCGCGGCACTATCGTCGGGGCCGGCTACAGGAACACCGGCGAGGTCCTCGCCCCCTACAAGTCCGAGCAGTACGAGGCTGGCCTGCGGGTAGACTGGGGCTCGGTCACCACCACCGCCGCGGTGTTCCAGATCGCCCGGCCGAACTCCGTCCGCACGCCGGACAACGACCTCGCCTATGACGGCGAGCAACGGAACCGTGGGCTGGAACTCTCCGCCTTCGGCGAGGTCATGCCCGGCCTGCGCGCACTGGCCAGCGCAACTTTCCTGAAGCCTGAGCTGACCAGCCCCACCAACCCCGCGGAGCGAGGTAACGACGCCGCGGGCGTGCCGGACAAAACCTTCTCCGGCGCCCTTGACTGGGACGTGCCGTGGGTTCCCGGCCTCGCCCTCAACGGCCGCCTGATTTACACCTCTGGTGCCTACCTGGACACCGCCAACACGCTGCGCTTCGACGCCTGGACGCGCATAGACTTTGGGGCGCGGTACAGAACGGAAATAGCCAACAAGCCGGTCACGCTGCGGGCCAGCCTGGAGAACGCCTTCGGGGAGGACTACTGGCTGACCACCGGCAACTTTGTGACGGTCGGCTCGCCCCGCACCATCATCGTCTCTGCCACCTTCGATTTCTAATGTTATGCCTCCCTGGCCGTGATCGCCATGAGCAGCCCTTCACATCGCGCCGCACCGCATGGAACCTCTGATGCTCAGGCTTCGTGGAGGCGGATCGCCTGACATGATGGCCGGACCACGATGACCCGCTCGGAGAGTGTGCATTGAGCCTGCACGGTAATTCGCCCGCTGCGCCGGGCGAGGCTCTCATTGCCGGTGGAGGAGCCACATTCTCTCCGCACCTGCAGGAACGCTGGTCGGGAGACCAGCCACATGTCCCGGCCGAGGCGCCCGGGGCTTTCAGTCAATGACCTTATCAACTGGACGGCAGCACGCCATCGGCCCACTCCTCGCGCGCATCACGGCGGCCTTGTTTGGTGGCTACGCATTGGCTGCCCTCGCCAGCGTCGCGGCGCTCGCGCTGCCTGTCAGCAAACCGCAGGCCGTGCTCGGCGGCATGCTGGCGAGCTTCGCGATCTACGCGGGGGCGGCGATCTGGGCCTTTGCGGCGCGTAGTGCTTGGCGCGCCTGTGCGGGGCTGCTCCTGGCAGCCGCGCCGCTGCTGGCAGCGGCAGGGCTGACCTGGTGGCGATGACGCCCCGCATGCAGGCCGCGCCGACGAAACCTTCTTCAAGCCGCGGTCTTCGCCAGCGGATGTCCGAGCTCCACACCTGGGCCGGCCTGCTGTTCGGCTGGCTGCTCTACGCCATGTTCCTCACGGGAACTGTGGCCTATTTCAAGGACGAGTTGTCCCAATGGATGCGGCCTGAGCTACCGGCCCAGCATCAGGTGCCCGATCAAGCGCTGGTGGCCCAGCGCGTGGTCGATGAACTCGCAAGGCTCGTGCCCGGTAGCCCCCAATGGAGCTTCCGCCTGCCGGACGCGCGCAATAACAGTATCGACGCCTTCTGGCGCGCACCCGCATCCACGCCTGCCAGGCGTGCTTTCGACGGAGCTCGTTTCGATTCCTTTACTGGCCGCAAGCTGGACGCGCGTGACACGGTGGGCGGCGACTTCTTCTACCGCTTCCATTTCCAGTTCCACTACCTGCCGGTGCGGTGGGGGCGGTGGCTTGCCGGTGCGGCGGCGATGTTCATGCTGGTGGCCATCCTCAGCGGGATCATCACGCACAGGAAGATCTTTGTTGACTTCTTCACCTTCCGCTGGGGCAAAGGGCAGCGCTCATGGCTCGACGCACACAACGCTTTGTCGGTCCTTGGGCTGCCCTTTCATCTCATGATCACCTACACCGGCCTGGTCACGCTGATGGCGCTGTACATGCCCTGGGGCGAGCGCGCGGTGATCAGGACGCCGGCAGAGAGGCAGGAGTTGGCGGCGCAACTCAACGTCTTCATCCAGCCGGGCAGGTCTGCCGGCGAGCAGGCGCCGCTTGCCTCGGTCGCCGAGATGGTGCGGCAAGCAGAGGAACGGTGGGGCCGCGGCAATGCCGGCCGCGTCACCATCACTTATCCCGGTGACGCGGCGGCACGGGTGGCGGTTGCGCGCGGAGAGGCTGGCCGCATCTCCATGAGCCCGCAATACATGGAGTTCGCCGGTGCAACCGGCGCATTGTTGGAAGTTCGTGAAGGCGTGGGCGCCGCGGCCGAGACGCGCGGCGTTCTCTACGCACTGCATCTTGGCCGCTTCAGCGACACCGTGACACGCTGGCTATACTTCCTTGTTAGCCTGATGGGAACGGCGATGGTGGGCACAGGCTTGGTGCTCTGGACCGTGAAACGGCGGGCGAGGCTGCCTTGTCCGGAGCGGCCACATCTAGGCTTTCGTCTTGTCGAGCGGCTAAACATCGCCAGCATTGCCGGACTGTCAGTCGCCATGGCCGCGTTCCTGTTGGCCAACCGCCTGCTGCCGCCAGAACTGGCGGGGCGTGCCTCCTGGGAGATCCACGCGTTCTTTATCATCTGGGCTTTGGCGCTTGCACATGCCTTGCTTCGTCCTGCGAGGAGGGCCTGGGTTGAGCAGTTATGGACAGCGGCCGCGTTGCTGACGCTGGTGCCTGTCCTCAGCGCGGCGACTACGCAACGGCCGGTGTGGCACAGCTTGGCTCAGAGAGATTGGGTGTTCGTCGGAGTTGAACTCATGTGCTGGGTGCTGGCTGCGCTCCACGCAGCGATGGCGGTTGGCGTGTCTAGGCACCAGTCCAGACCTCGACCAGTGAAACGGACGCGTGCGATCAATTCCATTGAAGGCGAAAACAGCGCATGAGCCATCTCCCGGCTTTCCTGTTGTGCTTGGTGGGCTTCGCGACACTTTCCATGGCAATGGATCGTCAGCAGCGCGATCTGGCGAAGAGATCGTTATCGAAGTGCATCTCATACATCCTGCGCACCACCGGCACATGTGGCCTATTGTTGGCGCTGGGCATCCTTGTTAACCAGCAAGGTTGGGGCTTCGGCCTTGTAATGTTCAGCGGTCATGCAAGCCTGAGCGCCGGCATCGTGTACTGTATGCTTATTGGGCTCACGAGGTACATGTCGGCTGTCTCTCGCCGAGCATACTGACGCAACAGCGAGAGCGACGACGGTAAGGGTTGGCCCTGCAGTGATGTTCTCGTGGGATCCCTCAGCCAAGTGGGGCCCTACTTCGGGAGGGCGGGGATGAGAAGCGCAGCGGTCAGCCGGCCGCAGGAACTCTGGGCGCCGCCGCTGTGCAAGGTCAAGGCGCGCATACGACCGCTGCCTTTGCGGTCAGTAGACCCTCAAGACCCGATGACCAGGCCGGTGCTCGCGGCTGATAGGGCGCCTTCGTCCTGACGTCTGGCAACATCGCCGACATCGGCCTGGCTCTGCCGCGGCGTCTGATCACCGACAAAGCCTCTGACGCGGAGAACCTGCGCCGCTGGCTGGCGGCGCGCCACATCCAGGCCGTCCTCCCTTCCACCGCCCTGCCGGCTCGACGGGGGCACCGGCGCCGCTTAGCCGCCCGCTACGATCGGCTGGCCCAGACCTTTCTCACCGAATTCGTGCTGATCGCCGCTGTCACCAAGTGGATCTAGATGAAGCCCCAACCTGGGAGTGCACGGGACCCTCAACCGCCTGACGCTGGAGCGTAACAGAGATATGTTCTGAACGGTGGCTTGCGATGTGCCGACCAGTTACCAGCAAGCCCCCGCTTCGTACCTGCGCTGGCCCTTTACTCAGCGCCATATCGAGAACTCTCTTACCTGGCTCCGGCATGGATGAAGGCGCTCGGAGGGAGGAGCAGCCTCTTTCATCGACCTGGATCGGCGCGTTGTTCCGGCATGCCGCTTTGGCTAGGTTCGCGCTCCCTCTTGCTTGGATAGGATGCTACACTTGGCTGACAACCGCCGGCCTGCCGCGCCTCGGGCGGGGTACCCGATCGAGGCTGTGGAGCGTAGCCTCGCCATGCTTCGCCTGCTGGCGCGACGGGAGACGCCGACCTCCCTGCCGGACGCCGCGGCCGCTCTCGGCACCACGCGCAGCACTGCCTTCCGCCTGCTTTGGAATCTTGAGCAGGCGGGCTTCGTGCGCCGCGGTGACAATGGCGGCTATGCGCTCGGGCATGCCGTGCTCGATCTCGCTGCTGCCTACCACGCGCAGAACCCGGTCGAGCGCGTGGCCCGCACCCATATCGATCAGTTGCGTGACGAGACAGGCGAGACCTGCTGTCTGCTGTTGCGCGAAGGCGCCGAGCGCGTCTGCGTCTACACGGCCGAAAGCCGCGAGAAGGTACGGCGAATGATGCCGCTCGGCACGCTGGGCCCACTCTGGCGCGGTGCAGCAGGCCGCATCCTCTTCGCCTTTCTCGACCCCGCCACGCGTGCCGCGATCGTGGAAGGGCAACCGGATACTGCAGCGCTGGAGGGCGATGCGGCCGCCGTCCGTGAGGCGGGTGTCGCCGTCTCGGTTCGCGACACCGCGCCTGATGTCTGGTCAGTGGCCGCTCCAATCCGGGGGCATGCCGGCGAGGTCGTCGCGTCGATCGCGTGCACTGCTCCGATGCAACGATCGACCTCTGCGCATATGCGGCGCTGCCAGGCCCTGACTGTTGAAGCGGCGGCAGCGATCTCCGCCGCCCTGGGTGCCTGAACCGCCAGAGAAGCGACGCTCTCCAGATGGGTGGAAGGGGGAGGCGCTGACCTACTGACCGCGAGATCCTTCCCCCGCCTTAGAGGCAGGCTACTGACCAGCTGCGGGAATGGCTGGATCGCTGTGCGCGCCTCCCGCTACCACGGGATTGGAGGTGAAAGACCCTTGCGGCGAATGTCGCGGCGCTGATAGGGTTTTCTACAGAAAAACCAAAGTTTCATACAGTGAAACTAATAGGAGGAGCGTTTTGCAATTCCACCTGGGGCACAGCGCGCCGTGACCGCGCTTCACGGTGTCCGCGTGCTGGATCTTAGCCGTGTGCTGGCGGGGCCCTCCTGTGCCCAGCTGATGGCGGACATGGGCGCCGAGGTGCTCAAGATCGAGGACCGGCAGGGCGACGAGAATCGTCGCTGGATTCCTGTTGTCGAGGGCCGTGCGTCAAACTTTTGGTCGGTGAATCGTGGCAAGCGCGGCATCACCCTGAACCTGAAATCGGACCGGGGGCAGGAGATCCTGGCTGAGCTGGTGCGCCAGAGCGACGTGCTGATCGAGAACTTTCCCCCTGCCACCGCCAGCCGCCTTGGCCTTGCGCATGAGAGGCTGATCGCGATCAACCCGGACCTGATCCATGTTTCGGTGACCGGCTATGGCAGCCGCGGACCGCTTCGCGAGCGGCCAGGCTACGACAACATGCTGCAGGCCTTCACCGGCATGATGGCGATGACCGGCGAGGCCGATCGTGGCCCCGCACGCCTCGGGCCGTCCGTCATCGACCTTGCGACGGGGATGTTGGCCTTTGGTGGTGTCTGCGCGGCGCTCTTCGCCCGCGCCGAGGGCCGTGCCCGCGGCCAGCACATTGAGACATCGCTGCTGCAGAGCGGCATCGCGCTGCTCGGTTATCATCTCACCGCCTACACCATGGCCGGCGCCATTCCTGGACGTACCGGCTCGGCGGTGTGGCACATCGTGCCGTACCAGAATTTCCGCACCCGGGATGGATGGCTACTGGTCGGCGCCAACAATGACGGCGCCTGGCAGCGCCTCTGCGCGGTGCTCGAGGCGTCGGACCTAGCCGCCGATCCGGCCTATGCGACGGCTGCCGGCCGGGTCGCGCGGCGCGAGGAGCTGGTCGCCAAGCTGGAGCCGCTTTTTGCCCCGCGCCCCACGGCGGAGTGGGTCGAGCGGCTGGACGCGGTGCGCATCCCCTGCTCGCCGGTGCACGACATCGCTGAGGTGCTGGCCCATCCGCAACTTGAGGCGATGGGCCTGCTGCACCGTGTGGATGATGGGCATGGCGGCGAGGTGACGCTCTGTGGCACGCCCCTCGGCATGTCGGCGACGCCGCCTGTGCCCGGCGCACGGCCACCGGAACTCGGCGAGCACACCGAGGCCGTCCTGCGCGAGAGGCTCGGGCTTTCAGATGCCGAGATCGAAGACCTTCGGAGAGAGGAAGTGATATGAGCGGCACGCTTCGGGTCGAGCGTGGTGAGGATGGTGTCACCACCTTGTGGATCGACAACCCCTCCCACCGGAATGCGCTGAACGATGGCATCATCGCCGCCCTGATCGCGGCGCTGGAGGCGGCCGGGGAAGATGCCGGCTGCCGTGTCGTAATGCTGCGCGGGACGGAAGGCATCTTCTGCGCCGGGCGTGAACTGAACGACGTGCGCGCGCTCCAGGCCGCGGGCACCGAAGCTGCGGAAGCCGCCTACCGGACGCTGCTGCGGCTGAACGAGGCTCTGTACTACTGCCGCCGCCCCACCGTGGCTGTGCTGGAGCGCTATGCACTCGGCGCCGGCGCCGCGCTGGCCAGCTGGGCGGATCTCGCCCTGGCCGAGGCAGGCTGCAAGATTGGCTATCCCGAGGTGCTGGTCGGCCTCCCGCCTTCGCAGACCACGGTCAGCCTCATCCGCAACGTGCCGCGCAAGGTGGCGATGGATCTGCTGCTGACGGCGCGCAACGTGGAGGCGGAGGAGGCGCAGCGCATGGGCCTCGTCAGCCGTGTCGTGCCGGCTGTGGCGCTGGAGGAGGCGGTCGCTGCCATCACGGCGCAGCTGCTGCGTGCGAGCCCGGACGCCATCGCGCGCACCAAGCGAATGATCTGGAAGGTCGAGGACAGCGACTACCGCGCGGCGATGACCGGTGCGGCCGACACGATCACCGTCGCGGTGACCGGGCGGGAAGCGCGCGAAGGGATTGCCGCCTTCGTGGAGAAGCGGAAGCCGGCCTGGTAGGCGCGGCAACAGGGAGGAACGAGAGAACAATGAACCGACGCAGCTTGCTGGCGGCGGCCCTTGCGGCCGGCGCCCTGCCATGTGGCGCGGCCGCCGCCGCAGCCTATCCCGACCGCCCGGTCCGCCTGGTGGTGCCCTTTCCGCCGGGGGGGCCGGTCGATGCCGGCGCCCGGATCATGGCGAACGCGCTGACCGCAGAACTCGGCCAGAGCGTGGTGGTGGAGAACCGTGCCGGCGCCGGGGGCGTGGTCGGTGTTGATGCCGTCGTGAAGTCGGAACCTGACGGCTACACGCTGAGCTTCGCCAGCACCGGTGCGGTCGCCGTGAACCAGAGCCTGATTCCCAGCACGCCCTATGACTGCCGGCGCGACCTCGTGCCGATCGTCATCGTCTCGGCCATACCGATGTTGATGGTCGCGAAGGCCGGACTGCCGGTCGCCTCGCTGGCCGATCTGATCGCCCTGGCGAAGCGCAAGCCGCTGACCTACGGCACCTCCGGCCCCGGCGGCACGCCGCATCTTTCGGGCGAGCTGCTGAAGCAGCGGGCGGGCATCGAGCTGACGCACGTGCCCTATCGTGGCGCGGCGCCCGCCGTCACCGCCATTCTCGCTGGCGAGGTGGACACGGTCATCCTCGATCCGCTGGTGTTATTGCCGCATGTCCGCGAGGGCAAGGCGAGAGCGCTCGCCACGACGGGCCCCACGCGCAGCCCCGCCATGCCGGACATCCCGACCGTCGCTGAGGCGGGAGTGCCGGGTGTGGAGGTGGAGAACTGGTACGCCATGCTTGCCCCCACCGGCACGCCGCCGGAGCGCATCGCCCGCCTCTGGGAAATCTCGCGCACGGCGCTGCAGAAGGCGGCGGTGTCCCGCTCCTTCACCGACCAGGGCGGACGCATGGTGATCAGCGGCCCTGAGGAGAGCGCCAGCTTCATCAGCGCCGAGGTGACAAAGTGGGCGGAGGTGGTCCGCGCCGGTCACCTCCGCGCCGATTGAGCGGAGCGGGCAGAATGCAACGCCGAGATCTCATCATCGCGGGCACCGCTGGCCTTCTTGCCGCCGGCACCGGCAAGGCCCGGGCCGCCACCTACCCCGAGCGGCCGGTCCGCCTCATCGTGCCCTATCCGCCAGGTGGCCCGGCGGACTGGCCTGCGCGCCTTCTGGCACAAGGTATGACGGAGGAGCTGGCGCAATCCGTCGTGGTGGATAACCGTTCCGGCGCCGGCGGCGTCGTGGGTACCGATGCTGTCGCCAAGGCACCGCCGGATGGCTATACACTCTGCTTCGGCAGTACAGGCGGCGTTGTTGTATCGGTCAGCATTCTGCCCGATCCGCCCTTTGACCCGCGCCGTGACCTATCACCGATCACCATCGTCACCTCCTCGCCGCTGCTGCTGATGGCCAGCAACCGCTCCGGCATCCGCAGTGCACGCGAGCTGCTGGAGCGGTCGAAGCGGGGAGGAGGGTTGAATTTCGGCTCTTCCGGCCCCGGCGCGACGACCCACTTGGCTGGTGAGATGCTGCGGATGGAGGCCGGCCTGGCCTTCACCCATGTGCCCTATCGCGGGGCCGCGCCGGCACTGACGGCCGTACTTGCGGGAGAAGTGGACTTCGCCATCCTCGATCCCTCGGCGCTTCTGGTGCAGGCGCGGGAAGGTGCGCTACGGCCTCTCGCCATAGCGAGCCATGCGCGGATGGCGGCATTGCCCGAGGTGCCGACTTTCGCGGAGGCTGGGCTGCCAGACCTGGCAATCGAGAACTGGTACGCCCTGCTCGCGCCTGCGGGCACGCCAGCCGACCGCATCAACCTTCTGTACAACACGACGCTGAAGGTGTTGCGGCGGCCCTCTGTCTCCCGGCAGTTCGCTGAGCAAGGAGCACGGATCGGCGGCGACACACCGGACAAGACCGCTGCCTTCATGCAGGAAGAGGTCGATCGCTGGGCGAAGGTGGTGAAGGCATCGGGTGCACGTATGGAGTGAACTGGGCCGATACGTGGCTGCATGATTGCCTGCACCCGAACATCATGTGGCGGCGCAGGAGCCTGCAGCCAGGAGTTAACGTCTATCGATATAAGGCTCATGCTAAGAGCCTCCCTCGGAGGCTGGCTGGCTCGGTCTGCTGCCAGCAGATTGTTGAGACCAGGTTGGAGTGCGGGATGTGAACCCTGGCCAGCCGCGTGAAGCGTGGCTGGGTCGGGCCTGGCTGCGCGTCGCCATTGCGGCGGTGCCGCAGCCCTGACGGATTTGGAAAGGGCGGTGGTGGCGCCGGACTTGGCTGCCCCGGCTGGTGCTGGAGGGCATCGCCTTTGTTCTGCACGGCGGTTGCTCCTGGCGCCGGCTGACGGCGTGGTTCCCGCCGCGGCCCATCCGTCCATGGCGCCTCCCCGCTCGGGCGCGACAAAGGGCTGCCCGGGGTGCTGGCTCACCGCCTGACCCTGCTGGAGCGGGAAGGGCAGGGCGCGACGCCAGCCCCGGCGCCAAGGCGACCCGCATCCCGCGAGGGCCCATTCGCAAATCCAAGGGGCCGGTCGGCGTCGCCGCGCCGCCGGAGGGGGGAATGCACCGTCGCCTGGCGGAACCGCAACCGCAGGCTGGCCAAGGGCTTCGAGCGCGCCATTGCAGCCGCCAGAGCCATTCTCCAGGGCGCCTCCGTCATGCTCCTCGTCCGGCAGCGTGCGCGTCCCGCTTGAGTTTCCAGATGGCCTCTCAGGCGGTCATCAGGGTCAAAAGCAGCGCGGAACTTGCCCCACGAGCGTCGGCTCGGCGCCTATGTAAGTCGGAGTGGCAAACCTTCAGAAATGCTGATCTTGCTAGGGCTCCCGCTTGGAAGCCGCCATTCCAGTTGCTGCCGGATCACCCCATCCGTGTCTCTGATGCCGGACGAGACGGCTTCCTCAACAAGAGGCGAACACGTCCATCGCCGCGGGGGTGGCATGCTCATAGTGCGCGCGCCGAGCTCCGCCGCAGGCAAGCTGATCCGCCGGGGCATCGACATGCACATGGTGATTCTCCTGGCATGGCGAACTTGATCTTGATGGTGACGGTGTACCGGAGCCTGATCAGCGACCGTCTACGGCTCCCGCGCCCGGTGAAGGAACTTTCCGTTGCCCGGTACCTTGCGATGAACCTCGGTCCAAAGCTGCCTTCCTCGACTTCGCCAGCCAGATCGCCCGCGGGTGACCCGAAGGCCGGGTTTCAGGTTGTCCTGCCACGCTGGTCCGTCCAGCAGGGTGAGCTGTCCCGGCTCAATCTCGCCGCTTGACCGTTTCCTCTCCGGTGAGCAGCGCCTCCCATACCCTATCGGTCGTATCATCCAATAATGGCAAAGGGCACCGCAGCTATAGCTCTAACCCATCCCGGATGGCATTCGCCATGGCATGCAGCGTCGTGGTTTCTGTATCGGCCAGCACGCTGCAGCCCATCTTGTTCTTGATCCAGGCATACCCGCCAACGGATCGTACCAGAATGGGCCGCATCGGCGCCGGTTCGCCCCGCTTCATCGGCTGCACATAGACGGTCAACCGGTTTCCCGCTGCATCGGCATAGACCAGCATGGTCGCCGGGCCATACATGGCAGACAGCATCCGCCCTCCCAGCAGCCGGTAGCCGAAGGGCGACAGGTCCGGCAAGGTTATCTTGCGGTCCATGGCCCTGGATGCCCATTGCACCAGCAACGCCCGGTCCGCGGCATTCACCTCGATGCCATGGGTGGGATCGCCTGCAAACACCAGATGGGCGGTGGCCGCCTCCATGCTCAGCCGGGCGATCTCGGTGCTCCCGCCGGGGCCGCGCAGGGCCCAGCCGCCTGCCGCCCCCAGCCCCAGTGCCAGTACGATCGCGGCAGCCATCTGCCAGGCCGGACGGCGACGCGCCAGCCGCTGCTCCGCCAAACGGGAGGGGTTCAGCCGCGCCGGCACTGGCTCCGCCAGCCGGAAGGCCAGCGCTTCCTGCAGCTCCTGGGCCTGGGTGCGCCATGCTGACACACGGGCCCGCAGCGCCGGATTTCTGGCGAGCGCTGCCTCCACCTCCGCCTGCCGGACCGGGTCCAGGCGGCCATCGGCGTAGGCATGCAGGTCATCTTCCAGAACGGGGCGGTTCGGCTCGCTCATTTCACCCGGCGCAGCGGTTCCCGCTCGCGCCCCTCCATATGCATGCGCAACCGGTCGCGCGCCCTGCTCAGCCGGGACATCACCGTGCCGATCGGCACGCCCAGGATGCCGGCAACCTCCCGGTACTCAAAACCTTCCACCGTCACCAGCAGCAGCACCTGGCGCTGCTCCTCCGGCAGAAGTTCCAGCCCAGCGAGCAGGTCGCGCCGGGCCAGTCCCGCCTCCTGCTCCGCCGGCACTGCGGCATCCTGGTCCTCCTGCTGCACCGTCCAGCGCGCCCGCCGGCGCAACTGGCGCCAGCGGCTGACCGACAGGTTGTGCATGATGGTGAACAGCCAGGGCCGCACCGCCGTCCCCGCAACCAGCCGGGGAAGGTAGACCAGCGCCCGCTCCAGCGTGTCCTGCACCAGGTCGTCGGCACCCTCGCGCTGGCGCAGCAGGCTCCACGCATAGCGGCGCAGCGCCGGTACGGCTTCCTCGACTTCGGCGATGATGCTCATCCCGTCCCGTACGCTGGTGGATTCATCTGCGGGGGTCAACGCCTCAGCCTCCCAGGTATTCCCGAAATCCATCGCATGCAGAAAAAGATCGTTCGCGATGCTGCCCTCACGGAATAAGGGGCGCCCCAGGGCGTCAGCTCCGATAGGCCCGGTCATCATGGCCGAGGACGGAAGGATAACAGCGCATGAACAGACGCACCGCTTTTGCCACCTCAGCCCTGTTGTTGGCCGGCGGGCTGGTTACCGTGGCCCCTGCCTATGCCCAAGAAACCGCCGCCCGCCTTCGTGGAACGGTCGATTCAGTCTCCAGCGATCAGGTGAACCTCACCTTGCGCAACGGCAGCAAGACCACCGCGACCCTGCCCGCCGAGACGCGGTACACCTGGCTCACCGTCTCCAAGCTCAGTGAGATCCAGCCGGGCAGCTTCATTGGCACGGTCGCGACACCGCAGGCTGACGGCACGCTGAAGGCGATGGAGGTGCAGATTTTCCCGCCGAACTTCGGCAACCGGGATGGCGGGCACTTCGACTGGGACACCGGCAATCAGAGCTCCATGACCAACGGCACGGTGGGCAATCTGACCGTCGCCAACGGCCGAACGATGACGCTGACCTACAAGGGCGGCGAGAAGAAGGTGTTCGTGCCGGATGACGTTCCGGCGGTGACCTACGAGCCCGCCGACAAGTCGGCGTTGACGCCGGGCGCGCATGTGCTGATCAACGGCACGCGCTCCGCCGACGGCAAGGTCACGGCCCGCAACGTGTCCATCGGCAAGGACGGACTGGTACCGCCGATGTGAAGCTGGCGAAGGCAGGGCCGGCCATCGCCGCCCTGCTTTCACGATCCTGCCATCCTCGCCGACGGCGTTGTGCCGGGGCAGCATCGATTCGGGCGGGCGGCCTGCCCGCTGCGTCATTCATGGTTGAGAGGCACAGGTGACATCGGTCCACCGCATCCGCGTCCATCCGCTGCCGGTACGTGTCACCCATTGGGTCAATGCCTTCGCGATGACCTGCATGGTGATGAGCGGCTGGCGCATCTATAACGCCTCCCCCCTCTTTCCCTTCACCTTTCCGGACTGGGCCACGCTGGGCGGCTGGCTGGGCGGCGCAATCGCCTGGCACTTGGCAGCCATGTGGCTGCTGGTCGGCAACGGCCTCGCCTATGTCCTCTATGGTCTGGTCAGCGGGCACCTGCGCCGGCGCCTGCTGCCGATCCGCCCTGCGGAGGTGCTACAGGATGCCGGGGCCGCACTGCGCCTGCGCCTGGACCACCGCCCGGACGTCTACAACGCTGTGCAGCGCCTGCTCTACGTGCTGGTGCTGCTGGCCGGCGCTGGCGTGGTCCTCTCCGGTCTTGCGCTCTGGAAGCCAGTGCAACTGTTCTGGC
This sequence comes from Roseomonas sp., assembly GCA_035556695.1. Lineage (GTDB taxonomy): Bacteria > Pseudomonadota > Alphaproteobacteria > Acetobacterales > Acetobacteraceae > Pseudoroseomonas. The sequence continues at coordinate 76,267 of DATMFR010000055.1, forward strand.
TTGCCGGCGCACTGGGCGGATACGAAGCCGCGCGCCGCGTACACTTCGTCATGATGGCTGGAATTGTGGGTTTTGTGGCCATCCATCTGCTGCTGGTCGCCCTGGTGCCGCGCACCCTGCCCACCATGATCACCGGCAGTGCCAGCCTGCACACCCCGCGAAAGGAAGCCGGAGCATGATCCCCTCAAGCCCCCGCCCCCCCGCTGCATCCGATCATCATCACCAATTAAGGCGGGTACAACGCCGCCTGCTGCTGCGTGGCGGGCTGTCGATCGGGGCGCTGAGCATGTTGACGGGGTGCAACCTGCAGGACGGTGATACCGTGGACAAGGTCCTTTGGGCAATGTCCCGCTGGAATGACCGTGTGCAGGCACTGCTGTTCAACCCAAATCGGCTAGCCCCGACCTACCCGGCCACAGCCATTACCCGACCTTTCCCTTTTAACGCCTTCTACCCCGAAGATGATGCCCCGGACGTGGACGCCAGCGACTGGGCTCTGGAGGTATCCGGTCTGGTGCAGGATCGCACGCCTTGGTCGCTCCAACGGCTGCGAACCCTACCGCAGGAATCGCAGATCACCCGTCACATTTGCATCGAGGGCTGGAGCGCCATCGGCCAGTGGAGCGGCGTCCCCTTCCGCAGCTTCTTGCAACGCGTGGGTGCTGACACCCGCGCCCGCTATGTCGGCTTCAAATGTGCCGACCGCTACTATTCGAGCCTGGACATGGCGACGGCGCTGCACCCACAAACCATCCTGGCGCTGGATTACGGCACGGAGCCACTACCCGCGAAGTATGGCTTCCCACTGAAGCTGAGAGTGCCGACCAAGCTGGGGTTCAAGAACCCGAAGCACATCGTCGCCATGTTCGTGACCAATGACTATCCAGGTGGGTACTGGGAGGATCAGGGATACAACTGGTTCAGTGGATCGTAGGAGAAAGATGGTAAGCAGAGGAGCGCTGAAAATGGTAGTAAGCGGGCGCAGCTTGATGAGGGTACCGCCGTGTAGCGGAGCCTGCGCAAGGCGCTCCGGCACGGCCAGGCATTTTTTGTTTCTTTCCTGTCAGCCAATGCGCCTGTTGCAGCTACAGCCCACCAGGATTGGACCGCAGGCGAAAACCGCTGGCCCCCGATACTCCATGCTTGTGGCGGATCTCCCCACCGACTGGCCCTGGGCGAGTTCAACCACCACCTGGCACAGCAGGCCAGCGATCTGACCCGCGGGGTACTGCTTCCTCATCCCGCAGCTCCCTCTCCAAAAGACCAATTCTCCTGCTCCAGCTGGTCCAACGTCACGGCGGAAGTTCACTTTCGAGCGTGGCAGCTTCGAGACCGAGATAAATGCGCTGCACCTGCGGATCATTGGCCAGTGTATCGGCCGGGCCGTCCAGCACTGTGCGGCCGGTCTGCAGCACATAGGCGTGGCTGGCCAATTCTAACGCCAAGTCGACGGACTGCTCGGCAAGCAGCATCGTCAGTCCTTCGCGATGCAATTGGCCGAGCTTCTCGTACATGTTCTCGACCACGGCCGGCGCCAGGCCGAGGCTCGGCTCGTCCAGCAGCAGCAGGCGCGGCTCACTCATCAGCGCACGCCCAGTGGCCAGCATCTGCCGCTCGCCGCCCGAGAGGGTACCAGCGCGTTGCCGGCGCCGCTCCTTCAGGCGCGGGAAGAGGGTGAAGACGCGGTCCAGCAGGTCAGGCAGCCGGCCACGATCGGCCAGCACCGTGGCACCGAGGCGCAGATTTTGCTCGACCGTCTGGTCACTGAACAGGCGCCAGCCCTCCGGCGCCAGGGCGATGCCGCCGCGGACGATGGCATAGGCGGGCTGGCCGTCGATCGGCTGGCCTTGCCAGGTCACGCTGCCTCCGGACGGTGGTACCAGTCCGGCAATGGCGTTCAGCGTGGTCGTCTTGCCAGCGCCATTGGAGCCGATCAGCGCCACCACCGCGCCCTCCGGCACGTCGAGCGAGACGTCCGCAATGCCGAGCTGGTCCCCGTAACGGACCAGCAGATTGCGCACTGCCAGCGCAAGGGGCGGGGCGTTGACGCTCACCGTGGGCGTTTCCGCTGCAGGCTGCGCCCGAGATAGGCCTCGATCACCTTGGGGTCGTCCACCACTTGGCGCGGCGCACCGGCGGCGATGACTCGGCCCTGGTTGAACACCACGGCGCGGTGGGCCAGCGTCAGGATCACTTCCATGATGTGCTCGACGATGATGAGGGTGATGCCGCGGGAATGGATGCGGCGAACCAGCTCGATGGCGGAGCGGATCTCGGTTGGGGTCAGCCCGGCCAGCGCCTCGTCCAGCAGCAGCAGTCGAGGCTCGGTTGCCAGCGCGCGGCAGATCTCGAGCCGCTTGCGACCTGGCGTTCCGAGCGACCTCGCCGGCGCCTCGGCCAGCGGCGCGAGGCCGGTGAACTCCAGCAGCTCCCGCACCTTGGCCGCGGCGGCATCACGGTGCGGGTGGCGCAGGAAGGCACCGACCAGGACGTTCTCGGCAACCGTCATATCCTCGAAGGTAACCGGCACCTGGAAGCTGCGGGCAATGCCGAGGCGGCAATGCTCCTCCGGCGTCGCGCGGGTGACGTCGCGGCCCTCGAAGCGGATGCTGCCCGCGGTCGGGATGCGGTCGCCCGCCAGGGCGTTGAAGAAGGTGCTCTTGCCGGCGCCGTTGGGGCCGATCAGCCCGACGATCTCGCCCGGATGCACCGTCAGGTCGGCGCCGTCCACCGCACGGAAGTTGCCGAAAGCCTGCACGATGCCAAGGGCCTCGAGGAGGGGCTCAGGCATTCTCGGCGTCCGGCGCGGCGGTCGCGGAGGGCAGGGGGCGGGCGGCATCGGCGGCGCGCGCGCGGCGGCGCCCCCGCCAGGCGCGCAGCCGCGCCGGGAGCGCCAGCAGCCCCTCCGGCTGGAAGCGGGCGATCAGCAGGATGATCGCGCCGTAGATGACGTAGGTGATGCCGGTGCCGGAGCCGCCGAAGATGGCGTTCGTCGCCTCCTCCAGCGGCACCAGGATGGCAGCACCGAGCAGTGGTCCGAACAGCGTGCCGGCGCCGCCCAGCGCCGCCATAATCAGCATCTTCACCGAGACCAGAATGCCAAGCACGCTTTCAGGGTCGGCGAAGCCGATCATGACCGCGTAGAGCGTGCCGGCCAGTGCGGTGAAACCGGCCGAGAGAAGCAGCGCATAGAGCTTGTACCGCAGCACCGGCACGCCCAGCGAGCGCGCCGCGCGGTCGCCGCCGTTGATGGCGCGCAGCCAGTAGCCCATGCGGCTGCGCTGCATCCACCAGGTCAGGCCAAGCAGTACGGCCAGCACCCCGGCGAAGAGATAGTAATAAGGCAGCGGCGTGGTGAAGGAGAGGTCGGCGACGCTGCGCGGCATCGCCGGACCCATCAGTCCGACCGCCGCGCCCAGCAGTTCCCAGTTGCTGACCAGGATGCGGATCAGCTCGGCAGCGGCGATGGTGGCCATGGAGAAGTAGTGGCCGCGCAGGCGGAAGGTGGGCGTGCCGATCAGCGCGGCCAGCAGCAGCGAGACGGCGACACCAAGCGGCGCGCCGGCGATGGGCGGCCAGCCGAGCCGCGTATAGACCAGCAGCGCGCTGTAGGCGCCCATGCCGAAATAGACGGCATGCCCGACCGAGACCTGCCCGGCATAGCCGCCGATCAGGTTCCAGGCGGAGGCGGAGATGGCGGCGAGCAGCACCAGCGCGCCGATGCGCTGGTAGAACTCGTTCTGCACTGCGAGCGGCAGCAGCAGGACCAGCAGCAGGATGACCAAGCCGGCAACAGTACGCTTCATGAGCTTTACGCCTTGCCCAACAGGCCCTGTGGGCGGAACCACAGCACCAGCAGGAACAGTGCATAGACCATCACGTCCTTGTAGACCGCGCCGGCCCAGAAGGCGGAAAGCGCCTCGATGACACCGACGGCGAGGCCGGCCAGCAGTGCGCCCAGCACGCTGCCGAAGCCGCCTAGACAGACCACGACGAAGGCGATGAGCGCGAGGTTCTCACCCACAGTGGGCGAGACGTAGAAGAAAAGCGCGATCAGCGCGCCGGCGATGCCGGTGCTGGCCGCGGCCAGTCCCCAGGCCAGCGCCTGCATGCGGTCGGGACGAATGCCCATCAGCATGGCCGCCTGCCGGTCCTCGGCGACCGCCAGCAGCCGGCTGCCAAGCGAGGTGCGTGTGAGCATCAGGTGCATACCGATGGTCAGCAGCAGCGCGGTGAGCCCGCCCACCAGCCGCGCAGCCTCCAGCCGCAGCCCACCGAGGACCAGCGTGCCGCCAACCAGCGTGTCCGGCAGGGTGACGAAATTCGCTGAGAAGGCCCAGAAGGCGGCGTAGCGCAGCAGCAGCGCTAGGCCGAAGGTGCCCAGGATCTGCGCCAGCATCGGCCCGCGCATGACGTGCCGGATCAGCAGCATGTAGACGGCGACGCCCAGCACGAAGAGCAGCGCGGCGGCCAGCGGCACGAAGGCCACGGGCCCGAGACCGGCCAGGGTGAAGGCGAAGAACGCCACATACATCGCCAGCATGACGAAATCGCCATGTGCGAAGTTGATGACGTTCATCATGCCCCAAACCAGCGTCAGGCCGGAGGAGAATAGCGCATAGACCGAACCCATCAGCAATCCGCTGACGACGACCTGTAGCAGAATCATGTGCGCAGCCCGGCCGCGCGGCTAGTTCGACCAGCCCTGGAACGGCAGCTTCACCGGCTGCGCCGCCGCCTGCTCCGGCCAGACCGTGATGTAGTTCTTGTCATGCAGTTGCACGAGTAGCGTGGCGGCGCGTTCGTTCTGGCCATCAGCGCCGAACTTCACTCCGTCATAGCCGATCATCAGTTGGTCGGCCTTCAGGTCGGTGGCCTGCAGAGCCGCCTGGACCTTTTGCTTGTCTGTGCTGCCGGCGCGGTTGATGGCGTCGCACAGCACCAGGAAGCCCTGCAGGCCGCGGGCGCTGGTGTCGTCCATGTCGTGCCCGGCGCGCTTCTTGAACATCTCGTTCACGATCGAGGTGACGCTGCCCGGCTTGCCGATGTCCCAGGAGGAGCGATTGATGCAGCCTTCGGCCAGGTCGCCCACCGCCTCGATGAAGGAGGCGTCGGAGAAGCCGCTGTCGTCGCCGATCAACACCGGCGGCTTGTAGGCCAGGTTGTGCATCGTCTTCATGTAAAGAATCGAGTCGGAGGTGTAGCTGACGAAGACGACGGCGTCCGGCTTCGTGTCCTTGAGCTGCAGCACCTGCGCCGAGACATCGGAACTGTTGGCCGAATAGGGGATGTGCAGGCTGATCTTGAGGCCCTTCTCCTGCATCGCCTTGATGATCGCCTCGCTGACCGAGGTCCCGTACTCCGTGTTCTCGTTGACCACGGCAACGGTGTTGACCGGGATGCCGTTCTGCTTCGCGAGGCCGAGGAAGTCGGCATAGGCGGCGCCGAAATGTGTGCCGATCGGCGTGGTTCGGAAGAACCATTTGTAGCCGCGCGTGGTCAGGCTGGGCGCGCTCGCCTCGCCGGCGACGAAAGGTATGTTGTACCGTTCGGCGGCAGCGCTCGCTGTCAGCGTGGCACTGGACTGATAGCAGCCGGTGAGAGCGGCAACGCGCTCCTGGCTGATCAGTCGCACCGCCTGGCTCTGCGCTGTGGCCGGATTGCCTTGGTGATCGGAAAAGATGATCTCGACCTTGCTGCCGCCAAGGCCCGGCAGGCCGCTGCCGGCGGCGAGAGGAAGCTTCGCCAGATCAGGATGCGGGTTGTTGACGATGTCGAGCGCGACTTCCAGCGCGTTGCGCAGCGCGGTGCCGGCGGAAGCCGTCGCGCCACTCAGCGGATAGATGGCGCCGATCCGCACTGCATCTGCGGCCCGCGCGCCACGTACGAAGGCGGGAGAGGCAAGAATGGCTGCACCAATGGATGCCAGCCTACGCCGCGTGGTCTGCACCATTCGTTTCCTCCTCCGGGCTCGTTGGCCCTTTATTTGGCAGCAGGTTGCCTGATGAGGCCGTGGGCGACAAGGCGCCGCGATCGTTTCGGTAAAGATTTCCGGCCGGCGCGCCTGGCCGTTCGGCAGGGCGTACCGCAGAGGGGGAGAGCTCTGTGCTTTGGCCTCTGGATGGCCGTCGGCCACAGGTCGGTCGCGGCTGGCGGTGGCTCTGGCTGCAGTGCAAACCCTGCGGTCATGGATGATCTGTTTGCCTGGTCGCTGCAGACGCAGGGGGAGCAGTGTCGGGTGGTGCTGCTGCCGGCCGAGGTCGGATACGTGATGGCGCTCCCGACCCGGGGCTACCCCTAACCCGGAGGGGCGCGACGCCCCTTCAAGGCAATGCCGACTGTGAGGGTGGCGATGAGCATCAGGCTTGCAACCGCGATCAACGCCACGGACAAAGAAACCATCGTCAACACCGCGCTGGCGAAAATGACTCCAACCGAGTTCGCGGTGCGCAGCAGGGCGAAGATTTCCGCCCGCCGCTGCGGCGGAGCCAATGTGTCAAGGATAAGCGAGTAGTGAGTGCCCAAGGGAGCCAAAACTGAACCTACCAGGACGGCGCCGAGAATGGTTATGGAAACCGACAGTTCGAGCGCGGCGAGAGCGGCCCCCAGGGTCATGATGGACAGTTGAATCACCACGGCTGTCCGCGTCGCCATGCGGTTCCGCAGGCTGACCCAGATCCCGCCCGTCACGGAGGCTAGGCACAGCGGAACGGTGAACATGGCCGCCAGGGCTGGGTCATAACCGAAGCTGAGTGCCAGTGCGACGGCACCGATCTCGATGGCCGCAACGGTCGCGCCGCCTGCGGCGGCACACATGAGCCAGAGCAGGATGGAAGGGGTTAGCACCGGCCCCCCGGCATGGAGAGCGCCCTCGATAGGAGTGGAGCTGGCCTGCGGCACCAGCAGCATCGGCGCAGCGCCCAGAGCCGCGAGCGCCAGGACAGCAAAGACCGGCGAGACGGTACCCAGGCCCGAGGCGGCCACCGGGGCCAGCACGAAGGTCAGTTCGTTCAGCGTGGCGGCGATGCCAAGTGCCCGGGGTAGCCGTGCGGCAGGCGTCAGTTGGTTGAGGACGGCGCGGAGGAACCCATGGGCCGCACCACTCACGGATCCGCCAACCGCAGCGGCCAGGATAAGCCAGATGAGCGACGCCTCGCCTGCCGCCAGTGCGGCGATCAAAACCAAGGCGGCCGTGCGAATGCCCACCAGCAGCTTAAGGAACGCCGCAGCGGGCAGGTTCCTGCCTATCCGGGCGACTGGGATCGCCCCGGCCACTTGGGCTAGCGTCATGGCGAGGATGATAGCCGCGCCGTGGCTGGCATCGCCGGTGAGGCTCAGGGTGACGAGCGAGAACGCGATGGGCCCGGCGGCCTGCGGCACGCTGAAGGTGGCGGAGGAGATGAACCAGCGGAGCAACCGCCGGCGGTTTGATGCCTCGCGCGGGAGCATTTAGGCGCAAGCCATCGTGCCCGAAAAGGTCGCCACAGGGTTGCAGGGGGTGATCTTCCGGTCGCGCAGCACGAGGGCGACCTTCTTGCTCTTGTGCTCATCCGTCAAGCGTACCGGCCCGGCCGTCGCCACTCCGGCTGTGCCCTCGACCCGCCAGCGGTCATGCTCGGCCAGCGGCCAGATGCCGCGGCTTTGGTCCTGCTCATCCGCAACAACCTTCCGGTCCTGGGTCTCGGATCAATCCTGCTCGCTAACCTCCCCCACCCGCCGGGTTTCGGTTGGCCACGACGATACAAGCTCAGGTCGGAACTGCGTCCGGAGACATCGCGACTGAGAGTCTGAAGCCGCGCAGGAAGCTTGCCTCCCGGTCGGAGGCATCGGCTGGTATCAGCCCGACGGGGGAACTCTCCCCCATCTGCGACATCATCTCGGGCAGGCTGACGACCGTGACCAGCCCTCTCACGCAGCGGGTCTCCTCGTCTTCCTCCTGCGGGCGCGCGCCGAATGACACCGTTGCGGTCCCCACCGGCTCCGGCACGGCCTCATGACCGAAGGCGATGCTGAAGCCCCGGGCGGCGAGGCCGCCGAGCTTCTTCTCCACGACCCATCCCCTGATCCCGCGGGTACCGGATCCATCCTCTCGTTGCGCTTCGAGCCAGAACAACGGCGGCAGGACGTCCAGCACGGCGGGTGAGTGCGACACTTCGGAAAACGCTAACTGGCATGCCAAGCCTGCAATATCCTTGTCAATCGCCAGGGCGGGCGCGCCCTCCGCACGCAGGCGCCGCGCCGCGCGCCGAATATCGATGGAGGCATGCTCGCCCAGCATGGCAACCAAAAGGCTGCCCTCAGGAAAACTCGACCTTGGCATTTCCCGCATCGCTTGCCTCCTCCGTGCTGCTTAGTGATGCCCGAGGCGGCGGGCAACGCCAACAGGTTGCCGCGATCAGGGTCGGCGAGAAGAGCTGGTGCTGGTTGGCTAGCCCGCCAAGTCCCGATTCAGAAGGCGCAGCCAGCATGGTCGTCCGCCAGGCACATCGTGGCCGCCCCGCGCTCGCTGTGTCCACCAGTCTGCCGCCGGCAGCGTTCTGGACGCTTCGAAATGTCTCGCTATGGAGGCGGGGGAGGGGGCTGCTTCGATGCCGGCGAGCGATGCAGCCTTGTCGGCAGCGGGTAATCCGCTGGAGTGGCCTCTCGGCGATGGTGGATTTTGATCTCTTCCGCCCCAGGTCGGAGGCGGCGCCGGCGCGGTCTGGCCGCAGACGCGGCGGGGCTCCACCCCTGACGCGCTGCTGATAGCCAGGGGCTTTCCTGGCATGGGTGCCCTCGATGATCAGGCCGCCCCGATTGCTACACCGCGCCAGAAGTTCGCTCTCGAGGAGGGAGCCACCATCCGGGGGGCGGCACGTCTGCGCGTGGTCATCGGGCGAGCGGGCGGAGAAGCACCGCGTGGCGCTGTTCGTCCGGACGATCGGCACGGCGCGGGCGCGGATGAAGATCGGCATGGCCAATCTCGCCTATACCTTCCCCGCCTGGCCCCGGTTAGCACCCGGCCTGCGTCCAGATAGATCAGCAGCCCTGCTGAAGACCGGTACCGGCCGCCTCAAGCCGGTCAGCTGGCCTTCTCAGCAGGGAGGATTCCGCGCCGCGTTCTGGATCGCTCCCTCAATTCGTTCCAGCTGCGGGTTCCTCGGCCCTTCGGGGTGGCCCGCGCATAACGGGGAGGATTCTGCACCTCCTGGCCAACTCCCTCCAGTGAAGGGGGGGATGATGCGGGCAATCACGCGAGATTCTGCTGTCGGAGTGGCCTATAACAATCCAGGCGAAGGAGAGGCAGCCATGGCGAGAAACTTCCGGCGCACGCATCTCGATGGGCAGGCGCTGCACCCGCAGACGCAGATGACAGCCTTTGGCTACGACCCTTCGCTGTCAGAGGGGGCGGTCAAGCCTCCGGTATTCCTGACCTCCACTTTCGTGTTCGAAAGCGCAGAGCAGGGTGCCGAGTTCTTCGACGTCGTCGCCGGGCGTAAGCCCGCACCTGCTGGGATGGGAGCGGGGGGGCTGGTCTATTCCCGCTTCAACCACCCCAACCTGGAGATCGTCGAGGACCGGCTGGCGATCTATGACCATGCGGAGGCTGCGCTCGTCACCGCTTCCGGCATGGCCGCCATCAGCGCGGTGGCGCTGAGCTATCTGAGGCCTGGGGACAGCCTTGTGCACTACACTCCGCTCTATGGCGGGACGGAGACCCTCATCGGCAAGGTCTTCCCGCAATGGGGAATCCACCCTTTCCCCTTCACGGACGGGGCAAGTGCCGGGGCGCTGACGGATGTGCTCACCACCGCGGCGCAGCGCGGGCCGGTCAAGATGGTCTATCTGGAGACCCCCGCGAACCCAACGAATGCTCTGACGGACTTGGCGCTCGTGCGGCGCACCGTAGACGAGTGGTCGGGGGCGTCCGGCCAACGCCCGATTATCGTCTGCGACAACACGATGCTTGGTCCGGTGTTCCAGCAGCCGCTCGATCACGGGGTAGACATCTGCGTCTACTCGCTTACCAAGTACGTGGGCGGCCATTCCGACCTCGTGGCGGGCGGCATCACCGGCTCTCGCGAGTTGCTCAAACCTGTGCGCCAGACCCGCTCGGCCTATGGTTTCCAGCTCGATCCGCATTCCTCCTGGATGCTGTCACGGTCTATGGAGACCCTGTCGCTGCGCATGGAGCACGCGGCCGAGAGCGGCAGGAAAGTGGCAACTTGGCTTGCGGGGAATCCGCATATCTCCTGCCAAGTGCTACATCCCGAGCACCTCGCCGAGCGCGACCGCGTGATCTACGCCCGGCAGTGCTCTGGCCCGGGATCAACCTTCTCCTTCGTGGTGAAGGATGACCGGTCTCTCGCCTTCCGTATTCTCAATCACCTGCAGATCTTCAAGCTTGCCGTCTCGCTCGGCGGGACGGAGTCACTCATCTGCCATCCCGCATCGACCACGCATTCCGGCGTTCCAGTGGAGGCACGCAGCAAGAGCGGCGTCACGGAAGGTCTTATCCGGCTGTCGGTCGGGCTCGAACACCCCGACGATCTGGTCCGCGACCTCGATCAGGCGTTCAGGCGCGCGGCGGCGGATCTGCCGCAAGAGGCTCATCCTGCGAGCTAGGGGCGCCGAGTTCTTCTCTTCTGCCTGCAGGCGGTCAGCGGATCTCGTGCCCGCTCATCGGGCGAGGCAACGAGAAGCTGTGCTGGCGCCACATCCAGGTGCCGCTGACCGGCATAGCCGAGACTCGGCATGATCGAGACGGTGCGCAGCCAGGCCGCCGATTCCAAGGAAGGGACACCATGAGCCAAGCCTCACCAGCCCCCATCGCCCACCCGGAAGAGATGAATGCCAGGGTCGAAATCGGCCTGGGCAGCAAAGGAACCATCACGGCCGCGGCTCGCGCGACCCCAGCCGGACTCATAGCGGCAGCGATCCTGGTGTCTGCTATTCTGCTTTCGACGGCAGCACTCATCCGGGCCTCTCAGTCGAGGCGGTAGGTTGGAAAATCCTCGGCGCTTTTGCCGCGCTCAGCACGCCCTGCCATGCATTTCCAGCTCCGCCGCACCCAGAGGGCTTGGGCCAACGGCTCTCGCGGCCCTCACCGCGTTCAGCACGGCCGCCGTCACGACCCGTGGCGCTGCGGCGCCGAGCGCCATCATGTCGGCCCCCTGTGCCGCCTCGCCCGTCGAGATAGCGAAGATTGTATCTCCGTCCTGGATGGTGTGGATGGGATCGATGCAGCGGGCGAGACCGTCATGCGCTGAATGGGCGAGAAGGCGGCACTGCGCTTTCGTGAGAACGGCGTCTGTGGCCAGGATACCGATGGTCGTGGCTGATCCCGCCGCCCCGGAGTACGGTGTCCCGCTCTGCAACAATGTTGCCGTCGTGCCGCAAGGCCTCGCCCCTGTCGGATCAAGAGCGCCGGCGATGATGTCTCCACTTGCGGGATCAATGACATCTCCCACTGCGTTGACCGCGACGATCGCGCCGATGGTAATGCAGCCAACCCGCATGGCCGCTGTTCCGATCCCCCCTTTCATCGCCCGCTCGATGCCGAACAGCTTGCCGACCGTTGCACCCGTGCCGGCTCCGACGCTTCCCTGCGCCGGAGGCGAAGCGGTGGCGGCTTCACAGGCCGCGTAGCCGGCAGCCTCATCAGGCCGGATACGGTGGTCGCCGACCGAGAGATCGAACAGGATTGCTGCCGGTACGATCGGCACCCGCACCGGGCCGACAGGGAGGCCGTAGCTCCGCTCTTCGAGCCAGCGGACGACGCCGGCGGCAGCATTCAGCCCGAAGGCCGAGCCGCCCGAAAGCATAATCGCATGCACCTGTTCAACGGTGTTGGAGGGGTCGAGCAGATCGGTCTCACGCGTCCCGGGTGCTGCCCCGCGAACCGCCACCCCTGCGGTGGCCCCCTGCTCAACAAGGATGACGGTGCAGCCAGTCGGCCGACGTGCCTCAGTGAAGTGTCCAGCCTTCACTCCAGGCACGTCGGTGATTGATCCGCCGAGCAGTGCAGCGCGCTCCGAGGGCATGAGGGTTCATCTCCGCAGGCCATTATCGCCTTTCGACATCCGTGAACCCTAAACCTGCAGGCGCTCCTTGGTCCATCGCCGGCTCACGCCGAGATGGTGGTGCGGATCTTCTGGTTGCATCCCTCTTTCTGCGCCCACTGGCCCAGGATGGAGCGTCGGAATAGGTTGCACCTCCCTGCCAGTTGAAGCTCTCTCTGCCCAATGCGATCCGGGTCCTCGCCTGCGCGCCATCTGGCCTGGAAGGCACAGGCCCTGCTGGCTCAGGGCTGGTTTGCCTTGGAATGCTTGGGACCACGCAGAGCTTCGGCCCTGGGAGGCATGATCCTGCGAAGGATCCGACCCTACCGGCCTGTTTCCAATTTGACGACACGCAATCTGGAGCTTGCCATTCCCGTCGCCGACAGTACCTGGCGCGAGTTCGCGTTGCGCTTCAGCTGCCCGGTTATTCCCGTCAATGTTGAGCGGGTCGGATCATGCCGCTTCCGCGTTGTCGAGGAGCCGCCGCTCACGCACCCTGACGCTCGTGGCCAACGAGCGAATGAGGGAGGGGATCAAGGCACAGCCCGGAGAGTGGCTATGGGCTCATCGCCGCTTTTCCAAGCCGACATATCGCTCAGAGCAATGCGCTGAACTGGCATCCTGAAGCCGAGGACCAGCCTACTTCAGCGGTCACTCACATGCGGCTTTTCAGGCTGCCTCATATCTTGAGATTGCTGCGCTTCGGGCGCCCTCATCGGCCTGGGCTGCGGTCGCTGCATTCGCGCGGCGGCCATGGGTGACTTCGCCTGATTGCAACGACATTGAAGAAAAGAGTTGCATGTGGAGGGCAAGCACCCCATCTATGCACCATCAGCTCGTTTGGTTCGGCCTGCTCTCCTTGCTCGTGATTGAGCGCCGAGCCCGGTGTCCGTCTCCCCTCGAAGTTTGATCCGTCCAGCAGTCTCGCTGTGCGGAACTCTGTCATGAACGGAACGCCACCATGTCCACCGGTACCGTCAAATGGTTCAACGCCACCAAGGGCTTTGGCTTCATCCAACCCGATGATGGCTCCAAGGACGTCTTCCTGCATATTTCGGACGTCCAGCGTGCAGGCCTGCAGGAGCCTCGCGAGGGCGACAAGCTGGAATACGAGCTTCAGCGTGGCCAGCAGGGCAAAGTTTCTGCTGGTAACCTGAAGCTGGCGTAACAGAACTGCGGCGGGGCAGAAGATTTTGCCCTGCCGCCACCTGGATGCCGGTGCCGCAGCTCGCAGGAAAGCGGTAACTCTAGAGGCATCCAGAAATCTGTGCCGGCATCTGATCTGGTGTCGCCACGAGTAGCATAGTGAATTCACCATCTCCCCAGGCCTCCAAAAGGCTTCCAGCGGATGATGATGCTGTGCGCCACGTATGCCCCCCCCTCGCTGTCGCCAAACCTGTGACCGCTTCTGGCCCGAGGCTGGAGGATATCCGGATGATCATCGTTGATATGGTCGGATGGTCGAAGGGAGCTAAGGCGTGCGAGCTATTCGGATCGGCACCCAGAGACGGATTTCTTACGAGGATTTGCCATGCAGCCCCATCGGTTTTCGATCGGCCAGAATGTTGTGCTGTTTCTCGGAAGGTATGGCGGCACCGCACCGGACGGAACCTATACGATTCTGCGCCTGCTGGCGAACGACGATGCGGATCGCGAGTACCGTGTACAGCATCAGCATGACAGGCATGAGCGAGTCGTGCGCGAGAGCCAGATCCGTCCTGGACCAGCCCCCTTCTTTCGCTGACGCCGTGCTGCGGAAGGTCGTTGATTGACTGTCAAGTTACCAAAGTTTGGCCGGTTCTTGCTTGGGCATTGCTGACCGTGATTCGATCCGGTCGTGCTCGGCTGGCGGCCGGACGCCAGGAAGCACAGCATGCACAAGAACAAAGCGAAATCCGATTCTGCACCGGCCACCGAGGCAGGTACTGAGGAGGAGGTGGCTTACCTCGCGAAACGCCACCGCGTATCACCTGCGATCGTGCAGGAGATTATCCGCCGCATCGGATCAAGCGAGCGATCCGCAGTCGAGCGCGAGATCCGCAAGGGCATGATGCGCCGCTAGTTCGGTGCGAGTGGCTCGGTTCCGGGTCTGGTGTTCCGCGTAATCTCCTGAGCCTCGTGGATGTGGAGCGCTAGAAGCCTGGAGTGCCCCTGGGGCCAGGCCTGCATCCGGCGTTCTGGTGCCCGGTACCGCACCTGTTGACCCTGCATTTTGCCCCTGCTCTCTGCCCGGCTCCGTCTTGCCGCACCATACCTGTATTTCAATATGGGAATTATCGATGGTGCTCATGAGCCGATCTGGCCATGGCGCTCCCTGATGCCGTCAGCCGGAGGAGCCGGACCTTGGCGCCTTTAGGGTGCACCTTCAGCAGTAGCCTTGAGAACTTGCCGCCTGGCCAGGGCGATGAGGCCTTGGAACTCCCGCCCCGCCTGGGTGGGTTGAGTTCGGAAGGGGCTGGAGTTCCCTCTCCGAATGACCGGGTTCTTTCGAACTTTTGAGCCTGGCTGGTCTGGCCCGGAGCGTCGGACTCCAGCTGGAACAGTAACTTGTCAGGCGCAAATGGTCCGGACTTTCGTATCAGGTCCGAGCGGGAGTAACGCTGCCCCCTGCCTTCGCGTTGTGCCTCCGGCACAGCGTGGAAGGAGCCTCGATGCAGCAACGATGGCCAGACCGGCTATGGGTCGTCCGGCATGGCGAAAGTGCCGGCAATCTGGCACGGGCGGCGGCACAAGCTGCGCGCCAAGCACGGATCGACATCGCCGAACGGGATGTCGACGTGCCGCTCAGTGCCTTGGGCGAACAGCAGTCGCGAGTCCTGGGTCGCTGGTTCGCCGCACTGCCGGACAATGAGCGGCCTGAGGTTCTACTCACCTCGCCCTATCGCCGTGCCTATCGGACGGCAGAACTCATTCAGGCAGAGGGCGGCCTTGGCGATTGGTCCGGCCGCTTCATCGTGGACGAGCGGCTGCGGGAGAAGGAGTTCGGTGTACTTGACCGGCTAACCCACCACGGCATTGCCGAGCACTACCCCGAGCAGGTGGAGTTCCGCCGATTCCTGGGCAAGTTCTACCACCGGCCGCCGGGTGGCGAGAGCTGGTGCGACGTGATTCTGCGGCTGCGGAGCGCCTTCGATACCATCAGCCTGCATCATGGTGGTCGGCGCGTGCTGATCGTCGGGCATCAGGTTGTGGTCCTTTGCCTGCGTTACCTGCTGGAGGGTCTGACCGAGGAGGAAATCCTGGCCATCGACCGGCAGGCCGATGTCGCCAACTGTGGAATCACGGAGTACGCCTTCGATGGCAGCCTTGGCTCGGGAGGCGGGCTGGTGCTGCGCCGCTACAACTTCACGGCTCCACTGGAACTACAGGGAACGGCAGCCACCGCCGAGCCACCAGGCGGAGCGCCGCGATGAGCGGAGTAATGCCCGTCACCGCGGCGCTGCTTCGCAGCATGCCCCTGCCGCAGCATCGGGCGGGTGACGATAAGAACGCGCGGGGCGCCGTGCTGGTCGCCGGAGGATGTGCCGAGGTGCCGGGAGCAGTGCTCCTGGCTGGTGTCTCCGCGCTTCGTGCCGGGGCAGGCCGGCTGCAATTGGCCAGTGTGCGCAGCGTCGTCCCTGGTCTTGCCATCGCTGTGCCTGAGGCGCGTGTCTTCGGTTTGCCCGAGAGGGAGGAAGGATTGATCGCTGGCACAGCGGCGCCTCTCCTGGTGAAGCGGGCGGGCCGCGCAGGGGCTTTCGTCTTCGGTCCCGGCATGATGCCAGGCCCAGATGCCCGCATGCTGACCGGCACCCTGCTAGAGCAGCTCTCCGGCCCTTCTCTGGTGCTTGATGCTGCGTCCCTGGCGAGCCTGCGGGATCAACGGACATCGCTGCGCCGCCATGCAGGCCGTGTCGTCATCACTCCCCATGACGGTGAGATGGCCATGCTGCTCGGCACCTCACGGGAAGCGGTGATGGCGGACCCGCTCGCCGCCGCCAGGGAAGCTGCCGCTTTGCTGCAGGTCGTCGTGGTAATGAAAGGAGGATGCAGTCATATCGTCACCCCGGAAGGGGCCGCATGGTCCTGCGATCAGGGCGGTGTCGGGCTTGCCACCTCTGGCTCCGGCGACGTGCTCGCAGGAATCGTCGCCGGGCTGCTGGCGCGGGGGGCGTCACCGCTGAGTGCCGCACTCTGGGGCGTCTATACCCATGGCGAGGCCGGACGGCGCTTGGCTGCCGTGCAGGGCGCAGTGGGCTTCCTGGCGCGCGAACTGCCGGCCGAGGTGCCTCGCATCCTGGCCGAGCTGGGGCCGTCCGGTCTTTGATGGGGCGGCGTTTCCAAGGCGGGATGCCGCACTCGGATCGAGGGATGGCCGGCAAGGTTGCCGCCCCGCGGGACCTTGCGGTCGTGCTGCCCAATATGGTGTGCAACGGTAGCACCGATGTCGGGGCCGCCGAGCCTGCTTGCTGGATTGACCGGCCGCGGCCGCACGCCGCCCACGAAGGGAAGCAGGAAACCTGTGAAGCGGAGCCCTCCGCCGATCATCGGCTGGCCTAAGGACATATGCGCTGAGGCAGCCGGCCAGGGATAACAGCATCCTGGCTGTTTCTCGGCGCGATGCTGAGCTACGCTACGGGAAAACGGCAGCACTGTGCGGTTACAGGGCAAGTCCGTGGATCTGGAGGGTATATGAGCAAGCAGCCTGCAGTCGGCATGATCGGTATTGGCCTTATGGGGCATGGCATTGCCTGGAACATCGCCAATGCTGGCTATAGCCTGACCGTCCTGGATCATCCCGGAAATCAGCCGCTGGACGATCTGCGCGAGATGGGCGCGCAGGTAAAGCAGCGGACTGCGGAAGTTGTGCAGGCGGCCGATATTGTCGTGCTCTGCGTCACTGGGTCGCCACAGGTCGAGGCGATCCTGACCGGCACTGACGGTGTGATCGCCCATCTGCGGCCCGGAACCGTGGTGGTGGACTGCTCCACCGCATTGCCCGAATCCAGTACGCGCATGGCGGCCGCGGTTGCTGCGGCGGGCGGGCATTTCCTGGACGCAGCCATGACCCGGCTGCCGCAACACGCCCGGGCTGGCACGCTGAACCTGTTGATCGGCGGCGAGCCGGCGCTGCTGGAGCAGGTGCGTCCGCTGCTGGAGACGTTCAGCGAGAACATCACTTATATCGGCGGCGTCGGATCCGGCCACCTGATGAAGCTGCTGCATAACTATGTCTCCCTTGGCTTCATCGCCCTGTTGGCCGAGGTGGCAGCGCATGGGCAGAAGGCCGGAATGGAGATGAAGACGCTGATCGACGTTCTGGCGCAGGGCGGTGGCGGCGGTACGGCACTGCAGCGTATCTCGCCGTTCCTGCTCGCGGGGGACCCGTCCTCCGTTCCATTCTTCATCAGCAATGCCGCCAAGGATCTGGGCTACTACCGTCAAGCTGCGGAAGCTGCCGGCGTGCATCACGCTATTGCCGATGCTGTCGGTGCCACGCTGAATATGGCGGTTGCCGGAGGCCACGGGCAGGATTTCGTACCGCAGCTTGCCGAACTGCTGAAGCCTGGAAAAATCTGAGTCCAAGGCTCTGGCCGCAGTGGCTGGCCGCCGAGCAGAAGCTTGCTTCCGCCAAGCGCCTGGGCACGCTCTAAGCCGCACTGAAAAGGGCGCCTCGGGGAGCTCCTGAAGGCTTCAGTCTCTGTGCGCGGGCGAGGGCAGGCTGGTCGGTCCAGGTAGAGCCGCGATGAGGTCACTCATGGGGCTGCCGCCCGGCCTGCGCTCTCTCTGAACGCTTCGCAAGGCCTTGCCCATGTCGGCCGCCTTACGGGCGCTGGAGGGTGCTCTGAAGCGAAGGTCTTCAGCGGCTGCCAGGTGGCGGAGAAGGGCATCAGCAAGATGCAGATTTGGGAGCGCTGCCCTGACGAGCCACCTGTTGCTGAGCGCCGCTCGTTCTATCCCGGGCCGCGCTCTCGGAGGGGATGCCGGCTGGAAGGGCGGCTGACTGCGGAAGTCACAAGCGGCGGCCACTCTCCGCATCAAAAACGTGGATGTGCTGCGTCAGGGAAACTGGCAGGGCGCCACCGGTCACGGGCGCTGGCCCTTGGACGCGCACCGTCATCGCTTCACCGCCCGACAGGGTGCCATGCAGCACGGTTTCGGACCCCAGTGGCTCCACCAGTTCGATCGAGACCGGCAGATCGCCGCCGGGCGTGACGTGCTCCGGCCGGATGCCGACGATCACTGGCCGTCCGGCCTGGCCGGGCACAGGCTGGGCGAAGTGGACGCTGCTGCCGGCCGCCAGGGTGGCGCCGGCACCACCATCCTGCAGCGTCGCACGCAGCAGGTTCATGGTCGGGCTGCCGATGAAGCCGGCGACGTAGGTGTCGGCGGGGGTGGTGAAAATCTCCATGGGTGTGGCGATCTGCGCGGCACGCCCTTGGTTCATCACCACCAACCGGTCGCCTAGCGTCATGGCTTCGACCTGATCGTGCGTGACGAACAGCGAGGTGACGCCGAGGCGTCTCTGCAGCCGCCGAATCTCGGCCCGCATCTGCACGCGCAGCTTCGCATCCAGGTTGGATAGCGGCTCGTCGAATAGGAAGAGCTTGGGCTCCCGCACGATGGCGCGCCCCATGGCCACGCGCTGCCGCTGCCCCCCCGAAAGCTGGCGCGGGCGCCGTGTCAGTAGCGCTCCAATACCGAGCATCTCGGCAGCTTCCTCCACGCGCCGGCGAATCTGCTCGCGTGGCATGCCTCGGATCTTCAGGCCGTAGGCCATGTTGTCAAAGATCGTCATATGCGGGTAGAGCGCGTAATTCTGAAACACCATCGCGATGTCACGGTCTGGCGGCTCAAGCGCCGTGACGTCCTGGCCCCCTATCCGCACGGTGCCCGATGTGGGCGTCTCCAATCCCGCTGTGATGCGCAGCAGCGTGGACTTGCCACAGCCGGAGGCGCCGACGATGACGACCATCTCGCCCTCTGCGACAGCGAGATCAATGCCATGCAGCACCGTGACCTCGCCGAAGGATTTCCGGATGGAGGAGAGTTCGAGGGTGGCCAATTACTTCTCCGTCTCGGTGAGGCCTTTAACGAACCAGCGCTGCATCAGGACCACGACGGCGACCGGGGGCAGAAGGGCCAGGATGGCGGTTGCCATGATCGCATTCCACTCATTCTGTGCGTCGCCACGTCCGATCATTTTGGACAGGCCAACCACAATGGTTTCCAGCCGGGTGTCGGTGATGATCAGCAGGGGCCAGAGATACTGGTTCCAGCCATAGATGAAGAGGATGACGAACAAGGCCGCGATGTTGGTGCGTGACAGCGGCAGTACCACATCCCAGAAGAAGCGGAGGGGGCCAGCCCCATCAATCTTGGCGGCCTCCACATACTCGTCGGGGATGGTGAGGAAGAACTGCCGGAACAGCAGCGTCGCCGTGGCGCTGGCAATCACCGGAATCACCAGGCCGGCCATGCTATCCGTCAGATGGAGATCCACCATGACCTGGAAGGTCGGGATGATGCGAACTTCCACCGGCAGCATCAGGGTGATGAAGATCATCCAGAAGAATGCCATGCGTCCGGGGAAGGAAAAGAACACCACGGCATAGGCGGATAGCAAGGAGATGGCGATTTTACCGACCGCGATGAGCGTCGCCATCACGGCCGAGTTCCAGAGCATGGTGCCGGCCGGGACAGCCCGGGTGTTGCGCACCGCCTCGCCGCCGCGAGTCCAGGCCGCGACGTAGTTCTGCACGGCGTGGTTGCCGAACCACAGCGGCACCTCGCCGCGGCCGATCGTGTTCACGTCGTGCGTGGAACCGACAAGCGTGATCCAGATGGGAAACGCAAAGATGATGACGCCCAGAAGCAGGAAGCCATGCGCCATCCAGCGCCCCCGCCGCTGCCGGGCGCGGCTGGCCCGCAGGGCCAGGTCGGCCGCGACGTCCTGCTCGCTGGCCAGGGCTTCGGCCATCAGTAGTGCACCTTGCGCTCGATGAAGCGGAACTGCACTGCGGTCATGGCAATGACGATGAACATGAGGATCACGCTTTGCGCCGCTGAGGCACCGAGGTTCAGGTTCTCCACGCCGTCCACATAGACCTTGTAGATCAGTGTTTCCGTTGCCTTGGCGGGGCCTCCCTGTGTCAGGGCATGGATCACGCCGAAGGTGTCGAAGAAGGCGTAGACCAGGTTCACCGTCAGCAGGAAGAAGCTTGTGGGAGAGAGCAGGGGGAAGACAATGGTCCAGAAGCGCCGCACAGGCCGCGCCCCGTCGATGCTGGCCGCTTCCAGCACAGCTCTCGGGATGGATTGCAGCCCGGCCAGGAAGAAGATGAAGTTATAGGATACCTGCTTCCAGGCGCTGGCGATGATCACCAGCAGCATGGCCTGGCCACCATTGAGACGGTAGTCCCAGGCGATTTGCGCGGCGTTCAGCGCCCGGCCGATCAGCCCGATCTGCGGATGGAACAGGAACAGCCACAGCACGGCGGCAATGGCCGGTGCCACCGCGTAGGGCCAGATCAGCAGGGTCTTGTACACATGACTGCCGCGGATGGCTTTGTCCGCCTGCACCGCCAGCAGCAGTGCCGCCGCCAGCGCCAGAATGGCAACGGAGAAAGCGAAGACGGCAGTGTTCTCGGCCGCCCCGCGCCAGGTCGGGTCGGCAACGACCTCGGCGAAGTTCTCCAGACCGACGAAGTCCCGGTTGAGGCCAAAGGCGTCTTCCCGCAACAGCGACGACCAGATGGCCTGCCCCGCAGGCCAGAAGAAGAACACGCCGGTGATGGCGAGCTGCGGCAGCATGAGCAGCAGCGGCAGCAGCTTGCCCTTGAAGATGACACTCTTGCGCATGCCAGGGGGCGGTCAGGCGCGGTTGGCGCGCTCGAAGTTGCGTAGCACGACATTGCCGCGGCGCGTCGCGTTCTCCAGCAGCGTCTTGGCGTCCTGCTGGCCCTGGAAGGCGCGCTCCATCTCCTCCTGGATAATGTTGCGGATCTCCGGAAATCCGCCGAGACGGATGCCGCGGGAGTTCTCCGTCAGCACGCCGCCGCCGCGCAGCATTTGCTCGATGGCCACGTCCGCGCCGACATTCTGCTTGTAGAAGCCCGTGGCCTTCACCTGTTCATAGCCGGAACGCGTGAGGGGGAGGTAGCCGGTGTCCGTGTGCCACTTGGCCGCGACATCCGGCTTGGCCAGCCAGGCGAAGAACTCGGCGACGCCTTTCCATTCCGCTTCGCTGCGGCCAGTGCTGGGCCCCTTGTTCATGGCCCAGAGCGAGGCCCCGCCGATGATGGAGTTGAGCGGCGCCTTGGGTACATCGTCGTAATAGGGTAGCATCGCCGTGCCCCATTCGAACTTCGCTTCCTTGAGGATCCGCGCGCGGGTGCCGGAGGAGGCAAACGTGAAGGCACATTCGCCGGAGGGCAGCAGGCCGTCGGCGGCATTGTCCCGTCCGCCATAGCGGAACAGGCCTTCCTTCTGCCAGTCGATCAAATTCTGCATGTGCCGGACCATCAGCGGGTTGTTGATGGCCAGTTCCGCATCCAGACCGCCGAAACCGTTGCCCTTGGTCGCCAGCGGGATGTCGTGAATGGCACTGAACTGCTCCACCATCAGCCAGGTGGGCCAGGAGGTGGTCATGGGGGTGGCAATACCGGCGGCCTTCAGCTTGCGGGCGGCGTCGGCGACGGCAGGCCAGGTTTTGGGGAAGGCCTCCGGGTCCAGGTCGGCCTTGCGGAACATATCCTTGTTGTAGAAGGCGACAGCTGTGGAGCTGTTGAACGGCATGGACGCCATGCGACCGTCGGGCAGGCTGTAATAGCCGCGTATACCGGGCAGGACGTCCTCGAAGTTGATCTTGACCCCGGTCTGCTGCAGCAACTCCCAGACCGGCTTGGTGGCGCGGGTCGCCGCCATCATGGTCGCGGTGCCGACCTCGAACATCTGCACGATGTTGGGCGCATTGTTGGCACGGAAGGCCGCGATGGCGGCCACCATCGTCTCAGCGTACCCGCCACGATAGGTGGCATTGACGCGGTATCGCTGCTGGCTGTTGTTGAAGTCGGCGGCGATCTGCTCAAGCATGCCGCCCAGCGGCTGGGTCAGGCCGTGCCAGAACTGGATATCCACTGGTGTGCCCTGGGCCACCGCCTGCCGGCCGGAAGCGATGCCTGCCGTGGTGAGCGCAAGGGCGCCCTTGGCCAGTGTGCGACGCAACATGGCGAAGTTCCTCCTTGGACACTGGCGGGTCCTGATCCTGAAGGCCGGCCGCCGCTTGCCGCCATCCTACTCAGACAAGATAAGGGCTGTCACGGTGCTGTCATGCCTTCACGGGATCTTCGGCGGCGGGGGTGCGCCGATGGTGGAAGCGGACTTCCTGCTGCGTTCCCACACGCCCCACTAAGGAGGAGCGTTGTGCCAAACCTTCGACAGCGAAGGTCAATTGGCCCTCGCGGCACTTTATCGGAGCGATGCAACCGCGTTCCGGGGGCCTGAGGCATCAGCACCGCCGTGACGGCCCTGGACCTCAAGGCAAGTCAAGTGAGTAGAAAGGCCACCGGAAAGCCTGACGAAAGGAAGGACGTAGGCGGCGGATCTTCCTGACCTTGCAGTCGCGCGGCCTTGAATAATTACATTTCATCCACGGAGCCGGTTTTCCGCGGCGCCGTCATGGACTTCCCCGGATGTTGGGCGTTCCCCGCCTTTGATGAAGAAAGCTTCCTCTCGTGCTGTGAAACCGGATGAGCGTGGCCCTGTGCTGACGGAGCGGCGCAACCTCAAGATGGCCGCCTCTGCCCATGCCTATGTGCGGGGCAGTACGGTCCGCTTCTATGAATGGCTGGAGCAAAGCGGACGGACCACGCTGCCGGAGGGACCTGGCGTCTGGATCTGCGGGGATTGCCATGTCGGCAACCTTGGTCCCGTCGGTGGCGCTGATGGCGACCTGGACGTCCAGATCCGCGATCTGGACCAGACGGTGATCGGCAACCCGGCCCACGACCTGGTCCGGCTGGCCCTCTCCCTCGCCACGGCAGCCCGGGGATCTGACCTGCCGGGCGTCACGACGGCCCGCATGCTGGAGGCCATGATCGCCGGCTACGAGGCCGCTTTCGAGGAAGGCGCGGCAGAGGAGCGAGGCCAGACCCAGCCTGGCAAGGACGTGCCTGCTGCGGTCAAGAAGCTGATGCGGGATGCGGCGCGCCGATCATGGAAGCATCTGGCCGACGAGCGCATCGAGGGCCTGGATCCGGTGATTCCGCTGGGGCGCCGCTTCTGGCCTCTGCATGAGGAGGAACGGGAGGCTCTCGCGGAACTGGTCGCCCTGGAAGAGGTGCAGGCCCTGGTGGCCTCCCTGCGAGGACGGGACAGCGAGGCGACAGTGTCCATCGCCGACAGCGCCTTCTGGCGAAAAGGCTGCAGTTCGCTCGGGAACCTGCGCTTTGCGGTCCTCGTCGCGGTGCAGGCCGCCGAAGACAAGCGCGCTCGCTATTGCCTGCTGGACGTGAAGGAGGCGATTACCGCCGCGGCCCCGCGGTACACCGACGCTCCCATGCCGCGGGACAATGCGAGCCGCGTCGTGGAAGGGGCTCGCCACCTCTCTCCCAACCTTGGGCAACGAATGCTGGCGACTCGCCTGCTTGGCAAGGGCGTCTTCGTGCGCGAGTTGCTGCCCCAGGACCTCAAGTTCGAAATCGAGCGCCTCGTTGAGGATGAAGCCTCCGCCCTGGCTCGCTATCTTGCCACCGTCGTCGGGCGTGCGCATTCGCGCCAGATGAGCGCCCAGGAGCGCAAGACGTGGTTGGGTGAGTTGCAGCGAAACCGCTCGAAGAGGCTCGATGCCCCGTCCTGGCTTTGGAGAGCCGTTGTGGAACTGGTGGCCAATCACGAGGCGGCCTACCTCGAGCACTGCCGCCGGTACGCCCTTGAGCCGCGAGCGGCATAGTAGGCCACGCCCCTCAATGCCGATGCGCCATATGACAGTGGGGGAGCATCCCTGGCGGCCACCCTGCTCGGCATTTCCTTCGGCCGCGCTGTGCAAAGCCGTGGTGGGTCTCGACAAATCCTAATCCCGGCGGGAAGGAGCGGCTTCGTCCATCCTCCAGGCCATTGCTCCAAAGGTGATCGCGCCAAACAACGCCAGTGCGGTCCAGGAACCGGCTCGGTCGAGAACAGCGCCAAAGAGAGGGGCACCAGCCGTCTGGCCGACAGCGATCGCTAGAAAGGGAATGCCAAGCCCGAGATCGGGCCGAGCTGAAAGGAGCGCGGTACCCCGGATCAGCAGGACGCCACTGGAGATGATATAGGTGGCCCCGAACAAGGCCATCGCCGCGAAGGCAAGCGACGGGGCCTCGGTGGCGGCGGCGAGCATCCCATAGCAAAGAGCCATTCCAAGAAGCGCCAAGCGGTGTATCCGGCCAACGCCGAAGCGCGCGACGAGAATGCCGGTCGCAGCGCCCGCAAGCCCCCCAAGGCCGAGCGTGATCCAGGCGATGGCGATCCCCGTCGGCGAGAAGCTGAGTTCGTTGCGGAGCATTTCGGCACCGAAGGTCCAGACTGAGGTGCTGGACGCCCCCATCAGGAAGGCCGCTGCACACAGGCCTCCAAGGCCCGGCCTCACCATCTGTCGCGATGGAACCCCGCTGGCCTTCCGCCCAGGCGGGCCTTTAGGCACCGCAAACCATAGCCACGCCGTCACCGCCGCACCAAGCAGGGCAAACAGGGCATAGAGTTCGCGCCAAGCCGCCGCGAAGGACATCGCACCAAGGCCGGAGAATACGATCCCGGCCGCTGTTCCGGCATTGATCATCCCGTTCGCCCTCGGCCGTGCGGGAGCAGCAAACTTCTGCGCGACGGCGGCGGCGAGCGGGGGTGAGGTGAAGCCCGTGCTGAGTCCTGCAAGCGCCATAGCAGCCCCCAAGGCCAGCGTGGAGGGAGCAAGGGCGGCGAGCCCCACACCGGCTGTCGCGGCAAGGCCCGCGAGCATGGCCATGGCGCGCTCGCCGAGCTTCGCGCCCGCCAGGGAGGCAAAGATGATCCCGAGGCAGTACGCCCCAAAGGCGCCGCCGCCAATCCACCCGGCCGCCGCCGCGCTGAGCGAAAGGTCCGCTCGGATCTGCGGGAGCAGAAGGCCGTAGGCGAAGCGGGCCAGTCCATAGGACAGGGCCGTCAGCGCGAAGGCGGCGGCGATGAGATGGCCGCCACCCTTCAAGATGCGTTTCCCCGCGCCGCCGCGAGCAGCGAAGCCGCCGCAGCCTTCGCCTCATCGACGGCCGAGAGATCGGCGACGCTGGCCGCTGCCGTAGCACCCTCGAAAAGAATCCAGATCTGTGTCGCCAGCCTGTTTTCGCTCCGTCCGAGGGCCGCCTCCACGCGGGCGGTGACCATGCGGCGGAACTCCTCCTTCTGCCGGCGGACGAGCGTGACGATCTCCTCGTTCGCTCCCGAATACTCAGCTCTGGCGCGCAGGAGCATGCATCCCCGCGCGCCATGCTCCTCTAGCCAGTGCCGGAGCGTGTCGAACAGGGCGGCCACGCCATCGGTGCTCCCCGCCGCGGCCTCGAGGCGTTCCCCGAAGCGGCGATGCCGCTCCTCTAGAACGGCAAGGACCAGCGCATCCCTGGAACCGAAATGCTTATACAGAGTTCGCGTGGAGGCGCCGGAGGGCGCCAGAATCCTGTCAACGCCGATGCCTCGGAAGCCGTCGATTTCAAAGGCGCTGGCAGCGCCCGCGAGAATGTCCGCTCGTCGATCCATGAGGCGAGTGTAAAAGAATCGTTTTACATTGCAAGCTGCCACTATCGGCCGCGGTCTATCGCCCGTCGCTCACGGAAGCGGCTTGCCCCACCCAGATGCGCCACAGGCGCAGGGGTGAGAGTGCGAGCGGGAGCATTCCGTCGCCACCGTCTCCAGCCGTGGAGGAGCCAAGGACGAGGATGGTCTCCCATCCATGGCGGGCAAGGGCCGAGCGAGGGTGCGCCGTGGGCCGAGCAGCTGCTTCCCGCTGTTCGCGCCCTGTGAAAGAGCTGGAGGAGTAGGTCCAACCTTTCTCGTCCTGGCGTCTTACCACGTGCGAAGCTTTATGGAGCCGCCATGAACCTCCGCCCCTCCGCTCCTTCCTGGCCCATCGGAAGCGGCGAAATGGCTCGCTGCATCCGCGCCTTCAATTGGTCCGGCACGCCGCTCGGGGCCCTGGACAACTGGCCATCATCGCTGCGCTCAACGGTCGATCTGCTGCTTCCCCACGGCTTCGCGATGATTGCGCTCTGGGGGACGGACCTGATCCAGATCTACAATGACGGCTACCGGAAGCTCATGGGCCCCAAGCATCCGGCAGGGTTGGGGCAACCGACGCGCGACTGCTGGCCCGAGGTCTGGCACATCAACAAGCCCATCTACGATCGGGTCTGGGAGGGTGAGACCTTCACCCTGGAGGATGCCCTCTACCCGCTCGCGCGCTCGGGCGCCCCTGAGGAGATCTGGCTTACCCTCACCTACAGTCCGCTCCGGCTGGAGAGAGGCGAGGTGGCCGGCATCCTCGTCACTATCGTCGAGACGACAGAGCGCCATGTCGCCGATGAACGCCGGACCCGGAGCGAGGCGGCGCTGCGCGAGAGCGAGGCCCGGCTGGCCGCCGTTCTGGAGGTTCTACCCGTCGGTGTCGGCGTCACCGATGCTGACGGCCGGGTCGTCATGTCCAATGCGGGGATGCGTCGCTTCATGCCGACCGGCATCCTGCCCTCGCGTGACAGGGAGAGGATCGGGCAGTGGAAGGCCTGCGGCCCCGATGGCGGTCCTCTCGCTCCCGAAGACTTCCCGGCGGCGCGTGGCCTCCGCGGCGAGCGAACGGTTCCTGGCCTCAAGATGCTCTACCGCGACGACGAAGGGGAGGAGGTCTGGACAAGTGTCGCCGCAGTTCCCCTCAGGGACGAAGAAGGCGGTATCACTGGGCAGGTGACCGTCGTCAGCGACATCGACGCGATCCAGCGGAGTGCGGAGGCGCTGCGCGAGAGTGAGGAGCGGCTCCGGGCACTCGTGACCGCCGGCTCCTACTCGACCTACCGGATGAGCGCCGACTGGGAGGAACTCCTTCAGCTCGAAGGCGCCGGCTTCCTGGCCGACACGCCGAAACCGAGCGTCAGTTGGCTGAACCTCTACATCGAGCCTGCCGACCGTCCCAAGGTGCTCGCCGCGATCAGGGATGCGGCCCAGCGCAAGGGCACCTTCGAACTCGAACATCGCGTCCGCCGCTCAGATGGCCGCATCGGCTGGACGCTGTCGCGTGCCGTACCGATCTTCGATCGGCAGGGTGAGATCGTGGAGTGGTTCGGAGCGGCGAGCGACATCACCGACCGTCGCGAGGCCGAGGCAAGACTGCGCGAGCTGAACGAGACCCTGGAAAGCCGCGTGGCGGAACGCACGGAGAAGCTGCTCCAGGCCGAGGCGGCCCTGCGGCAGTCGCAGAAGATGGAGGCGGTGGGCAAGCTCACGGGGGGCGTGGCCCATGACTTCAACAACCTGCTCACCATCATCCGCTCGTCGATCGATCTCCTGCGCCGCCCCAACGTGCCGGAGGATCGGCGAAAATGGTACCTCGATGCCGTTTCCGACACGGTCGACCGCGCCGCCAGGCTGACCGGCCAGCTCCCCGCTTTCGCGCGTCGTCAGGCCCTCAAGCCTGAAGTGCTGAACGTGGCGGATCGGCTGCGGGGCGTGGCCGACATGGTCGACAGCGTGACGGGCGCGCGCGTGACGGTGGTGACCGAGATGCCGGAGCATCCCTGTTTCATCAAGGTCGATCTCAACCAGTTCGAAACGGCGTTGATCAACATGGCCGTCAATGCGCGGGATGCGATGAATGGGGAGGGCATGCTGACGCTGCGGCTGACTTGCGGGGTCGCCCTGCCGGCGATCCGAGGCCATGGCGGTGCGCCGGGGCCCTTCGCCAGGATCGCGTTGAAGGACACCGGCTGCGGCATCGCGCCGGAGCATCTTGAGCACATCTTCGAGCCGTTCTTCACGACCAAGGACATTGGCAAGGGCACTGGCCTCGGCCTGAGCCAGGTCTTCGGATTCGCCAAGCAGTCCGGTGGGGACGTGGATGTGGCGAGCGAACCAGACCAAGGCGCCACCTTCACGATTTATCTACCTCAAGTTGAAATCAAGCGGGATCAGGTGGCGCCAGAGGCGGAACCCGGCCCTGCTCCGGGGGGCGCCGACCAGCAGGTGCTGATCGTGGAGGACAACGTCGAAGTCGGCCGCTTCGCCAAGCAGATCCTCGAGGATCTGGGCTATCAGCCCACCCTGGCCACCAATGCCGAAGAAGCCTTGGAGATGCTGAAGCAGGACGGCGTCGCATTCGAGGCAGTGTTTTCGGATGTCGTGATGCCCGGCATGGGGGGGATCGCCCTGGCCAAGCTTCTGCGCGCGCGCTTCCCGAGCCTCCCGGTCATCCTGACAACTGGCTACAGCCATGTTCTGGCCGAAGACACCGAGCACGGGTTCGAGCTGTTGCAGAAGCCCTACTCGGCCGAGCAGCTTTCGCGCGTTCTGCGGCGCGTGACGGGGGCATGGCGGACCCGGTCAGGCAGGATGTGAAGCCGCCCTCCGGCGTGCTTCAGGCCGGCGCCCGCTTTGCCGCCGCGCGGGCGTTGAAGCGGGCGGCCTGATCCGCCCCCCGTCTTATCGGTGATGCAAGCCGGCTGAGAGGAAGGGATTGGACTGGCGCTCCTCGCCGAAGGTGGAGCCCGGACCATGGCCGCAGAGGAAGCGGATGTCGTCGCCGAGCGGGAGCAACTTGTCCTTGATGGCCGCGATCAGCGCCGAATGGTCGCCATACGGGAAGTCGGTGCGCCCCACCGAGCCGCGGAAGATCACGTCTCCGACCAACGCGACCTTCAAGGCCGTGGAGACGAAGGCCACATGGCCGGGCGTGTGGCCCGGACAGTGCAGCACCGCGAAATCCTGCCCGGCGATGGAGACCGTCTCGCCCTCCGCCAGCCAGCGGTCGGGAGCCACGTTCTCCAGTCCCTCGATGCCGAAGCGCGCGCCCTGCTCAGCCAGGCCCTGCAGGAGGAAGTCGTCGCGGCGGTCCGGCCCCTCGATCGGCACGGCGGCGCCCTGCCGTGCCTCCAGTTCGCGCTTCAGCGCGGCGGCGCCGCCGGCATGGTCCAGGTGGCCATGGGTGAGGAGGATGCGGTCCACCGTGATCCCGGCCTTGTCCAGCGCGGCGAGGATGCGCGGCACGTCGCCGCCGGGGTCTATCACCGTGCCGCGTCCGGCTTCCGCATCCCAGATCAGGGCGCAGTTCTGCTGGAAGGGCGTGACCGGGATCTGGGCGGCCTGGAGTTGGGGCATGGGCCTTGCCTGCCATGCCGGGCCGCAAGGGTCAACGATGGCGGCCTCCTGTCCGCGCCGAGGGCTCGAAGAACCCGCGCGCCGGCCGCCGGCCTGCCAATGGCCTCTGTGCCCGAAGCTGGACCAAGGGTGCGTGAAGGGGGCTCCTGCAACGTTCCCAAAGCCAATCCGCCCCCGCTAGGGTGCTTCAAAGCGCATCGGGGGATGGCGCATGGTGGGGGATATGAGCCGGGGCAACCCGGCCCGTGGGGAACGCTTTCTGGCCTGGCTGGCCATGCATCGGCTCAAGGCTGATCCAAGCCTGCAGGAGGCCGGTCTCAGCCTGGCCCAGGTCGAGCATTTCGGCCACGGCTATCGCAGCTTGCCCGGAACCTCGGCGGAGGCATGGGCGCAAGCCTGGAGGGCGTCCCTCAGGCAGCAGGGCGAGGGACGCATCCGGTGGCAGGCCTATCACGAACTCCCCAGCCAGACGCCGTTCCGGCGTGACGCCTCGCTCTACGACATGGCGTCCGGCCTGCGCGTCCTGCTTGGGAACCCGCTTCGGCAGGTTGCCTTGCTGCCCCTGCGGGACCCCTCCAGGGAGCGGCGGCTGATGATCGGCCCCGGCGGCGACTGGGTCCTCTTCTGCCAGGCCCGGCTGCTGGAGGGGATGGGCGCCGACGCCCCGCCGGTGGAGCGGGTCTGGCACGCCGAGGGTCCAAGCCTCGATCTCGACGCCATCGATGAGGCCGTCCTGGACCAGATCGCGGATGGCTGGCGCCCGGTTGGTCAGGCGGAATTGCAGCTCGACGCCGACGCCGTCCAGGCGGGCCTGCCCGAGAAGCCTGGAATGAGTTTCCCGGTGGTGCCCTCCGCTAAGGAGATCAGCGGCTTCAAGCGTGCCTTGGGAATGGGGAAGGGTACCAGGCCATGCCTGTTGCCGGAGGACCTGGATGGTGCGCCGGGCCGCTATCCGCCCCTTCTCGCCGCCGCCGCCGTCGAGCTGCTGCTCGGTGCCGCGGCCCGGAAGGGGGACGAGACGTCCAGAGGATACCTGCGGCTGCCCCCCGACGCGACCTGCGAGGAGGTTGTGGAGAGCCTCGACGCACTCTTCGGCAGCGGGTGGTCGCTGGCGGCCTTCACGGCAGGTGGCCTTGTCCCGCTACCCGGCGCCGTTGTCTGCTGCCCCGGTCACCGCGTGTCCTGGACCATCCTGGAGCCGGATTGGGATGACCGGATGCGCTGTGCCCGCTTCGACAAGATCCCTGGCGTGCCGTCGCTGTCGCATACGGAAGTTGCGGGGATCCGGCAGGGCGCCCTTCCTCCGCCCAGCCTTCAGTCCCGCCTTCTTGCTCGCCTGGCCGTGATGCAGGCATTGGCGGCTTAGCGTTGCCGCCGCCTTCGTGCTCCAAGAGAGATCTTTGGGGTACCGGACCAGGCGGCGGAGCCTCAGTCTGTGCAACGCACCTCCGGAATGTTGTGCAACTCCGCGATGGATGACCCGCTTCAGGCTGGTGCGGCACCCAGGCAGCAGGCCAGGAAGAAGCGGTGCTCCTGGGAGGCAAGCGGTGTGCAATCTCTACAGCATGACCAGCAACCAGCGGGCCATCCTGGAACTGACCCGTGCCATGCGCGACAGCACCGGCAACCTGCCGCCGTTGACGGCCATCTATCCGGACATGATGGCGCCCGTCGTGCGCCACGGAGAGGACGGCGAGCGGGAGCTGACCATGATGCGCTGGGGAATGCCGGGCCCGGAGCAGTATGGCGGCCACCCCGTGACCAACATCCGCAACACCCAGAGCGCCCATTGGCGCCGCTGGCTCAAGCCATCGCACCGTTGCCTGGTGCCAGTCACCTCCTTCTCCGAGTGGGAGGACACCAAGCCCAGGAAGACACCGGTCTGGTTCGCGCTCTCGCAGAAGCGCCCGCTCTTTGCCTTCGCGGGGATCTGGACGCGCTGGACCGGTACGCGCGGCCCGAAGTCCAACCCCGTCGAGGGAGAGCATGAGCTCTACGGCTTCCTGACCTGCGAGCCCAACAACGTCGTCGGTCCCATCCACCCCAAGGCCATGCCTGTGCTGCTGACGACATCGGACGAGATCGAGACCTGGATGCAAGCACCCTGGGAGGTTGCCCGGGAGCTTCAGCGGCCGCTGCCGGACGGTGAGATGCTCGTCGTGTCCCGGGGCAACCGGAAGGATCCGAGTTGAGCGCTGGCGGTCGCCGGTCCGCCATTCCCTGTCTGGCCGAACCGGATTATGGCTGGCACCTTTCTGGCCCAGCGAGTTCCGATGCCCGAAGAGCAAGCCGCAGCGATCCAGTCTCCGAACAGCACCCTTGGCAGTCCTGGCCTTCCTCTGGATCGCCTGGAGCGGGCGGTGCTCGATCTGGCGGCCAGGCTGGAGGAACTACAAGCCACGGCCGTGGAGCGGGGCCAGCATGCCGAAGCCATGGAGCGGCAGAGCGCGGATCTTGAGCAGAAACTCGCCGTTGCCGAAGCGAGGCTGGCGGTGGAGATGATGCATTCCGCAGGCTTGGCGGCGCAGGCATCCCATCTGATGGCCATTGCCGCCGAGGCCGGTCTGCCAGCTTTGTCGGAATTGGTTGAAGAGAGGGACGCCGGCGGAGCGCCAAGGAGCCGACTGGCAGAGATCTATGCGGCCGCCTTCGACGCCAAGGCCGCCGATCTCGGAATCGAGGATCCGGCCCGCTTCCGGGAGGCCTGAGAGGCGGCGGTATTCCGACCGCGGAGAACTCCCTTATTGCCCGTGGCAGGATCAAGGCCGCTCGGACGGCAGGTTCTCCGCGCGCCTAGAGCTCTGCCGTCATGGGGTTTGGGCCGATCCGTTCGTTCTCCGGGTCGAGGGCGTCGATCACCGTGGTCTCATCCGCTCCCTGGGGTGAAGCCGTTAACGGCGCCATTCTCCACGATGCGGGTGAGCATGACCGGCTTCGGGATCACGATGTCGCACGCGATAACGCGGAGCGGTTCAGGTCGATGCCGCCACAGCCCATGAATGCGCCTGGTGCCCCTCTTGGGCATGCCGCAGGCGTCAGAACACGGGCGGGACGGCCCACCGCCAGACCGGCCGCCCATGACGCAGCACGATCGGGATAGCCGGCCGCCCCGGGACCGAAGGACGGCAGGGATGCGGGAGCGCTTGGTCACTCGTCTTGTTCTGATGCGCGCTGAAACTGGTGCGCGGCCTCCAGGCGGCGCCGCAGCTGTGCGTTCTGCCGCCGGAGTTCATCATTCTCTCTCTGGGCTTGGCGAAGGCGGGACTCTACAGCGCTCACGATCTCGTGCGGAGGCGGTATTGCCCGATGCAGATGGGAGGAGGTTCGCACCGCTTCGCGTCTCGGCATCAATATCTCTTGCCAGGAGAGGCCGAGGCGCTTCACGAGGCGATGCGCCGCAAGCGCGGCCGCCGCCCTCTCACCGGCATGCTCCGAGCCGAGCAGCCCGAGCACCCGTGCCAGCTTCGCCGTGTCAGACGACTGCATTCCGTTCACCTGGTCTCCTCCCAGAAGGAAAGGAAGCCCCCACCCCGGGAGCGGTTGCGAGACAGGCATGAGCCCTGCATCCCGCACCGGGGGGGCAGGATCACGTGGCCAGCCTGAGCATGGATGTCGCCTCAGCCCATATCCCGCCTTCGCCAGCAAGGTGAAGGCGGGATATGGGCTGGTAAGGCCGGGAGGCTAGAGACCAGTCGGTGAGCGCCGGAGAAACCCTCACGCCAGTTGGCATTTGGGGAGAGACGCGGCCCGGCGCTCGCGCCGCATCCGGAAGGGCGGGCATTGTCATCATCAAGAGGCACGAGGACGGGACCTCTGGCCGGAGAGCGATGATCCACAACGAACAATGCGGGCCGGAGAGGGCGCGCGTTGCGAGCGTGCAACGGCGGGTTCTCTCATGGCATGGTACATGGATGACAATGACCGGCTCAGAGCGACGTTCCCATGCCATCCGAATTCGCGCCTACAGGGACGCGGTCCATGATGTCGGCCGCGTATTCCAGCTCACTGCTGGCGCGGATGTGCGGACGGCGTTGAAGCGCGCAGCCCTTGCCGCGGTCCCGAAGCACCCCGACTGGACGATGCGCGTATTCTCCCTGGAGCGGACGGCGCCAGATGAGCGTCTGGCCTTCGTGCTCGACGGGCTTGCGCGACGCACGATGGGAGGGAGCGATTTTGCCGCCGCCGTGGCAGCGACCGAGGATGGGTCGATGGCCGTTCTGGTTGCCGCCGCCAAGGACGCTCGCCGCATCGATCGCCTGGGCAAAGCGCTCGGCACCCGAGCGTCGTAAGCGTCCTCGAGGCGTGCTGCCTCGAACGGCCCCGCGCCTTCCCTGCAGCCCTTGTCTGTTCCGAGCCCCTGCCATCTCGGACCTGAGAGCGATCAAAACCCAGGGGCGCGCGGGCATGCCGCCTCCTCGCCTGGGAAAAGAGATGCTCCTACCGGGGGACGGCGCCGCCCGCTAACCTCGCCGCATTCACGGGGGGGGGAGCACCATGCAAGCCACTCAAAGCGAACAACTGGGCGACCACGAAGCCAGAACCGCCTTCAACATGCCGCTCCCCGTCACGACGGGAGAAGCCATCACGATCCTGGCGCACTTCCACCGGGCGGAGATCGCGCGGATGACCGGTTGGCGGGATCGCATCGACCGGACGAGCAACTGGGCCATCACGGTGGTCGCGGGCATGCTCTCTGTCTCACTCTCGACACCCGCGGCGCATCACGGTGTGCTGCTCTTCGCCATGCTGCTGGTGATGCTCCTGCTGACCATCGAGGCACGGCGCTACCGCTTCTTCGACGTTTACCGGACGCGCGTGCGGGCGCTGGAGCGGAACTACTATGCTCAGGTCTTCGCGCCTCGCGCAGGAGAAGCGGAGGACTGGGCGGGGCGCCTCGGCGCGGACCTGCGCGCGCCGCGGTTCCTGATCTCACGACAGACTGCGATGTCCCGCAGGCTACGCCGGAACTATTTCTGGATGTTCCTCGTGCTGCTGGCGGCCTGGATCCTGAAGGTCTCGTCGGCATGGCTGCTGCAGGACGCAGCTCCGGTGGATCCCGCGAAGCCTGTACGAGGCATGGTCCAGAACCTGGCGCTCGGTCCCGTGCCGGGCTGGGTTGTTCTGATCGCGGTCGGTGCCTTCTACTGCTGGCTGAGCTATGCCACGTTCCGCCCGCGCAAGAAGCGCGGCGAGTTGGCACATGGCGAGGTTCACGTCTGAGCCGGGGCGTGGACGGATAGACGATCTGTGAACGCCAGATCACTAACGGTGTGGCCGCATGAACCGCGTGCGTTTGTGCCCTGCGGGGATGGCGCCACCTGGATGGTGCAGTCTGCATGGTCCCCCTTGAAGTTCCACACCGCGGCACCGCAAAGCGGGGCAGGCCAACCGGCATCGATATCCGCAGCCCTATTGGCAGGCTGCCGCATCCGCGCCGCCGGAGGGCATGCTGGTCCGCCGCTTCGGACTGGAAGGGTCGAACGCATTTGCTTCGATTTAGAGGAGGAGCGGGAGTAGCATCTATGGCGCCGAGGGGATGAAGCCCGCTCGCGCCCGCCCGGCGTCTGCTGCTCCGGGAGGACATGAACGGATGAAGGCAAGCACCGTCGCGGCCCTTTCCGTGCTCGCAGGAAGCATGATCGGTGGCATTTCCGGCCACCGACTACACGCACAAGCCAAGCCAAGCCCTATGCGCACCTTCTGGAAGAGATCGTGAGCTCCGATCCGGAGGAATACCAGCGCGATGATCTGCCGCGCACCCTGGTGCTGATTCGCCATCTCAGCGGCCATGCCATCCTTGGTTGCAGCTCGACTGCCATGCTTGGAGAACTGCCGAAGTCCCGCCTTGCCATCTAGGCCTGGGCCAGCCTGGAGCGCTTTGGGGCTGCTTTCATTCGCCGGCGTGCCAGGAGGTCCGGAAGCTCAGGGGAACGACATGCGGTGTATCGCAACTTCGCCGTTCCAGGTGTCGTGCAGCACGCTGTCAGATTGCGGAGGCGGACTTCGCCAGCGGCTTTCTTGAGAAATCTGAGATCCTATATTGCACAAAAGCTCAGAGGGTGGACCCGCGGAACGCGGCCGATGCGGCGGGGGTGCCTCTTCCGACAGGATTGTTCCGGCCTTGCGTAAAGACAGAGTCCGAGAATAGCTCAGTCCGAGGTGTATGTAACAGTCACCTCTCGATGCGTCATCCAGTGCGTGTTTGAGCGGAATTAACTCTGGGGAGTTCACAGGCCGAAGTTCAGGGAGGGGACAGATGAAGGCGCATATCGTCGGTGGCGGGTTCGCTGGACTGGCTGCGGCTGCGTGTTTCATCCGGAACGCAGGTGTTCCTGGCCAGGACATCACGGTCTACGAGGCCAAAGAGCAGATGGGCGGCGGGTTCTTTCTGGGCGGCGATGCGGAGAGCGGCTACAGCCTGCCAGGCTCCATTTTTGACAAGGAGTTTCGCTGCACATTCGACCTGCTCGCGGAGATTCCCTCTGCCAGCAGTCCGAGCATCTCCGTCAAGGATGAGTTCTTCGCCTTCAATGCGCGCTACCCGTTCCGTGATCGGGCACACATTATCGACCGCGACGGCCATGTCGTGCATGGCCCGCGTTTTGGCCTGGACCTGCGTGACGCTCTCGACCTCACGCGGCTCGCCCTGACGCCGGAGGCAATGCTGGAGGGGCGGCGCATCGAGGAGTTCTTTTCTCCCCGGTTCTTCTCGACCGAGTTCTGGCTGCTTTGGTCGACAATCATGGGGTCGCTGCCGCAGCATAGTGCGACGGAGTTCAGGCGATATATGAACCGCGCGCTGCCTTTGTTCCCGGACTTGTCGAACATGAGGCACATCCTGCGCACCCCCTACAATCAGTATCAGGCGTTCATCGAGCCGCTGGCCGCCTGGCTGCGGCAGCGCGGTGTGAACTTCCTCACTGGTGCCTTCGTCCGGGATATCGGCTTTGCGCCCCTTCCCGGCCGAATTACTGCCAGCCGGATCGACTACGAGCGAGAGGGCACGACCATCTCGGTTGCTGTTGGGGCTGAAGATATCGTGCTGGTGACCCTTGGATCACAGGTCGAGGACATCTCTGTGGGCTCGATGACCGGAGCGCCACAGCCGCGGAGTGCTGGCCAATCCTCTGCCCTTTGGAAGCGGTTGGCACAGGGGCGCACCGATTTCGGTAATCCGGACATATTCTTCGGTTCTGGCCAGGTGCCCTCCTCGCGATGGGTGAGTTTCACCGTCACCACAACAGGAACTGAGTTCATCGAGCTGGTGTCCGCATTGACCAGCAGCGAACCAGGCACCGGCGGCCTCGTCACTTTGAAAGACTCGGGATGGTTGTTGTCACTGACCATCTTCCACCAGCCTGAAGTCATCGGCCAGGCACCCGGAACGAAGCTCTGGTGGGGCTACGGCCTTTACCCCGAGCGCGACGGCGATTTTGTCCGAAAGCGCATGGATGCTTGCACAGGCGCCGAAATCCTGGAGGAAGTGGTACGGCAATTGCGGTTTGAGCGGCACTTGGGCGTGATCATAGCGTCATCGATCTGCATCCCCTGCAATATGCCCTACGTGAACAACATCTGGATGCCGCGCAGACGCGCCGACAGACCCCGTGTGGTTCCGGAAGGCGCGACCAATCTCGGGCTCATTGGCCAGTATGTGGAGGTTCCACGGGATATAACGTTCACCATTGAGTACTCCGCTCGCACGGCATGGGAAGCGATCTACCTCTTGCTGGGGCGGGGTCCGCCGCCGCCCCCTGTCTACCAGGGCCAATTCGATCCGAAGGCGCTGCTCGCCGCACTAAAGGTGTTTTTCTGACCGTGGTCACCCTCTGAGATCGGAGGCAGCTTTCCTCCGGCGGCCTTTGGCCTGACCCTCTGGCGCGCTTGGCCTCATGGCCGCACAATGCGTCGCAGTATGGCCAGGCCACCAGCCCAGCAGGAGCGAGAAATGCCTATCGAGACGCGCCCTTTCGGCCCGGATGACCTACCCATCTCGCTCCTCGGCTTCGGATGCGGCGGCGTCGGCGGCCTGATGGTGCGCGGCGCTGCAGTGGACCAGGAGCGCGCGGTTGCCCGCGCCCTGGAGGTCGGTGTCAACTACTTCGACACCGCTGTGCAGTACGGCAGTGGCGCCTCGGAGGAGAACCTGGGCAAGGCTCTGCGCAAGCTTGGGGCGAAGGATGCCCTGGTTGGCACCAAGGTCAGGCTGCGCTCGGAAGAGTTCGGCAATATCGCCGCCGCGATCGCGGCCTCCCTCGACGGCAGCCTGAAGCGGCTGCAGCGGGAGCAGGCGGATATCTTCTATCTGCACAATGAGATCACTCTGGGCGGCGGGGGCGAAAACCTGAGCGTGCGCCAGGTGCTGGAGGAGGTGGTGCCTGCATTCCAGGCACTGCAGACCGCGGGCAAGCTGCGGCTGCCCGCCATGACCGCAGTAGGAGAGACCGCTGCCCTGCAGCAGGTCATCGATACTGGCTTCTTCGGCGGTGCCCAGGTCATCTACAACATGCTGAACCCCTCGGCCGGCGCTGCTCTGCCGGACAATTATCCGGCCCAGGATTATGGGCGGCTGTTCGAGCGCATGCGGACGATGCGTATGGGCGTCGTCGGCATCCGTGTGCTGGCGGGGGGCGCCTTGAGCGGTGCCGCGCATCGGCACCCCGTCGCCAGCCCTCCGCCCGCGCCGATGGGCTCAGGAGAGTCCTATGAAGCCGATCTCCGCCGCGCATCCCGGTTGATGCCGGTGGTAACAGAAGGCTACGCCACCTCCCTGTCGGAAGCTGCCATCCGCTTCGCCATCGCGCATCCTGCGATGGGCACGGTCCTGGTCGGCATGGCCAGCCTGGAGGAGTTCGAGGCGGCACTCGCGGCCGTGCTGAAGGGGCCACTGCCGGCGGTGGCGCTCCGACGCATCGCTGACCTTGCTGCGACTTTCTCAGGCGAAGGCCGCTAGAAGAACGGAGTGGTTCCCGGCCGCGGAGCAGAGGCGCAAATGGCACCGGGAGAGGCAGCACTTGCCTCCCCTGAAGGGCAGCTGACCCTTCCTTTGGCCGGGATGGACGCGCTGTTCAGGCAGGCTCAGCATCCAAGCTTGTCAATCGGCACTGAACTGGGGCCCTGGATCGGCGCGCAAAAGGGACCCTTCTGAGGCATGCTGCGGAGGCGCTCAGGCGCGGTCCTTGAAGCGCCAGCTATCGTTGCCGGTCTCGACGATGTCGCAGTGGTGAGTGAGGCGGTCGAGCAAGGCGGTGGTCATCTTGGCGTCGCCGAGCACGCTGAGCCATTCGCCAAAGGCGAGGTTGGTGGTGACGATGACCGAGGTCTGCTCGCAGAGGCGGCTGACGAGGTGGAACAGCAACTGACCGCTGGACGGGGCGAATGGCAGGTCACCGAGTTCGTCAAGGACCACGAAGTCCAGGCGGCAAAGGTGGTCGGCGATGCGCCCCTGGCGTCCGGCCCGGGTCTCGGCCTCAAGGCGGTTGACGTCCTTGGCCAGCGGTAGCTTGGCGGTGGCGATCTGGTACTTGATCGAGCGCGCTTGCTTCTCGGCGGTCTCGGCCGCGACGAAGTCGCCGATGACCTGCTGTAGCTCATGCTGGCGCTTGACGGCGGCCGTGATGATGGAGTCAAACGCGGCGCGCATACCGTCGAGCTTGAGCTCGCCCATGGTGGCGAGGGTGGCGGTGCGTTCCATCAGGCTCCTCTCCTCAGGCGGTCGTAGCGGGTGCAGTCGGCCAGTGGCGCATGTCGCGGCCGGAGCGCCTCCGGGATCAGGATGGTCATTGGCGGTGGGAGCTCGCGCTGGCGGGTCAGGATATTGAGGATGACGTCGGCCGAATGGACACCTTCGCGCAGCGCCTCGCTGCAAGCGGCCTCGACCGCGGCCAGGCCGTCGTCCAGCACCCTGGTCAGGATCTCCACCGCCTGCCGGTCGCCATCGGCGGCCGAGGCCAGCTTGTGGCGGACCCGGGCCAATGCCTTGGGCAGCAGCAGCCAGTCCTTGAACGGCGCCCTGTTGCGCAGCGCTCCAGGTTTGCGCACCAGCACGGGCACGTAGTGCCAGGGGTCAAACACTGTCTGGTCCCGGCCGAACACGCGCCGGTGCTCGCCCACCACACGGCCGTTATGGCGCAGCTCGATCCGCCCGGCATAGGGTATGAGGCCCGGCCGCTCCCTCTGCTCCGGATGCCGGTTGGCCCGGGCATGGGACATGCACTGGTCCAGCAGGAGGGCGTTCAGCTCCTCGTAGCTCCTCACCCGTAGCCGCGGCGCAAAGAACCGCTCCCGCACCAGCCTGGCCTGGTTCTCGACCCGGCCTTTCTCCCAGCCCGAGGTCGGAGTGCAGGCCACCGGCTCGACCAGGTGGTGGCTGCACATGCGCAGGAGACGCCGGTTGTAGGCGCGATCCCGCTCCACCAGGATCGCTTCCACCGCCGTGCGCATGTTGTCGTAGATGCCCCGTGTGCAGGCGCCCCGAAAGAAGGCGAACGTCCGGTCGTGGACGACAAACACCATCTCCTGCGTCTCGCGCGATAAGCGCGGACAAACAGCATGCCGCTGTGGCACAGCCTCACATGCGCGACCTTGACGGTCACTGTCGTGCCGCCGATCAGCACGACCTCATGGCTCCACTCAAACTGGTACGCCTCGCCCGGCACGAAACTCAGCGGCACGAAAGCCGCCGCCAGCGTCGTTACCCGTGACGCCTGCTGCCCTCGCGCATGACGCCGGACCGCGTCGTAGCCGCCCTCCTACCCCAGCCCGCGCAGCGCCTCTTAGACCCAAACAAATGTCAGCCGCTCATCGCGCTGCGGCCGCGCCTCATCCGCCTCCAGCAGGCGCTCCTGCTCGGCCTGCCAGGGTTCCAGCTTGGGCTGCGGCTGCCGCGCCCGGCTATAGCGGAACTCCGTCTCCCCGGACCGCAGAACCTTCCGGACCACCTTCCGCGAAATCCCGAGCTCGCGGCAGATCGCCTTGATCGACTTGCCCTGCACCCGGTGCAGGCGCCGGGCGTAGCGCGCGCCGCTGTTGTTCGACGCGACGGTGCGGCATGTCGGCCTCCACCGGCTGCCACACGATCTCCGGCGTTCCGGGTGCGGATGGAACGATGGCCGCGCCGCTCGCAGGCATGCGGGAGCGCGTCTTCATTGGCGGTGTGGCCTGCAACTGCGCGGAAGCCATGAGGGCCTGGATTGTCGATCCGCGCGCCCTTTCGCCGCGAACCGCCATGTCCTCCACCGCCATCACGGAGACCGAGCGCGCGACGTCGCCGCCTTCCTCTACACGGATGAGTTCGAGAAGCCTGGCATCGGCCTCGGCGGAAGGGAGTGGATGTAGGTGGCGATGGCGCGCCGGTCCTCTTCCGGACGCAATGCGCGGAGGGCTTGATGGCACCGAGCAGGTTCGGCGTTGAGTAGCACTCCGCGCAATGCGTGAGCGCCATCGTCAGGCAGCGGCCACCGTGCTCCGCGTCAAAGACCTGCTTGCCTCCGGCGGGATCGCTATTCTCGAACCAGGCTGCGTCGGCTTCGCCGTCGGCTGGCCGGGAGGGGCGTCATCACCCAAGGTAAGTCCCGCCCCGCAAAAGGCTAACAGAGCGGCGATAGGAACAAGGGCGCGACGCATACCAATCCTGCCCGAGATGAAGCGAAGCGTGGCGGTCCTTGTGGGAGGGAACGCAGCAGGCCGGTATCGGCTTCGCGGTTCGTGATCCGGCGGTCGAGAACCGGCGGCGCCTGCCGCAGTTCGAAGGCAGCGCGCGCGATGTTCTGATAACGTGCGTCCGCGACAAAGCTTTGCGGCAGCGGCAGATCCGCTGTCGCCCGCCGTCTCCATCTGCTTCACCGTGCGACGCGCTGCCGTGCGGCAGGGCTCCAGACGAGCTATGCCGGCTCTGCCGGAGGCACCTGGCCGGGACGGGGGGCGATGGGCACCTGCTGCGCGAGGCCGCTCACCTGCTCGAACAGCGCCGCTGCCTGCAGCGCGACCTCGTCGCGCCGGGGTGGCGCCGCGATCTGCAGGCCGATGGGCCGGCCGTACTGATCGAAGCCGCAGGGGACGGCCACGGCGGGGCAGCCGGCGAGGGTCAGGGCGGCGTTGATCATCGAGCCAGCCATGTAGTTTTCCAATTTCACGCCGGCGATGGTCTCCGGATTGCGCAGCATGACATCGAAGGCCGGCGTGGCCGCGCCCGGCGTGACGAAGACATCATAGCGCGCGAAGAGCGCGGTCATGCGGCGATAGAAGGCGGCGCGCTCACGGTCGGCCCAGGCGAGCTGGCTCGGCGTGGCCTTCAGCCCGCGCTCGGTGTTCCAGATGATGTCGGGCTTCAGTAGATCGCGATGCGTCGCGAGTTGCGCCTCCCGGTCCACGACGAAGGACTGGCTGCGCAGAATCAGGAAAGCCTCGCCGAGTTGGCCGAGGTCCGGCGCGAACTCCTCCACCACGCAGCCTGCGGCTTCGAAGGCCCGGACAGCCTGGCTGCAGAGCGCACGCGTCTCCCGGTCCACGGGAAGCTGGCCGTTGAAATCGGCGGTGAAGGCGATGCGCTTCGGGCGCTCCGCCCCGGCGGCCGCCACGGCCTCGGCATAGGAGCGTGCGGGCGCATCGTAGGTCAGCGGGTCCAGCGCGCACCAGCCGGCCATGCTGTCGAGGAAAAGCGCCAGGTCCGGCACGTTGCGCGCCATCGGCCCCTGGACTGAGAGCGGGGAGAAGAGGTTGTTCACCGTCCCCCGCGTCACCCGCCCCGGCGAGGGGCGCAGCCCGACCACGCCGCAATAGGTGGCCGGCCGGCGAAGGCTCCCGCCATGGTCGCTGCCCTGGGCCAGCCAGGCCTCGCCGGCGGCCAGGGAGACGGCGCCGCCGCCGGTGCTGCCGCCACAGGTCAGCGACGTGTTCCAGGGATTGCGTGTGCGGCCGAAGACTTCATTGAAGGTGGAACCGCCGGCGCCGAATTCCGGCGTGTTGGACTTGGCGATGACGATGCCGCCATGGGCCTCGATCCGCTTCACCAGCGGATGCGAGTCCTTCGGCACATGGTCCTTGAAGATGGGCGAGCCATAGGTGGTGCGGACGCCCGCCACATCCGTCAGGTCCTTGATCGTCACCGGCAGCCCGGCGAGCCATCCGGCCTTGCCTTCGAGCTCCCGGTCCTGTCCGGCCATCAATCGCTTCGCATGGTCCCGCGCGCGGTCGAGGCAGAGGGTGGGCAGGGCGTTCACCTGCGGCTCGACGGCCACGATGCGGGCCTCCGCCGCATCGATGAGTTCAAGCGGCGACACCTCGCGGCGGCGCAGGCGGGTCACGGCCTCGGTGGCCGTCAGGCGGATGAGGGCATCATGCATGGGGAAAGCTTGCCACTGCTCCGCCTGCCGCGACAGGGGGCAAGGCCGTGGAGTCGAGGCGCGGTTCGCCCGGGATGATGTGATCGGGATGCCCGGCACCTTTCCCGGTGGCAGGCTGGCTTTCAACCAGGGGAAACCCCTCCCTGGAGAGAAGGGGGTGTTCCACAGGATGATTCATGCCGACTGGAGCGTACGTCCTGACGAATGCGAGGCCGCAGCTTTCGTGCCGCCGTGTCCAGGAGAAGCAGAATAACCCTGCCCAGGGTAAATTCACGAAGCGGTGTCTTCTGTCCCGCAAGAATGTCGCGGATCCGCGCTGGAGCCTGTCCTTGGTTCCCTGGTGGCTGACGAGGCTTCGCTCACAAGGGCCTGGGCAACCGGCTCCTCGTCTTCTTCTTCTTCACTGAAGCTGGCCCGGGCATGCCGGCATGTTTTGCCAAGCCCGTCGATGACATGGACCATCGCCCGTTAGGCCTTGTGCATCGTCGATCGTGAGCGCTCCGGCACCTCTGCTCACCAGAGGCTGCCGTGGGCAGCGGCGTCGACGCAGATGGCCGCTCCTGGTGTGTGCGCCGCGTTCATCAGCCAGCACGCCATGGCGAAACAGCCCAGCAGCGTCACCAGCTCCACTACCGTAGGCTTACTCCCTAGCCGGAGCGCATCCGAGTAGGTCGCCTCGCTGAGGCGGTGCTGGCCGATGAGTTCGCTGGCGACGATGCGCGCGAGCGCGAGGGCGGCGCCAAGGTCGTCCGGTGATGGCTGCCGCGCATCCAACGCGGCCAGCACGCCGCCGGCACTCCGGCCGCCGCAGCGAGCAGCAGGTGCATGTCCCATTCAGAGACGTTGGAGAGCTCGCGCGCAACAACGCAGATTGTCCATTCGCGCAGCGCCGCGTCGAGCGTGCC
Organism: Roseomonas sp.; assembly: GCA_035556695.1. GTDB lineage: Bacteria > Pseudomonadota > Alphaproteobacteria > Acetobacterales > Acetobacteraceae > Pseudoroseomonas. The sequence continues at coordinate 119,899 of DATMFR010000055.1, forward strand.
CTCCTATCGCAGGCTCTCGCCCAGCTTTGCTGCGGCGCGCAGCAGCGGCGGGCGGTGCAGGAGGGGCCGGAAGGACCATGATCACCGCGGTGAGGACCGTTGATCCGCTCCTCCGCCGCCTCCTGCTGCGCCGCATCGAGAGTTGTTGGTTGCCCCAGCCGTTCGGGCTGACCCGCCTCGCGGAAACGCAGGACGAGGTCATCGAAGGGGCAGGGCTCACCGTGCTGGCCTCAGCGGGGAGGGGACAGGTGCGGCGCTGCGCCACAACCAGGCTGAGGTGAGCGCCAGCAGCACCGTGGATGCCGCATTTGCCCAAGCGAGGGCATCCCAACCTCCCCAGCTGCCGGGGCCGAGCAGACGGACGAGGAGGGGACCCGCGATCTGCCCGGCCGCGAAGGCGACGGTCATCCGGGCCAGCAGCGGCGTCGGGTTCGCAGGAAGCAGCTCACGCGCCAGCTGCAAGCCGGCCATGGTCGCGACCATGAAGGTTCCACCCACCAGCACGGCCGATGCGGCGAGGCTCCAGAGCGCCTGCACCGCCAGGGGCAGGGCGGTGCCCAGCGCCATGATGCCCTGCGCCAGCGCCCAGAGGCGCCGGCGTGGCCATGCGGACAGCCAGCGCGCGGCGATGGCGACGGAAAGGGCGGCGGCCAGCCCGAAGAGGGGCCAGGTCAGTCCGAACACCAGCGGGTCGGAGACCAGCTGCCGCGCCATGGCGGGCAGGAAGGTGGCGGGCACGATATAGCCGAAGCCGAAGGTGCCGTAGCACAGCATCAGGCCCAGGTGCCGAGGCCGCCCGCCCGGAGCCGCTGTCCGCGGCGGTGGGTGTGCCGCTGCCGCTGCGGGTGTCCCGCCCCGACCTCCCGCGCCCAGCCTCACCGCCACCGCGCCTGCCGCGGCGATCAGCCCCAGCTCCAGCCACAGCCAACGGGCAGGCTGGCGCCCTCCGAGCCAGGCCAGCGCCCCGGCCAGCGCGATGCCCAGGCCGACCCCGGTGTAGATCCAGGCGCCCAGGCCCGGAACCTGCCGCCGGGCCAGTTCGGCCAGGCACCAGCTGCTCGCGCAGACCAGCGCCCAGGCACTGAAGGCGCCGGCGGCGGCGCGCAGCCCGGCGCCGAGGAGGACCAGGCTCTCCCCACCGATGCAGGCCGCGGCCAGGGTCGTCAGCGTGACGCCGAGCAGGGACCACTGCACGCCCCGCCGGGGGGCGCCGGAGAACCAGGAGGCGGTCAGGGCGCCCGCAAGGTAGCCGCCGTAATTCGCCGCCGCCCATGCCGCGCCGTCAGCGGCGCTCAGGGTGCCGTCGCGCATCATCAGCGGCAGCAGCGGCGTGAAGGCGAAGCGGCCGATGCCCATGGCGACGCCGAGGGCGATGATGCCGCTGCCAATGATCAGCCATGTCGGCGGAGAAGAGGCGGTGTTCGGAAGGTGTCTGCGGGTCATGGGCAGCCCGGATGAGACACCTTGCAGATCACGTTGAATACTGAATTTTCGAGGAATACAATTCTCGAAATGAGAACGATGGATCTCGACGACCTGCACATCTTCCGCTGCGTGGTGCGGGAGGGCGGGGTGACACGCGCGGCCGACCGGCTGCACCGCGTGCCGTCCAACGTCACCACCCGGATCAGGCAGCTTGAGGAGCGGCTGGGGGTCAGCCTGTTCCGCCGCCAGGGCCGCGGCCTGATCCTCACGGAGGCGGGCCGGACCCTGCTGGGCCATGCCGAGCGGCTGCTCCAGATGGCCGAGATGGCCGAGCAGGAGCTGCGGAGCGGTGTCGTGCGAGGCCTGTTGCGGCTGGGCTCCCTGGAAAGCGCCGCCGGCGCGCGACTCCCGCCGGTGCTGTCGGCCTTCCATGCGCGCTATCCCGACGTCTCGATCGAACTGCAGACCGGTACGACCAGCACACTGCTCCGCCGGCTGGAACGCTTCGAGGTCGAGGCGGCCTTCGTGTCGGAGCCCTTCGAGATGGGAAGCCTCTCATCCGTACCCGCCTTCGAGGAGGAACTGGTGCTCATCAGCGCCAAGGGCCGGCCCCCGCTTCGCCAGCCCGCCGACCTGGGAGGACAGACCTTGGTGGCCTTTCCGCATGGCTGTTCCTATCGCCGGCGCCTGATGGAGTGGCTGGCCGAGGGAGGCGCCTCGCCCGGGCGGATCCTGGACCTTGGCTCCTACCATGCGATCGTGGCCTGCGTGGCGGCCGGCACCGGCGTCGCCATCGTACCAGCAGAGGTGCTCGATCAGGCGGTCCTGGGCACATCGGTGGACCGTCATCCGCTGCCCGCACGGTTGCGCAGGAATCGTACGCATCTCGTGTGGTCGGGCGAGACCAGCGCGCCCCTACGCGCCCTGGCGGAGCTCCTGCCCAAGCCGCTCTGATACTCCATGGAACCCTATTGTTCTTATTTTGTTCTGTACGGTAGCATGCCCGGGAAGGGGCTCACTGCGGGGACCATGAAGGAACGCAGCTCATGTCTGGATGCACCGCACCGCCCTCCACCGGCCTGTCGCTACACGAGACACTGGAGAGCCGTCTCTCCTGCTGGCGCGGCTGGCAGATCCGGACCCGCTGCGGCGATCCGCTGTGCCCGCCCAATCGCCTGATCTGTGTGTGCGACATGCTGCGAGCCTGGGGAGACATCACGGTCCGTGACATGGCTGGCCGGATGCGCTGCAGCGTTTGCGGGCAGCCCGTCCGCTCGGCTGCTCTCCTGAAGTCTGGGCCGGGCGGGCCAACCATTCATCCCGTGCGCGGCATGGCGGTGCGGTGAAGCAGTGAAACCCTCGGCTGCTGCGCAGGATGAGGGTGAGACACAGGCTGGCGCCTTCTCCGACCCCGATGAGCACGGGCGAGGTACCGGTCGCCGCCTGCCAGCGCCTGGCGCTCGATTCCGCGGGAAGGCGGCGTCGTGTTCCCCGTAGGCCATGCTCCGCAAGGTTGCCCGGAAGCCCGCTTCACGGTTATGGCGCTGCAAGGCGCACAGTTTTGCAGGAATGCCTCCGGGCCGGCTCCTCTTCATGACATGGTTTCGTCGCCCCCTTTCCGTTGCCGCCCGCCTGCCGCTCCTGGCTGGCCTGGCCGTCTTCATCACCGGGGCGACCACCGCCCAGCTCGCCATGTTCTTCATGGGGCGCGAGGCCGAGCGGCAGAGCGAGGCGCTGGCCGACGTCTATCTCGACAGCCTCTCCACGGCCGCCGTGCAGGCCCTTGAGACCGGCGACATCCGCTCCCTGCAGAAGGCGCTGGAGCGGGCGCTGGGCTTCCAGGTGGGGGTGGTGGACCGCATCATCGTGGTCGGCCGGCCAGACGGCTCCATCCTGGCCCGCGCAGGGGCCCGGGATGCCGAGCCGCCCATGGCGCGAGGCGAGCTGAGCAATGAATGGGAGCCCCTCAACGGCGGCCGCCTCGCCTGGGCGCAGCGCGAGGTGTTGCAGGACGGCACGGTGGTGGCGCTCGCCGCCGTGCAACTCGCCTTCCCCGATCTGGTGGAACGCCGGTACGGGCTGCGCCTACGGCTCGGCGTCGCCTGCGTGGTGCTGGCCGGCATCGCGGCGATGCTGGCGGCCGGCCTGGCGCAGCGGCTCATGGAGCCGATCCTCGCGGTTGCCCGGCTGCTGGAGCAGATGGCAACGCCGGGTTCGCCGCCCAGGCCGGAGCGCGAGCCGGAGGCCAGCCGCCTGCAGGCCGCGCTGGAGATGCTGCTCGCGAGGCTGCGCGAACGGGAGGAGCTGGCGGCGCGCCTCGCCGAGCGGGAGAAGGTCGCTGTGCTGGGCCGGCTGGCGGCGACCGTGGCGCATGAAGTGCGCAACCCGCTGGCGGGCATGCTGACGGCGATCGACACGATGCGCCGCTTCGGCAACAACGCTGCGGTGCGCGCCGGCTCGCTCGACCTCGTCGAGCGTGGGCTGCGGCAGATCGAGACGGTGGTGCGGACGACGCTGGCGACCCAGCGCCCCCAGCATGCCGCGCGCCCTGTCACGGCCGAGGATCTCAACGACCTCCGGGTTCTCGTGCAGCCGGAGGCGCGGCGGCGGGAGGTGCGGCTGGACTGGCATGTCGCCATGCCCGAGCCTTTCCCCACGGATGCCGTGCAGTTGCGCCAGATCGTGCTGAACCTCCTGCTGAACGCCATTGCCGCCACGGCGCCGCAGGGGCGGGTGGTGCTGCGGGCGGAATGGCGGGAGAAGGAGCTTTCAGTGCAGGTCGAGGACGAGGCCGGTGGATTGCCGGAGGATGCCACCACGCGGCTGAAGGGCGACGCGCCGCCTAGCATCGGCGACGGGCTTGGCCTTGAGGTCGCGGCACGGCTGACCGCCGGGCTGCAGGGGCGCATCAGCATCGAGGCACGGCCGGGCGGCAGTTGCATCGGCCTGCTGGTGCCCATGCAGAGGGTCGCCGCCGCATGAGCGCCCCCGCCTCCGTCCTGCTGATCGAGGATGATCCCGTGCTCGGTGCCTCCCTGGCCCAGCGCCTGACCCTGGAGGGGGTGCGCAACTGGTGGGCGCGCGACGCCGCCGAGGGGGAGGCCCTGCTGCGGCGCCACCGCCCCGGCCTGATCGTCTGCGACATCCAGCTGCCGGACGAGAGCGGCGAGACGCTGCTGATGCGCCTGATGCCGGAGATCGGCGCGACGCCCGTCATCGTGGTCACCGCCTATGGCGAGATCGGTCAGGCGGTGCGGCTGATGCGCGCCGGGGCGGATGACTATGTCGAGAAGCCTTTTCCGCCGCAGCTTCTGCTGGACAAGCTGCGAGGCCTCGCCCCGTCTCCGCCCGCCCCGCCGCCCGCTGAGGCGGGCTGGCAGTCGCCGGCCATGCGGCGCCTGGCGGAGAGCCTCGCACGCCTTGGCCGGGTCAGCTCGACGGTCCTGCTGAGCGGGGAGAGCGGCGCCGGCAAGGAGATCGCCGCCCGCCGGCTGCACGCCCTCGGCAGCGATCCCGCGAGCCCCTTCGTCGCCGTGAACTGCGCCGCCATTCCCGCCGAGCTGATGGAAAGCGAGATGTTCGGCCATGAGCGCGGCGCCTTCACCGGCGCTACCCAGCGCCATCAGGGCTTCGCCGAGCGGGCGGGCGAGGGAACGCTGTTCCTCGACGAGGTGGCCGAGCTGCCGCCTGCGCTGCAGGCCAAGCTGCTGCGTCTGCTGCAGGAGCGGCGCTTCACCCGCGTCGGTGGCCAGGAGGTCCTGCAGCTGCGCGCCCGCATCGTCGCCGCCACCAATGTGGATCTGGAGGCGCGGATCACCGCCGGTCAGTTCCGGCAGGATCTCTATTACCGCCTCGCCGTGATCGAGTTGGCCCTTCCGCCCCTGCGCGAGCGGCTGGAGGACCTGCGCGGCCTCGCAGAGTCCTTTCTGCGGCACTTCGCGGAGGCTTTCGGCCGCCCTGACGTCTCGCTGGGCGCGGCGGCGCTGGACGCCCTGCTGGAGCATCGCTGGCCCGGCAATGTCCGCGAGTTGCGTAACCGCATCGAGCGGGCGGTGGTGCTGGCCGACCATCCTGTGCTGGAGCCGGGCGACCTGTTCCCCGGGCGTGATGCCACGGCCCTGCCGCCGCTCTCCCTGGCCGAGGCGCGCGAGATGGCGGAACGCGACCATATCCGCCGCGTGCTGGCCCGTTGCGGCGGTCGGGTCACAGAGGCCGCGCAGATGCTGGGTGTCTCGCGCACCACCATGTGGGAGCGCATGCGCCGCCTGGGGTTGGAGGGTTGAGCCGCCCGGCCCCGCGTTCGGAATGCCGAACGCCGGGCCGCCGCCATGTCAGGAAATCCGGACTCCGCCTAGCCTGAGAAGCTGACAAGCTCCTGAAAACAAAATCTTCTCTGAGTGGCACGGCTTTTGATGTCGCTCCTCCGCGCATGTCGTCCTGTCCCCGGGCTTGTCCCGGGCGTCAGGGACGATCCTCAAAGCCCGCGCGGAAGGAGACGTATTAAGATGTTTGGACTTGGTTCGGGGCGCCGGCGGTGCTCCGCATCGTCGGGGGGCCGCGCTGCGCCGCAGCGGACTGCCTGCCGCTCATGAAGCTCCCCGCTTTTGATCCGCGCGACGTCATCGGCGGCGCGGTGCTGATCGGCATCGGCCTCACCGCCGTGGCGGTCGCTGGCGACTACTCCTTCGGCACGGCGCGTCGCATGGGGCCGGGCTATTTCCCGGTTGTCCTGGGTTGGATCTGCGCGATCCTGGGCGTCGCGGTCGTGGGCAAGGGCTTCGTCCGCCGCCTGCGGGACGATGGCGAGATGGAACTGCCCTCGCTCCGGGCGGTGCTCGGCATCACCCTCAGCATTGCCGCCTTCATCCTGGCCGGCTCGCATCTCGGCTTGGTGCCGGCCATCCTGCTGCTGGTTGGCATCAGCGCCCTGGTGGACCGCGGCAACAGCCCGCTGACCGCAGGACTCCTGGCGATCGTCGTCGCTATCGGTGGGGTGGCCATCTTCATCTATGGCCTGGGGATCATCTTCCCCCTGTTCACGGGCGGGCGCTGAGCGATGGATGTCTTCGGCAATCTCTTCGCGGGCTTTCAGATCGCCTTCACCCTCACCAATCTCGGCTATTCGCTGCTGGGCGTTGTCGTTGGCAACCTGATCGGCGTTCTGCCGGGCATCGGGCCCCTGGCGGCCATCTCCATCCTGCTGCCGATCACCTTCGGCCTGGAGCCGTCGGGCGCGCTGATCATGCTCGCCGGCATCTACTATGGCGCGCAGTATGGCGGCGCGACCACCTCGATCCTGCTGAACATTCCCGGAGTCGCCTCGCATGCGGTGACCTGCCTCGACGGCTACCCGATGGCGCGGCAGGGGCGGCCGGGCGTGGCCATCTTCACCTCGATGTATTCGTCCTTCATCGGCGCCTGCATCGGCATCGCCATCATGATGTTCTGCTCGCCCTTCATGGTGCAGGCGGCGCTGAGCTTCGGCCCCGCCGACTACTTCGCCATGATGGCGCTGGGCCTGATCGCCGCCTCCACCCTGGCGCAGGGCTCCGCCCTGAAGAGCATCGCCATGGTTGTCCTCGGGCTGCTGATCGGCATGATCGGCACCGACGTGCAGACCGGCCTGCAGCGCTTCACAAGCGGCGTCCCGGAGTTGTCGGACGGCGTGAACATCGTCGCGGTGGCGACCGGCCTCTTCGGCATCGCCGACATCCTGTCGAACGTCAACCGGCCGCAGGGCTCGATCCTGACGCGCGGCAAGTCGATGTCGATGCGCTCGATGTTCCCCACGCTGAAGGAACTGCGCGCCTGCACGGCACCGATCCTGCGGGGGACCGGCATCGGCGCCATCCTTGGCATCCTGCCCGGCACCGGCGGCACCATCGCCTCCTTCATGTCCTATGCCTTCGAGAAGAAGGTCTCCCGCAACCCGCAGCGCTTCGGCAAGGGAGCCATCGAGGGCATCGCGGCGCCGGAGGCCTCCAACAACGCCGCGGCGCAAACCGCCTTCATCCCGACCCTCACGCTGGGCGTGCCCGGTGACGCGGTCATGGCGCTGATGCTGGGCGCGCTGATCATCTTCGGCATCCAGCCCGGCCCGCGCTTCCCCGCCGAGCACCCGGACATCTTCTGGAGCCTGATCGCCAGCTTCTGGATCGGCAACCTGCTGCTGGTGGTGATGAACATCCCGCTGATCGGCGTCTGGGCGCGGCTGCTGCTGGTGCCCTACCGCATCCTCTATCCGGCGATCCTGTTCTTCGTCTGCATCGGCGTCTACAGCATCAACAACTCGCTCTTCGACGTCGGGCTGGCCATGGCCTTCGGCCTGCTTGGTTATGGCATGAAGCTGCTGAACTTCGAGCCGGCGCCGCTGCTTCTGGGCTATGTGCTGGGTCCGTTGATGGAGGAGCACCTGCGGCGCGCCATGCTGCTGTCGCGTGGGGATGTGATGGTCTTCATCGACAGGCCGATCAGCGCCTCGCTGCTGGGCCTCTCGGCTCTCCTGGTGGTCTGGACCGTCTGGTCCGCGGTCAGGGCACCCCGGCGGAGGGCAGAAGCGGAAGCCTGATGGATCGGTGGAACCGGGCAGTTCCGGCTTTGCCTCGCGGGGCTTTGGGTGCGCCGCCGTCCATCAGGCAGCGCGTGCAGAGCCGCTCCTCCACCCCATCCTCAGGGGAGGACGCTCTGCGCCGGGCTGATCCTGCGGCCGGGCTGGACAATTGAACGGCCCAAGCTGACGTGAACCCGGCGGTGGGGAGAGGAGGATTTCGCTTCCGCCTCTCCCCTGGTAGGCTAATCAGATGCTTCCTGGTGAGCCTCGGACCGTCTTGCTCACCCCTGAGCCGCATCACGGCATCGAGGCGCAGGTGGCATTCGCCCGTGACCAGACCACCCGCGAGGCCGCCCTTGCCGGGCTTCGCCTGCTGCCCGCGAGGGGCCCGTCCCGGCAGATCCAGCACGGGGTTGGAGCCGGAATTCCTGAGGAAATCCGGTTCACGTGACAGAACAGAACGAAGGTCCATCCTGGACCGAGGCGGAGCGCCTCGCGGCCCTGGACCGCTACGCCATTCTGGACACGCCTCCGGAGCAGGATTTCGACGACCTCGTTCGCCTGGCCGCCGACCTGCTCGATGCGCCAATGGCCGCCATGAACCTGATTGCTGCGCGGCGGCAGTGGTTCAAGGCCGAACTCGGCCTGGGCGTGCGTGAGGTGCCGCTCGACGACTCGATCTGCTCCCGCGTGCTCCTCCAGCCCGGCGGGCTGGTCATTCCGGACCTGCTGGATGATCCCCGCTTCAACGGCAACCCCCTGGCCACGTCAGGTCCCCCGTTGCGATTCTACGCGGGCGAGCTGCTGGAAACCTCGGAAGGATTGCCTCTAGGTACGTTGTGCGTGCTCGACACCAAGCCTCGGCCGCAGGGGCTGACGTCCCGGCAGCGCTTCGCGCTCAGGGCGCTGGCTCGTCAGGTGATGAACCTGCTGACGCTGCGCCGGAGCCTGGCGCAGCAGGAACTTCTCCGTGCCGAGCAGGCGCAGTCGCAAGCCCTGCGGCGGCAGATCCTGGACAGCGCGACCGACTTCGCCGTGGTCAGCACCGACCTGGAGGGCCGGATCACCGGCTGGAACACCGGGGCCGAGAACATCCTGGGCTGGTCGGAGGCCGAAGTGCTTGGCGGGACCGCGCATTGCTTCTTCACGCCTGAAGACCGCGAAGCCGGAGTCCCCAGAGCCGAGATGCGGGGTGCTGTCCGGAAGGGCGATGCCATCGACGAACGATGGCACCAACGCAAGGATGGCTCCCGCTTCTGGGCCTCGGGCGAGATGATGCCGCTCCGGGACAACGGCGGCGCCCACACCGGCTACCTCAAGATACTGCGCGACCGCACGGAGCAGCACCTTGAGGGCCAGGCCCTGCAGGCGGTCAACGAGCGCTTCCGGTTGGCCCAGCGTGCCACCCGTGACGCGATCTGGGACTGGTCCTTCGAGGATAACAGCGTGCTCTGGAACGAGGCGCTGGAGGATGCCTACGGGTGGCGCCCCGAGCAGGTGGAGCCGACCGGGGACTGGTGGATCTCCCAGATCCATCCTGAAGACCGTTCGCGGATTGCCGAAGGCATCCATGCGGTGATCGACGGTAGCGGAACGAGCTGGACCGACGAGTACCGCTTCCGCCGGGCCGATGGCTGCTACAACGATGTGCTGGACCGCGGCTATGTGATCCGCCGGCCGGATGGCCGGGCTATCCGCATGATCGGCGCCATGGTCGATTTCAGCGAGCGCAAACGCGCCGAGGCGGCCTTGCGGGAGAGCGATGAGCGCCTGCGCCTCGCGACCAGCGCGGCGCGGATCGGCATCTTCGACTACCATGTGCAAACGAATGAACTGACCTGGGACGACCGTTGCCGAGCGCTCTTCGGCCTGCCGCCCGGAGCGCCTGTGAGCTATGAGCGCAGCTTCCTGGCGGGACTGCACCCGGAGGACCGGGAGCGGGCGCAGGAAGCGGTACGGCAGTCCCTGGATCCGGCAGGATCGGGCCGCTTTGTAACCGAGTACCGCACCGTCGGCCTGCAGGACGGGATCGAACGCTGGGTGTCCGCCCGGGGCAGGAGCGATTTCAAGGACGGCATGCCGGTACGGCTGGTCGGCACCGTGCTCGACATCACCGATCGCAAACGGGCCGAGGAAGCCTTTCGCACCAGCGAGACGCGGTACCGGACCCTGTTCAACTCCATGGACGACGGGTTCTGCATCATCGAGTTCATCGATGGGCCGCACGGGCCGCTGAGCGACTACATCCATGTGGAAGCCAATCCCGGATACGCGCGGCATACCGGCATTCCGGACATCGTCGGCCAGACGATCCGCGGCCTCGCGCCGGATGAGGCAGACGGGTGGGTGGAGCTTTACGGCAGCGTCCTGCGCACCGGCCAGCCGATCCGCTTCGAGCGCTATTATGCGGCCGCAGGACGCTACATCGAGGTCTCGTCTGCCCGGGTCGAGCCGGCGAGCGAACGGCAGGTGTCGGTGCTGTTCCGCGACGTGACAGTCCGCAAGCAGGCGGAGGCGGCCCTGCGCGCCAGCGAGGCGGTGGCGCGCGAGAACATCCAGCGCGTGCAACTCGCGCTCGCGGCGGGCGCCATCATCGGGACCTGGCTGTGGGATCTGCCGGCCAACCGGTTCACGGTGGACGAGGCCTTCGCCCGGACTTTCGGCCTTGATCCCACGCTCGGCTGCGTCGGCCTCAGCTTTGAGCAGCTGGTCGCCACTGTTCATCCTGACGACAAGCCGGGGCTGGCCGCCGCGATCGACGAGGCGGTCGCTCGCGGCGGCGCTTTCGCCCACCAGTACCGGGTGCGGCGGGCCGACGGGAATTACTACTGGATCGAGGCGAACGGTCGCGTCGAGCACGCACCGGACGGCACGCCGTTGAGCTTTCCCGGCGTGCTGGTCGATGTGGAGGAGCGGCGTGCCCTGGAGGCGGAGCGCGACCGTGCCGCCGCCGCGCTCCGCGCCCTCAACGAGACGCTGGAGCAGCGTGTCGCCGAACGCACCGCCGACCTGATGCGCGCCGAGGAGAAGCTGCGGCAGAGCCAGAAGATGGAGGCGGTCGGCCAGCTTACGGGCGGCCTCGCACACGACTTCAACAATCTCCTGACCGGCATCATCGGATCCATCGAGTTGCTTGGCGTGCGGGTGGAGCAAGGCCGCCTCAAGGATCTGGACCGCTACACCGTGGCGGCCCTTGGCGCGGCCAGGCGGGCAGCGGCGCTGACGCACCGCTTGCTGGCCTTCTCCCGGCGGCAGACACTCGATCCCAAGCCCACAGACGCGAACCGCCTGGTCGCCGGCATGGTGGAGCTTGTCCGCCGCACTGCAGGCCCGGAGATCACGGTGGAGGTGGTCGAGGCGGGCGGCCTCTGGCCGACGCTGGTGGACCCGCCGCAGCTGGAGAATGCGCTGCTCAACCTCTGCATCAATGCGCGGGACGCCATGCCCGGCGGAGGGCGGATCACCATCGAGACGGCCAACAAGTGGCTGGACGAGCGCGCGGCCGGGGAGCGCAGCCTGCCCCCGGGCCAGTACGTCTCCCTCTGCGTGACGGATACAGGCACGGGCATGACGCCGGACGTGATCGCCCGTGCCTTCGACCCGTTCTTCACGACCAAGCCGCTCGGCGAGGGCACGGGGCTGGGCCTGTCCATGATCTATGGCTTCGTGCGCCAGTCCGGAGGGCAGGTGCAGATCTACTCCGAGGTCGGGCAGGGCACGACCATGTGCCTCTACCTGCCGCACTACTATGGCGATGCGGGGAAGCCCGAGATCCGGCCGGACCTGGCCGATGCGCCGCGGGCCGGGGTGGGCGAGACGGTGCTGGTGGTGGATGACGAGGCCACCATCCGCATGCTGGTGACCGAGGTGCTGGAGGAACTGGGCTATGCCGCCGTCGAGGCGGCAGACGGCGCCTCTGGGCTGAAAGTCCTGCAATCCGACCTGCGGCTCGACCTGCTGGTGACTGACGTGGGGCTGCCCGGCGGCATGAACGGGCGGCAACTGGCCGATGCGGCGCGCGAACTACGCCCGGACCTGAAGGTGCTGTTCATCACCGGCTACGCGGAGAACGCGGCGATCGGCAACGGGCACCTGGAGCCCGGCATGCACGTGCTCACCAAGCCGTTCGCCATGGAGGCCCTGGCCAGCCGGATCAGGGAACTGATCTCCTCCTGAGGAAGGAGACGCCCGCCCTTTTGGTGCGGCCCGGAGGCTGGCCCATCAGCCTTCGGTTTCCTCGGAAGATGGCGAGACCGGCGGCACCTCCGTGCTGCCTTCACGGCGGTCGCGATACAGCACGGCTCGCATCAACAGCATGAGGGTGACGGGTGTCGTGACGCCCATGAAGAACACGATGAGAAGCTCATGCAGGACGAAGCGCGTTTGCAGGACTGAGAAGAACAACATCGACGCCAGCAGGATGCAGCCGATGCCGAGCGTCGTGCCGAGGGTCGGGGCATGGAGGCGCTCATAGAAGCTGCGGAGCGTCAGCAGTCCGATAGAGCCGGTGAGCGCCAGCCCCGCGCCCACCAGCAGGAGGAGGGCGACAGGAAGCGCCGCCCAGAAAGGCAGGTCAGCGGCATGGCTCACTCGATCACCTCCCCGCGCATGAGAAATTTGGAGAGGGCCGCGGTCGAAACGAAGCCGAGGAGCGTTATCACGAGCGCGGCGTCGAAGTAGTGCGTGCTCCCCGTGCGGATGCCGAAGACCAGCAGCAGCATGGCCGCGTTGACGTAGAGCGTATCGAGAGCGAGGACGCGGTCCTGGGCGCGGGGGCCCCGCAGGATGCGAAACGCCGCGCATCCCATGGCGGCGACCAGCATGATCTGGGCGATGAGCACCGCACCCGCCAGCAGCGTCGCACTCATTCGAAGATCTCCATCAGCCGCTGCTCCCAGCGGTCCTTGACGATACGTACCCAGGTCTCCTGGTCGATCAGGTCAAGCACGTGCAGCAGCATGCTGCCATCCGAGGGATCGTAATCGGCCCAGACTGTCCCCGGCGTGGCGGTGAGAATGCAGGTCAGGGCGGCAAGGCCGTAGGGATTGCGCATGTCGAGCGGAATGCGCACGAAGCCAGAGCGGCGGTCGCCGGTTGGCCGCAAGATGATCCGGGCAACCGCATTGTTCGACCGCACGACCTCAAGGAAGACGTCGCGCAACAGCGCGGGCACGCCCTTGAGCCGTCGCAGCCGTGCCTGGGTCAGTCCCAGCGCATTGAGCGTTCCGGCTCCTGCCAGGGAAAGTATGATGCCTGAGAGGATTGCACCCGGCGAGACGCTCTCCAGCAGCAATAGCCAAAGCAGGAACAGGCCGATCGCCGTGAGCGGATGCGGAAGCCACCGGCTCATCGGCCGCCCCCCGGCTCGCCGGGAGGAACGGCGAGCACCCCCTGCACATAGCTTCCGGGCGCGTGCAGCGCCTGGGCTGCGTCCTGCATGTAGTCCATGACCGGCCCTGCCCGCACCGTCAGCGCCGCGCAGAGTGCGAGCAGCAGAGCCACTGGAAGGATTTCCACGAGACCGACGCGCGGTGCCCGGTTCTGGGGGCTCGCCCAGAAGACATTGATGCCGGCGCGTGTCATGGCGACCACTGTCGCGAGGCCCGACAGGATCAGCGCAGCCATCAGAACCCAGGTGGTGGCAGGCACGGCACCTTCTCCGGCGGCGAGCAGCGGTGCCAGAATGGCGAACTTCGCGAGGAAGCCAGACAGCGGAGGCAGGCCGGCCAGCAGGAGCGCGCAGGTCAGGAAGGCAAGGCCAAGGATGGCGATGGTGCCGGGAATGGCGACGCCCACGGCGTCCTTGTCCCCGAACTCCTCGTCCTCCTCCCCGGTGCCGAAGGCTTCGCGCGTCACCGCCAGCACATCCGCGCCCACCTCACGGCCGCGTTCCACCAGTTCGATGAGCAGGAACAAGGCACCGATCGCCAGAACGGAACTGGCCATATAGAACAGGGCGCCACTGGTCACCGCCACGCGGCCGGTGCCGATGGCCGCAATCAGCGTGCCCGAAGAGATCAGCACGCTCGCACCCGCAAGGCGCGGCAGGCTCTGCGTTGCCAGCACAGAGATCGAGCCATAGGCGATGGTGAGCAGGCCGCCCGCCAGCAGCCACGTCCCACCGAAGCCGGCCGAGGCACCCGCCGCGCTGCCGAACAGCAGCAGCCAGATGCGCAGCACCGCGTAGATGCCGACCTTGCTGAGGATGGAGAGAATGGCGGCGGCCGGCGTGCTGGCTGCGGCGTAGGTGGGGGACAGCCAGAAGCCGAGCGGCCACATCGCCGCCTTGGCGAGGAAGGCAATACCGAGAACGGTGAGGCCGGTCTCAAGCAGTCCGCGATCCTCCGCCGCCACGCTCCGCATCCGCATCGCCAGATCCGCCATGTTGAGCGTGCCGGCGATGCCGTAGACGACGCTGACGCCGATGAGGAAGAGGAGCGAGGCCACCAGGTTGATGGTGATGTAGTGCAGCCCGGCGCGCACCCGCGCCACGCCCGAGCCGTGCAGCGCCATGCCGTAGGACGCGGCCAGCAGGACCTCGAAGAAGACGAAGAGGTTGAACAGGTCACCCGTCAGGAAGGCGCCGTTCAGCCCCATGAGCTGGAACTGGAAGAGGGGGTGGAAATACACGCCTGCGCGGTGCCAGCGCCCGAGCGAGAAGAGGAAGGCGGCAAGGCCCAGGACCGCCGAGAGGAACAGCATCACCGCGGAAAGCCGGTCCAGCACCAGCACGATGCCGAACAGGGCCGGCCAATTGCCCAGCCTGTAGACCTGCACCGCCGGCGCGTCCGCGAGCCCGAGTAGCGCGATAGCGAGAAGGAGCAGGGCGGAGGTGGAGAGGAGGCCCAGCGTCACTGTCAGGCGCCGCCAGCGGTCGCCGACGACGATCATCGCCGCGCCGGCCAGCATCGGCACGATGATCGGCGCGATCAGGAGGTGGTCTGTCCATGCGGTCATCGCTCGCGCTCCCTCCCGTCCACGTGGTCGGTGCCGGTCAGGCCGCGGGTCGCCAGCAATACGACGAGCAGCAAGGCTGTGGTGGCGAAGCCGATGACGATTGCCGTCAGGACCAGCGCCTGGGGAAGGGGATCGGCGTATTGCGTCACGCTGCCGACCTCGCCGGGCGCCAGGATGGCGGCCGCGCCAGTACGCAGGCCACCGGTCGAGAAGATGAAAAGGTTCACCGCGTAGGAGAGAAGTGCCAGCCCGACGATCACCTGGAAGGTGCGCGGCCGCAGCAGCAGCCATACCCCCGAGCCGGCCAGCACACCGATGCCGACCGAAACAATGAGTTCCATCAGCCCTCCCGCTCCACCGGAGCGACCGTCTTGCGCCGTGCCGCGAGAGGGGCTGGCGGGCGTGGCGCGGCGCGATGGCTGCGGACGGACTGGTGGGCCAGCGCGACCAGCATCAGCAGCGTCGCCCCCACGACCAGGCAGAAGACGCCAATGTCGAAGATCAGGGCGCTGGCCGTCGGCACCTTGCCGATGACGGGCAGCTCCAGATAGGCGAAGTAGGAGGTAAGGAAGGGTTCTCCGAACAGGCAGGCGGCCAGGCCCGTGCCCGCGGCCACCAGCAGCCCGCTCCCCACCCAGAGCTGCGGCCGCAGCCGGAGCCGGTCCTCGGTCCAGTCTGTGCCGCCGATCATGTACTGCAGGATGACGGCGATCGCCACGACCATGCCGGCCGCGAAGCCGCCGCCGGGCAGATCATGGCCGCGCAGCAGCAGGAACATCGCCATGGTCAGCATGACCGGGAAGAGCAGCCGCGTCAGGGTGGAGGGCACCAGCAGCCAGCCCGCGGCAGGCCGCTCCTTGTCGGCGTGCAGCGCTCCGCCGCCCTGGTCCCGCTGCTGCTCGGGGATCTCCACACTATCCGGAGCAGGGCGGAAGCGGCGCAGCAGAGCGTAGGTGGTCAGCGCCACCGTGGCGACGACGAAGATCTCGCCCAGCGTATCGAAGCCGCGGAAATCGACCAGGATCACGTTGACGACGTTCGTGCCGCCGCCCTCGACATAGGCGCGCTCCAGGAAGGGGCGTGCCAGCAGGTCGGGCGGCGTTCGTGTCATCACGGCATAGGAGAGTGCGGCGAGGCCGGACCCTGTGCCGGCCGCGATGGCGAGGTCGCGCAGGCGGCGCGTGCGGGTGAGAATCTCGGGGCCCTGCTTGCCGGCGATCTGGAAGCGCTTCGGCAACCAGCGCAGGCCGAGCACCAGGAGCACGGTGGTCACCACCTCCACCGTGAGCTGCGTCAGGGCAAGATCGGGGGCGGAAAACCACACGAAGGTCACGCAGACCACCAGCCCCGTGCCGCCGAGCAGCATCACGGCGGCCAGCCGGTGATACTTGGCCATCCAGGCCGTGCCGAGGGCGAAGGTGGCACCAATCGCCCAGATCAGCGCAAGGACGGGGTCCACGGGCGATGAGGCGATGTTGCCGGGGCCGACGCCGCGGAGCCAGGCGGTCGCGACGCCTGCCAGGAGGGCGATGCTGACGATCACCCGCAACTGCGGCTGCAGGCGGCGTGTGCCTGCAAGCCCTTCCAGCCGCCGGGCAAGCCGCCAGGAAAGGAAGACCATCGCGCGCTCGAAGATGCGCCGGCCCTCGATCCGCCGGATCAGCGGCGGGCCTTCCTCCCTGCTGTTCAACTGGCGCTGCAGGATGAGGTAGAGCGCCACCCCGCCCGCCAGTGCCACCAGGCTCATCAGCAGCGGTATGTTGAAGCCGTGCCAGACGGCCAGGCTGTAATCGGGCACGTCCTGGCCCAGGATGGCCCGGACGGCCAGGGCGAGATAAGGCCCGATCGTCGCGGCAGGCAGCACGCCCACCATGATGCAGGCCAGCACCAGAAGCTCGACGGGCAGGCGCATCCAGCCGGCCGGCTCGTGCGGCGTGCGCGGCAGGTCCACCGGCTCCGGTCCGAAGAAGGTGCCGTGAATGAAGCGGAGCGAGTAGGCGACGCTGAAGGCGCTGGCCACTGTCGCGGCGAGCGGCAGGACGTTGAGGAGCGGAGAGGCCGGCGCTCCGGCGGAAAGCGCCTCGGCGAAGAACATCTCCTTGGACAGGAAGCCGTTGAGCAGCGGCACCCCCGCCATCGCCGCCGCCGCCACCAGGGCGAGGCGCGCGGTGAAGGGCATGGCATGGTTCAGGCCGGAAAGCCGCCGCATGTCGCGGGTGCCTGTCTCATGGTCGATGATGCCCGCGGCCATGAACAGCGAGCATTTGAAGGCGGCGTGGTTGATGATGTGGAAGACGGCCGCGACCAGCGCAAGCTCGCTCTTCAGCCCAAGCAGCAGCGTGATCAGCCCGAGATGGCTGATGGTGGAATAGGCCAGCAGCCCCTTCAGGTCGTTCTGGAAGATGGCGATGTAAGCGCCGAGCAGCAGCGTGATCAGTCCGGCCAGACCGACGGTCCAGGCCCAGGCATCGGTGCCGGCCATGACCGGCCAGAGCCGGGCGAGCAGGAAGACGCCAGCCTTCACCAGCGTCGCCGAATGGAGATAGGCGGAGACCGGCGTCGGCGCCGCCATGGCATGCGGCAGCCAGAAATGGAAAGGAAACTGGGCGCTCTTGGTAAGCGCGCCGAGGACGATCAGCAGCAGGGCGGGCAGGTAGAGCGGATGCTCGCGGATGCGGTCGCCGGCGGCCAGGACGGCATCCAGGTCGTAGCTGCCCACGATATGGCCGAGCACCAGCACGCCCGCGAAGAGCGCAAGGCCACCGGCGGCCGTGATGGTCAGCGCCATGCGGGCACCGTCGCGGGCGGCCGCGGTATGGTGCCAGTAACCGATCAGCAGGAAGGAGAAGAGGCTCGTCAGCTCCCAGAAGAAGGCGAGCTGCACCAGGTTGCCTGAGATCACCAGCCCGATCATCGCCCCCATGAAGGCGAGCAGGAAGGAGAAGAAGCGGGGCACCGGATCTTCGGAGGACATGTAGTAGCGCGCGTAGAGCACCACGAGCGCGCCGATGCCGGTTACCAGCCCGGCGAAGAGCCAGGCAAAGCCATCCATCCGCAGGACGAGGTTGAGGCCGAGGGTCGGCATCCAGGCGAACTCGGCCCGGAGCACCCCGCCGGCAGCAACAGTCGGATAGGCCGCCCAGACAAGGCCGAGGCCGATGAGCGCGACGGCTCCGGCAAGGCCGGAGGCGGTGTCGCGCGCCGCCGTCGGCAGCATCCCCGCCAAGACGGCACCCAGAAAGGGCAACCCGACCAGAGCAAGAAGAAGGCCCTCAGGCATCGTGCCACCCATCTTGCGCCAGGCGGCCCCCGCTGGGGGGACGCATCATTCCTCCTCCTCCGTCTCGGGCGAGGGGGTGCCATACCGGTCCAGCAGCGCGACGATCTCCTCCGCCGAGGTGGCGGCGCGTAGCCGGCGGAGCGCCTGCGGTTCCCGCAGCGCCCGGCAAGTGTCGGAGAGGGCAGGCAGGAAGCCTTCCGCTGCGGCTTCTGGCCAGAGCACGAGGACCACGAGGTCGACGGGCTCTTCGTCGCGCGCGTCGTAGTCGACCGGGCGGCCGAGGCGGACGAACAGCATCAGCGGCGGGCTGTCCCGGGTCAGACGTGCGTGCGGCAGCGCGACGCCGCGACCCAGGGCGGTGGAGCCAAGCGCCTCCCGGTTCTCCAGCGCGTCAAGGATCTCATCCGTCGGCAGCTCCAACCGCTGGGCGGCCTGAGCGGCCAGTGCCTGCAGCAAGGCGTGCTTGGTACTCGCGTCGAGATCAAGAATGATATTCGCGGCTGGAATGCGGTTCGTGATCCCCATTCTCCCTCCCGGAGATGCAGGCGCTGCTGAAACAGGTACAGCAACACCTCGAACTGTCTCCACTACGCCGGAGCGTGCCGGGAGATCAACGAGGCGAAGCAAACCCTTGCCAGAATGATGGTCGTAGCATTTCGGGCACCTTGCTCACGGAACCCCCTACCAAGATGATTACTTTTTTGCAATCCGGGGCGATGCCGGAGCGTGGCCAAGTCCGCAGCAGGACGCCACTTCGACCTTCGCATGTGCACCCGGAATGCTGCGGCGGCTCCCGCGCGGATGCGCTCGTAACCGGGACAGGTCGAGGCGTCATCCGGCCGCCCGCCCGTTCGGTCAGGCCTGCTCTGGTGCACCGGCGCCTTCTGCCCTGGCCAGCTCTGCCAACCGCGACCCTTGTCCCCGCCTCAGTCCAGGCCGAGAAGCCAACGATCCAGTGGAACGGCGCGTATTCTGGCGCCGGGGAGCATGCGATTAAGATGTGCCCGGTTGAGCATGATCCAGCGCAGGCAGCTGGACTGGCTGTCGAAGGGCTCGAACTCGTCCCTGCTCACCTGAAGCGTCAGGCAGTTGACCATGTACCGCGCGCCCCTGCGGCAACCGGGTGCGCCGGCCCAGTTCCGTTCGGGCGCAACAACCGCCGGCACCCAGTAGGCCCGGCTGGGGTCCAGTTGATCGACGTCGCGCCGCCGCATCGGTTGTCCCTCCCGTTTGACTTCCATCCGGTGCCGCAGCGCCAGGGCGCCGCGGCGAGGAATGGCTCACACCCGGCAAGTCACCGGGCGATCAGGATCGGGCGAGGTCGAAACGGTCGGCGTTCATCACCTTGGTCCAGGCCGCGACGAAGTCGTCGACGAACTTTCTGCCCGCATCGGCCGCCGCATAGACTTCGGACAGCGCCCGGAGCTGAGAATTGGAGCCGAAGACGAGGTCGGTGCGCGTCGCCCGCCATTTCTCCTCGTTGGTCTTGCGGCAGGTGCCGATGAAGACCTCGTCCGCCTGGCCGTCCACCAACTTCCAGGCCGTGCCCATGTCGAGCAGGTTGACGAAGAAGTCGTTGGTCAGCTGACCTGGGCGGTCGGTGAGCACGCCCTCCTTCTGCCCGTTGTGGTTGGCGCCGAGCACGCGCAGCCCGCCGACCAGCACCGTCATCTCCGGCGCGCTCAGCCTCATGAGTTGGGCGCGGTCGATCAGCAGCTCCTCCGTGGGCACGCTGAAGGGGACCTGCAGGTAGTTGCGGAAGCCATCCGCCTTCGGTTCCAGGACGGCGAAGCTCTCGGCATCGGTCTGCTCGGCCGAGGCATCGGTGCGGCCCGGCGCGAAGGGCACCGCGACATCATGTCCGGCATCCCGCGCCGCCTTCTCGACGGCGGCCGTACCGCCCAGCACGATGAGGTCGGCGATCGAGACCTTCTTGCCGCCCGGAGCGGCACCGTCGAACCCGGCCTTGATGTCCTCGTAGACCTTCAGCACCTTGGCGAGCCGCTCGGGCTGGTTCACGTCCCAGTCCTTCTGTGGGGCGAGCCGGATGCGTCCGCCATTGGCACCGCCCCGGTGGTCCGAGCCACGATAGGTCGCGGCCGAGGCCCAGGCGGTCGCCACCAGCTCGGGAATGGTGAGGCCGGAGGCGAGGATCTTCTGCTTGAGGGCCGCCACATCGGCCTCGTCGATCGGCGCGTAGTCGGCCTTCGGGATCGGATCCTGCCAGATCAGGTCCTCGGTGGGAACCTCGGGGCCGAGGTAGCGGACCTTCGGGCCCATGTCGCGGTGGGTCAGCTTGAACCAGGCTCGGGCGAAGGCATCGGCGAACTGGTCGGGATTGGCGCGGAACCGCTCCGAGATCTTGCGGTATTCCGGATCCACCTTCATCGCCATGTCGGCGGTGGTCATCATCGTCGGCACACGGCGGTCGGGGCTGTGCGCGCCGGGCGCCATGTCCTCGGGCTTCTGGTTGACCGGCTGCCATTGCTTGGCGCCGGCGGGGCTCTTCACCAGCTCGTACTCATAGTCCAGCAGCATGTGGAAGTAGCCGCCGTCCCACTGGATCGGGTTGGGTGTCCAGGCGCCTTCCAGGCCGCTGGTGATGGTATGGTCCCCGATGCCGCTCTCATGGCCGCTCTGCCAGCCCAGGCCCATCTGCGCGATATCGGCGCCTTCGGGCTCCTTGCCGACCTTGGAGGGATCGCCCGCGCCGTGGCACTTGCCGAAGGTGTGGCCACCGGCAGTCAGCGCGACCGTTTCCTCGTCGTTCATGCCCATGCGGGCAAAGGTTTCCCGGATGTCGCGCGCCGAGCCAGCGGGGTCGGGCTCGCCGCCCGGGCCTTCGGGATTGACGTAGATGAGGCCCATCTGGATGGCGGCCAGCGGGTTCTCCAGCACCATCTCCTTGGCGGGATCGATGCGGGTCTGGCCCAGCCATTCCTCCTCGGTGCCCCAGTAGATGTCCTTCTCGGGTTCGAAGACGTCCGCGCGCCCGCCGCCGAAGCCGAAGATCGGGCCGCCCATCGACTCGATGGCGACGTTGCCGGCCATGATGAACAGATCGGCCCAGGAGAGCTTGCGGCCGTATTTCTGCTTGACCGGCCAGAGCAGGCGGCGCGCCTTGTCGAGATTGGCGTTGTCGGGCCAGCTGTTCAGCGGCGCGAAGCGCTGCCCGCCGGAGGAGGAGCCACCGCGGCCGTCGCCCGTGCGGTAGGTGCCGGCGCTATGCCAGGCCATGCGGATGAAGAAGGGGCCGTAGTGGCCGTAATCGGCCGGCCACCAGGGCTGGCTGTCGGTCATCAGCGCGTGAAGGTCCTTCTTCACCGCGGCGTAGTCGAGCGACTGGAATTCCTTGGCATAGTCGAACCCATCGCCCATCGGGTTTCCGGTGAGACCCTTCTGATGGAGGATGTCGAGCGAAAGCTGGTTCGGCCACCAGTCGCGATTGGTCCGGCCCAGCAGCGATCGCAGCGCCGCTGGCTTCTTCATCGGGCAGCTCAGCGGACCGCTGGCATTGGTATCCATTATCTTGGCCCTCCCTGGATGTTTTAACGGCAGGCTATGCGTCGCCTGCAATCGAGGGAAGCAGTTTTTTTAAATCAGGATCATTGATCCAATCGATCAATCGCCCACCGAGGCGTGGAAGCCCGGAAGGTCCATGACAACCCGCGGGAGGGCGGCACGAGGGCTGCTCAGGCCGATGCGGCGCCGGGCGACTGCGACATCACTGGAAGCCTTGCCCGCAGTTCCTCGACCAGCACACGGGTGTTCTCCGAGTAGTCGATAGGAACGGTCACGAGGTGGACGCCGCCGGCCGCGAAGGCCCGCTCCAGAGTCGGGGCGAACTGGCCGATCTCATGGACGCGCCAGCCCTTCGCGCCGTAGCTCTCGGCGTAGCGCACGAAGTCCGGATTGCCGAAGGTCATGCCGAAATCGGGGAACCGGTCCACGGCCTGCTTCCAGCGGATCATGCCATAGGCACCATCCTCCAGGATCAGCACGACAAGGTTCAGCTTCAGCCGGACGGCGGTTTCCATCTCCTGGCTGTTCATCATGAAGCCGCCATCGCCGCAGACGGCCAGAACGCGGCGGTCAGGATGCAGCATCGCGGCCATCATGGCGGAGGGCAGGCCAGCGCCCATGGTGGCCAGCGCATTGTCCAGCAGTAGCGTGTTCGCCATCGTGGTGCGGTAGTTGCGCGCGAACCAGATCTTGTACATGCCGTTGTCCAGCGCGACGATGCCATCCGCCGGAATCACCTGGCGGATATCATGAACCAGGCGCTGCGGCGTGAAGCGCTCCTCCGTGGCGCGGTCGGCGATGCGGGCCAGGATGCCCTCGCGCAGCGGCAACAATGCGCCGGCCTGCGGGATGCGCCCTTCTACCCGGTCCGCCAGCAGCCGCAGGGAGGGGCCGATATCGCCGATCACCTCGGCCTGCGGGGAATAGACCTGTTCCACCGTCGCTGGCTGGTAGCCGACATGGATCACCTGCGGCCCGCCCGGCCCCATGATGAAAGGCGGCTTCTCGATGGTGTCATGGCCGATGGTGACGATCAGGTCGGCGCGCTCGATTGCCTCATGGACGTAGTCCCGCTCGGAGAGCGCGGCGGTGCCCATGTAGAGCGCGGTGCCGCCGGGCACCGTGCCCTTGCCCATCTGCGTGGTGAAATACGGGATGCGCGTGCGCAGCACGAACTGCGCCAAGTCCTCGGTGGAGCGGGGGCGGGAGGCCGCGGCGCCCAGCATCAGCAGCGGCCGCTCGGCGGCCAGGATCATCGCCGCCGCGCGATCCAGCGCCTCGGCGCTGGCCACGGGCAGCTCGGTCGGGTGCGGCGGGACCATCGGCAGGACGCCGCATTCCTCCGCCGCGATGTCCTCGGGCAGTTCCAGGTGCACGGGGCCCGGGCGCTCCTCGGCGGCGACGCGAAAGGCCTCCCGCACCAGGGTCGGGATCATCTGCGGCGAGACGATCTGGCGCGAGAGCTTGGTCAGCGGCTTCATCGCCGCCACCACGTCCACCACCTGGAAGCGCGCCTGCCGGGAAGAGAGGATGCCCTTCTGCCCGGTGATCATCACCATCGGCATGGCACCGAGATGCGCATAGGCCGCGCCGGTGGTCAGGTTCAGCGCGCCCGGCCCCAGCGTCGTCAGGCAGACGCCGGGCCGACCGGTCAGGCGCCCATAGGTGGCGGCCATGAAGGCAGCGGCCTGCTCGTGCCGGGTCAGCACCAACTGGATGGAGGAGTTCCGCAGTGACTCCAGAACGTCGAGGTTCTCCTCGCCGGGCACGCCGAAGATGCGGTCCACGCCTTCATTGGCCAGCGCCGCCACCAGCAGATCGGATCCCTTGCTCATCCTGCGCTCCTTCCGGCGAAGAGGGTCTCGCGGCCGTGCGGGACACGAGGCGGACCGTCTTGCCGGTGTGCGCCACCAGCCCCGCCGTGGTCAATCGGCCTATACCGACACCGATCCGGATGCGGCCGATGGCGAGGATATCTGCTTCATTCAGGCGATGGCGGGCTGTGCCTCGCGGCTGCGGGCCAGGGCTTGGCGGAGGATCAGCGGGATCATGCCGCCCGCCTGCACCAGCCGGACCTCGCGGGTGGTTTCCAGCAGGGCCGTTGCTTGCGTGGACAACGCCTCGCCGCTGCCGCGCCGCAGCGTCACGGCCACCGGCGCATGGGGCGACAGGGCCTCAGCATCCCACCCGATCTCGATGACGTCTCCGGGTTGCAGTCCCAGCGTCTCGGGCTTCCACGCCACCGGCAGCTTCAGCGGCAGCACGCCCATGCCGACGAGATTGGCGCGATGGATGCGCTCGAAGTTGTTGGCCAGCACGGCACGGGCACCGAGCAGTTGCGCGCCCTTGGCCGCCCAGTCGCGGGATGAACCGGTGCCGTAGCGCTCGCCGGCCAGGATCACGACCGGCAGGCCAGCCTGGGCGTAGCGCGCGGCGGCCTGCCAGACCGGCATCGCCTCGCCCGTCGGCGCGAAGACCGTGCGGCCTGCCTTGTGGCCGCTCCCGAGGAAGTTCATCACCGTGCGGTTGGTGAAGAGGCCGCGCAGCATGACCTCCCAGTTGCCGCGCCGGGAGGCATAGACGTTGAGGTCCTGCGGGTTCTCGCCACGCTCGACCAGCCAGGAAGCCGCGTCGCTGCCGGCGGGGATGGAGCCTGCCGGGGAGATGTGGTCGGTGGTGATGTCGTCGCCCAGCACCAGCAGGGGATGGGCGCGCAGAAGGCCAGCGGTCGCCTCTTCCGGCCCGAAATTCACGAAGGGCGGGCGCCGCAGGTACGTGGAGGCCGCATCCCAGGGGAAGCGCGGTGTGGCCGGGGCTTCGAGTGCCGCCCAGGTTGGCGAGGCATCGGCCTCCCGGCCGGCCGCCGCGATGTCGGCCGGGTCGAGCCCCACCGCAGCCACGGCCTCGATCTCGGCCGCGCTGGGCCAGAGATCGGTCAGGCGCACGGCACCGCCGTTCGGCGTCCGGGCCAGCGGGTCCCGCGTGATGTCCAGCCCGGCGCGACCGGCCACCGCATAGGCCACCACCAGCGGCGGCGAGGCCAGGAAGCCGGACTCCACCTGCGCATGCACGCGGCCCGGGAAGTTGCGGTTGCCGGAGAGCACCGCCACCGGCTTCAGCCCGCCCTGCTCCACCGCCTGCGCGACGGCGGGCAGCAGCGGGCCGGAATTGCCGATGCAGGTGGCGCAGCCATAGCCCGCCACGCCGAAACCCAGGGCTTCCAGGTCATCCAGCAACCCGGCCCGGCGCAGCCGACGCTCGGCCGAGGGCGAACCGGGGGTGAGGGAGGTCTTCACCCAGCCTGGCACGGCAAGGCCAAGCGCGCGCGCCTTGCGTGCCACCAGACCGGCGGCCACCAGCATCGGGAAGTCGGAGGTGTTGGTGCAGGAGGTAATGGCGGCGATGGCCACCGCGTCCGGAGGGATGCCGCCCACCGGCGGACCGTCCGGCACCGTGCCGGCGGCGGCGAGGGCAGCCGGAACATCGGCCGGGGCCAACCGGTCCTGCGGCCGGCGCGGGCCGGCGACGGAGGGGCGCAGGGCGGCGAGATCCAGCTCCAGCACCCTGGTGTAGCGTGGCGCGTTCTCCGGGTCGTGCCACAGGCCCTGCGCCTTGGCATAGGTTTCCACCAGCGCCACCTGCCGCTCCTCGCGCCCGGTGGCGCGCAGGTAGTCCAGCGTCTGCCCGTCGATGGGGAACATGCCGGTCGTGGCGCCATATTCCGGCGCCATGTTGGCGACCACCGCGCGCTGTCCGGCGGTCAGCATGCCGACGCCGGAGCCGAAGAACTCGACGAACTCGCCGGCGACCCCGGCCTTGCGCAGCAATTCGGTCACGGCCAGCGCCAGGTCGGTGGCGAAGCTGCCCTCGGGCAGCGCGCCCTTGAGCCGCACGCCGATCACCTCCGGCACGCGCAGCGAGACGGGTACGCCGAACATCACGCCCTCCGCCTCGATGCCGCCCACGCCCCAGCCCAGCACGCCGATGCCGTTGACCATCGGGGTGTGGCTGTCCGTGCCCACCAGCGTGTCCGGCACCGCCCAGGTGATGCCGTCGCGCTGCTCGGTGGTCACCACCGTCGCCAGGCGCTCCAGGTTGATGGTGTGCATGATGCCGGTGCCGGGCGGGAAGACGCGGAAGCCGCGCACCGTGTTGGCCGCCCATTTCATGAAGCGGTAGCGCTCGGCGTTGCGCTCCATCTCGCGCTGCATGTTGGTGCCCAGCGCCCCCGCCACACCCGAGACGTCCACCGCCACCGAGTGATCGGTGGAGGTGGCAACGGGAACGGAGGGATTGAGCAGCGTCGGGTCGCCGCCCGCCTCGGCCAGGGCGTCGCGCATGGCGGCGATGTCCACCAGCGCCGGGCCGCAGGTGGTGTCATGCATCAGGATGCGCAGCGGCGCGAAGGGGATCTCGGCGTCCGAGCGGCCGGTTTCCAGCCAATCCGTCAGTGCCTTCAGCCCCGCCTGCCGCACTTCCGGCTCAGGCTGCCGCAGCAGGTTCTCCAGCAGCACCCGATGCACCCAGGGCATCCGCGGCAGCAGCGGGCCGACCGCCGCGCGCAGGTCGATGATGCGGCAGCGGCCGAAGGGGCCTTCGATCATGGTCATGGGCGCGGGGAGGGACATCGGACGAGAGGCTCCAAGAGCCGGCCTCTGCGTGTGGGATGCCGGCGAACGGCAAGAATGTATCTTATGATCATAAGATACATCAACCCCGCCCCGCCGAACGGCTGTCACGGTCGTGGAAGGGGGCACCATGTGCTGGGCGATGGCGCATCGGCTAGCATAGCCACGCCTGTCCGCGCCGAAGGTCCGATGCCCCGCACACCCGCCGCCATCCTGCACCGCCAGCTCGCCCGCACGATCCTGGAGCACCTGCGGAGCAGCGGTGCCGAGCCGGGGCAGAGGCTGACCGAGGAAGCCCTGGCCGCCGCCATGGGCACGTCGCGCGCGCCGGTGCGCGGCGCCCTGGCGCTGCTGACCGAGGCCGGGGTCGTGGATCGCTGCGAGCGGCGGCTGGTGCTGCGGCGCTTCCCCGAGGACATCGCCCAGGCCGTGCCGCTGGACACCGAAAGCCAGGACGCGGAACGGCTGTACTGGAAGCTGGCCGAGGACCGGCTGGCCGGCGAACTGCCTGATCTGACCGGTAGCGCTGATCTAATGCGCCGCTACAAGGTGCAGCGCCCCCAGTTGCAGCGGGTGCTGCAGCAGGTGCTGTCCGAAGGCTGGATCGAGCGCGCCCCGGCTGGCGGCTGGCGCTTCCTGCCGCTGATCGAGGGCGCGGAAGGGCAGGACGAAGCCTACCGCTTCCGCCGGGCGATCGAGCCCGCCGCCCTGCTGGAGCCGCGCTTCGAACTGCCACGCGGCGTGGCCGAGCGGCTGCGGCGGGAACAGGGCGAGCTGGCCGGGGGCGCTGCCCGGCGGATGTCGCCGCGCCAGGTGTTCGAAACCAATTCGGGCTTCCATCTCGCGCTGATGCAGGCCTCCAACAACCGCTTCTTCGCCGATGCGGCGCTGCGCGTGACCCGGCTGCGGCGGCTGATCGGCTACATCATTGCCACCGACCAGGAGCGGCTGACGGTGCAATCGGCGGAGCACCTCGCGATCCTCGACAGCATCGAGCGTGGCAACATGGCCAAGGCTTCCACTCTGATGCTGCGCCACCTCGATGCCGGCCGGGCTTCCAAGGCGCGACTTGTCGCCAAGGGGGGACTGTCCCTGCGCGGAGGATGACGCTGCGATCCTGCGCGAGCTGGTGCCAGGGAAGCGCAGAGGAATCCGGCCGCCGGAAAGGGCCAGGAATCAGAAGCGGGCCGTTTCGAAGATCACCTCGGCAACGGTCGTCATCACGGCCTCAAGGCCGCCCCTGGGATAGCAGATGAAATATTCCAGCGGTGGCACGGGCGGCTCGGTCTCGACCACGCGTAGTTCGCCTGCGGCAATCCGGCCCTGGAACTGCCGCAAGGGCAAAAGCGAAAGGCCCAGCCCGGCGACGGTCAGTCCACAGAGCGCGGAAAGGCTGTTGCTGGCCAGCTCCAGCTGGGCGCGGACGCCGTTCTCCTGAAACCAGTCGTTGACCATCTCCTGCAGGCCCGAGGCCTGCGTCTGTGCCAGGATCGGATAGCGCGCCAGCGCGGCGACGGAGATGCGGCAGGGGATGTCGTGGTTCTGGCCGCTGCACATCCAGGCCATCTCCAGGCTGGCCAGCCGATGCCCGACCATTCCCGCCGGCACGCGCCCCGGCGAGATCACCACGTCGAGCCGCCCCTCCGTCAGCCCGCCATGCAGTTCCTCGGCCAGCTTCACCTCGGCGCGCAGCCGCGCGCGTGGCAGACGCCGGCGCAGGCCCGCCACCAGGTCAGGCAGGAAGGTCAGGGCCACCAGTTCCGTGACGCCGAAGCGGATCGCTCCGGGATAGGCCGCGATGTCGTCCGTGCAGGTCAGCATCCGGTTGCGCAGCGCCAGCATCTCCTCGCAGAGGGGGCGCAGGGCATGGCCGCGCTCCGTCAGGCGCGGCGGGCGCTGCTGGCGGTCGAACAGCGGAGCGCCGAGCGCCGCCTCCAGCTCCGCGATACGCTTGGAGATGGCGGGCTGGGTGGTGCCGAGGCGGTCTGCCGCCGTACCGAAATGGCCGGTTTCGGCGATGGCCAGGAACGCCTCGATCTGGCGGAGCGAGACCATTTTCATGCCTTTTAGTTATTGCTGATCATGAAATGTTATGACTTTTCCTTTGCGCTGCCCACCGTAATCTGCCCCTCCACAAGAAAGGGGACGGAACGCAACCATGGCGCTTGGCTTTCGCATTCTCAGGCGGCTCCACTGCATCGAGCCGCAACTGGTGGAGCGCTTCCGCGCGATCCCCGTCGCCAATGTCAGCGACTCCATGTCCCGCATGGTGGCGGGCGGCCCGCGGCTGCGGCCGATGCACGCCGGGGGCGGCATGGCGGGCCCGGCCCTGACGGTGAAGCTCCGGCCAGGCGACAACCTGATGCTCCACAAGGCGCTCGACATGGCCGAGCCGGGCGATGTGATCGTCGCCGATGCGGGCGGCGACCTCACCACGGCGATCATGGGCGACCTGATGCTGAACCACGCCATTCGGCGCCGCGTCGGCGGCATCGTCATCAACGGCGCAATCCGTGACGCCGACAGCATCCGCGCCCTGGACCTGCCCGTCTACGCCGCCGGGGTGACGCATCGCGGTCCCTACAAGGACGGCCCCGGCGAGATCAACGTGCCGGTCGCCCTGGACGGCATGGTCGTCGAACCCGGCGACCTGATGCTGGGCGATGCGGATGGCGTGCTCGCCGTGCCGCGCCTCGCGGCCGCGGAGGTTCTGGCCGCCGCAGAGGCCAAGCAGGCGGCCGAGGGGCGGGAGATGGCGGCCATCCGCGCCGGCTCAAGCGACCGTTCCTGGGTGGACAAGACCCTCCAGGCGCGTGGCTGCGTCTTCGAGGACTGAGCGGACCCCAATTTCCTGAGGCGGACCGGCATGGACAAGCCGGCCGGAGGAGACAGAGAAGAATGATCAGCCGACGCAACCTGAGTGCCGCCGCCCTGGCGGCGCTGCTGCCCGTGCCGCTGGCCCGCGCGCAGGAGAACTGGCCCGCGGCCCGGGCCATCGAGATGGTGGTGCCCTATCCGCCGGCCGGCGGCATCGACCTGATGGCCCGGCTCGTCGCCAAGTACCTGCCGAACTATCTGGAGAAGGCGCAGTTCGTCGTCACCAACCGTCCCGGCGCCGGCGGGCAGACAGGCAACGAGTTCATCTTCACCGCCCGCCCGGACGGCTTCACCCTGGGCGCGATCGCCAGCCTTTCCCTCAGCTCGATTCCGCTGGAGCGGCCGGTGCGCTGGAAGCTGGAGGAATTCACCTATATCGCCAATCTCGTCGATGATCCCGGCGCTTTCTGGGTCCGTGCGGATTCCCCCATCAAGGACATGGCCGACCTGAATCGCCGCGCCGCGGCCCAGGCCGAGGCGGTCTCCTTCGGCACCGCCGCGGGCGTCGGCTCGGACGACCACCAGCTGCTGCTGGCCTATGAGGAGGCGGCGGGCGTCAAGGCGCTGCACTCGCCCTACAACGGAACGGCGCTGGCCATCCGCGACCTGCTGAGCAGCCAGATCGACGTGGCCGTCTACAATGTCAGCGAAGGGCTTGGCCTGTTGCAGGAGGGGCGGACGCGCTGCCTCGGCCAGGCGGCGCCCGCGCGCTGGAAGCCCATGGCGGATGTGCCGACCTTCCGCGAGCAGGGCGTCGACGTCGTCGGCGGCTCGATGCGCGGCTTCGTCGCGCCGCCGGGCGTGCCGGCGGCCATCACGGCGAAGCTGGTGGAGGCCATGCGCCGCATGGCGGCCGATCCCGCCTTCCTCGCCGAGGCCGAGAAGGTGAACCTGCCGCTGCGCCCGATCTTCGGCGACGACTACCGCCAGACGGTGCTGCATGAGCAGGAGGCGGTGAAGGGGCTCTTCGCCCGCCGTCCCTGGAGCCAGGGCTGAGCGCGCCATGCCCGAGATCCTCGTCATCAGCCCCATCCACCAGGACGGGCTGGCGCGGCTGCAGGCCGAACCCGGAATCACCCTGATTCCGCCCTCCGAGGTCACGCCGGCCAGCCTGCCCGGCCAGCTCGCCCGCGCGGACGGGATCATCGTGCGCGGCACGCGCGTGGACCGCGCGCTGCTGGAGCAGGCGCCGCGGCTGCGCTTCGTCTGCCGCCACGGCGTCGGCTATGACAATGTCGATGTGGCCGCCCTGACCGAGCGCGGCATCACCCTGGCCATCACCCCCGAGGCAAATGCCGCCTCGGTGGCCGAGCACGCGCTGATGCTGATGCTGGCCCTGTCGCGGCAGGTCGTGCACTTCAATGCCGGCGTGCGGCGGGGCGACTGGGTGGTGCCTTCCTCCTCGCCCACGCAGGACCTTGCCGGCAGGGCGGTGCTGCTGCTGGGCTTCGGGCGCATCGGCACGCGGGTGGCGCGGCTCTGCGCGGCCTTCGGCATGCGGGTGCTGGTGCATGATCCCTTCATTCCCGCCAACACCATCCGTGGCCTGGGCTACGAGCCGGCACCAGACTTATCGGCGGCGCTGGCGGAGGCGGAGATCGTCAGCCTGCACTGCCCCTCGAATGCGGCGACGCGCGGCATGGTCGGTGTGGCTTTCCTGGCGGCCATGCGGCCGAGGGCGCTGCTGGTGAACACGGCGCGGGGCACGCTGGTGGACGAGGCGGCGCTGGAAGCCGCCCTGCGCTCCGGCCATCTGGCCGGTGCCGGGCTGGACGTGGTGGCCGTTGAGCCGATGGCCGCCGCGATCCCGCTGCTCTCCCTCGACAGCGTGATCGTAACGCCGCATGTCGCGGCCAGTACGGCGCAAGGGCTGCGCCGCATGGCGCTGGCCTCAGCCGAGAATACCATCCACTTCTTCGGCGGCACGCTGACGACGGATTGCATCGTCAATCCGGAGGCCGGGGGCACCGCCTGATCCCGTTCCGCGCAGCCGCCGCCAACCTGCCTTCATGGTGGCTGGCGGCGGGTTTTCCATGACGGCGGGAAGGCGACTCCCGAGGGCTTCAGCTCGCCTCGAAGCTGCCGGTCACGGCGGTGCTGGCTTCGAGGCCCCAGCGGCCCAGGTTCAGCGCCTAGCACACGCCCATCGCCTCCGGCTTAGAGGCGAGCGCCCGGTGAAAGGAGAGGCCAGCCGTGGCGTTGCTGGTCCCCATTCCCAATCCATGGGCGTGGCGGCACAGAAGAACTGCCGCAAGGCTTGAGGATGGTGCCGGTCTGTCAGAAGCCGGGTGCCGGGAAAGTCGGCCAATAGGCGTCAGGCCTTCGCTGGTCGCGCCTGGAGCCGGCCTTGCCGGCGCAACGCGCGCGCATTCGGATTCTCTCCATGTCGCCGTCCCAGAACGGAGGGCGCGCAGCCGGATCAACACTGATGCGGCCGCCGCGGCGTGTTTGCCCCCGCAAGTGAGACGAAGCCTGCAGCCTTGCTGACCATATTTGCAGCCGTCCCGGAGGCAGCACCCCAGCGGCCGCCCGGCAAGCGCCGATGTCCCCATCCTCGCAGACCCTTCACGTCGCGGCCCAGATCAGAAGCGGGCCGGAAGCCCTGGCTGCTGGGAGGCGGCTCCATCGGTCGCCCACGGACATACGGTGAGAATTTTGGCCAGAAGCCGATTGCAGCCATGACCGCCAAGCGGCTTCAAAATACCATAGCTAGCAAAACAAAATCTGCTTTACCTTTCGTTGTGAAGATTTTCTGTATGATTGCAAAGGATATTTAAGCTGGCCGGCCGGAGGACATTGCGGCCCACCGGCTGCGCAAGGAGAGCCCCGAAATCCACTTTGCTGGGCGCGGCTTGGTTGTGTTGCGGCCCTGCCACTCCGTTCCGCGCGCCTCCTCGGCTCTCGCCATCCGGGCCGATGTGGCCGCGCGGCTCCGGATGACCCTGGGATTGCTGGACGCCGGCGTGAGTGAGGATGCGCTCAAGACAGGCGCAGCGTGTCGGCTTTAGGCGAAGACGGGTTGCCGCAGTTCGGTCGGGTAGCCTGACGCGACGCCGGTGCCTCGCTTCGCCACCGGCCCGACAGCCCCGGCTCCCATCTGCCCTTGGCGTCGGGTGTCCTTGGTGCCGTCCCCAGCGGGGTCAGCCCGTTCCGATCTCCGCCAGGAGCCATCCCCGGAAGGCGCGCAAGGCCGGCAGTTCCTCGGCCACCTCGGGATAGGCGAGGCAATATGCGAAGTTGCCGGTCAGCGCCAAGTCGAAGGGCGCCTGCAGGCGCCCACTGGCGATCTCCGCCGTCACCAGGAAGCGCGGGAGCAATGCCACGCCGAGGCCTGCGGCGGCGGCCTCGGCCACCATCGTCATGTTCTGGAACTGCGGCCCGCGCAGCCCGTCAGTGCCTTCGACGCCCGCCGCGGCGAACCATTCTACCCAGCCACGCGGCCGGGTGGTCTGTTGCAGCAAGGTGTGGGCGGCCAGGTCGGCCGGGCTGCGCAGCGTGGTGGCGGTCGCGGGCGCGCAGACCGGACAGCGCGCATCGGCGAGGATGCGATGCTGCACGATTCCGGGTGCAGGGCCCTCGGTGAGGATCAGGGCGGCGTCCACCTCCTCGGCAGCGAAATCGAGCGGTGTCAGGCGCGTGGTGTAGTTGCGGAAGTTCAGCATCACGCCGGGATAGGCGGCGCGGAAGGCGGGCAGGCGCGGCATCAGCCAGCGCGCGCCGAAGGTGGGCGAGACCGAGAGGTTCAGCGTGCCGCCGGTGCCGCGATGGGCGAGCAGTTCCAGCGTCGCGCTCTCAAGTCGGGCGAGGCTTGCGCGCACGCGCGGCGCATAGGCGGCACCGGCCGGCGTGAGCACCAGCCGCTGCCGCACCCGCAGGAACAGGCGCAGGCCGAGCTGCGCTTCCAGCCCGGCCAACTGGCGGCTGACGGCGCTCTGCGTCAGCCGCAGCTCTTCCGCCGCGCGGGAGACGCTGAGATGGCGGGCACAGGCCTCGAAGGCCTGCAGGGCGGCAGTCTGGGGAACATGGCGGCGCATGAAGCAAGTTTATTCCAAATCCTCATCAACGCATGCGGCACTTTCAGTTGCCTCCGCAACGATTCCCTCTGAACCTTCCAGCCAAGCAGGCGATGCAGCGCAATGGTCCGGAGCCAGTCCTTGCCGGAAGCGCATGACCTCGTCCGAGAGGAAAGGCCGCGTGGGCTATGGAGCCCAGCGGCGGGGAGACAATGCCACCCTCGCCGGCTTTGCCAGGAGGTGAGTCGATGACGTCCGTCCCGATCCCGCGCCGCATCTTCCTTGCCGGCGCCGCCGCCGCATCCCTGCCCCATGGGGCCGCGGCGGCCCCGGCTGCCTGGGTGCCGGAGCAGCCCCTTCGCATCCTGGTGGGCTATCCGCCGGGCGGTGCGGTAGACATCCTGGTGCGCGTGGTGGGTGAGGGGGTCCAGCGCCTGTATGGCACGCCCGTAGTGGCCGAGATCCGCAGCGGCGCCTATGGCTTCATCGCCGCGCAGGCCACCGCCCATGCGGCGCCGGACGGCTACACGCTGTGCAGCGCCATCATGGGGATGATGTGCGTCCTGCCCGCCATTCCCGGCGTCCCGGTGCCGCTGGATCTCGACAAGGAGCTGACGCCGGTCGCCGCCCTCGCGGGGACGCCGATGGCGCTGGTGGTGCGACCCGACGCGCCCTTCGGCGACGTGGACGGACTGATCGCCTATGCGAAGCAGAAGAACGGTGCGGCGACCTACGCCTCCTCCGGCAATGGCTCCATCAACCATCTCGGCGGCGCGCTGTTCTGCGGCGCGACCGGGGTGAGCATGACGCATGTGCCCTATCGCGGCGGCGCGCCGGCCGCGCTCGATGTCTCGGCGGGGCGCGTGGACATGATGGTCGCCAATGTCGCCGAGGTGGCGCCGCAGATCCGCGCCGGGCAGCTCAAGGGCCTTGGCGTGACGGCGCCGGCGCCGACGCCGCTGATGCCGGAACTTGTGCCGCTAGCCAGCCGAATTCCGGCGCTGGAGATCAACAACTGGTTCGGCCTGGCCGGGCCCAGCGGGCTGCCGGCGGATGTGCGCGCCGGGCTGGGGGCGATCTTTGCCGCCGTGGTGCAGGACCCGCAGACCGCCAAGACGATGACCGACCGCGGCCTGCTGCCGCTGGGCGAGCCGGGCGAGGCCTTCGAGGCGCGCATCCGGCGCGACCGCGCGCGTTGGAAGCAGGTCGTCGAAGCCAACAACATCCGCGGCGACTGATCCGCCCGTTCCTGATTGCTCCAAGGACCATCATGACTGCGTCCCTTTCGCTCGGCATCGACATCGGTGGAACCTTCACCGATCTCGTCATCCTCGATCCCTCGGATGGCAGCGCCGCCATCTGGAAGGAGAGCACCACGCCCGACGATCCCTCGCGCGGCGCCATCACCGGGCTGCGGCAGCTGCTGGCGCGCAGCGGCATCGCAGCGGGCTCGATCGGGCGGGTGGTGCACGCCACCACGCTCTTCACCAACGCGCTGATCGAGCGCAAGGGCGCGCCCACCGGCCTGCTGACGACGGCGGGCTTCGCCGACGTGCTGGAAATCGCGCGCGAGCGGAAATACGAGCTCTACGACCTGTTTCTGGAGATGCCGCAGCCCCTCGTCCCTCGCCCCTGGCGGCGGGAGGCCAAGGAGCGGCTGGCGCCTGACGGCACGGTGGAGGTACCGCTGGATGTCGAGGCGGCACTGGCCGAAGTGGCGGAACTGGTGGCGCAGGGCGTGACCAGCCTCGCCATCTGCTTCCTGCACGCCTATGCCAATCCGGTCCATGAGCGGGTGGCCGCGGAGGCGATCGCAAGGCGCTTCCCACAGCTTTCGCTTTCCCTCTCCTGCGACATCGCGCCCGAGATCCGCGAATACCCGCGCGCCGTGACGACGGCGGCCAATGCCTATGTGCGCCCGATCGCCGAGACCTATCTCGACACGCTGGAGGCGGCGTTGCAGCGCGCCGGCATCCCGGGCGGGCTATTCCTGATGCTCTCCAATGGCGGGCTGACGCATGTGGCGGAGGCCAAGCGCGCGCCGGTGCAGTTGCTGGAGAGCGGCCCCGCCGCCGGGGCGCTGGCCGGCGCCTGGTTCGGCCGCAATGCCGGGCTGGACCGCGTGCTGGCCTTCGACATGGGCGGCACCACCGCCAAGCTCGCCCTGGTGGATGATGGCGAACCGCTGGTCGCCTGGGGCTTCGAGGCCGCGCGCACCAAGCGCTTCCTGCGCGGCTCCGGCCTGCCCGTCCAGATCGCGACGGTGGAGCTGATCGAGATCGGCGCCGGCGGCGGCTCCATCGCCCGGCGGAGCGCGCTGGGCACGCTGCAGGCCGGGCCGGAGAGCGCCGGCGCCCAGCCCGGCCCAGTCTGCTACGGGCGCGGCGGCACCGAGCCGACCGTGACGGACAGCGACCTGACGCTCGGCTACCTCAACCCGGATTTCTTCCTGGGCGGCACGATGCGGATCGATCCCGGCCCGGCGCAGGCGGCTCTTGAGGAACTGTCGGAACGCCTCGGCCTGGAGGCGGGGCGCGGCGCCTCCGGGGTGCATGACGTGGTGAACGAGAACATGGCCGGCGCGGCGCGTGTCGCCATCGCCGAGCGGGGTCGCGTGCCACGCGACTATGCCCTGCTGGCGACCGGCGGCGCGGCCCCTGTCCATGCCTGGAATGTCGGGCGCAAGCTCGGCGTCACACGCGTCGTCTGCCCGCCCGGGGCGGGCGCCGGCAGCACCATCGGCATGCTGATGGCACCGGCGCGCATCGACCGCGTGGCCTCCTGCAACATGCCGCTCGCAACGGCCGATTGGGCGGCGATCGCCACCACCTTCGAGGCGCTGGAACGCGAGGCGCTGGGCGTCGTGGAGGGCAGCGGGGCCGACCTCGCGCGGCGCGACGTCCGGCGGCTGGCGGACATGCGCTATGTCGGCCAGGGCTCGGAAATCACCGTCGCCCTGCCGGCGACGCTGGACAGGGCAGGGGTGCTGGCCGCCTTCGAGGCTGCCTACCGCCAGCTCTTCGGCCGCACCCCGCCAGGGGCGGCGGCGCAGTTCGTGGCCCTGCGGGTCTCGGCCAGCGCCCCCATGCCGGGGGCCGGCGCAACGCTGCGGATCAGTTCCGGCCGGCCGGGCGCCGAGGCCCTGAAGGGCCACCGGCCCGTGCACTTCCCCGAGATGGGCAGCGCGGTGGAGACGCCGGTCTATGACCGCTACGCGCTCAAGGCTGGCACCGTGCTCGAAGGCCCCGCGGTCTTCGAGGAGAACGAGAGCACCTTCGTCGTCGGGCCGGGCGCGCGCATCGGCGTGCTGCCCGACGGCTCCATCCTGGCGGAGCGCGTGGCATGATGAACGATCCGGTGGCACGGCGCTTCGACGCGGTGGAGATCGAGTTGCTATGGCGGCGGCTGATTTCGCTGGTGGACGAGGCGGCGGCCGCGCTGGTGCGCACCAGCTTCTCCACCCTGGTGCGGGAGAGCTACGACTTCTCCTGCGTCGTGACCGATGCGCGCGGGCAGTCGCTGGTGCAGGCGACGGAAAGCATCCCGAGCTTCATCGGCACCCTGCCGGAGACGGTGAAGCACTTCATCCGCCACTTCCCGGAAGAAACGCTGCAACCGGGCGACGTGCTGATCACCAACGATCTCTGGCTCGGCACCGGCCACCTGCCGGATATCACCGTGGCCAAGCCGATCTTCCGCAACGGAAGGCTGGTGGCCTTCAGCGCCTCCACCGCGCATGCGCCGGACATCGGCGGCAAGATCCGCAGCCCCGAACCGCGCGAGGTGTTCGAGGAAGGGCTGCAGATTCCGCCCATGAAGCTGATGCGCGGAGGGCAGGCGGACGAGACGCTGGTCGCCATCATCCGCAAGAACGTCCGCACGCCCGACCAGACCATGGGCGACCTCTGGGCGCAGGTCGTCGCCCTGGAGTTGATGGAGGAACGCCTGCTGGTGCTGATGGAGCAGGCGGAGCTCGAACACCTGGAGGACCTCGCCGCCGAGATCCACAGCCGCTGCGAGGCGGCGATGCGCGCCGCCATCGCCGCCCTGCCGGACGGCACCTACCGCAGCGAGTTGCAGACGGATGGGCTGATGGACCGCCCGATCACCCTGCGCATGGCACTGACCGTCGCCGGCGATTCCATCGCGGTGGACTACACCGGCACCGATCCGCAGGTGGACCGGGCGATCAACTGCGCCCTTTGCTACACCTATGCCATGACGATGTACGGGGTGAAGGTCTGCACCAGCCCCGGACTGCCGAACAACGAGGGCGCCTGGCGGCCGATCTCGGTCACGGCCCCGCCGGGCTGCATCGTCAACCCGGTCTTTCCGGCCTCCGGCGGTTCGCGGATGCTGATCGGCCACTACTTGCCGATGCTGGTCTTCGGCTGCCTCGGGCAGGTGGTGCCGGAGCGGGTGATGGCGGCCTGCGGCTCGCCCATGTGGGGCATGAACCAGTCCGGCGTGAACGCGGCCGGCAAGCCCTATGCCAACATGTTCTTCTTCAATGGCGGCATGGGGGGCAACATGCGCGGCGATGGGCTCTCCTGCCTCTCCTGGCCATCCAACGTCTCCTCGACGCCGGTGGAGATCACCGAGCATATCGCTCCGCTGCGCATCCATCACAAGCGGCTCCGCCCGGGCAGCGGCGGCGCCGGCCGGCATCGCGGCGGGCTGGGGCAGGAGGTGCTGATCGAAAGCCGCTCCGAGACGCCGATCGCCGTCTCCTTCCTGGCCGAGCGGACAATCTTTCCTGCCTTCGGCATCGAGGGTGGCGAGGCGGGCGCGCCGGGCATGTTGCGGATCAATGGCGAGGCGGTGGACCCCAAGCGCCAGTACGTCCTGGCCAAGGGCGACACGGTGCTGCTGGGGACGCCTGGCGGTGGCGGCCACGGGCCCAAGGCGGAGCGGAGCGCCGCCGCGCGCCGGGCGGACGAGAAGGCGGGCTACTCTGGCTAGGGCCACACCGCGAGGAGAAGGCGCTTTGACATCCCTGATCCGTTTCGAGGTGGCGGAGGGCGTGGCCCGCCTCACCCTCGACAATCCCCGCCGCCTGAACGCCATCAACGCCGAGATGTGGCAGGCCCTGCCTGCCCTCTTCGCGCAGGTGGCGGAGGACCCGGCGATCCGCGTGCTCGTTCTCGCCGGCGCCGGCGAGCGCGCCTTCTGCACGGGGAATGACATCAGTGAATTCGACGCCATCCGCGCCAACCCCGAAGCCGCCGCGCACTACAACGCCTGGCAGCGGGCGGTCGCGGCGGCGCTGCAGTCCCTGGAGAAGCCGGTCGTCGCCGCGATCCATGGCTACTGCCTCGGGGCCGGGCTCGAGTTCGCGCTGATGTCGGACTTCCGGCTCTGTACGGCGGATGCGCGCATCGGCATCCCGGCCGTCCGCCTCGGCCTGCCCTACCGGCTGGAGGATATCGAGAAGGTGGTCGATGTCATTGGCCTCGCCCACGCCCGCGAGATGGTGCTGCTGGGCCGGCAGTACGGAGGCGAGGAACTGCGCTTCCTGGGTATTGCCGCGCAACTCCTCCCCGATTTCCCGGCACTCGAGGAGGCGGTGGCCGTGCTCGCGAAGGAATTGGCGGCGAATGCCCCCCTCAGCCTGAAGGCCGCCAAGATCGCCTTCCGCGAACTTGCCCGGCGCGACGGCGCTCCGGACCTCGCCCGGGTCAGCGCCGCGGAGGATGCGTGCTACGCCAGCGCCGACTATGCCGAGGGCCGCCGTGCCCGGATGGAGAAGCGCGTGCCCAATTTCACCGGCCGCTAAGCCGCCTCCGCGGTCCGGCGCCGAAGCGCCGGGACGCATCGTGCCGAAGAAAAGAAAGCCGGGATGACCTCCCGGCTTTCCTGCGCTCCGCAAGGCTGATTGGGCAGGGCGCCTCAGACTTCGGCGTAGGAGCCGTTCTTCCAGACGTAGAAGACGTAGTCCGGGACGGTTACGTCGCCCTTCTTGTCGAAGCTGATCGGGCCCAGCACGCTGTTCCAGGGGCCGCCAGACTTCAGCGTGTCCGAGACCTTCTTGGGATCGGTGCTGTTGGCCTTCT
The DNA here is from genome assembly GCA_035556695.1 of Roseomonas sp. GTDB lineage: Bacteria > Pseudomonadota > Alphaproteobacteria > Acetobacterales > Acetobacteraceae > Pseudoroseomonas. The sequence continues at coordinate 159,204 of DATMFR010000055.1, forward strand.
TCGCCGCATCCGCCCAGATCTGCACCGCCGCATAGGTGTAGAGGACATAGCCTTCGGGATCGATGTTCTTGGCCTGGAAGCGCTTGACCACCTCGGCCGCGCTGGGACGCTTGCGCGGGTCGGAGGCGAAGGTCATCAGCGTGCCCTCGCCGGCGGCGCCGGTGATCTGCCAGAACTCGCTCGTCACCAGGGCATCGCCGCCGATCAGCGTGACCGGCATGCCCTGTTCCTTCGCCTGCCGCAGGATCAGGCCCGCCTCCGTGTGGTAGCCGCCGACATAGATGATCTCGATGCCCGAGGATTTCAGGCGGGACACCAGGGCGGAATAGTCGCGCTCACCCGGCGTATAGGCGGTGAAGACGGTTTCCGTCGTGCCTGCAGCGTTCAGCGACTTCTTGGTCTCGTCGGCCAGACCTTTGCCATAGGCGGAGTTGTCATGGAGGATGGCGACCTTCTTGCCGGGGAAGGTCTTGGCGATATAGGCGCCCGCCACCTGGCCCTGCTGGTCGTCGCGGCCGCAGGTGCGGAAGGTGTTCCAGCCGCCCGCATCGGTGAACTGCGGGTTGGTGGAGGCGGGGCTGATCTGCAGCACGCCTTCCTCCGCATAGACCTTGCTGGCCGGGATGGAGGAGCCGGAGCAGAAATGCCCGGCGACAAGCTTCACCTGGCGGCTGGCCATCTGGTTGGCGACCGAGACCGCCTGGCGCGGATCGCAGGCGTCATCCCCGATCTCCAGCGCGATCTGCTGGCCGAGCAGCCCGCCCGCCGCATTGAGATCGGCCACGGCCTGCTCCGCGCCGGCGCGGAGCTGCGCGCCGAAGGCGGCATACTGTCCGGTCATGGGGCCGACGGAGGCGATGCGCAGGGTGGCGGACTGCGCCGCCGCGCCGCGGCTGCCGCCCACCCCCACCGCACCGGCGGCCGCCAACCCGGCCACGGTGCCAAGAAGCTGCCTGCGTTGCATCATCAGATCCTCCGCTCTTCAGCCGCCGGCACCGATCGCCGGCCGGTGTGGTCGTTGCAGCCTAGGAAGCTTCGCGCCGCTCCGCCAGCCCGATCTGCGCGGTTTCAGTGGCCGCCCAGATAAGCGTCCCGCACCTCGGGCCGGGCGAGCAGCTCGCGCCCGGTGCCGGACATGGTGATCCGTCCGGTGACCAGGACATAGCCGCGATGGGCAAGGCGCAAGGCCTGGTTGGCGTTCTGCTCGACCAGCAGCACGGTCAGCCCCGTCTCCGCATTGAGCCGGCGGATGGCCTGGAAGATCTGCCGCGACACCAGCGGCGCCAAGCCGAGCGAGGGCTCGTCCAGCAGCAGCAGGCGCGGGCGCGACATCAGGGCGCGGGCGATGGCCAGCATCTGCTGCTCGCCGCCCGACAGCGTGCCGGCGCGCTGCGCCTCGCGCTCCTTCAGCCGGGGGAAGAGGGTGAAGGCCTGCTCCAGCCCAGGGGCGGGATCGATGCCGGAGCTTTGCGCGCCCATCAGCAGGTTCTCGTGCACGCTCATGCGCGGGAAGACGCGCCGCCCTTCCGGCGACTGCGCGATGCCGCCGCGCATGATGTGGTGCGTGGGCCGTTCCGTGATGTCCTGCCCGTCGAAGATGATGCGGCCCGAGCGCGCGCGGGGATCGCCGCAGATCGTCATCAGCAACGTCGATTTTCCCGCGCCATTGGCGCCGATCAGCGTGACGATCTCCCCCGCCGCCACGGTGATGGAGACGCCCTTCAGCGCCTCGATCGCGCCGTAGAAGGTGGAGATGTCGCGGATCTCCAGCAGGGGCGCGCTCATGCCGCGCTGTCCTCCTGCTCGTCCTCGTCGCCCTCGCCGAGATAGGCGGCGATCACCTTGCTGTCGGCGCGGATCTCGGCCGGCTTCCCATCGGCGATTTTGCTGCCGTGGTCCAGCACCACGATGTGGTCGGAAATGCCCATCACCACGCCCATGTCGTGCTCGATCAGCAGGATGGAGCAGGGGGGCGCACCTTCCGCCGCCCGGCCGTCGCGGATCGCCCGCAGCAGCTCGCCGAGGGCGGTGGATTCGCGCGGATTGAGGCCCGCCGCGGGCTCGTCCAGGCAAAGCAGGGCCGGTTCCGTGCACATGGCGCGCGCGATCTCCAGCCGCCGCTGCGCGCCATAGGGCAGGCTGCCCGCGGGGTCGTCGGCGCGGTCGATCAGCCCGCAGGCTTCCAGCCAGGCGGTGGCCCGGCCGATCGCCGTCGCCTCCGCCGCCTTGTAGCCGGAAAGTCCGAGAACGGCGCCGATGCCGAAGCCGGTCGCCGCCATCAGCTTGCGGTGCTGCGCCACCAGCAGGTTCTCCAATACCGTCATGCCGGCAAAGAGGCGGACGTTCTGGAAGGTGCGGGCCACGCCGGCGCGGGCGATCCGGTGGCCGGCCAGGCGGTGCAGCGCGACATCCCGCCCGCCATGGTGCAGGGTCAGGCGGCCGTCGCTGGGCCGATAGAAGCCGGTGATGCAGTTGAACATCGTCGTCTTGCCGGCGCCGTTCGGGCCGATGACGGCGGTGATGGCGCCCTGGGCAGCGGCGAAGGAGACCTCCTTCACCGCCGTCAGGCCGCCGAAGCGCATGGTCAGCTTCTCGACAGTCAGGATCGGCGCCATCAGCCGCGCCCCTCGGCCACCATGGCGGCGCTGATGGTCCGCTTCTCACCCAAGGCGACGGAAGGGGTGCGGCTGCCGACCAGCCCGCGCGGCTTCCAGATCATGATCAGCACCATGGCGCCGCCGAAGACCAGCATCCGCCATTCCTGCAAATCGCGGAACACCTCGAAGCCGCCGATCAGCACCAGCGCAGCGATGGCCACGCCGAGTTGGCTGCCCAGCCCGCCGAGCACGACGATGGCGAGGATGATGGCGCTCTCGATGAAGGTGAAGGATTCCGGGCTGATGAAGGCCTGCCGCGTGGCGAAGAAGGCGCCGGCGAAGCCGCCGAACATGGCGCCCAGGGCGAAGGCGGTCAGCTTGGTGGTGGTGATGTTGATGCCCAGGCTGCGGCAGGCGATCTCGTCTTCCCGCATCGCTTCCCAGGCGCGGCCGAGCGGCTGGCGGCGCAGGCGCAGCGTGACCCAGTTGGTCAGCAGCGCCAGGGCGAGGATCAGGTAGTAGAGGAAGACGACGCGGTGCGTCGGGCTCGGCTCCAGCCCGAAGAAGTCGGCGAAGGAGCCCGGGCCGCCCCCGGCGGTGAAGGCCAGGCCGAAGAAGCTGGGGCGGGGGATGCCGGCGATGCCGTTCGGCCCGCCGGTCAGGCTGACCCAGTTGAGGATGATCAGGCGGATGATCTCGCCGAAGCCCAGGGTGACGATGGCGAGATAGTCGCCGCGCAGGCGCAGCACGGGGAAGCCCAGCAGCATGCCCCAAAAGGCCGCGAGGATGCCCGACAGCGGCAGGCAGACCCAGAAGGAGAGGCCGAAATTCTGGGCCAGCAGCGCGTAGGAATAGGCGCCGACCGCGTAGAAGGCGACGTAGCCGAGGTCGAGCAGCCCCGCGAGGCCGACGACGATGTTGAGGCCCCAGCCCAGCATCACATAGGTCAGCACGAGGATGCCGAGGTCCAGCTCGTAGCGGCCCATGCCGGGGATGACCGGCAGCAGCAGGGCGAAGAGCAGCAGGGCGGGCGCCACGAAGCGGCCGGAGCGGGCGAGCGGCCCGGCGAAGCGCTTTGCCAGCGAGGGGCCGCGCCGCTCCGCCCGCCCCTCCTGCCACAGCCGCACCAGGAAGCGTCCGGCGAAGACGATGGCCATCAGCAGCAGCACGTCGGTCCAGCGGGTGCGCAGATAGAGCGCGCCGTTCGGGTCGACATCCGTGCGCAGCCCGACCATGGGCAGGAAGAGGCCGGCCGCGATCAGCGCCGCCAGCCCCGCATCCTTCAGCGCGATGCCGATCGGCAGTTGCCGGCCGGAGGCCTCGCTCATACCTTCTCGACCTCCGCCCGGCCGAGCAGGCCGGTCGGCATGAAGATCAGCGTCAGGATGAGGATCGAGAAGGCGGCGACATCCTTGTACTGAATGCTGAAATAGGCGGACCAGAAGGTCTCGATCAGCCCGATCAGCAATCCGCCCAGCACGGCGCCCGGCAGGTTGCCGATGCCGCCCAGCACGGCGGCGGTGAAGGCCTTCACCCCCACGAGGAAGCCGATGTAGAAGTCGATGACGCCGTAGCGCAGCAGGTACATGGTGCCGGCCACGGCGGCCAGTGCCGCGCCGATGACGAAGGTGATGCTGATGGTGCGGTCCGTGTCGATGCCGAGCAGGCTGGCCATCCGCCGGTCCTGCTCGCAGGCGCGCATGGCGCGGCCGAGCGGCGTGCGCGTCACCAGCCAGGTGAAGATCGCCAGCACCAGCAGCGTCGTCACGATGATCAGGATCTGCATGGTGGAAAGCTGCACGGCAAAAGTGCCGTCCTGCATCAGCGTGAAGCCGCCATGCACCACGGGTTCGATCGGCTTCACCCGCGCGCCCTGGCTGACCTGCACATAGTTCTGCAGCACGATGGACATGCCGATGGCGGAGATCAACGGCGCCAGGCGGAAGGAGCCGCGCAGCGGACGGTAGGCCACCCGCTCCACCGTCCAGCCATAGAGCGCGGTGAAGGCCATGGAGAGGGCCAGGACCAGCAGGATGGCCGCCGCCCCGTCCAGCATTCCGCCGGAGGTGACCAGCAACAGGCCAATGAGCGAGAGGAAGGCCCCGACCATGAAGATGTCACCATGGGCGAAGTTGATCATGCCGATGATGCCGTAGACCATGGTGTAGCCGATGGCGATGAGCCCGTAGATCATGCCGAGCGAGACGCCGTTGATGAGCTGCTGCAGCGCATAGGCCAAAGCGACACGTCTCCCGTTTCGATTCGAAGCCTCACGGAAAGCCTATTCTCCGCCGCGGCCGCTTGGGAAGGGGAGATGCCCGGGCCGCGGAAAAGCCTCACCCTAGCCTTGGCCGCGCCGGCCTGCTCAGGGCGGCTGCGCCTCCGTGAAGGTGACGAGCTCGGTGCCCTCCTCGACCATGTCGCCCAGGGCATGGCGGACCTGGCCGATGGTGGCGTCCATCGGTGCGCGCAGGGTGAGCTCCATCTTCATCGCCTCGATCACCACCAGCGGTGCGTTCCGCGCCACCACTTCCCCAGCTTGCACCAGGACCCGTGCCACGCGCCCGGGAACCGGCGCGGTGACGCGCTCGCCACCCGCCCTCTCGGTGCGCGGCGGGGCGAGCGGGTCCTCATGCACCAGCACATGGTTGCGGCCGGCAAGGATGACCGTCAGCTCCGCCTCCCGCCGCACCACGTTCAGCCGGCACGAGACGCCGTCGAGTTCGAGCCGCAGGCCGGCCGCGTCCCCCGCCAGGCTCGCGTACCGGCTGCCGCCGGGCAGGTCGAGGCGGAAGCGCCCGTCCGGCAGCGGATGGGCGCGCAGCGTGACGGCGCCAGCCTCGCCGCTCCGGCGGAGGCGCAGGTCCTGATAGCCGTCGCCGTTCAGGCGCCAGGCATCCGCCATGGACCAGGGCGACCAGGGTTCGCCGGTGGCGCGCGCCGCGGCTTCCACCCGGGCGCATTGGTCGCGCAGCACGGTCAACGCGGCGGCGGCCCAGATCGCGGGGTCGTCCGCCACCGCGCCGGGCAGCAGGTCCGCCGCATGGCGAGCGATGAAACCGGTGTCGAGCTCGCCCGCCGCGAAGGCCGGGTGTGCCGCGATGGCGCGCAACAGGTCCAGATTGCTCCGCAGGCCGACCACCTCGTATTCGGCCAGCGCGGCGGCGAGGCGGCGCACCGCAGCGGGCCGGTCCTCGCCCCAGACGATGAGCTTGGCAAGCATCGGGTCGTAGTGGGGCGTGATGGTGTCGCCCTCGCGCACGCCAGTGTCCACACGCACGCGGCCTGGCTCCTCGCGCGGCTGGCGCAAATGCGCGAGAGTGCCGGTGGAGGGCATGAAGTCGCGCTCCGGGTCCTCGGCATAGATGCGCGCCTCGATGGCGTGCCCGTGGAGAGCGAGGCGCTCTGCGCCCAAGGGCAGCGGCTCGCCGGCGGCGACACGGAACTGCCACTCGACCAGATCCTGGCTGGTGACCATCTCGGTGACGGGATGCTCCACCTGCAGGCGGGTGTTCATCTCCATGAAGTAGAAGGCGGCACCCTCGGCGTCGGCTGAAGTGCCTGCGTCGACGATGAACTCCACCGTGCCGGCGCCGACATAGCCCACGGCGCGCGCCGCCGCGACGGCGGCCTCGCCCATGACGTGGCGGCGCGCTGGGTCCATGCCCGGCGCTGGCGCCTCCTCGATGACCTTCTGGTGCCGGCGCTGGATCGAGCAATCGCGCTCGAACAGCGAGACGGCGGCGCCCCGGGTATCGGCGAAGACCTGAATCTCGATATGCCTCGGCTGCGTCAGGTACTTCTCGATCAGCAGGCGGTCGTCGCCGAAGGAGGCCAGGGCCTCGCGCCGGGCCCCTTCCACCGCAGCCTCCAACTCGTCCGGCCGCTCGACCACGCGCATGCCCTTGCCGCCGCCGCCGGCCGAGGCCTTGATCAGCACGGGGTAGCCGATCCGCGCGGCGGCCTCGGCCAGCGTGGCAAGGTCCTGCGCTGCGCCGTGATAGCCCGGCACCAGCGGCACCCCGGCGTGCTCCATCAGCGCCTTCGCCTCCGCCTTGGAACCCATCGCACGGATCGCCGCCGGCGGCGGGCCGATGAACACCAGCCCCGCCGCGGCGCAGGCCTCCGCGAAATCCGCGTTCTCCGACAGGAACCCGTATCCCGGATGGATCGCCTCCGCGCCCGAACGGCGTGCGACATCGAGGATCGCCCCGATGGAAAGATAGCTCTCGCGCGCTGGCGCCGGGCCGATGGGCCAGGCCTCATCGGCCAGCCGGGTGTGCCGCGCACCGGCATCCGCCTCGGAATAGACGGCCACCGTCGCGATGCCGAGGCGCCGCGCGGTGGTGATGACGCGGCAGGCGATCTCGCCACGGTTGGCGACCAGGACCCGGCGGAACATGGCGCCTCCCTACATCCGGAACAGGCCGAAGCGCGTCGGCGGGATCGGCGCGTTCAGCGCGGCCGAAAGGCTGAGCGCGAGCACGCGGCGGGTGTCGGCGGGGTCGATCACGCCATCGTCCCAGAGCCGGGCGCTGGCGTAGTAGGGATGGCCCTGGACCTCGTACTGCTCGCGGATGGGGGCCTTGAAGGCCTCCTCCTCCTCGGCCGGCCAGGTTCCGCCACGCGCCTCGATGGCGTCGCGGCGGATGGTGGCGAGCACCGCGGCCGCCTGCTCGCCGCCCATGACGGAGATGCGCGCATTGGGCCACATCCAGAGGAAGCGCGGCGCATAGGCCCGCCCGCACATGCCGTAGTTCCCCGCCCCGAAGGAGCCGCCGATGATGACCGTGAATTTCGGCACGGCGGCGGTGGCGACTGCGGTGACCATCTTCGCGCCATCCTTGGCAATGCCGCCCGCCTCGTACTTCTTGCCGACCATGAAGCCCGTGATGTTCTGGAGGAACACCAGTGGAACGCCGCGCTGTGCGCAGAGCTCGATGAAATGCGTGCCCTTCTGCGCGCTCTCCGAGAAGAGGATGCCGTTGTTGGCGACGATCCCGACCGGGTAGCCCCAGAGATGCGCGAAGCCGCAGACCAGCGTCGGGCCATAAAGGCGCTTGAACTCGTCGAACTCGCTGCCATCCACGAGCCGTGCGATCACCTCGCGCACGTCATAGGGCGTGCGCAGGCTGGCGGGCACGACGGCATGCAGCTCCTCCGGCGCGTGGCGCGGCGGCACCGGCTCGCGCAGCGCGACCGCCGGCCGCTTCACCGCGTTCAGGCTCGCCACCACCCGGCGGGCGATGCCGAGGGCATGGGCGTCGTTCTCCGCATAGTGGTCGGTGACGCCGGAGGTGCGGCTGTGCAGGTCGGCGCCGCCCAGCTCCTCGGCGGAGACGATCTCGCCGGTTGCGGCCTTCACCAGCGGCGGCCCGGCCAGGAAAATGGTGCCCTGGTTGCGCACGATGATGGTCTCGTCCGCCATCGCCGGCACATAGGCGCCGCCGGCGGTGCAGGAGCCCATGACTACCGCGATCTGTGCGATGCCCTGCGCGGACATGTTGGCCTGGTTGAAGAAGATGCGCCCGAAATGGTCGCGGCCCGGAAAGACCTCGTCCTGGTTCGGCAGATTGGCGCCGCCCGAATCCACCAGATAGATGCAGGGCAGGTGGTTCTGCTGCGCGATCTCCTGCGCGCGCAAATGCTTCTGCACCGTCACCGGGAAATAGGTGCCGCCTTTCACGGTGGCGTCGTTGGCGAGGATCATGCACTCCCGCCCCGCGACGCGGCCGATGCCGGTGATGATGCCGGCCGAGGGAACCTCCCCGCCATACATCCCGTGGGCGGCAAGCTGGCCGACCTCCAGGAAGGGCGAGAGGGGATCGATCAGCGCGCGGATGCGGTCGCGCGGCAGCAGCTTGCCGCGCCCGAGGTGACGCTCGCGCGCCGCCTCCCCGCCGCCGCGCCGCACATGCTCGGCGGTGGCCCGCAGGTCCTCCACCAGCCCTCGCATGGTCTCCGCATTGGCGCGGCTCTCGTCGGAGCGAAGATCGAGGGTGGATTCGATCACCGGCATTCAGGCGGTCTCGTTGAACAGCTCGCGGCCGATCAGCATGCGTCGGATCTCGGAGGTGCCGGCGCCGATCTCGTAGAGCTTGGCGTCGCGCAGCAGTCGCCCCGTCGGGTAGTCGTTGATGTAGCCGTTGCCGCCCAGCGCCTGGATCGCCTCCAGCGCGGTCCAGGTCGCCTTCTCGGCGGCGAAGAGGATCGCACCGGCGGCATCCTTGCGCGTCGCCTGGCCGCGGTCGCAGGCCCTGGCGACGGCATAGACATAGGCCCGCGCGGCATTCGCCACCGTGTACATGTCGGCCATCTTCGCCTGCATGAGCTGGAAGGTGCCGATCGGCTGGCCGAACTGCTGGCGCTCGTGCATGTAGGGCAGCACCACGTCTAGGCAGGCCTGCATGATGCCGAGGGGCCCGCCCGCCAGCACGGCCCGCTCGTAGTCCAGCCCACTCATCAGCACGTTGACGCCGCGGCCGACCTCGCCGAGCACGTTTTCCGCCGGCACCTCGCAGTCCCGGAACACCAGCTCGCAGGTGTTGGAGCCGCGCATGCCGAGCTTGTCGAGCTTCTGGGCGGTGGAGAAGCCGGCAAAACCCTTCTCAATCAGGAAGGCGGTGATGCCGCGCGGCCCGGCCTGCGGATCGGTCTTGGCATAGACCACCAGCACATCCGCGTCGGGACCGTTGGTGATCCACATCTTGTTGCCGTTCAGCAGGTAGCGGTCGCCACGCCGCTCCGCGCGCAGCCGCATGCTCACCACGTCGGAGCCGGCGCCTGGCTCGCTCATCGCCAGCGCACCGACATGCTCGCCGCTGATCAGGCGCGGCAGGTAGCGGCGCCGCTGGTCCTCGGTCCCGTTGCGGCGGATCTGGTTGACGCAGAGATTGGAGTGCGCGCCGTAGGAGAGGGCGACCGAGGCCGATGCGCGGCTGATCTCCTCCATCGCCACGACATGCTCCAGATAGCCAAGGCCGGCACCGCCATACTCCTCCTCGACGGTGATCCCGAGCAGGCCGAGATCCCCGAGCTTGCGCCAGAGATCGGCAGGGAACTCGTTGCGCGCGTCGATCTCGGCCGCGCGCGGCGCCACCTCGGCGGCGGCGAAGCGCGCGATCTCATGGCGCAGCGCCTCCACGGTTTCGCCGAGGCCGAAGTCCAGGCCTGCCCTCATCTCCATCATTTCCCCACCAGCACGGGCGCTCTCGGCCCTGTTTCGCCGCCTTCCTCCGGGTGTTCGTCCCTGCTGCGGAAGGCTTCGAGCAGCCTGGCCTCCTGGCGCTTGGCGTGCTCGGCATGGCGCGCGCGAACGGGGCCGTAGCCGCGGATCTGGTCCGGCAGCGCGGCGAGCTCGACGGCGAGGGCGTGGTTGCCCGGGTGCAGGGACGCGACCAACTCGCCCATCAGCGCCTCGTAATCAGCGAGCAGGCGCCGATCCAGCTTCCGCTCCTCGGTGTGGCGGAAGGGGTCGAACGCGGTGCCGCGCAGCCGCCGGAGCCGAGCGAGTACCCGGAAGGCATGCAGCATCCAGGGTCCGAAGGCGCGCTTCCGGGGCTCGCCGGTGGAGGGATCGGGCTTGGCCCAGAGCGGTGGCGCGAGGTGGAAGACGAGGCGGTAGTCGCCCTCGAAGCTCTGGCCCAGCCGCTCCAGGAACCCGGTCTCGGTATGGAGGCGGGCGACCTCGTACTCGTCCTTGATGGCGAGGAGCTTGTAGTGGCCCTTGGCCACGGCTTCGGCGAGGCCGGTGCAGCCTGGCGCCCTGGCTGTCTCCGCCTCGCGCACCCGCCGGACAAGATCGGCGTAGCGCTGGGCGTAGCGGTCGTCCTGGTAGGCGGTCAGCTCCGCCACGCGGCGGGCGACCACCTCGTCCAGATTCGCGGAAAGCCTGCGGTTGTCGGGCAGGGTCTCGGGCGGTTTGGCCGCCCGCTCCACGGCGGCGAGGTCGAGCGCGGCACGCCGCCCCCACAGGAAGGCGTTCCGGTTCATCTCCACCGCCACGCCATTCATCGCGATCGTCTTGAGGATGGCGGCGGCGGAGACCGGCAGGAGTCCCTTTTGATAGGCATATCCGACCACGAAGAGGTTGGCGGCGATCGAATCTCCCAACAGTGCCGTGGCCAGCCGCGTGGCCGGGACGAACTCCGCCTGGCCGGGGTCGGTCGCCTCCGCGATCTGCTCCTCGATTGCGCTGAGCGGGAACTGCGGGTCGCGAATGGCGGCGACATCGCCGGTCCTGGCCTGCGCGGCGAAGGTGCGGACGAAGTCGCTGGTGACCGCGAAGTCGCTGTTGACCACTGCCCGCGTCGTGCCCGCATGCAGCTTGGAGAGGGATTCATCCGCCACGGCCACGACGATGTCGCAGCCGAGCAGGAGGTCCGCCTCGCCCGAGGCGATGCGGGAGGCGTAGAGAAGATCCTGCCGGGCGGCGATGCGGATATGCGACCAGACCGGGCCGCCCTTCTGCGCCAGCCCGGCCATGTCCAGCACCGAGGCGGCCTTGCCTTCGAGGGTGGCGGCGGTCCCGAGCAGCGCGCCGATGGTGACGACGCCGGTGCCACCGACGCCGGCCACCAGGATGCCATAGGGCCGGCTGACCGGCTGGATGGGCGGCTCCGGCAGGTTGTCGAGGCTGTCCTCCACGGCATCCAGCCGGCCTGCCGGGGCAGGGGCCTTGCCCTTGCGAAGCGTGCCGCCTTCGACGGTCACAAAGCTCGGGCAGAAACCCTCCAGGCAGGAATAGTCCTTGTTGCAGGAGGACTGGTCGATGGTGCGCTTGCGGCCGAACTCGGTCTCGATGGGAACGACCGACATGCAGTTCGACTTCGCGGAGCAGTCGCCACAGCCCTCGCAGACGCGGTCGTTGATGACGACGCGCCGCGCCGGGTCCGGCATCAGCCCGCGCTTGCGGCGGCGGCGCTTCTCGGCGGCGCAGGTCTGGTCGTAGACGAGCACGGAAACGCCGGCATAGTCCCGCAGGTCGCGCTGCACCGCGTCGAGTTCCCGCCGGTGCCGCACCGGCACCCCGGCCGGGATGCTGCCCCTGGGGTGCCGCTCGGGATCGTCGGTGACGACCACGATCCGCTCGACGCCCTCGGCCGCGACCTGGCGCACGATCTGCGGCACCGTCAGATGGCCCTCGACCGGCTGGCCGCCGGTCATGGCGACCGCGTCGTTGACCAGGATCTTGTAGGTGATCGGCACCTTCGCGACGACGGCCTGGCGGATCGCCAGCAGGCCGGAATGGGAGTAGGTGCCGTCGCCGAGATTGGCGAAGACGTGCTTCGTCTCGGTGAAGGGAGCCTGCCCGATCCAGGGCACGCCCTCGCCGCCCATCTGGCTGAAGGTCTGCGTTTGGCCGTTCAGCCACAGCGCCATGTAGTGGCAGCCGATGCCGGCGAGCGCGCGGCTGCCCTCCGGGACGCGGGTGGAGGTGTTGTGCGGGCAGCCCGAGCAGTAGTGCGGCACGCGCGGCACCGTCGGATGCGGCCTCGCCAGCGTCGCTTCCTTCGCGGCGAGGAAATCCAGGCGCTCCCGGATGCATTCGCTGGTGTAGAAGCGCTCGATGCGGCGGGCAATCACGCGGGCGATGAGCGCCGGCGTCAGCTCTCCGGCGGCGGGAAGCTGCCAGTCGCCGCCGGGAAGCTCCCACTCGCCCTTCTCGTCGTATTTCCCCGTGACCTTCGGGCGCACATCCTCGCGCCAGTTGTAGAGCTGCTCCTTGAGCTGGTACTCGATGACCTGGCGCTTCTCCTCGACAACGAGGATTTCCTCCAGCCCCTCGGCGAAGTGGCGCACGCCCTCGCCGTCCAGCGGCCAGGTCATGCCGACCTTGTAGACCCGCAGCCCGATCTCCGCCGCCAGCGCCGCGTCGATGCCCAGTGCTTCGAGCGCCTGGCGCACGTCCAGATAGGACTTGCCGCTGGTGATGATGCCGAACCGCGCCCGGGGACTGTCGATCACCACCCGGTTCAGCCGGTTGACCCGCGCATAGGCCATCGCGGCGTAGACCTTCCAGTGCTGCAGCCGGTATTCCTGCTCCAGCGGCGGGTCGGGCCAGCGGATGGAGAGGCCGCCGGGCGGCATCTCGAAGTCGGCCGGCAGCCGCGTCTCGATACGGTGCGGGTCCACCACGATGCCGGCGGAGGTCTCGACGATGTCGGTGAGGGCGCGCATCCCGACCCAGCAGCCGGAGAAGCGGGACATCGCCCATCCGTGCAGGCCGAGATCGAGAAGCTCCTGCACGCCCGCCGGGTTCAGCACCGGGATCATCGAGGCGGCGAAGATATGGTCGCTCTGGTGCGGCAGCGTGGAGGATTTGGCGCCGTGGTCGTCGCCAACTACGGCCAACACGCCGCCATGGCGCGAAGCGCCCGCGGCGTTGGCGTGCTTGAACACGTCCACGCTGCGGTCGGCGCCGGGACCCTTGCCGTACCACAGGGCAAAGACGCCGTCATGCTTCGCGCCGGGAAACAGGTTGACCTGCTGGCTGCCCCAGACGGCGGTCGCCGCCAGATCCTCGTTCAGCCCCGGCTCGAAGTGGATGCGGTGCTCAGCGAGCTGCGCCTTGGCCTTCCAGAGTGCCTGGTCGAGGCCGCCGAGCGGCGAGCCCCGATAGCCCGAAATGAAGCCTGCGGTGTCCAGCCCGGCCGCCGCATCGCGGACCCGCTGCAGCATGGGCAGCCGCACCAGCGCCTGGATGCCGGACAGATAGGTCAGTTCGGGCCCGGAGGCCCAGGTGCCGGAACCGGAAGAGGGGAGATCGGCCATGGGGTTTGGCTCCGTGAGCGAGCGGCCGGGCCTCATCGAATTTTACCTGAGCCGCCTGTGCCGCGCCGCGCCAGCGAGGCCGGGGATGGTGCGGCGGGGCGTCACGGGCATCGCTGGCCTCTCCTCCTCGGCCGGGTCTGGCGCCGGCTCGGCTGGGTGCTGATGCGACGAGCAGCGCCATCATGGCGAGAAACCCTGGAGGGACGAAACTCCGGAGTAACAGCACATGAACATGTGAAGTGTTCCGGGTGAGGGATGCGCCCCGGCGGCGCTTCGCGCCTGCGGGCTGGCATCCATGGCACTGCCCATGCCCCTTCGGTCCCCGATCTCCCCGTCCTGGGACCTGGCGGTCGTGCGAAGTCAGCCCGGTGCCGCTTCCATGTCCGCCGGCGGCGTCGTGCCCGTGGTGGCATGACCGGCGGTTTCCGGCATCAGCAGCAGGTAGCCGAGGAAGCCCGCCGCCGCGATGCCGCCCAGCATCAGGAAGGCCACGGAATAGCCTGCCTCAACGATCACCACGCCCGCCAGGCTGGCGCTGACGGCGGCGCCCACACCCTGCGCCGTGGCCACGGCGCCCTGGCTGACGTTGAAGTGCCCGGTTCTGCGGGTCAGGTCCGCCACCACCACGGGGAAGAGCGCGCCGAAGATGCCAGCGCCCACGCCGTCCAGCAGCTGCACACCCAGCAGCCAGGCCGGGTTGTCGGAGAAGGTGTAGAGGACACCACGCAGCGCCAGCACACCGAAGGCGGCGAGGAAAACCGGCTTGCGCCCCCAGACATCAGCCCGGGAGCCGACCAGCACGGCCACCGGCACCATCACACACTGCGCCGCCACGATGCAGCCGGCGATCAGCGAGGTGGCGTAGTCCTTCCCCACCACGATGGAGAGCTTCTGCCCCAGGGTGGGCAGCATCGCCGCATTGGCCAGGTGGAAGCAGGCCATCAGCGCGGCGAAGATCAGCAGCGGCCGGCAGGCCAGCAGGACGCGCCAGGCCGAGGGCGCCTCGTGCGCATGCTCCGCCTTCGCATCCAGCCCGCGCGCCATGTCGTCGTTGATCGCCCGGGCCGGAATCATCAGCATGGCTCCGATGCTGGCAACCGCGAGTGCCGCCATGATCCAGAACACCGCCACGGGCCCGAACAGATAGGCCATGCCCGCCGCGAGTGCGGCGGAGGCGGCGTTGCCGGCGTGGTTGAAGGCCTCGTTGCGTCCGATGCGGCGGGAGAATGCCCTGGGCCCGACCACGCCGAGCGTGATGGCCGCCAAGGCCGGCGGAAAGATCGCCCCCGCGATGCCGGCCACCGACTGCGTGGCGGCTACTGCCTCAAAGCTGTTGATGAAAGGCAGCAGGACACAGCTCAGCGTCACGGCCACCGCTGCGGCAATGACGATGGCCCGCTTGTGGCGGCTGCGGTCGATGAGTGCGCCGGCCGGGGTCTGCGCCAGCAATCCCGCGATGGCGGAAAGGGTGATGACGAGGCCGATGGTGGCCTCGTTCCAGCCCTGGCTCGGCCCCCGCACCGCCAGGAGGTAGATGGCCAGATAGGGGCCGAGCCCGTCCCGCACATCGGCCAGGAAGAAGTTGAGGGCGTCCAGCCCGCGGGCGACCCGCGCGAGGGGCGGCGCCGAGGCCGACGGCGAGGTGGCAGGCATGCGGATCGCCCCTGAAAGGATCGCAGCCGCAACGCCCATGCCGGCGGATGGTTGTCCGGCGCCTGGGCGGGCCCATCATCCGCTGGCCCCGCCGAGGCGCCCCGGGTCGCCCGCTGGCGGCCTTGGAGCCGGCGCCGGGCCGAGGTCAGCGAAGCCCCAGGGGCTCAGGCCCCCTGGCGCGGGTGGAAGAGGCGCCCACCTTCGGCGAAGAGCACCATGCACAGCGCCAGCAGGCCGCAGGTGGCGAAGCCCAGCATCAGCGGCCCGGTGGTGCCGTCGAACTGCTGGCCGATGAAGAAGCCGATCAGGGCGCCGCCGAAGGTGGTGATGAAGCCCTGCACCGCCGAGGCGGTGCCGGCGATGTGCCCCAGCGGCTCCATGGCCATGGCGCCGAAATTGGGGCCGGTCAGGCCGAAGCAGAACATCATGCCGGCCTGCAGCAGCGCGAAGCTCCACAGGCTTTCATGGCCCGAGAGCGCCACGGCGGCATGCGCCACGGCGAAGCCGATATAGCCCAGCAGGGCCGTATGCGAGATGCGGCGGCTGCCGAAGCGACCGACCAGCCGGGCGTTCAGCACGGAGGCCACGGCCATGGCGATGGCGACCGCGGCGAAGACCGAGGTGAAGAGCTGCGGCGCCTCGAAGGTATCGGCGAAGACCTGCTGCGCCGAGTTGATGAAGCCGAACAGCCCGCCCATCATCAGCGCCATGGCCAGCATGTAGCCCACCGCAATGCGGTTGCTCAGCGCGAAGCGGAAGGCGGCGATGACCCGGCCGGCCGCGATGGGCATGCGGTCCTCCGGGTGCAGCGTCTCCGGCAGGCGGCCGAGCACCCAGAGGCTGGCGGCGGCTCCGAAGGCGGCCAGGAAGAGGAAGATGAAGCGCCAGGGCGCCACCAGCATGATCACCTGCCCGACGGTCGGCGCCAGCACCGGCACGGCCAGGAAGACGATGAAGGACAGCGACATCACCTGCGCCATCTTCCGCCCGGAATAGCAGTCGCGCACGATGGAGACGGCCAGCACGCGCGTGCTGGCGGCGCCGACACCCTGCACCGCGCGGGCCGCCAGCATGGTGCCGAAGGAGCCGCTGGACATCGCGACCAGGCTGGCCAGGGTGTAGATCGCGAAGCCGGCCAGCAGGACCGGCTTGCGGCCGAAGCGGTCGGCGAGCGGGCCATAGAGGATCTGCGCCGCGCCGAAGCCCAGCAGATAGGCGGTGACGATCCATTGCTGCTGGTTGTCGGTGGTGGTGCCCAGCGCATGGCCGATCTCCGGCAGCGCCGGCAGCATGGAATCGATCGCCAGGGCATTGGCCATCATCATCACGGCGATGATCGCCACGAATTCCCGGAAGCCCATGCCGGGATGGGGCATGCCCGTGCGGAGCCCCGGGGGCGCCGCCGCCCCGTCCATCGCTGCCATGATCCTGATCCTGTCTTGTCGGCGCCGTTCCTAGCCTGACTGCACGGGACCGATAAGCGGCCAGACGTCAGGGCTGCCTTGCGGCCGGGCTTCCGGCAGGAGGCCTCCAGACGGCCCCTGGGCGCCACAACTCGCGTGCTGCGCCGGCCTGCGGGGCCGGCTTGACGCGGGGGAAAACTTCCGACGGAGCCGGGCCGCGCCGGAAGCAGCGCGGCCCCATTGTCAATGCATTCGGGCTTTGGGTCCTCAGCCCTCCTGGTGCTGCGGGCGCTCAGCCGGAATGGGAGAACATCGTCTTGCCCGGCACGTCGAGCTCGGCCCGGAGGATCGTAGCGCTCGCCGATTCCGTGATGAACAGGCTCCGCCCTTCCGGGCCTCCGAAGGCCAGGTTCGTCGTATGCAGCTCGCGGCAGGAGCGGATGCGCCAGACCGGCTCCCCGGTCCGGTCGACCGCCCAGACCGAGCCCATGCCGACATGTGCGATGAACAGCCGCCCCTCCGCGTCCATCGCCAGCCCGTCCGGGCCGCCCCAGCCCCCGGAGAGCTGCACGAAAAGGCCCACCTTGGCGACGCCGCCATCCGGCGCGAGGGGCACGCGCCAGACGCAGTTGCCGCGGGTCACCGCCAGGTAGATCATCGTCTCGTCGAGGTTCATCACCAGCCCGTTCGGGCTCGGCACATTGTCGAGCAGGCAGGTTACGCGCCCATCCGGCGTCACGCGGAAGAGCCGCCCGGTCGGGTCGTGCAGGCCGGTCAGGCCCTGGTCGGTGAAGTAGAGGTCGCCATTTCCGGCGAAGAACAGGTCATTCACGGCCTTGAAGCGCTCCAGATTGGCGCGCTCCAGGTAAGGCGTGACCTTGCCGTTCACTGGATCGAGCAGCATGATCCCGTGCTTGTAGTCCGCGATGAAGATCCGCCCGTCCCGGTGGATCTTCAGGCCGTTCGGCCAGCCGTCATACTGGGCCGCGACGTGGAAGCGGCCCTGCGCATCAATGCGGTAGATGCGCCCGTTCGGCAGATCGACGCACCAGAGATTGCCCTCACGGTCGAAGGAGGGGCCTTCGAGCAGGGAGGAGGCGGGGCCTCCCGCGGGCTGGTGGCGCACCCATTCGTTGCTCCTGTCCGCCGTCTTGAGTTCGTCGGGCAGGGTGGCGAAGACCGTCGTGGGAAGGTCCTTGGGGGGATGGAAGAACATGTTTTATCCCTTTACACCGGGCGCGCCTGCGCGAGCGCAACCGCGCCGGCCGGCTCGATCGGCTTCCGTGCCAGCAGGAAGGAGGCGAGCGCACCGCAGACGAGCAGCAGGCCGGCAATGACGAAGGCGGCGTTGAAACCTCCCGTCGCTTCCACCGCATAGCCCGTGACCACTGGCGCGAGAATGCCGAACACGTTGCCGCCCAGGATGAGAAGCCCGGTCGCGCGGCCGGTGTCGGGCGCGGAGCGCAGCAGGTCGTTGAGCAGCGAGATGTTCAGGCCGACCGCGCTGGCGACGCCGCCCAGGGCCACCATGATCAGCAGCAGCACGAGAACGACGTTGTTCACGAAGGGAACGGCGAGGATCACCGCCGCGCAGAGCATCGTGGCGACGACCATCGTGCGGCGGCGGCCGTCGGCCACCGCCTGCGGCGTGAGCAGCGCGTCGGAGATGCGGCCGAGGATGATGGTGATGACCACCGCCCCGAGATAGGGCAGCACCATCACCGCGCCGCTCTTCAGCATGGTCATGCCGCGCTCGGTCTGCAGGTAGTTCGGCAGCCAGGTCAGGAAGAGGTACTGGGTATAGACTGCGCAGCCCTGGGTCAGCATCATGCCGATCATCGCGGGGGCGCGCAGGAGCTGCAGGACGCCCATCGCCGGCTCGCCGCCGCTGGCCTGCGTGCCGGCGCGTTCCCGCAGGACCATGCGGCGCTCCTCCTCGCTGAGCCAGCGCGCCTCCTCGGGCTGGCGGAACCAGATCAGCCAGGCCGCGAGCCAGATGAAGCCGATCGCGCCGCATGCATAGAAGGCCGCGCGCCAGCCGGCCGAGGCCACGAGCGAGGCGAGCACCAGCCCGCCCACGGCTGGTCCGAAATAGGCACCGGCATTGAAGATGGTGGTGGCCAGAGCGCGCTCCCGCGCCGGGACCCATTCACGGATGACGCGACCCGCCGCCGGATAGGTGGTCGCCTCGCCGATGCCCATTACCACGCGGGTGGCGATCAGTGCGGGCAGGGAGGCCACCATGCCGGTGGCGACTGTCGCCGCCGACCACAACGCCATGCCGCCTGCATTCACGGCCCGGGTGCCCAGGCGGTCGACGAGCCAGCCCATCGGCACCAGGCAGACGACGTAGAGCCACAGGAAGGAGGAAAAGAGATAGCCCAGCTGAACCTTGTCGATGCCGAGTTCGGCGCTGATCGGCGCCGCTGCCACCGAGAGGGCGACGCGGTCGACGTAATTGATCGTCGCCAACAGGAACAGAAAGACAAGTATCCAGACGCGGCGTCTTGGCATTGGTCCGTTTCCTCTTTGGGTCATTCATTCGTCATGGTTGAGTGGGCGCAGCCGCGGCCGAAGCGGAGCTTCCGGAACCGGCGGTGCGCCAGGGCGGGCTGGAGATCCCACGCATCGCATGGCCGGCGGCGAGGGCCGGGCGATGATCAGGCAAGCTGCGGATGGCGAAGTGGCCCCGAGGTGATCCCTGCGCTGCCCGGCGCCCTGCATCATCCGCCGCGCGGATCGAACACAGTGGCCACCAGCTTGGGCAGCCTACATCAGCTTCTGCGGAGTCGTGCAAATGCGCGCGCTGTGGGGCCGCCCGCAGGCCTCACGGATGCCGGGATGCGCAGGAGGAGGCATGCCGCCTTGTGCGCCGGCAGATTCGGTGTTGAACATGACATGGCGGTGGTGGCAGGTGCCGGCCCCTCGTGGAATGCGCCCGATCACCCGGCTCAGCCGGCATGAGGGCATCACCACTATTTGTCTAAACGCGGTCCTGATGCTGCGGCTGATCCGGCGCAACCGCACGATGACGATCACCTGGAGACTCAAGGATGAGCAACGCACCCGAATATGTGCCGCCGAAGGTCTGGACGTGGAACCAGGCCAATGGCGGCCGCTTCGCGAACATCAATCGCCCGATCGCAGGCCCTACGCATGAGAAGGAACTGCCGGTTGGCCGCCATCCGCTCCAGCTTTATTCGCTGGCCACGCCGAACGGCGTCAAGGTCACGGTGATGCTGGAGGAGCTCCTGGCCCTTGGCCACACCGGCGCGGAATACGATGCCTGGCTGATCCGGATCGGCGAGGGCGACCAGTTCGGCAGCGGCTTCGTGGCCATCAATCCCAACTCCAAGATCCCGGCGCTGCTCGACCGGAGCGGCCCGAAGCCGATCCGGGTCTTCGAATCCGGTGCCATCCTAACCTACCTCGCCGAGAAGTTTGGCGCCTTCCTGCCAACCGAGCCCGCAGCCCGCGCCGAATGCTTCTCCTGGCTGTTCTGGCAGATGGGAAGCGCACCCTATGTCGGGGGCGGGTTCGGTCACTTCTATGCCTATGCGCCAAGCAAGATGGAGTACCCGATCGACCGCTTCACCATGGAGACGAAGCGGCAGCTGGACGTGCTGGATCGGCGCCTGGCCGAAAGCGAGTACATCGCCGGCGGCGAGTACACCATCGCCGACATGGCGATCTGGCCCTGGTACGGCGGGCTGGTGAAGGGTTGGCTCTATGGCGCGGCGGAGTTCCTGGATGTCGGAGCGTACAAGAACCTCGGACGCTGGGCGGACATGATCGGCCAGCGGCCGGCCGTGCAGCGTGGCCGCATGGTCAACCGGATCAGCGGCGAGCCGGCGAGCCAGTTGCATGAGCGCCATGACGCCAGCGACTTCGAGACCCGGACGCAGGACAAGCTGGGCGACGGCCAGGCTGCATCCTAAGGCCGGCACAGGCCCATACCCTCTGACCGCCCGCACCGGAGAAAGCATCCGGTGCGGGCTTCCGCGCCGGCCCGTGGTGCCGGGCGGGTTAGCCGCTTGCCCAGGTTGAGCGGCGGCCATTAGTCTGCTCCCGCAACCAAAGAGTGCTTCCTTCAAAGGAGCGCCGTCGGGAGAATGTCCATGACCGAACTGAATCGCCGCGGTCTGCTGCGCGCCGGTGCGGCGGCCGGTGCCGCCAGCCTGCTGGCTCTGCCCGCCCGGGCCCAGGGCCACTATCCCGGCCGCCCGATCACGCTGGTCTGCCCCTGGGGCGCAGGCGGCGGCACCGATGCCACGGCGCGCATCATCGCCGCCCTGCTGGAGAAGGACCTGGGCCAGCCGATCAACGTGGTGAACCGCACCGGCGGCAACGGCGTGGTCGGTCACTCCGCCATCGCCACGGCGCAGCCGGATGGCTACACGATCGGCATCATCACGGTGGAGATCGCCATGCTCCACCATGCCGGACTGACCCAGTTGACCTGGAAGGACTACACGCCGCTCGCGCTGATGAACGAGGACCCGCCAGGCGTGCAGGTCAGCGCCGCCTCGCCCTACAAGGACATCAAGGCGCTGGCGGAGGCCATCAAGGCGGCGCCGGCCGGCAAGATGAAGGCCTCCGGCACCGGCCAGGGCGGCATCTGGCACCTGGCCCTGGTCGGCTGGCTGCAGGCCATGGGGTTGCAGCCCGACCATGTCCGCTGGGTGCCCTCGAACGGCGCCGCACCGGCGATGCAGGACCTCGCGGCAGGCGGCGTGGACATCGTGACCTGCTCGGTGCCCGAGGCGCGGGCGATGCTCGATGCCGGTCGGGCGCGCAGCCTCGCCATCATGGCGCCGAAGCGCAATCCCCAGTTTGCCGAGGTGCCGACGCTGAACGAGGCGCTCGGCATCAACTACTCGACCGGCGCCTGGCGTGGCATCGCCGCGCCCCGCAACCTGCCGGACGAGATGGCGAAGACGCTGGTGGGCGCTCTGGAGCGCGCCTACAAGTCCAAGGAGTTCACCGACTTCATGCATGCGCGCGGCTTCGGCACGGTCTGGGCCGAACCGGGCGGCTTTGCCGACTTCATGGACAAATCGGACCGCGCGATGGGTGAGGCGATGCGCGCCGCCGGGCTGGCGCGCGCCTGACGCGGCCGGCCCCGGGCCGGCTTTTCCGCCCGGGGCTCCCCGGGGTGTGGTCCGCCACCGCGCCCTTCCTGCCTCGCGTGGTCCTGGCGACCGCGCCTTGCGGAGCACATGCCTGATGCGAGTGAACGATGCCCTTCTGGGAGTGGTCCTGCTGCTGCTGGCCAGCGCGATGATCTGGCTGACGGCCTATTTCCCCTCCTTCCCCGGCCAGGATTACGGGCCCGCCTTGTTCCCGCGCCTGCTCGGGGCAGGCCTGATCCTCTGCGCCCTGCTGCTGATCCGCCGTGGCTACGCGGCGCGGCGGCAGGGCGAAGCCTGGGTCACGCTCGCCCCCTGGTGGTCGCGGCCGGGGCTGGTGGTCTCCTTCCTCGCCATGCCGATGGCGGTGCTGGCCTATCTGTTCTTCGCCGAGACGCTGGGCTTCATCCCGCTCGCCTTCGTGCTGCTGCTGGCGCTGTTCCTGTGGTTCGGCGAAAGGCCGCTGCGGGCGCTGCCGGTCGCGGCGGTGGCCACGCTGCTGATCAATTGGTTCTTCAGCGACATGATGCGCGTGCCGCTGCCGCGCGGCCTGCTGACCGGCATCCTCTGAGGAGACGGCGATGGACGCGGTTCTGACGGCCTTTGGCCTGGTCTTCGATCCCTCGGTCATGCTGGTGATCCTGGGGGCGGCGGTGTTCGGCATGTTCGTGGGCGCCATGCCCGGCCTGACGGCCACCATGGCGACGGCGCTGCTGGTGCCCGTCACCTTCTTCATGGACCCGGTACCCTCGCTGGGCGCCATCGTCACCGCCACGGCCATGGCGATCTTCGCCGGCGACATTCCGGCGGCGATGCTGCGCATGCCCGGCACTCCGGCCTCCGCCGCCTATGCCGACGAATCCTTCCTCATGACCAAGAAGGGGCAACTCGACCTCAACCTTGGCATCAATGTGGTGTTCTCGGCCCTCGGCGGCATCGTCGGGGTGGTGTTCCTGGTGCTCTGCGCGCCGGCCCTGGCGGAACTGGCGCTGAACTTCTCCTCCTTCGAATATTTCTGGCTGGCCTGCCTGGGCCTGACCTGTGCCGTCTTCATCGGCACGGGCAATCCCGTGAAGGGTTTCGTCTCGCTGCTGATCGGCCTGAGCGTCGGCTGCATCGGCATCGACCCCGCCGCCGGCGTGCCGCGCTTCACCTTCGACAATGTTGACCTGATGTCGGGGGTCAACTTCATCGCCGTGATGATCGGCGCCTTCGCCGTCTCGGAACTGCTGCGCGGCGGGGTGGCGCTGCACCAGGAAGGGCATGTGATCGTGCCGCAGGTCGGCAACGTCTTCCGCGGCGTGGGCGGCGTGCTTCGGCGCTACTGGGTGAACTTCGTCCGCGGCTCGCTGCTCGGCACGCTGATCGGTGCACTGCCGGGCGCAGGGGCGGACATTGCCGCCTGGGTTTCCTACGCGGTTTCCAAGCGCTTCTCCCGCACGCCCGAGAAGTTCGGCACGGGCCATCTGGAAGGTATCGTGGAGGCCACCTCCTCGAACAACTCGGCAGTGGCCGGTGCCTGGATTCCGGCCCTCGTCTTCGGCATTCCCGGCGACTCGATCACCGCCATCGTCATCGGCGTGCTGTACATGAAGGGGATGAACCCCGGGCCCACCGTCTTCACCGAGAACCCGCAGTTCATCTACGCCGTCTTCATCACCTTCATCCTTGCCAACCTCATCATGGTTCCGCTCGGCTGGACGGCGATCAAGAGCATGAAGCAGGTGCTGCGCATCCCGCGCGCCCTCCTGCTGCCGCTGATCCTGCTGTTCTGCATCGTCGGCGCCTTCGCGATGACCAACAGCGGCTACGGCATCGTGCTGATGCTGATCTTCGGAGTGCTCGGCTGGTTCATGGAGGAGAACGGCATCCCCGTCGCGCCGATGATCCTGGGTCTCGTGCTCGGCGAGATGCTGGAGCAGAACTTCATGACCTCGATGATCAAGTCCGACGGCGCCTGGCTGCCCTTCTTCGAGCGGCCCATCGCGGGGACGCTGGGCGTCATGACGATTCTGGTCTGGCTGCTGATGGTGGCACGTGGCGCCCGTGCCGCTCTCCAGCGCCCCGCCGCATCCGGTGGCGGCCTGGCCGGGCCAACCCAGGAATCCTCGGGTGCCTCAAGCCCGCCCTAGGCAGATGCCGATCAGGTGGAAGCACCTGATCGGGTGAGGATCCTGCCGGAAGCAAGGACGTTTCCGGCAGCTTGGGGGAACGGAAATTCTCCGGGTCCCATTGCCCGCAGCCGCAGCCGCAGCCGCAGCCGGAGCGGGGAAGGGGCTTGGCTGGCTATGGCGGGATGGGGTTTGGACCCAGCCCGCGGCCCCTGCCTGCGCCGCCGATGTGGCATTGCGGATCAGGCCGGGCGGCGGGAGCTAGGACCCGCCGCCCGGCAGGCCATAGAGCGCGTTGGGCAGCACCAGCGACAGCCAGGGCACGTAAGTGACCAGGACAAGGAAGACCAGCAGCACGGCGAGCCAGGGGCTCGCGGCGCGGACGACCTGCGAGACCGACATTCCCGTCACCCCCGAGGTGACGAAGAGGTTGAGCCCCACGGGCGGCGTCACCATGCCGATCTCCATGTTCACGACCATCATCACCCCGAAATGGATCGGATCGATCCCCAGCTTCATCGCGATGGGGAACAGGATCGGCGCCAGGATCAGGATGATCGAGGAAGGCTCCATGAAGTTGCCGGCGATCAGCAGGATGATGTTCACCACCAGCAGGAACTGCCACGGCTCCAGCCCGGCGGAGGTGATGGCCTGGGCGATGCTCTGCGGGATCTGCTCGGTGGTCAGCACATGGCTGAACAGGAAGGCATTGGCGATGATGAACATCAGCATCACCGTCACCCGCGCCGAGCTCACCAGTACGCCCGGGACCTGCGAGAACGTCATGTCGCGATAGCCGAAGACGGCAACGATGAAGGCATAGACGGCGGAAACCGCGGCGGCCTCGGTGGGCGTCATGATGCCGCCATAGATGCCGCCGAGCACGACGACGATCAGCAGCAGCCCCCAGATGGCCTTGCTCCCGGCCTGTAGCACGGCGCGCGTCGCCGGCCAGAAGCCGGGCCAGGGCTCCCGCGGCAGGTTGAGCCGCAGCGCCGCCACGAAGATGACCGCCATCAGCATCAGGCCCAGCACCAGGCCCGGCAGGACACCCGCCATGAACAGCCGCCCGACCGAGGTCTCGGTGGTGGCCGCATAGACCACCATGACGATCGAGGGCGGGATCAGGATGCCCAGCGTGCCGGCATTGCAGATGACGCCGGCGGCGAACTCGCGCGAGTAGCCCTTGCGGACCATGCCCGCGATGACCACCGAGCCCACCGCCACCACCGTGGCGGGGCTGGAGCCGGAGACGGCGGCGAAGAGCATGCAGGCCAGCACCGAGGCGATGCCGAGGCCGCCTGGCAGGTGGCCGACGCAGGCGATGGCGAAATCGATCATGCGGCGGGCGACGCCGCCCGTCGTCATGAACTGGCCCGCCAGGATGAAGAAGGGAATGGCGAGCAGGGTGTAGTTCTCCTGCATCGCCTGGAAGAATTTGATGGTCAGCGAGGCGATGCTGTCCTGCGCGAAGAACAGGATGGTCAGCGTCGCGGAGAGGCCGAGCGAGATGGCGATCGGCACGCCCAGAAACATCAGCGCGAAGAGCGCGACGAAGAGGAAGGCTGTGGTCATGGGATGCGCCTGAGCAGCCGGAGGATCGGCGGATACGGGGTCATGCGTCCGGAGATCACGGACGCGGCTCGTGCAACTCGCGCAGCGCGTCGCCGGCTTCGTCGGCGATCTCGAAGCCCGCCGTCCGGCCGGCCAGGATCAGCCAGGCCTCCGTGCAGAGCCGCAGCAGCAGCAGCAGGAAGCCGAAGGGCATGACGGTGACGAGAAGCCATCGCTCCACGGGGATGTCCTGAGCCTCGATGCCCACCATCCGCAGCGTGTCCATGTAGATCCAGGAGCCGTAGGCAAGCAGGCCGGCATAGAGCATGCAGAGGGCGACTGCGATCAGGCCGACGATGCGCTGCTGCTGCGGCGAGAGCGCCCGCACCACGATGTCGATGCCGAGATGCGCGCGCGTGCGCACGCCATAGGCCAGCCCGAGCATGACAAGCCAGCCGAAGGCATAGAGCACGGCCTCCTGGCCCCAGAGCAGGCCGCTGTTGAAGACGTAACGCAGCACGACCTGATAGAAGGTCACGAGCGTCATGAAGACGAGAAGGAGGGCCAAGAGGCCCTCCTCCAGATGGTGCCAGGCGGCGCGCAGCAGCTTCATGTCCGGGCGTGCCGCGCGGTCAGCTCGCCTGGCCTGCCTGTTCGGCCGCCGCGATGATGTCGGCGCCGATATCCTTCTCGAAGCGCTTCCAGACCGGCCGCATCGCCTCGCGCCACTGGGCACGCTGGTCGGCCGAGAGGGTGTGGATCTTGGCCTTGGACTCCGCGATCTTCGCCCGCGCGTCGTCATTGAGCTTCTGGGCGACGGTGTTGTTCAGCTGGATCGCCTCGTCCAGCGCCTTGGTCAGCCCGTCGCGTACCTCGTCCGAGAGGCCGCGCCACCACCGGCTGTTGGTGACCAGCATGTAGTCGATCAGGCCGTGATTGGTCTCGGTGAAGTCGGACTGCACCTCCTGGTACTTCTGGCTGTAGCAGTTCGACCAGGTGTTCTCCTGCCCGTCCACCGCGCCCGTCTGCAGCGCCTGGTACACCTCGGAGAAGGCGAGCTTCTGCGGGTTGGCGCCGAGCTGCTGGAACTGCGCCACCAGCACGTCGGAGGACTGCACGCGGAACTTCAGCCCCTTCGCATCCCCAGGCAGCAGCAGCGGCCTGTTGGCCGAGAGCTGCTTCAGCCCGTTGTGCAGGTAGCCCAGGCCCAGCAGGCCGCGCTTCTCGATCGAGGTCAGCAGCTTGCGCCCGGTCTCACCGGCCTGGAAGCGGTCGGCCGCCTCCATGTCGGTGAACAGGAACGGAAGATCATAGACCTGAAGGGACTTGGTGTAGCGGTCGAATTTGGAGAGCGAGGGCGCCAGGATGTGCACGTCCCCGAGCAGCAGCGCCTCCATCTCCTTCGCATCGCCGTAGAGCTGCGAGTTCGGATAGACCTCCACCTTCACCTTGCCAGGCAGCAGCTTCTCCGCCGCTTCCTTGAAGCGGATCGCCGCCTGACCCTTGGGCGTGCTGTCCGCGACGACATGGCTGAACTTGACAGTGGTGACGCCCTGCGCCCGCGCGTGCAGAGCCGGCAGGGACAGCGCCCCGGCCGCGGCGACGAGGGCCGCGCGGCGGCTGATGAACATGCTCCGGCCATTGGCAGGGGCCATGGATGCCTCCTCAATTTTGTTCTCAAGCAGCTTTGCGCCGCCTCGTGTTGATTTTCTATCGCGGATTCCGGCAGCAGATCAAACTTCGCCCTGAGCGGGCCTTCGGCCCCGGCCGTGCCCTGCAGCTCAGGCTAGAGCTCGACGATGACGTATTCCTGCTCGACCATGACCGGGATGGTCTCCGCCTGCAGTTCCGCGTCCGCCACCACTGCCGTGCCCTGCGCGCGCTCGACCGGATAGGTCCTGGTTTTGATCCGCTGCGGATCGATGCAGGAGCGCCCGGTGCGGATGTCGAACTCCCAACCATGCCAGGGGCAACGCAGGATCTCGCCGGCGCGGGTGTAGCGGTACTCTCCGGGGGCCGTAGCCTCCACCAGCCCGGAGACGGTGCCGCGGCACAGATCGCCGCCCTGGTGCGGACAGCGGTTCAGCAGGCCGAAGAACGTGCCATCCAGGTTGAAGATAGCGATCTTCTTGCCGCCGACCTCGGCCAGCATCCGGCCGCCAGGCGGGATGGCGCCCACCGGGGCGACCAGGTGCCGGGGCATCAGGCCTGCCCGTAGAGCTTGAGCGCGTTGCGCAGGAAGAGATCCTGCCGCGCCTCGTCGCCGAGCCGCACGGGCAGGCTCCATTCCGGGTCGTCATAGTCCCAGTGCGGATAGTCGGTGGCGAAGAGCAGGCGGTCGATGCCGATCCAATCGATCACGTCGTGCAGGTGCCGCCGCTTCTCCGGCTCCTCCATCGGCTGGGTGCTGGCCCAGACATGCTCGCGGATATAGGCCGAGGGCGGCCGGGTCAGGTGCGGCACCTCGTCGCGCAGCCGGGCCCAGTGCTTGTCCAGCCGCCAGGCGAGGGAGGGCAGCCAGGCGAAGCCGGCCTCGATCAGCACCAGCTTGAGGCCGGGGAAGCGCTCGAACACACCCTCCAGCACCATGCTGGTCAGCAGCGCCTGGCAGCTCTGCGCATGGCCGACCATCTCTTCGATATAGTAGGAGGGCCAGCCGCCGGCGGTAACGGGATAGCCGCCATAGCCGAAGGCATGCACGCCAATGGGCAGCCCGGCCCGCTCCGCCGCCGCGAAGAGCGGCCAGTAGCGGCGCTGGCCCAGCGGCTCGGCGGTGCGGCTGAGCAGCATGACCTGCACGAAATCCGGATGCCCCGCCCAGTGCTCGATCTCGGCGGCGGCGGCCTGCGCATCCTCATAGGGAACGACGACCGAGCCCTTCAGCCGGGAGTCCCGGCTGGTCCACTGGTCAACCTGCCATTGGTTCAGCGCCCGCGCCAGCGCCGCCCCGAAGTCAAGGTTCTGGGCCGCCCCGGCGGCCGGCGAGATGACGTTCAACACGCCCAGCGCCACGTTGTTGGGGTCGAGGTGCTGGCGCTGCATGAAGCCGAGGTCGCTGCCCGGACGCCCGCCCGGCGGCCAGGCATCCACCCGCGCCGCGTCCGGCTGGCCCTTGGGATAGGCGGGGCCGGACTGGTAGCCATGGCGCGGCAGAACGCCATACTGCTCCATGTGCCGCTGCCAGCGCTGCGGCAGCCAGGGCAGGATGTCGCGCGGCTGCGCGAGGGTGGGGTGGATGTCGCAGTCGGCGATCGCCGGTTTGGCCGCGACCGGCGCGGCGCTGCGGGGCTCCTGCAGGTCCAGGCTCATGACATTACCTCCCTTGGGGCCTCCCGCAGCCGTGGATAGGTCGCCAGCGGGTTGTCCACCGTGATCTTCTGCGCCAGCGCCGGGGGCAGCGATGCCGGCAGCGCGGCCTCGCCCTCGAACTGCCAATGTGGGTAGTCGGTCGAGAAGAGCAGCAACTCCTCCGATCCCATGTGCTCGATCACCCGCAGCAGGTCGTCCGCCTCGGGCGGACCGTCCACCGGCTGCAGGGTGAAGCGCACATGCTCGCGGATGATGTCGCCGGGCGGACGGTCCACCCAGGGCACCTCCATCCGCAGGCCCTTCCAGAACTTCTCCAGCCGCCAGAGGAAGGCCGGCAGCCAGGTGAAGCCGGATTCGATCATCACCACACGCAGGCCGGGGAACTTGGCGAAGACGCCCTCGCAGACCAGGCTGGTCAGCGCGGTCTGCATGCCCTGGGCCTGATCGACATAGTCTTCCACATGGTAGGAGGGCCAGCCCATGGGGGTGATGGGGTGCCGGTAGGTGCCGCCGGCATGGATGCCCACCGGCAGGCCGTGCCGCTCGGCGGCAGCGTAGATCGGCCAGAGGCTGCGCTTGCCCAGCGGCATGTCGCCCTGCGCCGGCAGCAACACCTGCACGAAGCGGCGGTCGGCGGCGCAGCGGTCGATCTCGGCCGCCGCCATCTCCGGGTTCTGCACGGGCACCACGATGGAGGCGCGCAGCCGCGGCTCTCGGTCCAGCCATTCCCGTGCCATCCAGTCGTTCACGGCGCGGGCATAGGCCCCAGCCATGTCCTCGCTGAACAGCACCTGGACGCCGTAGAGGCAGTTGCAGATGGCCAGGCGGGTGCCGAAGCCGTCCAGCGCCTGCGTCCGCAACTGGCCGAGGTCGCTGCCCGCCTTGCCGCCCGGCACCCGCCAGTCCGGCCTTCCCGTCAGGGGCGAGTTGCGGGGATAGGTGATGGTCTCCAGGTCGTGCACGCCGCGCTGCACCACCATGTCCCGCCACTGCGGTGGCAGATAGGGCAGCAGCGCCGCCGGGCCAGGCACGGCGGGGTGGATGTCGCAGTCGATGGCGCCGGCAGGGCAGAGGCTCATGGAACGGGCTCCGTCAGCAGCAGGTCGATGGCGGCGGTCCAGGCGAAACTGCCACCGCCGATCCCCTGACCGGTCAGCGGATCGAAATACTCGCTGAAGCCCGCCTGTCCGATCAAGGTGCGTGTATCCGCGCGGATGCGGCTGGCGGTCTCTGCCTGCCCGGCGCTGGCGAAGCCTTCCGCGATCATCCAGTTCACCACCGCCCAGACCGGGCCGCGCCAGTAGCGCTGCGACTCGAACAGCGGGTGGGCCGGGTCGGTCGAGGGCACGGCGTAGCGCACCCGGGCGAGCCAGGCCGCCAGCGTGCCGGCCAGTCGCGCCGCCCGGCCATGCAGGCCGCCGAACAGCGGCAGGAAGCCGGCTGCGGTGGCGGCGGGGATCGCCGCGCCGCCGATCAGGTCACGTGAGCCATAGAGGCCCGGCCCCTCCTGCCACAGCGACTCGATGGCGGCCTCGGCTCGGGTGATCCGCGCCGCGATCGCGTCGCGCTCGGGCGCGCTGCCGAAGCGGGCGGCCAGCAGCCGCAGGTCGCGCTCGGCCCGCAGCAGGATGGCGTTGGTGCCGATATCCGCAACCCGGAAGGGCGAGGCCGCCAGCAGCCGCGCCGCATCCCAGCCCTCCGCGCGGAACAGGTCCACCAGGTGAATGAAGCGTTGGTAGTCGATCGCCCGGGGCCGGAAGGCGGGATCGACATGCGCGGTGTCGCGGCGCCGGATCGGCGAGGTGGTCTCGGTGGGTACGCGGTCCAGCGCGGCGTCCCAGGCCGGGCTGTTGTCCATGCCGGTCTCCCAGGGATGCAGCGTGGCGACCAGCCCCGTGCCCTGCGGGTCGCGCGCCTCGGCCCACCAGCGGTGGCTGGCCACCAGCTTCGGGTAGATCGCCGCCGCGGCCGCTTCGGCGGCGGCAGAGTCGGTGGTGATGGCCAGCAGGCGCCGCACGGCGGTGGCGAGCACCGGCGGCTGGGTGATGCCGGAGGTCGGCGGGTCGTGCCGCGTGCCCCAGACCTCGGGTCCCGGGAAATAGTCGTCCGAAGGCGCGTGGAAGACGATCTGCGGCACCAGCCCGTTCTCCCACTGGCCTTCCAGCAGGCGCTCGACCTCGCGCCAGGCGCGCGCCTCGTCGAAGAGGCCCCAGCCCATGGCGACAAAGGCCGAGTCCCAGTTCCACTGGAAGGGGTAGAGCCGGTCCGTCGGCACGGTGTAGCCGCCGCGGTCGTTGGCGCGCAGCACGGCCTGGGCGGCTTCGGAGCGGTTGGTCATGCGCGGGTCTCCAGCGCGACGCCGCTGGCGGCGTCCATCCAGTTGAGGCGGGCGGGGTCGGGCCGCAGGTGCAGCACCTGTCCGGGGGCGGGAAGAGCACCATCGGCATGCGGCACCACCACGCGCAGCAACTGCCCCGCCGTGCTGCCCGTCAGCAGCAGGTGCGAGCCCAGCGGCTCGGCGACGCGAAGCTCGAAGGGGAAGCCCTCCTGCGGCGCGGCCGGCCGCAGGTCCTCGGCGCGCAGGCCGAGCACCACCTCCGGCGCGGTGGTGGGCGTGCGCAGCGTGAGGCCACCCAGCGTCACCTCGCCCTCGCGCACCGGCAGGGTCAGGAAGTTCATCGGCGGGCTGCCGACGAAGCCGCCGACGAAGCGGGTGCGCGGCCGGTGGTAGATCTCCGGGGCGTCGCCGATCTGCTCGATCACGCCGCCATGCATCACGGCGATGCGGTCGGCCAGTCCCATCGCCTCGGTCTGGTCATGGGTGACGTAGATGGTGGTGGTGCCGGCGGCGGCGAGCACCGCCTTCAACTCCGCCCGCATCTCCAGCCGCAGCAGGGCATCGAGGTTGGAGAGCGGCTCGTCCATCAGCAGCACCGCCGGCTCCACCGCAAGCGCGCGGGCGACCGCGACGCGCTGCCGCTGCCCGCCCGAGAGCTGCGCGGGGTAGCGCGCCAGCAGCGGCTCGATATGCAGCAGCGCCGCCGCGCGCTCCACCTGGCGGCGCATCCGCGCCTTGTCGGCGCCGGCCATGCGCAGGCCGAAGGCGATGTTGTCCGCCACTGTCAGATGCGGGAAGACCGCGTAGTTCTGGAACACCATGGCGAGCCCGCGCTTGCGCGGCGGCAGCGCCGAGACGTCCCGCCCACCGATCAGCACGCGGCCGCCGCTTTGCCGCTCCAGCCCGGCGATGATGCGCAGCAGCGTCGTCTTGCCGCAGCCGGAGGGGCCGAGCAGCGCCAGGAACTCGCCGTCATGCACCTCCAGATGGATCTCCTCCAGCGCGCGGACAGGGCCGAAGGATTTCTGGATGCGGTCGATGGTGATGCTTGCCACGGGCGGCCTATCGGTTGCCGATGCCCCACATCGCGAAGAGGCGACGCCGGACCAGGAAGATGAAGATGACGGAAGGCACGATCAGGATCAGCCCGCCAGCGAACTGGACGTGCAGCGGCGATTCCGAAAGCACCGAGAGAAGGTAGGCCGTCAGAGTGCGGTGCCGCACCGTCAGCACCGAGGCCGCGAAAACCTCGTTCCAGGACAATACGAAGGCGAAGATGCTGGCCGCCGCGATTCCCGGCAGCGCCAGCGGAAGCACCACGCGCAGGAAGCCGGTGAGCCGCGAGCAGCCGAAGACCCAGGCGGCCTCCTCCAGTTCCGCCGGAATGCCCTGGAACAGGCTGGCGCAGACCAGCGTGGCGAAGGGCACGGCCAGCACCGCATGCAGCAGCGCGACGCCGAAGGGCGTGTCATAGAGCCCGAGCCGGATGAAGCTGACCGTCAGCGGCAGCGCCAGGATGGCAACGGGAAAGGCCCGCGTCATCAGGATCAGCAGCCGGTAGCTGCCGGCGCCGGCGAAGCGGAAGCGCGCCAGTGCATAGCCCGCCGGCATGCCGAGCAGCAGCGCCAGCACCATGCATATCCCCGCCGCCTGCACGCTGACCCAGGTGGCCTGCCAGACGCCGTCGATGGCGAGGAAGGCGCCGAGCGTATCGAGGGAAAGCCCGATTGGCAGGAAGGGCTTCGGCCATTCCGAGACGATGGCGCGCCCGCCGAAGGCGCCCAGCGCCAGCAGGTAGATCGGCACCAGCGTCCAGGCGCAGAGCACCGCCACGGCGCTCCACAGCAGGCCGTGCTTCCAGGGCGTCATGCCCGCTGCTCCGCCGGCACGCGCAGCGCCACCAGATAGACCAGCGTGGCGGCGACCGAGATCGCCATCACCAGCACGGCATAGCTGGCGGCGACGCCGTAATCCTGGCTGCCGTACTGCCAGTTGAAGGCCTCGCTGACCATGACGGGGAAGTTGCGGCCACCGAGCGCAAGCGCCATGGCGAACATCTCGAAGGCCAGCACCGTGCGCAGGATCAGCGCCGTCTGCAGGCTCGGCCGCAGCAGGGGCAGCGTCACCCGCCAGAAGCGCTGCCAGGGCGAGGCGCCGAACACCTCCGCCGCCTCCTCGTATTCCTTCGGCAGCAGTTGCACGCCGGCCAGCAGGATGACGAAGACGATGGCGGTGGCGCGCCACAGCTCGGCGACGATGATGCCGGCCAGCAGCACCATCGGCGTTTCATAGGTCAGCCAGGCCTGCGGGCCGCTGATCAGCCCCGCCTTGAACAGCAGCGTGTTCAGCCAGCCCTGGTCGGTCAGGAGGGCCAGCCAGACCAGCCCGGCGGCGAGATCCGAGATGCCGAGCGGGATGGACCAGACCCAGAGGATGAGGTCGCGCCCATGCCGCACGTGCCGCAGCAGCATGGTCATGCCGAGCGCCAGCGCGCATTGCAGCGGCACCACGATCAGCACGACGGAGAAGGTGTTGCGCACCGCGTCGGTGAAGTTCAGGTCCTCCGCCATGCGGTGCCAGTTGTCGAGCGACCAGGCGCCGCCCTGCTGGAAGGCCAGCAGCGCGGTCTGCACCAGCGGCACCACGAAGAGCACGCCAAGGAACAGCACGGAGGGGAGGATCAGCAGGTAGGGCAGGGCCCCGGCGCGGCGCATGGCTCACTGCACCGGGCAGGGGCCGTCGCTCGGCGCGTCGGGCGCCCAGCAGGCGGCCTTGGTCTCCGCGATGATCCGCTTCAGCGTCTCGGCCTGTCGGTCCAGCGCCGCGCGCGGCGCCTCGCCGCGCAGCACCACGCGCTGGAAGGTGTCCATGAACAGCTTGTCGAACTCGCCGCCGCGCTGGTCGAGGCCGACGGGCAGGGCACTGACCAGGGAATCCGGCGCCGCGCCCATCTTCGCCACCGCATCGGCGGCGAGCTTCAGTCCGGGATCGAGGTCGGCCGGCATCTCCACCTGCACTACGGGGAAGAAGGCCACCGCCTTCAGCGTGGCGAGTTGCACGGCCGGGCGCGTCAGGTATTCGATGAGCTTCGCCGCATCGGCCGCCGCGGGTGCGCCCTTGGCAATGGAGAGGCCGGCGACCACCGGCATCCAGCCGCGCCCTTTCGGCCCGGCGGGCGCGGGGAAGGCGACGAACTCCTCCGGCTTGCGGCTCAGCGCGTCCATCACCCGTGCCACATGGTCGAAGGCGATCCAGACATCGCCGGAGAGCAGCGGCTCCTGCATGAAGCCGTAGTTGGTTGAGTTCGGGTTGACCGACTTCCAGAGCTCGCGGAACTGCGTCCACATCTGCTCCGCCTCCGGCGAGCGGAAGGTGCGCACCACGCCGCCCGTGAAGGAGGGGTAGAAATAGCCCTCGAAGAAGCGCGGCATCAGCCCGGTCGGGCCGGCGGGGAAGCCCAGCGTGCGCTTGCCGGTCTTCGCCTGGATGTTGGCAGCCCACTGCCCGAGCTGCGCATAGGTCAGCGCGTTGATGTCGGCACCCTCGGGCAGGAAGGGCAGGGCCTGCCGGTTGGCCACCATGATGTAGGTGGCCTGCATCCAGGGGATGTAGAGCTGCTGCGCGCCACCGAACTTGCCGGCCGCCAACATCGCCGGGTTGATCTTGCGCTCTGCCAGGCTGCCCAGCACGTCGTCGAGCGGCGCCAGGTTATCGGTTCCCGCCAGCGGCAGCAGCTCGCCGTGCAGCCCGCCGATCAGGCTGCTGACGACATTGCCGCCCTGCGCCTCCGCCCGCACATGCACGCCGAGCTGCGGCGGCTGCTCGGTGACGAAGCGGGTGGGCACAGGGGCGCCGGCCAGGATCTCCGTGCGCATCTTCTGCGCCGACTCGATCGGGCGAAGCTGGGTGGCGAGGAAGACCAGATCCTCCGCACGCGCGGCAGGCGCGGCCGATGCCCAGGCGGCGCCGAGCAGGGCGGTGGCGAAGGCGGTGACGAAAGCCCTACGGAATGGCGCTGCCTTCATGTGGGGTTTCCTCCGGTGAGTGCCGGCCTTGCTGCCGGTCTATGGACGTCGTTTGTGGCTTCCGGCCGGCCGCCGGGCCGTCCGAGGCGCGCACGATCAGCCGGGCCTGGCGCAGTTCGGCCATGCCCTGTGGGCTTTCGCCGCGCAGCAGGGCCAGCAGCATCTCCACCATCCGCAGGGCGCTGCGCTCGACCTCGGGGTCGAAGGTGGTCAGTGGTGGGTTGGTATAGGTGGCGACGGGCAGGTTGTCGTAGCCGATCACGGCGAGGTCGCGGCCCACCCGGAGCCCGGCCAGCGCCGCCGCCCGCAACGCGCCGACCGCCAGCCGGTCGGTGGCGCAGAGCAGGGCGGTGGGCGCCTCGCCCGCCGCCAGCATGGCTTGCAGCAGGCGGAAGCCGTTTTCCTCAGTCGGCTCGGCCTCCGCGACCGGGCCCGAGGCGAGGCCCGCCTCCGCCAGCGCGGCCTCGAAGCCCTGGGCGCGGTGATGCGCGAAGCTGTAGTAGCGCGGCGCGCCGAGCAGCCCGATGCGGCGGTGCCCGCCCTCGATCAGCCTTTCGGTGGCCAGCCGGAAGGCGGCCGCGCCGTCGACATCGACCTGCGCATAGGCACGCGGCTCCTCGCTGCGGCCATGCGCCACGAAGGGCATGCCGGCATCCAGCAGATAGCCGATGCGCGGGTCCTGCCGGCGCGTGCGGGCCAGGATGACGGCATCCACCCGGCGGTTCTCCACCAGTTGCCGGTAGAAGGCCCGTTCCTCCTCCCCGGCACGCGCGGTGCCGACGATCAGGTCCAGCCCGGCCGCGGCGAGCCTCGGACCGATGGCACCGAGCAGGCGAAGGAAGAAGGCGTCGTCCAACTGGCCCGGCCCGGTGGGCAACACGACGCCGACGGCGTCGCTGGTGCCGCCGCGCAACCGCCGGGCGGCGGGGTTGGGCCGATACCCGATCCGTTCGGCTTCCGCCCGCACCTTCTTCCGCGTCTCCGCCGAGACGTCGCTGAAGCCACCCAGCGCACGGGAGGCCGTCGTCACCGAGATGTTCAGGCCGCGGGCGATCCGGCGCAGGGACATGGGGGAACGGTGATCCAAAACGTTTCGGAAGTCAAAGTGCCGGTGGCGGAAGGTCTTGATCCGTTGATCCCGGCAGGGCGTCGGCTGCGTGTGACGACCGCCGGAAGGAGGGGGACAATTTGGTCCTGCCTTTGAATTTCCTGGCGGCGGAGCCAGGGGAGAATGAATTCTCCCCCGCACCCCCTCTTCTTCTTTTTTATCAGTCTTCTGGCGCTACCGGCACGCGTTCGCGCCGGGGATGCCCATGCCGCAGGTGGAGCCGGAAGCTGACAGAAAAAGGAGGGGGTTCGGGGGAGTTCACTCCCCCGACCTTCAGCCAGGAATTCCAGGGCGTGTCCTCCTTCTCCCCTTCTTCCGCATGGCGCCGATGCGGTGGCAGCGGGGCCTCTCCCCCTTCATTCCGGCGGCCGGCGGCCATAGCATCGCGCCTCACCGGCTCTGCCCCGGATGGGCTGGCCGACCGCGACACATCCCATGAGGCTTTCCTGCATGCCCTTTCCCGTGCCCGATGCGCAGCTGGCGGCGATGCTGTCCGAGGACGCACCCTATGGCGACCTGACGACGCTGGGCCTTGCCATCGGCGGGGAGGCCGGGCGCGTGAGCTTCCGGGCCTGCGGCACCATGACCCTGGCCTGCATCGAGGAGGCGGAGCGGGTGATGCAGCTTGCCGGCGCGACGCGGACCGAGCGGGTGGCCGCCTCCGGCGCGCAGGTGGAGGAAGGGGCGCTGTTGCTGGCTGCCGAGGGGCCTGCCGCGGCCCTGTTGCTCGGCATGCGCGTGGCGCAGTCGCTGGTGGAGGTCGCCTCGGGGGTGGCCACGCAGGCGCGCCGCATCCTGCGCGCCGCGCGTCAGGGGCGGGATGGCATTGTCGTGGCCTGCTCGCGCGCGCATTTGCCTGGCGCGCGGCCGGTGATGCTGAAGGCGGTGATGGCGGCGGGATGCGTGCCGCACCGCCTGGGATTGTCGGATTCCGTGCTGGTGCTGGCCGCGCATCGCGCGCTGCTCGGCCGTATGCCGCCGCATCTCTGGGTGGCCAAGCTGCGGGCGACGCAGCCCGAGCGTAAAATCGCCGTCGAGGCCGAGAGTGTTGATGCGGCGCTGCAATTGGCCCATGCCGGGGTGGACGAGGTGCAACTCACCGGGCTGCCGCCCGAGGACGTGGCTATGGTGGCGCAGGCGCTGGCCGGCATGGCGCGCCGTCCCTTGCTGGCGGCCGGCGGCGGGGTGCATGAGGGGAACGCGACCGCCTATGCCGCCGCCGGAGCCGATCTCCTGGTCACGGCGGCCCCCTATGCGGCGCCGCCGCTGGAGGTGACGGCCACCCTGACGCCGGCGCGCGGCGGCACGCTCGCCGCGCCGGACCAACCTGCCAACCCCGGAGAGAACCATGAAGCTGTCCGCCAGGAACGTGCTGTCCGGTAAGATTCTTGAGGTGAGGAAGGGCGCGACCACCGCACATGTGCGGCTCGAACTGCCGGGTGGGGCGGTCATCACCGCCTCGATCACCAATGAGGCGGCCGAGGAACTGAGCCTGAAGCCCGGCGAGGCGGCCTATGCGGTGGTGAAGGCCTCCGACGTGATGATCGGGAAGGACTGAGGCTCGCCGTGACCGCCTGCCGCAAGGAGCGCAGCCAGGCCGGCGCGCGACCTGCCGGCAGGGCTGGCGGAGGCGCCTAGTCCGCCGCTTCCGCCCTGTTGCCGGCCGGCGTGGACTGGCTGGCCTGCCCCTCCGGGACGCCCCAGTAGACCCAGAGCAGATTGGCCAGAAACAGCAGGCCGGTCAGCACGAAGACCCAGCGAATGCCGGCGGCGGCGGCGATGCTGCCGCCGACGAAGGGGCCCATCGAGCTGCCCAGGAAGGTCGCCGAGGCGGTCAGGCCATAGACCAAGCCGCGCTGCGAGGACGGCACGAGGCGGCCGACCAGGGCATTGGCCGTCGGCAGGATGCCGCCGACGAAGACGCCGAGGCCGAAGCGCAGCGCCAGGAACTGCCAATAGGCGCCCACCATCGACTGCGGCAGGCTCATCAGTGCCGCACCGAGCAGGCTGGTCAGCAGGACGCGGCGATAGCCCAGCACGTCGCTACGCTTGCCCAGGAAGGGCGAGGCAAGAAGGTCCGCGAGGCCTGTCACGGAGAAGGCAAAGCCCGCCAGCGTTGCCAGCCCCGGCTGCCAGCCGACGAGGTCCTGCACGAAAAGCGTGACGACGGGCTGCACCGTGCGCACCCCGAACTGCGCAAGCAGCAGCACGAAGAACAGGGGCAGCAGGCCGCGCGTCCGCGCCACCTGGCCCAGGCTCCGCCAGATCGGACCCTTCACCTTGCTGGCGGGCCGGACGAAGTTCTCCCGCACGCCGAGATAGGCCACGGTGGCGGCCAGGGCCGCGAAACCCGAAGTCCAGAAGAACACGATGCGGTAGCTGCCGGTCAGGTCGGCGAGGGAGCCGCCCAGCACCGGCCCCATCAGGCTGCCGATGAGTTGCCCGGTGCTGAGCCAGCCGAGCGCGAAGCCCAGCCGCTCCTCGCGCACCTGTGTCGCCACCAGCGCGATGGCCGAGGCTGAGAAGCCGCTGAAGGCACCCATGCAGGCGCGCAAGGCCAACAGTTGCCAGAGATGGCTGGAGAGCCCCATCAGGGCGGTGAAGAAGCAGATCGCCAGGCTGGAGC
Organism: Roseomonas sp.; assembly: GCA_035556695.1. Taxonomy (GTDB): domain Bacteria; phylum Pseudomonadota; class Alphaproteobacteria; order Acetobacterales; family Acetobacteraceae; genus Pseudoroseomonas. Next base: position 197,830 of record DATMFR010000055.1, read on the forward strand.
GCAGCACCATGGCCTTGCGACCGGTCCGGTCGGCCATCGAGCCCCAGAAAGGGGAGGCGAAGGCGGCCACGAAGGCGTTCAGGGAGGCCAGCACGCCCGCCCAGAACTCCACCGGCCCGCCGGTCGGCACGCCGATCTGCGGCAGGAACAGCGGCAGGATCGGGCTGGCGACGGAGAGCGCCAGGCTCATGATGAACTGGACGCCAACCATGAGCCACAAGGTCCGCATTCCGTCCGCGGGCAGAGAGGGTTGCAAGAAGGCGCTTCCAATCCTGGGGCGAGAGAGGTGGAGCCAGGCATGGAGGCAAGCCGAAAGGCGCCGAAACGCGCGTGGGCGTCAGGCTCGCCTGCGGCGCCTCCATGTGAGGGAACTCGGACTGTCAGGCACTTGGCCTCGGTTGGAAACCACGAAAATGGTGCGGCTGGGTCGCGGCGGCTGCAAGGGCAGGCGGGCCTGCAGACTCCCAGCCAACTCCTCTGCCGGAACTCTGAACAGCTAAGGCGGGGAGGTCGCCACACCCGCATGGGCGTGCTCCTTAACAGGCGCATCATCTCTTCACGGTCATTCTCAAACGGGCATTCGGGCCGGGAGCCGTAAGCGGGCTTTCCGTGATGCGCTGACGTGCTTCACCTCGCCGGATCTGGAGGAGTGAGCGGCATGGCCGGGAGTTCTGGCTGGCGGATCGACAGGCGCAGCGCCGGACTGACAAGAGGTCCGCGGTCGGGGCGATTTCATCCCGACCCCTCGCATAACGGCATCCCCGACCGGGTTCGAACCCGCAGCCTCGGGGTTGGCAATCTGTAGTGCAGCAGGAGAAAGGCGGGTGGGGATGAGCTTCAATCTCCGAGGCGCGCAGGAGAGGCCAGACTCACCGGCAGGGCGTGGAACCACGGAGTCGCGGCGTGCATGGTCGCCAGCAGGATGCCTGGCCTCCAAGGACGTTCTGGTTCGATTTCATGACGTTGGGCCGGCGGGGAGCCGGCGGAATGCCTCCCACGGACGTCCCGGCAAAGCACCTGGATGCAGTTGCCGGTCATCGGCGCTGACCAAATAAGCTGCCACCGCGTCATCCACGGTGTGCCTGCCACTTGCTTCCGGTCCATGGCGTCGGCGCATGTTCACCTCGGCTTGATCGGAGACGGCGAGGAGTGCCGCCGCATGCTCGGGCTGGAGAAGGAATATCCTTTGCCCGTCGCGTCGGTAACCGAGAGAGACCTGCCCGCGGCTGTTACGGGTTCGCTCGACCTGCGGGAGAGGGCTGGTCAGGGTCGATCGCTCGGCGGGCGGCGAGCTTCGCCTGCCTGTCGCCATCGGGCTCCTCAAGCTGGTACAGACGGCCCAGGCAGCGCTCCGGTCCGCGCCGGTACCAGCCTCGCTCGCCGGCATGATGTTCACGAAGGGGAGGAAGAAATCCAATCCCGCGTTGCGCCAGCGCATGGAGCTGCGCTCGCGTACGGGATGGAAAGCGGCGGGTCTTTGCCTGGTCCAGGAAGGCAGGGCGGTCCGGCAACTGACTGATGGCTCCCCGGCTTGCCATCATGTGCTTCCGGGCTGGGAGGCTCCTGGAGTGCGCCTGTAGCCTCGTCCGGAAAATTCCTGCCGCACGCTAGCGACCCGCCGGCCTCGCGGTTGCGCTGCGCTGAGCCGTCGTCAGCTTCTCGGCGGCTTCTTGCTGAGGAGCTAACGGCCTTTCGCACTCGCGCCCGCTGTGGCGGGGGAGGCAGGCCCGGATGTAGTCGGCACGCAATGTGGTGGGCCTGTAGTCAAGCGTTTGGGCCGCAGGGTGAGAGTAAGGCTTCATTGTCAGCTTGGCCGAGACAACGCCCATCGTGCCACAAAGCACGACGAGTATCAGGGTCGGGCCAGCCACACCAAGGCTCCGGAAAAGTAGAAGCTTCAGCCTGCGAGTCATTCTTGTGTTCTAGGGGGTGCAAGGCGGGAACATCCACCTCGTTCGATAGAGAATCCATGTGATGCACATCATTGTCATCAATCAACCCTTTGGTGCGCAATTAGGGATTGATTGTGTGCGAAACAAATTTTCCAAAAGACCATAGGGTGCCTTCTGAACGGCCTACTCACATTCCCTGCCTCCCGAGATAGGCAGTCCGCCGGTAGCCGGTGCGCTGGTGCTGGATTCTCTCCCTGCGCTGTCTCGCTAGCCCTCTCAGCGCTCATCCAGGCTGCCGCCGAGTGCCTGACGCACTGGGCCTCGGTGAGCCACCGCGCGTGACCAAAGATCCAGAGCGGCGCCTCCGGGTGGGTCACCATGGAGGGCACCAGGTGGGCGATCTCCCGACCCTCCCGCGGAGCGGTACCGGTTGATTGGCTGGCAGAGAGGGAGCGAAGGAGCCTCGCGGATTTCTCACGCCCCCTTTGGCTTCCCGCCGCAGGGTGCCCAAGCCCACCGAGGCACGGTTCAGCGCCTCGATCCGGGGCAGGCAGTTCTGGCCCGGTGCGGATGGCGGTGCCTGCCCCGCCGTAGGCTGGAGCGGCGGGGGCGCTGGGAGGTATCCACGGCGCCACTGACCACTGCGATGTTGTCGCTGATCGCAGTCGTGCCAAAGCTCCTGTGGCTGGCCGGATGCCGGCGCGGCGCACGTGTCGCATCGAAGCGAAGGCGGGCGCTCAGTCCGCGCGCGCTGACACCGCAGTGAAAGGATGAGGGGCCGGCTCTAGCGCCAAGCCTTCAGCGGACATGCTGGCGAACCGGCGGGGCCGTCTCCATGAAGGTGTCGGCACGCAGCATCGATCGAAGATCTGCTGCTCTGGTCCCTGGAGCCCATGCCCGAGAGGCAGGAGAAGGGGACCGAACTCCGGCGCCTGGCGCGTGGGACCCGCAACGCGGAGTTCCGCCGCCAGCATCAGGAGGAGCTCAGCCTATGGGGTCCTCAGTAATCCTCCAAACCTTTCTGACGGTCCCACATGGCCGCATAGCACTCCCGGAACACATCCGCCGCATCCCCCGCATCCACGATTTTCCTGGTGGCGATCAGTGCAGCGGCCAGGACCGCCGCAGCCTGGATCATGGCGTCGATGCGGTGACTTTCTCGCGTGGCGGATCTGGACATGCACTCCCCCATCGGTTGATAGGGGCCCCGATAGTGGAACCTGTCGGTGAGTGCAACAATGCATCCCAAAGCCGATCAGGTCTCTTCTCTGGGCGTGCTCCCTTGTGCCCGCTCACATGCCTAATTCCAGCAGTTCCGCCAGGATCTCAGCCGCCACAATCTCATCCAAGATATCGGCTATGTGAGCTTCTATTACCTTCTTGCCGTCCTCATCGGCCGCAAGGTGCGCCTGCACCATACCGTCGATGCGAACGTAAGACGCAGCGACAAACTGGCAGATACTGTCTTCGACGCAGCGAGCCATCCTGGCATCAACCCCTGACATGTGTGCCAATGCTTCCTGGGCTGCTGCTTGTGGCGTGATGACGGCTGCCCCCGCCTTCTTCTTGCCCAATCAAAGGCATGGCGTCGGGGTGCCGCCCGAGCTGCTCGGCCCAATCCAAGCCACTTCGAGAATATCAGCCCTCTGCATGCCCACGGGGTGCGGGGGCTGTCTCCAAGCGCGATCAACGGGCGGGATCAGGGGAGGCTGCGGATAATTTGCCCCCGGCAAGCAGCCGTGCCTGAGAATGACTCGATGATGAAAAAGCAAACCTCCAACCGCTCTCATGTCTGCTGCGATGCTTCTGGTTCACCGCGCCCGGCCGGAGGGGCGCTTAGCGAACATGCTCATGAGGGGCTGGCGTGTTGAGCAGGCAGTGAGCTGTCGCCCTTGGGGGACTGTCTGGCCTGATCTCACCTTTCTAAGGTCGGACGTCGCAACGAAAGGGGGGGCGAAGCCCCCCCAACCGCCTCAGGCAATCGCCGCTGCATCCTGGACGGGCACGTAGAAGGCGATGCCCTCGTAGGTCCAGCCCGGCGCATGCGCCAGGATGCCGTCCCGCTCGGCCGTGTCGGCCGTGAAGAAATGCGTGCGCGAGCCGGTGTCGAAGAAGCGATAGACCGCCTCCAGACCCTCACCGCCCGTGGTGCTGGCCAGGAAGACGTTCCCCTCGTCCTGCCAGCCTGGGGTGGTGAGCAGGGCGAAGGCCTCGTCGCCGCTGATGGTGTAGTGGTGGTCGCCCGAGTTCGGCTCGTAGAAGCGATGCACCAGGGCGACGCCCGGCGTCGACGGGTCCAGGGGAACGGAGAAGCCCACCCCCTCGTAGCGCATGATCGTCGGGGCGCTCATCGCCATGTCCCGCTCGGCCTCGTCCGTGGTGTAGAGGTGCCCGCCCGTGCTGAGATCGTAGAACCGGTACACAGCCTGGGTGGCGGCAGGCTCCTGCGGGGGAGCGTCGTCGTCAGGGATGGTGGGCCCTTCAGGGGAAGCGACGTTGATCGTAACCGCCAGAGCGTCGGAGGCGGCGGAGGCATTGCCAGCCGCATCGATGGCCACTGCCGTCACGCCGTGCTCGCCATTCGCCAGCGCTGCCGGCGTGATGAACCACCAGTCACCATCGGCGTCGGCAGTCGCCTTGCCGAGCGACACTGTGCCGTCAAACACCTCGACCGTGCTGTTGGCCTCGGCCGTGCCGAAGAAGACCGGCGTGTTGTCCAGGTCCGCCTGCGGCACCATGTCCAGTGTGGGCATGCCGGGAGCCGCGGTGTCCACGGTGAGCGCCGCCGCGGCCGAGGCGTCAGAGGCATTGCCTGCCTTGTCGGTGGCCACCGCCGTTAGGGAGTGGGCGCCGTCGGCGAGCCCGGTGGTGGGGTCCAAACTCCAGGCGCCGTTCGCATCGGCCATCGCCTTGCCGAGCGACACCGTTCCGTCGAACACCTCGACCGTGCTTCCGGCTTCGGCTGTGCCAGTCAGAATGGGCGTGCTGTCATTGGCCAGCGGCGGCACGTCCAGCGATGGGGCAGCGGGCTTCTGGGTGTCCAGTTCCACATGCATCGCGGCGGAGGCTGCGGAGATGTTGCCGGCCGCATCGGTTGCTGTCGCGGTGAGCGAGTAGGAGCCATCCGCCAACGCCGTACCAAGCGGCAGTGACCAGTGGCCACTACCGTCCGCCGCCGTGCTGCCGAGCGAGGTCGTGCCGTCGAAGACTTCCACCATGGCGTGGGCTTCCGCCGTGCCGGCCAGCGTCGCAATGGCCGCATTGCCGAGCGCGGGCAGCGTATCCAGGACCGGAATCGCGGGTGCCGTGAGGTCCACCACCAAGGATTGGGCGAGCGAAGCGGGCGAGTTGTGGCCTACGGCATCCTGCGCGACGGCGGAGATGCTGTGCGCCCCCTCGGTCAGCGCCGTGGTCAGCGGCAGGGTCCAGACCCCGCTCGCATTCGTGGCGACGGTGCCCAGAAGCGTGGCGCCGTCATACACCTTCACGGTGCTGAGTGCCTCGGCGGTTCCGGCGAGCACCGGGCTGGCGGTGTTGGTAAGCGCGGCGGAGGTGATCAGCGGGGCGCCAGGCGCGATGGTATCCACCGTCACCGAGACGGGAGAGGTGGCCGCCGAGACGTTGCCCGCGGCATCGGTGGCCGTGGCGGTGACGATGTGCTGGCCGTCGGTCAGGGAAACTGCGGTGCGGCGAAGCACCCAGTTGCCATTGGCATCCGCAACCACGCTGCCGATCAGCGTCGTGCCATCGGTGTCGTACAGCTTCACCGTGCTGCCCGCTTCGGCAAGGCCCGCGAAGATCGGCCGGGTCTCGGTGGTCAGCGCATGCGGCGTGCGCAGGGTCGGGGCGGCCGGGGGCTGGGTGTCCAGCGCGTGTGGCGCCACCGGCTCCAGGATGACGGCATTGCCGGCGAGATCGCTCACTGTGGCGCCGGAGGCCAACTCGATGGCGAGCGAACCAGTGCCGGTGATGTCGGAGACGGTAAGGCTATAGCTGTTCCCGGAGCCGCTGAAGCCAGTGATTGTGCCGGCGGCGGTGCCCGTCTGCACCAGGGCGAAATCTGCGGTGTCGAGGCCCGTCACTTCCTCGGAGAAGGTGAGATCGAAGGTCAGGCTGGTGGCGTTGGCGGCCGGGGCGCCTTGCAGACTGGCAGTGCCGGTCGCGTCCGTGCGATCGAGCGTGACCGTGGCATTACCGCCGGCCTGCTGCGTCAGCATCACCGCGCCTGCCGCATAAAGGGAGGTCGCGATGATATCCGGCGCGCCATCGCCGCTCAGGTCACCGACGGCGACGCTCCAGGAAGACGTGCCGCTCTCGAACTGCAGAGGTGCGGCGAAGCTCCCGTCCCCGTTGTTGAGCAGGATCCGGACGAAGTTGCTGCCGTAATCCGGCAGCACGACGTCCAGATGGCCGTCACCATTCATGTCGGCCATCGCGACGTCGAGAACATAACCAACCGAGGCATAATCCTGGCGGGCGAAGCCCCCCTGTCCGTCGCTCAGCAGGACAGTGATGCCGTAGCTCTGGCCCGCCGTCACGATGTCGGCGCTGCCATCGCCATTCAGGTCGCCGGCGGCCAGCCGATAGTCCCAGCCATTCACGGTGTAGTCGACAGGCGCGGCGAAGGTGCCATCGCCATTGCCGAACACCACCCTGACGAGGTTGCTGTTGTTTGCCGCCGCGATGTCGAGCTTGCCGTCACCGTTCAGGTCCGCAAGCTGGATGTCGTTGGCATAGAAGCCTGTCCCGGTGCCAACATCTGTCGCAGGACTGAAGGTGCCATCACCATTGCCGGCAAGCACCGAAAAGCTGTCGCCGTTCGTGCTGGTGGTGACAATGTCGACCTTGCCGTCGCCCGTCACGTCACCAATGGCGACGCCTTGGCTAAAGCCGCTGGTGGAATAGGAGACGGGACCCGCAAAAGTGCCGTCACCATTGTTCAGAAGAACAGAGGTGGAATTGCCGTCGCCGCTATAGTTGTTGTTATCGGTGATGACGAGGTCAGCTTCACCGTCGCCATTCAGGTCACCAAGGGCGACACCGCTCCCGCTGTATATACCCGCTGCGGTACCATTATAAGTCACGGCTTCTGCGAAGGTGCCATCACCGTTGTTCAGAATGACAGCGGCCGTGCCCTCAAAGCTCCCCGTGACGACGTCGAGATGACCGTCGCCGTTCAGATCGGCGACGAAAACCTTGTATGTGTCGTAGTTGCCGTTGCCGTTGCCGATGACGGATGTGTCGTTGAACTCGAGCGTGCCGGTGCTGCCCTGAATGGGGTTGCCATCAAGATCGAGCACGCCAGCGGGATCGAAGGCCAGCTTCAGGTCGCCATCGCCCGTTCCGGTCGAAACTGTGACAGTATAGGTGGAGGCATCGCCTGCTGTCGTCTCCAGTACCGCCTCGACAGAGGTGCCGGCCAAGGTGCCTGTACCGCTGAGGCTGAAGTTCGAAGCGTTTAGCCCCTGGACCGGCCTGGTGAAAGCAACCGTGAAGGTCACCGTGCCGTCGTTGGTGCGGGAGGCGCCATCAAGCGTAATCGCGTCGAGTGCAGTAGGGAGTGTCATTCCGGATTCTCCGACCACCATGGCCTAGCAGCGTTATGGAGGCGACGCAGAACAGACGTGCAGCGCATCACCCGACCCAGGTTTGGCGGCAAAATAGTTACCGCGTTGTTGCTGTAGGGTAAGGGAGCAGGCAAAAACCTTTGGTAAACTGCTACCGCAGAACGTCTCCGGGTAATGTCACTGAGAAGATGCTCTCATAAGTTGCAGAACACTACCTGAGGGCGAAAGTGACGGTGCTAGGTATCATAAATTTGTTATCGCCGGTGCCAGCCCATCAGGGCAGTCTGCAGTTGGGCGGGAGTTTTGGCCCGCTGAACAGCACCCTGGATTGCCTGCCGGCTTTGCCATTGTCCGGCCAACTGGTCTTACGGCGGCAGTGATACGCGCTCACCCGCTCAGCGGTCGCTCTGGCGGACTGAATGCTGCGCAACAATGCCTATGGCACCTGCCGGGCGCGTGTTCGACGCACCTGGGTTCCGGAGGGACAATCGTGGTGCGGAAATGCCGAAGCTCGTGCTTGGTCTGGGCTGTCCGCCGCGACCTGCGACTGTTAAAGGTCCCTGATCTGCGCGACGATCCCAGCATGACCTACGAACGGTAGATATGCGTCGCGTTTGAAGGCGCCCTGCTATGACCCAACCGCCTTCCACTTTCTGGCGTGAGCGGTCATGAAGCTGCAAATATGATGGCGGCGGGCTGGCCGCATCCAGAAGATCGGCGTGGCGACTTGGTCTGGCTGCAGGCCGCTGCCATCTGGCGCTTAGTGACTGGGGAAAACGAGTAACGATGTGGAAGGCAAAGGCTGCAACTTGACCCGCAACTGAGGCGCCGACTGTCAAGCAATCGGCAGGAACCTCTGCGAAACAAGGATGGCGTCCCCAACGGGATTCGAACCCGTGTTACCAACGTGGTGACGAATATGGAAGCTTTTTC
>DATMFR010000056.1:0-1050 GCA_035556695.1 Roseomonas sp.
CCTCGGCCCGGCGCAGGCGGCCTCGCGCAGCTACATGGCGCATTTGGCACCGCCGGGCGAGGCGTCGGCCTATTTCGGCCTCTTTGCCCTGTCCGGACGCGTCACCGGCTTCCTCGGCCCGGCCGTGCTCGCCGCCGTGACTGGCCTGACCGGCAGCCAGCGCGCCGGCATGGCGACGGTCCTGGCCTTCCTCGCCATCGGCGCCGGCATCCTGCTCACTGTCCGCGAAAGGCGCCCCGCGTGAGCCGCGTCATCTTCATCACGCATCCCGAGGTGGCGATTGATCCTGCCGTACCGGTGCCGGACTGGACGCTCTCGGAGAAAGGCTTCGCCCGCATGCGGCGGCTGCTGGAGCAACCCTGGATCGGCAATATCCGGCACATCGCCAGCAGCGCCGAGCGCAAGGCGCGCGATGCGGCCGGCATTCTGGCGGGCCGTCTCGGCCTGCCCGTGCGGATTGTGGCCGAGCTCGGGGAGAATGACCGCGGCGCGACCGGCTACCTGCCCAAGGCGGAGTTCGAGGTCACCGCCGCTGCCTTCTTCGCCCATCCCGAGCGCAGTATCCGCGGCTGGGAACGCGCGGTGGATGCCCAGGCACGCATTGTCCGTGCCGTGGAGGCGGCGCTGGCCGGAACCGCAGGGGACGTCGCCATCATGGCGCACGGCGCGGTCGGGGCACTGCTGCTCTGCCATCTGGGCGGGCGCCCGATCAGCCGCGAGGCCGACCAGCCCGGCGAGGGGGGCGGAAATCTCTTTGTCTTCGGGCGGGAGGATCGGCGGCTGATCAGCGGGTGGCAGCGGATGGAGGAAGCAAGGCTGGGGGAATGAATTCCCCCAGACCCCCTTCTTTTTTCTTCGGGTTTCCCGCGCGAGCGGGAAGTGCAGCCCAAACCGACAAAAAGAAGATGGGGGATTGGGGGAATTCTTTCCCCCAATCTTGCTTACTTCTGGACCGGACTGCCCTCGACCGTCTCGCTGCCCGCGCGCCAGCGATGCGTGGAGGCGCCGAAGGCCACCAGCTTGCCGGCGGCGTCGAACACCTCGGTGCGG
>DATMFR010000057.1:0-1831 GCA_035556695.1 Roseomonas sp.
ATCTCGCCAAGTTCTACGGCTGGGCGCCTGACGCGGCCTGGCAGGTGACCGGGACCGACCTGCTGGTCTGGCTTGAGCGCGCCAATGAAATGATCAAGGCGCAGAAAAGGAGCTGAGTGTGGCCAACGGGTTCAGCGTCACTATCAGCGCCGTCGATGGCGTCACCAAGACGCTGGACCGCATCAACCGGAAAATGGCGCAGTTCGCGGCGCCCTTCCAGCGGGCCGGTCGGGCGATGGACCGCTTCGCCGATGTCTCCGGCCTGCGCCGCATGGCCAATGCCTTCGGCGCCATGGCCTACTCGGCGGGGAACGCCTTCCGCAGTGTCTCTGCCATCGTGGCGCCGCTCGGGGTTATCACCGGGGCGGCCAGCGTCGGCGGGCTGTACCGCCTGGTGCAGGGCTGGGCCGAGATGGCGGTGCGGCTGGGCAATGCCGCCACTCGCATGGGGCTTTCGACGTCGCAGCTGCACAGCCTGCAGGGCGCGGCGCAGCTTGCTGGGGTCTCCTCCGAGGCGCTGACCAGCGGTCTGCGCAACCTGGGGCAGACACTCTATGACGCCCTTGGCGGGCGGAACGCGCAGGCGGTCCAGCTTTTCAACATGCTGGGCGTCTCCATGAGGGACTCGCACGACCAGGCCCGCAGCGTGGCCGATGTCATGCCGGATCTGGCGGAGAAGATCGCGGGCCTGAAGAACCCGTGGGCGCAGGCGCAGGCGGCACAGATCGCCTTCGGTGGGGCGGCGGAGGAGTTGCTGCCATTCCTGCGCAAGGGGGCGGCGGGGATCCGCGAGTACACGGCCATGGCGCAGCGCTATGGCGTGATGAACGACGCGGCCGTGGTGGCCGCCAACCGCTTCGAGCAGGCGCAGGCGCGTATGACCCTCGCGGTGCGGGGGCTGACGAACTCCATCGCCGAGCGCCTCTCGCCGATCCTCTCTCCGCTTCTGGAGCAGATGGCGGAGTGGATCGCCCGCAATCGCGACTGGATCGCGACCGGCATCGGCGAGAAGGTCCAGCAGTTCGCGACCTATGTGGCCGGGATCGACTGGGCTTCCGTGCAGCAGGGGCTGAAGGACTTCTGGGAGAAGGCGGATTCCATCGCCAAGGCGATCGGCGGCTGGGAGACGGCGCTGAAGCTGGTGTTCGGCCTGATGGCGGCCCGCTTTGCACTCAGCATTCTGGGCCCCTTCGCAAGTCTGTTGACCGGAATCGGGCAGGTGACCTTTGCCCTCGGAACGATGGGGGCGGCGGCGGCAAGGGCGTTGACCAGAGTTGGGCAGGCGACTGCTGCTGCGTCGGGTGCATCCGGTGCTGGAGCGGCGGCGGGGGCGGGGCTTCGGCTACCGGCTGTCATGAGCCTCGCGGCTCGCATTCTAGGGCCGGCCGCCATCATCGGCACGGCGGGCTATGCCCTCCACCAGCTCGGCAAGACGCGCGACAACAGCCCCGAAGGGCAGGCACAGCGCCGGCGCAACTTCGGCCGGCGGGCCGCCGGGATTGAGTATGGCCCGCGGACGCAAGACAGCAGCCTGCCGCCTGAGGCGAGGGGGCTCCTTGATACGATCGCCGGCACCGAGAGCCCTGGCTACGACGTCTTGTATGGAGGCCGGCGCTTCGGCGACTACAGCCGGCATCCCAATGTCGCCAATGCCATCGGGAGAGGGCCGAACCAGGGGAAGACCAGCACCGCGGCGGGGCGCTACCAGTTCCTGAAAGGGACCTGGGACGAGGCAGCCGCGGCGCTGGGCCTGCAGGACTTCAGCCCCGCGAATCAGGACCGTGCCGCGTGGTGGCTCGCCCAGCGTGACTACCGGACGCGGACCGGCCGG
>DATMFR010000058.1:0-14086 GCA_035556695.1 Roseomonas sp.
GTCACGGCGGCGAGCACGGCCGGGCCGAGGAAGCCGGTGACGCGTCCGGACAGGGCAAAGAGGCCGAAATAGGCCGACGCCTCGCCCGGCGGTGCCAAATGCGCCATGTAGCTGCGCGAGGCCGCCTGCGCCGGGCCGAGGAACAGGCCGAGCGCCAGCGCCAGCCCCCAGAACATCGCGCGGTCATCGACCAGCACCACCGCGCCGCCGAGCAGGAGCAGGGCGAACAGGGCAACCAGCACCGTCGGCCGCGCCCCGAGCCGGTCCTCCACCAGGCCGAAGCCCGCGGCCCCAAGCCCGGCGGTGACGTTGAGCGCGATGCCGAAGAGCAGGATCTCCTCGAAGCCCATGCCGAAGGTGCCGGCGGCATAGATGGCGCCGAAGGCGAAGAGGGTGTTCAGCCCGTCCGTGTAGAACAGCCGCGCCAGAAGGAAGCGGGCGAGTGTCGGGTTGCGCGGCAGGCTCCGCAGCACCGTGCCGATCTCGGCCAGCCCCTTGCGGATCGCGGCGCCCCAGGCCGGGCGTGGCGGGGCGGGGTCGGGCAGGGCGACCAGCACCGGCCAGCCGAAGACCAGCATCCAGGCGGCGACCAGGGGCGCCGTGGCGCGCACATGCTCGGCGCTCGCGCGGTCCAGGCCGAAGGGCGAGGGGTTGGGCTGGACCAGCGCCAACAGGCAGAGCAGCAGGCAGGCGAGGCCGCCGGCATAGCCCAGCCCCCAGGCGAGGCCGGAGAGGCGGCCGAGCCGCTCGGGCGGCGCCACCTGCGGCAGCATGGAGTTGTAGAACACCGTGCCCAGCTCGAACCCCACCGTGGCGAGGCCGACGCAGGCCAGCGCCCAGGCGGCAAAGGCCGGGTCCGGCCGGGCGAACCAGATCAGCGCCGTGGCGATGGCGGTGAGCACGGTGCAGAGCAGCAGCATGGTCCGCCGCCGCCCGCCGGCATCCGCCACCGCGCCCAGCACCGGCGAGAGCAGCGCGATGGCGATGCCCGCCAACGTTTGCATCCATCCCCAGAGCGCTTGGCCCTCGGCCGGGCTGGCGGCGATGCCCTGGGTGAAATAGGCGGCGATGACGAAGGTGGAGACGACGGTGGGGAAGGCGCTGTTGGCCCAATCATAGAGTGCCCAGGCCAGGGCCTTGCGCGGCAAGCGATGCTTCATGGGGCGGCAGAGTGCCCGGCCAGGCCCTCGCTGGCGAGGCGGCAAAGAAAGTTCAGGTAAGGAAAGCAAAGGTTGGGGGAACGAACTCCCCAAGCCCCCTCCTTTTTCTGCCAGTTTCTGGCTCCGCCGCGGTGGGAGCGCATGCGGCCAGCGCAATAGAACTGACAAAAAGAAGAAGAGGGGGTTCCGGGGGAGAATGAATTCTCCCCCGGCTTTATCCAGCGCCGTCAGGCCACCCGTGCGATTTCCCGCACGGCCACCGTCACGCCCGCCAGTTCGGGGCGCGCCGCGGCCTCCTGCGCCACGCGGATGGCACTTTCCGCCTCGGGCAGGGCCCCGCGCAGGCAGGCGGTGGCGAGGCGGGTCTGCAGGTCGGCCAGATCGTCCAGCAGGGCCGCCTTGGCTCGCGTGACGAAAGGTCCGTTGCCGGGTGCCTGCGCCGTGGCCTGCCGCAGCGCCAGCAGATGGAAGCGCTCGCCCGCCCGGCGCCACGCCTCCGCCGCGCGCCCAGGCTCGACCTTGGCGTGGGTGGCGAGGCGCACGATGGCCGGCGCCGCCTCCAGCGCCGGCGCCGCCGCCACCAGACGGGCCACGCCCTCCGGCAGCCCCTCCGCGGCTGGATGCACCGCCGCGGTTTCCGCCGCGAGCAGCGCGCCGATGCCGGGCCGCAGCGCGGCCAGCGCCTGCTCCAGGCCCTGGCGCGACTCCGGCATGCTCAGCAGTTCCCGCGCCGTGGCGCCCAGGAGGTGCCGGATGGCCAGCAGCGCCGCGTGCCGGACAGCTGCAGGAGCGGGGGCCGTGTCGGCGGCGTCGGCCGCGGCGCCGAGGTCGAGCAGGCGCTCGGCCAGGATGGCGGCGCGTGCCGCCTGCGCCGGTTCGGCATCGGCGGCGAGGCGGGCGAGCCCTGCCGGGCCGAGCCGGTTGGCGATCTCATTGGCCAGGATGGTGGCCAGCAACTCGCGCCGCAGGCGGTGGCGGGTGATGAAGGGGGCGAAATCCCGCCGGATGGGGGTTGGGAAATAGGCCTCCAGCAGCGGCGTCAGTGCCGGGTCGTCCGGCAGGTCGCTGTGCTCGATCGCCTCGGTCAGCCAGAGCTTGGCGAAGGGCAACAGGGCCGCCAACTCCGGCCGGGTCAGCGCGGTGCCGGTGGCCATGCGCTCGGCCATGGCCTCGGCCTCGGGCAGGCCGGCCACGGCGCGGTCCAGCAGCCCGGCATGCTCCAGCCGCACCATCAGCGCCGCCTGCGCTGACAGTGCCTCGGCCCCCGCCTCGGCCTCCAGCGTGACGGCGAGGGATTGCTGGTCGTTGTCCCGCAGCACCAGGGCGGCGACCTCGTCGGTCATCTCGCGCAGCAGGTCGTCGCGCTGGCGCTCGGTCAGGGCGCCCTCGGCCATGGCGTCGGCCAGCAGGATCTTGAGGTTCACCTCGTGGTCGGAGGTGGAGACGCCGGCGGAGTTGTCCAGCGCGTCGGTGTTCAGCCGCACGCCCTGGCCTTCCGCCCCGAAGCGCGCCGCCTCAATCCGCCCGGCCTGGGTGACGGCCAGGTTGGCGCCCTCGCCGATGATGCGGGCGCGCACCGCCCGGCCATCGACGCGGATGGCGTCGTTGGCGCGGTCCCCCGCATCCGCCTGGGATTCGGTGGAGGCTTTGATGTAGGTGCCGATGCCGCCGAAATAGAGCAGGTCCACCTCAGCGCGCAGGATGGCCTGCATCACCGTGTTCGGATCGGGCTTCTCGGCCTCGATGCCGAGCAGGGCGCGGGCCTGCGGCGAGAGCGGGATGAAGCGGGCGTTGCGCGGATAGACGCCGCCGCCCTCGCTCACCAGCCGCAGGTCGTAGTCGGCCCAGGAGGAGCGGGGCAGGGCGAAGAGCCGCGCCCGCTCGTCATAGGCGCGCGCCGCGTCCGGGTTGGGGTCGATGAAGATATGGCGGTGGTCGAAGGCCGCCAGCAGCCGCGTCTGCCGCGAGACCAGCAACCCGTTGCCGAAGACGTCGCCCGACATGTCGCCGACGCCCACCATGGTGAAGGGCTCGGCCTGGATGTCGCGCCCCATCTCCGCGAAGTGCCGGGCGATCATCACCCAGGCGCCCTTGGCGGTGATGCCCATGGCCTTGTGGTCGTAGCCCTGGCTGCCGCCGGAGGCAAAGGCGTCGTTCAGCCAGAAGCCATATTCCTTGGCCAGGCCGTTGGCGATGTCGCTGAAGGTGGCCGTGCCCTTGTCGGCGGCGGCGACGATGTAGGGGTCGTCCCCGTCGCGGCGGACCACCTGCGGCGGCGGCAGGAGCACCTCGCCCTGCAGGTTGTCGGTGATGTCCAGCATGCCGCGGATCAGCGTCTTGTAGGCGGCGATGCCGGTGGCCATGAAGGCCTCGCGGTCGCTGGCCGGGGGCACGTGGCCCTTCAGCACGAAGCCGCCCTTGGCGCCGGTCGGCACGATGACGACGTTCTTCAGCCGCTGTGCCTTCATCAGGCCCAGGATCTCGGTGCGGAAGTCCTCGCGCCGGTCGGACCAGCGGATTCCGCCACGCGCCACCGGCCCGGCGCGCAGATGGCAGCCCTCCATGTGCGGGGCATGGACGAAAATCTCGCGCCAGGGGCGGGGGAGGGGCATCTCGCCCGCCGCCGCGCTCTCGAACTTCAGCGAGAGATAGGGCTTCTGCTGGAAGAAGTTGGTGCGCAGCACGGCATCCAGCGCCGTGCGCAGGCGGGCCAGGATGCGGTCGGCATCGGCATCCTCCACCGTCTCCATCAGCGCCGCCCATTCGGCGTCGAGGCGCGGCTCGTCGAGCGCGGCCTGGCCCGCGCGGGCGGGGTCGAAGCGGGCGTTGAACAGGTCCACCAGCAGCCGCGCCGCCTTGGGATAGGCGATCAGCGCCGCTTCCACCGACCCTTGCGCGAAGGCGAAGCCGACCTGCTTCAGCCAGCGGAACAGGGCGCGCAGCAGCCAGGCCTCGCGCCAGGCGAGGCCGGCGCGTGGCACCAGCCGGTTGAAGCCGTCCACCTCGGCGCGGCCATCCTGCAGCGCGGCAAGCGCCTCCAGCAGGGCGGGGAAGCGGTTCTCCTCCAGCGGCGTGCCGGAATCGAGGGTGAAGACGTGCAGCACCGCCTGGGTGGCGCCGCCGACCCGCAGGTGGAAGGGCTGCTCCTCGATGGCGCGCAAATCCAGGCTCTCGAAGAGCGGCAGCACGTCGGCCAGCGGCAGCGGACCGCCGGGATGCACCAGCCGCAGGCAGAGCGCCCGCGCCTCGGCGCCCGGCACGCGCTCGATGCGCGCGGCGGGGCGGCCCGCCTCCAGCGCCGTCTCCGCCAGGTGCAGGTCGGCCACCGCGGTGGTGGCGGCGACATGGTCGGCATAAGCGTCGGGGAAGGCGTCGGCCCAGCGGGCCAGCGTGGTGGCGGCGCGCGTCTCGCCCAGTTCAGCGGTCAGCGCCTCGCCCAGGCGGTCGGTGAAGGAGCGGGCGGCCTGCGCCACCGCCGCCTCCAGCGCGGCGTCCTCCACCTGCCCGACGGCGCCGGGCGCGGTGCCGATGATGTAGTGGATGCGCGCCAGCGGCGTGTCGCCAAGCGCGATGTGGAAGGCGGAGAGGCGGCCGTTGAAGGCGCGCGCCAGCATGCCGCCGACCCGCTCGCGGAGCTGCGTGTCGAAGGTGTCGCGCGGCAGCCAGGCGATGGCGGAGACGAAGCGCTCGAAGGGATCGCGCCGGAGGTAGAGCGCCGGGCGCGGGCGGATCGAGAGGTCGAGCGCCCGGCGGGCGCCGTCCAGGATGGCGGCCTCGTCCGCCTGAAACAGCTCGTCGCGCGGCCAGGTGTCGAGGATGTTGCGCATCGCCCGGCCGTCATGGCTGTCGGGGTTCACGCCGGCCATGTCGAGGATGCGCTCGACCTTGTCGGCCAGCCAGGGGATCGAGCGCGGGTTGCGGTTGTAGGCCGAGGCGGCGAAGAGGCCGAGGAAGAGGCGCAGCCCCGTCACCTGCCCGTCGGCGCCGAAGATGCGGGTGGCCACCACATCGGCATGCTGCGGCCGGTGCACCCGGGCGCGCATGTTGGCCTTGGCCACCGCGATCGGCCCGCCGCCGCGCAGCGAGGCGAGCATGCCGGGCGGGATGGCGCCGAGGTCGCGCAGCGCGTCGAAGACCGGCAGCGACTCGTCGCGCAGCAGGCCGAGATGCTCATCCGCCCCTTCCGCCGTGCCGGCGCCGTCGAAGCGGATCAGCCGGTGGCCGAGGAAGACGAAGTTCTCCTCCATCCAGCGCAGGAAGGACTGGGCGCCGCCGGCATCGGAGCCGATCTCGGCCTCCGCGGCGTGCAGCCGGTCCAGGATGGCCGGGAAGTCCGTCACCGCCAGGCGCAACTCGGCGAGCGCGCGCTCCACCGCCGCCTCGGTGGCCTCCCAGCTGGCCTCCGAGGCGCCGCCGCCGAGCAGGCGGGTGGTGGCCGGGGCGATCTCGACATGCATCATGCTCTCGGCCGCGCCGGCCGGGCTGAAGCTCAGCAACCGGCCCTCGGCGTCGCGCGTCACGCGCATCACCGGGTGCAGCAGCCGGCGCACGGTGCGGCCGGAGAGGGCGAGGGCGGCCAGCACGCTGTCCACCAGGAAGGGCATGTCGTCGCTGACGATCTCCGCCACCGCGACGGCACCACGGCCAGGGCCCGGCGGCTGCAGCCGCACCTTGGCATTGCCAGGACGGCGCTGGCTGGCCAGGGCAAAGAGGCTGGCGGCGGCGGCGGCGAGGCGCTCCGGCGGCTCGGCGGCCAGCTCGGCGGTGGGCAGCGCCTCCGCCATGGCGTGCAGCAGCCCGGCGGCGGCCGGGGGCAGGCCGGGCGCCTGCCGGTGCAAGGCCTCCGCCATCGCGCGCAGCAGTTCCGCCCGGGCGCCACCCACGCCCTTTTGGCCATCCGGCATGCCGGTCTCCTTTATCGAATCCTGGCCAGAGGATCGGGCCGAGGCGAGCGCGGATCAAGCCGGGGAGTGCCTTTGACGGGAGCATTTTGCGTAAAGTTTCGGCGGTCAGAGCTTGCGTCGACGGAGTGTCCAAGCTTCCGCTCCGGCGCTATCGTGCCAAGCCATGACCATGACGCTCGCCGACCTCCTCGCCCCCGTCACGCCCGAGCAGTTCTTCGCCGAGTACTTTGACAAGCAGCCGCTGCATGTGCAGGGCGGCGCGGCGAAGTTCGCCTCCGTGCTGTCGTGGCGGCAGATCAACCGCCTGCTGGACCAGACGCATATCTGGTCCAGCCAGTCCCTGAAGCTGGTGCTGGACGGCACGCCGGTGCCGCCCGAGCAGTACTGCGGTCGCGCCACCGGACGCGACGGCGCGGCCGTGCAGCAGCCCGAGGCCGCCAAGGTGGCGCAATGGGTCGGGCGTGGCGCCTCCATCGTGATGAACGACGTGGACAGCCTGACCCCGGGCCTCACCGCCGTCTCGGAGGCGCTGGAAGGCGCCGGGCTCGGCAAGGCGCAGGCCAACGTCTACATCTCCTGGCAGAGCCACAAGGCCTTCGGCACCCATTTCGACACGCATGACGTCTGGGCCGTGCAGGTTGAGGGCGAGAAGACCTGGAACATCTGGGAGGGCCGCGCCGAGTGGCCGATCGCCCATCCCGTCTTTCGTTTCCCGCAGGAGCACCACGACCGGGCGCGCGGCAAGCTGCGCGGCAAGGTGACGCTGAAGGCCGGAGACCTGCTCTATCTGCCGCGCGGCTGGTACCATGACGCTCTGGCCGAGGCGCCGGCCTCGGTCCACATCGCCTATGGCGTGCACGCGCCGCTCGGGATGGACCTGATGAACATCCTGCTGGAGCGGGTGCTCTATGAGGTGGAATTCCGCAAGCCGCTTCCGCGCCAGGATGGAACCGCCGCCGCCCGCTTCGCGTTGACCAGCCGCGCGGCACAGCTCGGCCAGCGCCTTTCGGAACTGACGCGGGACCCCAAGGTGATGGATGTGCTGGCGAAATTCGTGGCGGACTACCGCTTCCAGCGCGGCGGCAACGACCTGCTGGCCGCGCGTGGTCTGGCGGCGCCGGCGGCACCCGGCGGCGCCGAGGAGGGCGGCGAGGCCTTCCGCGTGGTGGCGCCCGGCAGCAAGGCGGTGCGCCGGGGCGCGGAATGGGTGCTGAAGGCGCCCTCCGGCGCGGTCTCGCTGGCGCCGGCCGAGGCGGAGGCGGCGAACTGGCTGCTGGCCCGGCCGGACGGCACGGCCGCCGAGCTGCGCGCCGCGCATCCGGCGGTGGATGCCGAGGCCCTGCTGCGGCGCCTGGCCGGCGCCGGGGTGCTGGCCCCGACATGAGCCACGCCATGTTGCCGGCGACGATGGCCGGCCTACTGCTGTTCGGCTTCGCCCTACCGGCCCTGGCGCAGCCGCGCGCCTTCAACTGCGTCGGCGCCGAGCGGCTGGAGGACGACGTCTTCGAGGTGCCCTTCGGCGCCCGTAGCGCCCGCCCCGGTGATGCCGCCCGCACGCCTGTGGCGGCGGCAGCGGCGCTGGCCAAGGAGGCGCCGGAGCGCAACATCTGCGTGCTCGGCCATGCCGTGCGCGAGGGCGGGCAGACCACCAGCACCCAGCTCGCCGCCCGCCGGGCCCGCGAGGTGGCCGAGATGCTCTCGGTGGAGTACGGCATCGCCCGCGACCGCATCCGCGCCGAGGCCCGCAACCCCGGCTTCAGCAATCGCACCGCCAACCGCGAGGCGCGCAGCGTGGTGATCGTGGTGCTGCCCGGCGCGCCGGCCGGGGGCTCCGACTCCGCCGCGCCCTGAGGGTCCCGCGTCCGAGATTTCTGCCTGGGAGAAGCGCCGATGGCCCGTGAGATCGCCCGCGCCCGTGCCGCCGCCTGCCGCGTGGAGGACGGCACGAACTTTCGGCTGGCGGACTTCTCCACCCGCGGCAATGGCGACGGGCTCTCCAAGGCCGATGCACCGGATCTCCTGCGGGAGGGCGTGCAGCGACTTGCCGAGCTGCAGGACCGGCTGGCCGCGCAGGACCGCCACGCCGTGCTGGCGATCTTCCAGGCGATGGACACTGCCGGCAAGGACGGCGCCATCAAGCACGTCTTCTCCGGGGTGAACCCGCAGGGCTGCGCCGTGCACTCCTTCAAGGCGCCGGGGCCGGAGGAGCTGGACCAGGATTTCATGCGCCGGCACATCCTCCGCCTGCCGGCGCGGGGGCAGATCGGCATCCACAACCGCTCCTGGTACGAGGAGGTGCTGGTCGCGCGGGTGCATCCACCCGTGCTGGAGCGGCAGCGCCTGCCGCCCGAGGTGGTGACGGAGCAGCTCTGGGCGCACCGGATGGAGGATATCTGCGCCTTCGAGCGCTATCTCTGCCGGCAGGGCTATGTGGTGCTGAAGTTCTTCCTGCATCTCAGCCGCAAGGAGCAGCGCAAGCGCCTGCTCGCCCGCATCGACACGCCCTCGAAGAACTGGAAGCTCGACCCCTCCGACATCTCCGAACGGCACCATTGGGACGCGTACCAGGAGGCCTATGAGGCGGCGATCCGCGGCACCGCGACCTCCCATGCGCCGTGGTACGTGTTGCCGGCCGACCGCAAATGGCTGACCCGGCTGCTGGTCGTCGAGGCGATGGTGGAGGCGCTGGAACAGCTGAAGCCGGAATACCCCCGGCTGGATGCGGAGGGGATGCAGCGGCTGGAAGCGGCGGGCGAGGTGCTGCGGGCCGAGAAGGCCTGAAGTGTCCGGCCCGGCGCCGCCCTGAGCGGCGGCGCCGGACCGGCCTGTTCAGCGGCGGGGCGTCAGAAGGCCCAGGATATAGCCGATGATGCCGACCACCAGCAGGGAGGTGACGGGTTGGTGCTCCACCACCCGCACCACCCGCTCGCCCGCATTCTGGGCGTAGTGGCGCGCGTCGTCATAGGCGTGCTGGGCATAGTCGCGGGCATCGCCATAGGCGTGCTGCGCCCGGCCCGCCACCTGGCGGATCGCGCCACGCGCCTTCTGCTCGCGGTTTCCGGTCAGGTCGCCCAGGCCTTCCTGCGCCTGGCCGGTGAACTCTTCCATGGAACCTTCGAGGCGGTCACTGTTCATGACTGTCACTCCTTTGGCTGTGACTGAAGAACACCGCTGGCGGCGCGCTCAGCGGGCAGCGTAATCGGGAGCCAGGGCGCGGCGCGTACCGGCGCGAGCACCCAGCATGGCGGCGATGGCGCCCAGAACCAGCAGCGCGAAGACCCAGTAGGCTCCGGTCGCGGCGGCAGTGGCGGCGGCGTCGGCCGCTTCGCGCGCCTGCTGCTCGGCCTGCTGCACGGTCTGCTGCGCCTGCTGTTCCGCCTGGCCGATGCGCGCCCGCGCCTCGTCCTGGCTCATGCCACCCTCGGCGGCCACCAGCGCCACCAGGCGATCCTGGTCCTGCTGGGAGAGGTTGCCGTCGGTGATGCGCCGCCCGACGAGCCGGCCGATCTCGGCCTTGCGCTGGTCGCTGCTCATCGCCGCCGGGTCAGCATTGCTGGCGGTCAGCGCATCGCGCGCGCGATCAATCGCCGATTGGGTCAGGGACCGGACGGTGTTGGTATCGGTTCGGTCCGCTGCCTCGCCTGCCGCCGCGCCGGCGACGTTGCCGAGACCCTGTGCGGTGCTGCCAATCATGCTGGCAATGCCGGAGGTCGCGGTGCTGACGACGCTACTGGCTGCGCTGCCCACCAGAAAGCCGGCAACGAGGACGGCGGTCGCCCACATCGCCAAGCCATGCAGCATGCCATCCGTGCGGTCGGCAGTGCCGGAGAGGCGCGCGGCGACATAGGCTCCGAAGCCCAGGCCGATCAGGTGCGAAGCGAGCATCCAGATGCCGGCGCCAATGCCGAAGCTGCTGGCGCTCGGAGTATCGCCTGCAGTCGCGTCCACCAAGTTGGCGCCCAAGCCGGCACCAAGGATGTTCAGGCCGGCGCCGACGACCACCGCGATCACGGTGCCGGCCAATACGGCGCCCCATGAGATGCGGGTCAGCGGACGGGGAGCTACGGCCAGCTGCGCGGCCGGAACGCTGCGGCCATGGGGGTCAGCAGCGAAATTGGTGCTCATGCGGAACGCCTTCAGGCATCTCGCGGGAAGGCGCCGCGGCAAGACGGCCCCACCCCGGATGCACGGGTTGGCGGCCGGGCGGGTGCCCGGCCGCGGTGGAGCCGCTGTTCGCTCAGGGCTTGCTGGCGTCGCGCATCTTGTCCTTCAGGCCGCCGGCGGTGTTCTGCACCTTGCCCTCGGCCTTTTCCGCCTTGCCTTCCATCTGGGTGTTGGTGTCGCCGGTCACCTTGCCGGCGGCTTCCTTCACGGCGCCCTTGGCCTGCTTGGCCATGCCTTCGACGCGATCCTTGTCCATCGCCGGTCTCCTGCGTTTCCTGCTTCGACGGCGGAATTGCCGTCCTGTTCCCCGGCATGCCGGAGATGCAGTGAAAACGGTCGGCGAAGGTCTGGGTTGCGGCCACGCTTGCGTGGCCGCGGTGCGGGCTAGCTCCGCTCGTAGAGCAGGCGGGCGCGGATGGTGCCGGGGATCTGCCGCAGTGCCGCCAGTACCGCATCCGGAGCGGCCACGCCGTCTGCATCGATCACGACATAGCCGATCTCGGGGTCTGTCTGCAGGTACTGCGCGCTGATGTTCACGCTGAAGCGGCTGAAGATCTCGTTCATCGCAGCCAGCACGCCCGGCACATTGCGGTGGACATGCATGAAGCGGGTGCCGCTGGGCCGGGCCGGCAGCGTCACCTCGGGGAAGTTCACCGCGCCGAGCGTTGCGCCGGTGTCGGAATAGTCGGCCAGCTTGCGGGCCGTCTCCTCGCCGATGCGGGTCTGCGCCTCCTCGGTGCTGCCACCGATATGCGGGGTCAGGATGACGTTGGGCAAACCCTGCAGAGGGCTGATGAAGCGCTCGCCGTTACGCTTCGGCTCCTCGGGGAAGACATCCGCCGCGGCGCCGAGCAGCTGGCCGCTGCGCAGCCCCTCGGCCACGGCTTCGAGATCCATCACCCGGCCCCGGGCATTGTTGATGAGCAGGGCGCCGCGCCGCATCGCCGCCACCTCGGCGGCACCGATCAGGCCGATGGTCTCCGCCGTCTCGGGCACGTGCAGGCTGACCACGTCGGCGGCGCCGAGCAGGTCATGCAGGCTGGCGGCGGCCACCGCGTTGCCGTGCGGCAGCTTGGGCACGGTGTCATAGTAGATGACGCGCATGCCGAAGGCCTCGGCCAGCACCGAGAGCTGGCTGCCGATGTTGCCGTAGCCGACGATGCCCAGCGTCTTGCCGCGCACCTCGCGGCTATTGGCCGCCGACTTGTCCCAGCCGCCCTCATGCGCCGCACGGGAGCGGTCGGGGATGCGGCGCAGCAGCATGACGATCTCGCCCATCACCAGCTCGGCCACCGAGCGGGTGTTGGAGAAGGGCGCGTTGAAGACGGGGATACCGAGCCGCTTGGCGGTGGCGAGATCCACCTGGTTGGTACCGATGCAGAAGCAGCCGACCGCGATCAGCCGGTCCGCTGCCTCCAGCACCTCCTTGGTGAGCTGGGTGCGGGAGCGGATGCCGAGCAGGTGCACGCCCTGCAGCGCCGCCTTCAGCGCCTCGCCCTCCAGGGCCTTCGACTCGTGCTGGATGCTGGCATAGCCGGAGGCACCGAACAGCGCGTCAGCACTCTCGGCCACGCCTTCGAGCAGTAGAATGCGGATGCGGTCCTTGGGGAGGGAGATGCGGTCGTTCGGCATGCGGCTTCAATGCCTCCGCGCAGCGGTTTCGTGAAGTGCGAAACTGGCAGGCCGGTCCCGCGTTCCGGAGGCGGCGTATGGGCCGAAGAGGGACCAGAGGCAAAGGCTGCAAGATCCGGCGTGAGCGGGACCATGCAGCTGCGCATGGGGCCCATGCGGTAAGCGGAGAGGAAAAGCTTCAATTTGTCTTGCTGCTACGGGCCGCTGCGGCCATGTCGCGGGAAGACGACCCGCCCCGCTGGAGCATGAAGCGGGGGACGGCATCCGGAGATCCCAACATGGCGACCAAGACGAGGGACCTGCCGCCGGCAGCGCGCCGGCAGGCAGTGATGAATGCTCTGACTGAGCTTGCGCAGGGCGAGCTGGCCGAGGAGGTGCGGCTGGAAGTCGCCGCGCGGCTGCTCCGCACCGCCTGTGGGGCGATGGAGGTCATGGATGCGGCGCTGCCGCTGCCCGCCGGGATGGCCGGCTGGGACCCGTGGGCGGTGACGGCCCGCGAGCATGTGGAGATGCTGCGCCCGGCGGAACTGGACCGCCTGCTGGCCGAGGGGCCGCGCTGGGCCGCTGCCCTGCTGCGCGCCGAGCCGGAGCTGCGACGCGCCGCCTGACAGGAAGGGCGGCGGCGGCGGGGTTTAGCCCCGCTGGTGCCGCAGGTCCCAGGGGGCGCGGCGCGCCTCCATTCTCGCCTCGGAACTGGTCACCCCAACATCGCGCAAAAGCCGCTCGTCGAGCGTGGCGAGCTCGCGGCGCGTCTCCGTCACGCGCAGGGCATAACGCCAGGCTGCGGTCCAGCCTTCCATGCTGCTGGCTCGCCTGGAGGCAGGCGTAGCGGCGGGAGAGCGGAGGGTGGAGCCAGGCAAGGAGGGCATGAGAAGAACCTTTCAGGCGGAGAGTGGTGCGGGTACGGGCAAGATGTGTCCGGGTACGCAATAAGGGAAACGAATTGTTTTGACGAAGGGCATCAATGTCGCTGATATGGTGCCATGCTTGCCCTCCCACCCGGGCTCGACCCTGATCTGCTGCGCTCTTTCGTGCTGATCGCCGAAGGGGCCAGCGTCACACGTGCTGCCCAGCGGGTCGGGCGGACGCAATCCGCGGTTTCCATGCAGATGCGGCGGCTGGAGGAGATCCTCGGTCGCCCCCTGCTGGCGCGTGGTCCGCGTGGTTTTGCCCTGACGCCCCATGGCGTCTGGCTGCTGGAGCGTGCCCGTCCCTGGCTCAGCATGCATGACGAGATCGTGGCGAGCTTCCGCAGCACGGAGGTGGCAGGGCCCGTGCGGCTCGGCTCGCCGGACGACTATGTCATGGCATGGCTTCCCGAGATCCTGGCCCGCTTTGCCGAAAGCCATCCTGCGGTGGAGATCGAGGTGGTCTGTGCCCCCTCCACGGAACTGCTGGAGCGGCTGGAGCGGGAGGAACTAGACCTGACCCTTTATTCCGCTGGCAATGAGCGGGGGCAGGTGGGGCTTCCATTGTGGCGGGGGCCGCTGCAGTGGGTGGGAGGTGCAGCACACACCGTGCACCGGCAGATGCCACTCCGGCTGTCGCTCGCGCAGCCAAGCTGCATCTGGCGCCGGGCAGCCACGGCTGCGCTGGACGCGGCGGGGGTGCCCTGGCGGGTCACCTATACTTCAGGCTCACAGATGGGGACGCATGCGGTCGTGCTGGCAGGGCTGGCCATCACGGTGGGGCTTGCGGGGCCACTGCCGGCGGGGCTGCGGGTGCTCAGCGCTGCCGATGGATTGCCACTGCTGCCAGAATTCGAGATTGCCCTGGCTCAGGGCAGTGACAGCCCGGCGGCCCGTGCGCTGGAGCGCCACATCATTGAGAGTTTCCGGCGGGAGACCGGGGGGCTGCCAGCCTGAGCTACCGACCACCGGAATCCATGTCGGAGGCGGAACGCTGGAGAAAAGGGTTTGACGGCTCCCGGAGGGCACCATATAAGCCGCCCCACGCCGCCGGTTGGTAAGGCCAAACGGCGAACGGCTCCTGATTGGCTGATGCGAAGCAGGGATTTGGTGGTGAAACGCCGCCTTGTCTTGTTTTCGGTGGTTGGGATGGCTGAAGGGGGTTTGCCTCCGACGGCCACGCTGATTGAAAATTGCATCGGGTTTTCTGGAAGTAGAGATCCTGGTTTGGTTTGACCTGTTTTGATGGGTTGACCTGGCGGGTGTTTCCTCTGGGGTGCTGCCTGGGGCTTTGGCTTTGGGTGTGGTGCTTTGGGGT
>DATMFR010000059.1:0-77150 GCA_035556695.1 Roseomonas sp.
GGGAAGGCGGCGGTGCTGGTTTCGGCCGAGCCGATCCGCGGCCGCTGCCCGGGAACGCGGGTGGTGGACCGTTTCAGCGTCTGGCGGAACGGGGCGCACGCCATCTGGCTGGGCCATGACAGCGTGCGGGTCGTCTCGGACCGGGACTGGCGCGGCGCGCGGCCCTGGGTGCCGCCGCCGCCTCGTCCGGCCTGGGCGAAGGATCAGTAGCGGCGCAGCAGCCCGACGAGGCGACCCTGCACCTTCACCCGGTCGGGGCCGAAGATGCGGGTCTCATAGCGGGGATTGGCGGCTTCCAGCGCGATGGAGTTGCCCTTCCGGCGCAGCCGCTTCAGCGTCACCTCGGCCTCGTCCACCAGGGCAACGACGATCGAGCCGTTCTCGGCCATGTCGTCGCGGCGGATGATGACGGTGTCGCCGTCGAGGATGCCGGCGCCTTCCATCGAGTCACCGGAGACTTCCAGCGCATAGTGCTCGCCACCGCCGAGCAGGGCGGCAGGCACCTCGACGCTGGTGCCCTGGTCACGCAGCGCCTCGATCGGCTGGCCGGCGGCGATGCGGCCATAGAGCGGCAGATGCACCGCCGCCGCGTCGTTGGCGCCGCGCGTCACGCCGGGAAGGTTGGAGGCAAAGGTGCCGCGGATGACGTTGGGCGCGAAGGGCGCTCGCGCGGGCGGCGGCGCCTCGGCCCGGGCCAGCGTGGCGGGCGCGGTGCTCTCCGGCAGGCGGATCACTTCCAGCGCGCGGGCGCGGTGGGCGCGGCGACGGAGGAAGCCGCGCTCTTCCAGCGCGGTGATCAGGCGGTGGATACCGGATTTCGAGCGGAGCTTCAGCGCCTCCTTCATCTCCTCAAAGGAGGGGGAGAAGCCGGTGTCCCGCAGGTGCCGGTCGATGAACATCAGCAACTCGTGTTGCTTGCGCGTGAGCATGCGGGGCTCCCTGCCTGCGGCCAGCCGCCGCGAACAAAGCGGCAACCGTCACAGTGTTCTACGAAAGTTCCCACATGCCGGTCAACCGGCATTTGCCCTATTTTCCGCGACTTGGAGTGTGGAAAACGCGTTACAGCCCGATTTCCGAGAGGATGACCACCTCGACCGGGGCGCCAGCCCTCAACGGCGGGGCGTGAGGCTCGCGCCGCAGCAGCGCGCCGCTCTCCGCCAGGACGCGCAGCATGGAGCTGTCCTGCCGGTTGGCCGCCGTGGCCACCCACTGCCCATCCGGCTCCTGGTGCAGGCGCGCGCGCAGATAGTCCTCGCGGCGGTCATTCTCCGGCAGGTCGGCGCCGGCAATGGCGCGGCGCAGCGGCGGCGGCGCGGGCGGCAGGCCGGAGAGCACGGCCAGCGCCGGCCAGAGGAAGATGACACCGCAGACCAGCGCCGAGACCGGGTTGCCGGGCAGGCCGAGCAGCGGCGTCTCGCCCAGCTTCCCCCAGATCAGCGGCTTGCCCGGCCGCATGGCGATCTTCCAGAAGTCCAGCGTGAAGCCGCGCGGGCCGAGGGCCTGCTGCACCAGATCATGCTCGCCGACGCTGGCGCCGCCGGTCGTCACCATCAGGTCGCAGAAGCGAGCGGCCTCAGCGGCGGCGCCGATGGCGGCAAGGTCGTCACGCGCGATCGGCAGCACCAGCGGCTCGGCGCCCGCCCCGCGCACCAGCGCCGCCAGGGCATGCGCGTTGGAAGAGACGATGCCCCCCGGCGGCAGCGGCTCGCCCGGCAGCACGATCTCGTCGCCGGTCGCCAGAATGCCGATGCGGGGGCGCCGGTGCACGGTGAGCCAGGGATGGTTGCTGGCGGCGGCGAGGCCAATGTCGCGCGCCGTCAGGCGGCGGCCAGGGGCAACCAGCGTCTCGCCGGTCGTGAAGTCGAGACCCGCGCGGCGAATCCAGCGGCCGGGCTGCACGGTCTCGCGCACCAGCACGCGCCCTTCCGCCGCCTCCGCATCCTCCTGCAACAGGATGCCGTCGGCGCCTTCGGGCACCAGCCCGCCGGTGAAGATCCGCACCGCCTCGCCAGGGCCGACCACGCCGGAGAAGGGATGCCCGGCGGGGGCGGTGCCGGCCACGTGCAGCCAGGCGCCTTCCGCCGCGTCGGCGGCACGCACGGCATAGCCATCCATGGCGGAAACATCGGCCGGCGGTTGGGTCAGGCGCGCGATGACGGGGGCAGCCAGCACGCGGTTCCAGGCCTCGGCGAGGGCGACCGTCTCGGTGCCCGCCGGGCGGAGCCCGCCGAGGATGCGGTTGCGGGCTTCCTCAACCGAGATCATCGCGGCGCCTCCCAAAGGCCTGATTTTCCGCCTTCCTTGCGCGCCAAATGCACGTCGGTGATCTGCATGCCACGGTCGATGGCCTTGCACATGTCATAGACCGTCAGCGCGGCGACCGTGACGGCGGTGAGCGCCTCCATCTCGACGCCGGTGGGGCCGGTGGTCTTCACCCGCGCCTCGAGGGTCACCGCATCAGGCGCCTCGGGCACCAGTTCCAGCTTGACCGAGGTGAGGGCCAGCGGATGGCAGAGCGGGATGAGGTCGGCGGTGCGCTTGGCGGCCATGATGCCGGCGATCCGCGCCACGCCGAGCACATCGCCCTTGCCCAGGGCTCCGGCGCGGATGGCGGACAGCGTCTCCGGCGCCATCCGCACCCGGCCGCGGGCGATGGCAAGCCGCTCGGTGGCAGGCTTGGCGGAGACATCCACCATCACCGCCTTGCCCTCCGCGTCGAAATGCGTGAGGCCGGCCTCGGGTCCGGGCGCCGTGCGCGGCGGGTCGAAGCCTTCGCCGCCCTCGCTCATCCCGCCTCCACCATGGCGCGGGCGGCGGCGGTGACGTCCTGCTGGCGCAACAGGTGCTCGCCCACCAGGATGCAGCGGGCACCGGCCGCCGCCATGCGGCGCACGTCCTCGGGGGTGCGCAGGCCGCTCTCGGCGACCGGGATGCGGTCGGCGGGAACCTGCGGGGCGAGCACCTCCGCCGTGGCGAGGTCGGTCTTCAGCGTGCGGAGGTTGCGGTTGTTGATGCCCACTAGGCGCGTGTTCAAACCGAGCGCGCGGTCCAGCTCGCGCTGGTCATGCACCTCCGCCAGCACCGACATGTCCAAGCTGCGGGCGGCTTCCTCCAACTCCCGTGCCTGGCCGTCCGAGAGCGCGGCCATAATCAGCAGGATGCAGTCCGCGCCCATCGCCCGGGCCTCGAACACCTGGTACGGGTCGATCATGAAGTCCTTGCGCAGGACAGGCAGCGTACAGGCGCCGCGCGCCACCACGAGGTCGGCCGGGCTTCCCTGAAAGTGGGGGCCGTCGGTCAGCACCGAGAGGCAGGCGGCGCCGGCCTCCTGATAGGCGCGCGCGAGCGCCGCCGGGTCGAAGGGATCCCGGATCAGGCCGCCGGAGGGGGAGGCCTTCTTGATCTCGGCGATCAGCCCGATGCGGCCCTCGGCCACGGCGGAGCAGAGGGCGCCGGTGAAGTCGCGCGGCGGCTCCATATCGCGGGCGCGGCGCTCCATCTCCGAGAAGGGGGTGGCAGCAGCCCGCTCACGCACTTCCACTTCCTTGTCGGCAAGGATGCGCAGCAGGGTGTCGGGCAGGGTGTCGGCGTTCATGACCATCTCTCGGCGCGAGGACGCGCAGGCAACAAAGAAAAGAAAGAAAGGAAGAAGGGCCGGGGTTTCAGCCCGGCGCGGTCTCGGCGGGCGGGCGCGTGGCGCGGCGCAGCTGCTCCAGCACGGCGAGCGCCGCGCCCTCGTCGATGGAGCGGGCAGCGCGTGTGGCAGCGGCGGGGAGATCGGTTGTTTCGCCCGCGACGACAAGGGCCGCCGCAGCGTTCAGCACAACGCAATCACGATAGGGGCCATGCATGCCGCGCAACAGGGCCTCCAGGGCCGCCGCGTTCTCCACCGGGTCACCGCCCTTCAGCGCCTCGATGGGCGCTTCGGGAAGACCGGCATCGGCAGGACTGATAGTGAACTCGCGGATGGTGCCGTGGCGCAGCTCGACCACCTGGCTCGGGCCGGAAAGCGTCAGCTCGTCCAACCCGTCGCCATGCACCAGCCAGGCGCGCTCGGAGCCGATGCGCTCCAGGGTCTCGGCCATCGGGCGCAGCCATTGAGGAGCGAAGGCACCGGTCATCTGGCGCTTCACCCGGGCCGGGTTGGTCAGGGGCCCCAGGAGGTTGAAGATGGTGCGGGTCCCCAGCTCCACCCGCGGTCCGGCGGCGTGGCGCAGCGCCGCATGGTGGCGCGGTGCTGCCAGGAAAACCATGCCGGCCTGCCTCAGCACCTCGGGCAGTTGCGGCAGCGGCACGTCCAGATTGATGCCAAGCGCCGCCAGCGCGTCAGACGCGCCGGACTTCGAGGAAAGCGCGCGGTTGCCGTGCTTGGCCACCTTCACCCCCGCGCCGGCCACCACCATGGCGGCAGCGGTGGAGATATTCAGCGTGCCGACGCCATCACCGCCGGTGCCGACGATATCGATGGTGCCCGGCGGCGCCTCGACCGCCGCCATGCGGGCGATCATGGCGCGAACGGCGCCGGTCATCTCTGCCACCGTCTCGCCGCGCACCCGCATGGCCATCAGCATGCCGGCAATCTGCGCGGGGGTGGCCTCACCCTCCATGATCTGCCCAAAGGCCTGCTCGGCCTCGGCCTCCGAGAGCGTCTCCCCCATCGCGAGGCGGGCGAGGACAGGCTTCAGCGTCATCATGCCGCGGGGGCTACCGTGGAAACGGGGCGTAGAACGCTGGCAATGCGGAAGAACCGGTCCATCGGCTCGCTCTGCCGGAACATGATGCTGCGATCCTCCTATAGGGCGCGGTGCGCCAGCATCAGCGAGGCCGGTCGCACCGAAAGGCTAGCCTGTGCGCTCATCGCACAACAAGGGTCGACAAACTCCCCTGTTGCATCTGGGATGCTGTGCTCTCCGCGCGGGTAAAACCATTCAGACATAAAGAGCTGCGGGATAATTCTGAGGTGCTATCCGAGCTGGTGCCTGCCCCCCGCGTGCCGCGGGAGGCAGGCATCCCCCGCTCATCGCGGAGTGACCTGCCCCAGCAGGGTCTCGTTGTAGGTGATCTCCGCTTGGGCGCGCAGGGCGTCGAGATACTGCGCCTCCAGGTCGTTGAGCATGGCCTGTTCCACCCCATCGCGCACCCGGCCCAGCGCCAGCGGGTCGCTATCCGGGTTGAAGGGCACCACCTGCACGGTCTGCGCCACGGCGAAGCCGTCCGACGTCTCGGCCATGGTCGCCTGGTCCGGCGGCGTGTCAAAGACCGGGCGCTGCAGCTCGGCCGGCAGAGGGGTGTTGGGCTGCGGCTGGCGGCCGAAGGGGCCGATACGCTGGACGGCGAGGCCCGCTTCCCGCGCCGCCTCGGCCAGCGGCTTGCCGCCCTTCACCGCCGTCAGCAGCGCCGCCGCGCGCTCTTCCTGGGCGCGCCGGCGGGCGTCGGCGGTCCACGCCTCGCGCACCTTTGCCTCGACCTGCTCGAAGGGGCGCAGCGCGGCCGGAATGACTTCCTTCAACTCGAACGCGAAGAGGGCAGTCTGCCCGGCCTCCGCGAGGCGTGGGGCCTCGCCCTGCTGCGCGGCAAAGATGGCGCGCAGCGCGATGTCTTCCGCCGCGCCGCCCAGCGGCAAGTCGGCGCGCGTGCCCGCCTGGGTCTGGCCGGAGGCATCAGTCGTCACCTCGGCCAGAGCGAGGCCGAAGCGCTTGGCGACCTCGTCCAAGGTGGCGCCACCGGCCAGGGCGTCCTCCACCTGGTTGGCCCGCTCGTAGGTGAGGTCGGCCGCACGGTCGCGGCGGACCAGGGCGCTCAGCTCATCGCGCACCGTGTCGAAGCCGCGCACCTTCTCCGGCTCGATGGCCGTCACCTTCAGCACGTGCCAGCCGAAGCTGGTCTGTACGGGATCACTGACGCCATTTTCCGGCAGCGAGAAGGCGGCCTGCGCCAGCTCCTGCACCGGCAGGCCGCTGCGGTCGGTAGTGCCGAGCGAGACCGCCTGGCCGCCCGCCTGCTGCGCCGCCGCCTCGATCGCGGCGAAGTCGGCGCCGCCGCGCCACTGCGCTGCCACCGCCTCCGCCTGCTCCTTCGACGGCAGCAGGGCCTGCTCGACCGTGCGGCGCTCCGGCGTCTCGAACTCGCCGCGATGCGCCTCATAGGCGGCGTGCAGATCCTCCTCGGTGGGCTTGATTTCGGCGGCCACCGTCTCGGGCGAAAGCACCGCCAGCGTGTAGCGGCGGTACTCCGGGGAGGAAAAGCGTTCCAGGTTGTTCTCGTGGAAGCGGCGGAGCTGCGCCTCCTCAGGCGCCGCCGGCTCGGGCGCGGCGGCGAAGGGGAGGCGGACAAGATCGGCCACGCGCTGCTCGCGCTCCCAGGCGAGCAGCGGCTTGGTCAGCGCGTCCGGTCCGGCGGCACCGGCGCGCACGGCGCCGACGAGCTGCTGCCGCTGCAGATCGGCCCGCAGCAGGGTGAGGAACTCGCCCTCGCTCAGACCGTTGTTGCGCAGGAAGCCGTCGAGCAGGGTGCGGCTGAAGCGGCCATCGGAGCCGCGAAAGGCGGGGATGCCGAAGATATAGTCGCGCAGCGCCTCCTCGGGCACGGCGACGTGCAGGCGTGCGGCCTCCTCGCGCTGCACCCGGTCCATGATGAGCTGCTCGACCGCCTGCCGGCCGATCGCCTGTGCCATGGCGGGGTTCATCTCGAAATTCGCGCCGAGCTGGCGCTGCATCCGCAGCATGTCCCGCCGCGCTGCCTGCTGGGCCTCGGTCAGCTCGATCCGCGCGCCGCCGACCCGCGCGACGGCGGTGTCGGTGCCGATCCGTCGGACGATGTCCTCGATCCCCCAGATGCCGAAGGAGAGGATCAGGAGAAGGAACAGAGCCTTGGCAAACCAGGTGCCGGCAAGGCGTCGCAGCGCAGTGAGCATCGTGATCCGTCTGGATGGAGGCGGGCGGACCATAGGGAAAACGCGCCCGGTTGCCAAACATGGCCGCCCCTTGTAGCGCCACCGGGAAGGATTTTCGTCCGAATCAGGAAGCAAGGAGCCGAGCATGACCCCTGGTGTGCGCCCGCTGATCGCCGGGAACTGGAAGATGCACGGCACCCTCGCGGAGGCCACGGCCCTGGCGCAGGGTGTGGCCGCCGGGGCCGGGGGTGCGGCGGAGCTGCTGGTCTGCCCGCCTTTCCCACACCTGTCGGCGGTGAAGATGGCCGTGGCAGGCCGCGCGGTCGGCCTCGGTGCGCAGGACTGTCACGCCAAGCCGAAGGGCGCGCATACCGGCGACGTCTCCGCGGCCATGTTGAAGGACGTCGGCGCGAGCTACGTCATTCTCGGCCATTCCGAGCGCCGCGCCGACCACGGCGAGAGCGACGCGGCAGTGAAAGCCAAGACCGAGGCGGCGCTTGCCGAAGGGCTGACGCCGATCGTCTGCGTCGGCGAGAGCGAGGCGCAGCGCCTCGCCGGCGATGCCGAGCCGGTGGTGGCCGGACAGCTCTCCGGCAGCCTGCCGGAGGGCTTCGCCAAGGCGGCCGGCGTTGTCGCCTATGAGCCGGTCTGGGCCATCGGCACCGGCCGCACGCCGACGGAGGAAGACATCGCCGCCATGCATGCCCGCATCCGGACGGAGCTGGTGCGGGCCTTCGGGGCTGCGGGCGAGGGGCTGCGCATCCTCTATGGCGGCTCGGTGAAGCCGGGCAATGCGAAGGCGATCCTGGCGCTGCCGCATGTGGATGGCGCGCTGGTCGGCGGCGCCAGTCTGGTGGCGGCGGACTTCCTGGCGATCGCCGCCGCCGTGGCATGACGGCGGCGGCGGGGCCGCTCAGGCGGCCCGCAGGCTGCCGAGGAAGCCGCTGACCTCCTGCCGCAGGGTGGCGAGCTGGCCGGTGACGCCGGCCGCCGCCTCCTGCACCTGCTGCGCGGCGCTGCCGGTGGTGCCGGCGGCGCCCGCCACGC
The DNA here is from genome assembly GCA_035556695.1 of Roseomonas sp. GTDB lineage: Bacteria > Pseudomonadota > Alphaproteobacteria > Acetobacterales > Acetobacteraceae > Pseudoroseomonas. The sequence continues at coordinate 7,940 of DATMFR010000059.1, forward strand.
GCCCCAACTCCTGCGAGACCTCGCCAGTGCGGGCGGCGGCCTCGGTGATGTTCTGGGCGATCTCGCGCATCGCCGCCGTCTGCTCCTCCACCGCGGCGGCGATGGCGCTGGCGATGGTATCCACCGAGGAGACCGTGCCGGCGATGCCGCGCACCCGCTCCACTGCCTGCGCCGTTTCCTCCTGGATGGTGGCGATCTGGCTGCGGATTTCCTCGGTCGCCTTGGCGGTCTGCGCGGCGAGCGACTTCACCTCCGAGGCGACCACCGCGAAGCCCTTGCCGGATTCGCCCGCCCGCGCGGCCTCGATGGTGGCATTCAGCGCCAGAAGGTTGGTCTGCCCGGCGATCTGCTCGATCAGCTGCACCACATCACCGACCTGCCGGGCGGCCTCGGCGAGGCCCTGCACAGAGGCATCGGTGCGCTGGGCATCCTCGACGGCGGCGCGGATCACACCGGAGGCCTCCGTCACCTGACGGCCGATCTCGGCGCTGGTGCTGGTCATCTCCTCCACCGCCGCGGCCACGCCGTTGACGTTGGTGGCGGCGCTGCCGGCGCTGCGGCGGGCGCCCTCGGTGCCGTCGCGGGCGCTCTCGGCCGCCTGCACCATGGTGGCGGCGACGCCGCGCAGGCCCTCGCCAGCCTCCCCAAGGCGGCCGACGATCTGGCCCACCGAGCTGTCGAGCCGGTCGGCCAGCGCCACCAGGGCGGCGCGCTTCTCCGCGGCGGCCTCCTGCTCGCGACGGGCGGTCTCCCCCTCAAGCCGGCGCTTGGCGAGGGCGTTCTCGCGCAGCACCGCCAGCGCGGCGGCCATCTCGCCGATCTCGTCGCCCCGGCCTGTTTCCGGCACCGCGCCTTCCAACTCCCCGCCCGAGACCCGCGCCATGCCCTGGGCGAGCCGCTGCAGGCCGCCGGCGATGTCGCGCGCGATGAGCCATGCGCCGAGGGCCATCAGCGCCAGCAGGCCCGCCGCGGCGAGGCCGAAATGCAGGATGAGGGCGTTGAACTCCGCATCGAGGTCATCGGCATAGGCGCCGGAAGCGAAGAGCATGTTCCAGGGCTTGAACTCGCGGGCGAAGATCAGCTTCTCCATCGCTTCGCGCTGACCGGGCTTGGGGTACCAGTAGGCGCCGGTTCCGCCCTCGGGGCTGCTCAGTGCGGCGTTGCGCAGCACTTCCGGGATGAGGTTGCCGTTGTGGTCCCGCGTGGTGCTGACCTTGCCCTCCGAGGCGGGCGTCGCGGGCGAGAGATAGGTGAAGCCATCCATCCCATAGGCCAGGACGTAGCCGGCACCGCCATCGAAGCGGAAGGTGCGGGCATCGTCATGGAAGCGGGCGATGGCCTGTTCCCGCGACAGTTTGCCCTCGGCAACCTGCTTCTCCAGCGTCTCGGCCACGCTGCGCACGATTTCGACGGCGGCGCGCAGCTTGTCCACCCTGTCCTCTCGCATGCGGCTCCGGATCACCTCGGCCGAAGCGCCAAAGAGCAGCAGGACGGTCACGACCGCCAGGCCCAACAGAAGGCCGAACTTCGCCCGGATTTTCAGGCGACGGAGCAGATGCACGGGGGTCACCTCCAATTTGCCTGCGGCGCGCCGCGCCGCCTCTTCTCCGGGCATAGTGACCCCGCCGGACTAATGGATGCTTGCCGCGCTCGCCGTGGAAAGCTGGCTCACCCAGGCGGAAGAAGCCCGAGCACCACATTTCACGAAATTGTGAAGAAAGCTCAGGCTCTTTCCTTGCCGCTCGCATGGCGCAAGACTTCCCGGCCATGCCGAACGAACAGACCGCGCAGGCTCTTGCCGCGCTCGAATCCGCCCGCCCCGACACCGAGGCCAGCCTGCTCGAATGGCTGCGCATCCCCAGCGTCAGCGCGCAGCCTGCCCATGCGCCCGACTGCCGCGCCGCCGCCGAGTGGCTCGCGCGCGAACTGGCCGCTTTGGGCTTCCAGGCGCGGCTGCGCGACACGCCGGGTCATCCCGTGGTGATCGCCACGCATCCTGGCTCGGGTGGTGACGCGCCGCATGTGCTGATCTATGGCCATTATGACGTGCAGCCGCCAGAGCCGCTGGCGCTGTGGAACAGCCCGCCCTTCGCGCCAGTGGTCACCGAGGGCCCGCGCGGGCCACGTATCGTCGCGCGTGGCGCGGTTGACGACAAAGGCCAGGTAATGACCTGGCTGGCCGCGCTGCGCGCCTGGAACACGGTGGCTGGCGCGCCGCCGGTACGCGTCACGGTGCTGGTGGAGGGCGAGGAGGAGATCGGCAGCCCGAACCTTGATGCCGTTCTGGAAGCCGAGAAGGCCACGCTTTCCGCCGATGTCGCGCTGATCAGCGACACCAATATGTGGGACCCGCAGACTCCGGCGCTGACCGTCAGCCTGCGCGGCATGGTCTATGTGCAGATCGACCTGAAACTCGGCGACCGCGACCTGCATTCCGGCCTGTTCGGCGGCTCGGCCGGCAATGTGCTGAACCTGCTGACCCGCATCCTGGGCGAGCTGAAGGACGCGGACGGCCGCATTCAGATCCCCGGCTTCTACGACGGCGTGGCTGAGCCGACGGCCGAGCAGCGCGCCGCCTGGGATGCGCTGGGCTTCGATGAAGCCTCGTTCCTTGGCGCGCAGGGTCTCTCGGTTCCCGGTGGCGAGAAGGGCCGCAGCGCGCCAGAGCGCCTGTGGGCGCGCCCGACCGCCGACGTGAACGGCATCTGGGGCGGCTACATGGGCGAGGGGTCCAAGACCGTCATCGCCTGCGAGGGGCACGCCAAGCTCTCCTGCCGTCTGGTGCCGGGACAGGATCCGGCGAAGATCGTCGAGGGCATCCGCGCCTTCGTGCAGGCCCGCCTGCCGGCGGATGCCAAGTTCGAGCTACAGGTCTTCGGAACGGCGCCGGCCGTTTCCGTGCCCGCTGATTCGCCCTGGCTGAAGGCGGCGGAGACGGTGCTGGAGGAGGAATTCGGCAAGCCTGCGGTGCGCGCCGGCGGCGGCGGCTCGATCCCGGTGGCCTCCAGCCTCAAGGGCATCCTCGGGCTGGACAGCCTGCTGATGGGCTTCGGCCTGGATGACGACCAGGTGCATAGCCCGAACGAGAAGTTCGAGCTGAGCTGCCTGCATGCCGGGGCGCGCAGCCACGTCCGGCTGCTTGGAAAACTGGGAAAGTAGGAAAGGTCGGGGGAAGGAATTCCTTCCCCCCAGCCTTCTTCAGCCCTTCGACACCGTCGCCCGGATGGCGCCGAGGGTCTCCTCGATCATCCCGGCCGTCACGTCGAGATGCGTGCAGGCGCGGATGCGCCCGCCCAGCATGGAGAGATGGATTCCCTGGAGGCGCAGCGCGCCGACCAAATCCGCCGCCGAGAGCCCGGTGCCGGAGGGATCGAAGAACACCAGGTTGGTGTCCGGCTCCTCGACCTTCATGCCGGAGATCTGCCGCAGGCCGCGCGCCAGGGTCTTGGCGTTGGCGTGGTCCTCGGCGAGGCGGTCGATGTTGTGGTCCAGCGCGTAGAGGCAGGCGGCGGCACAAATGCCGGCCTGCCGCATCGAGCCGCCCAGCCGCTGCTTCCAGCGCCAGGCATGGCCGATGAACTCGGCGGAGCCGCAGAGCACCGCGCCGAGCGGCGCGCCCAGGCCCTTGGTGAAGTCCAGCCAGACGGAGTCGAAGCCCGCCACCATCTCCGCGGCGGGGATGCCGGCGCCGACCACGGCGTTCATCAGGCGGGCGCCGTCCATATGGGTGGCCCAGCCCTGCTCGCGCGCCACGGCGACGACGGAGTCGAGCTGCTCCTGCGGCCAGATGCCGCCGCCGCCGATGTTGGCGGTCTGCTCCACCTCCAGCAGCCGCTGCGGCGGGCTGTAGCGGCCGCCCGGACGGATGGCGGCGCGCAGCGTGTCGGCATCGAACATGCCGCGCGGACCCTGCAGCGGGTGGATCTGCACGCCCGTGGTGGCGGCATGGGTGCCGCCCTCGCTGGAGAGGATATGCGCCGTCTCGTGCGCCAGTACCTCGTCGCCGGCGCGGCAATGCGTGCGGATGGCGATGACGTTGCACATGGTGCCGGAGGGGAGGAAGACCGCCGCCTCCTTGCCCATCAGCGCCGCCATGCGGTCGCAGAGGGCGTTCACCGTCGGATCGTCGCCGAACTGCTCGTCGCCCACCTCGGCGGCCATCATGGCCTCCTTCATGGCGAGGCTCGGGCGGGTCTGCGTGTCCGAGTAGAGGTTGATGCGGACCGGCGGGGCGCCGACAGGAGGGCGGGACGGGGCATGCACCATCAGGACGGACCTTTGCTGGGTGACGGGCTCAGTCGGAGAGGTCGGTGATCGAGACGTAGAGCCACCGGGCCAGCCGGTAGGTCACGAAGAGCGCGACCAGCGCCGCGAGCGCGGGGAAGAGCCAGCCGGGCAGGCCCTGCAGGAGGGCCGGTCCGGCGGATTGCCAGTAGGTGAGGGCCGCCAGGGCGGCGAGCAGGAGAAGGGCGATCGGCATCGGTGCCGGCAGCATGGCAGCCACAACCCGTGCCGTCAGCCCCTCACGGCCGGCGCCGGGCGCGTTTTATTGCGCGGCCGGCGAGTTGCCCGGCACCGGCGCGGAAGCGGCGGCCTGGGTGGCCCCGTTCCGTCCGTAGAGCACCATGGCCCGGCGCTCGAAGGCGCGGACCATCAGCCGCACCGCCTCGTTGAACACGGTGCCGATGACGGCCTGCAGCAGCCGCGAGCGGAACTCGAAATCGACGAAGAAATCGACCTCCGTGCCGCCCTCGACGGGGGTGAAGGTCCAGTTGTTGTTCAGGTAACGGAAGGGACCATTCTCATAGCGCACGCGGATCGTGTGCGGCCGGTCGAGCTGCACCCGGGAGCGGAAGGTCTCCCGGAACATCTTGAAGCCGATGGTCAGGTCCGCCAGCAGCTCATTCTCGGTGTGGGAGACGATCCGTGCGCCGACACACCAGGGCAGGAACTCCGGGTAACGGCGCACATCCGCCACCAGGTTGAACATCTGCTCGGGTGTGTAACGCAGGATGCGCTTCTCGGCATGGGTCGGCATCAGGCAGCAACGCCGCCGCGGAGCTGGGCGTTGCGCGCGTCCCGCAGGGCCGCGAAATCGCGGTCCGCGTGGTAGGAAGAGCGGGTCAGCGGCGTGGCGGAGACCAGCAGGAAGCCCTTGCTGCGCGCCATCCGGGCATAATCCTCGAACTCCGCCGGCTCGACGAAGCGGTCAACCGCCGCGTGCTTCACAGTGGGCTGGAGGTACTGGCCGATGGTGAGGAAATCGACCTCGGCGCTGCGCATGTCGTCCATCACCTGCAGAACCTCGGTGCGCGTCTCTCCCAGGCCCACCATCACACCGGATTTGGTGAAGATGGAGGGATCCAGCTCCTTCACCCGGTCCAGCAGGCGCAGCGAGTGGAAGTAGCGGGCGCCGGGGCGGATGCTGGGGTAGAGCTTCGGCACCGTCTCCAGGTTGTGGTTGAAGACGTCCGGCTTCGCGGCCACCACCACCTCCAGCGCGCCGTCCTTGCGCAGGAAGTCGGGGGTCAGGATCTCGATAGTGGTCTCTGGCGCGGCGGTGCGGATGGCGGCGATCACGGCGGCAAAGTGGGCGGCACCGCCATCGGCTAGGTCATCCCGGTCCACGCTGGTGATCACCACATGGCGCAGCCCGAGCTTGGCCACGGCATCGGCCACGCGGCGCGGCTCGTCGGCGTCCAGCGCCTTGGGCATGCCGGTCGTGATGTTGCAGAAGGAGCAGGCGCGGGTGCAGATCTCGCCCATGATCATCATGGTGGCGTGGCGCTGCGACCAGCACTCACCGATATTCGGGCAGGCCGCCTCCTCGCACACCGTCACCAGCTTGTTGTCGCGCATCAGGTTGCGCGTCTCGTGGTAGATCGGGTGGGTCGGCGCCTTGACCCGGATCCAGTCCGGCTTGCGTTTGATCGGGTTGTCCGGGCGGTGCGCCTTCTCGGGGTGGCGCAGGGCCTTCGGGGCGGTGCCCTCGGCGCCGGCGACGGCGCCGCCGGCCCGGTGATCGATCAGGATACGGGTGGCCATTCGAGATTCTGGCTCCTTGCCGGTCGGCCCACGCCGGTCGGTTCCGGAGCGGGCCGCTGGCCGTGCTCTATAGAGGCAATCGGGGCGCGAAGGCGAGGGGACGCCCTCGCGCCGCGCCTGGCTCAGATGTGGAGCACCTGTCCATAGGCATCAAGCACCGCCTCGTGCATGGCCTCGGAGACGGTGGGATGCGGGAAGACGGTGTGCATCAGCTCCGCCTCAGTGGTCTCCAGGGTGCGGGCGATGGTGTAGCCCTGGATCATCTCGGTGACCTCCGGCCCGACCATATGGGCGCCGAGCAGCGCGCCGGTCTTGGCGTCGAACACCGTCTTGGCGAAGCCCTCCGGCTCGCCGAGCGCGATGGCCTTGCCGTTGCCGATGAAGGGGAAGCGGCCGACGCGCACCTCGTAGCCCATTTCCTTGGCACGGGCCTCCGTGAGCCCGACGGAGGCGACCTGCGGGCGGCAATAGGTGCAGCCCGGGATGTTGCTGATGTCGGTCGGGTGCGGGTGCATCCCCGCGATGGCCTCGACGGTGACAACGCCCTCATGCATGGCCTTGTGGGCCAGCCAGGGGGCGCCGGTCAGGTCGCCGATGGCCCAGACGCCGTCCTCGCCGGTGCGGCCAATCGGGTCGGTCACCACATGGGTCTTCTCGACCTTAATCTTGGTGCCTTCCAGGCCGATATTCTCGACATTGCCGACGATGCCGACCGCGGAGATCAGCCGGTCGGCCTGGATCTCCTGCACCTTGCCATTGGCCTCGACCACGGCGGTCAGGCTGTCGCCCGACTTGCGGACGCCCTGCACGCGGGCGCCGGTCAGCACCTTCATGCCCTGCTTGGTGAAGGACTTCTGCACGAAGGCGGAGACCTCGGCATCCTCCACCGGCAGGATGCGGTCCATCACCTCGATCAGCGTGACCTCGGCGCCCATGTTCAGGAAGAAGGAGGCGAACTCGCTGCCGATGGCGCCGGAGCCGACCACGATCAGCTTCTTCGGCATGATGTTGGGCACCAGCGCCTCGCGGTAGCTCCAGATGAGCTTGCCGTCCGGCTCCATGCCGGGGATGACGCGGGCGCGGGCGCCAGTGGCCAGGATGATGTTCTTGGCCTGCAACTCGGTGGTGGGCTGCCCGTCCTTGCTCACCGTGAGCTTGCCGGGGCCGGCCAGCTTGCCGCTGCCGTCAAACACGGTGATCTTGTGCTTCTTCATCAGGCCGCGCACGCCCGAGGAGAGCTGCCCGGACACCTGCCGGGAGCGCTTCACCACCGCATTGAAATCGAAGCGCACATTGTCGGCCGCGAAGCCATAGGGGCCGAGATTGTGCAGGAGGTGGTTGATCTCGGAGGCGCGCAGCAGCGCCTTGGTGGGGATGCAGCCCCAGTTGAGGCAGATGCCGCCGAGGTGCTCGCGCTCCACGACGGCGGTCTTCATCTTGAGCTGTGCGGCGCGGATGGCGGCGACATAGCCGCCGGGCCCACCGCCCACCACCACCAGATCGAACTGCTCGGCCATGCTCTCCGGCTCCCTTGAGGCGGTGTCTCAGCCGGCCAGCGCGCGCAGCGCTTCACCGGAGAGGCGTTGATCGGTCCATTCCTCGCGCCCGACCGCGCCGATCCGCCGATAGAAGGCGATGGCGGGCTCGTTCCAGTCGAGCACGTTCCATTCCACCCAGGCATGGCCGCTTTCCAGGACCTTGCGCGCCGCTGCGCGGAAGAAGGCGAGGCCGATGCCGCGCCGGCGATGCTCCGGATCGACGAAGACATCCTCGATCCAGAGGCCGGAGCGGCCGGCGAAGGTGCTGAAGGTCTCGTACCAGAGGCAGACGCCGACGGCTTCGCCGTCCACCTCCGCCAGCAGCCCCTGGATGCGGCGGGTGGCCAGCGCGCCGTAATAGTCCTGCGCGCTGGCTACCACCTCGTGCCCGAGCTTCTCGTAGTCGGCGAGCGCCTGCACGAGGCGGAGGACCTCCTTCGCGTCGCGCGGGCGAAGCTCGCGCAGGCTGAAGCCCGGCGCTTCGCTCACAGCATCAGGCTCAGCGGGTCCTCGACCACCTTCTTGAAGGCGGCGATCCACTCGGCGGCGAGCGCGCCATCGACGACGCGGTGATCCACGGAGAGGGTGCAGGTCATCACCGTGGCGATGGCCAGCGCGCCGTCCTTCACCACCGGGCGCTGCTGCCCGGCGCTGACCGCCAGGATGCCGGCCTGCGGCGGGTTGATGATCGCCGCGAAGTCCTTCACCCCGTACATCCCCATATTGGAGATGCTGAAGCCGCCGCCCTGGAATTCCTCCAGCTTGAGCTTGCCGGACTTGGCGCGGGCGGCCAGGTCCTTCATCTCGTTGCTGATGGCAGCCAGGCCCTTCTGGTCGGCCTTGCGGACGATGGGCGTGATCAGCCCCTCGGGGATGGAGACGGCCACCGAGATGTCCACGTCGTGGTACTGGATGATGGCGTCATCGGTCCAGGAGGCGTTGACGTTCGGGAACTGGCGCAGCACCCGGGCGACGGCCTTGATGATCAGGTCGTTCACCGAGAGCTTGAAGGCGCCAGGCCCTTCCTTCGGCGCGCGGCTGTTGAGGTCGGCACGCAGCTTCAGCAGCGCGTCGATCTCGACATCCATGGTGACGTAGAAATGCGGCACCGTCGCCTTGCTCTCCGCCAGGCGCTTGGCGATGACCTTGCGCATGGAGGAGTTCGGCACGGCGGTGTGCGGTGCGGTGATCGGCGCGGCCGGCGCCTTCGGCGCCTGGGCCGCCGCCGGGGCAGGGGCGGCGGCAGGCTCGGCCTTGGCGGCCTGGGCCGTCTTCGGCTGCGTCGCGGCGGCCTCGATATCGGCCTTCACGATGCGGCCGTTCGGGCCGGAACCCTGGATGCCGGAGAGATCGAGCCCCGCCTGCTTCGCCATGCGGCGGGCCAGCGGGGAAGCGAAGACGCGGTCGCCCGCCTCGGCGGGCTTTGGCGCCGGCTTGTTCTCGTTCGCCGTCGCGGCCTTGGGCTGCTGCTCGCCGGGACCGGCGGCGGGCTTGCTGGCCGGAGCCGTTTCCTGCTTCGGGGTGGCCTCGGGCTTCGGGGCCGCCTTGGACGCGGCGCCGGCGCCCGAAGGCACCGCCTCGCCTTCCTCGACCAGGATGCCGATCGGGTCGTTGACCTTCACCCCCTCGGTGCCGTCCTGCACCAGGATCTTGCCGAGGATGCCCTCATCCACGGCCTCGAACTCCATTGTCGCCTTGTCGGTCTCGATCTCGGCGATGATGTCGCCAGCCTTGACCGGCTCGCCTTCCTTCTTCAGCCAGCGCGCGAGCGTCCCCTCCGTCATGGTGGGGGAAAGCGCGGGCATCAGGATGTTGGTGGCCATCGTCCCGCGTTCCCCTTACTTCCGGTAGGTGACTTGCTTCACGGCGTCCACGACGTCCGCGATGGTCGGCAGGGCCAGCTTCTCAAGGTTGGCCGCATAAGGCATGGGCACGTCCTTGCCGGCGACGCGCACCGGCGGGGCGTCCAGGTGGTCGAAGGCGTGCTCGATCACCTGCATGGCCACCTCGCCGCCGATGCCGGAGAAGGCCCAGCCTTCCTCGACGGTGACGAGACGGTTGGTCTTCTTCACCGAGGCGACGATGGTGTCGATGTCCAGCGGGCGGATCGTGCGGAGGTTGACCACCTCGGCCTCGATGCCTTCCTCGGCCAGCTTCTCGGCCGCCTGCATCGCCAGACCCACCTCGATGCTGTAGGCGACGATGGTGACGTGCTTGCCCTGGCGCTCCACCTTGGCCTTGCCGATCGGCAGGATGAAGTCCTCGGCGGTCGGGCACTCGAAGCTCTGGCCGTAGAGGATCTCGTTCTCCAGGACGATCACCGGGTTCGGGTCGCGGATGGCGGCGCGCAGCAGGCCCTTGGCGTCGGCCGAGGACCAGGGGGCCACCACCTTCAGCCCGGGCACATGCGCATACCAGGAGGCGTAGTCCTGGCTGTGCTGCGCCGCCACGCGGGCCGCCGCGCCGTTCGGGCCGCGGAAGACGATCGGGCAGCCGAGCTGGCCGCCGGACATGTACAGCGTCTTGGCGGCGCTGTTCACGATCTGGTCGATCGCCTGCATGGAGAAGTTGAAGGTCATGAACTCGACGATCGGCTTCAGGCCGGTGAAGGCCGCGCCCACCGCCATGCCGGTGAAGCCGTGCTCGGTGATGGGGGTGTCCACCACCCGCTTCGGGCCGAACTCGTCCAGCAGGCCCTGGGAAATCTTGTAGGCGCCCTGGTACTGGGCGACTTCCTCGCCCATCAGGAAGACCTTGTCATCGGCCCGCATCTCGGCGGCCATGGCATCGCGCAGCGCCTCGCGCACCGTGATGCTCTGGGTCGGGCCCCAGTCCTTCTCCGGCTCGGCGGCGGGGGCGATCGGCTCGGCCTTGGCCTCCGGACGCTCCTGCGCGCCGCGGGCGGCCACGGCGGCATGGTCCTCCGCCTTCTCGGCGATGGCGCCGGTCTCGCCGCCCTGCATCATGGCGTTGGAGACGGGCTGCTGCGGGCCGGCGGAGGCATTGCCGCCGTCGCCGCCATCGATCTCGGCGATCGGTGAGTTCACCGCCACGTTCTCGGTGCCCTCGGCGACGAGAAGCTTGGTCAGCGTGCCCTCATCGACCGCCTCGACCTCCATCGTGGCCTTGTCGGTCTCGATCTCGGCGATCACGTCGCCGGCGGCGACGCTGTCGCCTTCCTTCTTCAACCACCGCGCCAGCTTCCCCTCGGTCATGGTCGGGGAGAGGGCGGGCATCAGGATCGTCGCACCCATCGGTCAGCGAGCCTCCACCAGAACGTCAGTCCACAGCTCGCTCTCGTCGGGTTCCGGCGAGGTCTGCGCGAATTCCGCCGCCTCGGCGACGATGCGCTTCACGTCGTCGTCCACCGCCTTCAGACCGGCCTCGTCCTGGCCGCGCTCCAGCAGGCGCTTGCGCGCGGTCTCGATCGGGTCGTGCTGCTCGCGCATCTTCTGCACTTCCTCGCGCGTGCGGTACTTGGCCGGGTCGGACATGGAGTGGCCGCGGTAGCGGTAGGTCAGCATCTCCAGGATGTAGGGACCCTTGCCCTCACGGCAGTGCGCCACGGCGCGCTCGCCAGCGCGACGGACCGCCTCCACATCCATGCCGTCCACCTGCTCGCCCGGGATGTTCCAGGGCGAGCCGTCCTTCGAACGATCCTTGGAAGCCGAGGCGCGCTCCATCGAGGTGCCCATGCCGTAGCGGTTGTTCTCGATGATATAGACGACCGGCAGCTTGAACAGGGCGGCGAGGTTGTAGCTCTCGTAAACCTGGCCCTGGTTCGCGGCGCCCTCGCCGTAGTAGGTCAGGCAGACATTGCCGTTGTCGCGGTACAGGTTGGCAAAGGCCAGCCCGGTGCCGAGCGAGACCTGCGCGCCGACGATGCCGTGGCCGCCGAAGAAGCCCTTCTCGCGGCTGAACATGTGCATCGAGCCGCCCTTGCCCTTGGAGTAGCCCCCAGAGCGTCCGGTCAGCTCGGCCATCACGCCGCGCGCCTCCATGCCGGTGGCCAGCATGTGGCCGTGATCGCGGTAGGAGGTGATCACCTGGTCGCCCGGCTGCAGGCACATCTGCATGCCGACGACCACGGCCTCCTGGCCGATATAGAGGTGGCAGAAGCCCCCGATCAGGCCCATCCCGTAGAGCTGGCCCGCCTTCTCCTCGAAGCGGCGGATCAGCAGCATGTCACGGTAGGCCTGGAGCAGACGCTCCTTCGGGAGCGCGGAGGAATCGGCTGGCGGCGCCTTTGCCCTGCCGCGACGCTTGGTGGTGCCCGCTTCGGCGCCTTGAACCATCCGGCTGCTCCATAATTCGCTTGCGGCCGCGCAGGAATTGGCGGCGCTGCATGGCCGGAGATACGTGTCTCCTGCGCAGTCTGCAAGCGTCGCACAGGGGCTAACCCTCTGATGCTGCATCGCAATATACGGATTAACCAAGTTCCGGTTTAACTGCGGGTGCTATATAAGTTGGCGCAACGGGCGGATGGTCTGAGGGGTGCCGCCGGGTTGAATCTTTCGCCTCACGGCCCTGAGGCGTAATCCATGCATCGTTTACTCATGACCAATTTCGGCATCCATGCCGCCGATCAACTCGCCTTGGCGGTCCTGCCGCTGCTTGCCACGCTTCTCATGCGCGGCGGTCCCGCTCTGGCCGGGATGCTGGTGGCCGCCCAGGGAGCGGCCTGGCTGTTGCTCTCCTTGCCTGCCGGCGCCTGGGTGGACCGCTTTCCCCGCCGTCGGCTGATGGCGCTGGCCTCGGCCAGCGCCGCCTGTGCCCTGGCGGCCGCCAGTCTTTCCGCCGCCATGCCTTCTGTTCTTGCGCCTCTGGTCATGCTGGGGGCGTCCGGGACGGTGGTGACGGTGCTGGCCGGCTTCGCCCTCCTACCGGGAATGGTGGGGAGCAGCGGCCTGCCACTTGCCAATGCGCGCCTGGAGCTGACGCGTGCCGCGGCGACCCTGCTGGCTGCTCCTCTGGCAGGAGCGCTGGCGGCGCTGGGATGGCCGGAAGCGACGCTGCTGCTGGCCGCCGCGCTGGCGGCGACGGCGGCGCTCGCCGCGCGGGGCCTGCCGGAGCCGGGCAGCGGTGCCCAGGCAGAACGGCGCCCCATGCTGCGGCTCCTCGCGGCAGGCGCCCGCTTCGTCTGGGATCAGCCGCTGCTGCGCGCGGTCGCTGTGGCGGCGGTGGCCTGGAACTTCGCCTTCTTCGCGCTGGCCACCATCGCCATGCCGCTGGCGTTGGAGGTGCTGCATCTCTCGCCCCGTGCCGCTGGTCTGGCAGTTGGCGGCTATGGCGCCGGGCTGGTCGCCGGTGCGCTGCTGGCCGGGCGCCTGGCGCCGCGGCAAGCCCCCGCCCGGATGCTATTGGCGGGGCCAGCGCTTTCGGTGCTGGCCATGCTGGCCTGGGGTCTGGCGCTGCACCTGCCCGCGACAGGCGCGCGGATGGCGCTGGTGGCGCTGGCGCAATTCCTGCTCGGCTTCGGGCCGATGCTCTGGCAGGTCGTGCAGACCAGCCTGCGGCAGGTGGTGACGCCGCCAGCGCTGCTTGGCCGGGTGGGGGCGACCATGCAGGTGGCGGTGTTCGGCGTGCGTCCCCTCGGTGCGCTGGCCGGCGGGGCGCTGGCGGCGCAGATGGGCTTCGGCGCCACGCTCTGGCTGGCGGCGCTCGGCTTCATCCTCTCGCTGCTGGTGGTCGCCGCCTCGCCGCTGCGGCGGCTGCGGGTGATGCCGGCGCCCGCCTGAGCTTCAGCCGTCCCGGCCGCCCACCACCCGGCCGATGCAGGGATTCCCGCCGAGCCAATAGCACAGCTCGGCCGGGCGCCCGATGCGGTAAAGCGCGAGATCGGCCCGCATCCCCGCCCGCAGCACACCGCGGTCGGCCAGGCCCAGCGCGGCGGCAGCATGGCGGGTGACGCCGAGCAGCGCCTCCGGCACGGTCAGGCGGAAGAGCGTGCAGCCCATGTTGAGCATCAGCAGCAGCGAGCGCGCAGGCGAGGAGCCGGGATTCATATCGGTGGAGAGCGCCATGCGGAGGCCGGCCGTGCGCATCGCCGCAATGTCCGGGTGCTTCGCCTCGCGCAGGAAATAGGTGGCGCCGGGAAGCAGCACCGCGACGCTGCCCGCTTCCGCCATCGCCCGCAGTCCCGTGGCGCTCGCATGTTCCAGATGATCGGCGGAAAGGGCGCCATATCGGGCGGCGAGAGCGGCACCGCCAAGATCGGAGAGCTGGTCGGCATGCAGCTTGACTGGCAGGCCGGAGGCCTTGGCAGCTTCGAAGACGCGGGAGGTCTGGGCGGGCGAGAAGGCGATGCGCTCGCAGAAGGCATCGACCGCATCGGCCAGGCCCGACGTGGCGGCAGTCGGGATGATTTCGTTCGCCACAAAATTGGTATAGGCGTCCGCACCGCCCGGGAAGTCCGGCGGCACCGCATGGGCGGCGAGGAGGGTGGTGGCCACCTCCACCGGATGCTCGGCGGCGAGACGGCGGGCGACGCGCAGCATCTTCAGCTCGCTGGCGAGATCCAGCCCATAGCCGGACTTGATCTCGACCGTGGTGACGCCGTCGGCCATCAGCCCGCGCAGCCGGGGCGTCGCGGCGGCCAATAGCGCCTCCTCGCTGGCCGCGCGGGTGGCGCGCACACTCGAAAAGATGCCGCCGCCTGCGCGGGCGATCTCCTCATAGGTGGCGCCGGCCAGACGCTGCTCGAACTCCGCCGCGCGGTCGCCGCCGAAGACGAGATGCGTGTGGCAGTCGATGAGGCCGGGAAGGAGCCAGGCGCCTTCGCAGTCCGTGGTCACAGCAGCAGGGCCGGGAAGATCGGCGCGGCGGCCAATCCAGGCGATGCGGCCATCCCGCACCGCCACGGCGCCGTCCTTGATGGCGCCGAGCGGCGCTTCCGCCGGCCCGTCCATGGTCGCGAGATGGGCGTTCAGCCAGACCCTGTCGAACACGGCTCAGCCTCTCTCCACGAATCCAGTGAAGGCGCCGCGCTCCACGAGTTGCTTCACCGCGGCGATGTCGGGCGCCATGTGCCGGTCCTCGTCCCAGGGCGAGGCGACCTCGCGAATGCGCGCGATGGCTGCTTCCAACGGCTCCGAGGAGGTGAGGGGGCGGTGGAAGCCCACGCCCTGCGCCGCCGCCAGCAACTCGATGGCGAGGATGGCGGCGATGTTGTCCGCCATCTCGGCGAGGCGCAGCGCCGCACCGGTGGCCATGCTGACATGGTCCTCCTGGTTGGCGCTGGTGGGCAGGCTGTCCACGCTGCGCGGGGTGGCCAGCGCCTTGTTCTCGCTGGCCAGGGCGGCGGCGGTGACCTGGGCGATCATGAAGCCGGAGTTCAGCCCGCCCTCGCGCACCAGGAAGGCCGGCAGGCCGGAGAGCACCGGGTCCGTCAGCAGGGCAATGCGCCGCTCGGCCAGCGCGCCGATCTCGGCCAGCGCCAGCGCAAGGTTGTCGGCAGCGAAAGCCACCGGCTCGGCGTGGAAGTTACCGCCCGAGAGCACCTCGCCCTCTGAGGTAACGAGCGGGTTGTCGGTGACGGCATTGGCCTCGCGCGTCAGCACGTCGGCGGCATGGTTCATCAGGTCGAGGCAGGCGCCCATCACCTGCGGCTGGCAGCGTAGGCAATAGGGGTCCTGCACGCGCGAGTCGCCGGTGCGGTGGCTCTCGCGGATGGCGCTGCCTTCCAGCAGGGCACGCAGCGCGGCGGCGGTGCGAATCTGCCCGGGCTGGCCACGCAACTCGTGGATGCGCGGATCGAAGGGGGTGTCGGAGCCGCGCGCCGCGTCCACCGAAAGCGCGCCACCGACCAGTGCGGTCATCCAAAGCGCCTCGGTGGTGAAGAGCCCGGCCAAGGCGAGGGCGGTGGAGACCTGGGTGCCGTTCAGCAGCGCCAGCCCTTCCTTCGGGCCGAGTTCCAGCGGGGCAAGGCCGGCGCGGCGCAACGCCTCGGCGCCCGGCACCACCTCCTCGCCGACAAAGGCCTCGCCTTCGCCGATCAGCACCAGCGCCATATGCGCCAGCGGCGCCAGGTCGCCCGAGGCGCCCACCGAACCCTTGGCGGGGATGGCGGGCAGGATTCCGGCCTTCAGCAACGCCAGCAGGTGCGAAATCACCGGAGGCCGCACCGCAGAGGCGCCGCGCGCGAGCGAAAGCGCCTTCATCGCCAGGATCAGCCGCACCACGGGCGTGGGCAGGTAGGCCCCGGTGCCGGCGGCATGGCTGCGCAGCAGGTTGCGCTGGAGCTTCGTCAGGTCCGCCCCGCCAATGCGCTTGCTGGCCAGTTTCCCGAAGCCGGTGTTGACGCCATAGAGCGCCTCCCCCTCGGCGATGCGGGCGGCGAGGGCGTTGACGGAGGCAGCGACCGGCGCCTCCCAGCCCTTGGGCAGGTCCAGCGCCTCGCCTTCCATGATGGCGCGGAGCTCGTGCAGCGTGGCGCTGCCAGGGGTGACGATCATCGGGTTCACTCCTTCCCCTGGGACAGCATCGGCAGATCGAGGCCCTGTTCGCGCGCACAGTCGATGGCGATGTCGTAGCCCGCATCGGCATGGCGCATGACGCCGGTCGCGGGATCGTTCCACAGCACGCGCCGGAGGCGCCGCGCCGCATCCTCCGTGCCGTCGGCAACGATCACCATGCCGGCATGCTGCGAATAGCCCATGCCCACGCCGCCGCCATGATGCAGCGAAACCCAGGTGGCCCCGGAGGCGGTGTTCAGCAGCGCGTTGAGCAAAGGCCAGTCGCTGACGGCATCCGATCCATCCTTCATCGCCTCCGTTTCGCGGTTGGGCGAGGCGACGGAGCCGGAGTCCAGATGATCGCGGCCGATGACGACGGGCGCGGAGAGTTCGCCCTTCGCCACCATCTCGTTGAAAGCGAGGCCGAGCCGGTGCCGCTGCCCCAGCCCCACCCAGCAGATGCGCGCGGGCAGGCCCTGGAAGTGAATGCGCTCGCGCGCCATGTCGAGCCAGCGGTGCAGGTGCGGATCGTCGGGGATGAGTTCCCGAACCTTGTCGTCGGTCTTGCGGATGTCCTCCGGGTCGCCGGAGAGCGCGGCCCAGCGGAAGGGGCCGATGCCGCGGCAGAAGAGCGGGCGGATGTAGGCCGGCACGAAGCCGGGGAAGCCGAAAGCGCCGTCCAGCCCTTCATCCTTGGCCATCTGGCGGATGTTGTTGCCGTAGTCGAGCACGGCGGAGCCCATGCGCTGGAAATCCAGCATGGCCTGCACATGCGCGACCATCGACTTCTTGGCAGCCGCGGCAACGGCCTTCGGGTCGCTCTCGCGCTTGGCCGCCCATTCCTCCAGCGTCCAGCCAGCGGGGAGATAGCCGTTGGAGGGGTCGTGCGCGCTGGTCTGGTCGGTGACGATGTCGGGCACCACGCCGCGTCGCACCAATTCGGGGAAGACCTCCGCCGCATTACCGAGCAGGCCGACGCTGATCGCTTTTCTTTCGGCGCAAGCGGCGCGGATCATCGCCAGCGCCTCGTCCAGCGTGTCCGCGCGGTGGTCGAGATAGCCGGTCTCCAGCCGCTTCTCGATGCGCGAGGGCTGGCACTCCACCGCCAGCACCGAAGCGCCGGCGAAGACGCCCGCCAGCGGCTGCGCGCCGCCCATGCCGCCCAGCCCGGCGGTGAGGATCCAGCGCCCGGCGAGATCGCCGCCGAAATGCTGCCGCCCGGCCTCGGCGAAGGTCTCGTAGGTGCCCTGCACGATGCCCTGGCTGCCGATATAGATCCAGGATCCGGCGGTCATCTGGCCGTACATCATCAGCCCGGCGCGATCGAGCGCGTTGAAGTGCTCCCAGCTCGCCCAGGCCGGCACGAGGTTGGAGTTTGCGATCAGCACGCGCGGCGCGTCCCTGTGCGTCTCGAAGACGCCGACCGGCTTGCCGGACTGCACCAGCAGGGTCTGGTTCTCCTCCAGCCGCTTCAGGACGGAGATAATGGTTTCGTAGCACTGCCAGTCGCGCGCGGCGCGGCCGATGCCGCCATACACGACCAGCTCGCCCGGACGCTCGGCCACCTCGTCGTCCAGGTTGTTCATCAGCATCCGCATCGCCGCCTCGGTGGTCCAGGACTTGGCATGCAGGGTGCTGCCGCGCGGGGCGCGGATGGCGGGGGCGTTGCGGAAGCGGGTCTGCGGCATGGTGCGGTCTCTTCCGATGACGGTTCAGTCCAGCGCGCCGCCGAGCCGGTAGCGCGTGCCGGGATGGGTCAGCCAGGCGCGCGTCGCCACCACCTGCCAGGACCAGGTCCGGCGATGGATCAACAGGCAGGGCTCGTCCGGCGGGATTTCCAGCGCCGCCGCCACTTCGGGCTCGGGGCGGATGGCCTCCACCACATGCTCCACCCGCTCGGGCGGGGCGCAGGAGGTCAGGTAGCGATAGGGCGTGATGCGGCTGAAATCCTGCTCCAGGAAGCGCGGCGCGATCACCGGGTTGACGGTGCGGTCCTCGAACTGGACGGGCTCGCCATTCTCCCGGTGAACCAGCCGGCAGCGGAACAGCTCGGCGCCCTCCGGCAGGCCGAAGGCGGCGGCCAGCGGCGCATCGGCGCGGCAGCGACCAAGCGAGAGCACCTGTGCCGTGTGCGTGCTGCCGCGCTCCTGCATCTCCTCGGCGATGTCGCGCAGCTCCAGCATGCTCGACTGCGGCTTGGCGCCCGCGACGAAGGTGCCGACGCCCTGCACCCGCACCAGCAGCCCGGCATCGGCCAGCTCGCGCAGCGCGCGGTTGACGGTGACGCGGGAGACGCCGGTCATCCGTACCAGCTCGTTCTCCGAGGGCACACGGTCCTCCGCTGACCACTCGCCGCTGGAAACGCGGCTGAGGATGAAGGCCTTGATCTGCTGGTAGCGCGGCGTGGCCGGGCTGGGGGAAGGCAGCAGGGTTGAGGGAGCGTCAGGCATGGGCGCCATGGTGGTTGTCTTGACAAGTATCGTCAACTGGAATCACGATCAGGCATCCAGCCCGGAAGGATGAGCCGGCCATGACCCAGTTCTTCGCCGCCGATGCCCTGCTGCCTGGAGGTTGGGCGCGGGATGTGCTGATCGAGGCCGATGCGGCGGGCGCCATCCGCGCTGTCACGGCCAGCGCCACCCCGGGCGCGGCCGAGCGGCTGCCGGGCGTGGTCCTTCCTGGCGTGCCGAACCTGCACTCGCATGCTTTCCAGCGCGCCATGGCCGGCCATGCTGAACGACGCTCACCACCGGAGGCGCGCACCGCTGAAGGCGGCGCGGATTCCTTCTGGACCTGGCGCAACACGATGTACCGCTTCGTCCACCGCTTCACGCCGGAGGATGCCGAAGCCGTCGCCGCCCAACTCTATGCCGAGTGCCTGGAATGGGGCTTTACCGGCATCGCCGAGTTCCACTACCTGCACCACCAGCCCGACGGCACGCCCTATGCCGAGCCGGCGGAAATGGCGCTGCGGCACCTGGCGGCGGCGCGGCGGGCCGGGATCGGCCTGACGCTGCTGCCGAGCCTCTACCGGCATGGCGGCATCTTCGGGAAAGACCCGGCGCCGGGGCAGCGGCGTTTCCTGAACGACCTCGAGGGCTTCTGGCGCATCGTGGAGGGCATCCGTGGCGCCATCGCCGGTGACCCGCAGGCGGGGCTGGGCCTCGCCCCGCATTCGCTGCGCGCAGTAACGCCGGCCATGCTGGCGGAGGTGGCACGCTTCGGCGGCCCCATCCACATCCACGCCGCCGAGCAGGTGCGGGAGGTGGAGGAATGCCTCGCCGCCACCGGGGCGCGGCCCGTGCAATGGCTGCTGGAGAATGCGCCTGTCGATGCGCGCTGGTGCCTGATCCACTGCACCCACATGACGGAGGACGAAGCCCTGCGCCTCGCCCGCAGCGGCGCGGTGGCAGGGCTCTGCCCGAGCACCGAGGCCTCGCTGGGGGACGGCATCTTCGGCCTGCCCCCTTATCGGGAAGCAGGCGGACGGCTCGGCTTCGGCACGGACAGCCATGTCGGCACCTCGCCGCGCGACGAGATGCGGCAGCTTGAGACCAGCCAGCGCCTGGCCTTGCGGCAGCGCTCGGTGGCGACGGACGAGGCGCACCCATACCCCGCCCGCAACCTGCTGGAGGCAGCGGTGGCGGGCGGCGCCCAGGCTAGCGGGCGGCCCATCGCTGGCATCGCCGCCGGGCAACGCTGCGACCTCGTGGTGCTTGACCCGGAGCATCCGGCGCTCTGCGGACGGGAAGGGGATGAGTTGCTCGACGCCTGGGTGTTCAGCGGCCAGGGCAACCCGGTGCGGCAGGTGGTCGTGGGCGGGCGGAGCGTGGTGCGCGAGGGGCGGCATATCCATGCGGCAGAAATCGCGGCAGGTTTCCGCGCCGCCATGAAGAGGCTTGCCTGATGATCCCCGCCATCCGCCTCGCCTGCCGCGCCGAAATGCGCCTATTGACCGACTGGGCCGCCGCCGAGGGGTGGAACCCCGGCCTCCATGATGCGGAGACCTTCTTCGCCGCCGACCCGGAAGGCTTCCTGCTGGCGGACGTCGGAGAGGAGCCGGTCGGCTGCATTTCTGCGGTGCGGCAGGGCAGCGGGCATGGCTTCATCGGCTTCTACCTCGTGCGGCCGGATTGGCGGGGAAAAGGGGTCGGCATCGCGCTGTGGCGTGCGGGGATGGCGCGGCTCGCCGGGCGCGTGGTGGGGCTGGACGGCGTGGTCGCGCAGCAGGCGAACTATGCCCGTTCCGGCTTTGCGCTTGCCTGGCGGAACGTCCGCTTCGCCGCGGTGGCGCCGGCTCCGGTCGCGGGCGGGCAGGGCGAGGTGGTTGCGGCCGGCGGAGTGCCCTTCGCGGAGATTGCTGCCCTGGACGCCAACGTCTTTCCGGCCGAGCGCGAGGCCTTCCTGCGCGCCTGGATGGCGGCGCCGGGGCATCGTGCCCTGGCGGTGCGCGGGGTGGGCGGGCTGCGCGGCTTCGGCGTGGCGCGGCCCTGCCGGGAGGGCACCAAGCTCGGCCCGCTGACGGCCACCGACCCCGCTGCCGCTCGTGCCCTGTTCAACGCGCTGGTGGCGGGCGCGCCGGCTCCCGTCTTCCTCGACCTGCCGGAGAGCAACCCGGCCGCGGCGGCGCTGGCGCAGGAGGCCGGCATGGAACCGGCCTTCGAGACCGCCCGGATGTATGCCGGCCCCGCCCCCGTGCTGCGGCAGGAGCGGATCTACGGTGTGGCGAGCTGCGAGCTGGGCTGAGGCTGCCTCAACCCGCTGCCGCCACGGCCTCCGCCGCCCGCATCACGCGCAGGAAGTTGCCGGACCACAGCAGTCCGATGGCCTCGGCGTCGTAGCCGCGGCGCTGCAACTCGGCGGTGAGGCCGGCGCTCTCGGCGGCGTTCATCCAGCCCTGCACGCCGCCGCCGCCGTCGAAGTCGGAGGAGAGGCCGACATGGGCGATGCCGACGCGCTGCACCGCATAGTCCACATGGTCGGCCATGTCGGCGACGGTGGCGCGAACCTTGCCTTCCGATCCCGGGGCGCGCAGGAAGCCCGCCACGGCGGTGATCTGCATCAGCCCGCCGGTGGCGCGCAGGGCGTCCATCTGCTCGTCATCCAGGTTGCGCGGGTGGTCGCGCAGGGTGCGGCAGCAGGTATGGGTGGCGACCACGGGGGCGCGGGACAGTTCCACGGCCTGCATCATGCTGGTCTTGGCAGCGTGCGAGACGTCCACCAGCAGGCCGAGGGCGTTCATCTCGGCGATGGCGGCGCGGCCGAGGGAAGAGAGGCCGCCGTGCAGTGCCGGCCCGTCGCCGAGGTCGGGGCGGGGGATGGCGGCATCGGCCAGCAGATTGTGGCCGTTATGCGTGATGGTGACGTAGCAGGCGCCCAGGCCGCGCCAGAGCGCCAGGCGCGAGAGGTCCTCGCCCATGCCATAGCCATTCTCCACCGCGAGCAGCACGCCCAGTGCGCTGTCGCCACGCAAGGCTTCCAGCTCGGCAGCACGGGTGACGATACGGCGGTTGCCGCCGCCGGCGCTGCGGCGGATGACGCGCAGCATGGCCTCGGCGCGGCGTGCGGCCTCCGCATGCGCCTCGGGCGTGCGCGGCCCCTGTGGCAGATAGGCGGCGAAGACCACCGCCCGCAGGCCCCCGGCCTCCATCTTTGGAAAGTCCACGCAGCGGTCGGTGGTGCCGCGCGGGTCCGGCGTATCGGGCCAGGGGATGTCGACATGCGTGTCGAGGGTGAGGGTGGCCGCGTGGACCGAGGCGGAGGAAAGGCTGTCGTTCATCGCTTACCCGGAGGCAGTGGAGGCGCCAGGGACCGCTCCCTTGTGCATCGCGTCAACACGAGATGCACGGGAGCAGCGCAGCGTCGGAAGGGGGGCATGGCCTTCGCTCTGGCCATGCTTGGCGGGGAGGGTGCGGCGCTGAGGGCGGGTGGACAAGCCCGAACCGCGCCGCTCCGCCTTTCCTGATGGTGTTCGGGCGGAAAAGGCGAGATTCGGGGGAAGATTCTTCCCCCCGCCCGTGTTCAGACCTGTGCCGCCATCACCTTCGCCAGCAGGTCCGGCAGCGCGGTGGGCGCGAGCCAGCGGAAGGCGCCGACGATGCGGTTGCGCGGGTCTACCCAGATCACGTTGCCGCCCGCGCCTTGGGCGAAGAAGCTCTCGCGCGTTGCGGCGGGGTAGCGCCCCTGGCCGTTCAGCCACCAGAGCAGGCCGTAATCGGCGTTCAGTGCGCAGGGTGTTGTGCAGGCGGCGACCCATCCCTCCGGCAGGATACGCCGGCCGTCCCAGACGCCGTCCTGCAGCATGAGCTGGCCGATGCGCGCCTGATCCTCGGCATGGGTGAAGACACCGCCGCCCCAGTGTCCGCCACCGGAGACGGACTGGATGCGGCGCCCATCGATTTCGACGAAGCTGGTGCGGTAACCCTCCCAGCGCCAGTCCTCGCTGGCGCCGATCGGCCGCATGATGCGCTCGGCGAAGACCTCGGGCAGCGGCCGCCGGAAGCGGTGGAGCAGCGCGAGCGAGAGCGCGTTCACCCGGACGTCGTTGTATTCCCAATAGGTGCCGGGGGTCTTCAGCGGGCGGTCGATGCCTTTGGGGCCGGTGCCCTCGCGCTTCAGGTCACGGCCGCGGTCGATCCGGTCGGCCTTGCCGAAGAGGGTGCCTTCCCACTCGCTGGTCTGCTGCAGCAGCATCCGCCAGGTGATGGCGCCGTTCTGCGGCCCCTGGAAGGCCGGGTCCTCCACGCTGGCCGAAACCGGCGCATCCAGGTCGGCGATCAGCCCGTCGCCCAGTGCCAGGCCGGCGAGCAAGGCGAGGTAGCTCTTGGCCACGCTGAAGGTCATGTCCACGCGGCGCGTGTCGCCCCAGCGCGTGACGAGGCGGCCTTCGCGCAGGATCAGGCCGTTCGGCGCGCCGCGCGGGGCGGTGTTGCCCAGCACCTCGTTATCCGGTGGCGGCTCGAAGAAGCCGCTTTCCAGATGCGCCAGGATGTCGCGCGGGAAGGGGCTGTCGCTCGCCTCGGCGAAGGCGACGGCCTCGGCGAGTTTGGCGGGGTCGAAGCCGGCCTCGGCCGGCGCGATGGGGGGGAAGGGAGAGGACGATTCCATGCTTGGGACGGTGCGCGCCCTGCCATTCCCGCGCAAGCGGGGGAGGCCGGAGAGAGGGATGCGGAACCGCCATGCCCACCCCATCTCTGCCTCCGAACAATGGAGGCTGGCATGTCCGAACCCGCGAACCGCGAAACCGCCATTCTGGGGGGCGGCTGCTTCTGGTGCATCGACGCGGCCTACCGCGACCTGCAGGGCGTGGAGGAGGTGGTCTCCGGCTATGCCGGCGGCCATGTCGAGAACCCGACCTATGAGCAGGTCTGCGGCAAGAAGACCGGCCACGCCGAGGTGGTGAAGGTGGTCTTCGACCCCGCCGTGCTTTCCTATGCCGACCTACTGCGGATCTTCTTCACCCTGCACGACCCGACCACCAAGGACCGGCAGGGCGCCGATATCGGCCCGCAGTACCGCAGCATCATCCTGACCACCTCGGAGGCGCAGGCGGAGACGGCGCGGGCCGTGATGGCGGAGATCGAGGCAGCCGGAATCTGGGGCGCGCCGCTGGTCACGGAAGTGGAGCCCGCCGGCACCTTCTGGCCCGCCGAGCCGGAGCACCAGGATTACTTCAAGCGGAACCCCTGGTCGGGCTATTGCCGCGCGGTGATCGCACCGAAGGTGTCGAAGTTCCGCCAGCGCTTCGCCGATCGCCTGAAGGCGCGCGCGGCCTGAACGCAGCCAGGGAGGGCGCCGCCCTCCCTGGACACTGCTGCCCGTCAGTGGCCAGCCGCCAGCGCCGCGCCCGGCTTGTCGTGCACGCCAAGCCGCTCGACCATCGTGGCACTCGCTGGGTTGAGGCCCACCACCTCCGCCGCGACACCGCGCGAGCGGAAGCCCAGCACCACCCGGTCCAGCGCGCCGATGCCGCTGATGTCCCAGAGATGCGCGGCGGAGACGTCGATCACCACGCGCTCCAGCGCCTCCTTCAGGTCGAAGGCCGCCATGAAGTCCTCGGCCGAGGCAAAGAAGACCTGGCCCACCACGGTATAGGTGCGCTGGCGGCCATCCTCCGAGAGCGCGGACTGCACGGCGAACATCCGGCGCACCTTGCCGGCGAAGAAGATGCCGCTCAGCAGAACGCCCACCAGCACGCCCTTGGCCAGGTCGTGCGTCGCCAGCACCACGGCCACTGTCGCCAGCATCACCACCGAGGAGGAGCGCGGATGCGTCACCAGCGTCCGCAACGAGGTCCAGTTGAAGGTGCCGATGGAGACCATGATCATCACCGCGACCAGGGCCGCCATCGGGATGCGGCGCACGAGGTCGCCCAGCACCAGGATCAGGAACAGCAGCACCGTGCCGGCGACGAAGGTGGAAAGCCGCCCGCGCCCGCCTGAGCGGACATTGATCACGGACTGGCCGATCATCGCGCAGCCCGCCATGCCGCCAAGGAAGCCGGTGGCGAAATTGCCCAGCCCCTGGCCGATGCACTCGCGCGAGCGGTTGCTCGGGGTGTCCGTCATCTGGTCCACCACCGCCGCCGTCATCAACGACTCCAGCAGGCCGACCGCCGCGAGCGTCACGGAATAGGGCAGGATGATCCGCAGCGTCTCCCAGTTCAGGGGCACTTCGGGGATGAAGAAGCTGGGCAAGGTGTCGGGCAGCGCGCCCATGTCGCCCACGGTATGCAGCTGATCAAGGCCTAGGCCGAAGGAGAGCGCCGTCAGCACGACGATGCAGACCAGCGGCGAGGGCACGGCCTTGGTGAAGCGCGGCAGAATGTAGATGATGGCAAGCCCCAGCGCGACCATCGGATAGGTCAGCATCGGCACGCCAATCAGCTCCGGCAACTGAGCGGAGAAGATCAGGATGGCCAGCGCGTTGACGAAGCCGGTCAGCACCGAGCGCGAAACGAAGCGCATCACCCGGCCAAGCTTCACCAGGCCCGCCAACATCTGCAGCACGCCGGTCAGGATGGTGGCGGCGAACATGTACTGGAGGCCGTGATCCTTCACGAGATCCACCAGCACCACCGCCATGGCGCCGGTGGCGGCCGAGATCATCGCCGGCCGCCCGCCGGCGATGGCGGTGATGACGGCCATGGAGAAGGAGGCATAGAGGCCAACCTTCGGATCGACGCCGGCAATGATCGAAAAGGCGATGGCCTCGGGGATCAGCGCCAGCGCGACAACGAGGCCGGAGAGCAGGTCGGCACGAATATTGCCAAACCATTCGGCACGCAGCCGGGATGGTGGAGACATGACGGGAATTTCGCTTTCGGCAGGAGAGATGGAGGGGAGCGCCAGCCACGCACGGCGTCAGCGCGCCGGAAGCCGGCGCGGCTGCAACGCTGCGAAACGGAGGTCTGGCACAGGCCTACATCGGACCGATCGGTTTCCTGACAGGGATGCGCCAGCGCATTGCGCTGCGGCGCAACATGAACGCCCGTCTCTAGACTGACGTTACAACCCGTGACAAGCGAAATGGCCGGCTTTCATGCTGCATCCTGGCGCTGCCCGCAGGAAGAGGGCGCACCATCGGTCCGGCGTTCGAGCTGGGCAGCGGCGGGAGCCAGAATCAGCGGACGGCGCCCAGGCTACTGCCAGGCGCCGTCAAAACGCTGGGTTCCTTTGCGGAACTGTTCCTCCCCAAACTCGGCCTGCAGAGCAACCCCGAGAGCCCGCACCTTAACAGGTCTTGTATAAGACACAAGTCTCCCTTTGCGGGATCTTGATCCCGCACCCAGGATAGAGGAACACGCCCGCGTGTTGTCCGACCCACCTTCAGGAGCCGTCCCACTCGCCATGGCCACCCCACTCTCGTCATCGCCTGCCCGGCTGGACGCCCGCCCGTTGTACCGGCAGGTGGAGGAGATCCTGCTGGGGCGAATCGTCGGCGGGGACTGGCCCCCGGGCCACGCGCTGCCGTCCGAGCCAGAACTCGCGTCGGAACTTGGGGTTTCCCAGGGCACCGTACGCAAGGCGCTGACGGCGCTGGAACGGCGCCACCTGATCGACCGCCGGCAGGGCCGCGGCACCACGGTCACGCAACACGACAGCGAGACGGCGCGGCATCATTTCTTCCGCGTGCGTGATCTCAGCGGGCGCGCGGTCGTCTCGCGCATCATGGTCGTCTCCTGCGTGACGAGGCCGGCGGAGCCCTGGGAGGCGGCGGCGCTTGGCATGCCCGAGGGAGCCCTGGTGCACCACATGCGCCGCATCCGGCAACTGGATGGCAGCCCGCGCATCTTCGAGCGCTGCACTCTCTCGGGCCTGCTGTTGCCGGGCTTCCATCTGGAGCCCGGCGAGCTGCACCAGGAACTCTATGTGCACCTGCAGCAGGCGCATGGCGTCACCATCGAGCGGGCGGAGGAGGAGCTTTCCGCCGGTGCGGCCGACGCCGAGACCGCCGCCGCCCTGGGCAAGCCTGCTGGCGTCCCGTTGCTGAAGGTGCAGCGAATCGCCTATGACGTGGCGGACCGCGCGGTCGAGGTGCGGCTGTCGATGATCGATACCGAGCGCCACCGCTACGCCGTGAAGCTCGTCTGAGGCAGGCCCCCCACACCGCGCGACGCTTGCATGCGGGGGGGGGCGGTGGTAATGGCCGCGCCTTCCTGATTGACCGCTGACTCTATACAGCACGACGAAGAGAGAGGCCCGGCGCCATGGCCGTTCCGAAGAAGAAGGTTTCGCCCTCCCGCCGCGGGATGCGCCGCAGCCATGAGGCCCTGTCCACCCAGGCGCACCACGAGTGCCCGAACTGCGGCGAGCTGAAGCGCCCGCACCATGTCTGTGCCTCCTGCGGCCACTATGACGGCCGTGAGGTCGTGGCGGCGGGCAAGCCCCTGAAGTCCGCGGTCCGCGTCTGAGCCACCCGACGCCGCCGAGGGAAATGGACACCTTGCCGCAGGTCACACTGCCGCAGGACGGCGCCCCGCCGTCATCGCCGTCGGGGGGCTTCGCCCTTGCCATCGACGCGATGGGCGGGGACCACGCCCCCGAGTCCATCCTCGACGGTCTTGAGATCGCAGCGGAGCGCCATCCCAAGGCGCGCTTGCTGCTGGTTGGCGATGAGGTGCGGCTGGGGGCGTTGCTGTCCCGCCGCCCCCGCGCCGCGCGCATCTGCGCCATCCGCCACGCCCCCGACGCCATTCCCGGCGACATGAAGCCGACCGCGGCGCTGCGCGTCCGCCAATCCTCCATGCGCGTCGCCATCGACGCGGTGGCGGCAGGCGAGGCGGCGGGCGTGGTCTCAGCCGGCAATACCGGGGCGCTGCTGGCACTTGGCAAGGTGGTGCTGAAGACGCTGCCGGAGATTGACCGGCCAGCGCTGGCGGCTCTCGGCCCCTCCGCCCGGGGCGACGTGGTGCTGCTCGACCTCGGCGCGAACGTCGCCTGCGATGCGCGCAACCTGGTCGAGTTCGCCATCATGGGCGATTCCTTTGCCCGAGCCGTGCTCGGCCTGACCAATCCCAGCATCGGGCTGCTGAATGTCGGCAGCGAGGAGCTGAAGGGCGACGACCGCGTCCGGCAGGCCGCCGAGATGCTGCGTGAATCGGTGCTCGGCGCCAATTTCCGCGGTTTCGTGGAAGGGCACGACATCACTGCCGGCACGGTGGACGTCATCGTCACCGACGGCTTCACCGGCAATGTCGCGCTCAAGACGGGCGAGGGCGCCTTCAAGCTCTTCGGCAGCCTGTTGAAGCAGGTCTTCACCTCCTCCCTGACGGCCAAGCTCGGCTACCTGCTCGCGCGCCCGGCGCTGGAGCGGCTGCGCGAGTTCATGGACCCCCGCCGCTACAACGGGGCGGTGCTGGTCGGCCTCAACGGTGTCGTCGTGAAGAGCCATGGCGGCACGGACGCCCAGGGCTTTGCCCATGCCGTCGACACCGCGATGGACATGGTGACCCATCGCTTCAACGAGCGGATCCGCGAGAGCGCCGCGACCCTGCCGCCGCGCGGGCGCGCGGTCACTGCCGAACCCGACGTGAACGCCCGCTGACGGCCGTTTCTGGACATCTGCCGCATGACCCTTCGCGCCTTGATTGCCGGCACCGGCGGCTATCTCCCGGAACTGGTGCTGGATAACGACGCGCTGGCCGCGCGGCACGGGCTGGACACCTCCGACGCCTGGATCCAGGAGCGCACGGGCATTCGCCAGCGTCACCTCGCGGCGCCAGGCGAGCAGGCCAGCGACATGGGCGCGGCCGCGGCGCGCGCCGCGCTGGAGCAGGCGGGGCTGCCGGCCTCGGCGGTGGATGGCGTCATCGTCGCCACGGCCACGCCCGACGCGGTGTTTCCTTCCACGGCCGCCCGGCTGCAGGCCAAGCTCGGCATCAACACCGGCTTTGCCTTCGACGTCGCCGCGGCGTGCAGCGGCTTCGTCTATGCCCTCTCAGTCGCGGACGCGATGATCCGCACGGGTCAGGCGCGCTGCGTGCTGGTGATCGGTGCCGAGGTCTTCTCGCGCATCCTAGACTGGACCGACCGCGCCACCTGCGTGTTGTTCGGCGATGGCGCCGGCGCCGTGGTGCTGCGCGCCAGCGACGAAGCCTCGGCGGAGGGGCGGGGCCTCCTGTCCTGCCACCTGCATGCCGATGGCCAGCACGGCGACATCCTCCAGGTGGAGGGTGCCCCTGGCCTGGTGCGCATGGCCGGGCGCGAGGTGTTCCGCCATGCCGTCAGCAAGCTCGCCGCCGTGGTGGACGAGGCGCTGGCGCATAACGGGCTGGAGAAGTCCGCTGTCTCCTGGCTGGTGCCCCACCAGGCGAACCTGCGGATCATCGAGGCGATGGGCCGCAAGCTGGGCCTGCCGCCCGAGCGAGTGGTGGTGACGGTGGACCGGCATGCCAATACCTCGGCCGCCTCGATTCCGCTGGCGCTGGCCGAGGCCACGCGCGACGGCCGCATCCAGCGGGGGGATCTGGTGCTGATGGAAGCCATCGGCGGCGGCTTGACCTGGGGGGCGGCACTCGCGCGCTTCTAGGGAAAGAACCCGGCTGGGCTCCTGTTGGTGGAGGCCGCGCCTGCCGCCCTTGCGGGCATCCTCACCTGATCGGGATCGGCTCTAGGCGACGACCGGGAACGTCATCATCACCGTGGTGCCGGCGGCGAGCTCAGGAGCGAGGCGATGCCACGGTCGCATAGGAGGGGGGAGTGGCGGACATCCGGATCGTCGCTCACCGTGCCGGTGAGGACAGAATCCTGTGTCTGATAGCTTCGGCTGGACGGTGACATCATGTCCGCGCCGAGGCGCGCAATGCCCTATGACGCCAGGCTTCCACCCCCGCCCTGCGACGACCAGCAGGTCGCCCTCCTCGCTCCGGTGGCGCATCACCTTAGCCAGCGGCGCGGCGCTCCCGCGGGCGGCGTGCGGGCAGGTGGGATCCGGCATGACAGATTGATACCGGCGCACTCGCCGGAGGATCTGGCCGGAACTCTTCTTCGCTGAGGAGGTGCTGGGCAGCACCCTGCTACTCGAAAGGGGGGGTGTTGCAGGTTGGAGGCAAACCCATAACGCCCGCTCTGGTTGGCCGCAGCGATTGCAAAGCTTCTTACCGGATAGGAACAGCGGCCCTACTACAGCCTTGTGAAGCCGGTCACTTCCTTGTGGATTGTGTTAAAATTCCCCTCTCCGCAGCGTAGAGGTGCAGGGCAGCGGAAGCGTTGCCTTTATGCCAGCGGGAAGGATCTGAGCCTTGAAGGCAAGCATGCATCCTCTGTCGGAGCCGCCGGCGGCGGACCCGGATGCCTCGATCGGCCAAGCTTGGCGCAAACGCCAGCGCCCGGCCTTTCACCCAGAAGAAGGGGATGGTGACCGATCGGAATGGACGAGCCTGGCCAAGGCGACCATCCTCATCCTGCTTCCAGTCGCATTGATTGCCTTTCTGCTTAGCCACTGAACTTCCTGCAGCGACGGCCCGGCCAATTTGCCTGGCCCGTTGTCATGTTGCCGAATCTTGCGGCAGTGTGGAACAGGCATCTAAAAATTCATGGAAGGTGCCCCATCTGCGCCTCTTGGCGTGAGACGGGGCGCCCCTGTATGGTCCGGCCGCCCTTGGGGGTGCATCGTTCCGATGCGCCTCCTCGGTTGGGGGATCGAACCAATGCTGGTAACCTTGCCGCCCGACTATCGGCCTTCCGAAAACGAAGAGTTCATGAACCCCGTCCAGCAGGAGTACTTCCGCCAGAAGCTGCTGCGTTGGCGTCATGACCTGCTGCGGGAGGCGGGCGACACGCTGGCCAGTCTCAGCGAAGGTGGAATCGCCGAAGCGGACCTGACAGACCGGGCAAGCGTCGAGACTGACCGTGCTCTCGAGCTGCGTACCCGTGACCGGGCCCGCAAGCTGATCGCAAAGATCGACCAGGCGCTGGAGCGCCTGGAAAACGGCACCTACGGCTATTGCGAGGAAACCGGCGAGCCGATCGGGCTGCGCCGGCTTGAGGCGCGGCCCATCGCGACCCTTTCCATCGAGGCGCAGGAGCGTCACGAACGAATGGAGCGCGTGCACCGCGACGACTGAGCGGCAGCATGGTACCTGTTTCCGCCTCAACCGGGGCAGGGCCCTGCCGTGTCTGGCCGACGATCCGTGGCGCTCCGCAGGCGCTTGCCAGCCTCAGGCGCCCGGAGGGGCTGCCAGGGTAATTTCGTCTTAGCGCTTGCATTCAGGGCGCATCCGGTGCATCTGCCGCCCCGACGGTGGGTGCGGTGAATCGCTCTGGCGACTACTGGCGGCCCGCTGCGTTCCGGGAGCTGTTCGGCCATTCGGCGGCAACGAGGCGGGAAGGGGCTCACTCCTCCCCGCATTTCGAATTTTGGGTCGCGAGTGGCGTGAAGGCCCTCCCGGAACGGCCCAGCTAAGGTTCTGGCGAGCACGCGGGACGGGACGCCGCGCTTGACTCGCATCGCTTTGTTCCCGCGCGGCTCGCGCCGCGACGCGTATGGAGGCCCCCCGTGGCGCGCACCCCGCTCGATAAGATCCGCAACATCGGTATCACGGCGCATATTGACGCCGGCAAGACGACGACGACCGAGCGGATTCTCTACTACACCGGCAAGTCGCACAAGATTGGTGAGGTCCACGAGGGCAACACCACCACCGACTACATGGAGCAGGAGCGTGAGCGTGGCATCACGATCACCTCCGCTGCCGTGACGGCCGAGTGGAAGGGTCATCGGATCAACGTCATCGACACCCCGGGCCACATCGACTTCAACATCGAGGTGAACCGCTCGTTGCGCGTGCTCGATGGCGCGGTCTTCGTGATCGAGGGCGTGGCCGGCGTGCAGCCGCAGTCCGAGACCAACTGGCGTCTGGCTGACCGCTACAACGTCCCCCGCATCATCTACATCAACAAGCTGGACCGCACGGGCGCCGACTTCTATCGCGCCGCGGCCACGCTGACCGAGAAGCTCGGCATCAACTGGGTCGCCCTGCAGCTGCCGATCGGCATCGAGGATAACCTGAAGGGCGTCGTCGACCTGGTCGAGATGAAGGCGCTGATCTGGGAAGGCGACGAGCTGGGCGCCAAGTACCACGAGGCCCCGATCCCCGACGACCTGAAGGACAAGGCCGCCGAGTATCGCCAGACGCTGCTCGACACCGCCCTGTCGGTCGACGACGCGGCGATGGAAGAATACTTCGACAAGGGCGACGTCTCGGTCGAGACCCTGAAGAAGTGCATCAAGAAGGGCACGATCTCCGGCGCCTTCCGCCCGGTCGTCTGCGGCTCCTCCTTCAAGAACAAGGGCGTGCAGCCGCTGCTGGACGCCGTGTGCGACTACCTGCCGAGCCCGGTGGAAGTTGAAGGCATCATGGTCGCCCCCGAGGAAGGCCAGGATGAGACGACCCCGCGCCGCATCATCGAGGTGAGCGAGACCGCGCCGTTCTCCGCGCTCGCCTTCAAGATGATCAACGACAAGTACGGCAACCTGACCTTCATCCGCGTTTACTCCGGCGTCGTGCGTCAGGGCGATACCGTCCTGAACACGGCGAAGGGCAACAAGGAACGCATCGGCCGCATGTTCCAGATGCACGCCGACAAGCGGGAGGAAGTGAAGGAAGTCTACGCCGGTGACATCGTCGCCATCGTTGGCCTGAAGGACACCCTGACGGGTGACACCCTGGCCGATCCGGCGGACCCCGTTGTTCTCGAGCGCATGGCCTTCCCGGTCCCGGTCATCGACATTTCCGTCGAGCCGAAGACCAAGGACGGCGTCGAGAAGATGACGCTCGGCCTGCAGAAGCTGGCCGGCGAGGACCCCTCGCTGCGCCTGAAGACCGACCAGGAGACCGGCCAGACCATCCTGTCCGGCATGGGCGAGCTGCATCTCGAGATCATCATCGACCGCCTGAAGCGCGAGTATGGCGTGGACGCCAACATCGGCGCGCCGCAGGTGGCCTATCGCGAGACGATCACCAAGCCGCACACCGAGATCTACACCCACAAGAAGCAGTCGGGTGGCTCGGGCCAGTTCGCCGAGGTGAAGATCACCTTCGAGCCGAAGGAGCGGAACGAGGGCATCGAGTTCGTCAATGCCGTCGTCGGTGGTTCGGTGCCGAAGGAGTACATCCCGGCGGTCGAGAAGGGCATCAAGGTCCAGGCCGACACGGGCGTGCTGGCCGGCTTCCCCACGGTGGACTTCAAGTACACCCTGACGGACGGCAAGTACCACGACGTCGACTCGAGCGCCCTGGCGTTCGAAATCGCCGCCAAGGCTTGCTTCCGCGAGGGCATGAAGAAGGCCGGCCCGGTGATCCTGGAGCCGATCATGGACGTCGAGGTGACCACCCCGCAGGACCATGTCGGTGACGTGGTGGGCGACCTGAACCGTCGCCGCGGCATCATCCAAAGCCAGGACATGGCGGGCACCTCCGTGATCGTCCGCGCCCATGTGCCGCTGAAGGAGATGTTCGGCTACATCTCGAACCTGCGTGGCATGACCAAGGGCCGTGCGTCCTTCTCCATGCAGTTCCATCACTATGATCCGGTGCCGCGCAACGTCGCGGACGAGATCATGGCGAAGAGCGCCTGAGAAACCTGATGCGGCTCCGCTGACAGCGTGGCCGCATTGAGGATCCGGAGGCCGGGGCCGATAAGGCCCGCCGGGCGCTGGAATGGATTGGTTATGACGACGCGGGCGATCCCATCGCCCGCGTCGTTCGCATTCCGGGACCGGTATGCTTCCGCTGGCGGCTGCACCACGCCATTGCCCTCGGCGATGAGGCGCGGGGCGTGGCGCTGCGGCCGGCCGTGCTGGAAGGCCGTTGGCGGTGCGGAGCCGGGTGGCCGGGCGCAGGCAACTGCCGCCGAATGGTGTGCGGCACGCCGAGGCGCTGCTTGGCCGGAACGGCGCAGGGCTGGGCTTCTAGCCCTCCGCCCTCACTCCGGCAGGCAGCGGATGATGTCGCGGTGGCCGCGGGCCAGCACCGGCTGGGTTCCTGCGGGGCAGGCGGCCGCCGCCTCGCGCTGTGCGGCGGGCAGGCCGCTGTCCCAGGGCGTGCGGTCCATGGCGCGGTCGCAGCGGCCGGGTGCGCCACGCACCGGGCTGCCGCCATGCGGGCAGAGCCAGCGGCGGATCGCCTCCATCTGCGCCGTGCTGGGGCGGCGGGGCGTTTCGGCCAGGAGGGGGGTGGTTCCTGCGGCCAGCAAGGCCAGTGCGGCCCAGACGATGCGGCGAAGCCTCATGCCGCGCAGCCCTAGCACCATTCCGCTTCCGCGTCGCCCTGCGGGCCGTGCCCCTTGAACTCCCGACAGGATGCCGCAACATGGAGGCCATGGACCCGCGAGCCGATCAACGCCCCGTTCTGGACATGACGCCCGAAGGCGAGTTCCGCGAACCTGCGCCGCGCCGGGCCACGTGGCTGGACCGTATGCTTGCGCGGCTGGGCGGCGTGGCGGCGCTTGTGGCGCTTGTCGCGGCCGGCGTGGTGGTCGCGGGCGTGGCGGTGGCCTTCCTGGCCCTGGCGCTGCCAGTCGCGGTGGTTGCCGGGCTGGTAGCCTTTGGCAGCCTCTGGTGGCATGCGCGGCGTGGCGCGGCACGGGGGCGTACCTTCACCTTTGTCATGCGCCGCTAAGGCAGGAACTTCCTAGCCGCCGTTGATCTGCGTTCCGCGCTGCCGGTAGGTTAGCGCCTCCGCCATGTGGGCGCGCAGGATGAGTTCCTCGCCTGCCAGATCCGCGATGCTGCGCGCCACTCGGAAGCAGCGCGTGAAGCCGCGATTCGACAGCCCCAACTGCTCGGCCGCACGCTCGGCCAGCGCCAGCGCCTCCGGAACGGCCGTCGCCGTCAGCAGGTCCAGCGATGCCTCGGCATTGCAGCGCGACCCCTTTGGCCCGGCGCGTTTGGCTTGGCGTGCCCGCGCCTCCATGACCCTTTGCGCGACCGCTACACTCGGCTCGCCGCCGGGCGCGCGTGCCATTTCGCCCGGGGGGATGGGCGCCATGCCGATGCTCAGGTCCATCCGGTCGAGCAGCGGCCCCGAGATGCGCGCCTGATAGGTCTCCCCACAGCGCGGCGCCGAGCCGCATTCGCGCGCGGCATTCCCGAGATGGCCGCAGCGGCAAGGGTTCATCGCCGCGACGAGTTGGATGCGAGCGGGGTAGGTGACATGCGCGCTGGCGCGGCTGATGACGCACTCGCCGCTTTCCAGCGGCTGCCGCAGTGCCTCCAGGGCCGGGCGGGGGAACTCGGGCAGCTCGTCCAGGAACAGCACGCCGCGATGCGCGAGGCTGGCCTCTCCCGGCTTCGCGCGGGGTCCACCGCCGATCAGCGCCGCCTGGCTGGCCGAGTGGTGCGGGTTGCGGAAGGGCGGACGGGTGGAAATCCGGCCGCCCTCGATCAGCCCGGCCACGCTGCGCACCAGGCTGACTTCCAGCGCCTCGGCAGGGGTGAGGTCCGGTAGCAGGCCGGGCAGGCGCGCGGCGAGCATGGACTTGCCTGCGCCAGGCGGGCCGCTCAGCAAGAGGTTGTGCCCGCCGGCCGCGGCGATCTCCAGCGCGCGCTTGGCGCTCTCCTGGCCCTTCACCTCGGAAAGGCAGGGGCCGGGTGCTGCCTCCCGCGTCAGCCGGGGTGGCAGCGGGGCGGTCATGACCTGCCGACCAGTCAGATGGGCAATCAGTTGCCGCAGGTCCGTGGCGGCGAGGATCTCGACCGAACCCGCCCAGGCCGCCTCGCTCCCCTGCGCACCGGGGCAGATCAGCCCGAGGCCCCGCGTCGCCGCCCCGAGCGCGGCCGGCAGAATGCCGGCCACCGGGCCAATGGCGCCATCCAGCGCCAGTTCACCCAGCGCCGCGAAGCCGGTCAGCTCCTCGGCCGGCACCACCTCCATGGCGGCGAGCACGGCGAGCGCGATTGGCAGGTCGAAATGCGAACCTTCCTTGGAAAGATCGGCCGGGGCGAGGTTCACCAGCACCCGCTTCGGCGGCAGGCTGAGGCCCAGCCCGTTGAGCGCGGCGCGCACACGCTCGCGGCTCTCGGCCACCGCCTTGTCCGGCAGGCCGACCACGGTGAAGGCGGGCAGACCGCTGGCGATCTGCACCTGCACCTCGACCGGCAGGGTCTCGATTCCCGAGAAGACGAAGCTGGCGAGGCGCGCGATCCGCATGGCGCAGCGGCGTAATGAGTCTTACTCAGTTTTTCAACGGATAGTTGAAGTCGCGTCAGCGGCTCCAGGCGGTCAGGAAGCGCTCCAGCAGGCCCCCGATCGCCCCGACATTGTAGCCGCCTTCCTGCACCACCACCGTCGGCAGGCCGAGTGCGGAAAGGCGCTCGGCGGCGCGGGCGAACCCGTCGTCGGTAATGCGGAGGAAACTCAGCGGCTCGTGCTCGGAGGGATCGAAGCCGAGCGGCACCACCAGGGCTTCGGCCCCGAAGTCGCGGGCGCGGGCGATGGCGGCGTCGATTGCCTCCAGCCAGGCGGCATCGGTGGTGCCCTGGGGCAGGGGAAAGTTGATGTTGCAGCCCGCTCCGGCGCCGCCACCCTGCTCCCCGGCATGGCCGACATACCAGGGATAGTAGCCGGAAGGGTTGCCATGCACGGAGGCGGTCAGCACATCGCCGCGCTCCCAGAAAATGCCTTGGGTGCCGTTGCCGTGGTGGGCGTCGATGTCGATCACCGTCACGCGGGCGGCGCCAGCGTGGCGCAGGGCCTCGGCGGCCAGGGCGCTGTTGTTGACGTAACAATGGCCCCCGGCGCGTGCCGCATAGGCGTGATGGCCGGGCGGCCGGCTCAGCGCATAGGCACAGCCGCCCCGCGCCGCCACCTCCGCCGCAGCCAGCGCGCAACTCGCGGCGGCGCGGATCGACTCCCAACTGCCGGGACCGATCGGGCAGGCGGTGTCCGCCGTGTACCAACCCGCCCGGCCGACAATGGCGGTGGTTGGGGTGGCGCCCTGGGCCAGCATCTCGGGCGAGGGATGCATGTTGGCCACCACCTCCGGCCCCTTCTCCGGCAACCTGGCCCAGGCTTCCGCCGCTTCGGCGAGGAAGGCGATGTAGCCGGCGTCATGCACCGTCGTCAGCGCCGTGGCCTCGACCAGGGGCGGCGTTTCGACGCCAGCGCCCATGCGGCGCAGCGCGGCGAGCAGGGCCTCGGCCCGCTCGGGCACCTCGAAGTGCCTGCGAACCTCGCCGCGCTGGAGGAAGAACTGCGGCATGTGCCGCGACTGGTCGGGATGAGCGAAGACGCGCATAGGCAGCGAGGCTAGGCGCCTCCTGCGCCCTTGTCGATGCGCACGGCGCCGGGGTGGCCCGCATCCCAGGGCTTGCTCTGCCCCGACACCGCAGGCCGCACGAGGCGCGCACGTCTCCGCACTTCCGCAGCGGTCCGGGTGTCGGGAGCGGCATTTTTCAGCGCGTCCTCGCGTCCAAGTGGCCGTGCCCGGCTGGACAGTATCCTCTGACGGGGTTGGACTGTCGCTCTAACTGCCGACCTCGCGTGAAGGACTGACCCATGCCCCAACTCGACACTGGCGTTCGCCGCGCCATCCTCGATGCCGTCGCGGCGCTGGAAGGGGAGGCCGTCGCGGCGCTGGAGCGGCTGGTGCGCTGCCCCTCCACCCTGGGCAACGAGGCTTCCGCGCTGGAAGAGATGGCGCGCAACTACCAGTCGCTCGGTCTCGACCCGATCCGCATCCCGACTGTGCCGGAGAAGCTCGCCAGCCATCCCGGCTTCTCCCCGCCGCTGATCTCCTATGAGGGGCGGGACAATGTCGCCGCCGTCTTCACCCCGCGTGAGAAGAAGGGCCGCTCCCTGGTGCTGCAGGGGCATGTGGACGTGGTGCCGGAAGGCGCCGCCGACATCTGGGCGACGCCGCCTTACGAGCCTTCCATCCGCGACGGCCGCATGTACGGCCGCGGCGCCGGCGACATGAAGGCGGGCGACATTTCCAACGTCATGGCCTTCCGCGCGCTGCAACTGGCCGGGCTGCAGCCGGCGGCCGAAGTGCAGTTCCAGTCGGTGATCGAGGAGGAATGCACCGGCAACGGCGCGCTGGCCTGCATGCTGGCCCTGCCGAAATGCGATGCCGTCATCATCCCCGAGCCAGGGCCGGGCGTGGAGGGGCTCTACACCGCCGAGGTGGGCGTCATCTGGGCCTGGGTGACGGTGACGGGCCGCCCCGTGCATGTGCGGGACATGCAGGCCGGCGTGAACGCCATCGAGGCGGCCTACGTCATCTCCCAACGCTTCAAGGAATACGAAGGGGAGATGAACCGGGCGGAGAACATCCATTCCAGCTTCTTCGGCGTGAACCACCCGGTGAACGTCAATCTCGGCACGGTGCAGGGCGGCGAGTGGAACAGCTCCGTGCCCACCCGCGCCAAGATCGGCCTGCGCGTCGGCATCATGGTCGGCAACACGGCGAAGCGGGTGAAGGCCGATATCGAGCGCATCGTCGCCGAGGCGGGCGCGGACGAGCGACTGCGCGGCACCAGGCTGCAACTGGAATTCGCCGGCTTCATGGCCGACCCCTGCGTCTTCGACAAGGAAGCGCCGATCGTGCGGATGGTGCAGCGCAACTTCGCCGAGGCGAACGGCCGCGAGTTGCGCGACTATCCAGCTTCCGGCCTCACGGACGGGCGCTTCTTCACCCTCTACCAGGATACGCCCGTGGCCTGCTTCGGGCCGGACGCCGATTCCATCCATGGCATCGACGAGAGCGTCGGCCTGGAGAGCTTCCACGCCACCACGCGGACGATCGCGCTGACCATGGCCGAATGGTGCGGGGTGGAGAAGGCATGAGCGGCACCAACCTTCCGGTCTCGGGCGCCCGGCTCTGGGACAGCCTGATGGAGATGGCGAAGATCGGCGCCACCCCCAAGGGCGGCTGCAACCGCCAGACGCTCACCGATCTCGACGGCGAGGCGCGCGCCCTTCTGCAGAAGTGGGGCGAGGCGCTGGGCTGCACCGCCACGGTGGACCGCGTCGGCAACATGGTGCTGCGCCGGGAGGGGCGGGACCCCTCGCGCCCGGCGGTCGCCATCGGAAGCCATCTCGACACCCAGCCGACAGGCGGCAAGTTCGACGGGGTGCTGGGCGTGCTGGCCGGGCTGGAGGTGCTGCGCGCCCTGCATGAATCCGGCATTGAGACCGAGGCGCCGGTCGTCCTGATCAACTGGACCAACGAGGAGGGCGCCCGCTTCGCGCCGCCGATGATGGGCAGCGGCGTCGCCATGGGCCTCTTCGACGAGGCCGAGGTGCTGGCCAAGACCGATCCGGCCGGCGCCGTGTTTGGCGAGGAGCTGCGCCGCATCGGCTGGCAGGGCGAGGCCGATCCCGCCGCCCTCCAGTCCCTCGGCGCCTATTTCGAGCTGCATATCGAGCAGGGGCCGCTGCTGGAGACCGACGGCATCCCCGTCGGCATCGTGGACAAGGCGCTGGGCCAGCTCTGGCTCGACGTGACGGTGACGGGCGAGGAGGCCCATGCCGGCTCCGCCATGGGGCCGCGCCGGGATGCCATGGTGGCCGCCGCCATCCTTGTGCAGGCGGTGGAGGAGATCGCCCTCGCCGCCGGTGGCGACGGGCGTGGCACGGTCGGGCGCCTCACCCTCGCGCCGGACAGCCGCAACGTGGTGCCCTCCCGCGTGTGGTTCAGCGTGGACCTGCGGCATGGCGACCCCAAGGCTCTGGCCCGCATGGGCGAGGCGCTGGAGGCCCGCGCCGAATCCCTGGCCGCGGAACGCGGCGTCGAGATCGCCGTCGAGCGCTTCTGGGAGTCCCCGCTGATCCCCTTCGACCCAAAGCTGGTCGAGGCGCTGCGGCAGGCGGCGCAGGGCCGCAACCTGCCTTATCGCGTGATGCCGACCGGCATCGGGCATGACGCCGTCTACCTGGCGCGGCGGGTGCCCACCGCCATGATCTTCTGCCCCTGCGAGGGGGGCATCAGCCACAACGAGGCCGAATCCATCACCCCCGAATGGGCCGAGGCCGGGCTGGTGGTGCTGGCAGACGCCGTGCTGGCCACCGCCGGCCGGGCAAAGGGAGAATAACGACCGATGCGCATCGCCCTGGGCGGCTTCCTGCACGAAAGCCACTCCTTCGCCCCGCGCCCGACCACCTGGGCCGAGTTCCAGCATCCCGGCGGCTTCCCGCCCTTCCAGCGCGGCGAAAGGCTGCTCGACGCGCTGCGCCCGACCTCCGTGCCCGCGGCGGGCGCCATCGCCGAGGCGGAGAAGCGCGGCTTCGCGCTGGTGCCGCTCGCCTGGTGCTTCGCCAACCCGGCCGGTCCCGTCACCGAGCAGGCCTTCGAGCGGATCAGCGCCTGCATCGTCGCCGACCTGGCCGACGCGCTGGATGCCGGCCCGCTGGACGGCGTCTATCTCGACCTGCACGGCGCCATGGTGGCCGAGGGCCACCCGGA
This sequence comes from Roseomonas sp., assembly GCA_035556695.1. Taxonomy (GTDB): domain Bacteria; phylum Pseudomonadota; class Alphaproteobacteria; order Acetobacterales; family Acetobacteraceae; genus Pseudoroseomonas. The sequence goes on from DATMFR010000059.1 coordinate 47,882, forward strand.
CGCCGAGGGCGAGCTGCTGCGCCGCGTGCGCGCCGTGGTCGGGCCGGAGCTGCCGGTGACGGCCAGCCTCGACCCGCATTGCAACCTGACGGCGCAGATGGTCCGCATGGCCGATGCGCTGGTGCCCTTCCGCACCTATCCGCATGTGGACATGAAGCAGGCCGGCGCCCGCGCCATGGAACTGCTGGCCGAGCGCATCGCCCGCAGGGCGCCCTATGCCCGCGCCTTCCGCCAGCTCGACTACTGGATGCCGCTGACCTCCCAGTGCACCCTGGTGGAGCCGATGGCGGGGGTGATGGCGGCGCGGGCCGATCTGGCGCAGCGCGAGGGGCTGGCGGAGCTCGCCTTCTGCTTCGGCTTTCCTTACGCCGACTTCCCGGATTGCGGCGTCGCCCTGGCTGCCTTCGGCGAGGACCCGGCCGCCGCCGAGCGCGCCGCCGACGCGCTCCTGCAATACCTCCAGCAGCGCGAGGCTGATTTCGCCGGCGGCGTGCAGCCGGCCGCCGAGGGCGTCGCCGAGGCGATCCGCCTCGCGCAATCCGCCAGCCGCCCCATCGTCATCGCCGATACGCAGGACAATCCCGGCGGCGGCGGCCATGGCGATACCACCGGCCTGCTCGCCGAACTGGTGCGGCAGCAGGCGCCCGCCACGCTCGGCATGATCAACGACGCCGAGAGCGCCGCCGCCTGCCACGCGGCGGGGGAGGGGGCGGAGATCGCGCTGCGGCTCGGCGGCAAGTCCGATGGCGCGCCGCTGGAGGTCAAGGCGAAGGTGCTGCGCCTCTCCAACGGCCGCTTCACCTGCACCGGGCCGATGGCCGCAGGCAACCCGGCCGATCTCGGCCCCTCGGCGCTGATCGGCATCGGGCCGGTGAAGGTGATCATCGTCAGCCGGAAGATGCAGGCGCACGACCAGGCGCTGTTCCGCCACATCGGCGTCGATCCCACGGCGGAGAAGATCGTGGCGGTGAAGAGCAGCGTGCATTTCCGCGCCGACTTCCAGCCAATCGCCGAGAAGGTGCTGGTGGTGGCCGCACCGGGGCCAGTCCTCGCCGATCCCTCCTCGCTGCCCTTCCAGCACCTGCGCGAGGGGCTGCGGACCAGTCCGCGCGCGGCCTGAAAGGAAGGAGCGGATGTTCAGCCATGTCACCGTCGGCGCACGGGACCTCGACGCGGCCGTCCGCTTCTATGACGCTGTGCTTGTCCCGCTTGGCCTCAGGCGGATGACCTATGAGCCGGAGATCGGCTGGGCCTCCTGGCAGAAGCCGGGCGAGCCCGCCGAGTTCTACGTCTGCCGCCCCTTCGATGGCCGCCCGGCCACCTGGGGCAATGGCGCGATGAACGCCTTCTTCGCGCCGGACCGCGCGGCGGTGGACGCCGCCCATGCCGCCGGTCTCGCCGCCGGCGGGATGGACGAAGGGGCGCCGGGACTTCGACCGCTCTACAGCGCCGGATACTACGGCGCCTATCTGCGTGACCCGGACGGGAACAAGCTCTGCGTCGTCAACCGAAAGGTCTGAAAAGAGCAAAGTCCGGGGGAAGGAATTCCCCCGGACCCCCATCTTCTTTCTGTCAGTTCATGCCGCGGGTTGCAGGTGGATGCGCTGCATGACCTTCGCGTCCACGGCTTCCCGCGTGTAGAGCAGCGGCACGTATTCGCCGCGCGCCCAGTGCGGCGCCAGGTCGGCGTAGTGCGGCGAGGCCGGGTCGCCGGACTGACCGGGCGCGTTGATGCAGAGGCTGTTGTCCCAGGCCCCCACATCCATCACCAGCCGCACCGAGGCGCCGTAGTTGCAGCGGAAGTCGCTCGGGCGATAGCCGGTGTGCATCGGCGTGCTCGCGCTGCCGCCGATCGGAAAGGAGCCGACGTCGAAATTCGCCGTCTCCGGCGTCAGGCCGGTCAGGGCATGGCTGAAATAGCCCTTGTGCAGCCGCCCCCAGGACCACTCGGAGGGCGAAAGCCCCATCCGCTCGCCGCAGTCACGGACGGCGGCGACCAGGCACTCCGCCAGCAGCGCGTCGCGTGCCGCGGCGGGATCGGCGCCGAAGCGGGCATCCGGCTCCTCCAGCACACGCAGCAGACTTTCCGTATCCTGCGGCACCAGCAGCGGGCGCAACGTGGCGTCCGGCACCAGCGCCGCCAGCAGGCGCGGCTTCAGGTGCTTGGTCATGAAGACCTCGAACAGCGCGGCGGCCGGGCTGTCCGCCTCCAGGCGATGGTCCCAGTCCTCCAACAGCATTTGCGCGGCCCAGAGTTCCGGGGCGCTGCCGCGCGGCAGGGCGGCGAGCAGCGCGCAGAGGCGGCGGGCGGGCAGGGAGGTCACGTCGGTCTGCAGGGCGGTGCAGTCGGACAGCGTCAGCAGGGGCCCGCGCGTCAGCGCCTCGCGAATGCGGCGGGCACGGGAGCCTTCCGTCCACTCATAGCCGTAGGTCTTGGTCGCGTGCGGCCAGTCTGGCGGCAGGTTCATCTCGTTCGCGCTGTGGACGAAGCCCTCCAGCGGGTCCACGCGCCAGGGATGCTCGGCCGGGTTCAGCAGGCCGGACCACTCGTAGCGGCCGTCGCCCGGCACCGGCAGCAGCCCGTCCCAGTTCGGCCGCTGCGGGGCATAGCCGGCCGGCGTCCAGGCGACGGTGCCGCTGGTATCGGCATAGACCTTGTTCACCGAGGGCGTGCCCCAGCGCGCCACCGCCGCACGGAACTCCTCCAGCGAGCGCGAGCGCATGGTGGAGAAACTGGCGAGATAGGGCGCCGAGCCCGGCAGCGACCAGACCGTGCGGATGGCCACCGCCCGCCCCGCCGCCGCATCCCGCGCGATGACCGGGCCGTGGCGGGTGAAGCGCAGTTCCAACTCCTGGTCCGGGTGGCCCTTCACCGCGAAACGCTCGGTGACGACCTCCATCGCGGCCCAGTCGCCGCCGTAGCGGTAGCGGTCGCCTTCCGTCTCGTAGACGTAGACGTCCTCCTGGTCGGCGCCGTGTATGGTCAGCGCGAAGGCGGCGGTGCCGTTATGGCCGATCGAGATGCCGGGCACCGCCGGCTCGCCGGCACCGATGGCGTTGAGGCCCGGGCTGTCGAGATGGACGATGTAGCGCAGCGAGGGCGCGGCATGGGCGCGGTGCGGGTCGCTGGCCAGGATCGGGCGCCCGCTCTCTGTGCGGCTGCCATGGATGGCCCAGTTGTTCGAGCCCTCCATCTCGGCACCCTGCACGACTTCCCCGAGGTCGGTCAGGCTGCTCCAGCGGCGCCAGTCCTCCAGCGGCGCGGCGAGGCGCTCGGGCGAGAAGGTGACGCCGGCGGTGGCCAGCTTGAAGGTAGCCAGGCACTCGATGCCCAGCGCGGAGAGGTCGAGCCCTTCCGCCCGCACCGGCTCCTTCATCGGCTCCAGGTTCTTGCGCAGCAGGTCGGTGGCGAGGTCGGCGCGGGAGAGCACCACCGCGCGCAGCACTTCCGAGAGGGCGTTGCGTGTGAGCGAATGGCTGCGGATGCGCACCACGTCCTCCGCCGCCCAGCGCGCCGGGCGGGTGCCGAGGGCGCGGAACTCGGCGGGCAGGCGCTGCGGCTCGGCCTCGGTTAGCGCGACATAGGCGTTGATGCCGGCGGCGAAGGCCTTGCAGATGGCGCGCGCATCGGGGGCGTAGGCGTCGAACTCGGCCTGCATGTCGCCGCGGTAGAGGAAGAGGCGGGAGGCGCGGTCCTGCGCCAGGTAGCCGGGGCCGAAATCGGCGGCGAGCAGGCCGAGGCCGCGCTTGCGCCAGAGATCGATCTGCCAGAGGCGGTCACGCGCGGCGTTGAAGCCTTGCAGGAAGAAGAGGTCGTGTTCGGTCTCGGCGCGCAGGTGCGGGATGCCCCAGCGGTCGACATGGATCGAGGCCGGCTGCCGCAGCCCCTCCAGCGCGATGGTCTCTTCGAGGGGGGCAGGCTCGGTCATCGGGCAAGGCTTCCCTGGTGGCGCTAAGGATGGGGAAGCTAGAAGCCACGCCGGCATGGCGCAATCCGCCGGCGGCGTTTCCCAACTGTCAGAAAAGAATGAGGGGTTCGGGGAGAATTCCTTCCCCCCGACCTTTTCCCCTATTGCAGCCCGCGTCCTCCCCCAAGCGCCCGCGCCGCCTCCAGTGCCAGCGGCCCGAATCGCGCGGCGAAGCGCTCGGCCGGCCACTCGGTAAGCGAGCCGGCGATATGGACCGCCGCGACGGGCTTCCGGTCCTGATCCAGCACCGCGGCGCCGACCACCACCTCGCCGAGCAGCATCTCCTCCTGTACCAGGGCGAAGCCTTCGCGCCGGGCGGCTTCGATGCGGGCGAGGATGGCGTCGGGGTCGAGCAGCGTCCTGGGCGTGGCGGGAAGCAGGTCGGCGCGGGCGAGCATGGCCTCCACCTCGGCGCGCGGCAGGTGGGCCAGACAGGCGCGGCCGCCAGCGGTGCTGAAGCTGGTCAGGCGCCGGCCTGTCAGGGTGGCGTAGAAGGTCTCGCGCTTGGTCTGGCGCCGCACGGCATAGACGATGGTCTGCCCGTCAAAGAGGCTGAAATCCACGCGCTCGCCCGTGCTGCGCTGCAATTCGATGATAAGCGGCGTGGCGCGCTCGATCAGCGGCCGGCTACGCAGGAAGTCGAAGCTGCGGTCGAGGATGCGACGGCCGGGCGTGTAGCCGCGGCCATGCGCGCCGCGTTCCAGATAGCCCAGCTTCAGCAGAGTGTGTGCCATGCGCTGGGCGGCGCTGCGGTCGATGCCGGCGAGGGCGGCCAGCTCGTTGAGGCTCAGCTCGCCGGGCCGCCTGCCGAAGGCCTCCAGGAGGGCCAGCCCCTTTTGCAGGGATTGCACGAACAGTCGGTCCGCCGGCATCCATCGCCTCCACGTTCTGTGCCGGTTTGCGGTGGTGGCGAGGGCAGTGCAAGTCCGGGCGGGGAAATCGCACGGGGCGGCTTTATCCCGTGGCGGCTCTGGCGCATGATCCCCGGCCAGTTCGCCTCGCTTCTCGAAGGACATGCCGGCCCATGGCGCTCCGCTGCGACCTCATCATCCGTGACGCGACCATCTTCGACGGCACCGGCGCCCCGCGCCAGGTGGGCGATGTCGGCGTCACCGGCGACCGCATCGTGGGCGTCGGCGACCTCGGCGGCGCCAGCGCCGACCGCGAGGTGATCGGCACCGGCAAGGCGCTTGCCCCCGGCTTCATCGACGCCCATACACATGACGACCGGGCCGTGCTCTGCGGCCCGCAATGCACGCTCTGCAAGATCAGCCAGGGCGTGACCACGGTCGTGGTGGGCAATTGCGGCATCAGCCTCTCGCCGATGCGGCACACCGCCAAGCGCCCGCCGGCGCCGCTCGACCTGCTGGGCGACGAGGCCTGGTGGACCTTCGACAGCTTCGGCGACTACGCCCATGCCCTGAAGACCAAGGGCAGCGAGGTGAACACCTACGCGCTGATCGGCCACCAGACGCTGCGCGTCGAGGCGATGCAGGGCGACGTCTACCGCCCGGCGAAGGATGTCGAGATCGCCCGCATGCAGGCGCGGCTGAAGCAGTCGCTGGCCGAGGGCGGCTCCGGCTTCTCCACCGGCCTCTACTATCCGCCGAACGCCCAGGCGCCGACCGAGGAGGTGATCGCGGTGGGCGAGGCGCTGCGCGGCTCGGCCGGCATCTATGTCACCCATATGCGCGACGAGGCGGACAAGGTCTGCGCCTCCATCGAGGAGACGCTGAAGATCGGCCGCCGCATCGGCGTGCCCGTGCATATCAGCCACCACAAGTGCTCGATGCCGGAGAACTACGGCCGCTCGGTGCAGACCCTGGCGCTGATCAACGCCGCCGCCTCGATGCAGGAGGTGGCCTTCGACGTCTATCCCTATCCCGCCGGCTCCACCGTGCTGATGCCGGAGAAGCTGCGCGACGACACCCGCGTCATCATCACCTGGTCGGTCCCCTATCCGGAGATGGCGGGCAAGGACCTCTCCGAGATCGCGCGCGGCTGGAACACCGACCTCCGCGCCGCCGCCGAGCGGCTGACCCCGGCCGGCGCCGTCACCTTCCAGATGGACGAGGAGGATGTGCGCCGCATCATGCGCCACCCGCTCTCCATGATCGGCTCGGACGGGCTGCCGCATGACGAGAAGCCGCATCCGCGCCTCTGGGGCACCTTCCCGCGCGTGCTCGGCCTCTATACCCGCCAGCTCGGCCTGTTCGACATGGAGACGGCCATCCACAAGATGACCGGCCGCGCGGCGGGTGTCTTCGGCATGGTGGACCGCGGCGTGATCCGCGAGGGCGCCTATGCCGACCTGGTGCTGTTCGACCCCAATACGGTGATGGACAACGCCACCTTCGAGGACCCGATCCAGATGAGCGTCGGCATCGAGCAGGTCTGGGCCAATGGCGTGCTGACCTTCGCCGGCGGCAAGGAGACGGGCGAGAAGCCGGGCCGGCTGGTCACGCGCGGGCGCTGAGGCGCCTGTCGGGGCGGCGGCACCGGGCCGCCGCCTGACCGCCAGGCTGAAGCCTGCCTTGCAAGCCCCCGCCACTTGGCAGAAAGTCGCGGGGTTGCAATTGCGGAATGTTCGGCTGTGCAGGTTCCCGGCATCCGGAGGACGGTCTCCCGCATCCTCGTCTCCGTCTTCCTCATCGGGCTGCTGGCGGGGCTGGGCGGGTTCTACTTCCTGCTGCAGGAGCGCGCGCTGCGGCAGGCCGCCGCCGAGGCGCGCATCCTGCTCACCTCCGCCCTCGCCATCCGCGGCTACACCGCGAAGAACATTTTCCCCAAGCTCTCGCGCCTGCCCACGGATGAGTTCCACGAGGAGACGGTGCCCTCCTTCGGGGCGCAGACGGTCTTCCGCATGGTGGCGAGCGACTATGGCGCCTACACCTACCGCGAGCCGGCGCTGAACCCGACCTCACGGGCCGATCTCGCCACGCCCTTCGAGGTGGAGCTGATCCAGCGCTTCCGCGCCGATGCCGCGCTGCACGAGCTGAGCGGCGTGCGCCCCACCGAGACAGACCGCCTCTTCTACCTCGCGCGGCCGATCCGGGTGACGCAGGAGGGCTGTCTGACCTGCCACAGCACGCCCGACCGCGCCCCGCCGGCCATGCTGGCCAAGTACGGAAGCACCAACGGCTTTGGCTGGCAGATGAACGAGGTGGTGGGCGCCCAGGTACTGACCGTGCCAGTGACCGAGGGGCTGAAAGGCTCGCTGGAACTGGTGGGGATGCTGGGCCTCGGCCTCGCCGTCATCTTCGGGGTCGCCTATGTGGCGCTGGTGCTGGCGCTGGACACCATGGTGATCCGGCCGCTCGGCGCGCTCTCCCGCGCGGCGGAGGCGGCCAGCCAGAGCCATGACACGCGGCTGCGCCTGCCGCGCGCCGGCGCCAGCGAGATCCGCAGCCTGGCAGACGCCATCGAGCGGCTGCGCACCTCGCTCGGCAAGGCGCTGGGGCAGCTCGGGCGCGGCGAGCGTCCAGGAGCGGCGCGCCGGGAGGAGGGCGCGTGAGCGAGAGCGCGGCGCGGCGCGGCCCCGGCGCGCTCTGGTCCCTGCTGTTGCTGGCGCTGCTGGCGGCGGCGCTCTGGCTGCTCTACTTCCTCAGCGAGGACAACCTGCTGCTCGGCAGCGGGCCGGTGCATGGCGGAGTGCGGATCGCCGCCACGCTGCTGACGGCGTTGCTGGTGGTGCTCTCCGGCGGCCGGGCGGTGCTGGGCTTCGGCCTCGCCGCCGGGCTGGGGGTGGAGCCGACCGGTCTCCAGCGCGCCATCGCCTACGGGCTGCTGACCTTCGCCGCCTCGGCAGTGGTGCTGGCCTCCTTCGGCTTCGACATCAGCGCGGTGCTCACCACCTCGGCGATCCTCACGGCCGCTGTCGGCCTCGCATTGCAGCCGACGCTGGGCAGCCTGATCTCCGGCGTGGCGCTGCACATGGACCGGGTGCTGCATGTCGGCGATGCCGTCATGCTGGACGGGCAGCGGGTGGAGATCATCCGGCTGGACTGGCGCACGGCGGTGGGGCGCCGGAAGGACGGGATGCTGGTCGTGGTGCCGAATGCCCGCATCAGCAACGAGATGCTGATGGTCAACACGGCCGGCGAGTCCGCCCGGCGGGACACCTTCTTTCCTGCCCCCGCCGCCGTGCCGCCGCAGCGCATCACCGACCTCGTGACCGCCCTGCTGGTGGACTTCCCGCAGATCGACGTCTCCCACCCCGCGATGGTGATGGTCTCGGCCTATGAGCCGGAGCATGCCACCACCCGCTATCTGGCGCGCTACTGGGTGCGCAACTTCTGGGACATACCGGAGGTGGAGAGCGAGGTGCTCCGCCGCATCTGGTACGTCTTCCAGCGGGAGGGCATCCCGTGGCCGGTCTCGCGCCTCTATGCCGAGGAGCAGCGCGCCATCGGCGTGGCTGCGCTGCTGCCCAGTGGGCAGCCTTTGGCCGAGATGGTGATGGCGCTGCTCCCAGGCCCGTGCCGTACCGAGGCCGCACGGCGCCTGGCGGGGGAGGGCGAGCTGCTGCTCTACGCGCCGGATGAGCGCCTGGTCCTGCCGGGCCGCTGCGCCGGACAGGTGCTGCTGATCGTCTCCGGCTGGGCGCGGGAGGAAGTGGCGGGCAGCGGCGTGCTGGCCGATGCCGCGGCGCCGCCTCTGCTGCGGCTCCAGCGGCTCGGCCGTGCCGCCGCCCTGCGGCAGGTGGCCGATGCGCTGGCGCGGCATATCGGCCCCTATGCGGAGCACGCGGTGCGGCGGGCGGCTTCCAGTGCCCAGGGCCTGGATGAACTCTGCCGCGTCCTGGCGCGCGAGATCGAAGACCCCCATCGCCGTGCCCGCTTCCTGGCCGAGCTGGAGCAGCCGGAGGAGCCGGAGCTGGGGCCTGGGCGTGTGATGGCCACGCAGCGCGACGCGACAGGGCGCTGGGTATCCGACCCGCCGGCACGCGCAGCGGAAGAGGTGGCGCTTCTGGCCGTCCGGCCGGAGCTGGCGGCGCTGCTGCGTGGCCCGTCCTATCCGCCTGCCGCCGCCGCGGCGGCGGATTAGGCCCTGGCGCCGGAATCCTGGCGGGACGCTGCCATGTGGCGAGGACGCGCATCGGGCGTAGCCCTCGGCGCGCTGCTGTTGCTATCCTGACCGACCAAAACTCTCTTTTGAGGAAACTGAGTGTCATGACGGTGCGCGGGTGGCAGCCCGGTGGTTGGCGGGAAATGCCGATCCGGCAGGTGCCGGAGTATCCGGACCAGGCCAGGCTCAAGGCGATGGAAACCCGGCTCGCGAGCTTTCCCCCGCTGGTTTTTGCAGGTGAGGCCCGCAGGCTGCAGCAGTCCCTGGCCCAGGCCGGGCAGGGGCGGGCCTTCGTGCTGCAGGGCGGCGACTGCGCCGAGAGCTTCGCCGACTTCCGCGCCAACCCGATCCGCGACACCTTCCGCGTGCTGCTGCAGATGGCCGTGGTGCTGACCTTCGGCGGCTCCCTGCCGGTGGTGAAGCTCGGCCGCATGGCCGGCCAGTTCGCCAAGCCGCGCTCCTCAGACACCGAGACGCAGGACGGGGTGACGCTGCCATCCTATCGCGGCGACATCATCAACGGGCCGGACTTCACCGCCGATGCCCGCATCCCCGATCCTGGGCGGATGGAATTCGCCTATATGCAGTCGGCTGGCACGCTGAACCTGCTGCGCGCCTTCGCCACCGGCGGCTATGCCGACCTGCACGAGGTGCACCGCTGGAACCTGGGCTTCGTCGCCCGCTCGCCGCTGGCCGACCGCTACCGCGACCTGGCCGCACGGATCGACGAGACTCTGCGCTTCATGGCGGCCTGCGGCATGTCCGAGGCGCCGCAGGTGCGCGAGACGGACTTCTACACCAGCCACGAGGCGCTGCTGCTGCCCTATGAGGAAGCGCTGACCCGCGTCGATTCCACCACCGGTGACTGGTACGCCTGCTCGGCGCATTTCCTCTGGATCGGCGACCGCACGCGGCAGCCGGAGGGTGCGCATGTCGAGTTCCTGCGCGGGGTGAAGAACCCGATCGGCCTCAAGGTCGGCCCGAGCAGCGACCCGGACGAGCTGGTGCGCCTGACCGAGATCCTGAACCCCGCCAACGTGCCCGGCCGGCTGACCCTGATCAGCCGCATGGGCGCGCAGAAGGTGATGGAGAAGCTGCCGCCGCTGCTGCGCAGGGTGAAGCAGGCCGGGCGCGAGGTGGTCTGGATCTGCGACCCCATGCACGGCAACACCCACACCGCCGGCGGCTACAAGACCCGCTCCTTCGACGCCATCCTGGCCGAGCTGCGCGGCTTCTTCGACTGCCACGAGGCCGAGGGCACCTGGGCCGGTGGCGTGCATGTCGAGATGACCGGCTCCGAGGTGACGGAATGCGTGGGCGGTGCCCACCGCCTGACCGAGGCCGACCTCTCCGCCAACTACGCCACCTTCTGCGACCCGCGGCTGAACGCCGAGCAGGCGCTGGAACTGGCCTTCCTGGTGGCCGAGGAGCTGAAGGCCCGCCGGCCGGATGGCGTTCCGGTGCCCCTGGTGGCGGCACAATGAGCCCTGTGGAGCGCGGTGCTGGTGTCGATGATGCCAGCATCGCACAGCTGACCGACGCCTATTTCAACCGCACCCGCGAGATCGTCGGCCGCTACGGGGATGCGCAGGTTACCTACGCGGTGTTCATGCGCCGCCCGGTGGTCTCGGCGCCGCGGCTGGTCATCGAGTGGCTGGAGCGGGTGGCGGCCGAGCGCGGCACCCGCTTCGAAGTCGAGCTGATGCATGCCGAGGGCGAGTGGATCGGCGCGGGCGACCCGATCCTCTATCTCACGGGCTCGATGGAGCAGCTCGTCAACCTGGAGACACTCTATCTCCAAAAGCTCGGCCCTGCCTGCGTCGCCGCGCACAACGCCTACCAGATGTGCGTGGAATTGCCGGAGGCCGCCTTCCTCGCCATGGAGGCCCGGCACTGCGCCGGCTCCGAGATGGAAGAGATGATGGCCTATGCCGCCTCTGTTGGCAGCGCCGCCGCCAAGCGGGAGGGAGCCCGGGGCTTCGTCGGCAATGCCACCGATGCCACGGCGCACTGGTTCGGCAACCGCCACGGTTTCGGCACCATGCCGCATGCCCTCATCGGCTATGCCCGCAGCACCGTCCGTGCCGCCGAGATGTTCCACGAGACCTATCCGGACGAGCCGCTGACCGTCCTCGTGGACTATTTCGGCCGGGAGATCACCGACAGCCTCGCCGTCTGCCAGCGCTTTCCGGAACTGGCGGCCCAGGGACGGCTCTCGGTGCGGCTGGACACGCATGGCGGCCGCTTCCTGGAAGGGCTGGACCCGGCGGCCTCCTATGCGGCGCTGGAGCGGCACGCGCCGGGCGCCATCCGCCGCTATCGTTCCGAGACGGAGCTGCGCCATCTGGTCGGCACCGGCGTCTCCGCTGCCGCCATCTGGCGGATGCGGGAGGCGCTGGACGAGGCCGGCTTCCCGCGAGTGAAGATCATCGCTTCATCCGGCTTCGGCGTGGCCAAGTGCCGCGTCATGCGTGAGGCCCGGGCGCCGATCGACGTGGTTGGCACCGGCAGCTTCATTCCGGACAGCTGGAGCGAGACCTACGCGACTGCCGACATCGTCGCCTATGATGGCATCGCGCGGGTGAAGGTCGGCCGCGAGTTCCTGCTGCACAAGAACGGTGAGCGGAAGAAGGTCAACGCCGCCTGAAAACCTGGCCGGGGCCATGCGCCCCGGCCCGCCTTCTCAGGCCGCCAGTGCGGCGCGGGAAGGCCGCAGCACCGCCTCCGCCTCCGCCAGCAGCCGCGCCTTCACCTCCGCCACGAAGGGGTTGTCCTCGGTGATGGTGCGGAACAGCGCCTCGGAATCCTGCGAGACCATGGCGACGGCCCGCATCAGGTGATCGAAGCTGCTGGTGGTGTGCGGCAGGGCCGGCACCTCCAGCGCCGAGACGATCCGACCGAGCAGGTGCGTCAGGCCCTGGACCCAGGCCATCTGCCGGTCATGCTCCTCCGGCGACATCCGCACGACCTCCAGGCCAAGGCTTCGCAGCATCCGTCCCGCCAGCCGTGCCCGCGCGCTGGGCCGGGCGCCAGCGGGTGGGCAGAGCGCCAGCCGCAGCCCGGCGATGCCATCCCGTCCGCTCTGCGGGCCGAAAAGCGGATGGGTGCCGAGCAGTTCGACATGGGCGGGCAGGGCGGCGCGCAGCACCGCCAGCGGGTGCATCTTCAGTGAGCAGACCTCCACCACCAGCGCGCCGGGGCGCAGATGCGGCGCGATGGCCTGCGCCACCTCGGCCAGCCGCGCGACGGGCACGGCCAGCACAACCACGGGCTGAGCGGCGGCCTCGGCGAGCGTGGCGTCGCAGGGCAGCGCCGGGTCATGGCCGTGGACGGTGAAGATGCGCTCCAGATGCGGCCGGCAGAAACCGCCGAAGGCACCCAGGCCGATCAGGCCCAGCGAAGGTCGGGAAGGGGTGGACATGGCATCCTCAGGCTTGGCTGCCGCCACCGGGAGAAGGCCTGTCCGGAAATGGAAATGCCGCCCGGAGGCGGCATGGGGTCATTCGGGAAGGGACGACCGCGCCGCTCGTTATGCCGAGCGACGGTAATAGGAGCGCAGGAAGGGCGCGGCCGGGATCATGCCCCCATTAACCGCGCCGCCGCCCCTCGCGTCAAGCCTGAGTCGCGTGGCGCCAGGGTACGAAATCCGCCGCGCTGTTCTGCCCGATGCGGGAGAGCAGCAGCGGCCAGGCGCGCAGCCCGTCCTCCAGCGAGGAGAGGCGGAAGAACTCGTTGGGCGCGTGCACGTCCTCGTCCGGCATGGCGAAGCCGAACATCAGCGTATCGATGCCCAGCATCTCGCGGAAAATGCCGGTGATCGGCAGGGTGCCACCGATGCGGGCACGCACGGGATCGCGGCCCTGGGTCTCGCGCACCACCGCCTCGGCCGCCACGAGCAGTGGATGGCCCTCGGGCAGGGTGGAGGAGGGGGAGTTGCCGCCCGGCGGCGAGAAGGCCAGCTCCACGCCCTCCGGGCAGTGGCTGCGGAGGTGCTCGACGATGCGCTCGCGGGCACGGTCCGGGTCCTGGCCGGGCACCAGCCGCGCGGTGATCTTGGCCTGCGCCTCGGCGGGGATGACGGTCTTGCTGCCGGCGCCAGTATAGCCGCCCCACATCCCGTTCACGTCGATGGTGGGGCGCAGAGTGACGCGCTCACGGACGGTGTAGGCCGGGTCGCCATGCGGTAGGGCGCCGGTATTGGCATAGAACGCGGCCTCGTCGCCGGCCAGGGCGGCGGCATCGGCGCGGTCGCGCTCGGTAAGCGGCGCGGCGTCGCTGTCGAAGCCTGCGACCTGGATGCGCCCCTGAGCGTCATGCAGCGTGGTGACGAGGCGCGCCAGCTCGTGCAACGCGTTGCGCACGGCGCCGCCATAGCGGCCGGAATGCATGTCCTTCTGCGCACTGCGCAGCGTCACCTCCAGCTTGCACAGCCCGCGCGAACCGGTGTTCAGCGTGGGGAGCGAGGTGCTGGCGCGTCCGCCATCGGCGGAGAGCATGGCATCGGCGCGCAGCAGGTCGCGGTGCTTCTCGATGATGCGGCGGATGCTCGGGCTGCCGGTCTCCTCCTCGCCCTCCAGGAAGAGCTTCACGTTGACCGGGCACTTGCCCTCGGCGGCGAGGAAGGCGCCGATGGTCTCGACGGCGATCAGCGTGGAGCCCTTCACGTCCGAGGCACCACGGGCATAGAGGCGGCCTTCACGGATGGTGGGTTCGAAGGGTGGCGTCACCCATCGGTCCAGCGGGTCGGGCGGCTGCACGTCGTAATGGCCGTAGATGATGATGGTGGGCTGGCCGGGGGCGCCGAGCCATTCGCCATAAACCGCCGGCTGGCCGCCGCCATCGAGCAGCTGCACGTTCTGCAGCCCCAGCTCGCGCAGCCGCGCCGTCAGGAAATCCCGCGTCGCCGCCATGCCCTTGGCATAGGCTGGATCGGTGCTGACGCTCGGCAGGCGCAACAGAGCCATCAGGCGTTCCAGCACCGCGTCCTTGCGGGCGAGGAGGTGATCGGCGACGGCGGTGCTCATGCTGCGGGACTCCTGCGGTGAGGCCGCAAGTGTGGAGCGGTCGCGCGCCCTCATCCAGCCCGTGCGACGCGCACTTGACGCGGCTCGCGACCATGCGAGGCTTCGCGCCATGCGCATTCACGTTCAGAACCCGGCCGACGAGGCCATTTTCCCCATCACGCCGGAGCAATGGTCGAATGCCGTTGCCCGTGCGCCCGACATGGCTGGCCTGCAGGTCAGCTTCGCCAGCGACGAGGCCGGCTATGCCCGGGCGATGCAGGAGGCGGAGGTGCTGGTCACCTGGACCCGCATCGTGCACGAGCGATTCCCCAAGGGCGCGCTGCCTGGCGTCGCGCCGAAGCTGCGGATGATCTTCTGCACCTCGGCGGGACTGGATCGGCTGGCGCCTTTCGACTGGCTGCCGGAGGATGTGCTGCTGCTGAACAACCGTGGCACGCACGCGGCCAAGGCGGGCGAATACGGCATCATGGCGCTGCTGATGCTGGCCAACAACATTCCCTACTTCGCCGAGCGGCAGCGCGAGGGGCAGTGGCAGCCGCGCTTCGCCTCGGTGCTGGCGGGGCGGACGGTTTGCGTCGTCGGGCTCGGCTCGCTCGGCGGCGCGGTGGCGGAGCGCGCGAAGCAGTTCGGCATGCGCGTCATCGGCGTTCGCAGCAGCGCGAAGCCGCATGATGCCTGCGAGCGCGTGGTGGCGCAGGATGCCATCGACAGCGTGCTGCCGGAAGCCGAGTTCCTCGTCCTCGCGTGTCCGCTGACGCCGCAGACGCAGGGCCTGCTCGACCGTCGCCGGATGCAGTTGCTGCCGCGCAATGCGAAGCTGGTGAACATCGGCCGAGGCGCGCTGTGGGACCAGGAGGCGCTGTGCGACCTGCTGGACTCCGGCCACTTGAACGGTGCGGTCACCGACGTGGCCGTGCCGGAGCCGCTGCCGCCCGGGCACCGCGCCTGGAACACGCCTGGCCTCTTCATCACGCCGCACATGTCCTCCGACGATCCCGGCACCTACAACGACCGCAGCCTCGACATCCTCTTCGAGAATATCCGCGCGCTACGTGCCGGTCGGCCTTGCCCGAACCGCGTCGAGCCCGGGCGCGGCTACTAGCGACAGGCGCTGCTGGTGGAGAACGTCGGCAGCGCAACGGTTGAGCATCTGCAGCCTGCGGTGCCGCGGCTTCCACGGAATGTGGAAGGCCGTGGCGTCGCGTGTCTCCTTGCGAAGCAGGAACATGACAGTTTTGTGACAAACGTCGAAGGAAAATACGGACTACTGCGAAAGGATCCTTTGATCATTTTCTGACTGGATTCTCATGCGACCGACACACACAGCGGAAATCATGAATAGACACCGCGGTGTGCGAGAAAGACCGGAGCAGCCCTATATCCGCGCCGGCATCGCGGCGATGGCCGCCGTGGCAGCGATGGTGATCCTGGCGCTCATCGAGAAGCGCATGACGGGCTCATGGGGATTTGCGGATCGTACCCCGCTCATCGACGCCGCTTTGCTCGGCCGATCCGTGCTCGCATTGCTGCTTTCCGCACTGTTCATCCTCCCATTCACGCGCAATGCGCGGGTGCGCGCGGTGCCGGCCATGGGCGCAAAGGAGCAGATGCTGGGATGGGCCTCGCTCGTCCTCAGCATCGTCTTCCTTGGGATCTTTCTGTCCAGCCCAGAGTTGTTCAGCGCGCTGGCGCGGGAGGATCACAGCGTGGAATGGAGTTCGGCGCTGGCACTCTTCGCTGGCTGCGGGCTGCTGCTGTGGAGTTCGGTGCGCTTCCTCAGGAGCCGCCACGCCATGTCCGGCTTCAATGCCGCGCTCTGCTCCGCGGGCGCGCTGCTGCTGGCCGCCTGCCTCTTCGTGGTCGGCATGGAGGAGATCTCCTGGATGCAGCGCGTGTTCGACATCCAGACGCCGGAGGTGCTGATCGAGGCCAACATGCAGGAGGAGCTGAACTTCCATAATCTGTTCACCAACCTCTTCGAGCTGCTGTACTACGGCGGAAGTTTCGTGTTCCTGATGCTGCTGCCCTTTCTGAAGGAGGTTGCGCCGCTACCGGCTGTGCTGCGGACCATCGGCCCGCTTATCCCCGGTCGCGTCGTGCTGGCAGTCAGCGCGCCGATTGCCGCCTTCAACTACGACATGTGGCACCTTCTGCCGATCCAGATGGTGCTGATCCTGAGTCTCGCCATCCTTGTCCGCGCCGCCATGACGGCACCGGGGCGGACGGAGGCGGTCCTCTTCGCCGCCGCCGCCCTGCTGCTGGCCGTTTCGCAGGTGCTGATGATCGCCTTCGGCGACCAACTGGTCCGGCTCTGGGATCCGACGGAATACAAGGAGCTGTTCATCGGCCTCGGCTTCGCCTGCTACGGGGGCGAAGTGGCGGTCCGTGCCGCGAGGGGCATGGTCCTGGCGCCGAGGGGCGTCCGCGCCTGAGGGAGGAGGTGCGGGAGGGCTTCATGCCACCCGCAGCTTCAGCGGGCACCCGCCGGCAGCGCAATGGCTGGCGGGGCCAGGCCGGGCTGTAAGGCCCTACTTCACCATGCCGGAGCGCGCGATCGGCGCGACGAACTGCGGCTCGGTATCCCAGGGAAAGAGAATCCAGGTGTCCTGGCTCACCTCGGTGATGAAGCTGTCCACCAGCGGCTTGCCCGCGGGCTTGGCGTAGACGGTGGCGAAATGCGCCTTGGGCAGCAGGCCGCGCACCACTTTGGCGGTGGTGCCGGTGTCCACCAGGTCGTCCAGCACCAGCCAGCCCTCGCCATCGCCGGCAGCGACCGGCGGCTTGGCCACCTGCGGCGTGCCCAGCTTCTCCTCGTCATAGGTAATGACGGAGACGCTCTCGATCAGGCGGCATTCCAGTTCGCGCGCCACGATGGCGGCGGGGATCAGCCCGCCGCGCGTGATCGCGACAATGCCCTTCCAGGGGCCACGCTCTACCAGCCGCCAGGCGAGCGCCTTGCTGTCGCGGTGAAGCTGGTCCCAGCTGACGATGTAGTAGCGCGGCGCCATGCTCAGAACATCCTGCCGCCATTCGGGACGGCGAAATCGGGTCGGATCAGCACCACGTCGCCATTGGCGTCCGGCAGGCCCAGGGTGAGGACCTCGCTCTGGAAGCCGGCGATGCGGCGGGGCGGGAAGTTCACCACGCACAACACCTGGCGGCCGATCAGCTTTTCAGCCGGGTAGTGCACCGTGACCTGGGCGGAGGAGCGCTTGACGCCGATCTCCGGCCCGAGATCGATCTCCAGCCGCAGGGCCGGCTTGCGGGCCCCATCGAGCGGAGCGGCATCCAGCACCGTCCCGACGCGGATGTCGAGCCGCTGGAAATCGTCGATCGTTGCGGTGGTTTCCATTCGCCGGGGATAGCGCAGCCGGGCGGCGGGCGGAAGTGGGCGGATTGATGCCGGGGCCGGACCGTGCCAGCGTCAGCGGCCAAATGACGGAAGGGAGGATGCCCCGCATGGCCGAAGGTCTGCCCCACACGCCCCCGCTGCGCTGCGATGGGCTGCGCGCGCTGGTCACGGGAGCCTCGCGCGGCATCGGCCGGGCAGCGGCGGTGGCACTGGCCGAGGCCGGGGCAGAGGTGGTGCTGGCGGCCCGTGCCCTGCCGGAGATGGAAGCGACCATCGCCGCCCTTGGCCCGGAAGCCCGGGCGCGCGCCCGGGCGCTGGACGTGACCGACCGCGCCGCCGTGCGCCATCTGGCGGAGGGCGAGGGACCCTTCGACATCCTGGTGAACAATGCCGGCACCAATATCCGCGAGCCCTTCCTGGAGGTCCGCGACGAGAGCTTCGACCGGCTGATCGACCTCAACCTGCGCGGCGCCTTCGCCGTGGCTCAGGCGGTGGCAGCCGGGATGGTGGCGGCCGGGCGCGGTGGCAGCATCATCAACCTGTCCTCGGTGAACGGGCATGTCGGCGGGCTGAACCGCAGCGTCTACACGGCCACCAAGCACGCCATCGAGGGGCTGACCAAGGCCATGTCGGCCGAGTTGGGGCCGCACGGCATCCGCGTCAATGCCATCTGCCCCGGCTTCGTCGAGACCCCTCTGACCGAGGGGCTGCTGGCCAACGAGAAGTTCCGCGCCGCGCATCTGCGCCGCACCCCGCTCGGCAAGATCATGAAGGTGGAGGATGTGATGGGCGCCATCGTCTTCTTCGCCTCGCCCGCCTCTGCCATGATCAGCGGAGCCTCCTTGCTGATCGATGGCGGCTTCTGCACGCTATGACCTCTTCACCCGGAAAGACTTCGATGCGCGACTTCCATATCCCCGGCCGCAGTGCGGTTCTCTCCACCCACGCGATGGCCGCGACCTCGATGCCGATCGCCACGCTGACGGCGCTCGACATCCTGCGCCAGGGCGGCAACGCCATGGACGCCGCCATCGCCGCCTGCGCCGTGCTGGCCGTGGTGGAGCCGCAGTCCACCGGCATCGGCGGCGACTGCTTCTGCCTCTACGCTCCCGCTGGCACCGGGCAGGTGGTCGCCATGAACGGTTCCGGCCGCGCGCCGGCCGGCGCCACGCCGGAGAAGCTGCGCGCCGACGGCCTGACCGCCATGGTCAACACCTCGGCCCATTCGGTGACGGTGCCTGGCGCGGTCTCCGCCTGGGAGAAGCTGAACAAGGCCCATGGCAAGCTCTCCCTGGCGCAGATCCTGGCGCCGGCGGCGAAGATCGCCGAGGAGGGTCATCCCATCCATGCCCGCGTGGCGCATGATTGGGAGAGCAGCGCCGGCAAGCTCGCCAAGCACGAGGCGACCGCGCGCCACTTCCTGAAGGATGGCAAGCCCTACGCCATCGGCGACGTGTTCAAGCAGCCGGCGCTGGGCCGCACGCTGCGCGCCATCGGCGAGCGGGGCGCGAAGGCCTTCTACGAGGGCGAGATCGCGGCCGACATGGTGGCGACCCTGCGCGCCGCCGGCGGCACCCACACCGAGGCGGATTTCGCCGCGGGGCTGGATGGCGCCGAGTTCGTCACCCCGATCCAGACGAAGTGGCGCGGGATGGACATCTTCCAGTGCCCGCCGAACGGCTCGGGCCTGCTGGTGCTGCAGATGCTCGGCGTGCTCGGCGAATGCGCGACGCCGGAGCAGGGGCCGCTCTCCACCGAGCGCCTGCACCGCCATGTCGAGGCGGCGCGCCTCGCCTACCGCGACCGCGACGCGTTCCTGGCCGACCCCTCCCAGGTGGACGTGCCAGTGGCGAAGCTGACCAGCCCCGAATACGCGAAGAAGCTGCGCGCGCTGATCAGCGACGAGGTGGCGATGCGTGAGATGCCGCCCGCCGGGATGGCGGAGATGCTGCCGAAGCACAAGGACACCGTCTATCTCTGCGTGGTGGATGCGGACGGCAACGCCTGCTCCTTCATCAACTCGCTCTTCGAGGGCTTCGGCTCCGGCATCCTGGCCGAGAAGTGCGGCGTGATGCTGCACAACCGCGGCTTCGGCTTCCGCCTGCAGGAGGGCCACCCGAACTGCATCGCGCCGAACAAGCGGCCGATGCACACCATCATCCCCGGCATGGTGATGAAGGACGGCCGCGCCATCATGCCCTATGGCGTGATGGGCGGGCACTTCCAGCCGATGGGCCAGACGCTGTTCCTGACCAACCACTTCGAGTTCGGCATGGACGTGCAGGCCTCGCTCGATTTCCCCCGCCTCTTCCCCTATGCCGGCAAGGTGCAGATCGAGCGCGGCATCCCCACCGAGGTGATCGACCGCCTCAGCCGCATGGGTCATGACTGCCAGATGATCGACAAGCCGCATGGCGGCGGCCAGGCCATCCTGATCGACCATGAGCGGGGCGTGCTGATGGGCGGCTCCGATCCGCGCAAGGACGGTTGCGCGCTGGGGTACTGAGGCCATGATCCGCGCCATCCAGGCCGACATCACCCGGCTGGAGGTGGACGCCATCGTCAACGCCGCCAATGCGGCGCTGGCGCCGGGTGGCGGTGTCTGCGGCGCGATCCATGCGGCGGCGGGGCCCGAGCTGGCCGCCGCCTGCGCGCGGATCGGCGGCTGCCCGACGGGCGAGGCGCGGATCACCCCTGGTTTCCGCCTGAAGGCGCGCCACGTCATCCATGCCGTCGGGCCGGTCTGGCATGGCGGGGGGAGCGGGGAGGCGGAGCAACTCGCCGGCTGCTACCGCGCTTCCCTGGCGCGGCTGCGCGAGGCGGGCGGCCATTCCATCGCCTTTCCCGCCATTTCCACCGGCATCTACGGCTACCCGCGCGAGGAGGCCACGCGGATCGCGGTGGCCACGGTGCGCGAGGCTCTTGTGGCGAAAGGCGACCTCGACGTCACCTTTGCCTGTTTCGACTCTGCCATGCTGGCGCTCTACCAGAAGGAACTGGACGCGTGACCGAAGCCTGCGACCTCTCCGCCGTCGCCCTCCGCCGGATGATCGGCCAGAAGAAGCTGTCCCCCGTCGAGCTGCTGGAGTCCTGCCTGAATCGCATCGGCGAGGTGAACCACGCCGTCAACGCGATGGTGGCGCTGGACGAGGATCGGGCGCGTGGTGCGGCGAAGGCCGCCGAGGGCGCGGTGATGCGCGGCGACAAGCTCGGCCCGCTGCATGGCCTGCCGCTCGGCATCAAGGACCTGGACGACACCGAGGGGCTGGTCACCACCTTCGGCAGCCCGATCTTCAAGAACAACGTGCCGGCCAAGGACTCCACCATGGTGGCCGACCTGCGCGCGGCGGGCGGCATCGTGCTCGGCAAGACCAACACGCCGGAATTCGGCGCCGGCGCCAACACCCGCAATGCCGTCTATGGCGCCACCGGCAACCCCTTCGACCCCACCAGGTCGGCGGCCGGTTCCTCCGGCGGCTCCGGCGTGGCGCTGGCTTGCAGCATGGTGCCGCTGGCCAGCGGCTCCGACACCGGCGGCTCGCTGCGCAACCCGGCGGCCTTCAACGGCATCGTCGGCTTCCGCCCGAGCCCGGGCGTGGTGCCGCAGGAGCGGCGGCTGCTCGGCTGGTCGGGCCTGCCGGTGCTCGGCCCGATGGCGCGCAACATGGCCGACCTTGCCCTGCTCTTCTCCGCCATGGCGGCTGATCATGCTGTGGACCCGCTGGCCTATACCCTGCCGGGGAAGGACGTGCGCCGCGGCATGCCGCTGAACGAGGCGGTGGACCTCTCCGCGCTGCGCGTTGCCGCGACGCCCGATTTCGGCTTCGCGCCGACCGAGAAGCATATCCGTGCCGTCTTCGCCGAGCGGGTGAAGGCGCTGACGCCGCTCTTCGGCAGCGTCGAGGACGGCCACCCGGACTGCACGGATGCCGACGAATCCTTCGCCATCCTGCGCGCGCTGAACTTCCTGGCGGCGCATGAGGAGAAGGTGCGCGTCCGCCCGCAGGATGTCGGGCCGAACGTGCGCGCCAATGTCGAGGAAGGGCTGGGCTACAGCGCCAAAGACGTGGCGCGCGCCTCGGTGATCCAGACCAAGATCTACCGGGCCTGGCAGAGCTTCTTCGCCAGCGGGGTGGACGTCATCATCGCCCCGGCCATCACCCTCTCGCCGCGGCCCTGGAGCGAGCTTTACCCGGCCGAGATCGACGGCAAGCCGACCAAGAACTACTTCCACTGGCTGGCGCTGGCCTATGCGGTGACGCTGCCGGGCCATCCCGCCATCAGCCTGCCGCTGGGCGTGGACCATGCCGGCCTGCCCTTCGGCCTGCAGATCGTCGGGCCGCGCGGCGGCGATGCGAAGGTGCTGGCGGTTGCGGCTGCCATCGAGGCGGCGGTGGAAGGCGATGCGACACTCGCCCGGCCGGTGCCCGATCTTGCCAAGCTGCGCGCGGCGCGGCCGATCAGCGAGATGCCGGGCTTCCTCAGCTTCGACTGAGAGCAAAAAAGTCCGGGGGAAGGAATTCCCCCGGACCCCCATCTTCATTTTTGCCAGTTTGGCGCTGAGCGCGCGGCCAGCGCGGGAACTCGAAGAAAAAAGAAGGGGGGTTCTGGAGGGAATTCATTCCCCCCAGGCCTTCATCAATCCAGGCTGATCTTCGCCTGTTGCGCCACCTTGCCCCAGCGTTGCGTCTCGCTGGCGACGAAGGCGCCGAACTCCTGCGGCGTGTTGCCGACCGGCGTGATGCCGAGATCCTTGAAGCGCGCCTGCACGTTCGGCTGGTTCAGCGCCGCGACGGCCTCCTTGTGCAGCCGTTCGAGGATCGGCTGCGGCACGCCGGCCGGGGCGAAGAGGCCGTGCCAGGAGAGGCTCTCGAAACCCGGCACCGTCTCGGCCACGGTCGGGATGTCCGGCGCGGCCGCGGCGCGCTGCAGCGAGGTAACGCCCAGGATGCGCAGCTTGCCCTCGCGCGCGAAGGGCCAGGCGGAGGAGAAGTTGTCGAAGGCGATGGGCAGCTCGCCCGTCAGCAGCGCCGTCATGATCTGCCCGCTGCCGCGATAGGGCACATGCTCCATCTGCGTGCCGGTAAGCTGCGAGAACAGCGCGCCCGCCAGATGCACGGAGGTGCCGACCCCGGAGCTGCCGAAATTATACTCGCCGGGCTTGGCGCGCAGCAGGGCGATGAGTTCCGCCACGTTCTTGGCGGGGAAATCCTGCGTCACCGCCAGCGCATTCGGCTGGGAGGCCAGCTGCGTGATCGGCGCGAAGTCCTTCAGGTTGTTGTAGGGGATCTTGGGGTAGATCGCAGGGTTGATGGCGTGGCTGCTGATGGTGCCGAGGCAGATGGTATAGCCATCAGGGGTCGCGCGGGCGCAGGTCTCGCTGCCGACATTGCCGCCGGCGCCCGGCCGGTTTTCCACCACGATGGGTTGGCCCAGCGCCTTGCTCATTTCAGTGCCGACCAGCCGTGCCACCGTGTCCGAGGTGCCGGCGCTGAAGGGCACGATCAGCCGGATCGGCTGGGTGGGATAGTTGGCCTGCTGGGCGAAGGCCGGCACGGAGGCCAGCGCGAAGGCGCAGGCGGCCGCCAGCTTCGGGATGATCTTCATGGTTGATCCGCTCCTCCGGGCCCGCCGTCATCGCGGCGCGGCCGTGATTCATCGTTCCGGCCGGGCACCTGCCTGGCCGGGTAGGCCTGCCCAAGGGCATCCACCGCGCGGGCTCCCTTCGGGTCCTTGATCGATGCGAGCGTTGCGGAGCCGTCCCCCCCGGGGGCGGGAACGGCTATCCGGTCAGCGCCCGTTCTGCTTGCGCCAGGCGGCGAACTCTTCGAGGTTGCGCTCGTCCGTCGCCGGGTAGAGGCCGCGGATCGTGCGGCCCTCGCGCACCTTCTCGGTGACGAAGTCCTCATAGGCCGTCATCTCGGTCGCCTCATCGGCGATCTCGTCGGCGAGATGCGCGGGGATGATGATGACACCGTCATTGTCGCCCACCACCACGTCGCCGGGGAAAACCGGCGCGTCGCCGCAGCCGATCGGCACATTGATGTCGATCGCCTGGTGCAGCGTCAGGTTGGTCGGCGCCGAAGGGCGGGAGTGATAGGCCGGCATGTCGAGCGTGGCGATCTCGGCCGAATCCCGGAACCCGCCATCGGTGACCACGCCGGCCACGCCGCGCTTCATCAGCCGCGTCACCAGGATGCCGCCCGCGGAGGCCGCGCGCGCGTCCTTGCGGCTGTCCATCACCATCACGGCACCGGGCGGGCACTCTTCCACCGCCTTGCGCTGCGGGTGGTCGGGGTTCCGGAAGACGGTGAGCTGGTTCAGGTCCTCGCGCGCCGGCATGTAGCGCAGGGTGAAGGCCTCGCCGACCATGCTCTCCTCGCGCGGGGCCAGCGGCTTCACGTCCTGGATGAACTGGGTGCGGAAGCCGCGCTTGTAGAGCGCGGTGGCCAGCGTGGCGGTGCTGACCTTCTTCAGCTTGTCCCGCGTCTCGGGCTTCAGCTTGCTCATCGGGTTCCGTGCTCCTGCGCGATCAATGCCTGGACGATCAATGGATGACCGGCTCGCCCACCGGGGGGCCGAATTCGGTCTTCAGGAAGTCGAAGTCGCAGCCCTCGTTGGCCTGCTGGATGTGCTTGAGGAACATGTGGCCATAGCCGCGGCCATAGCGCGGCGGCGGCTCCTTCCACTCGGCGCGGCGCTTCGCCAGCTCCTCCTCGGAGACGCGCATGTTGATGGTGCGCGCGTCCACGTCGAGCTCGACGATGTCACCGGTGCGCAGCAGTGCCAGCGGCCCGCCAATGTAGGATTCCGGCGCCACATGCAGAACGCAGGCGCCATAGGAGGTGCCGCTCATGCGCGCGTCGGAAATGCGCAGCATGTCGCGGTAGCCTTCCTTCAACAGCTTCTTCGGCATCGGCAGCATGCCCCATTCCGGCATGCCCGGGCCGCCCTGCGGGCCTGCATTGCGCAGCACCATCACGGTATCCGGCGTGAAGGGGTAGTTCTCATCGTCCACCGCCTTCTTCATGGCGTCGTAGTCGTCGAAGACCACGGCGGGGCCGGAATGCTTCAGGAAGCGCTGGTCCATGGCGGCGGGCTTGATGACGCAGCCGTCCGGCGCCAGGTTGCCCTTCAGCACCGCCAGCGAGCCCTCGCCATAGATCGGGTTGCTGGTGGTGCGGATGACGTCGTCATTGAAGACCTTAGCGCCCTCGATGTTCTCGCCAAGCGTGCGGCCGGTGACGGTCAGGCAATCCAAGTGCAGGTGCTCGCGGATCTGGTTCATCAGCGCCTTGATGCCGCCCGCGTAGAAGAAGTCCTCCATCAGGTAGGCATTGCCGGAGGGGCGCACGTTGCCGATCACCGGCACCTTGCGGCTGAAGCGCTCGAAGTCCTCCAGCCCGATGTCGCAATTCGCGCGCCGCGCCATGGCGATCAGGTGGATGATGGCGTTGGTCGAGCAGCCCATCGCCATGGCGACGGCGATGGCGTTCTCGAAGGCCTCGCGCGTCTGGATGCGCTGCGGCGTCAGGTCTTCCCAGACCATGTCCACGATGCGGCGACCGGATTCCGAGGCGAGGCGGATATGACCCGCATCCGCCGCCGGCACCGAGGAGCCGCCCGGCAGAACCAGCCCCACCGCCTCGGCAATCGCCGTCATGGTGCTGGCCGTGCCCATGGTCATGCAGGTGCCGTAGGAGCGGGCAATGCCACCCTCAACGCCGAGCCAGTCCTGGTCGGTGATCTTGCCGGCGCGCAGCTCGTCCCAGTACTTCCAGGAATCCGAGCCGGAGCCGAGGATCTTGCCCTGCCAGTTGCCGCGCAGCATGGGGCCGGCGGGCAGGTAGATCGCCGGGATGTTCATGCTGGTGGCGCCGAGCAACAGGCCCGGCGTGGTCTTGTCGCAGCCGCCCATCAGCACCGCGCCGTCCACGGGGTGGGAGCGCAGCAGCTCTTCCGCCTCCATCGCCAGCATGTTGCGGTACATCATGGTGGTCGGCTTGACGAAGCTCTCGGAAACCGAGATCGCCGGCAGCTCAACCGGGAAGCCGCCCGCCATCAGGATGCCGCGCTTCACGTCATCCACGCGCTGCTTGAAATGCGCGTGGCAGGGCTGCAGGTCGGACCAGGTGTTGAGGATGGCGATGATCGGCTTGCCCGTCCATTCCTCGGGCGAATAGCCCATCTGCATGGCGCGCGAGCGATGGCCGAAGCTGCGCAGGTCGGCCGGGCCGAACCAGCGGCGGCTGCGGAGATCCTCGACCTTCTTGACGTGAGGCAGGGGAGACTTGGACATGAAAGCCGGACCTCCGTTCAGACCGGGTCGATCGGGTCGCGGCCGGACATGACCGCGGCGATGTTGTCGAGGGCGCGCATCCCCATGGCGTCGCGCGTTTCCCGCGTGGCGCTGGCGACATGCGGGGTGAGGAAGACGTTCGGCAGCTCCGCGAAGCGCGTGTCGTAGTCCGGCTCCTTGCGGAACACGTCCAGTCCAGCGGCGAAGAGGTGGCCGGACTTCAGCGCGTCCAGCAGCGCCTCCTCGTCCACCACCGAGCCGCGCGCGGTGTTCACGAAGACGGCGCCCTCCGGCAGCAGGGCGAACCGCGCCGCCGTCATCAGCGTGCCGGTCTCCGCACCACCTGGCAGGTGCAGCGAGAGGAGCTGGCAGCGCGGCAGCATGGCGTCCAGATCGGGGCAGAACTCGGCACCCTGCTCCAGTTCCAGCGGCAGGCGGTTGCGATTGTTGTAGAGAATGCGCATGCCGAAGCCGCGCGCCCGCTGCGCCATGGCCCGGCCGATGCGGCCCATGCCGACGATGCCCAGCACCTTGTTGCTGGGCTGGAGGCCCAGCATGTCCGGGAGGCCCAGCGGCTTCCGCCAGCCCTCACGCATCAGCGCGTCGTATTCATGCGCGCGGCGGCAGGCGGCCAGCAGCAGCATGAAGGCGAGGTCGGCGGTGCAGTCGGTCAGCACGTCCGGCGTATTGGTCACCAGGATGCCGCGTGCCTTGGCGGCGGCGGCGTCCATGTGGTCGTAGCCGACGCTGGAATTGGCGATCAGCCGCACGTGGTCGGGCAGGCGTGCGATGGCGGCGGCATCCAGCTTCACCGTGCCGCCGATCAGCAGGGCGTCGGCGCGGTGTGCCACGGCGGCGGCGACGGCCTCCTCCGCGGTCATGTCGGCTTCGGTGATCAGCGCATCGAACTCGCGGCGCGCACGCTCCGTCGCCACTGGGGTCAGCCGGCGGCAGACGACAATGCGGGGCAGGGATGGGGTCATGCGCGGTCTCCTGAGCCTCGGCGGCAAGGGGCCGAGTGGAGATCTGCCGGAAGGGTCAGGGGCATGCTTCCTCCTCGGCCTGTGTTCCATGGGGCCGTTGCCACCGGCATAAAGTGGAACTGCTTGTCTGACAAGCCACCGATATTTCGGATTTCGGATTCTTGCGCTAGGCTCTCCTCATCATGTCCCAGCTCTCCGCCGCCGCGCCGCTGCAACCCTTCGAGCGCCGCCCCTCCGCCGGGGAATTCGCCTATGGCAGCCTGCGCGAGACCATCCTGAGCCTCAGCCTGCCACCCGGCGCGCCGCTCTCCCGCGCCGTCCTGGCCTCTCGCCTGGGCCTCAGCCAGACACCCGTGCGGGAGGCGCTCATGCGCCTGCAGGCGGAGGGGCTCGTCGAGGTGGTCCCGAGCGCCTCCACCCATGTGGCCCGGATCAACCTGGCCTCCGCGCGGGAGGCGCTGTTCCTGCGCCGTGCGATCGAGCGCGAGATGGTGCGGCAACTGGCGGAAGCACCCCCGGCGGGCTTGGCGGAGCAACTCCAGGCACACCTTTCCGCCCAGCGCGACCTGTTGGAGCACGGTGACCATGCCGGCTTCTCGGCGGCCGACGATGCCTTCCATGCCATGCTCTATGAAGCGGCAGGAATCGCCGGTCTGTGGGAGATGGTGCAGAGCCGCAGTGGCCATCTGGCCCGGTTGCGCAGGCTCCACCTGCCAGCGCCAGGCAAGGCGCGCACGGTTTTGCAGGAGCATGGCGCGCTGGCCGAGGCCATCCTCACCGGGGACGCCTTGGCGGCGGAGGGGGCACTTCGCCGGCATCTCTCCGACACCTTCGGCCGCTTGGATGAGATCCGCGCGGCACATCCCGGCTACTTCGCCGCCGGGTGATTCGCGCGCAAAGCATGATTGCGAACGCGGCGCATTCTCCTCAACCATCTGATAAATAACGATATTCCAGCAAGATCCCTCTTGCCCCGCCGGCTTATCAAGGTGACAAGGCGGACAGGAGAACCGCGACATGAAAAGCCTCGAGGACCTGACCGAAGCCGAAATCCTGGCTCTGGCCATCGCCAGCGAGGAGGAGGATTCCCGGATCTACGGTCATTTCGCCCTGCGGCTGCGTGGCAGCTACCCCGCCTCGGCCGCGGTGTTCGACGCCATGGCCAGCGAGGAACAGGAGCATCGCGACCGGCTGCTGACCCTCTATGAAGCCAAGTTTGGCTCCGAGCTGCCCTATATCACGCGTGAGGATGTGCGTGGCTTCCTCAAGCGCCGCCCCGTCTGGCTGATGGAGGACCTGCGCATCGAAACGGTGCGCACGCAGGCCGAGCTGATGGAGCGGCAAGCCGCCAATTTCTACACCGCCGCCGCCGCGCGCAGCCGCGACACCGAGGTGCGCCGCCTGCTTGGCGATCTCGCCGCCACCGAGCGCCACCACGAGGAGCGCGCGGGCGAGCTTGAAGCGGCCTATCTTACGGAATCGGCCCGCAGCACCGAGGAGGCGGAGGCGCGCCGCCTGCTGTTGCTGCAGATCGTACAGCCCGGGCTTGCCGGGCTGATTGACGGCTCCGTTTCCACCCTGGCGCCGATCTTCGCCGCCGCCTTCGCCACCCAGAACTCCACTGATGCCTTGCTCGTGGGCCTCGCGGCCTCGGTCGGCGCCGGCATCAGCATGGGGCTGACCGAGGCGCTGTCTGACGATGGTGCTATCACCGGGCGCGGCCATCCCTGGGTGCGCGGCGCCGCCTGCGGGGTGATGACCGCGCTGGGCGGCCTCGGCCACACGCTGCCCTACCTGATCCACGACTTCTGGCTGGCCACCGCCGTGGCGGGGATCGTCGTGGTCATCGAGCTCCTGGCCATCGCCTGGATCCGCTGGCGCTACATGGAGACGCCCTTCACCTCCGCCATCGTGCAGGTGGTGCTGGGTGGCGTTCTGGTGCTGCTGGCAGGCATCTTCATCGGGAGCGCATAGCCGCCTCCTCCGGCGCGGCGACCGCCAAGAGCTGCCCTCCCTGCATGCGCAGCGTCCGGTCGTGGTGCTTCACCACGGCAGGCCGGTGGGCGATGGAGAGGATGGCGGTTCCCGGCAGCTCCCGCCGCAGCAGGGTATAGAGCTGTTCCTCGGCCTCCGGGTCGAGGCTGGCGGTGGCCTCGTCCAGGAACAGCCAACGCGGCTTCAGCAGCAGGGCGCGCGCCAGGGCCACTCGCTGCTGCTCGCCGCCGGAGAGGCGGCGCTCCCAGGGCTCCGCCTCGTCCAGCCGGGGCAGCAGGGCGCCCAGCCCCGCCTTTTCCAGCGCGGCCGCGATGCTTTCCTCGCTGAACTCAGCGGGATCGCGTGGATAGGCCACGACCTGCCGCAGCGTGCCGAGCGGCAGATAAGGCCGCTGCGGCAGGAAGAGCGTCTCACCGGCGGGAATCGCGATGCGACCGCTGCCGAAGGGCCAGATGCCGGAGAGCGCGCGGAACAGGGTGGACTTGCCGCTGCCCGAGGCACCGGTGATCACCACGGCCTCGCCGGGCTCCAGGGTGAGGGCGGCGTCATGGGTCAACGCGCGGCCATCGGGCAGGCGGATG
>DATMFR010000060.1:0-72291 GCA_035556695.1 Roseomonas sp.
CATGTTGTGCGAAAAATCTTGATGCTTGCCTGGAGAGACCCTATGATCCAGGCGATGGGACGGCAAAGCCGGCTCTAACGATGAGGAAGAATCCCCTATGCACAACGGAAGGCTGCTCGGGCCCCTCCTCCTTCTGGCCGGCGGCATCGCGCTGGCACTTCCGGAAACTTTGGAACAGCAGGCGGGCCTGCCGCTGACCAGCGCGGAGATTGGCTATGGCAGCCAGGCACTGGCCACGCTTGGGCTGTTGCTGGCGCTGCAAGGCTGGCGCGCCGGCTTGATACGGGCATCCTTCTCTGGCTGGGCTGCATTGCGGCAGGCGACGGGCCGATCCGCCGGGATCGGGCCTGCCAAACGGATGAAAATCCGCATACGGTGCGCGCGCTGACGGAGCAGGACAGGAGAATTGCCGGAACGTCCTGCGATTGCTGCTCCTGCCTCCAGAATGGAAGGACAAGAAATGAGTGATCCCCTGAACGGCCGCGAGATCTGGGTGGTCTGGGGCGGGATCTTCCGCGATACGAGCTTCGCGGAGTTGGAACCAGGCACTGAGGAGCTGCATGGCCCCTTCCACAGCATGGAAGCCGCCGAGAAGGCTTGGCTGGAGCGCATGCGCCGGATGGTAGATATCGCCTCCCACCGCCTTTTCGTGCTGCGTGCCCTTCCGGCGCCGGGCAAGCCGTGACCCCGGGCGGCGCCTTGGCCCTCCTGATGCCGGCCTGGGCGCCGCGCCTTTCAGCGGCCGGGCGCGCTGCCTGGACTTGGCGGCACCGTTGCCTTGCTCTGGAGCAGACACTGAACGAGCTTACCGACCGGCTGGCGCGTACGGAGATTGCCCTGTGCCGCGAGGAGCAGGCCAGCCAGCAGGCTCAGCTCCGGCTGGCCGAGGCGGAGGATGCGCTGATCAGGGTCCAGTCCACTTTGGATAGGTTCCGGCAGTCCCGGGCCGAGGCCTCGCAAACCACGCCCTGAGCGGCGGAGCCGCGGCGAGAGGCTGTTATTCGCGGAAAACGCGGGCGAAGCGCTCCGCCCTTTCAGCCGGCAGAAGAGCGCCATAACGCCCTTCCGCGCAGGGAGAAGCGCAGGCGGCCGGCTGTACGGGCACCCCGAGAGAAGCATAGCCAGCCAGCAGCAGAACACCGCCGGTGCTTCCAAGAACCAGCAGGGCAAACAGGGCGAGAAGGCGAAGGGGCATGGCAAAGGCCTCGCGTTCAGGCCTTCTGGCCGATGGACAAAAATAGTCTAATTTTTATTAATTTAATAATCAATCGTAAATTTTGATACCAACGCGAAAAATGAGGCACGCTGAAGGGCGCTGAAATGGTGCAGGGCGGCTAACTTCCCCCCAGCAGCGCGGACCTCTCTTCATGCTGGAATCAACGCCCTTCCTGTTCCGCTTCCTCGCCGCTCCTCTCCGTCAAGGAGGCGCTGTGCGATGAGCAAAGCCCAGACTCCCCGCTTCATTGCTCCCCATTTTGTCGAGATCGAGGGCAGCTCGGATGTTCCCGGTCCGGTGCGCAGGGCCTGCGCCTTCACCACAGCCGCACCGGGCTGGCCGCGTGATGCAAGCGGCGCAACGCATCACCATTTCTGTGTGCTGTTTTCTGAAACCGGGCGCTGGCATGAGACGGGCGCAGTCCAGTGGCGCACCGAGAGTCGCGCCCTCTCCTCCGGTGCCCTGCCCCGCATTGCTATCGGGCGGGCCCCCGACCTGATGCGTGGCATCGTGGCGGCGCTGGGCGCGGCTCATACACCGTTGCACCCGCGGGATGATGCAACGCTGCCGGCTGCCGTAGTGCTCTGCATCGCGCCAGCCTTTGTCGCCATGATACGCGAGAGGGGCTTGCCTGATGTCTGGGTCTGCAGTCACCTGAATGCGGCGGGGCCGGTCTCGGCGGAGCAGCCCTGGAGCCATCTGCAGACCGCCTTTATCCGGGCTTGGCCGGGTGGCAACGGTCCGGCTTTCCGGTGCGAGCTCGAGACATTGCCCTTTTCCGCGGTCATGTCAGGCACGGCGGGCGCCGGATCGGCAGAGCGCGAAACCACCTTCTGGTCGGCAGAAAGTCTGGAGGAGGCGATGCGCGGTTGCCTCGCCCGCATCTTTGCGCCGCGTGCAGCGGCAGTGAGGGGCAAGCTATAGGAAATTAATCATAATCCGCTTATCTTTGCGAAACTTCCTGACTTTATGGATGCACTGGATGTGCACATCCATGGATGTTCAGGAGGTGTTTTGCCCTTTCCCGCCTGTGCGGGGCTTCTGGCCCGCGGACTGGTTCCTGTTCTACTGCTCTGGCTTGGCAACAGCCAGGCACGAGCTTCCCCCGAGAATGACTGCCTGCAGGCCACCTTGCTGACTGAGCGACAGGCAGGCCTGCCCCGTGGCCTGCTGCTGGGCATCGCCCTGGTCGAGAGCGGGCATGACGGGCGGCCACATGCGGCCGCGCTGCGGGGCCGGGATGGCAGCAGCCACTGGGGCAGCGAGGCCTGGCGTCAGGTCCGCCGGGGCGGCCTGAAGCATGCGCATCTCGGCTGTATGCAGCTTTCCGTCCTCTGGCATGGCGACCAGTTCCCAGACCAAGCCGCCATGCTCGATCCAGCGCGCAACGTCGCCTATGCGGCGGCCTACTTGCAGAAATTGCGTGGCCGCAAAGGATCGTGGCGCAAGGCGGTGTTGCACTACCACGGCGGCAAGACGGCTGCATCGGCGGCCTATTTGTGCCGCGTCCATGCAGCACTGGTGGCGCTTGAGGCCCCGGCCGCCCCGCTGCTCCGGCGCCGCCGCTGCGCCGAGCTGCCAGTGGTGGATGGTGCGCTGCGCCTGCGGTTCCGGATGAGCCTCTCCGGTGCGGAGGCCGGGCGCCATCGTTCCGGCACGCCGCGCACCGGAGAAGTGGAGGCTTTACGGCGCGTTCCTAAGCCATAAAGTCAACTGTCAACTAATAAAGTTGACGTTGACGGAAATGACTGAAGGCGGCAGCTTGTTCCTGTGTTCTGACGTCAGAACACAGGGGGATCACGGGGGTGAGCCACATGGATGGTGAAGCGCTGCGCCTGCTGCGGCAGCAGCTCAGGCAGAGCCAGTCGGAACTGAAAGAGGCTCTGAACCAAGCCTTGGGGCGATCCTACGATAAGCCGCGCATCTCCCGCTGGGAGAACGGCCGCGAGCCGATCCCGGAGGAGGTGGCGCGCGCCGTGCAGGCCATGGCCAGCGGCCAGCCGCGCCATGCCCGCATCCTGGTGCTGGCCAACCAGAAGGGCGGCGTCGGCAAGACCACCTCCGCCCTCAACCTGGCCTGCGGCCTGGCGCGCCAGGGCCGGCGGGTGCTGCTGGCCGATCTCGATCCGCAGGCCACCGCCTCGGTCGCGCTGATGGCCGGCAACACCGTCGAGGCCTATCGCCAGGGTCGT
The DNA here is from genome assembly GCA_035556695.1 of Roseomonas sp. GTDB lineage: Bacteria > Pseudomonadota > Alphaproteobacteria > Acetobacterales > Acetobacteraceae > Pseudoroseomonas. The sequence continues at coordinate 3,409 of DATMFR010000060.1, forward strand.
ACCATGGCGCAGGTGATCCTGCGCGATCTGCCCCTGGAACAGGCTATTTTCAGCCATGCCGACCCGTTGCTGGTTGGCCGTGGCGGCTTCGACCTGGTGCCAAGCCATATTGACCTCGCCGAGACCGATGGGCGGCGCGAGCCGGGCTTCGACGTGGCACTGCGCGAGGCGCTGGAGGCTGTCCGTGACCGCTATGACGTCATCGTGCTGGATGCTCCGCCCAATCTCGGCATGCTGACGGTGATGGGCCTCGCCGCGGCGGATGAGGTGATCATCCCCGTGCGTACGGAGCCCTATGACAGCATGGGCGTTGGGCTGATCCTGGCCACCATTGGCAAGGTGCAGCGGCGGCTCAACCCGGCGCTGCGCCTGGGCGGCATCCTGCCCACCCAGTTCGGCCCTCGGAAGTCGGTGGACCGCGAGGTGCTGGAGCAACTGGTCAGCGTGATGGCCGGCAAGGCGCCGGTGCTGGAGCCGGTGCCGGCCAGCGCCGTCTTCGGGCATGCCGCGCGCAATGGTCGCATTGCGCTGGAGGCATCGCCCAGCACGGCTGCCGTGGCGGTCTACGGACGGCTGGCGGCGGCGCTGGCGGCGGGCGAGCCGTTGCCGCAGGCGGAACTGCTCATGCCCGCCGAGGAGGGCTGAGCCATGCCGCCCTCCCGCAAGCCCGCCTCGCCCGTGCTGGGCGCCGCCATCTCGGCCATCGGAGCCGCCAGCGACGGGCTGGTGCCGGGCGACAGCCGCTTCCGCCACTCCTTCGAGGCGCCGCTGGCGCGCATCCGTCCCGATCCCGGCCAACCGCGCAAGCGCTTCGAGCCGGCCGAGATCGCCGCCCTGGCAGCCACCATGGCCGCCGAGGGGCAGTTGCAGCCGGTGCTGCTGCGGCGCGACCCGGAACAGCGCGGCGGCTGGATCCTGGTTGCCGGCGAGCGTCGCTGGCGCGCCGCAAGGCACAATGGATGGACCAGCCTGCTGGCCATCGAGCACGCCGGAGATGCGGCGCTCGCGGCCCTGCTGGAGAACCTGCAGCGCGTGGACCTGACCCCCGCCGAGGAGGCGCGCGGCCTGCAACGCCTGCTGGCGGAGCGGGGCATGAGCCAGGCGGCCGCCGCCACCCTGCTGGGCCGCAGCCCGGCCGAGATCAGCGCCACGTTGCGGCTGCTGACCCTGCCGGAGGATTTCCTGGACCGGGCGGGCAATCTGCCGCGCAACCTGCTGGTGGAACTGGCGCGGCTGGAGCCGGGCCCCTTGCGTGACCGGATGCTGCGCCAGGCGGAGTCGGGCAGCCTGACCGTGCGTGCGCTGCGGGCGGCGCGTGCCGCGCCGGCTCCCGCGCCGAAGCCGCCATCCTCCCTCGGCGTCACGCTGAAGGGTTTGGCGGCGAAGCTGGAGCGCCGGAAAGCAGAGGGGCGGCCCCTGGCAGAAGAGGAGCGCGCGCATCTCACCGCGCTGCGGCAGCGGATCAACGCGCTGCTCGACTTCTGACGTCAGAAGTTCCGAGGTCCCAACCTGGGGCCGAAGGGAACACTGCCCCCCTTGGAAACCCTATCGGGATGGCCACGGCCACCCCGAACTGCGCGGCAAGGACGGGGGATCGAAGTTCTGACGTCAGAACTTTGGCCTACCCCTGGAGCCCTCTCCTTGTTTGCCCGTTTTCGGGTCTGCCTCCGGCGATGGCTTTCCATCACTGTGCTGACGGTAGCAGTCGCGGGGCGGCTTCCACCCCGGCCTACTTGCGCTCCGCCAGCGCGGCAGAACTGGCAGGAAAGAGAAGATGGGGTCTGGGGGAGAATGAACTCTCCTTCGGTTCTGCTTCTGGCCAGTGTCTAAGGATACGTCCCCTGCACTGCCGCCGGGGAAGTGCCTCCGGCTGCCGCGTGCAGGTTGCGGATATTCTCCTGCACGGCCTGCAACAGCTTCGTGGTGCGGCTGGCGAAAGCAGGAGGAAGGATCTGCTGCGGCATGGTTGCCGCCTCTTGCAGCAACCGTGCCGCCTCGGCCTCCACCGTGCCAAGCTGCTCCAACGTTGCGCGCATTGTCGGAGGTAGCGGCTGCGTCCCGTCCAGTCGCTGCTGGATTGAATGCAGACTATGGGTCAGCTCCGCCATCGCCGTCACCTGTTGCCGCAGGGTGTTCAACTCCTCACGCAAAGGCGCGGTCTCCGCCTCACGGCTGCCGGTAATGCTGATCATCGCCTGCAGCCGCACCGCATGTGTCTCCAGCGCGGCGAGACCTCCGGTGAAGCGGTCCGTCGTCTCGGTCAGGTAGCGGGCAGCATCGCCAAGTGTCGCCTCGTTGCGGAGCACGCGCTCGACATGATTTCCTAGACTGCGCACCAGCTCCTCCAGCCGCTCGGCTGGCGCCGTGCTGTTCTGGGCCGGGCTGTCGCCCAGGCGACCCATCGCCTCTTCGAGCAATCCTTCCATCACAGACGATTGCAACTGCACCGCTTTGCTCTGCTCACCCAGCGCCTGCGCGGCGGCGGACAGTGAGCGGGTGCTGTCCGGCAGATGATCCAGCGCCCGGGCGGCCACCTCCAACCGCTCTGCGCCCGCAGCCATCCGGACCGCCGCAGCGGGAAGGGCCTGCAGCATGCCCTCGGCCGCCGCCACGGCCACCGCACTCCGCTGAAGGTGTTGGCTGCTCTCCTCCATCCGGTGCGCGAGGGCGGGCAGGGTCAGCAGCTTGTCGCCGATGCTCTCGGCTTGCCGCGCACAGGCTTCGAGGCGCGTAAGCATCGCTTCGGACCTTGGGCTCTCCAGCCGCCCCGGCAAGGCTATGGAAGCGACGCCGGAGACAGCATGCTCCAGCGTCTGGCGGAACTGCTTTTCGACATCATGCGCAAGTCCTGAAAGCTGTGCGGCGGTAGCCACAGCACGGCTCGCCGCCGCAGCGGCCTCATGCACCTGCCATTGTTGCTCCTCCAGCAACTGGCGCAGCCCGGTGATCAGTTCTCGCGCCTCCGCGTTGTCTGAAGCCGGATCCTCGGCGGCGCCGCACAGCAGGGCACGCAGTGTGTGCAGGCCGCTGCCGAGCGCGAGCAGGGCGGCCGCCGCCATGGCAGCCAGCGCAACCTCGCCATTCCAGGCCGAAGCCGCGGCCTCTGCCCCTCCAGTCTGCGGCAGCCACAGCAGGACCGCGCCGGATGTCAGCAGTGCCAAGGCCAGTTTCCACGGCCAGCCCATGAGGGTGACCAGTTCTCCCCAGCGGAGATCTTCCTGTCTCATCGTTCCGGCCTCCTGCCGGGATAAAGGTTCCTGGTCGCTGCGCCAGATCAGGGGGTACTGCCCGCCTCGAACGCTGCCCGCTTGCTGGCAGCGCCGCCTCGGGAAACCGCCAGGGAGATGCAGGCGAACCAAGCCTAGCCTTCTGCCAGGTTATGCGAAATTCGGCATGAATAATGCGAAAAATTACTATAAAGGCAAGCGGAATGCCGGCGGGGCGACGACTTGTGCTTTCAGGCGGTCATAGGCCGATCGCGCTACCTCGGCAGCACAGGACCGCCTTCAGATTGGCCGATGCGGCGAGGCGGCGTAGAAGCAGGGTGCGGGACGGGCCGGACGCTTCCGCGGGGAAGACGGCTTTCGCGCCGGCGGCATCGGGAAGAAGCAGGAGAGGACGGAATGGAGCGCATTCTCGTCACCGGCGCGGCGGGCTTTGTCGGCCATGCGGTCTGCGCACAGTTGTTGCGGGACGGGTTCACCGTGCTCGGCCTCGACAACCTCACGCCCTACTACGATGTCCGGCTGAAGCAGGCGCGGCTGCAGAAGCTTGAGGACCACCCGGGATTCTCCTTCCGCCACCTCGACCTGGCCGATGCGGCGACAACCCGGGAGGCTTTCGGGACCTTCCAGCCGGAGGCGGTGGTGCATCTCGCGGCGCAGGCGGGGGTGCGCTACTCGCTCGACAATCCGGCCGCCTACACCTCCGCCAATGTCGACGGCTTCCTGTCCGTGCTGGAGGCCTGCCGTGCCCATCCGGTGCGGCACCTGGTCTATGCCTCCTCCTCCTCCGTCTATGGCGCCAACACCAAGGTTCCCTTCTCGGAGAAGGACCCGGTGGACCGGCCGGTCTCGCTTTATGCCGCGACCAAGCGGGCCAATGAGCTGATGGCGCAGACCTATGGCCACCTGTTCCGCATCCCCGCCTCGGGGTTGCGCTTCTTCACGGTCTATGGGCCATGGGGCCGGCCGGACATGGCCTATTACAAGTTCACCGACGCGATCTTCGCTGGCCGGCCCATCGATCTCTACAATCACGGCCGCATGGCGCGCGACTTCACCTATATCGACGAGGTGGTGGAGGCGATCCGCCGGCTCACCCTGCAGCCGCCCGCTGACCGCGTCGCCGGCGAGGAGCCGGGCCGCATCGATCCCGGTGTGCCGCACCGTGTCTTCAACATCGGCAATCACACGCCGGTGGAACTGGAGCGCTTCGTTGACGTGCTGGAGGCGGCGATCGGCCGCAGGGCAGAGCGCCGCCTGCGGCCGATGCAGCCCGGCGACGTGGAGCGGACCTATGCCGATGTGGAGGCGCTGCGCCAGGCCGTGGACTTCGCGCCGCGCACCTCGATCGAGGAGGGGTTGGCGCGCTTCGTCGCCTGGTACCGCACCTACCACCAGCCCGCCTAGGGAATGGCGGGGTCCGGGGGGATACTATCCCCCCGGCTGGCCCCCCGGTGGGGTCTCAGGGGCGGAGCCCCTGGCCGTGTCCCAGATCGTGCGGGTCGGGTTGTTGCGCCAGAGATCGGCCGGCCGGAGATAGCCGAGCGCCACTTCGGCGGAGCGGTGCCGGGTCTGGCGCATGACCTGGGCGAGGTCGGCGCCGGCCTCGCCGGCCGCGGTCGCCAGCCCGGCCCGCAGGGAATGGCCGGAGAAGCGTTCCGGTTCCGGCAGCCCGGAGGCTCGGGCGGCGTCCTTCACCAGCCGCCACACCGCCTTGTCCGAGAGCTGGTTGGCGCTGAGCCGGCCGGCCTTGCTCATCCCGACGAAGAGCGGCCGCTCGGCATCCGAGGCGGCGCCGGCGAGGTCGCCAGCCTGCCGCCGGAAATGCAGCCAGGCTTCCAGCGCCGCCAGGGGGCAGAAGGCCGGCTCGGCCGGATTGGCCCAGACCGCGACCTCCTGCCCGGCGCCGCGCGGGTCGGTCTTGGAGCGGCGGATCAGCAGCCGCAGGCCGCGCCCGGGGACCATTTCTACATCCCCGAGCGCCAGGCCGGCCAGTTCGCTCCGGCGCAGCGCCGCGCCGAAGCCGAGCAGCAGCAGCGCGCGGTCCCGCGCGCCGAGGGGGGTATCGGCGGCACGGCGGGTCGCCAGCATCAGGCGGAGCACATCGGGTCCGGCGGCGGCGGCCCGGCGGCGTGGCCGGGTTCCCTTGCTGCGGGCGATGCCTTCCAGAACCATTGCCAGCCGCGCATCGCGCAGATCGAGGGCGATGCCGGCCAGCCGGTGAGCGGCCTGGATGGCGGCGAGATGGACGCGCAGGGTGGCGAGGCTGAGGCCTCGGTCGGCGCAATGCACGGCGTAGAGGGCCAGGGTATCGGGGTCGCCGCCCAGGGGCGCGCGGCCGAGCGCCTCGCACCAGGCCTCATAGGTCTTCCAGGCCGAGCGATAGGCCCGGCGGGTGCCCTCGCCACGGGCGCGGGTGGCATAGACGGCGGCACGGGCGGAGAGCGCCTGCAGTTCCGCCGCCCGTGCGGCGCCGCCGGGGATGGTGAGCTCGCCCAGCAGGCTGGTGTGGAGGGTCAGGGAATTCCCGGGCTGCGGCTCTTGGGACATGCGGCAGGCTAGGGGGCATAAGAACGTGATTGGCAAGGGCTTTATCGCGCCGCCTGGTTGTTTCCGCGCCGCGGCGATGCGGGGAATGCCCAGGAGATCCACGAGGAGTTCGACGGCCCCACTCTCTTCAAAGGCCGCTGCGATGTGCGCTTCGATCGCCCGCTTGCCCGCCGTACCGGCGGCGCTGTGCACATGCGCGATCGTGTCGATGCGCGTGTAAGACGTGGTCATGAACTGGCAAACGGTTTCTTCGGTACGGCAGGTCATTCTGGCTGCCTCTTGAGTCGTTGTGCCTGGCTTCCTGCGCTGCCGGCCCTGGCCTGATCGTGGCCATGACTGTTGCTGTGCGGCCCATCCATGACAGTGCGTCGAACTCTATGGCACGGCAGCTAATCCGTTTTGTCCGAAAAATCTTATTAGCGGACAAAATTATGCGGAGAAAAGCGAACGGTCTGATGCTCAAGAGGCGGAGCGCGGCGCCCTGGCACTGTTATGAAACCAAGGGCGGAATTGCTTTTCAGCGGGAACTTTGAACTGCAGATTTTTCAGTAATTCGGGCGGAAGGCGCAAGGGCAAGCCAATCGTACCGATAAGTCTGCCCAGTCTCCGATAAAGCGAGACAGTGTCGAGCTTCCAAGCCTCTCATTCTCCGCTCCCACCAGCCCAGCAGGGTGCTGGGCGCGCGATCTGACGGTTCCCTCCCAACGACTTTGTATGTCCGGCGAGGCCGCAACAGCCTCTCTGAGGCCGCATGCAGAAGGGGAACATACTCTCCGGGGTTAATCCAATCGAGAAAATATCTGAGGGTTCCATAGTAAATGGTGCGGAAATTATGGGTGAATTCATATGTTGTTTAAATTGAATCGAGATTCATTTTAATAGAAGACGTAGTGTTGCTTTCGTGTTCATGTTCAATCTTGCGGTATCGGGATGATGCAAGCCATTGGACTGCCTGATCCTCTTGCGCAGGCTGAGCGGCAGGCTCGGGAGGCCGGAGATCGCGTCGCCCGGCAACGGGCCATGATCATGGCCTTGCAGAGGGGTGGCCACCGATGTGAGGCGCGCTTGGCCGGCAAAGTGCTGGCGAAGTTCGAGAGCCATCTCAGACAAGCACAGGAGGAAGTGCTGCTCGAACGCTGGGTCCATGACTGGCTGGATGGCGTTGGTCCTTGAAGGCTGCCCGGACAGGCGAGCTCTGCGGCAGTCCGAGCGCGGGCAAGGGGTTCGGGCAAAAGCCCGGAGTCGGATAGGGCAAGCTGCCCATCATGTTTTCTCCGCCACGAAAATGTTTTGGAGGGAAAAATGGCCGTCATCTTTGGTGGGAACGGTAACGACCAAATCAACGGCTTGGCCGAATCCGACACGATCCACGGCGGCAACGGCGATGACACGCTGGCGGGCGGAGGCGGTGACAACTGGATCTACGGCGACAACGGCAACGACAGGATTTTCGGAAGCGGCCAGGAGTTCGTGTTCGGGCACAACCATCTTTTCGGCGGCAACGGCAACGATTTCCTTTCTGGCGCCATCGGCAACGACACCCTGGATGGGGGCAATGGCGACGACATCCTGATCGGCGGCGATTATGCCTACGAACGGGGTACGGCCGGCGGTGACCTGCTGCTGGGCGGCAACGGCAACGACCTGCTGGACGGCGGCGGCGGCGTTGATACGCTGGTGGGAGGGAGAGGAGCCGACACCTTCCGCTTCGGCGTGGCCGGCGACATCGTTCCCATCGCTGGCACCGGAACCGGCGCGGGCAACCGCGACATGGTCCTCGATTTCGAGCAAGGCCGGGACATCATCGATCTCTCGAACTACCAGAATTACGTGCACTTCGATTTCCAGGCGGCGCCGGTCTTCCTGGGCACCGGCAGCTTCGGGCAGAGCAACGGATTGCAGGTGCGCTACGACATCCAGGGCGACCACACGATCATTCAACTGATCGGTACGGTCCATCCGTCCTCCCCCTGGCCCGCGCCTGCGGGGGAGATCGATCTGGCCGGCGTGTTCCACCTCACCGCCAGCGACTTCCACCTGGTCTGACGCCGGGAGCGATGCCGCCGAAGGCGGGGGCGGTACGGCCCATTTCCCTCCTCACCATGAGGCGGAAGGCCGGATCTCCTTGAACGCGGCGCGCCGGCGCGTTGTAAGTGCTGCCGGCGCCCGCCCTTTCCAGCCGCAGGGCGGTTGCCGGCAAGCAGGGGGAAGGCCGATGCCCGCCGACATCTTGGACGACCTGGGACCCTGGCCGGATGAGGAAGCCTGGCAGGGGGAGGAACGGGAGCCGGAAGCGCCCTGGCGCCGCAGCCGGCCCCCCGCCGCCGAACCGGACCCTGCAGCCCTCCTGCAACCCCTCTCCGCGGCCGATGATGTGCTCTCCCGCCTCGACGCGCTGGCCGGCGCGGCCTCCCCCGCCCTGCGGGAGGGGTTGGTGGCGCGGCTCGCCTTTGCCGAGGCCAGCGGCTGGCTGGTCCAGGAGGGTGTCCAGGTGCATCCGCGCGACCTCGCCTTGCGGGCCAACCGCCTCACGGGCTCCTACACGGCGGCCGCCATGCTCGGGCGGCTGGAGCGGGAGTTGCCGGAGACCTGGCGGGATACGCCGGGCCCGGCCGGCGCCGTCGGGGCGGAGCACATGATCGAGCAGGCGCTGGCCTTGGCCCGGCTCCTGCAGCGACTGGCCACCTTGCGCACCGTCGATCCGCTGGATGACCGGCAGGGCTTCGCCCGTGCGCTGGGAAGCCTGGGGAGCAGCCTCTGGCCGGCTGAGCTGCAGGCTGCCGGCGCTGCACCGCCGGATTTTGGGGCATGGCGCCGGAACTGGCTGGGCGCGGAACGCCAGGAGCCCGCCCTGCTCGCGGCCGCTCGGGGCGCCGCCCGCTGGATGCAGCAGGCGGGGGCAGGGGACGTCGCCAGTCCCGGATTGCAGCAGGCCCTCTTCCTCGCCGCGGTGCTGCTGCGGCGACGCGGGCGGCTCCACCATGTGCCGCTGCCCTTCTGGTCAGCGGGGCGGGTGGGCCGGCGACCGCTGCGGCGCCCGTCCGGTGACCCGGCCGGCTGGCCGCTGGCCTTCCTGGAGCGGGTCCAGGCGGCGACGCTCAGGGCACTGGACGAGCTGGACCGGCTGGAGGGCCTGGCGGAAAAGGCGGCGCAGCTGGCGGCAGGACGCCGCACCTCGTCCTCGCTGGCGGCGGCGCATGACCTGGCGCTGCGCCTGCCGGTGCTGACGGCAGGCGTCCTGGCGGACAAGCTGGACCTGACCCCACAAGGCGCCCTTCTCGTCCTGAATCAACTGGCCAAGGAAGGGCTGGTGCGCGAGGCCACGGGGCGGGCGCGCTTCCGCGCCTATGTCGCCTGAGGCGGCACTCCGGCGGGGAAGGCCGGTTTCAGACTTCCGGCTCCTGGGTGGCGCTGTGGCCATAGATGCGGCCTGGCACGTCGGCGGCATGCAGGTCCGGGTCGCCGCCCCCCGCCGCTTCGAGATGCGACTTCAAGCTTTGCAACGCCGCCTCGGCGCTGAACCGCGCGGCATCTTCTGGCGTCTCTGGCCCCGTGGGATCGGCGGCGGGCGCGGTGTCGCGCGTCAGGTGCAGCGTGAGCTGCGTCACACCTTGCACGGCCCGCACGCGCCATTCACCGGCAGGGTTGAAGGACCAGCGGATGATGCCGGCTTTCGGATCACTCTTCAGCCCGCTGGTCGGCAGGTCGGTTTCCTCACGCCGCAACTGCGGCAGCCAGTCACGCAGGTGGGCGGGGTCCGCCAGATAGGCGAAGACCTCGCCGGCCGGACGGGCGATGGTGATCTGCTGCTCCATGCCCGCGCAACGCCTCAGGCGGGGCGGGGTTGCGGCTAAGTATCCTTGATCCGCAAGGCGCGGGGCATGTTTCGGGAAACTGCCGGGCGCTTCCGGCGTCACTCCCAGAGCAGCGGGAGTGACACGCGACGATGATGCCGCCCTCCTGGCCCCAGCCCAGCGTGGTTCTGCCCTGCCTCGCCCGACAGGGTGAGGGGCTGACGGCCGATCTGCGGGCGGTGCCGGAGGAGACCGCTGTGGCGCTGACCTATGGCAGTGCCACCCACGCCGTGATGATGGCGACCCCCGCCGACCTGCCGGAGCTCGGCCTCGGCTTCAGCCTGACGGAAGGGCTGATCACGCATCCCGATGAACTCACCGGTCTGGAGCTCCTGCCGCGTCCAGGCGGCATCGAGATCCGCATGGATCTCGCCGCCCCGCGAGAGGAGGCCTTCGCGCGCCGCCGGCGGCGCCTGGCCGGGCCGCTGGGCTGCGGCCTCTGCGGCATCGAGAGCCTCAGCGAGGCCACGCGTGACCTGCCCAGCCTCATCGCCCCGACGCGCCTGCCGGCCACCGAGGTCGGCGCGGCGATGGCGGCGCTGTCCGGTGGGCAGGCGCTGCATCACGAGACCCATGCGGTGCATGCCGCCGGCTTCTGGCACCCTGGCCACGGCCTCGTGACGCTGCGCGAGGATGTCGGCCGGCACAACGCGCTGGACAAGTTGGCCGGTGCCTTGCTGCGGCAGGCGGTGCCGCCCGTCGAGGGCGCGGTGGTGCTGACCAGCCGTGTCTCCGTCGAGATGGTGCAGAAGACCGCCCTGCTCGGTGCGCCCATCCTGCTTGCCGTCTCCGCGCCGACCGCGCTCGCGATCCGGGTGGCGGAGGGCTGCGGCATCACCCTGGTAGCGCTGGTGCGCGGCGAGAGGTTTGAGGTCTTCACCCATCCCGGGCGCATCGCCTGAAGGCCACAGGCCTGGAGCCGCACGCAGGCCGCGCCTATCCTGTGGCTTTCCAGCCGCCGGATCTTTTCGCCTGATGCGCTCTCCCTCCCTCAGCCATTCCCTCCGGGCCTGACGCATGGCGCAGCAGGACCCAGGCGGCTTCACGCAGCAGGAGAAAGGCGGCGGCGCGGTGTTGTTCACCGTGCGGCCGGCTCGCGCCTCGCCGGCCTTCCTGGCGGCGACGGTGCTGCTGGGCGCCTTGTTCGGCCTGCCGGCACTGGCCGTGCTGCTCGATCCGCGGCGCCACGACGCCGTTTCCCTGGCAGCCGCCTCCTGCGCCCTGCTGATCCTGCTCGGCGCTGCCATGGCTTTCCGCCGGGCGCGGCGCGGCCGGGGGGAGCGCCGTATCCGCGTCGGGCCTACGGGGATCACGCTGCCGGAGCAGCATGTGCCCTGGTCCGCGTTTCGGGAGCTGCGCGTCGAGCAGCCGGCGACGGAGCGGCTGCCGGCGCTCGGCATCTATGGCCTGGCCGCCAATGTCGCGGCCCAGCAGCGCGCGGCCGAGGCGCGCCTGCTGCTCGATGGCACGGAGAGCACCGAGCCGCTGTTGGTCGCGGGCGGACTGGGCACCGCCGTGGCCGAGCGGCTGCGCACGGCTATCCTTCGGCTGCGGCCGTAAGAAGGCTGGGGAATGAAGGCGCGTCCTTGAACCTCTGGCTGAAGCGGAAGTTTGGGGGAGGGAACTCCCCCAAACCCCCTCCTTCTTCTGTCAGTTTTCGGCTCCGCCCGAGGTGAGGGCATCGCCTGCCCATTTGCGGCGGCTTTCGCCCCGGCGTGAGCGCGTGCCGCCCGCGCGGCAAAACTGACAAAAAAGAAGAAGAGGGGGTTCCGGGGGAGAATTCATTCTCCCCCGCTTCCGCCCTTCGGCAGATTCGAGGACAGATCTGAATTCTCCCCCGGACCACCGGAACTTCTGACGTCAGAAGTTCCGCGTCAGTAGGGCAGCACCCTGTCCATCAGCTGTTGGCCCCAGCGTGGCCGCTGCAGGTCGCTCGAAACGCCGCGCCCGCCATAGGCGATGCGCCCCTCGGCGATCTTCTCCGAGGCGATGCGGTTGTTGGGGCGGATGTCCTCCGGCCGCACCAGCCCGCGCAGCTGCAACTCGCGCAGCTCGTTGTTCACGCGGATTTCCTGCGAGCCGGCGATCTCCAGGTTGCCGCTCGGCAGCACGCGCACCACGGTCGCGGCCACCTGCAGGCGGATCTTCTCGTTGCGGCGGATCTTGCCGGTGCCGTTGGCGGTGCTGCTGCCGCCCAGTTCCGCCGCCGGATCCAGGTCGCCGCCAAAGGCCTTGCCCAGTACCCCCTGCAGACCGAACAGGAAGGGCACCTTGAAGTCCTGGCTGCCCTTGTGCTCCAGCTCGGTCTTGTTGTCGAACTGCGCGCTGTCGTCGATCTCGATCTCGACGGTCAGCAGGTCGCCCACCGCGCGGGCGCGCTGGTCGCGGAAGAAGGTGCGGCTGCCCGGCCGCCACAGCGAGCCCACCATGGCCGGGCCGCCATGCATCGGCCGCGGCCGGGTCGCCACGTCCATCGGACTGTCCACCATCTCCTCGGCTGGAATGCTGTTCATCGCTCCAGGGGCCGAGATCGGCGGCGGCTGCTGGAAATGACCCCAGCTATCGCAGCCGGCGAGGCCGAGCAGCAGGGCCGCGCCAGCAAGGCCGCGGGCCGTCGAAATCCGGCCTGGATGCATCGGCTTGTCTCCGTTCATGGCGCGCCGCGCACCTCGGCCGTGCCCTCGGCCACCACCACGGCGCGGACGGTGCGGCTGCTGCCGGGATTGTGCACCCGGATCTCCTCGCCCACCGCGCCGCTCTCCACGGCGCGGCCTTCCATTTCGAGCGTCACGCCGCCGCTCTTCCAGAACACCCGCACCATATCGGTGGAGTGCACCGCCAGCGGCTCGCCGACATCGCGGTCCCGCAGCGGCATGCCGTCGCGCACGCGGCGGCGCAGCTCCTGGCCGACGAGGTCGCGCTCCGCCTCGATGAAGGCGGGGTTGTCGCGGCGCGGCGCCATCGCCTCCAGGTCCTGCGGCCGCAGGATGTCGCCGCGCTCCAGGGTGCGGGCGGCATGCCACACCTCCCGCGCCAGGGCCGGCGCCGGAGTGGCCCCCGCCAGCAGCAGTGCCGCCGCGGCGAGGGGGGAGAGAAGGCGCATCGCCGCTGCCCTCAGCGCACGTTGTTCGCGGTCTGCAGCATCTGGTCGGTCGCCTCGATGACCTTCGAGTTCATTTCATAGGCCCGCTGCGCCGCGATCAGCTGCGTGATCTCCTGCACCACGTTGACGTTGGACGCCTCCAGGTACCCCTGTCGGATTTTCGCAAAACCGGGATCGGAGGGCAGGCCGGTGGTCGGCTGGCCGGAGGCGTCGGTCTCCAGGAACTTGTTGCCGCCGGTCGCCTCCAGGCCCGCTTCGTTCGGGAACATGTACAGCTCCAGCCGGCCGACATTCTGCTGCTGGCCATTGGCGTCGGTGACCAGAACCTCGCCGGCCTGGTTCACCGTCACATCCTTGGCGTCGGCGGGTACGGTGATGGCGGGATTGACCGGATAGCCCTCGGTGGTGACGAGCTGGCCCTCGGGGGAGAGCTTGAAGCTGCCGTCGCGGGTATAGGCGACGGTACCGTCCGGCAGGGTGAGGCCGAAATAGCCGCGGCCCTCAAGCGCCAGGTCATAGCGGTTGCCGGTGTCGGTCAGCGAGCCCTGCAGGGTGATGCGGTTCACCGCCGAGTTGCGCACGCCAAGTCCCACCTGCGTGCCCACCGGCAGCACCGTTCCTGCCTCGGAGGAGGAGGAGCCGACGCGTTCGGAGGACTGGTAGATCAGGTCCTGGAACTCCGCCTTGCGCCGGGTGAAGGCGGTGGTGGAGACGTTGGCGATGTTGTTGGCGATGACCTCGACATTGGTCTGCTGGGCCTGCATGCCGGTGGCCGCGATGCTCATGGCGCGCATGGTGTGTGTCCTTCTGAAGCCGCGCGTGGGTCAGGGGAGGCCAGGGGGACGGCGGGTCAGTTCGAGCGCCCCAGGGTCTCTATCATTTTTCGCACACGATCGTCGTCATCGGCAACGATCCGCTGCATGCTTTCATAGGCCCGCTGGATCAGCGTCAGGTTGGAGAGCTCCTGCACCGGCTGCACGGTGGAGGCCTCCAGCGCGCCCTGATGCAGGCGCACTCCCGGCGCATTGGCCGGCACCGGCTGCACGTCGGCGGTCGGGATCTCCAGCAGACCGTCGCCGCCTTTGCGGATGCCGCGAGGATCGCCGCCGCGGAACAGGCCCAGGCGCCCGGCCTGCTCGATCCGTCCGTCCACGGTGGCCAGGATGGTGCCGTCGGTGCGGATCTCGACCTTGCTGACCTGCTCCGGCATCAGGATGGGCGCGCCGCCCTCGTCGAGCACCGGGCGGCCGCCGCTGTTCACGAGGGTATTGTCCGGGGCGATATGCATCCGGCCGTCGCGCGTGTAGCCGCGGCCGCCGCCCTGGCGTTCCACCGCCAGATAGGCATCGCCCTCGATCGCCACGTCGAGCGGGTTGCCGGTCGCCGCGATCGTGCCGGCGCGGGTGTCGAGATAGGTGGCGCGGTCCTGCACGAAGGCGACCTCCCGCCCCGGCACCTCCAGGCGGCTGACATGGGTCTGGAACAGGGTGCGGTCGCCGCGGAATCCGGTGGTGTTGGCATTGGCCAGGTTGTTGGCGGTGACGTCGAGCTGCTGGCGCAGCGCCATCTGTCCGGAGAGGCTGACGATGCTGGGGCTGTCCATCTCAGTTCTTCCGTGTCTCCGGCAGCAGCTTCTCGATCTGCCGGCTGCGCGCGATGGCCGCCCGCATGGCCGCCACGCCGTTCGCCGGTGCCGCCGCATGGCCCGCGCTGAGCTGCAGCAGCGCCGCCGTGCCATTCTGCGGCGCCAGCAGTTCGGCGGGCACGGCGGGGCGCTGGCGCGCCAGGGCGGCGGCGCTGGCCAGCCGGGTGGTGGCCTCGCCGCGTGCTGCCGGCTCCAGCGCCGGGTCGCGCAGCAGCTCGGCATAGGCTGCGGCGGCCTCCGGCCAGGCCTTGGCCTGGAACAGCAGCGCGGCGCGCGCCTGACGGTCGGCCAGGCCGGAGAGGCCCGCCAGTTCGGCGGCGGCCTGCTGGATCTGTCCCATCCGCGCCAGGGCGGCGCTGGCGGCACGGTGCACCTCCGCCGAAGGCGGCAGGGCGCGCAGCAGCGCCATGGCCCGTTGCACGTCGCCCTGCGAGGCGCCCGCCTCGGCACGGGCCACCAGCAGCATCGCCTCGGGCTGCTGCTGCGTGGCGGGGGTGAGCTGCCGCGCGGTGTCCAGCGCGGCATCGGCCAGCCCCTCGTCCAGCATCAGGCGCAGCGCGCCCTTGCGGATGTCGTCGCCGCGCTCGCCCGGCGTGGCATAGCCCTCATACTGCCAGTACAGCGCCAGCCGCTCGCTCGGCGGCGGCAGCGCCATGCCCTTGGCATCCACCAGCAGCAGGCGCAGCGCCTGTGCCGCCAGCCGGGCGCCGCGGCTCTCCATGCTGGGCCGCAGCGAGGCCTGGCTGGCGCCATCGGCCACCGCAAGGGCGCCGCCCAGGTCGCCGCGCTCCAGCAGGCGCTGGCCGTAGAGGATAGCGGCCTCCTCGCCGAGGGAGTCGAAGCGGTAGGTGCGGCTGACGTCGAGCAGCTGCTGCTCCGCCCGCTGCCCCTCCATTCCCGGGCGGTCGAAGTTCAGCGCCGCCAGCCGGGCGCGGGCACGCAGCGCGGGCACCCAGCGCCCGGCCTGGATGGCCTTCTGCAGGTACAGCACCTCATCGGCGCGGTTGCCCTCCAGCCGGGCCAGCCGTGCCAGCAGCCAGCTGCGCAGCGCCGCCTGGTCCGGGCGCAGATCGCTTGCGGTGCGGATGGCGCCGACCAGGCCGCGCAGCGTCTCGGCATCCTCCTCCACCGCATCGGCCATGATGCCGACGAAAGCGATGCGCAGGTCCTGCGGCACGTCGCGCAGTGCGGTGCGGATGGCCGGCGCGAGGCGCGCCAGCACCGTCGTTTCGCCGCCGAGCGCCGCCACCAGCCCGCGCCACAGCGGCAGGTCGGGCCGGGTGCAGTCCGCCGCCTCGGTGAGCAGGGGGGAGGCGGGATCGATCGGCTGCCGCGCCAGCAGCCGCGCCACGTCGCGCACCCGCTGCAGCTGTTCCAGCGTCTCGCCGCCGGGCTGCTCGTTCAGCGGTGCGGACAGCACCTCCAGCGCCTCGGGGGCCAGTTCGTGGCCGGCATAGAAGGCGGCGAGGGTGGCTGTCTCGGCGGCGCCCTGGTCGGATTTGGCCAGCGCGGTGCGCAGGGTCACCAGCCGGTCCGTGAAGCCTTCCGTGCCGGCCCAGCCCTGCAGGCTGAAGGAAGCGGCGAGGCAGGCCGGCTTGGCAACGTCCTCAGGCGGCGGCGCGA
This sequence comes from Roseomonas sp., assembly GCA_035556695.1. GTDB lineage: Bacteria > Pseudomonadota > Alphaproteobacteria > Acetobacterales > Acetobacteraceae > Pseudoroseomonas. The sequence goes on from DATMFR010000060.1 coordinate 19,408, forward strand.
AGCGGGGGTTGGGCGCGGGACCGGCGGCACGGGCGGGAGAGGGGGGGGAAGCTGGCACCGCCGGCACCTGTGCCCCGTTCAGCAGCGCGAGCTTGCGCACCATCTCCTCGCGAAGCCCCGCCAGGTCGTCGCTTGCACCGGCCGTCTTCCCTCCGCCGGTCTGGCCTGCGGCCACGGCGGTGCCCGGTGCGGGCGCAGGTGCCTCGGCGGGAGCCGCAGCGGAAACAGGCGCTGGCGCCGGAGCGGAAGGTGCCATGGCGCTGGACGTGGCGACCGGAGCGGGCGCCACAACAGGAGCGGACGGTTCAGGGGCGGCCACGGGTGCCGCGGCTCCGCCGGACGCGGTCGCGCGTGCGGTGCCGCGCAGCAGGGTGATGGCCTGCTGCTGGCTCATCAGGCCGAGCTTGACCGCGTCGTCCAGCAGGCGGCGCCGCGCGGCGGCGAGCTGGGCCGGGCTCTGCGCCTCGCGCGGCGGTTCGCTGGCCGCCGGTCGCAGGTCGATATAGAGCATGCCGTCGAAGGCGCCCGTCTCGGCCACGCAATCGCAGGCCAGGCGCAGCCGCAGCACGGTTTCGCCATTCTCCTGCCGCGTCTCGGTACCGGCCAGCTCGTTGATGCGGCGAAGTTCGGAGGCATCCAGCCGGTACTGGCCGCGCAGCCGCAACTCCCAATCGTCGCCGGCACGCCGCAGCGTGTAGGGCGGGATGCGACCGAGATGCAGCACGACGCGGCCACGATCGACATGCTGGCCGCTGCGCAGGCGCACCGGCGTGGCCGCTTCGGCGCGGGCGGCAGTGGTGGCCGGCGAGGCTTCCTGGGCCTGTCCGGGCAGGGCGAGCAGCGGCGGCAGCGCCAGGCTGGCCAGCAGGAGGGCGGGGCGCATCGGCGTTACTCCCCGCCGCCCTCGCCGTCCGTCTTGGCGCGCCCGGCCTCGCGCAGCTGCTCCTCCATCTGGTCGAAGCTCGGCTGCAGCTTGGTCGGCACCGACTGCCGGCCGACCTCGACGCAGATCTGCGGCGAGAGGTTCTCGAGATAGCTGGTGATCACCGAGCGGGTGACGTCGAGCATCCGCCGCTCCTCCTCGAAGATCGCCTTCAGCCGCGCGGCCATCGGCCCGACCAGACCGTAGGAGAGGAAGACGCCGAGGAAGGTGCCGACCAGCGCCGAGCCGATCATGTGGCCCAGGATTTCCGGGCTCTCGCTGATCGCGCCCATCGCCTTGATGACGCCGAGCACCGCGGCGACGATGCCAAGCGCGGGGAAGGCGTCGGCCATGGTCTGGATCGCCTTGGCCGGCTTCAGGTTCTCCGCGTGGCGCTTGTCGATGGAGGTTTCCATCATCTCGCCGATGCGGTGCGGGTCCTTGTTGTTCAGCGTGACGGTGCGCAGCGTATCGCAGATCGTCGCGCGCAGCGCCGGGTCCTGCATCAGGCGCGGATAGCGGCTGAAGATTGCCGAGCTTTCCGGCTGCTCGATATGCTTTTCGAGCTTCGCCGCGCCCTCCTTCTGATGGGTGCGCAGCAGCAGGTAGAGCAGGCAGAGCAGGTCGGAGAAGTCCTTCCGCTGCCAACTCGAACCCTTGAACACCTTGCCGAAGGCCTTGAGCGTCTTGGCGAGCAGCGCACCGTCGCCGCCGATCAGCAGCGTCATGAAGCCGCTGCCGCCGATGACGAGCAGTTCCGGGCCGAGGGCGCCGAGAATGACGCCCATCTTGCCACCGGCGATCAGGTAGCCGCCGAAGACGGCGAGGAAAACTCCGAAGATTCCGGCGATCTGGATCATCGACTGGGACAGCCCCGCAGGTTGCGACGGTCGGCGCTGAAGCTCACCGATGCGTTGCTCTTATCATTTCGCATCCTGTCGTGCTATGAGCATTTTTCGCAAAAGCGACAGAAAGGCCTGACCATGCCGACCTCCGTTGCCCTCCAGGCCGCCCTGGAGAAGACCGGCCTGAGCGCCACCCGCCCGCGCACCGAGACGCTGGGCCGCTACAAGGTGGACAGCGCCGTCACCGGCGCGCTGCGCAACGCCGCGCAGGCGACCGGGATGGATTTCGAGGTGTTGGCCGCCAAGGCGGCGATGGAGAGCGGCTTCCGCGCCGATGCGCAGGCCTCCACCTCCTCCGCCCGCGGCCTGTTCCAGTTCATCGACCAGACCTGGCTGGGCGTGGTGCAGGCGCACGGCGCCGAGCACGGCCTGGGGGATGAGGCGGCGGCGATCACCCGCCAGGGCAGCCGCCTCACCGTCTCCGATCCCGCGCTGCGCGGCCGCATCCTGGCGCTGCGCGACGACCCGGAGATCGCCGCCCGGCTCGGCGCCGAGCATCTGAAGGACCTGACGGATACGCTGGCCTCGAATATCGGCCACCGGCCGGACGCGACCGAACTGTATCTCGGTCACTTCCTCGGCCTGCGCGGGGCGAGCGAGCTGCTGCAGAAGGCCGCCTCCGACCCGCAGATGGCGGCCAGCCAGGTTCTGCCCGACGCCGCGCATGCCAATCCCGCGATCTTTCGCGGCAGCGACGGGGCGCCGCTCTCGGTGCAGCAGGTGATCGACAAGCTGCGCGACCGGGTGAACCAGACCTATGCGCAGCTCGGCCTGGAGGCGCCGAGCGGCCCAGTGACGATCGACCCCGCCACCCTGGCGCAAACCTCGAAATCCGGCGCGGCGGTGGCCAGCAACGAGCCGTTCTGGTGGGGCAGCGGCGCGCCGGCGCGGGTGGCGCATGCGCCCGAGCAGGCGATGCTCTCGACCCTGATGGAGGTGTTCACGCGCATGAACAAGGCGGGCGCGCAGCGCAGCTCCGGCGAGGATCCGCGCGCCCTGCCGGCCGATGTGGTGGCGGCGATGCGCCAGAGCGGCGACACGGCGGCCGAGGCACGCAAGGCTTACGGCGCCGGCTGAGGGCCTCTCTCCCGCCGGCGCCCGCTGGGCGGGCGCCGGCGGCTTTCCGGGTTCAGGCCTGGGCCGCCACGGCCATCATCGGCGGGCTGGCCAGCCGCCCCGCCCGGCGCCGGCGCCCCTCGCGCCGCACATCGGCGCCATGCACATGCCCCGCCGCGTAGCAATGACGCATCGCGGCCAGCAGGACGTCGGGAACCGGCATTTCCCGCAACCCCGGCAGGTCGGCGGTGCCGGCGATGTCACGGTGCAGTCCCTGCAGGCCATCCCGCCGGCCCAGCGCCACGGCGCGCCCTAGCAACGCTTCGGCAAGGCCTTCCCAGTCCAGGGCGGGGGAGAAAAGCGCGAGTCCATTGTCGGGCATGGGGGGGAGGCTCCGGGAGGGGATGGGAAACGGACCGGCATCTCGGGGCCGACCGTCCAAGGACATACTGTCGTTTCCGCAGTCACGTATCAAGAATTTTTCGCATGACTTTGTAATGCCACGCCCGGCCCCGGGTGAGGGTCTCTCCAGCCCTGTACCAGCAGGCTGGAGCGGCGCAGCGGGATCATCAGCATGACACCCTCCCCCCTCCCCCGGAGCGCCTCTTCGCTTCCCTGCCCCTGCTGGGCGGCCGCCCATCCCGGGTGGCCATCCGCCAGGGTGAGATGCGCGCCCGCGAAGCCGAAGCGGACCACGTCCGCATCCAGGCATGGGAGATGCCGCAGGCACTCGCTGGAGCCCGGCATGGGGACTGGCACGACGCGCAGCGGCAGGGTGGCGTGTTCTCCCGCGATGCTGGGACGGGCAAATAGGCCCGGCGCAGGCTCATCCGTGCCGCCGGATCGGCCTCGGCCGCCAGTTGCTCCGCCAATCCCAGAAAGGCAATCGTACCCTCCTGGCGAAGCGCCCACAGGCGGCGCAGCCGTACCAGGGGGCACGGCCAACCCAGGCGCCGGCGCCCGGTGCGACGGAATCGAGCAGCAAGGAAAGGGGCGCGGCCGTCGTGCTGGAGCGGAGGGTTTCCATGCGGCGAAAATCGCATGTGCCTGGCCGAGCCGAACAGAGGATGGTGCCAGGCCGGAAAGGATTTGCGAAAAATTGTGGAATTCCGTGCGAAGCCTGTGCTTCTGTCAGGCTCCCGCGGAGAAGTCGCCATGCCGCAGCATCTTTCTCTCATCCGGCCGCTTCCGGCGGCCACCCTGCTGGGGATGGCGGGGCTGGGTGCCGGCCTGGGCGCCGGACCCGTGCTTCCCGCGCTCGGCTGGCACAGCCTCGCGGCACTGGCCGCCGGTGCCGCCGCCGCTGTCTGGCTGGGCCGGCGCGACCGCGCGATGCGGCGCCGCTTCGCCGCGCTGCGGCTGCAGGTGGAGCCGTTGCCGGACGGCCCACAGACCCTGGCCGGCGTGGTCCGCTTCGCCAGCACGGCTCCGCTGGCCTGGTGCGCCCGGCAGGGGGAATGGTGCCTGGACCTGGCGCGCACGGAGGCGAGTGACCTTCCCTGGCGGCTGGACCTGCGCCGCGCCAGCCCGCCGGACGCACCGATGCCTCTGGCGCAGGCGGCCACGCTGGATGCCGTGCTCACCCTCTCGCGGCGCCTTTTCACGGGACAGGGCGCTGCCCAGGCCAGCGATCCTGCTTTGCGGGAGGCGGCTGGCCTGCTGGATTGCGACCTGGAATTCGTGCTGCCCGCGCCGCAGGGGCGGATCACGGCCCTGGCCGAGGGCGGCTATGCCCTGCACGATGCCAGCGGCAGCCGCGCCCTCTGTGCCGTGGCCGCGGATACGCTGCTGGGCGAGACCAGCCGGATCCGCTCCGGCGAGGCCTGAGCGCCCGCCCAAACTGACAAAAGGAAGATGGAGGGTTCGGGAGGAATTCCTTCCTCCCGATCTTTTCCGCCTGCGTGCGTCAGGGTACCGGAGTGCGGAAGGCTTCCCGGCGCCCGGCGATTTCCTGCGTCACCGCCAGCGCCGCCGGCGGCTCCATCTGCGCCAGGATCGGACCGGCCTGCCGCTCGGGGATCTTCAACAGGATCACCGCGGCGCGCGGCGCCTCCAGCCGCTCCAGCACCTTCGCCGCCTGCTGCGGCCGCATGTTCACGTAGAGCGCGACCAGTGAATCGATGTCGCCTTCGGCGGCCGTGCTCTCGCGCGCCACCATCTGCTCCACCTCCTGGCGCAGCCGCGCCAGTTCGGTGATCTGCGCACGGGCCATCTCCTCCGCCGCCTGCAGGCGGGCTTCGCGCGCCTCCAGGTCGCGCGCGCGCTGGTCGATCTCGGACTGCCGGCGGGAGACTTCCATCAGCAGCCGGCCCTCCCCAGGGCGTTCCTCGCCCAGGGGGTTAGGGCGCACCGCACCGGCCAAAACCGGCGAGATGGTGGGGCGGGCGACCACGCCCTCGCGCAGCGCCATAGGGACCGGGGCAGTGGGAGCTTCCCGCGCCTGCAGCAGCGTGGTGCCGAGGCGCGGCAGAGAGAATCCGCTCTCGGTCAGGCCGGCGATGCGGCCGGGCAGCAGGGCGGCCAGGCTCAGCGCCATCAGCGGCAGGCCGGCGAGTGATCGCAACCGCCGGCGTGGCGTGGAGAGGTCGAAAGCGGGCGCAGGGGTCATGCGGCTCAATCCAGCTTCACGCGGATGGTGCGCGCCTCGGGCACCGGGGTCGCCGGGCTGGCGAAGAGCAGCTCCGCCGCCAGCACGCTGCGCAGCGGCGGCTCCTCCGGAATGGCGGGCGCCAGCGCCTCGGGCGCGGCGGGAAGGGTCAGCAGCGGCGGCCCGAAGACGGCGGCGGGCTCGGTCAAGGCGGGCATTGGCCGCCCGGCCAGGCGCTCGGCCAGGCCCAGCGGCTCCACCAGCTCGCGCGGCGGCGCGGCGGCACGGGCGCTCTGCAGCTTGCGGTTCTGCCGCAGCGCCAGGTCCAGCCGGGTGGCCACCTCCTCGGCCTGGCGCGAGGCGGTGGACAGCTCCTGCACCAGCCGCCGGCAGGCGCCGAGCTTGCTGTCCACCTCGCCGATGCCGTCGCGCACCTTCTGCACGATGCCGCCGGCCACGTTGTCGAGCCGGCACGAGGCCTCGTCGAGCTGGCCGATCACGTCGCCGGCGCCCTCCAGCGCCACGCGCAGCCGGCCCATCCGGCGATAGAGCAGGCCGATCCATCCGGCCTGGGCAACCAGCGCCGCCAGGGCGGAGGCGTCGAGGATCTGTGTCAGCGTCATGGGATTTTCCTCAGGCGTCCTGGCTGGGCGCGCTGCCCGGCCAGCTTCTGTCGATCACGCACTCCTCCACGCGCAGCACCACGCGCTCGTCCTTGCTGGCGATCGCCGCGCGGCAGACCATCAGCCCCTGGCAGTACACCTCGATCGGGTCCTCCTGCCGCCGGTCGAGCACGAAGACCGAGCCGGGCTGCCAGGCGGCGACCTCCGAGAAGGGCATGACGCGCCGCTCGATGACGGCGGTCAGCTCGATGCCGGCGCGCGGCAGTTCCTCGGCGAGGTGGTTGCGCCAGATGCTGTCGCCGCCCTGCTTCTTGCCGAGCACTTCCTGGCTCAGCAGGTCGCGCACCGGCTCGATCGAGGTGTAGGGCAGCAGGAAGTCGATGTAGCCGCCGCGCCCTTCCATGGTGATCTCGGCGCGAAAGGTCAGCGCCGCGGCGGTCGGCTTGGTGATCATCGCGTAGCCCGGCGTGATCTCGAACCGCTCCAGCCTGAATTCGGCGGGCGAGACCGATTCGAAGGCCTTGCTCATGTCCTGCGCGATGATCGAGACGAACTTCTCGACGAAGGTGCGCTCGATCGGCGTGTAGGGGCGCCCCTCGATCGGCTGCAGCGCGTTGCGCCGGCCGCCGAGCAGGATGTCGACGATCGAACCGATCAGCCGTGAATCCAGCGCGGCCAGGCAGTAGCCGTCCCATTCCTCGATGCGGATGACGCCGATCAGCGCCGGCAGGGTGATGGTGTCGAGAAAGGCGCCGACGCGCACCGGCCGGATGCGGTCGATGACGACATCGGCATTGTCGGCGGTGAACTTGCGGCTGGAGGTGGTCATCAGCCGCGCCAGGCGGTCCACCACGATCTCCAGCATCGGCAGCCGCTCGTAGCGCACCGCCCCGCCGACCAGCGCCTCCAGTCCGCGGCGCGGGCCTTCCTCGGCCGCCGGTTCCGGGCCGCCGAACAGGTCGTCGATGTCGCCCTGGCCCATGGCGACGCCGGCGGCGCCCCAATCGGCCATGGCATCGGCCATCGGATCGGGCTCGGCGCCGCCGGTCTCGTTCGTCTCGCTCATGCCTCAGGCCACCACGAAGCCGGTGATCAGCACGTCGCGCACGCGGCCCGGGCCGAGCACCAGGTCGAGCCGCCGGTGCAGGTCGCCGCGCAGCCGGTCCATGGCTAGCGCGCCCTCCATCTCGCTGTCGTGCAGGGTGCGCAGGTAGAGCACCAGGCTGTCATAGATGCGGGGGCTGAGCAGGTCGGCCTGCACCAGAACGGGGTCGCCGTTGATCTCGACCGCCAGCTTCAGCCGGAGCTGCCGCGGGCGGCCGCCATTCGGCAGGGAGAGGGTCATCTCCGGGAACTCGACGAAGCTGGGCTTGCCCGGCAGCGGCAGCGCGGCGGCCGCGGCGCCCTCCTCCGGCGCGGCGTCCAGGCCGGCCAGGTGGCGCACGGCATCCGCCGCGCCGGGGATGAGGAACCAGGTGCCCGCCACACCGCCGCCGAGCAGCAGGGGCAGCAGGAGGAGGACCAGGAGCAGGCGGCGCCTGCCGCCCTTGCGTCCCGGCTTTTCCGGATTTTTCGCGGACTTCTCCGCGGAGGGTGAGGCCATGCAGCGGATCTCCCGGCGATTGCGATTTTTCGCGCGACAAGCGGAGTGGGCGAAGGTATAAACCGACGCGTCTTCGCATGCCATGCTAAAAACATCCGTTCCGGGATGTTCGCACGGGATGGCAGGCGAGTGGGAACGGGGTCTGGGTGTCACGCCCGGCTGCCCTGGCGCGTCGGCCAAGGATGCGCCGGAAGGCCGGGTGGGGCGCGCGCCAGCATGAGGCGATAGAAGGTCGATGCAGCAAGTTCGGACCCTGGGGCCTGGTTTCGATCTGGGGGGGCTGGGCGCCACGCTCAGGCGGCTCGGCCCTGCGAAAATCGGTGCTCTGGTGGCGGTGGGACTGGCGGCGCTGATCGCCGTGATCCTGGTGGCGCGCTCCGCCAATGCGCCGGATGGCCTGCTCTATGCCGGGCTGGAGCCCGCCGAGGCCGGGCGGATCGCCACCCGGCTGGAGGAGTTGAAGGTCCCTGTCCAGGCGCGCGGCGACGGCGCCATCTTCGTGCCGGCCGAGCAGGTGGCGCGGCTGCGCATGCAGCTTGCCGCCGAGGGCCTGCCGCGCCAGGGCGGCGCCGGCTACGAGCTGCTCGACCAGGCCAGCCCGATGCAGATGACCTCCTTCATGCAGCGCGTGCAGCGGTTGCGGGCGTTGGAGGGCGAGCTGGCGCGCACCATCATCACCATGCAGGGGGTACGCTCCGCGCGGGTGCACATCGTGCTGCCGGAGCGCGAGAGTTTTTCGCGCGACGCGCCGCCGCCGACCGCCTCGATCACCGTCACCACCCAGGCCGGGCAGCGGCTCGGCGCCGCGCAGGCGGCGGCGATCCGGCTGCTGGTGGCCGGCGCCGTGCCGCGCTTGCGGCAGGAAGACGTGTCGGTGGTCGACCCAAACGGCATCGTGCTGGCGGCCGATGGCGGGCTGGGTGCCGCCGCTGGTCGTATCGGGGAAATTCGCATTGCCCAGGAGCAGGCGCTCCAGAAGGCGGTGCTCGATCTGCTGGAGCCGATCCTCGGCCGCGGCAAGGTGCGCGCGGTGGCCTCGATCGACGTCGAGGGCGCCCGCACCGTGGCGCGCGAGGAGACCTATGACCCCCTCGGCCAGGTCGAGCGCGGCCGGCAGACCCAGACCGAGCAGGAGAACAGCGACGACGGCCGCGGCCAGGCGCCGGTGACGGTCGGGCAGAACCTGCCGAACCAGCAGGTCGGCAACAACGCCACACGCAGCACCTCCTCCAGCCAGCGCCGCAACGAGACGGTGAATTTCGAGATCTCCTCGAAGGTCGAGGAGACGGTGCGCGAGCCCGGTGCGGTGAAGCGCGTCAGCGTCGCCGTGGTGGTGGACGAGGCCGCCGATGCCGCGGGAAAGACGGTGCCGCGCCCGAAGGAAGAGCTGGACCGCCTGGCGGCGCTGGTGCGCTCCGCGGTTGGCTTCAACGAGAAGCGCGGCGACATCGTGACGGTCGAGACGCTGCGCTTCCTGCCGGAAGAGGGGCTCGGCACGCTGGCCTCGGCCGATGCCGACGGGGTGCTGCTGAGCGGCCGGCAGATCGCGATGATCGCGGGCGGGCTGGTGCTGGCCCTGGTCGCCGCCAGCCTGCTGTTCCGCCGCCGCCAGCGCCGCCTGGTGGCCGAGGCCGCCGCGGCTGCGACTGCCGCGGCCGCCGCCGCCGCCGCTGCGGCCCAGGCGGACAGCATGGACGACGCCATCGCCACGGTCGGGCAGGACATCCAGATCCGGCTGTCCTCCCTTTCCGCCTTGCAGGAGATCATCGACCAGCGGCCGGATGAGGCCCTGGCGGTGGTCCGCTCCTGGATCGAGGAAGGGACGCCGGCATGATGCTGCGCCCCTACCAGCCGCCCGCGCTGCTGGCGCTGGTCGCCGATGAGGATGGCAGCGCCGCCGCGCGCCTGCGGGCCGAGGAGCGGATCCGCGCCACGGCAATGGAGGCCGGGCGGCAGCGCGGCCTGGAGGAGGGCCTGGCGCGGGGCCGCGCCGAAGGCGAGGCCGAGGGTCGCGCCGCGGCGGAGCAGGCGCTGCGGGCCGAGATGGCGCAGCGCAGCCGCCAGGGTGCGGCGGCGGCCGCCACGGCGCTGGAAAGGTTGCTGGCGGACCGCGTCGAGGAGCGGCGGCGGCTCGACACCGAACTGCGCGCCACGGTGGTGGCGGCGCTGGAGACGCTCTTCCCCGTGTTGCTGGCGCACGCCGTCGGCGGCGAGGTGGCGGCGCTGCTGGCCGCGGCGCTGACCGAGCGCGAGGCCGACGCCATCACCCTGCGCGCCCATCCCGACACCCTGGCCGCCGCGCAGGCGGAGGGCTTCCCGGGCGAGCCGCATGCCGGCCGGCTGCGGCTGCTGCCCGATGACACCATGCCGCCGGGGCAGGCCGAGGCCGCCTGGGCCGATGGCGGCCTTGTCTACGATCCGGCCGTGCTGCGGGCGCAGGTGCTCGCCATCCTCGGCGCCTCCGCCCCCACCCAGACAGACGCGGCCATGGCCGCACAGGAGAACCAGTCGTGAGTGAGAGCGCCACGCCCGAAAACCCGTTCCTGACCGAGCGCAAGCCACGCATCATGGACATTCCGGTGAATGTGCAGGTGGTGCTGGGCAGCAAGCGCCTGCCGATGGCGGCGCTGTTCAACCTCAGCCGCGGCTCGGTCATCGAGTTCGACAAGAAGGTCGGCGAGCCGGTGGACCTGATGGCCAATGAGCGGCTGATCGCCCGCGGCGAGATCCAGATCACCGATGACGGGCGGCTGTCGATCTCGATCACCGAGATCGTTTCCTCCGCCGGCTGAGAAACACCCCCTCCGATGGCGCGCAGAATGCCGCTCGCGATGGCCAGGGGAGGCGCTGCCTCCCCTGGACCCCTCCGCCGGGGTGACCGTGTCACCCCGGACCCCGCCATTTGTCCGGAAGGTCCAGGAAACCCGGTTTCCTGGTGGGGGGCGTTTGAGGGGGGCAAAGCCCTCCTCAAGGCCGCCTTCCTGGCGCTTGGATTTCTGTTGATGGCCGCGCCCGCCTGGGCGCAGAGCGTCTCGCTGAGCCTCGGCCCGCAGGGTGCCCAGGCGGCGGCGAGCGGCGGGCAGAGCCTGACCACCAACGTGGTCGGCCTGATCGTCGCCACCACGCTGCTGGCCATCGCTCCCGGCATCCTGGTGGTGGCGACCTCCTTCACCCGCATCGTCGTCGTGCTCTCCATGCTGCGCACCGCGCTCGGGCTGCAGCAGTCGCCACCGAACACGGTGATCGTCAGCCTCTCGCTGTTCCTCTCGGCCTTCGTCATGGCGCCGGTGCTGGAGCATGTCTGGAACGACGCCGGACGGCCGCTGCTCGACGGCGCCATCACCGAGGAGATGGCGGCGGAGCGGGCCATCCAGCCCTTCCGCGGCTTCATGGAGGCCAATGTGCGGCCGCATGACCTGGCGCTGTTCATCGACATCGCCAAGTGGCAGCCGCCGGAGAGCGCGGAGGGGGTGCCGTCGGAGGAGGCGGTGAAGGATGCCAAGCTGCGCGCCGTGGTGCCGCTGCACATCCTCTCCGCCGCTTTCATCATCTCGGAGCTGAACAAGGCTTTCCAGATCGGCTTCTTGCTGTTCCTGCCCTTCCTGGCGATCGACATCGCTATCAGCTCGGTGCTGATGGGCATGGGCATGATGATGCTGCCGCCCGTCGTGGTGAGCATGCCCTTCAAGCTGATCTTCTTCGTGCTGGTGGATGGCTGGTCGCTGGTGGCCGGCGCCCTGACGCGGAGCTTCACCACATGAGCGGCGCGGCCGCCGCCCCGCCCCGCCCGCGCCGCCGCCGCGCCCTGGCCTCGGGGCTGCGCCTCACGCTGGCGCAGGACGCTGTGGCGGACAGTGCTGCGCTGGAGGAGCGTCTGCGCGGCATCGCCGCCAGCCAGGGCACGCTGCTGCCGCCCGAGGCCGACCTGCCCGAGATGCTGGCCCGACTGGAACCTGGCGGCGGCCTGCCGCCCGAGCTGCCGGCCCTGCTCGCCACCCTGCTGCTGCCCCTGTTCCGCCCCGATCCCGCCGAGCCGCGGACGCGGCCAGAATCCCCGCTGCGGAGTGCTCCCCGATGAAAGCCCCTGAATCGCGCCGCGCGGTGCGCCCTGTCGAGAAGGCCGATCCTCTGGCCGATGTCGCCGTGCTGTTCATGGCGCTCGACGAGGAGCGCATCCAGAGCCTGTTCGACCGGCTGGACGAGCCCGAGATCCGCATCGTCAGCCGCGCCATGGCCAATCTCGGCAAGGTGGACATCGACCAGGTCGAGCGCGTCATCAACCGCTTCCGCAGCGAGGTCGGCCGCACCGGCGCGGTGATCGGCACCGCCGAGAGCACCGAGCGCCTGCTGCGCCGCCTGCTGCCGAACGAGAAGGTCAGCGAGATCATGGACGAGATCCGTGGTCCCGAGGGCAAGACGATGTGGGAGAAGCTGGCCAACATCTCGCCCGAGGTGCTGGCCACCTATCTCCGCACCGAGCTGGCGCAGACCGCGGCCGTCATCCTCGCCAAGCTGCCGGCGCAGCACGCGGCGCGCGTCCTGGCGCTGCTGCCCAAGGCCTCGGTGGACGAGATCATCCTGCGCATGGTGCGGATGGACAGCATCCAGAAGGGCGTGCTGCAGGACATCGAGCAGACGCTGCAGAAGGAGTTCATCACCAACCTCAACCGCAGCTACGAGCGCGACAGCTCGCAGATCGTGGCGGAGATCATGAACCGCGCCGACAAGTCGCTGGTCGATCAGCTGATGAAGCAGATCGAGGCGCGCGAGCCGCATGCCGCCTCGCGCATCAAGCGCATCATGTTCACCTTCGACGACCTGATCCGCGTCGACCGCTCGACCTTCGCCACGCTGGTCGCCGAGTGCCCGGTGGACAAGCTGCAGATCGCCCTCACGGCCGCCTCGCCGGACCTGCGCGACCTGTTCCTCGGCAGCATGTCGGCCCGCGCGGCGACACTGATGCGCGAGGAGATCGAGAACATGCCTGCCCAGCGCCGCAAGACGGTGGAGGACGCGCAGGCCGACATCATCACCATCGCCAAGCGCCTCTCCGACGAGGGACGCATCTTCATCCTCGAGGAGGATGAGATCGGGGAGGAGTGAGGAAGGGCGGTGCCCCATGAGCTCGGAGAAGGCACTCTCTCCTGTCCTGCCCGTCGCCGCGCCGGCGGAGCGCGAGGCGGGCGCCGGCTATGCCGCCGCTGCCCGCGCGCTGAGCGCCCTGCCGCCGCGCGGCGAGGCGGAGGCGCCGTTGCAGCCGGCCGCGCATCCGCGGCTCGACGCGGCGGCGCTGCGGTTGGCCGGGCTGGAGGCGCTGCTGCCAGGCGGCTCCGCCGGCCTCGTGCTGCCCCTGGCGCTGGCGATGCTGCGGCCGGATGTGCGCCGCTGGCTCGGGCCCGAGCGGCTGCAGGCCCTGGCCGGCCTGCTGGACCTGCCACAGCGGGAGGTGGCGGCGGTGCTCGACGCGCCGCCGCCGCCGCCTGCCACGCTGGGCGACCCGGCGCGCTGGAGCGGGCGGCAGGTGCCGCTGCTGACGCCCCAGGGCGGCCTGGCCTGGCTGGACCTGTTCTGGCGGCCGGACATGGCGCGGCGCCAGCGGCTGCGGGACCGGCATGTGCTGGCGGCCCGCCTGAGCTTGCCGGCCACCGGCCGCATCGAGGTGCGGGCGCGGCTGGAGGATGCACGGCTGGACGCGGTGATGGAAACCGCCCATGCGCTGCCCCGCGCCGTGACGGCCGACCTGTCGGACGCCTTCGCGGCCCTGCTGCAGCGGCTGCGGCTGCAGGGCAGCCTGACGGTGCGGCACACGCAACAGGATCGTGGCACTTGAAATGCGAAAAACGGTGGTAGTAAAGATGAGCCTCGCCCCGCAGAGAGGCCAGCCCGCCGCATGAGCGCTGACGACCATCCGAAACGCCCGATCATCGTCAAGCGCCACCACGGCGAGCACGAGGAGGAGCATGGCGGTCAGTGGAAGATCGCCTACGCCGACTTCGTCACGGCGATGATGGCCTTCTTCCTGGTGATGTGGCTGCTTTCCTCGACCACTGAGTCGCAGCGTGAGGGCATCGCGCAGTTCTTCACCTCCTCCAGCATCCTCGACCTGCCCGCCGGCAACGGCGTGCTGGAGGGCGGGCGCTCGGTGCTGGTGGCCGGTGAATCCCGCCAGGATTCCCTGACGCCCGTGAGCGATGGCGGGCTGCGTCAGGATCGCGAAGGCGGTGAGGCGGCGGGCGAGGGCGAGGCGCCGCAGGCTGCGGTGACCACCGCGAGCGAGGCGGCGGCGCGTGACCCCATCGAGCGCCAGCGCTTCGACGCGCTGAAGGCCGAACTGGAGCGCCAGATGCAGTCCGACAGCCTGCGCGAATTCGCCCAGAACATCCAGCTTGAGATGACGCCGGAGGGGCTGCGGCTGCAGGTCTTCGACCGCGACGGCGCGGCGATGTTCCAGCCCGGCAGCGCCGAGCCGACGCCGCGCCTGGCGCGTATCCTGGAGGTGGTCGGCAGCGTGCTGGCCACCGTGCCGAACGAGGTCGTGGTCGCCGGCCATACCGATGGGCAAGGCTTCTCGCGCGGCGGCTACGGCAATTGGGAACTCTCCGCCGACCGCGCCAATGGCGCCCGCCGCGCGCTGGAGCGGTCCGGCCTGCCGGCGCGGCGGATGTTCCGCGTCGAGGGCAAGGCGGCGGTGGAGCCGCTGCTGCCCGAGACGCCCGACGATCCGCGCAACCGGCGGATCGCCATCACCGTGCTCCGGTCCGACGTGGTGGCCGAGGCGCGCGCGGCAGCACGCCGCAATTCCAGTGAGCCGCGGCGGTGAAACCCCGCGCAGCCTCCGGTTCGCCGGCAGAAGCCGGCGCCGGTCCCCAACCGACCAGGGCCGGCCGCCGCCGGCCGCCCCCGCACCGCACCGTTTCCTGAGGGACCGCCGATGACGGCCATCAACGCACTCCGCACCAGCACCTCCGGCCTGAACGCCCAGGCGCAGAAGCTGGCCGGCATTTCCAACAACATCGCGAACAGCTCGACCGTCGGCTACAAGCGGGTCGATACGCAGTTCTCCAGCCTGGTGCTGGAAGGCAGCAGCAACGGCTCCGCCGCGCTGGCAGGCACGGCGGCGCAGAACCGCATCGAGATCAGCAAGGTCGGCCAGGTGCAGAGCACCGGCATCGACACCGACATCGCGGTGAACGGCAACGGCTTTCTGGTGGTGAACGAGGAGAGCGCCAGCGGCGGCAAGTACCTGGCCACCCGCGCCGGCTCCTTCCGCCCCGACGCCAATGGCAACCTGGTGAACGCCGCCGGCTACTATTTGCAGGGCGTGCCGCTTGGCGCCGATGGCATGCCGGTCGGCAATCTGGGCGACAACAACCTGGAAAGCCTGAGCACCGTCAACATCAGCAACACCAGCGTTGCCTCCTCGCCGACGACGCAGATGACCTTCTGGGCCAATCTGCCTTCCGCACAGACCGCGCCGAGCCTGACCCCGCCGGACCACAACGCCTTCATCAGCAGCGTCGACTACTACGACGCGCTGGGCGCCAGCCAGACCCTGACTTACCGCTTCACGCCGGTGGTGCAGGATCCCGGCGCCGGTGCCGCCAATACCAACACCTGGACGCTGGAGATCTTCGACAGCGCGACGGGCAGCGGCGCCACGGCGACCGACGACGGCCACATCGTCGGCCGGATCGGCATCGAGTTCTGGGACGAGACTGCGGGCGCCAACAAGGCCGGCACGATCAAGGCCCTGACGGATATCGACGGCACCTACAGCAAGGCCGCCGGTACCGTTGCGGGCGATGTGCCCAATCCGGCCACCTATGGCCAGGACCGCACCAGTTCTGATCCCCTGAAGACCGCGACCGTCAGTGCCCTCGGCGACTACGACCCGATCACCGGCACGCTGAACATCAAGGTGGCGGGCAATGCGGTGGACCTGCCGATCAAGATCGGCGTCCCCGACAGCGTCTCCGGCATGACCCAGCTCGCCGGCAACTACACGCCGGTGAAGGTCGAGAAGGACGGCTCCGCCTTCGGCCTGCTGGAGCGCGTCTCGGTGCAGGACGACGGCAAGGTCATCGCCACCTTCTCGAACGGCCAGTCGCGGGCGATCTACCAGCTCAAGCTCGCCGTCTTCCCGAATGCGGACGGGCTGAACCCGGTGCGCGGCGACGCCTACGAGATGTCGCGCGAGGCAGGATCGGTGCGCCTTCTGACGGCGGGTGAGGGCGCGGCCGGCACCACCTCGGGCGGTGCGCTGGAATCCTCCAACGTCGATATCGGCACCGAGCTGACCAACCTGATCGAGACGCAGCGGGCCTACAGCTCCAATGCCTCGGTGGTCCGCACCGCCGACCAGATGCTTGAGGAAGCCACCAACCTGAAGCGCTGAGCCCGCCGGGACGCGGCGGTGGCCTGTCCACCGCCGCGCTTTGCGAAAAATAGACGCAGGACCACGACCAGCCACCGGAAGCCGAGACATGAGCATTCAAGGCGCCCTTTCCAACGCCCTGTCCTCCCTGGCGGCCGAGCAGCGCCAGTCGATGATCCTGGCGAACAACATCGCCAACGCCAACACGCCCGGCTATGTGCGGCGGGAGATGCCGCGCAGCGAGCGGCTGGTCGCCGGGGTCGGCGCCGGGGTCAGCACCGGCGCCACCACGCGCGCCGCCGATGCTGCGCTGGCCGCCACCTCCCGCGCCGCCGATGCCAGCGAGGCCTATGCGCTGCGCATGCAGACGACGCTGGAGGCCTATACCGGCGCGATCGGCCAGCCCGCCGACGCGCGCTCGCTCTCCTCGCGCCTCGGCGCCTTCCGCGAGGCGATGACCACCCTCTCCTCCGCCGCCGACAACACCGTGGCGCAGTCGCAGGCGCTCTCCGCCGCGCAGGACCTGGTGGATACGCTGCACGCCATGGACGGCGCCGTTTCCGCCGCGCGGACCCAGGCGGACCTCGGCATCGCCAGGGATGTGGCGGCGGTGAACACCGCGCTCGACCGTCTGGCCGAGGTGGACCGCGGCATGGCGCAGGCCAGCGCCCGCGGCGCCTCCACCGCCGAATACGAGGACCAGCGCGACACGCTGCTGGCCGAGATCAGCGCCAAGCTGCCGGTGCGCGTCCATGACAACGGACCTGGCCGGCTGGTGCTGATGACCGAGGGCGGCAGCACGATCTATGACAGCACCACGGTCCATCATCTCGACTTCACCCACACCGCCTCGATCCCGACGGAGGCGCGCTATCCGGCGCAGCTCTCCGGCATCACGGTCGGGGGGCAGCCGCTGCGCCTCTCGGACAGCGGTTCCATCGCCGCCTCCCTGAAGCTGCGCGACGAGACCCTGCCGCAGTTCGCCGACATGCTGGACCAGGTGGCCGGCCGCCTGGTGGACGCCTTCCAGGAGGCCGACCCGACGCTCGGCAGCGCCACGCCGAAGCCCTTCGGCCTGTTCACCCGGCCGACCGAGACGAGCTGGGACCCGGCGAGCAGCCCGGTGCTCGGCCTGGCGCGCGACATCGCCATCAATCCCGCCGCCGATCCGGAACGGGGCGGTGCGCTCTGGCACCTGCGCACCGGCATGAACGCCGGCAGCGAAGGGCTGGCCACCGACAACGGCTTCATCCTGGGCGCGCTCGACGCGATGGATGCCGATCGCGGCTACGCCGCCGCGAGTGGCCTGCCCGGCAGCATGACGCTGTCGGAGGCGGCTTCCCAGAGCGTCGGGCTCATGCAGGGCGCGCGCGCCGTCTGGACCGACCGGGCGGAGACCCGCTCCAGCCTGGCGCTGGAGGCGCGCCAGGACCTGACCAACAAGACCGCCGTGAACATCGATGACGAGCTGCAGCGCCTGTTGCTGGTGCAGCAGACCTATTCGGCTTCCGTACAGGTCATCAAGGCCGCCGGCAGCATGCTGGACGAGCTGACGCAGATCCGCTGACGGCGCGGCAAGGAGCAAGGTGATGGTTGATCGTGTCGCTCCCATGGGGGTTTCGCTCGGGCGCCAGGCCCAGCTGCGCGACCTGCAGAACAATCTGGCGGTGCTGACCGCCGAAATGTCCTCCGGCCGCAAGGCCGATCCGGCGCGCGAACTCGGGGTTGGCGCCTCGCTGCTCTATAAGCTCTATGACGACGTGCAGCAGGGCGAGGCCGTGAAGAACGGGACGAGCCTGGCCGGGCAGAAGCTGACCGCGATGCAGACGGCGCTGACCTCGGTGGGCGAGCTGATGGACCAGATGTCGCCCGAGATCCTCAAGGTCGATGCGCTGAAGGGCAATGGCTACGACATCATCGCCAGCAATGCGCGCGAGATGCTCGCCAGCATGACGAACCTGCTGAACACGAGCTGGGACGGCCAGAACCTGTTCGCCGGCACCGACAGCGCCTTCCCGCCGTTGAAGGACTCCGCGAACCTCACGGGCTGGGCGCAGGACCGGCTGGATGCCGCCGCGAGCGCGGCCGGCGGCCCGCTGGACGCGACCGAGGCAGCGGCCCTGATTGGCGATTTCGACGCCATGTTCGCCAATGCCGACCGCGATGCCAGCGGCGGCACCTCCTTCTACGGACTGGTCTACCAGTCCACCAGCCGCACCAGCATGGCCGGCAGCAGCGACGCGGAATCCGATGCGCCCTCGCTGGTCCGCATCGGAGCGGGCGAGACGCTGAGCTACAACATCCGCGCCGACAACCCGGCCTTCAAGGACGCCTTCAAGGCGCTCTCGCTGCTCTCCACGCTGGATGCGCCGGACAGCAAGCTTTCCGATGATGCGAAGAAGGCGCTGCTCGACCAGGCGGGCGAGCTGATGCGCGGCGCCCGTTCGCAGCTCACCGTCGTCGCCGGCGTGCTCGGCAGCAAGCAGCAGCGGCTCGACAGCGTGGCGCAGATCCAGGATCGCGCCGTCAGCGCCGCGACCGCGCAGATCAACGATCTGGAAGGCGTCGACTACTACACCGTCTCCGACCGGATCAACACGCTGCAGATCCAGCTGCAGGCGACCTACTCGATCACCGCCCAGCTCTCGAAGCTGAGCCTGGTGAACTACCTCTGATCATCCCGACACGAACGGAGAAGCCGGACATGAACACGCTCCCCGCTCACACCGAGGCGCAGCCCTTCGTCCCCCTCGCATTGGAGGAGGAGGACCTCGCCGTCTATGCCAGCATTGGTACCGCGCTGGACTGCGGCACCGAGATCTGCGCCGAGGCCTTCATGCTGGCCACGCCGGCCGCGCGCGACACCGCCGTGCGGCTCTGGCAGGCGGTGCAGCTGCTGAACACGCCGCGGGAGGGCGGCCCCGACCTGCGCGCGCAGTGGCAGCTGCAGGCGCGGCAGGCGCTGGAGGCGATGCGCGCACTCCTCGGCCTCGACCCCGAGCGGATGCCGACTGCCGCCCTCGCCGCTGCCGGCCTGCGCTACAGCGCCTGAAGGGGATGGCCATGCCTCGCCCCTCTCGCACCGCGCTGCTGCTGGCGGCGGCGCTGTCCTTCGGGGCCCTGCTCCCGGCAGGGGCGGCGCAGGCCCAGGTCCGGCTCAAGGACGTCGTCAGCATCGAAGGCGTGCGCGGCAACCAGCTGATCGGCTACGGGCTGGTGATCGGCCTGCAGGGCACCGGCGACCAGCTGCGCAACACCCCCTTCACCCAGCAGAGCCTCGCCGCGATGCTGGAGCGGATGGGCATCAACGTGGCGGATGCGCGGGTGCAGACCCGCAACACCGCCGCCGTCATCGTCACCGCCACCCTGCCGGCCTTCGCGCGGCAGGGATCGCCGATCGACGTGCAGGTCTCCTCCCTCGGCGACGCCAAGAGCCTGAACGGCGGCACGCTGATCGTCACGCCGCTGATGGGCGCCGATGGCGAGGTCTATGCCGTGGCACAGGGGCCGGTGGTGGTCGGCGGGTTCCAGGCGGCGGGGCAGGCGCAGAGCATCTCCAGCGGCGTCACCACCCAGGGCAAGGTGCCCGGCGGCGGGCTGGTGGAGCGCGAGGTGCCGGTGAACCTGCGCGACTTCGAGACCATCCGCCTGGCGCTGCGCTCGCCGGACTTCACCACCGCGGTGCGCGTCGAAGAGGCGATCAACACTCGCTTCGGCGCCGGTGCCGCCACGGCGCTCGATCTCGGCACGGTGGAGATGCGGGTGCCACCCGGCTATCGCGACCGGCTGCCGAACCTGGTGGCGCAGATGGAATCCCTCTCCATCCGGCCGGAGACGCCGGCCCGGGTGGTGGTGGACGAGCGCACCGGCACCATCGTCGTCGGCGCCCAGGTGCGTATCGACCCGGTGGCCATCACGCACGGCAACCTGGTGATCCGCGTCACCGAGAGTCCGATCGTCAGCCAGCCCGCGCCCTTCTCCAATGGCGAGACCACCGTGGTGCCGCGCACCCAGGTGGAGGTGGACGACCAGCGCGGCCGGCGCCTCGCCACCCTGCCGCGCGCGACGACGCTGAAGGACGTGGTGGACGGGCTGAACGCGCTGGGCCTTGCCCCACGCGACCTGATCTCCGTGCTCACCGCCCTGAAGGCTGCGGGCGCGCTGCACGCGGAGCTGCAGTTCATCTGAGCCGGCGTGGCATTCGGCCGGTCAGCAACGGCCAGCCGGGCGCTTCCAGCCTGGATGCGCCAGCTCGCCCAGATGCTCCTCCAGCCCCGCGGCACGCAGGGCGGCGATGCTGGCCCAGCCGCCGGGGCGGTCGATGGTGACGGGGTGCAGGATCAGCTCCGCCTGCGCCTCATCCTCCGGCCAGCCGCCTTCCCACAGCTCGACATGCCAGCGGGCCAGTGCCTCCGAGGGGAAGGTGGCGACTGCGTCGCGCCCGCCGGCATCCAGCTTGGACCAATAGGACAGGCTGGGCGTGCGCCCCACATAGAGCCCGAGGGCCGCATGCACGACCACGAACCCTTTTCCATAAACCTGCGGCATTGCGTCTTCCCCGGCGCGTGATGGGCCGGGCCGCGTGATCCCGGCCCTGGCGAACCCGGAGCATACTGGCCGCACCAGAGGTGGGTATAAAATAGAGACAGTGTCTCAAAAATTGTATTGACTGGAAGGTGAGGCGAAGTTCCTCTGGCCAGGGAGGCGCCTTGCGCCCGCCGCGGCTCAGCGCAAGCTGCCGAAGCCGTTCCGGCTCCATCCGTCGCTGAACATCCCCTTGCCCGGGCCACGCATGGCCGTGCTGCTCCCGCCCGGAGCACTGGGCAGGGGCGCTAGGCTTGCCTCCTGATGGCTTCCCGTTCCGGCGGCGGGCTGCGCCTTCCCGTCCTTCGGTGCCATCGCGGCGACCGCCGGAGCAGCGGAGGAGGGCAGCCCCAGCGGGTCAAAGGCGCGCACGTCGAAGCTGTCGGAGCTTAGCGGAATGGAGGCAACCGGCGGCAGTTGGCGCGGCACTTCAGGCCCCTGCGCCCAGGCGCTGCTGGCTCCTGCCAGCGACAGGGCGGCCACAGCTGCCCGCAGGCCGTAGGTGAGGAGGGAGGAGGGGGCGGCGCGGGGCATGTGCGGAACTGCTCACTTGGTTGATTGACGCAAAAGAGCCTCAACGGCGCCGTGCGGGTCACGAGGAGCAACGTCCATAGCCTCCCCGCCGTTCCAATGCCTCACACGGCTTTGTGCCATCTTGCCGCGCCTGAAAGGCTGATCAGCCTTTGTTAAGGCTTGTTCGTCATACTTCCACCATTCGCTGAATGCGGAGAGCAAGCCAGAATGGCGGCACCACTCGCCCCCCTGCGTCCTGCTTCGCTTCAGGCATGGAGGTGCTGATGTCGCTTGGTCTGAACCTGTTGCTGAACGCCGCCGGCAATGCGCTGGACCAGCTCTGGATGCTTCGGCTAGGGCGCGACATCGGCGTGCTGCTGCCGGATTACCTCGACCCGGGCCGGGTCTGCCCGGTGGAGGGTCCGGCTTCGGCCGAGGAGACCGCGCTGCGCGAGACCTTGCTGCAGATCGGCCGACAGATGCAGGCCATCGGCGCAGCCGCCGTGGCGCGGGCCGTATTGCAGGCGCCACTGCCAGATCGGCGCCGCGCGGCGCTGCTGGCGCTGGCCGGCAGCGATGCCTGGGAGGATGTTGAGGGCCAGCCGGGGCTGCAGCAGCGCAAGGGGAGGCACGGGCGGCGCTATCTCCTCTCGAGCCAGGCCGCAGGCGGGGCAGCGCATGCGCCGCACGCCATCCGGGCCTATCGCCAGCAGCTCTGGGTTCTGGACCGCACGGCCGGGTCCGCCAAGCCGCCGGGCACCACGCCCTGCCTGTCACGGGAGGATGCGGCGGACTGCCTGTCGCTCGATCTGGCGCTGGAGGAGGTGGGCCTGGCCCTGCGCGAGAGCGGTGAGGGGGGCTTGGCGGCACAGGTGACGGCGCTGCGCGGCTGCGCCGGAACGCTCGCCCTGCCGATGCCGGCATCCACAGCGGTTTACCATCGCGAGCCCGCCGCCGCCTGACCGGCCTGCCGCGGAGCGCCTCAGCACGAGATCCGGCGCGTGGCCCGGGCGGCGCGAGCCTGCACGGCGCGCCAGTCCGGTGTGGCCGCCGCCGCGGCGGTGCGGAACAGCGGCGCCACGCCGGCGCGGGCCAGGAACTCGCGCAGGTCTTCCAGCGGGACGACGGAGGTGAAGCCACGTGCCCCGGCATAGACCACGCCGACCACATTGCCTGCCGCGTCCAGCACCGGGCCGCCGGAACTGCCGCCGCTGGAGGACGCGTCGATCTCCAAGCGCCAGCGCAGGCGATCCGCCTTGTCGGCGCCGAAATAGCGCAGCCCGTCCTCCCAGCGCGCGGGGATCTCATGGCCGTCGCGGTCGGTCATGACGAAGCTGATGGCGCGGCCGGTCTCCGGGTCATGCACCGTCAGGGCTGCACGGCGGATCTGGCCGGACGTGGCCTGCAGCAGGCCGGCTCCCCCGTCGCGGACAGGATAGCCCAGGACCAGCACGGGCATGCCGGGCGGCAGACGCTGCGCGGCGGAGAGGGGAAGCGGCGCCTCATCCAGGGCCGGCCCGGCGAGCAGGGCCAGATCGGTGCTGGGGTCCTCGGTCAGCACCCGCCAGGTGCCGGGCAGGCCTGCCACCTCCAGGGGGCGGGCCTGCCCCCGGCAGCGTAGCGCCACATGGGCATTGGTCACCAGCAGGCCGGGCGCCACCAGGAAGGCCGAGCCGCCGACCCGTTCCTGGGCTTCCGCGGGCAGCGGGAGGGAGACCGGTCGGGCCGCCCGGCCCGGCCCCGCCAAGCCGATCGCCATAGTGGCCATGACCGTGATCCCCAAGCCTGGAACCAGCCAGCGCAGCCAAGCTCCCATTCGGCCTCGACCCCTTTGCGAAAAACGCATAATTTCTATCATGGCGTTTTGTCGAGGGCCAGAGCTGCCTTGCGGCTGCGCGATCTGCAAAGGAATTTTCGCATGCGTAGCCTTCCTCTCCTGATCCGGTTGGCGCGGCAGCGCGCCGATGAGCGGCGGCTGGTGCTGGCTGTGGCCGAGCAGGCGCGGTTGGCAGCGGAGGCGGCGCTGACGGAACAGGAGGCGCGGATGGCCACCGAGCGGGCGCAGGCGGCTGGCGATCCCGAGGCCATGGCCCGCTGGGGAGAATGGTCACGCGCCGCCGCGCGGCAGCGGCGGCGCCTACTAGAGGGGTTGGGGGCGCGACAGGAGCGCGAGGAGGCGATCCGCGCGGCGCTGGCGGAGGACTTCGCCGCCCTCAAGCGGCTGGAGCTTGCCCTGCAGGCGCAGCAGCGGAACGCGGCGCGCGAGAGGGAGCGCAAGGCGGAGAAGGCGGCAGAGGATACAGAGTTGCGGCGGCTCCGCTGAAGCGGGCCGCGCCCCGCCGTCAGGCCGGCAGGCTGAGCCGCTCCAGGTCCGGCTTTTCCTTGAACCGGCTCCAGGCGCTCAGCAGCTCGCGCAGCTGCTCCTCCTGGCTGGTGCGCTCGCGCCGCAGGACCTGCATGCGGCGGCGCAGTTCCAGGATCAGGTGGCCGCGCGGCAGGTCGGCGCCGCTCTCGAAGCGCTCCAGGAAGATGCGGCCCAGCTCGGGATCGTCGCGCTCGATGCAGTAGGCGGCATAGGTCAGCACCGAGCCGCGGCCAAACTCGATCATCTTGCGGCCGAAGGTGCGCAGCTCCAGCAGGCGCGGGTGCTGCTCGACGATGCGCATCACCTCCGCCGGCGTCGGCTTGGCGTTGCGCGTCCCTGCCGGCTTCAGCTCGCGCTTCCACAGCAGCACGGCGGCGGCGGCGATCAGCGGCTTGTCGCCGAAGCCGTCGAAGGCGGCGCCGAGCTGCGGCCCCTTCTTGGCGTGGATGTCGTAGGTGTCGTAGGCCTCCTCGGGGAGGTTGCGCATGACCGGCACCTCGATCGCCTCGCCCGCCTGGATCACGGCGGAGAGCCGGTGCTGGCCGTTCAGCAGCCGCCCCGAGCGGCTGAAGCAGATCGGCTGCGCGTTCATCATCCAGTTGCCGGCGCGGATGTCGCGGGCGATGGCGTCCACATGCGCGGCGACGATTTTGCGGTTGCGTGTGTTGTGGCCGAGATAGGCCTCCGCCAGCTGCGGCGAGATAGTCTCGATCACCAGCGGAAAAACGTTCTCCTCCTGCACCAGGCGCTCGACCGCCTCGCGCAGCTTGCGCGCGGTCTCCTCGGTATCATCCGCATGGCCAGGATCGTTCAGCCCGGGGTAGCCCTGAAGCGCCGGGAACTCCTCGCCCTTGGTCGGGTTGGAGGTCTTGTCGATCCAGGTATAGGAGCGCAGATGCTCGCCGGTGAAGGTGGCGTTCAGCGCCTTGATACAGAGGGCGAAGAGCATTACCGGCTTGAGCCGTGTCGCCGGATCGCCGCGGGTGATGTCGATCAGGTCGCGGATGCGCGCGCCCGGCTCCATCGGCGAGTACTTCTCCGGCCAGGCGACGGCGTCGAGGAAGCGGCGCGTCGCCGTCTTGTCCACCCGGAATCCCATGAACAGCAGCGGCGTGCGCACCGCCTCGGAAAGCACGGTCGCCTCGCTTTCCAATGACATCTTCACCGCCTGCTCCAGGTCGGGATTGGCGCGCAGCACGCGGTCCATGCGCGACCAGGAGGCGGTGCCGGCGCCGCGCAGCATCTTGCCGTCGTCGTAGCGGATCAGCTTCACCAGCGCGGATTGCAGCGCATGCGCATGCGGCACGCCGCGTGCCTCCAGCACGCCGGCGAAGGAGCGGCGGCGCTGCTGGTCGATGGTGTGCAGCACGTCGTCGGGGATGTTCTGCGCCAGCACGGTGAGGAAGGGAACGCCGGCCTTGATACAGGCGCGCAGCCGCTGCACGCCGTCGAGCAGCACGCCGGTGCGCGAGAGGATGAGGGGCATGCCGTTGAGGATCCAGCGGCCCTCCCGCATCGCCTCGGCATAGGCGTTGATGGCGTTGGGGTTCTCGGCGGCACTCGGGCGCTTGCGCTGCAGCAGCTCGGTCGCGCCTTCCGGCGTGACCAGCTCGACCGAGAAGGCGGGCCCATCGGGATTCTGGCCCTGGACCTGCACGATCCTGCCGCTCGGCGTGCGCGCTGCGGTCTTGCTCTTGCGTGCCGCCCCGTTCGCCCGTGCCATCGGTTTCTCTCTCCGTCCCGCTACGCTGTGCTGGTCAGACCCCTGGCCGGGGCCGGGCAGCGAATAATCGCCTGGGTGATCGCCGGCGGTTTCGCCCGTTTAGAGTTTTTTCGCTCTTTAAGCTAGATGCAAAAATCTCCAACAGGAAAAAGATTTTCTCTGGATGGCTTTTCGCAGAAGAATGCTGCGGCGAAGCCAAGTTCAACAAGATCAAAGGGTAACCCGTTCGGATAAGATCTGACCTTAGGGATTTCTTCACCATGTTCTCAAACCTCGGAATAGAAGCTTGTCCTGCATGATGCTAAATACGATGGGCTTTCTGATGAAAACGCATTTCGTGCAGTAAGGCAGGCCGGGCGCGCCTCCCTCCGAGGGCGCCGACAGCCTGTGCGCGCCATGCACCTGATCCCTCGTCCCCGCAGGAAGGAGAATCCCTCCCCATGACCGGATCCAGCCCCTTCTTCGTCAACCACACTATCCGCCTGAGCCGCGCTGAGGTGCTTGAGGCCCTGCGTGGCGCCGCGCTGGCGCGGGCGCGCGAGGCGCTGCGCCTGGTGGAGCCCGCCCCGCGCGGCGTGGAGATGGAAACCCGTCTGCTCTCCGGCTCGGTGGTGGAGATCGATGGTGCCACCATCGTGATTGAAGGCCGTTTGCCGGATGACTTGGCCGCGCTGCTGCGCACGGCACCGGCGAGCACCGTTCCGGCCGCTCCCCTGCCGACCGCGGCCATTGCCGAGCCGGTGGACGAGCCGCTGGTCGCCGCCTGACGGCCTCGCCGCATCGCGTCCCTTTTCGGGGGCGCGGTGCCCTTGCGCCCTGCTCCCAGGGCGCCGGCTTTGCTGTGCATGGCGTTCATGGTCATGCGAAATACCACAATTTAGTTGGTTCGCGCGCCTGCCCCTGGGGCTCGGCTGCATTTTGCGGTGCCGATCGCACAAGACCCTTGCCTTGACCCGCCGGGATCGGTCTTCTGCTCACACTAATGTGAGGCTGGCGATATGCTGACGCGCGTGCGTCCGGGACAGGATGGAAGCTGGCAGGCCGTGCTGGGCCAGGCCGCCATGGGCTTCGGCCGTGACGGCTTTCCCGACCGTGCCGCCGCGGAGGACTGGGCGGCGCGCGCCGGTCTGGCCGCCCGCGAGTGTACCATCCGCATCGGCAGCAAGCGTTTCCTGGGCACCGCCGCCGAAGCGCTCCGCCGCTGGGCGATCGACCAGGGTACCCTGCCCCGTGCCGAGGGCGGCACCCAGGTGGCGCCGCTGCAGCGCCTGGCACCACTGCTGGAGGACTCCGACTGCGCCCTTCCTCTGGCCGTGTTGTCGCCCGAGGATCTCTCGGCCCTGCGCCGCCGACGGCTGGTTGCCCTGCAGGACACCGCCGCCATGCTGGCTGAGCAGGCCGCCATGGCGGCGGCGCTGGAGCAGTTCCGCGACTTCCACCTGCCGGCGCTGGACGATCCTTTCGGCGAGATTGCGCCGGATGGCTTGTGCGTGCTGGACGAGCCGAGCTGCGCCCAGGCCATCGGTTGGGCCGGACAAATGAGCGAGGCCTGGGGGCGCTTCGTCGCCCTGTTGCTGCTCACGGGCGCGCCCGTTCCCACGCTGCTTGGCGCCTGCTGCGGGCATGCGGATGCACGGAGCGGCCGGCTGCATCTGCCGGGCGGCCCGGTGCTGACGCCGCCACCTGACCTGTTCCCCGCCCCCGCCGCGGCACCCGAAGCGCCATTGCTGCCTGGTCTGCAGGCGGCGGGAGTGGTCGCTGAGGGAATGCGGGAGATCGGCAGGCGCCTGCAGCGTCCGGGGCTGCGACCGGAGGCGCTGCAGCTGACGGCGCTGGTGGCCGCCCTGAACCAGGGACAGCACCTGGACGAGATCCTGATCCTTGCGGGTGCCCTGAAGAGGGCACGGTAGAGGGCGATTTGTCGCCACAGATTGTGCGAAAAAGTTTGCGGAAAGAGCGCGAAAAAAGTAGAAGGGGATGGCGGTGCGGTCCACCTGCACCAGGCCTCCTAGAACGGGATTGCACATGAGCTTCTTCGGAAAGCCAAGCGGTGGAGAGCCGCGCATCACTTACGAGCGCATCGACCTCGCGGCCGAACCGCCCGGTGCGCCGGTGGAGCCCCTGCCTCTAGCCGGCGCACGCAGCCTGGCGGACCGGCTGGAGCCGCGCATCGATCGTGCGAAAACAAATCATGATGCGCCTGCCGAAGCGGGCATGATGCTGGTGTCTGCCGACAGCGAGGTGGAAGGCGAGCTGCGCAGCCGCGGCGCGGTGCGCGTCGAGGGCGTGCTGCGGGGCAGCCTGCATGCACCCCTGCTGCTGCTGGAACCGGGTGGGCTGGTGGAGGGCACGGTGCATGTGGAGCGCGCGCGCCTCTGCGGCACCCTGCGCGGCACTCTGATCGCCCGCGAGGTGGAAGTGGTCCGCACCGCTGCGCTGGACGCCGAACTGGTCTATGACGAGATCAGCATCGAGCGCGGCGCACGCGTGCGCGGCCTGCACCGCCAGCGCGACCCCGAGCCGGCGGCCGAAGTGGCGCCGGAGGCCCTGGTTCTGCCGGAGGCGGAGGCGGAGGCCGAGGCGGACAGGCCGGATCCGGCGCTGCTGGCCGCTGCGGCGGCTAGCACGGCGGCGCTGGTGGCAGAGGCGGAGGCAGCCCTTCAGGAGCTCGCGCAGGCCACCCAGGCGGCCGCGGGCGCGGTGACCGAGCTGGCTCAGGACGGCATCCAGGATCTGGTCGATCTGGAGGCCGAGCTGCGCGAGACGCCGGAGAAGATGTTGCGCGACCCGCTCGCCGCCTGACGCCGCCGCGCGCCCTCAGAAGGCCGGAGACGCCTCGGGCAGCCCCGGGGGGGTCTTCGGCCTCCTCGTTTCCGGCGGACGGTTCAGCGGTACAGCGGCGTCAGGCCGGGATAGGGTATTTCCGCCAGCCCACGTTCCCGCAGTAGCCGGTTGGCGGCACGCGCCACTTCCTTCGGCCCAGCCTCGAAGCCATCCAGCACATAGTAGCCGTTGCGCAGCGGCCGCACGCGGTGGCCCAACAGCCCGCAGGCATACTGCAGCGGCGTCATCTCCTCATCCGCCTCCTTGAAGCCGCTGATGAACGGCGACTGCTCGTCATCCTTGCTGACGCGGCTCAACACACGCTTGGCCCGGCGCTGCGCATACCAGGGCTCGATCCCGAAGATGCGCGCCAGGCTGTTCACCTCCTCCCCGGCCAGCAGGCGGCGATCGAACTCGCCGCGCAACTCGACCGCCAGGGCACGGCGGCGGATCTGGTGGCGCCGCTTCGGCCTGGATTCCATCGACAGAGCTTCATCCTCGCCCACGGCGTCGGTTCCTCATTCCCGCATTTCGCGGCTGGGGTCTGCTCCTTCTGGAGACGCAAGGAGCCATCGCTTCTCGAGGCCGGGTTGATGCACGATGTTATGCGAAAATTTGCTGATGGCTCGCTAACATCCAGGGTGAGGCGCAGCGAAACATGCCGCGCCGGGCAAGAAGGCCAACCGATGGAACCTGGAACCCTTTCACCCCTGCCGCAGACACGGCAGCTGGCGCGGCAGCTGGAGACGAGTTTTGCGGCCGAACTGCTGCGCGCGGCGCGCCCGCAGCAGAAAGCCAGTGGCTTCGCCGGGCGCGGCACCGGCGGCGACGCTTTCGACAGCTTCATGGACGAAGCGCTGGGCGCGGCGATGGTGGCCCGGGGCGGGCTGGGCCTGGCACCGGCACTGGAGAAGGCGATCGCCGGTCGCAGCCAGGGGGTGCCGCGATGAGCGCGCTGCTGGAAGCCGCCGGCCGGCTGCGCATGGTGCTGCTGCGGGAGGCGGCGGCGGCGCGCCAGGCGATGCTGCCCGAGCTGGTGCAGCTGATCGGCGAGAAGCGTGTGGCGCTCTCCGATCTCGCCGCGGCGGGCATGCCGCAGAGTGAGGCCGAGCGGCAGGCTGTCGCCGCCATGATGCGCGCGGCGGAGGAGAATGCGCTGGCGCTGGGCGCCGTGGCCGGGGCGCTGGAGGGCGTGCGCGACCGGCTGCGGCGCGACGTCTCGGAGGCGGCTGACCCGGGCGTCTACGGCCCGGTCGCCGCGCGCCGGCGGCCGCTGCGCCACACTCTCGCAGCGAGTCTGGATCAGCAGGCGTGAGAGTCACAGGCAACCGGCAATGACATCGGCGCAGTGAGGCACCGATTGGCTTGCGAAAAATTTTGCCGCGACGCTAGAAATGCTGGCCGCAGTCGGACCGACCCTGGGCCGTGCGCAGCGAGATCCGCGTCAGAAGGCGCTCCCCAGAACCGGAACCCTTGAAGGGCGCAATTATGGTCAGCTCGATCCTTACCAATAACGGCGCGATGACGGCGCTGCAGTCGCTGAAGGCGACCCAGAAGAACCTGCTCGACACGCAGAACCGCATCTCCACCGGCCTGAAGGTGGGCACGGCGAAGGACAATGCGGCGACCTGGGCCGTGGCGACCTCGATGCGCAGCGACATTGCCAACTTCAAGCAGGTCAGCGAGAATCTCTCGGTCTCCTCCGGCGTGGTGAAGACCGCTTCGACCGGCACCGAACAGATCGCCAGCCTGATCTCCAAGATCCGCGAGCAGGTCACCTCCGTCCAGGACGGCGTGAAGGACGCCAAGACGGTTCAGGCGACCATCAACGAATATGTCGGCCAGATCCAGGGCATCATCGGCAGCTCGTCCTACAAGGGCGTCAACCTGATCAACAACAGCCAGAGCGGCAACACGCAGGTTCTGGCCTCGGTCAATGCCGATGGCGACAAGCTGAACCCCTCCTACATCAGCATCGCCTCGCAGAACCTGACGATGGAATCCGGTGGCCAGCTCGCCGCCCTGTCCCGCCTGACGGTCGAGCGCGCCGAGAGCAGCTACTCCTATGCGCCGGCGACCGGCACGGTCGCCACCAATGACAAGCTGAGCTTCACCTTCAAGGTGAACGGCGTCGAGCGCGTGGCGACCTATGCCGCGAAGGCGGGCGACACCGCCGCCGACATGATGACCGGCCTGAAGGACGAGATCAACGCGCGGGCCGGCAGCGGCAACGCCTTCGCCGACATTGACGTGAACGGCAAGCTGGTGGTCAAGGCCGGCTCGGCGGCGGATGTGGTGACCTTCGATGGCGAGACCGCGCTGAAGAAGGTGACGGGTGCCGGCCTGACGCTGGGCGCCAAGACCGATCTGGCTCCGGCCGCGCCGAAGTACTCCTATGGCCTGGGCGGCACCGCGCCGGCGGAAGGCGAGGTTTACTCCTTCCAGTTCAAGGTGGATGGCCAGGAGAAGACGGCCGAGTACACTGTCCTCACGGGCGACGACGCCGCCGCGGTGATGAAGGGCCTGAAGGACGCGATCAACTACGCGGCCGGCACGGGCAACGAGATCGCCAATGTCGATCCGAACACCGGCAAGCTGATGGTGGATGCCTCCCTCAGCGCCAGCGCGATCACCTTCGAGGGTGACAGCGCGCTGAAGGTGAAGTCCGACCTGGATGGCGCTGTCTCCGTCATGGCGCAGTCCTCCGCGACCAAGGCGAGCTTCGACACCGCTGCCTGGGGTGGCAGCGTCACTGCCGGCGACAAGCTGAACTTCACCTTCACGCTCAATGGCGCGACGGTGGTCGCTGAGGGTGCGGGCTCCGGTGGTACGGCCGTTGCCATCAAGTCGAGCGCGACCAGCGCGCTGGTGGCCGACATCAACAGCAAGGCCGGCTACAACATCGCCTATCTCGACAGCGCTGGTAAGATGGTGGTGGACGCGGGCGTTGCGGGCTCCGCGGTGAGCTTCAATGCCAGCTCGGCGCTGAAGGGCGTTGACGCGGACAACAGCACCGCGACGGTTGCCGCCTCCACCGCCGATACCTGGGCCTCGGCCTCTGACTTCCCGCTCTTCACCGCGGGCGACTCGCTGGAGTTCACCTGGACGGTCAACGGTGCGACTGTCACGGACACGGCCTCGGGTGCTGATGCTGCCACGGCGCTGACCAACCTGGCGACGGCGATGAACGCCCGCCTGGCCACTGCCGGCATCACTGGCGCCACCATCGACTACGGCACCACCGCGGCGGGTTCGCTGACCGTTGACCTGAGCGGTGCCACGGGCGGTACCGCGACGAAGGTCGATGCTTCGGCCATGAAGGTCGTGGACAACGACGCCAGTGGCCTCGGTGGCATCAGCGGCACGGCCGTCGCCGTGGCGAACAAGAGCATCGTCTACACGGCCAACGATGCCGACCGCCTGGACAAGCTCTCCCTGGTGATGACCTCCGGCGGCACCAGCCCGGTCGAGGTGACACGTCAGGCGGGCGAGACCAACAAGGAGATGCTGGTGCGCTTCGCCGCCGCCATCAACAGCGCCTCCACCGATGCGAAGGACATCGCCTTCATCGACAAGGAAGGCAGTCTGGTGATCGATGCCGACCGCGCCACCACCACGGCGGTTGCGATCAACCGGACTTCTGCGCTCACGGTGACCAGCGCCACCACCGCCGGCGCCAGCACCAAGGAGACCCCCGCCTCCAGCACCGACTACTCGGACCTGCTGGCGACGCTGAAGACGGTGGAGACCTCGGTGCTCGCCGCCGGTGCCGCCTTCGGCGCGGCGCAGACCCGCATCGACCTGCAGAAGGACTTCATGGACAAGCTGGTCGACACCCTGACCAGCGGCGTCGGCGCCCTGGTGGATGCCGACATGTCCGAGGAGGCTGCCCGCCTGCAGGCCCTGCAGGTGCAGGAGCAGCTCGGCACCCAGGCGCTCTCGATCGCCAACCAGGCGCCGCAGAGCATCCTGTCGCTGTTCCGCGGCTGATCCCGACGGGGGCGCGGCCGGTGCCGCGCCCTCCCCGAGGAGGTGGCCCTGGCCGCGCGGCCGGGGCCATCGCCCGAAGCCCTGCCCAAGGCACCCGCGCCCGGCCGCGCAACCGGCCCAGCCGTGACTGAGGAAGAATCCAATGCTGAGCGTCGTCCAGGAATCCCCCTCGCCCGCGCCCCTCATGCGGCCCCGCGGCATCGCCGCCGCCTACAGCTCCGTCATCCGTGGCACCGAAGACCCGCGCGAGATCGAGTACCGCGTGCTGGCCCGCGCCACTGCTCTGCTGGAAGGCGCCGGCCTGCCGAATGCCGGCCCTGCCGACCTGCCCACCGCCATCCATGAGAACCGCATGGTCTGGACCGCCTTCGCGGCCGATCTGGCGGCGCCGGAGAATGGCTGGGAGGCGGCGACGAAGGCCCGCCTGCTGTCCCTGGCCCGCTGGATCTTCGCCGAAAGCGACCGCGTGATCCGCGAGAACAGGCCGCTGCATGCGCTGATCGATGTCAACCGCGCCGTCATGACCGGCCTGAAGCCCGGCACTGTCGCGCAGCCGGAAGCCAGCTGATGTCCCTGATCCTGAAGCTCGCCCCCGGTGAGCGCCTGTTCATCAACGGCGCCGTGGTCACCAATGGCGACCGCCGTGCCTATCTGATGGTGGAAACCCGCGCGCAGATCGTCCGGGAAAAGGACGTGATGCTGCCGGAGGATGCCGTCACCCCGGTGCGCCGCGCCTATTTCGCCGCACAAAGCGTGCTGCTGAACGCGCAGCCCGCGCTTGGCTCGATGGAGGCCTTCCACGAGCAGATGGCGCGGCTGCGCACCGTCTTCATCAAGCGCGAGCATGTGCAGCAGCTTGACGAGGCGGAGCAGCACATGCGCGAGGGCAACACCTACCGCGCCCTCTCGGCGCTGCGCGACCTGGTGCTGTACGAATCCGCGCTGCTCGACATGGAGCCGCCCCAGCGCTTCCGGCGCAACGGTTCCGTGCCACGCGCCGAGGCCGCCGAGGAGATGCCGGTGCGGAGCAGCACGCTGCGTCTGCCGCCCAGCCGGAGTGAGGCACATACGGGCTGACGCGGCAGCTTCAGTCCGCGCCAGAAACGGATCGAGCCAGAATCCCATCCCCCCCGATGCGAAAGGCAAGGAACCCCCGCCGATGATCGATCCCACTCCGGCGCTGAAGCCGCGCCATGGTGGCGCCGAGGCGTCCGCCACGCCCGCCGCGCGCCCCGAGGCGGAGGATCCCAAGGCGCCCGCCCGTCCCGGCGAGGTGCAGACCGCGGAACGGCAGAAGCAGGTCGTCCCCGCCGGGCCAACCTTCGACGTGCGGCTGGATGGCGAGACCATGCGGCTCTATTCCGAACTGCGCGACCCGGTGACCGATCGCGTGCTGATGCGCCTGCCCGCCGGCTACGAGCCGGGCAAGGACGAGCCGCCGGCGCCGCCTGGCGCCCCGACCGAAGCATGAGCGTCAGCCTTGTCGGCGTCGGGCTGCCGACCGGCATGGCCGGCTGGAAGCTGCTGCAGAACAAGACGCCGACGGACTTCAAGGCCTTCAGCAAGGACCCAATCCTGCAGCGCGACCTTGCCTATTTGCGCGAGACGCTGCCGGGCAAGCTGACCTCGAAGGATCTGCTCGGCGACCGGCGCCTGCAGGAGATGGTGCTGAAAGCCTATGGGCTGGACGCGCAGGTCGGCATGAACGCGCTGATGGGCAAGGTGCTCGACAGCGACCCCACCGACACCGGCTCGGTCGCCTACCGCATGACGGACAGCCGCTATCGGCAGATCGCCAGCGACTTCAACTATGGTGGCCTCTCGGTGCCTGCGGTTCCGGCGGTGCCGAGCACCGCCCGGGTGGCGGTCGAGGGGCTGCGCATCGGGGCGGGCTTCGCCGGCTTCAGCGGCAGCTTCGGCGGCGTCACCGTGAAGGATCTCTCCCTGCGCGACGTGCAGAGCTATTCGCAGCTCGCCGCGCGCCTGCAATCCGCCTTCCGCGCCGCCGATGGCGGCAACGGCGACATCCGTGTCGTGGCCGCCGGGCCAGAGCTGGTCTTCACCGACGCCAAGGCACGCGCGCAGTCCCCCGCCCTCGACTTCACGCCCGTCGCGGGCAGCTCGGTCACCACGAAGGTGTCCGGGAACACCGTCACGGTCAACGGACCGGTCGCCACGGGCTCGGCCTTCGCCAGCTTCAGCGGCAGCTTCGCCGGCGTCACCGTGCAGGGCTTGGCGCTGGACGGCGCGGCGAACCTGGCAGCGGTGGCCAGCACGCTGCAATCGGCCTTCCGTGCCGCCGATGGCAAGCGCAGCGACATCAGCGTCACCGCCGACGGTTCGAAGCTGGTCTTCACGGATGCGAAGGCGCGTAACAACGCGGTCCTGAGCTTCATGCCGGCCATTGGCAGCCGGGCCAGCGCGACGGTGACCGAGAACACCAGCGGCACCCCGGGCACTGCCGCCCAGGGCGGTCCCAACGTCACCCGCTCGGACTTCGTGGAGCAGATTGTCCAGCGCTATACCCAAGCGCGCTTCGAGGAATCCCTCGGAAACACCTCCGAGACGCTGCGCAAGGCGATCTATGCCAAGCGCAGCCTGCCGCAGATCACCAGCTGGTACAGCATCATCGCCGACCGCAACCTGGCCGAGGTGGTTCAGTCCACACTTGGCCTGCCGGACAGCTTCGGCCGGCTCGACGTGGACCGGCAGAAGGAAATCCTGGAGAGCCGCATGTCGCTCTCCGATTTCAAGGATCTGGCGAAGCTCTCGAAGCTGCTCGACCGCTACGTGGCGCAGACCAGCGTGGCGGAGGCCAAGGCGTTGAGCAGCAGCTCGGGCATCCTGTCGCTGGTGCAGCCGGTGGGCTGGCGGCAGGACAGTTTCTCCGGCGCCAGCGGTGCGGCCCTGTTCTCCATCCTGGGCAGCCGCTGACGGGCGTATTCCCGGGGTGTGGGTGCCCCCGGGAAGCGCCCGCCTCAGCCCTCCTGCAGGATCTGCTGAAGCCGGGCGAAGGAGTCCTGCGCCGCGCTGCGCTCATCCAGCCCCTGGTTCAGGAAGGCCTCCAGCGCCGGCTGCAGCCGGATCGCCGTGTCCACCTGCGGGTCGCTGCCGCTGCGATAGGCCCCAAGCCGGATCATTTCCGCCATGTCGGCATAGCTGGCGAGGTGCCGCCGCGCCCCGGCGAGCAAGGCATTCTGCCCGGCATCATGGCAGCGCGGCAGGGCGCGGCTGACCGAGCGCAGGATGTCGATCGCCGGCCAGCGGCCGCGCTCGCCGATGCGCCGGTCGAGCACGATATGGCCGTCCAGGATGCCGCGCACCGCGTCGGCGATCGGCTCGTCATGATCGTCGCCATCGACCAGCACGGTGAAGATGGCGGTGATGTCGCCCTCCCCCTCCGGCCCGGGCCCGGCGCGCTCCAGCAGCGCCGGCAGCTCGGTGAAGACGGAAGGGGTGTAGGAGCGAGCGGTGGCCGGCTCGCCGGCGGCCAGGCCGACCTCGCGCTGCGCATGCGCCAGGCGGGTGACGGAATCCAGCAGCAGGAAGACCTGCTTGCCCTCGGCGCGGAAATGCTCGGCGACGGCGAGCGTCGCCTGCGCCGCGCGGCGGCGGGCCAGGGCCGGCTGGTCGGAGGTGGAGACCACCACCACGGTGCGGCGCCGCCCTTCCTCGCCAAGCGTGTGGTCGAGGAACTCGCGCACCTCGCGCCCGCGCTCGCCGATCAGCCCGACGACGATGACGTCGGCCTCCACGCCGCGCGCCAGCATGCCCATCAGCGTGGACTTGCCGACGCCGGAGGCGGCGAAGATGCCCAGGCGTTGGCCGCGGCAGATCGGGGTGAAGACGTCGAGCGCGCGCAGGCCGGTTTCCAGCTTGGCGCCGACCAGGCGGCGGCGCATCGCGTCCGGCGCCGGCTGGCGCAGCGGCACGCCGCGCTGCCCCTGCGGCAGCGGTCCCCGGTCGTCGAGCGGCTGGCCCGTGCTGTCGATCACCCGCCCCATCCAGGCCTCGCTCGGGTAGAGCATCAGCGGCGGCTCCAGCCAGACCCGGCTGCCGGGACTCAGCCCCTCGATGCCGCCTTCCGGCATGCCCAGCGCGGCCTCCGCGGTGAAGGCGACGAACTCGCCGAGAACCGGCCGGGCCAGGTCCTGCCGCTGCACCCGCATACGGTCGCCGATCGAGACGCCCTCGCCCAGCCCGGTGACCGAGAGCGCCGCGCCACGCACGCTGGCCAGAGTGCCGAAGCGTTGCCAGCGCGGCAGACGGCCGAGTTGCGCGGCCAGGTCGCTGGGCGGCGCGGCAATGGAAGAGGGGTGGGGAACAGTCATGCGAAAAATTTGCCTTGTGACGGCAGAACGGCGTTCCGTCCCGGCTTTCAGGGCTGCACGGTGCGGGCATTCTCCGCCAGGGCATTGGAAAATGCTATGCGAAAAATATCGACATGCGGCGCGGGCGCGGCTATTGCTGCGGGAGCACCGCCAGAGGGGCCCCGAAATCCCATGCTCGACGGCATCGACGTCTTCCGCATCACCGGCGCGCGCATGCACCAGCTGGCGGAGCGGCAGAATGTGCTCTCGCAGAACATCGCCAATGCGGACACGCCGCATTACCGCGCGCGCGACGTGAAGCCGTTCAGCTTCGACAGCACCCTGCTGCGTCAGCAGGCCGGCCTGCCGCCGCTGCGCCTCGCCGCGACCCGTCCGGGCCATCTCGGCCTTGCCTCCGGCGGCGCGGATGTCACGGCCGACCGCGCCCGCTCCTACAGCGAGGACCCGGACGGCAACACCGTCAATCTGGAGGAGCAGATGGTGAAGCAGGCGGATGTGGCGAAGGCCTATGACCTCGCCACGCTGGTCTACAAGCGCAGCACGGCGCTGCTGCGCACGGCTGCGGGGGGCCGCTGATGCTGCGTATCGCCCCCGTCACGGGCTCGGGGCCGCTGGTCCAGGCCATGGCCACCGCCGCCTCCGGCATGAGCACGCAGGCAACGCGCATGCGCGTGGCGGCGGAGAACATCGCCAACGCGCAGTCCACCGCCGCCGTCCCGGGCGGCGATCCCTATCGCCGCAAGCTCGTCACCTTCGGCCAGATGGTCGATCGCGGCACCGGCGCCGAGCTGGTCCGGCTCGACAATGTCCGCAGCGACCCGCGCGGCTTCCGCACGGTCTTCGACCCCGCCCACCCGGCGGCGGACGAGCGCGGCTACGTCAAGCTGCCGAATGTCGATCCGCTGATCGAGCAGGCCGACATGCGCACCGCCGCGCGCAGCTACGAGGCCTCCATCTCGGTGATGCAGCAGGCCCGCACGCTCTACAGCAAGACACTCGACATCCTGAGGTCCTGACCGCATGTCCGAGCCCATCGCCGCCATCCCCCCGCTCTCCGCCGCGGTCCGCGCCTATGGCGCGAGCGGCGCATCCTCCGTCGGCGACTTCGGCACCATGGTGGGCGATGCCGCCCGCGCCTCGCTGGCCACGCTGCGCAACGCCGAGGTGACCGCCGCGCGCGGCGTCGCCGGCATGGCGGACGTGCAGGAGGTGGTGCAGGCCGCCGCCAATGCCGAGCTGACCGTGCAGACCATGACGCAGCTGCGCGACAAGGTCGTCGGCGCCTACATGGACGTGCTGCGCATGGCCGTCTGAGCCGCCCAGCGCGCCGGAGAATCCGCGATGAATGAAGGCGACGTGGTCGAGGTGCTGCGCGGCGGCTTCTACACCACCATGATGGTGGCCGGGCCACCGCTGCTGGCGGCGCTGCTGACCGGCGTCACGGTCTCGGTGCTGCAGACGCTGACGCAGATCCAGGAAATGACCCTGTCCTACGTGCCGAAGATCGTGGTGACGCTGGTCGTCACCATGCTCTCCCTGCCCTTCGGCTTTGCCGCGCTGCGCTCCTACATGGAGGAGATCGCGCAGTTGATCGTCGGGCTTTAGCCGATGGAACTCCTCCGCAAGCTGCGCGCCGGCCTGGGCCACCAGGACCTGCTCTTCG
Source organism: Roseomonas sp. (assembly GCA_035556695.1). GTDB lineage: Bacteria > Pseudomonadota > Alphaproteobacteria > Acetobacterales > Acetobacteraceae > Pseudoroseomonas. Next base: position 57,470 of record DATMFR010000060.1, read on the forward strand.
CCGCCGCGATGGTGGTGCTGCTCTCCGTGCTGGTGCTGCCGATGCCGCGCTGGCTGGTCGATCTCGGCCTCTCCACCTCGATCACCCTCTCCGTGCTGATCCTGATGGTCGCCATCTGGATCGAGCGGCCGCTCGACTTCTCCGCCTTCCCCACGGTGCTGCTGGTCGCCACCATGCTGCGCCTGGCGCTGAACCTCGCCACCACGCGGCTGATCCTGGCCGACGGGCACCGCGGCCTCGACGCCGCAGGCAGCGTCATCCACGGCTTCGCCTCCTTCGTCGTGGGCGGCGACTTCGTCATCGGCGTGATCGTCTTCGCCATTCTGATCATCGTCAACTTCATCGTCGTCACCAAGGGCGCCGGGCGCATCGCCGAGGTCGCCGCGCGCTTCAGCCTGGACGCCATGCCGGGCAAGCAGATGGCGATCGACGCCGACCTCGCCGCCGGCTCGATCGACGATGCCGAGGCGAAGCGCCGCCGGCGCGAGCTGGAGGACGAGAACGGCTTCTTCGGCGCCATGGACGGCGCCTCGAAATTCGTCCGCGGCGATGCCGTCGCCGCCATCATCGTCACCATCGTCAACGTGCTCGGCGGCATCGTCGTCGGCACGCTGCGGCACGACATGGCGCTGGCCAATGCCGCCGCCACCTATGTCACCCTGGCCGTCGGCGACGGCATCGTCTCGCAGATCCCCGGGCTGATCGTCTCGATCGGCGCCGGCATGCTGGTCTCCAAGGGCAATGTGCGCGGCTCGACCGACAAGGCGCTGATCGGCCAGCTCGGCGCGCAGCCGAAGCCGCTCTATCTCGCCGCCGGCCTCGCCGGGCTCTTCGCCGTGCTGCCGGGCCTGCCCTTCCTGCCCTTCCTGGTGCTCGGCAGCATTGCCGCCGGCGGCGGCTGGCTGGCCAGCCGCAGCGCCAAGCGCGCCGCCACGGAGGCCGTTGCCGCGCCGGCCGATGCGGCGCCGCGCGAGGAGACCATGGCCGAGCTGATCCGGGTGGACGATGTCCGCCTGGAGCTCGGCATGGGGCTGGTCTCGCTCACCTCGGGGCGGCAGGGCGGCCTGTCTGAGAAGATCAAGAAGCTGCGCCGCGCCTTCGGGCTGGAGTTCGGCTTCGTGCTGCCGGCGGTGCGCATCAAGGACAACATGGATCTCGGCTCGGGCGAGTACTCGGTCCAGGTGCAGGGCGTGGAGGTGGCGCGCGAGACGCTGATGCTCGGGCGCCTGCTGGCCTTCGCCCCCGGCGGGCAGGAGATCACCGTGCCCGGCATCGACACGCAGGAGCCTTCCTTCCACATCAAGGCGCGCTGGATCGAGCCGGCGCTGCGCGAGATGGCGATGGCGCAGGGCCTGACGGTGGTGGACATCGAGACGGTGCTGACCACCCACCTCTCCGAGGTGCTGAAGGGCTACATGGCCCAGTTGCAGACCTATGCGGCGACGCAGAAGCTGCTGGACGGGCTGGAGAAGGAGCATCAGCGCCTGATCGGCGACCTGATCCCTTCGGTGCTGCCGCTGGCGACGGTGCAGAAGGTGCTGGCGGCGCTGCTGGCCGAACGGATCTCGATCCGCAACCTGCCGCTGATCCTGGAGGCGCTGCACGAGGCGGCAGGCTTCACCCGCAACGTCTCGCTGCTGGCCGAGCATGTGCGCCAGCGGCTTTCGCTGCAGATCTGCCGCGGCCTGACGCAGGAGGACGGCTACATCACCGCCCTGCTGCTCTCGCCGGAATGGGAGCAGGAGGTGGGGGGCGCCATCGTCGAGGAGGGCGACCAGCGCTCCTTCGCCATGGCACCTTCCAAGGTGCAGGAGCTGGTCAGCGCGACCCGCGCGCGCATCGCCGAGGCCGCCGCCAGGGGCGACTGGCCGGCGGTGCTGACCTCGGCCGTGGCGCGCCCCTTCGTGCGCCACCTGGTGGAGCGCATCAACCCGACCATCGCGGTGATCAGCCACGCCGAGGTGCATCAGCGCGCCAAGCTGCGCACCGTCGGCCAGATCTGAGCCGGCGGCGATGCAGGCGGCGCTGAACCTCGACGGCTGGCTCTCGGCCGAGCTGTACCGGCTGTTCCTGGTGTTCTGCCGGGTTTCGGCGGCGCTGTTGCTGCTGCCGGGCGTGGGCGAGACGCAGGTGCCGGCGCGCATCCGCATCCTGGCCGGGCTGGTGGTGGCCTTCTGCATCGCCCCCCTGGCCGGCCCGGCGCTGCCCACGCCCCCGGTCTGGGTGGTGGCCGTCGCGGTTGGTACCGAGGTGGCCGCCGGGGCGCTGCTCGGCACCCTGGCGCGGCTGCTGCTCTCGGCGGTGCAGACGGCAGGCCAGTTGATCGGCCAGAGCATGGGCATCAGCAACGCCTTCATCTTCGGCATCGGCATGGACAATTCGGCGGTGATCGGCACCGCCATCTACGCCGCCTGCCTGGCCGCGCTGTTCGCCGTGGACGGCCACCATCCCGGCCTGCGCGCGCTGGTGGAGAGCTACACGCTGATCCCGCTCGGCGGCCCGCTGCCCACCGCCGCCGCGGCGCGCGTGACCACCGAGGGCCTGACCACCGCCTTCCGCCTGGCCATGCAACTCGCCATGCCCTTCCTGTTCCTGGCCATGCTGTTCAACGTGGTGCTGGCCGGGATCAACCGGGCCATGCCGGCCATGTCGGTCTTCATGATCGGTGCCCCCGCCTTGCTGATGGCCGGGCTTTCCCTGCTGGGCGTCACGGCGCCGGGCCTGGTGAGCGAAGTGCTGGGCGCCTATGGCGCCGTCTTCGTGCTGCCGCGCTGAGGCCGCGCCATGGCGGAGGAAAGCGGCCAGGAAAAAACCCTCGACGCCTCGCCGCGCAAGCTGCAGGAGGCGCGCGCGCGCGGCGACGTGCCGGTCTCGCGCGAGGGCTCCAGCTTCGGCGTCTATGCCGCGCTGCTGCTGGCGCTCGGCCTGGCCGGAGGGCTGGTCGCGCAGCGCTTTGCCGAGATCCTGCTGCCGCTGATCGAGCAGCCGGACGCCTTCCTGGAACTCACCGAGGAAGGCTACCGCCAGGCCGGCGCGGCCTTCCTCGGGGCGCTGGCGCTGGCGCTGCTGCCGGTCTTCGGGCTGCTGCTGGCCGGCAGTCTGCTGCCGCATCTGCTGCAGAACACCCTGGTGGTGGCGGGCGAGCGGCTGGAGCCGAAGCTCTCCCACCTCTCGCCGATGGCCGGCCTGAAGCGCGTCTTCGGCCTCAAGGCGCTGTTCGAGTTCGGCAAGGGCCTGCTGAAGGCGCTGGCCGTGGCCGGCGCCTGCTGGGTGGTGGGCAAGCCGCTCTATGACCGCAGTGGCCAGTTGGTGGGGCTGGACCCGGTGGTCTTCCCCGCCCTGGCGCATGAGCTGCTGATCAAGGTCCTCTTCGCCGTCACGCTGGTCGCGGCGGTGGTGGCGGTGATCGACATCAGCTTCCAGCGCTTCGAGTACAATCGCCGCCAGCGCATGACCCTGCAGGAGATGCGGGAGGAGATGCGCAGCACCGAGGGCGACCCGCATGTAAAGGCGGCGCTGCGCAAGAAGCGGCGGCAGATGTCGCAGCGGCGGATGATGGCCGAGGTGCCGAAGGCGACCGTGGTGATCACCAACCCCACCCATTTCGCCGTCGCCCTGCGCTACGAGCGTGGCCAGGACGAGGCGCCGGTCTGCGTCGCCAAGGGGGTGGACAAGATGGCGCTGCGGATCCGCGAAATTGCCCGGGAGGCCGGGGTGGCGGTCATGGAGGACCGCCCCCTTGCCCGCGCCCTGCACGCCTCGGTGGAGGTGGGGGAGGTCATCCCGCCGGCGCATTTCGAGGCGGTGGCCAAGATCATCGGCATCGTCTGGGCGCAGAAGCGGCAGCGGGCGGGTGGCCGGACCTGACGAGGGGTGCGTCGCAAAATTTGTACGATTTTCTTGACGCGTGACATCGCGCTTGCGAAACAAGGCCCCTCCGGAACAGCGAGGCCCGCCCCCATGATGTTTCCCCCCCTCCGACGCGCCCTGCTGACCGCCGCTGCCGCCGCGATGCTGCTGCCGGCGGTGCTGGGCTCCGCCCTGCCCGCCCATGCGGAGGAGGCGCCCAAGAAGGAATTCGAGTACGTCACGCTCGGCGATTTCACGGTCAACCTGCCGTCCGGCAGCCGCCGCATGTCCTATGTGGTGGTGTCGGTGACGCTGGAGACCAAGGCGGCGCAGACGCAGCAGTTCCGCGACCTCTCGCCGCGCCTGAAGCAGGCGGTGCTGCAGCGGCTGATGGCGATGTCGGTGCGGCAGGAGCTGCGCCCGGGCCGGACCGATCCGGGCGTGTTGCGCGACAACCTCTTCGACAGCCTGGCCCAGCTGCAGGAGGAAGGCCTCAAGGACGTGGTCATCACCCGCCTGCTCTACAGCTGAGGCGAGGCGCGCCTCCCGCCGGCCGGGTCAGCCGGTGCCGAGGCGCGTGACGTCGCCCGCGCTCACCTGGGCACCGTTCTCCAGCACCAGCGAGACGCCGCCGTCGCTGCCGCGCCGCACCTCGGTGATCTTGCCGGAATTGCTGACCGTACCGGCGTTCTGCCGGGCGCCGCTGGCGTCGTCGCCGACCACCCGCACCTTGTAGGTGCCGGCCGCCAGCGCCATGCCGTTGCTGTCCTTGCCGTCGAAGGTCAGTTCGGTGGTGCCGGCCTTGAGGCTGAGCTTGCGCACCACGTTCCCCGAGCCGTCCAGCACCTCCAGCCGTGTGCCGGCCAGCGTGCCGGGATTCACCTGCGCGGTGAGCGGCACCGTCGCGCCGGCGCTGGAGAGGGTGATCTGCGAGAGCTGCGTCTGCACCGTGCGGCCGAGCAGCGCGGCATTCTCCGCCAGATTGGCGCTGCCGCTCACCGCGTCCAGGATCGACTTCAGGTAGGTGTTGCTCTTGGTCTGCTGCTCGACCTGGGAGAACTGCGCGAGCTGCGCCACGAACTGGGTGGGGTCCGTGGGCTGCATCGGGTCCTGGTACTTCATCTGCGCGGTCAGCAGCTTCAGGAAGCGGTCATAGTCCTGGCTGCTGTTGCCGGACAGCTGCGTCGTGGCGGTGCTGTTCGCGCCGGCCATCGCATTGGCCGTGCCGACGCCGCTGATGCTGGAAGTGGTGGCCATCGGGATTCTCCGGTCGGGCGGGGGGTCTCAGGTGAGGATGTCGATCAGGCTGTCGGAGGCCGCGCGGCGGGGCGCGGCGGCGCCGGCCTGTGCCTCGGCGTCCGGCTCTGGTTCGGCCGCGGCGGGCCGGGCACTGGCGAAGGCTTCCTCCGGCGAGGGCTTCGGATGAGGCAGGGGGCCGTGCTGCAGGTCCAGCCCGCTGCCGCCAAGCTGCAGCCCGGCCTGCTCCATCTGCTGCACCAGGTTGTGTCGCTCATGCCGCAGCGCGTCGAAGGTCTCGGCCTGCTCGGCCCGCATCACCACCTGCACCGCGCCGTCGCGGAAGGTCAGTTGCAGCTCGACGCGGCCGAGCTCCGGCGGGCGCAGATCGACGGAGATCGTCTCCACGCCGTCCTTCCGGGCGGCCTGTGCCATGCGCAGCACGAGCTGCGGCGCGGCTTCGGCGGCCAAGCGGTTCTGCGGCAGCGGCGCCTGCGCTGGCATGGCGGCGGGAGGGGGCACGGCCGGGCTGGTGCCCACGGCCTGACCCTGTCCGACCGACAGGAGCAGTGGCTCCGGTTCCGGCAGCGCCTCCACCAGGGCCGGCGCTGGTCCTGGCAGCGGGGTGCTGCCCGGTTCCGCCGTGGTCGTCTCGCTCACCGGCACGGCCGCGCCGGGATGGGCGGGAGAATGGAGGGCCACCTCGCCAGGCGGTGCGGCAGTGGTGATGGCGGTCGGCAGCAGGACGGGGGCGGCCCACGGCGGCGTGGCGACTTCCTTGCTGGCTCCGGATGGTCCCTCGCTGAGGGCGGGGGTCGCCATCGCCGGCGTGCCGGGGCGGAGTTGTGGCTGCGGCGGGATCGCGGCGAGGGCCTGCGTCTCCTCGGGAAGGATCGACAGGGCCGGGGTGGCCAGCTCTGTGGGGCGCGGGAGCCTGCTCGTGACAGGTTCCGCCGCCGGCATGGCATCCGTTGGAGGACGAGGCGTGGCGTCGGGCGAAGGCACCGCTGCGGCCTGCGGCATGGCCTGAACCGGCAGGCTGGCAGGCGGTACGGAGGGCGGAATCTGCGTCGTGGCAGGCAATGGGTTGCCCGCTTTTGCCACGGCTTCCGCGGGTCCGGCCGGGAGAGGCGCCGGCGAGGGTGGCTGGGCGATGGCAGGCCTTTCGGACCGCGCTTCCGGCAAGGGTTGCTGAGGGCTGGCGTCCAAGGCCCCGCCCGGAATGATGCCCAGGGGCTGGGCGGCAGGCTGGGAAGGCGCCGCCGACGCCAGGGACGCCGGCGGCGTGGTTGGATCCGGTATCGCCACGCCTGGAGCTGCCATTTTTGGCATTCCATCCGGCAGGACCAGAAGGGTCGGAGGTGAAGCCGGTGCAGGGGCGGCGGGCAAGGTGGCCTCCGGCTCCTCCGGTATGGCGGCAGCCAGGGCGCCCTGCGGCATCTGGAAGGCCGCGGCCAGCCGGCCGGCCTCCTCGGCGGCGGCGGCCAGCGCGTCCCAGGGCAGCGCGCCTGTCCGTCCGGAGGGCGCCGGTGGAGGTGCGGCGCCGGCCGCCGGCGCGGGCGCAGCGGTCGAGGCTGGAAGGGGCGGGGCCACTTGGGAGGCGGCGAGCAGGCCAGCCAGCATCATGGCGAAGCCCTCGTCCGGCCTGGCGCCGGGATCGGCGCCGCGGCGTGGCTCGGTGCCCTGCAGCAGGCTGGGTTGCAGCAGGACAGCCTCGCCGCCCACCGGATTGGTCATGGGTTTCTCCCGCTTTCCCGCGCCTGCGGGTGCACGCCGCCGCCCGGGGGCGCCCTGGGCTTGCCATAGGCTTGAATGCGTCTCGCGCGGCGTGTCAGCCGAACAGGTCGTCCACCGCGCTCTGCCCCAGCCCGCCCTCGGCAGCGGAACTGGGGCCGTTCAGCAGGCTGGCCTCGCCGCTCGGCGCGGTCGCGGCCTGCTGCGCCCGCGTTTCTTCCGGGCGGATGCCCATCAGCTCCACCAGCGCGGCAACCCGCGCCTCGATCTGACGCATGGTGGAGAGCACCTTGCGCACCCGCTGGCCCGTGATGTCCTGGAAGCCGCAGGCCAGCACGATGGCGGTCGCGGCATCGTTGACCTCGTCCAGGTCGCGCTTCGGGTCGGCCGAGGTGCCGTCATGCAGCCGGCCCGCGGCGGTCTGCGCCCGCTCGGCCTGCCGCAGGATCTCGAAGGCCGCCTTCTCGGTTTCGACGACCACCGCGTCCAGCACGTCCCCGAGGTCGCTCGAAGGGGGTGCCAGTCCGACAACTTCCGCCCGCGTCTCGGCCAGCAGCTGCGACATGGCCCACATTTCGTCGAGGGCCCGGCCGAGCCGGTCGGCCGCCTTGCGCTCGGGCACCAGGCCGAGGCCCAGCATCCGCTCGATCTCGCCATTGATGGCGGCGAGATGCCCGGCGATCCGGACCAGCCCGGACTGCCCTTCCGCTGAAGAGGTCGCGGCCACGGCACCCCTCCCGGGCGTTCAGTTGATGACGGAGGCGATTTTCGCCTTCAGCGTCTCGGCCGTGAAGGGCTTCACGATGTACTGCGAGGCCCCCGCCTGCTTGGCGGCCACGACGTTCTCGGCCTTGCTCTCGGCGGTCACCATGATGAACGGGGTCTTCGCCAGGGCGGCGTCGCCGCGCACGCTCTTCAGCAGCTCCAGGCCGGTCATCGGCTCCATGTTCCAGTCGGAGATCACCAGGTCGTAGCGGTGCCCCTTGATCTTCTCCAGGGCCTCCACGCCGTTGCCGGCCTCCTCGACATCCTTGTAGCCGATCTGGTCCAGGAGATTTCGCACGATGCGCCGCATCGTCGGATAGTCGTCGACAACCAGGATCTTCACGCGCCGGTCCCCCTTTTGCGTCTCCCTCCTATTTTTCGCGAATCCAGTATTTTTCGCAAGAGAGATCGTGCCTCAGGCGGGAGGATAGCCCGCAAGCGGATGGCTACAGGTCTTCCTCGAAGGCCTCAAGGCCGCTGCCTGGGATGTACCAGCCACCATTGCCGGCTTCCGCCCTGCCCTGTGGGTCGCAGCGATGCCACAGCCCCCAGGCCGGAGCGGCGAGCTGGACCGGCCCGCCGCAGCCCTGCGCCACCCGCTGGCCGAGCAGCAGCAGCTCCAACGGGGTGGCGGGCAGGGGCAGCAGCACTGCCAGGGCACTCAAGGCCCCGCGCGCCTCGCGATCGGCGCCGATCTGCGGCAGCGGCAGGAGCGCCGCCGCCGTGCCCTCGGTGAGCAGCATGGCCGCCTCGGCCGGGAGAGCCTGCCGGACCTGGCGCAGGAAAGCCTGCCGCGCCTCCGGCCGCCACTCCCACGACCAGTCCTGCGGGGCGATGCCGAGCAGCGCCATCGGGGTCTCGGCGGACGCGATCGCCGCCGCCGCCCGCGGCCAGTCCTGCAGCGCCGCCAACCCCACTGGCTGCGCGGCGGGCACCGCGAAGCAGGAGGGCAGCAGGCCCAGCCCGTCGGCGAGCAGGCTGGCCAGGCTTTCCTCACCGTCGGTCCAGTGATCGGCCAGTTCGAAGCGCAGCAGGTCGCTTACCTCGTTGCCCAGCAGCTCGTCGAGATAGGCGGAGAGCCCGGTGGAAAGCAGCTGGTAGCGGTCATCTCCGCTCGGCGCGTCCCAGAGGTCACGCGGCAGCGGCTCGCCTTCTGTAAGCGGCTCGCCCACCACGCTGGCGCCCAGCGCGAGCGGCGCCGGTGCCGGTACCATCTCCCAGGCCACGGCGCCGCCCTGCCCCCAGCGCAGCAGTGCAGGGCCGCGCCACTCCGCAGCCTGCGGCCAGAGATCGGACAGGAGGGCGGCGGGCTCCACCAGGGTGGCAGCCTGCGCCGTCGCCGCAGCCGGCAGGCCGGCCTGCAGCAGCAGCCCATCGGCCATATGCACCACGCTGTGCAGCGGCGCGCCCGCCAATTGCTGGCGCAGGGCTGCCACGGCGGGGCCGGCCACCGTGCAGGTGGAGGCGGCGTCGCAGACCAGCACCGTCTCCTCCCGCCGCAGCGCCAAGGCACCTCCCGGCAGCACCAGAAGCCCGGTGGCCCGGCTGGAGAGTGGCGCCCGGCAGGACAGGCTGCGCACCGCCGCGCGCTGCGCATCGGCATCGCCAATCCGCCGGAGCTGGGCATCGAAACGGCGCAGCAGCGCCATGCCCATGGCCGTGGAAAGGTCGAAGCCGGTCATTCCCCCGAGGGGCGTGTCCGGCAGGGGACGAGCGGGGTCTGCGGGGAAGGGCATCAGGCTTTCTCGCGCCTGGGTTGAAGACTGACCTATCTCCTCTCCAGGCGGCGTCGTCAATTGTCTCGCGCAACGGTTCATCAAGAGAGTTTGCGAAAAATGTTGAAAGGCATGCGCTGGCATGGCACGACGCCGGGGTTGATCGATTCAGGAGAAGCCGAATGCAGATCATCCGCCGCGGCCCTGGCGAGGCCAGCCTCGCCCGGGATGGCCGCGACTTGCTCGACCTGGTGGCGGTGAACGCCACAGAGGACGAGTTCGAGCAGATCATCGACCGCTTGGCCGCGCTGCTCGCGCCCTCCGGCGCCGCGCCGCGCGTGGTGCTGACCTATCGCGAGGGGCTGCTTGGCACGGTGCAGGCGGAGGCGCCGGTCGCGCTGACCGTCATCGAGGATGACCCGCACGACACGCCGCCGCTGCGGCTGGTGCGCCGGATGGTGGAGCCCGACCCGGCGGCGCTGGCCGTAACGCTCGACCAGGCCGAGCGCCGGCTGGCCCGGAGGCCCGCATGAGCGCCGCGCCGCGCCAGTCCCGGCTGGAGCTGGACGCCGCCCTGCGCTGTCCCCTGTCCCGGCCCGAGGCGGAGGCGCTGGTGGCGCTGCTGACGGGGCGTCGCCCCGTCGCGCCGCCCCCGCATGCGCTGTTCCACCACCCTGAGGCGGCCATGGTGCTGACCGGCGAGAGCCTGGACCATGCCACCACCGGCTCGCGCATCCTGCAGGAGGCGGCGGTGCCGCGGCTGACGGTCTCGGCCAGCCTGCCGCCCCGGCCCGGCCTGCTGGAGGCCTCGTTGGACTGGCTGGGCGGCCTGTTGCAGGCCGCGCCCGGCGAGGTGCTGGGCTTCGTCGTGCCGCCCGGCAGCCACCGGCACGACCTGCGGCTGGTGGTCTGGGACGGGGCACGGCCGCGGCCGCTCGGCCCCTTGCCGGAGACCGCGACGCTGGCGGGCGGCTGCAGCATGGCGGCCTTCCAGCGTGCCGCCGGGCTGCCAGGACCCGACACGCCCGCCGTGGAGCTGGTGCCGGCGATGCGGCGCGTGGCGCTGGCGCAGCTCGGGCGGCAGGCGTTGCCGGTCGCCCAGGCGCTGCTGGACGGCCCCTTTGACGGGCAGGTCCTGTTCCGGGTCTGGCTGGCGGCGGCTGCGGCGCAGCGACTGGGCTTCAGCACGCGCGTCTCCCCTCTGGTGCTGGACGCCGTCTGAGGCGGCGGCTGGTGACGATGTCGCCGCGCACAGCGCCAAACACGAAATGTCTTGCGAAAAATTTCGGGATAGACTAAACCGAGAACGCCCGCAGGACGCGGGCGCGGCCGCCCGGAAGCGAAGCGAAAAATCCAGGCGGCGCCGGCAGAAGGCAGGCGTGATGAGGCATGACACCACCTGGGAGGCGGCCACGCAGAGCCCAATTCGGCTGCGGGGCCGCTCCCACCCTTTCCTGACGCTGGAAATCACCGAGCATGATCCGGCCACGCTTGAGCAGGCGCTGATGGCCCGGCTGGCGGGCACCGCCAGCTTCTTCCGCCATGCGCCGGTGCTGCTCGACCTCTCCGCCTTTCCGCCCGCCGCCGAGGCCCAGGTGGCCCCGCTGGTGGAGGCGGTGCGGCGCTTCGGGCTGGTGCCGGCCGCCTTCCGTGCCCGCTGGCCGGAAATCGAGCGCGCCGCCCTGGCCTGCGGCCTCGGCCGCATGCTGGAGCCGGAGGCGCAGCAGGACTGCACCACACCCTGCACCCGACGCCCCTCGGTGATCGTCAGCCAGCCCGTGCGCTCGGGCCAGCGGATCTATGCCGCCGAAGCCGACCTGATCGTGCTGCACTCGGTCTCCCCCGGGGCGCAGTTGCTGGCGGATGGCTGCATCCATGTCTATGGCGCGCTGCGCGGCTCGGCCAGCGCCGGCATCAGCGACGATCCGCATGCCCGCATCTTTGCGAAAATCATGGACGCGGAACTGCTCTCCATCGCCGGGCTCTGGCTCAGCGCACAGGAGATCCCGCCCGAATGGGTGAAGCGACCGGCACAGCTCAGAATGAGCGACGGCTGGCTGCGCTTCGCCCCCTTGCCCTGATCCCCCTCCTCGACCGCACGCTCCGACAACAGGGAGAACCCGATGTCCGCGACCGTCATCACCATCACCTCCGGCAAAGGGGGGGTCGGCAAGACGACCACCACCGCCGCCTTCGGCGCCGCCCTCGCGCTGCGCGGCAAGCGCGTCTGCCTGGTCGACTTCGATGTCGGCCTGCGCAACCTCGACCTGGTGCTCGGGGTGGAGAAGCGGGTGGTCTACGATTTCCTGCACGTCGCCAATGGCCAGGCCAAGCTGCAGCAGGCGCTGATCAAGGATAAGCGGGTGGAGAACCTGTTCATCCTCGCCACCTCGCAGACGCATGAGAAGGACGCCCTGACGCTCGACGGCGTCTCCCGCGTGATGGAGCAGCTGAAGCGCGAGTTCGACTTCATCCTCTGCGACAGCCCCGCCGGCATCGAGCATGGGGCGATGATGGCGCTCTACCACGCCGACCACGCCATCGTGGTGTGCAATCCCGAGGTCAGCTCAATCCGTGACGCCGACCGCATTCTCGGCTTCATCGCCTCCAAGTCGCGGCGCGCCGAGGAGGGCACGGAGCCGGTGCAGGAGCACCTGCTGGTGACGCGCTTCGACCCGGACCGCGCGCAGAACGGCGAGATGATCACGCTCCGCGAGATCCAGGACATTCTCTCCGCCGAACTGCTCGGCGTGGTGCCGGAGAGCAAGGCGGTGCTGAAGGCGTCCAATGCCGGCGTGCCGGCCAGCCTGGATGCGGAGACCGATGCCGGCCGCGCCTATCGCGACGCCGTCTCCCGCTTCCTGGGCGAGGCGCGCAGCCCAATCCGCCTGCCGAGCGCGGCGGCGATCAACGCGACCCTGGTGGCCGGAGCGGAGCAGCGCGGTTTCCTGCGCCGGCTGTTCCGCTTCAGCTTCGCCTGAATCGACGGGACTGAAACCATGCCCCTGCTTGCCCTGATCCAACGCCGCCGCAACACGGCCGGCCTCGCCGCGGCGCGCTTGCGCCAGCAGGTCAGCGCCGACCGACTGGCGGTGCTCGGGGAGGACATCGCCCAGCGCATCCAGGAGGCTTGCCTGCGGGAGATCCGCAAGCTGGCCCGTGGCGGCCTCGTGCGGGTGCGGATCGGCACCTCGCCGGCCCTGGAGCTGCGGGAGATCGATATCGACCTGACCCCGGGCCGCTAGGAGGCGCCATGCTGATCTCTGCGGCCCAATGCCGCATGGCGCGCGCGGCGCTGGGCCTCAGCCTGCGCGAGCTGGCCAAGGTCGCTGGCGTGTCGGTGAACACGCTGAGCCGGGTAGAAAGCGACGGCAACGTCACCAGCCGCACACTCGCCAGGGTGCAGCACATCCTGTCCGAGCAAGGGGTGGTGTTCCGCCGGGACGGTTCGGTCGGCGTGGCGACGTCGCGCGCCGGGCCAAGGATCTGAAAGGCCCGGGAAGGGAGAGCAAGGTTGGGGGAGCGAACTCCCCCAAACCCCCTCCTTCTTCTGTCAGCTTTCGGCTCCGCCGATGGCAAGGGTTCTCCCGGCCGCTTCTGCAATGTCCGTCGCCGGCGTGCGCGCCTGCGATCAGCGCGACAAAACCGACAGAAAGAAGAAGAGGGGGTCTGGGGGAGAATTCATTCTCCCCCGGCTCTCACGCCGCGCGCCGCCGGCCTTTCGGCGGTTCGAGGGCCAGCTCGGGCGCCGGCTCGGCGTCGTCCTCCTCCAGCAGCGGCATATGTTCCACCGGCACCAGGCTGGTGACGTTGCTGGTGGGGTAGAAGGCCACCAGCCAGGCCTTCAGCGGCGTATGCCCGACCGGCTTGGGGAAGCCCTTGTCCAGCGAGCGGCGCAGCCGCGGGTCAACCAGCGCGATCCCATAATCCGGCAGGCTGCGCCTGTGGCGGGCATAGGCCATCAGCTCGGCCTTGAAGCGGCGCAGGTCCTGGGTGGTGCCGACGCGGCTGCGCAGCTTCTCCAGATTCATGCGGAAGCCGCCCGGCGGGCCGCTGCGGGCGATCTCGTAGAGCCGCTTGGCGACCGGCGGCAACTCGAAATACTTCGGCGTGTAGGTCAGGAAATGCTTGTCCTGCACGATGGCGCGGAACAGCCAGGCGCAGAGAGTGAGCTCCACCGCGCGCATCTGCTTCGAGCCGTCACGGCCACGGCGGTAGAGGATGCGGTACTCGTCGAGCCAGCCGAAGCCGCGGTCCTCCCCCTCCCCGCCGGTCTCGATATTGGTGCGCACGAAGGTGGACTTCAGCCGCGCCAGGGATTCCTCCAGCCGCTCATAGGCCGAGCCGCCCGTGGCGCTGCCGGTGGTGACGAAGAAGTCGTGCGCGGTGAAGGTGATGCGCGCCGAAGGGGTCTCGCCGCGGTTGATCTTGTCGGCGATCAGCGAGGCCGAATAGACCAGCAGCTCCTTGTCCCAGATCGAGGCGACGCCGTGCTTGGTGCCGACCACTTCGATCCAGGCCTTGCCGTCATCGTAGCGGGGCAACTCGGTCTCCTTCTCCCGCCGCAGCGAGAAGAAGTTGTAGACCATGGTGTTGCGGTCACCCTTGACCTTGCCCACCAGCGGGCTGTCGGTCGCGTCGAACTCGAAAGCGTGCTGCTCGTCCATCGGCACTGGCGCATCCTGCTGCGGAAGTTGTGGCTGAGGCGGGACACAGATGCCAGCGCGCAGAACAGGATGTCGGCGTCACGACGAGTCTTTTTCCCGCCTGACTCGTCGTGACGCCGACATCACGCGAAAGCCGGCGCCAGATGGAAGCTGAGAACTTATCCACACCCCAGACTCGTCGTGACGCCGACATCGGTTCGGAGGCTCGTCGTGACGCCGACAAATCCTCGTCGTGACGCCGACGCGGACTCGTCGCGACGCCGACAAATCCTCGTCGTGACGCCGACGCGGACTCGTCGCGACGCCGACGCAAACGCCATATAAGATCCTGAAAGACAATGGATATTTGGGGGCGATAACTCTATAACTTTGTAACTTGTTTGACTCTTTGACTTAAAAAATAAGGCAACGCACCTCGAGCAACGAGGCCTGACTTGGCAGAGCTCAAAAAGCAGCCGGGGCTGTCGGTGAAAGGACGAGTCAAAATGGAACAGCGGCGCAGTTAAGAATGCTACCATAGGTTGATTATTCGCCCTTTCGGGTAGCATCTATGGAAGGCGAAGAAAGGATCTGCATAATTCGTCATTTGGCCGACATCTTCTTTGAAAATCAGAAATCACTATTCCGTGATATGATAGAACCCTAAGTTTTGATTTGGCTTTCAAAGAGAAAGCTCGCCTCTCATACCATGCCCAAATCTAGAGAGCCTCCCAGGCATGTTGTGCGAAAAATCTTGATGCTTGCCTGGAGAGACCCTATGATCCAGGCGATGGGACGGCAAAGCCGGCTCTAACGATGAGGAAGAATCCCCTATGCACAACGGAAGGCTGCTCGGGCCCCTCCTCCTTCTGGCCGG
>DATMFR010000061.1:0-83691 GCA_035556695.1 Roseomonas sp.
GCGGAAGAGTAGGTCGCCGCCGGGCCACCCAGCCGGAAATCTCGAGATAAACCAACACACCCTCGCGGGGTGGAGCAGCCCGGTAGCTCGTCAGGCTCATAACCTGAAGGTCACAGGTTCAAATCCTGTCCCCGCATCCCATCTATTCTCCATCATTCCTGACGGTCCTGCACAACGCGTTGGTATCGAACGGCTTGACGTCGAACCACGATGACGGCTGATCTTTCCGTTCTTCGGCTGACACGCCTTATCCTGCAGGACTTCCGCAGCTACCCCGCGCTCGACCAGGATTTCATTGGCCGACTGCTGGTGATTGGCGGCCGGAACGGCGTCGGTAAAACCAACCTTCTCGAAGCTATCAGCCTGCTTGGCCCCGGCCGTGGGCTGCGTGCCGCGCGTGGTAGCGATCTGCCACGGCGAGACGGCGGCGCGCCACTTTCCTGGGCTGTCGCGGGACATTTCGAAGGTCCGGCAGGACCTGTGACTCTCGGCACCGGCGCAGAAGCCGGGCAGGAGCGGCGCAGCTTCCGGCTGGACGGTGCATCCATCCGCAACCAGGCTGAGCTCTCGCGCCATGTGGCCGCCCTCTGGCTCACACCGCAAATGGACCGCCTGTTTCAGGAAAGCGCCAGCGGGCGCCGTCGCTTCCTTGACCGCCTGGTCTGGTCGCTGGAGCCCACCCATGCGCGCGATGTGACCGCACATGACTCCGCCATGAGCCAGCGCAACCGCCTGCTCGCCGAAGGGCGGCGGGATGCCGCCTGGCTGGCCGCACTGGAGGACAGCATGGCGCGTCACGCGGTCGCGGCCGTTGCCCGTCGGCGCGCCACCGCCCTGCGGCTGAATGAGACGCTGGAAAGCAGTGTCGCAGGAGCATTTCCAGCGGCCCGGCTGGCACTGGCTTGCCCCATTGCTGCCGCCCTGGAGGAACAGCCGGCGCTTGCCGTGGAGGATGATCTTCGCGCCAGCCTCGCTGTTGACCGTGCCCGCGATGCGGCCGCAGGCGGTGCCCGGCAAGGTGCTCATCGCACCGATCTTCGCCTGACCCTTTTGCCGCAGGACATCCCTGCCGAGCTGTGCTCGACGGGCGAGCAGAAGGCTCTGCTGGTCAGCATCGTGCTGGCGCAAGCTTCGCTGGTCGCCCGGCATCGTGGCTTCTCGCCATTGCTTCTGCTTGATGAGGTCGCAGCCCACTTGGACCCCCAGCGGCGCGCCGCACTGTTCGAGGCGCTCTCAGACCTGCCTGCGCAGTGCTTCCTGACTGGCACCGAATTCGCGCCCTTCGCTGTCTTGCAGGGGCGGGCACAGTTCCTTGAGGCCATCCCCGGCAGTCTCCGCCCTCATGCCGATTTCCCCGTGCCGACTGGCACATAAACTGCTATAAAGTTTTCACTTTCAGCGATCTGAACAGGAGTTTCCCGCCGGCATGAGTGAGCCCGTGCGCGCGCCGTCCTCCTCCAACGAGCCGATGGCGGATGCCTATGACAGCGCCTCCATCACCGTGCTGCGCGGGCTAGAAGCCGTTCGCAAACGCCCGGGCATGTATATCGGCGACACTGACGATGGCTCCGGCTTGCACCACATGGCCTTCGAGATCATCGACAACGCCGTGGACGAAGCGCAGGCCGGCTACGCCACGCGCTGCGAGGTGGTGCTCAATCCGGATGGTTCCGTCTCTGTGACCGATGACGGGCGCGGCATCCCAACCGACATCCATGCGGAGGAAGGCGTCTCCGCCGCCGAGGTGGTGCTGACCCGCCTGCATGCCGGCGGCAAGTTCAACCAGAACTCCTACAAGGTCTCGGGTGGCCTGCACGGCGTTGGCGCCGCGGTGGTCAACGCGCTCTCCGAATGGATGCAGGTCACCATCTGGCGCGATGGCCAGGAGCACTGCATCCGCTTCGAGCATGGCGAGACGGTGCAGCCGCTCAAGGTGGTCGGCACCTCCGAGCATACGCACGGCACCCGTGTCGTATTCAAGCCCTCGGCCGGCACCTTCACCCGCACCGAATACGACTTCGCCATTCTGGAGAAGCGCCTGCGCGAGCTGGCCTTCCTCAATTCTGGCCTTGCCATCACCCTGCGGGACGAGCGCCCGGTGGAGGCTGGCGAACCGCCGCGCGAGGTGTCCTTCCGCTTCGAGGGCGGGCTGATCGCCTTCGTCGAGTGGCTGGACCGCGCCAAGGAGCCGCTCTTCAAGCCGCCCATCAGCCTGAAGGCCAAGGAAGGCGGCGGCATCCAGGTCGAGCTGGCGATGTGGTGGAACAGCAGCCCGCATGAATTGGCGCTGTGCTTCACCAACAACATCCCGCAGCGTGACGGCGGCACCCATCAGGCCGGCTTCCGCCAGGCGCTGACGCGCGTCGTGACGAAATATGCCGAAGATCTGGCGAAGAAGGAGAAGGTCGAGCTCTCCGGCGAGGATATGCGCGAGGGCCTCACCGCCGTCGTCTCGGTGAAGGTGCCGGACCCGAAATTCTCCTCGCAGACCAAGGACAAGCTGGTCTCCTCCGAGGTGCAGCCGGTGGTGCACGCCGCCGTGGCCGATGCGCTCGGCCATTGGTTCGAAACGCATCCGAAGGAAGCCAAGCTGATCCTGGATCAGGTTGTGCTGGCCGCGGCCGCCCGCAAGGCGGCGCAGATGGCGCGCGAGAAGGTCGGCCGCAAGAACGCACTCGACATCTCGACGCTTCCCGGCAAGCTCGCCGACTGCCAGGAGAAGGACCCGACCAAGTGCGAGCTGTTCCTGGTCGAGGGTGACTCGGCCGGCGGCTCCGCCAAGCAGGGCCGCGACCGGCGCTTCCAGGCCATTCTGCCCCTGAAGGGCAAGATCCTGAACGTCGAGCGCGCGCGCATCGACAAGATGCTCTCCTCCGCCGAGATCGGCACGCTGATCACCGCGCTCGGTACCGGCATCGGCACCGGGCCGGTGGACCGGGGCGGCTTCTCCGCGGACAAGCTGCGCTACCACCGCATCGTCATCATGACCGACGCGGATGTGGACGGCTCGCATATCCGTACCCTGCTGCTGACCTTCTTCTTCCGGCAGATGCCGGAGCTGCTGCAGCGCGGCCATCTCTACATCGCCCAGCCGCCGCTCTACCGTGCCAAGCGCGGCAATGAGGAGCGCTACCTGAAGGACGACCGGGCGCTGGAGGACTTCCTGCTGGAGAAGGCGCTGCACAACGCGCGCCTGAGCTTCGCCGATGGCCGCACGGTCGAGGGCAACGAGTTGCAGGAAGTGGTGGAGGCCCTGCGGCAGACTGCCGGCCGCATCCGCCGCCTCGCCTCCGGCGTGCCGACTGAGCTGGTCGAGCAGGCCGCCATTGCCGGCGCCCTGACCGCTGACGCGGAGCGCGCCCTGGCGGCGGCGCCGGTGCTGGCCGGACGGCTTGATGCGCTGGCGCAGCCCTCCGAGCGTGGCTGGAAAGTCGCGCCGGGTGCCGAAGGGCTGGTGATGGGCCGCACGGTGCGCGGCGTGGCCGACCGGCACCGGCTGGATAACGCTGCCCTGCGCGGCGCCGACTCGCGCTGGCTGAACGAGCGCCACGCTGCCCTCGCCGCCGCCTGGACGGAGCCCGCGACCCTGGCGCTCGATGGCGCGAGCATCCGTGTCGCCGGCCCTCTCTCGGCGCTGGATCGTATCCTGGCGCAAGGCCGCAAGGGGCTCGCCATTCAGCGCTTCAAGGGCTTGGGCGAGATGAACCCGGAGCAGCTCTGGCAGACCACGCTGGACCCGGCCACCCGCACCCTGTTGCAGGTGAAGATCGAGGATGTGGAGGATGCCGAACAGGTCTTCTCCACACTGATGGGGGATGTCGTCGAGCCGCGCCGTGAATTCATCGTCGGCAACGCGCTGAAGGTGGCGAATCTGGACGTTTAGGGCCGTCCGGCCCATCCGGTCGGAAGCATGCCGGCGGGAGAGGCACTGAGCGAGTAGGCCAAGCTCATCACTCCCTTCACCCGCGGCACCTAGGTCTCGGGCGGGGCAGCGTCGGCGGCGCAGCCTGCTGGTGTTGTGGGCGCGGCCGCGCTCGCCAGCCCTGTGACGTCGGAACAGTGTGGTGGCGCCTGAACGCTCCGCGCGGTCCTCAGGGCGCCGCGGCGGAGCGAGGGCCGCCCCGCCACATCCGGCGCAAGGTGCCGTCGCCCTGGCAATGGTGGTGCAGGGCCATGAGGGCGTGACCCGCGGCAAGCAGCACGAGCAGCATCGCCAGACCAAGATGGACCCGGCGCAGCACCGCGAACCAAACAGAGTTTGTCGCGACGATGTGCGGGATTGGAATGACGCCAAGAAACAAGGTTGGAATGCGCACCGGTGCCGTTGCGGCGGTCAGGTAACCCAGGACCGGGGTGGCGATGAGCAGGGCGAAGAGAATCGCGTGGACGGCGGCTGCGGCCCGCCGCTGCCAGCTCGACAGGCTTTCGGTCCAGGCGGGGCGCCCGCGGCGCCAGTGCAGCACCAACTGGCTCAGCGCGAGCATGAGGGCCGCGATGCCGATGCTCTTGTGCGCTTGGTAGAGCAGGAACTTTAGCAGCAACTGTTGGAACGGCAGGGCGACCATGTACACGCCCATGGGAGCGGCGAGCAGGACCAGCGCCGCGATGCTCCAGTGCAGGAGACGCTGCGCCCGGCTCCAGGAGGTCGGCCGTACCTGTGCCATCAGCGGGCGAGGCCGACTTCCAGACGGATCCGAATATCGATCCGGACGCTGTCCGAGAGCATCGGCCGGTCGGCGACCATGCCGAAGGCCGATCGCCGGATCTCACCCCGGATGACGAAGTCGGCGACCTCGACACCGCGCGCCTTGTCCAGGTGGCGGTCCTGCACGGTCGCGTCGAGGTCCTGCGGCCGCGTCACGCCGCGAAGCTGAAGCGTGCCGTGGATCAGGTAGTGCGTCGGCGAGAGCGGCTGGATCGCGTTGCTGGCGAAGTGCGCGTCTGGATAGTGGGCGACGTCGAAATAGGCCGCCGATCGCAGCAGGTCCGTCTGGTCCTGAATCGGCATCTCGACCGCGCCGGTGTCGATCGCGACGTCGATCTGCGAGTGCTCCGGCTGCTCCAGGTCGAGCAGAAGGTCGCCTGCGAAGCGCGGGAAGCGACCCTGGGCATCGAACAGGCCGAGGATCCCGACGGAGAACTCCACTGTCCCGTAGCGCTGGTCGAGGTGGTAGAGCGCGGCGGCCGCGCTCGCGGGCGGAGGTGCGGCGAGCCAGAGCGCCATAGAGAGCACCAGCAGCAACTGCCGCATCGCCCCACCTCCGTGTCGTCTCCACAGGCAGGAGCAGGCAGTCTGGCCCAGTGATCCTTCGGAAGAGCAGGCTGCCGGTCCCGCATGTCCGCCAACGCGCCTGGCCGCTTCTGCCAGAAGCAAAACGATTCATACACCGGCGCAGCCATTGGCGTCACCTTAGAACCGCCACCTGCGTTCTCCGCCCAGGCCGAGCGGCGCCAAAGAGCGGGGCTGCCAGAAGTGCGGCAACGGACACGCGGCCGCTGCACGCCGGGCAGGCGATCAAGCCGAAGGCCAGGGCGGTCAGCACGAGCAGCAGGCGCCGGGGAAGGGTCATGCCCATGACGGGCATCCAGGGCCCGCCGAGGCGTCGGAAGACCGGGGTAGCGAGCATCGTCAGGAGCAGCATGACGGCGAGCTGGACCATTCAAATGAGCGTGCTCTGACGCTGTAGGACGAACACGGCATGCCCATGACGAGATCGGACGTGATGCCGCCCAAAATGCCAGGCGCGCGGTTAGGCCATGCAGCCCGCGTTCGGCCGGCGATGCATCGCTGACCGCGGGTGGCGTCACGAAGGCCGAGACATAGACCCTCCCGATCCACACAGGGCAAGGAGCCGCCGGAGCGCCGCGCGGAGGGCAGCCATCCGGGGCCCTGTCCCTGGGCGAGGTCCGCGCGCACGACCTCGCTGTCGGCGAACCTGAGATGAAGCGTTGCCCTTTTACGGCCGCAAGGCAGGACTTCATGGCCGCCTGCACGGAGGCGTGCTGCCACGCGGGTACTGATAAAGCCGCTGGCGCCCAGCACGAGGATGCGAAAAGATTATTACTGCGACTGGCGTCAAGCATGCCCTGCCTATTGGGCAGCCGCCGCCTCCTGCGCCCCATCGCAGAGGATGAGCAGGCCCCCCACATGTCGGGGCACCGCGGCCGGAGAGCCGTGCCAGCACAGGGGAGCAAGCCATGACGCGCGTCGTCGCCGGACTTTTCGACAAGCACCGCACGGCCGATCTGGTGGTCGAGCATCTGGTCCAGGAATTCGGCGTTTCCCGAGAACGGATCCAGGTTCATGCGGCGGATCCCACCAGCGGTGAAGAAGCCCGCTCGCCCCAGGATGACGATCAGGAGGCGGGGCTCGCAGATCTCGGCCTGCCGGAGGCGGCGGCCCAGGCCTACGACGAAGGCATGCGCCGCGGCAGTATCCTGCTGGTCGCCTGGGTGACCGACCACCATGTTGACCGCGTCCTTGCCGCATACAGGGAGTACGGTGCCACGGATGCCGATGCGCATGAGGTCCGAGATCCCCGAGAGCCCGGCGCCTCCGAGCAGGCGACCCGGGTTCGAGCCTATTACCTGTGGGAGCAGGAGGGACGTCCCGAGGGACGCGATCTTGAGTTCTGGCACAGGGCTCGCGCAGCGGAGGGTGTGGCGGGCGGCGCCGCGGCGCGGGCGCCCCAGGAGTTCGCCGGAGAGACAGGCGCCGCACCACTGCCCGAGCACGAGGCGTCGTCGGATACCTGACACAAGGAGGCCCCATCGGCCGCGCAAGGCATGCGCTCCGGACGGGACTGCCGGCTAGCATGCCTTGAGCCAGGCTCGGACCGGCGGGGCAGGATGGGCGGCGCCATCACGGCGCACCCAGGCGCCGAATTCGGCACCTGGGTGCAAGCCTCCCCTCAGAATAGCCCAGGAGCAGTGAGCCGCTCCTTTGCGGCATGTGGCCTGATACGCTCCGCAGATGGCCCGAGCCGCGGTTGCTGGGATGACGAATACCCCTTCGTCCGGCCTGGATTCTACCAGTAAGGACGGTAGTAGCCAGGGGAAGGATGGTGGTGGGGCGGCCCGTATCCGTAGGGGCGATCGTAGTAGCCCGGTGGCGGCGCGATGACGCAGCCGCCGAGGCTGATGGCTGCTCCGATCAGAAGAAGAACTGCGGCAAGGTGGCGCATCGCCCTCCTCCCCTCACCAGCCGCGGCCGTAGCGCGGGGCGTAGCCGTATTGCTGCTCGCGCCAGGCACGGCGGTGCTCGCGCTCCTGCTCGATCCGCCACGCCTCGCGCCGTGCGGCTTCGGCGATGCGGGCTTCGTCACGCTCCCTGCGCCACTCCCGCCACGCCTGGCGCCGCTCCCAGCCACCATCATACGGTGCGGGGCTCCAGTACTGGACCATGTGGACCGCGCTGACCGGCACGCCAGGCGCAACCTTGGCCGTGGCTGCGGAAGCTGTGAGCGGAGCCAGGATGACCGAGCCCAGTGCAGCCGCGGCGATCATCGACATGATAGTCCGAGGCATGGGAACCTCCCTGCGATGCTCCTCAGGTTTGTTATTCTAAGGATGAACTTGTCGGATGTCGGGCCGAAGAATGGCGGCGGCGCGGCGGGCCATCGCTTGCCTGCCGCTTGAGCCTCGGTCCATGGCGCTGACTCCCGATCGCCTCCCGCCCGGATCTGGGAGCCTCAAGGCTGGGAGGCTCCTGAGGCGCCGTTCTGTCGACAAACATTGGTCGCCGGTTGCCGAACCCTCAGCAGTGTCCACCGCCTGGACACTGGCAGGCGAAGGCGCTGAAAGGCATGGAGGTGGCATGTCCGCCAACGCCATGACGGCACTCGATCCCGCACGATTTGAAAAGATGGCCGCGCTGGCCGAGGTGAGTGGAAAGTAGCGCGTGCCGCACCGGACCGCGACGCATCCGCCGGTCGAGGTGCCGGAGGCGTTGGCGAATCTGGGCGGTGGACGTGCGGTTCCACCAGAAGGATCTTTTGAAGGCCTGGAGCTGCCGCTGGAATAGTGACGCGAATGGGAACCCCAGGACCTGGCAAATTGATGCGGTGCGGGACACGCAGGCCGCGAAGTGCGCGGTCCTTTGTAAAAGCATCTATGGGCGCCAATCCGGACCGCGGATGCGGAGAGTCATCGCCTATGAGAGGTTCTCTACCCAAGGATAAGCGGGGGCGCATCCCTGCGCCGCCATCCGGATTTCGACGGTTTCGCGTCCAAGGCGGCTGCCCTTTCAGGGTGGGGCGGCAACTTGGGAGCGAGCGTCAATTTTCGGTTTCCCTTGGATCACAAAGGGACCGGAAGCAATCAGTGATGATACAGGTGGGCCTCGCTCAGCATAGGACGGCACCGCCAGTTTGCGGTTGCCATGCTTCACAGATGCCGGACCGGATGCCATGACCTTCAGGCTCGAACCTCCTCCAAAAATCATCACCTTCGACTGCTACGGGACACTCGTGCAGTGGTACGAGGTGCTGCTTCGCGAGATCAGGCTGCTGCTTGACGATCAAGGGCGGGATGGTTCGGGCGCGGGGGCGCTGCTCGACACCTTCTCACAGCACTCGCGGCGCCTGGAGGCGGAGCGGCCTCACCGGCTCTACAAGGACGTCCTGCGCACCGGCTTTCGTGCCGCCCTGCTGGAGCACGGCTTCGCTCCAAGCGAAGCGATGGTGGAGCGGTTCGCCGCCGCGATCCCGACCATGGGCCCACATCCCGAGGTGCCGGCTGTGCTGCGGAGGCTGCGCGAACGCTATAAACTCGCGATCTTCACGAATTCGGATGAAGATCTTATTGCCCAAAACGTGACGCGGATCGGCGTTCCCTTCGACTACGTCATCACCGCTGAACGGGCGCAGGCCTACAAGCCCTCCCGGCGAATCTTCGAGTACGCCTACCGTGCGATGGGCGTGACAAAGGATGAGACGGTTCACGTCGCAATGGGCATGTTCCTTGACATGAAGGCGTGCCACGAGCTTGGCGTGCGGGGAATATGGGTGAACCGGCTGGGACAGGCGGGAAACCCAGACTGGCTTCCCTATGCGGAGGTCTCAGATCTCGATGGAGCCGCGGCACTTCTCCTGCAGCATCCATCTGACCAGCTTGGCTGACCAAGTCCCGAGCACCACCGCCGTGCAGGGTGCTGGTGGTGACCGGACTGGGTGTGCTGGTGGGCGCATCGGGCGCCGTGGCGGCGGGCATCGTGATGTACGGCATGGGCCGTCCAGGCAGCGAACTCATCGGAGCAGGCGAGAACGGCCGCAGGGAGTCCCAAGCGGCCGGCCCGGCGCCGCGACGCTGGCGGGGACGGAAGCGGGCCTCCACATCCTGGTTTGGCTGAACGGCATTCCGCGCGCGGCGGAGGAGGGTCTTGTTCTGCGGGCGGCCAAGGCCGGTCTCGGCATCTACCCGATCGGCCCGCTGTACGACGGCTCCGGGCGTGCCGCGCCTCCGGCCTGGGTGGTCTTGTCCTCGGTTATGCCGCTCTCCCCTTGGGCAGCATGGAGAAGGGGATCGCGTTGTTGGCCGAACTGATCCGCTCGCACGGGCACGGGTGAGCGGGGCGATCAGGCCTCCACCACCAACCGTTCCGACGCGCACTGCGCGACGCAGGCCATCAGGTGGGTCCGGCGTCGTTCCGGCGAGAGCACCCGGTCGCGGTGGATCGGCTCGCCTTCGAGCCAGCGCACCTCGCAGGCGCCGCAGATGCCGCCTTCGCAGGAGGCATCGACCTTGGCGCCGAGTTCCCACAGGGCCGCCAGCATGCTGCCGCCGGGCTCCACCTCCATCTCGGCTCCGGTCGTGGACCGGCATAGCCTGTAGGGCTTCGCGCCTTCGGCGACAGGCAGCGTCGGCGGGACGAAATGCTCGATCGATGTGGTTCCGGCTGGCCAGGCGGCAGTCGCCTCCCTGAAGCCGTCCAGCATCGCCTGCGGTCCGCAGCAATAGGCGTGCAGGCCAGGCATCGGGCCACCGCCCAGCAGTTCGTCCCAGGATGGCCGGGCCAGCTTGGTCGTGTCGTGGATCCGGATCCGGCCTGTATGCGCCAGGCTCGCGAGAGCCGTTGCGCAGGGAGGCCCGCCACGAGACAGGACATGCAAGGCCCACTCGGCGCCGCGCCGCTCGAACGCATGGGCCATGGCGAGGAAAGGGGTCACCCCGATCCCACCCGCGATCATGACGTGCCGGGCGGCCGCCTCGGCGATCGGGAAGGTGCAGCGCGGCATGGAGGCGGCGACGACGTCGCCTTCGTTCAGCACGTCATGCACCCAGGCGCTGCCGCCGCGGGAGGTGGTCTCGCGCTTGACCGCGATTTCCCAGCTATCCGCCCGCGCCGGGTCGCCGCACATGCTGTAGGACCGATGGCCGATGCCGGGCACATGGAGGTCGAGATGGGCGCCCGGCTTCCAGCGCGGCAGCGGCCAGCCGTCCGGGTCCTGCAGGACGAGGCGGCGCGTGCCGGGCCCGTCCGTGATCGCCTGCCGGACCACCAGCGTGATGTGCTGCGGCATGGATCGGCTACTCCGGCCGGATCTCGTCCCCCACCCGCACCGTGCCGCCGGCGAGGATGCGGCAGTTGAGGCCGGACCGGTGGACCATGGCGTCGAAGACCTGCTTGTCCAGGATCTGCTCGATATGCCGACAGGGAACCGAGAGGCGCGTCGCCTCCACCAGGCAGGGGCCGATGCGGAACCGCTTGCCGACCAGCCAGTTCAGCGGCACGCCCCTCGTGGTGATGTTGCGCCGATGCTCCTCGGGCAGGAGCTCGATCTTGTAGTCCCTCAGGATGGCCTCCAGCACCTCGCTTTCGAACAGCGTGACCTGGCGGCCCTCCTCCGGCTTCTCGGAATAATAGCCTTGCTCGATGCCGAGCATGTAGCGATCGCCCGCAATGCCGCGTCCTGCCACCAGCTCGACGCTCTCCTGCGCCTGCATGGGCAGAAAGGCGCGGGGGGTGATGTGCAGATGGGTGACGGCCCCATTCCAACCGGGCGCAGGCTGGGAGGCAGGCACGGGCCGGCTGGTTTCGACGGTCGCCTCGGGCATTGCGGCATCACCTCGGTCGCGGTCAGGCCCGCCAGGAGCGGCGGGCAGGCATGCTCGGCTGCCGCTTGGGCGGACGGGCTCCGAATAGACTGCACCCTTGATCGCTCCTGATAAAGCGGGATCGGCGGGCGGTGATGGGCCAACTCCGGGCGACATGGCCGGACCAGTCCCATCCATGACCATGCCCCTTCGCCAGCAGGGTCGCGCCGCAGGCGTGCGGGCGGTCACCAGGCATGTTGCCGAAGCTGGCGAATCCGCCATCGCCCTCCCGCTCCGAAAGGGAGGGGGGGGGGCGGCAAACCCGTGGCAGGGGCGCGCTGTTAAACAGCTTGGCGGAGAGAGCCGGGCAGCGGCGGGGCAGCAGGGAGTGCGGAAGTCAGCCATGCCAAGTCACCACGACCACGAGGAGGAGCACAGCCAGGGCGGCGGGCATTCCCACGCGCACGGCTCCGGCCACGCCCATGTGCCCGCGGACTTCGGGCGCGCCTTCGCCATCGGCGTCGCCCTCAACCTCGGCTACGTCATTCTGGAAGGCGTGTTCGGCATCCTCTCCGGTTCGCTCGCCCTGCTGGCCGATGCCGGGCACAACCTCTCCGACGTGCTGGGCCTGCTGCTGGCCTGGGGGGCGCACCGGCTGTCCCAGCGGGGGCCGACCCGCCGCAGGACCTATGGCTACAAGGCGAGTTCCACCCTCGCGGCGCTGGCGAACGCGGTTCTGTTGCTGGTCGCGGTCGGCGCCATCGGCTGGGAGGCAGTGCGTCGCCTCGCCGAGCCCGCGCCGGTCGCCAGCGGGACGGTGCTCTGGGTGGCGGCGGTCGGGGTCGTGGTGAATGCCGGGACGGCCTGGCTCTTCATGTCCGGCCGCAAGGGCGACCTCAATGTCCGGGGCGCCTTCCTGCACATGGCGGCGGATGCGGGCGTGACGGTCGGCGTCATTCTCGCCGCGCTGGCCATCCGCTGGACCGGCTGGCTCTGGCTGGACCCCGCGGTCAGCCTCGCCATCGCCGCGGTGATCCTGGTCGGCACCTGGGGCCTGCTGCGGGATTCGGTGAACCTGGCGATGGCCGCGGTTCCGCCCGGCATCGACCCGGACGAGGCGAAGGCCTGGCTGGCTGGCCTGCCCGGCGTGATGGAGGTTCACGACCTGCACATCTGGGCCATGGGCACGAGCGAGACGGCGCTGACGGCGCACCTCGTCCGCGCGGACAGCCGGGCGGACCCCGACCTGCTCCACCGCATCCAGCACGAGGCCAGGGAGCGGTTCGGCATCGCGCATCCCACGGTGCAACTGGAGACCCCCGATGCGGCGCGGGCCTGCGCGCTGCGGCCGGATCACGTGGTGTGAGGAAAGGGGTGGCCGGCGCATATCCCGCATCCGACAACGCGGACGTGTATGGCTTGCAAGGTGACATCCACCCACAACAAAGGTGTCTGGAGTTCCGTATCGCGCCTCGGGCGTCGGTGGGCGGAGAGAGGCTTGACCGGCCTTGTGGTGACGCCAGTTAGAGAGGTAGGCTGGTACGGAACGGTCCGCCTGCCCAGGCGAGGTTCTGGCGGTTGCTATCCTGGCCAACACCTCTTCTCCTCTCGTTTTGAAACTGTCTTCGCGGCCTCGGCGTCTAGTGCCGTGTTGCGCCGTAGGGCACGCGGGTCATCAACCTGCACAGACTTAGGCTTTTCCCGATGAACTGTTCTGCTTCGCGTCCGGTGGCTGATCGGCGCCCCCAGCCCTCCGACCCGGAGGTACTTTGGTCTTATCCGGTCTTCTGCCAAATCGGACTGCCGCTCGCGGCCGCCGAGGGGCCGTGGCAGCGGCAGGTGGACAGCATGGCGGTGGCGCTCACGCCCGTGGCCGAGGGGGCCTTGGTTCCGTCGGGCTGGGCTCTGCGGCGGTTCCTGCTGCACCTCTGCGATCAGGCGGTACGGACCTCGAGCCCCGTGGTCGAGCTGGGTGAGGATGCCACCGCGCTGGCCGCGGCACTGGGACTGCCGGTCATCGAGCCGGTACTGCAGGAGGTCGCGGTGCAGGTCGAGCGTTTTGTGGCGATGAAGCTGACCGTCTCGCAAGAGGGGCAGGCGCCGCTGGGAATGCTCGACGCGCGCGGCCAGTCGCACCGCGCTGCTCCGGCGTGGCGCTCCCGTCTGCGCCTGAGCAGCCGCTTCCATGCCAGCCTGATGCAGCACGCCGTGCCGCTGGACCGGCGCATCGTGATGGCGCTCGCCGCCGAGCCGCTGGCGCTCGACGCGCATGGCTGGATCCGGCACCTGCTGTGCCAGCAGACGGCCGATCAGCCGATCACGGTGGCATGGGATGATCTGTTCCGCCGCTTCGGCGCCGCAGGGCAGGAGATGGACACGTTCCGGGCGGCCTTCGAGGACGCCCTGCGGATGGTCTATGCGGCGGACCACTCGATTGCGCTGGCCGCCGATGCGGCGGGCGTCACGGTGGGCTTCGCCACGACGGCGCCCGATGCCGAACCCGTGGCTGCCGAACCCGCGCCGCCGGCGCCGGGGGATGCCTCGGCCGCCGTTGGCGTCGCTCCTTCCGCCGGAAGGCAGGAGGCTCTGGCCCAGGCCGCGGCCCCGGAGCCTGCGGAAGGAGACGGGCGAACCTCCCCCGATCCCCAGACTGCCTCGGCAGGCTCCCGAAGCCTTGCCGACCCGGTCAGCCTGCGGTCGCACCTGACCGGCCTGCCGGGGGTGATCTGGCTGCGGCGCGGGCGCGGGGATGAGCCCCCGGTGATTGGCGTGACGCCGGGTGCCCGGTGGGACCCTGACCGGCTCACCGTGTTGCTGCTGGAGCCCTTGATCATGCAGATCACCGGCGGGCTGCCGCAAAAGGAGTTCGACGCGGTGTCGGCATGGGCGATGGCGAACCGCGATCTCATCGACCTGGTCTGGGACGGCCGGGCCAGCACCTTCGAGGAGGTTACCTCCCGAGTCCGCAAGGTCGCGGCCCTCGGCTGGCGGAATAGCTGAGGCGGTTGTCCGGGGCAGGAGCACGGGCGCGGGCAGGGCGGCCCACCCGCCCGAGGTCGCTCCCCGCCCCATTGGTCTCAGGGCTGAGGGAGAGCATCGCGGAAGCGTCGCGCCGATCAGGCGGCGGCCGGCTTTGTCTGCGGCATGTAAGCGATACCCTCTTGCGCGACGAGACTTTCGCCCGCCGCGCATAGTCGAATCCTAGGCCCCTGCCGGAGCCGCGGATATCCAGCCTGGCATCCGCTCTACGATTGGCGAGAACTCCGTTGTCCGCCGCGAGGCCAACGGGCCGCGGTCTGCAAGAAGAATGCGTGCCGCATTCTCCTTGGGTGCGGGCCATGAGCAACAAGCCCTGCATCGTCTTCGACACTGACGGGTGCGCCTGGCTGGCAAGGCAGCACCCGGTCGGGACGGTTTGCGATCAAGATGAGGTCATGCCCCCTTCGCACAATTCATTTCGATGTGTAAACATAATGTCGGGCTGGATGTGCCCGAACGTGACAGGGGAGTCTTCGGGCTGCCGACACGAGGCCTCCGGCATTCAGGACCGGTGGTCTGGTCTCCGCGCCGGGCTTCTCAGCGTCGGCCCTTTGCGACGGCAGGTTCGGATTGGCGCCTTGGGAGGATAGACGCGCATGCCACAGCAGCCCATCGAATCCCTAGCCGAAGCGGTGACGCAGGATGTGGCCGCGGCTCCCCGGCCGAGCGATCTTGCAAGTCTCCTCGCGCCGGTCACGCCACCCGCGAGGCCTCTGGTCGAACCGCTCGCCGCATTTCAGGAACATCTCACCCTGGGGCCACTGCCCGGGCCCCGGATCGACCTTGGCCCGCTGCTCGCACGCCTGCGCCAGGTTTCCCATCGCCAGTGGCACCAGGATTTCGACGCAAGCCAGGGAAGGCCCCCGCAGGGCGGAAGGGGGACCTGCTGGGCATTCGCCGGGTGCGGCGCACTGGAGGCCGCCTATGCCCGGGCGGGCCAGCGGGTCACCCTCTCGCCGCACTACCTGTTCCATGTCTCCAAGGCGCACGAGAACCATGTGAGCGGGCCTGGCATCCACTCGCTCGTCGGCTTCCAGGGAAGCTCCGACGTCGTGCACCACCTGTCCTACTGGGCAATTCCGGCCGCGAACCTGGCGCCCTACATCGATCAGGGACCCTTGCAGAACTTGGCCAATGCCATCCCCCGGACCGGCATGGCGCTGAACGGTGGTGGAGGCGGCAACAGGGAGCAGGCGGACTGGTTCGAGTTCGACCTCCGGAACGTGCCGCTGGCCGCGCGCTGGTTCGCGCAGTATCGCGTGAAGTCGTACGGCACGGTGAAGAACGACGACATCGACGGGCTGAAGGGTGCCATCGAGGCCGGCTACGACGTCGTGGTCAACGTGAACGACAAGATCAACAACGGCGGCCATGTCCTGTTGCTGATCGGCTTCGACGACCGGGCCGGGAGGTTCGAGATCAAGAACTCCCAGTCCGCGCCCGGCTTCGGAACGATGGCCTATTCGGGCGACGCGCAGTTCGACCTCACCGCGGGCACCGCCTATTTCGTCAAGGAGGTGCAGCCCGTCGCGGTGCAGCGCGCGGCGATGTGGATGGGCCGCTGGGAGATCGACCATGATGGCTGGCTCGGCCGCCTCGTGATCCGCCGCTTCATCGACATCCGCGGGAACGGGTCGTTGCCGGGCGCGGGCAGCCGCATCAGCCTCGGGACCTGGTACGCCGAGGACGGCCGTACCTCCGACGTGCTCGGGCATCTCGTCGATGGCGGGCGCGGCCTTCATTGCGACATCCTCGGTCAGCGCTTCGAACTCTATCTGCACGGCAGCGATCCCTGGCGTGCGGCCGGGCGGACCTGGTGGAACAACACCCCCTTCGGCGTCGTGCTGACCCGCGGCGCGACCCTCGGCGCAGGGGCGAAGGGCGACTTCCTCCGGGCCAAGACGATCGGCACCTGGGACACCGTGCATGATGGATGGCGCGGCCAGATGCGGATCGGCGCGGACCCGGGTTACGTGCAGGCCGCGGATTCGGTGGTCCGCCACGCCTGGATCGATCCCGGCGCGACGGCCCACAAGGTGGATGCGCATGTCGACTTCGGCGGCGACAACCGCGACCAGCCCTTCCAGCTCCTGGTGCACACGCGCGAGGCTGGCCTGCTCGGCGGGACGACGTCCTGGGGCGGGCAGGACTGGCCGGTCGAAGGCCGCCTCGCCAGCAACCTCTACGCCGTCGCCGACGACGGCACGCTGCGCTGGTACCGCCACATCGGCCGCCCGCGCCTCACCGCGGCCTGGGACGAGATCAAGCCGGTTGGCTCCGGCTGGAATGGCTTCCGGGCGGTGTTCGGGGGAGGGGACGGCGTGATCTACGCCATCCGCCCTGACGGCGCGCTCCTCTGGTACACCCATGATGGCCGCAACCAGGGCACCGCCGACTGGCGTGGGCCGCTCCAGGTTGGCAACGGCTGGGGCCAGTTCCAGCGAGTGCTCGGGGCCGATGGCGGCGTGGTCTACGCGGTCGCGAACGACGGACGCCTGCTATGGTACCGCCATCTCGGCCGCCGCGATGGATCGCCGCGTTGGGAGGGGCCGGTCGAGGTCGGAAGCGGCTGGGGCGGGTTCGTCGCGATGGCCACAGGACCGGACGGCGCAATCTACGCGAGCCAGCGCAATGGCGACCTGCTGTGGTACCGGCACGACGGTGCAGACCAGGGTTACCCGATCTGGGCCGGGCCTGTCCGCGTCGGGACGGGATGGCAGCCCTACGACTCCATCTGGTCGGCGGGGAATGGCTACCTCTACGGCAGCAACGCCGCAGGCGAGCTGTACCTCTGGCGCCATCACGGCTTCCGCTCCGGCGCCCAGAACTGGTCGCAGGGCGTGAAGGTTGGCACCGGGTGGAGGAGCGGCATACGCGAGGTGGTTGTCACCTAGCGGGCCGCCTCCATACCGAAGCCAGCCGGCCGCTCCGTCGCATCCGCCGTGACTCGGCTGATGCGCTCAACGGCCCATGACGGCCGAAGTGGCGTCACGCCGGCCACCCCGCATGTACCGGCGCTCGGGATGATAGTGCCGCCCGACCCGCCACCAGCGGAGGGCCATGTCGAGGGCGGCGCGGATCGGCGCGAACGCGTCCGCACGGGCCTGGACCGGGCGAGGCGCCGCATGCTGGCTGCAGTTCCGTGCTGCCTGGGACATCATGCTCACCTCCGTGTCGGGCTGTGCGCCCGCAGTCGCCTCGCTGCTTCTGTAGGGCACCACCGGGTGGGTCGGATGTGCTCCAGCGCACGCGGCGAACCGGTGCGGAGGGCGCCACTGAGGGTGCCGCCTGCCCGGTGCTCCCCGATCACCTCACCAGCCTCCGTGGTGGCCGTAGGGATGCTGTGCCTGGCGCCACGCCTGCCGCTCCGCGCGCTCCCGCTCGATGCGCCGCGCCTCGCGCCGTGCAGCCGCGGCAATCCGGGCCTGCTCGTGCGCCCGGCGGTGCTCCCGCGCGTGGCCGTCGTACCGCACCGGATGCACCGCTGCCGGGGCATGCGTCACGATGCGCGCCTGCGCGGCCTCGGCTGGCATGGCCGCCGCGCTCCCCAGGGCAGCGGCCAAGACCATCATCGCGATCCGTCGCATCCACGACCTCCCGTGCCTGTTCGTCATGCACTGATGCAACGGGGGGCAGGTGACAGCGCCGGGGCCGGACGATGGCGGAGGCGTGGCAGCGGGTTACGGAGTGCAACGCCCGTTGCGGCGAACGAACACCAAGCACCACCGGCGCCCTGCGGGCGCTGATCGGGCCTGCCCCGGCCGGAACTCGCATGCTGGAGATGATGCCTGATAGGAGGACCCGCCCGGTCCGGAGCTTGGTGGCCCCTTGCGTGTTCACGATTCCCCGCTGGGGCATGATGTCCGGCGCACCGGGCGGCAGGCATCACAGCGTCCAGGCTCGGCCGATATCGGCCAAGCCGTTTCGCTCCCGCCGTGTAGCGACCGGTTCACGCGAGCGCCGCCTTCGGCATCCGGGCGCCGGGTCAGCGTGCCTGCGGTGACGTGCAGGCTGGATCGCCCTGACGCTGCGCCCGGAAAGCCTGCGGTGTGGCGGCAGCCTATGGAGACACAGGCCTTTCTAGGCGGTGCAGGCCGTTACCACTTGGGCCCTGATGCGGCCGGTGACTGGCCCGGAGCCGTATCGTGCCGTAATCGCCTTGGCCGCGGCCTGGGTCGCCGCGGCCAGGGCCTCCGCACCATGCGTCTCGATCTCGTTGCGCATGGGTGTACCCTGGCAATACCCGATGGCTACCGCGAGCGCGTCGGGCGCCCGGCTCGCGCGGGTGAGGCTTTCGACGCTCGTCACGGCGAAGCCGGCGGCTTGCAGCTGTGCCTCCAGCGCCGCGGTGTCGTGGTGTCCATGCGGCGTACGCGCCAGGAACATCGGCGGATCCTGCGGATACAGTGCCGCGACCGCCTGCACCACGACATCCGCGAACTCGTTCTCCTCGATGCGATCCCAGACGCTGAACAGGAAGCGCCCACCTGGCCTGAGGACGCGCGCGGCCTCGGCGAAGGCCCGCAGCTTGTCCGGGAAGAACATCACCCCGAACTGGCAAACCACCACATCGAACAGGCTGTCGGGAAACGGCAGCATTTGGGCATCCGCCTGCTGCCAGGTGACCCGGTCAGACGGGAGCCGGCTCGCCGCGTGGTCGAGCATCGGCTGGTTGAGATCGGTCGCGACAATGGTGACGCCCCGCGGCAGGGCAGCCACCAGCGCGCGCGTGGCCACGCCGGTTCCGGCCGCGGTTTCGAGCACGCGGCCGTGCCGCAGGTCTGCCAGCCTAGCCGCCAGATCATCTGCATAGGGCGCAAAGATCATCGGCCCCAGATATTGATCGTACAAGGCAGGGATGGAGCCCTGGAAGACCTGGTCAGTTCCCACCTGCATGGCCTCCTTCGCCTCTTGCGCTGCCGCAGCCTGTTCCTTACCGCATCCTACAGGGGCCGTATCCCACAGGGGGTGTGTGCTCGTGGCCCGCATGCCCGAAGTTGCCGCCGCCGGCCCTCGCACCGCAATGACCTTGCCTGTTATCCCTGGGCCTTCGGAGGAACTGCCATGACCCAGTACCCCATTCCCGCCGTCTTCATGCGCGGCGGCACCAGCAAGGCCATCATGTTCCACGCCCGCGACCTCCCGGCTGACCGCGCGGCCTGGGACGCGATCTTCACCGCTGCGATGGGCTCGCCCGACCCCAACGGCCGTCAGCTCAACGGCATGGGTGGTGGCGTCTCCTCATTGTCCAAGGTCTGCATCCTGGCGCCCTCCGCGCGCGAGGACGCCGACATCGACTACACCTTTGGCCAGGTGCTGATCAAAGAGGCACGCGTGGACTACAAGGGCAACTGCGGCAACATGAGCTCCGCCGTCGGGCCTTTCGCCGTGGACGAGGGGCTGGTGCGCGCGGAGGGGGACACCGCCACGGTCCGCATCTACAACACCAACACCCGGAAGATCATCCACGCCACCTTTCCGGTCGCGGACGGCCAGGCCCGCTACGAGGGCGCGCTTGAGATTCCCGGCGTCGGCGGCACCGGGGCGCCGATCCGCCTCGACTTCATCCAGCCCGGCGGCGCCACCACGGGCCGCCTGCTGCCCAGCGGCAAGGTGCGCGACCGGCTGGAGGTGCCGGGCTTCGGCATGGTCGAGGCGTCGCTGGTCGATGCCGCCAATGCGGCGGTGTTCGTCCGCGCCCGCGACGTCGGCCTGACCGGGCGGGAACTGCCCGAGCAGCTGGAGGCCAGTCCCGACATCCTCCGGCTGCTCGACACCGTCCGGGTGCAGGGCTCGGTGCTCATGGGCATCGCGCCCGACCCCGACGCCGCGCGCCGGATCAGCACCGTGCCCTATGTCGGCTTCGTCAGCCCGGCCGCCGATGCGCCGACCTTGTCAGGCGAGACCATCCATGCCGCGGACATGGATTTCGCGGCCCGTGTCATCTCCAACGGCCAGCCGCACCGCGCGCTGCCGCTCACCGTCTCGCTCTGCACCGCGGTTGCGGCGCGCATCACGGGCAGCATCGTGGCGGAGGCGCTCCCGCCCGGCCTGGCCGCCTCCGGCCCGCTGCGCCTCGGCATGCCCTCCGGCGTCCTCACCGTGGGCGCCGAAGTGCTGGAGGGGAGGGACGGGTGGGTGGCCCAGGCCGGCTCCTTCTACCGCACCGCGCGTCGCCTGTTCGATGGGCGGGTGTGGGTGCCCCAGGCTGCGGGCTGATCCTGAGCCTGCCCGCCGCAGGCGAGGGCTGCACGTCGCGGCGGCCGGTCACCCGGTGGTGAAAACCTAGAGCGAGCTCACCTCGTCCAGGAGGCGCCGCACCTCCTCCCGTCCGCTCTCGCCAAGCGGTGCCTGGGGCGGGAGCGGGGCGCCGACCGGGAAGCCCTGGATCTCCAGCGCGCCCTTGATGCAGGCCGCCAGCGAGTGCTTCGCGAAAGCCTGGTTCACCGCCCAGAGCTTCCGCTGCAGGACCATCGCGGCGTCCCATTCACCCGCACGGCAGAGATCGTAGAGCTTCACGCTCTGCCGGGGCACGATGCAGCCGGGACCCGCCATCCAGCCGACGCCGCCAATCATCATGACGCAGGCGGGAATATGCGCCGAGGCCGCGAACACGCCCATGCGGCCTTCCGTCTCGTTGAGAATGGAGAGCAGGCGGCCGGTATTGGTCGAGGCATCCTTGATGTAGCGGATATTGGGCACCGCCGAGAGGCGGCGGATCACCGGGAGCGACAGGTCGGAGCGCTGGAACTGCGGGTTGGTGTAGAGCACCACCGGCCCGTTCGTCGCTTCGGCCACCGCGCGGAAATAGTCCTCCACGCCCTGTTCGGCGATCGGGAAATAGGCCTCCAGGATCGCCAGGACGCCGTCGGCGCCACGGGCCATGACCTCGCGCGCCAGCATGGCGCCCTCGCGGGTCGTGGTGGCCGCCACGCCGGCGATCACCGGCACGCGCCCGCGTGCCGCCTGCACCACGACCTCGACGATCTCCAGCCGCTGGGCCGTGTTCAGGTAGGCGAACTCCCCCGTGCTGCCGAGCGGCGTGAGGCCGTGCACGCCGGCCTCGATCAGGTGCTCGACCAGCCGGGCGAGCACCTCGCGCATCACGCGCCCGTCCGCGTCGATGGGCGAGACGAGATAGGGATAGACCCCGTGCAGTCCGGCCGGTTCCGGCATGATGGCTCTCCTCGTTCAGCGGCGATGGCGGGAAGGGGCAGGCGGCCCCGGCGTCAGCCGATCTCCTCGCCGGCGCGCAGCCTGGCATAGGCGCGGCGGGATTGCTCCCCGTCGAACTCGCCGCAGATCTTCGCCGTCACCACGGTGGCGATGCTGTTGCCGATGACGTTGGTGGTGGCAACGGCGATCGACATGAAGCGGTAGACGCCGAACAGGATGGCCAAGCCCTCCACCGGCAGCACGCCGGTGGCCGTCACGGTCGCCGCGAAGACGACGAAACTGCCGCCCGAGACTGTCGCCGCGCCCTTGGAGGTCAGCAGCATGATGCCGAGGATGCCGAGCTGCTGGCCGAGGTCCAGCGGCACGCCATAGGCATTGGCCAGGAAGATCACGCCCATGGACATGTAGATGGAGGTGCCGTCCAGGTTGAAGGCATAGCCTGTCGGCAGCACCAGGCCGGCCGTCTGCCGCGAGACGCCGTAGAGCGGCAACTTCTCCAGCAGCCGGGGCAGCACGCTCTCCGAGGAGGCGGTGCCGAGGACGATGTAGATCTCCTCGCGGATGAAGCGGAGGAAGCGGAACAGGTTCAGCCGGAACAGGGCGCAGACGGTGCCGAGCACGACCAGGATGAAGGCGATGACGGCGGCGTAGAAGGTCAGCACCAGATGGATCAGCGAGAGCAGGACGCTGGTTCCGCTCGCGCCGACCGCGAAGGCCACGGCGCCGAAGGTTCCGATCGGCGCCAGCATCATGATGATGTGGATGAACTCGAACAGCACGTCCGAGATCCGGTTCAGGCCACGCTCCACCGGCGCGCGCTTGTCGGCCTTCAGCCGCAGCAAGGCCGCCCCGAAGATGATGGCGATCACCAGCACCTGCAACAGCTCGCCGCGCGCGAAGGCGCCGATGAAGTTGTCGGGGAAGACGTTCAGGATGAAGGAAAGGGCCGAATGCGGCTCGCCGCCGGTGGGCACGGGCGGGTGCGCGCCCGGCGCGGCGGTGGCGGCAGCCATGCCCTTGCCGACGCCGAGCAGGTTCCCGGCGAGCAGGCCGAAGGCGAGGGCCAGGGTGGAAACGACCTCGAAGTAGAGCATCGCCACCAGGCCGACCTTGCCGATCCTCTTGAAGTCGCCGGCCGAGACGATGCCGGCGGCGACGCAGAGGAAGACCAGCGGCGCGACGGCCGTCTTGATCAGCCGGAGGAAGATGTCGCCGAGGATCTTGAGCTGCACGGCAACGGAGGGGAACAGGAAGCCGACCGCCACCCCCAGGACCATCGCCAGGATGATCTGAAAGCCCAGGCCGCTCCAGAGCGGCTTGCGGGCGCGGGTGGCCATGGGAGGTGCGGTGCTCACGCTGGACATTGCTCGCTCCAGGGATTGAGGGCGCGTTTCTCCTGCGCGAGGTTCGGTCTCGCGGGGCGCCTTGGGCTTCGGGGGAAAGCGGCGGCGCGAAGGGCGCGCCCCGCCTGCGGAAACTAGGAGGTCTGCCGCCGCGAGGCGGCGACGGCGCGGTCCACCATCCGCGGCGCCATGCCGAGATAGTTGCCCGGGTCGGTCAGGCGGTCGATGGCGGCGCGGTCCAGGTGGCGGGTGACCTCGGGATGGCGCGCCAGCGCCTCGGCCAGCGTGCCGCCCTGCTCGTTCACCGCGCGGCAGACGTCGTAGACGATGTCATGCGCCTCGTCGCGGCCGGTATGGGGCGCGAGTCCCATCATCACCGCCTCGGCGACGATCAGGCCCTTGCTGACGGCGAGGTTCTGCCGCATCCGCGCCTCGTCCACGATCAGGCCGCCCAGGGCGAACTTCGCCTGGTGCAGCGCGCTGGCCGCGAGCAGGAAGCTCTCGGGAATGGCCATCCACTCGGCATGCCAGGGTCCGGTGGCGCGCTCGAAATCCTGGATCATCGCGTCCATCATCAGCCCCGCCTGCTGGCGCACGCCCTTGGCGGCGGCGAGCATCAGCTCGGAGGAGATGGGATTGCGCTTCTGCGGCATGGTCGA
This sequence comes from Roseomonas sp., assembly GCA_035556695.1. Classification (GTDB taxonomy): domain Bacteria; phylum Pseudomonadota; class Alphaproteobacteria; order Acetobacterales; family Acetobacteraceae; genus Pseudoroseomonas. The sequence goes on from DATMFR010000061.1 coordinate 23,252, forward strand.
GGAGGCACCGCGGCCCTTCACGAAGGGCTCGTAGACCTCGGCGAACTCGGTCGAGGCCATCAGCATGATGTCGCAGGCGATCTTGCCCAGCGAGCCGGTGATCAGGCCGAGGAGGTTCACCGCCTCCGCGAAGCCGTCTCGCGCGACATGCCAGGTGGTGACCGGCACGCCGAGGCCCAGCTCCTCGCAGAGCGCCTGCTGCACCTCCAGCCCCTTGTCGCCGAGGGAGGCCAGCGTGCCCGCCGCACCGGCGAACTCGCCGACCAGCACGCGGGGCTTGAGCTGCTGCAGGCGCTCGGCATGGCGGTCGAACATCGCCAGCCAGATCGCCGCCTTGTAGCCGAAGGTGACCGGCAGGGCCTGCTGCAGATGCGTGCGCCCGGCCATCGGCGTGTCGCGGTACTTGGTCGCCAGCTCGGCCAGGATGCGGCGGAGGGCGGCGATGTCTTCCTCGACGATCTGCAGCCCGGCGCGGAGCCGCAGCACGTCGGCGGTGTCCATGATGTCCTGGGTGGTGGCCCCCCAGTGGACATAGCGGCCGGCCGCGCCGCACTGCTTCACCAGCTGGTGCACCAGGGGCAGGATGGGATAGCCGACATTGTCGGTTTCCTGCCGCAACAGCTCGAAATCCAATGCTTCGATGTCGCAACGCGCGGCGATCTGCTCGGCCGCCTCGGCCGGGATGACGCCGCAGCGCGCCTCGGCCCGCGCCAGGGCGATCTCCACCTCGATGTAGCGCGCGATCAGGGCGCGGTCCGAAAAGACCTCCCGCATGCGCGGGGTGCCGAAGGCGTCGCGGAACAGGGCGGAGTCGAATACGGTGGCGGCGGGGGCGGGGCTTGCCGGGGGCACGGAGCGTCTCCTCGTGAGTTGCCGATCTGAGTCTTGGATCTTATATATGTTCGAACAAAACGGCTGTTAAATATGTCCGAACAAACCGTCAAGGAAAAACCGGCCAGCGGCACCCAGCATGCCGCGCTCACGCGCGCGCTGATGGAGGGGATCTCCTCGGGCCGCTTCCCGGTCGGCTCCCTCCTGCCGACCGAGTTCGAGCTCTGCGACCTCTACGGCGCCAGCCGCTACGCGGTTCGGGTCGCCATCAACGAGCTCGTCGAGCTGGGGCTTGTCTCCCGCCGCAGGCGGGCCGGCACGCGGGTCGAGGCGCGCACGGCGCCGCGGAACTACCGGCAGCAGCTCGCCTCGCTCGACGATCTGGTGCAGTTCGGCACGTCCCATGTCCGCGTGGTGCAGGACACCGGCGAGGCGCTGCTGGACCGCGCCCTGGCGGAGGCGCTCGGCGCCACGGCGGGGACGCGCTGGCTGCGCATCTCCAGCCTGCGCCTCGACGGGGGAGCGAAGGCCATCCCGGTCGGCTGGACCGACGTCTATCTCGACCCGGCCTATCCCGACATCGTCGAGCTGGTGCGTGCTTCCCCGGACACCCTGATCGTTTCCCTTGTCGAGGGGCGGCATGGGCGGCATGTCGCCGAGATCCGGCAGGACATCACCGCTGCGACCGTGCCGGAGCGGGTGGCGGCGCCGCTGCGGGTCGAGCCGGGCTCACCGGCCCTGCGCATCGTCCGGCGCTACCTCGACCACGCGGGCCTTGCCTTCGTGATCTCGGACACCATCCATCCCGCGGGCCGCTTCACGGCGTCGAGCCGCCTGCTGCGAAGCCGGGAATAGGCCGCTTCGCGACAGGAGGCTTCCGTGACGCGCTGGCTTGCCTTGCCGGGTCCGGCAGGGCCAGGATACGGTGCAAAGGATCGGGATGGGTGCCGTGGACGAGCTTCGCTTCCTGACGGCCTTGCACCGGCCTGGCAGCCTGGTGGATGTCGGCGCGCATGACGGCCTCCTGACCCTGCCGCTGAGCCGCCTTCCCGACGCCCATGTCCTGGCTTTCGAGCCGCTCCCCGCGGCTTTCGCCCGGCTCTCCGCCGCTTGTGCAGGGCTGGATTCCATCAGGCCGATCCCGCAGGCGCTGGGCGATGCGCCGGGCCATCTGGCGCTCTCCGTGCCGGTGGTGGAGGGCGTCCGGCAGGAACAATGGGCTTCCCTGGTCAAGACCTTCGCGGACTTCGGCCAGCATGTCGGCGCCGAGCAGGTCCAGGTTCCCGTCGTCACGCTGGACAGCTTCGGCCTGCGCGACCTGACGGCGATGAAGATCGATGCGGAAGGCGCGGAGTACGAGGTCCTGCGGGGTGCGCGCGACACCCTGCGGCGCTGCCGCCCGGTCCTGACGCTGGAACTGGAGGAACGGCACAGGGAGGGCTCAACTTGGGCCGTGCCCGCCTTCCTGGATGCGCTGGACTACATCACCTGTTTCGCCCTGGAGGGGCGGTGGTGGCCGGCTGCGGCCCTGGATCGCGCGACTATGCAGCAGGCCAGCCGGGATCCCTCCGACTATGCGGCCTCCGACCCTTACGTCTTCAATTTCTTCGCCTGGCCGCGGGAGCGGGATGCCGAAGTCCGGCACTGTCTGCCGGAGATCCAGGCCAGGGCCTGACGGCCTGGGCAGCGAGCTGAGCATCCGAAGGTATCTTGGTACGGTCGCTGTACTGGCATGCTCCCTCCGGTTGCGGGTCTGTGGCTAGGCTCTCGGCTACCAACGATGCGGACATCACATCGCTTCAGGGGAAGCCTATCCAACTGGCGGGAGCTGTGCGCCACTTCCCCAGGGCTGAAAGGCATTGAGGCTGCGGCATTCCATCCCCGTCATTGAGAAGCATCTCTAATAGGATCATGTGGGTTTCATGCTCTGAGCCCGGCGGCCTGCATCCCGTCCTCTTGGGCAGAAAGGGCCGGAATGCTGCAGGGCGGCCCGGGTTGCCGCAGTCTGGAGCGACAAGGAGAGAGAAGATGGATATTGCGCGCGCAGGGGCGCAGCCTTCCGTTAAGGGGCCGGCCGACTACTTCACCGGTACCGTCCGCATCGATCCTCTGTTCAGCCCGCCTGACCCGGCTCGCGCGGCTGGCGCCCTGGTCACTTTCGAGCCCGGTGCCCGCACCGCCTGGCACACGCATCCGCTCGGCCAGACCCTGGTGGTGACGGCGGGCTGCGGCTGGGTGCAGCGCGAGGGTGGCCCGATCGAGGAGATCCGGCCGGGCGATGTGGTCTGGTTTCCGCCAGGCGAGAGGCATTGGCACGGCGCTACGCCGGTCACGGCCATGAGCCACATTGCCATCCAGGAGAAGCTGAACGGCTCTCCGGTGGACTGGATGGAACATGTGACTGACGAGCAGTACCGGCGCTGAGGCTAAGGGCGATGCAGGCCACTTACCCTGCTGCCGTTCCTTGAGACGGTCACGCGCGTGGACATCTCGGTCCTCTCGCTCATCCTCCTGGCCCTGGGCGTCACCGGGCTTGTCGGCACCTATCTCGTCGGCTGGTTCCTGAAGGCAAGCCCGTACGGCGCGATCTGGTCGCCATCCCGTGGGGGATGGCGGCAATCGCCATGGCGCTGGTCGCTCTGGGGCAACCGCCTGTGGCGACCACGGCATTGCTGGCGGGGTGAGGACTGATCGGCACGCCGGCGCCGGCCGGGTAGGGAACCTGGCTGAGCCGGACGCTGCCGGAGGACGCCGAGGCGGGCGGTAGGCTGATGGTGGCCACCATCCAGTTGGCCATCACCGCGGGAGCGTCAGTCGGCGGGCTGTTGTTCGGCACAAGCGGCGACACGAGCACCTTCGGCGTGAGTGCGGCGAGGTGTCGGCCTCCGCCCTGCTCACGGCCCTGAGTTGGTGCATCAGGTCGGCGACGAGCGCCTTGCGGCCTCTTCGCCCGGGAGATCCGGTCTGCACCGCCAGCGGGGGGCAACGAGGAAGGGGTGTCAGTCGTTCACGCGCTGGTCAAAGGCGTGGTGAGCGGACCGCGCAGCGTGAACGGCCCCAGGGCCGGACTGTCCGTTTCTGGCGAAACAAGAGGACAAAGGATCGGAGATTCAGATGCGAACCCCTGACTTCGCGGCGACACGGCGCGACCTGGTGATCGGCGCGGCGGCTTCCGCCGCGACAGCGGCGGTGCCCTGCGTCGCGAACGCGCAGGCTCCCGCAACCGTAGCCTCCTCCACAGCTTCAGGAGCGTTTGCCATGTCCAAAGTCTCCTTTAGCGTGAATGGCGAAGCTCATGCCCTAGAGCTCGACACGCGGACAACCCTGCTCGACGCCCTGCGCGAGCACTTGCATCTCACCGGTACCAAGAAGGGTTGCGACCACGGGCAATGCGGCGCCTGCACCGTCATGGTGGACGGCCGCCGCATCAATGCGTGCCTGTCGCTGGCCGTCATGCATGAGGGCGACACCATCACGACCATCGAGGGCCTGGGTTCGCCGGAGAATCTGCACGCGATGCAGGCCGCCTTCGTCAAGCATGACGGCTACCAGTGCGGCTATTGTACACCGGGGCAGATCTGCTCCTCCGTGGCGGTGCTGGAGGAGATCAAGGCGGGCATCCCGAGCCACGTCACGGCGGACCTGACCGCGGCACCGCAGGTCACGCCGGAGGAAATCCGCGAGCGCATGAGCGGCAATATCTGCCGCTGCGGCGCCTATTCCAACATTCTGGAAGCGATCACCGAAGTCGCGGAGAGGCAGGCATGAGGCCCTTCACCTACGAACGCGCGGCCTCGCCTGCCGAGGCCGCGGCGGCGGTGGCGCGCCTTCCGGGCGCCACGTTCATCGCGGGCGGCACCAACCTGCTCGATCTGATGAAGCTGCAGATCGAGGCGCCCTCGCACCTTGTTGACGTCAACGGCCTGGCGCTCGACAGGATCGAGCCGACGCCGGAGGGCGGGCTGCGCATCGGCGCCCTGGTGCGCAACACCGACCTGGCGGCGGACGCGCGCGTCCGGCGCGACTATGGGGTGCTTTCCCGCGCGTTGCTGGCGGGTGCCTCGGGGCAACTGCGCAACAAGGCGACGACCGCGGGCAACCTGCTCCAGCGGACGCGCTGCCCCTATTTCTACGACACGAACCAGCCCTGCAACAAACGCCAGCCCGGCTCGGGTTGCGCGGCCATCGGTGGCTTCAGCCGCCAGTTGGCGGTGGTGGGCCACAGCGAGGCCTGCATCGCCACAAACCCCTCCGACATGGCGGTCGCCATGCGCACACTGGATGCAGTGGTGGAAACGGTGAAGGCCGACGGCACCACTCGCGAGATTCCCATCGCCGAGTTCCACCGCCTGCCCGGTGACACCCCGCACATCGAGACGGCCCTGGAAAAGGGCGAGCTCATCACGGCGGTGGTGCTGCCCCCGCCCATCGGCGGCCGGCACTTCTACCGCAAGGTGCGCGACCGGGCCTCCTATGCCTTCGCGCTGGTCTCGGTCGCGGCCGTGGTGCAGCGGGACGGCACGGCGCGGGTGGCGTTGGGCGGTGTCGCCCACAAGCCCTGGCGCGTCGAGGCAGTGGAAGCCGAAGTTCCGCGCGGCGCCAAGGCCGCGATGGCGGCCATCCTGGCGGATGCGCGCCCGGCCCACGAGAACGCGTTCAAGGTGACCCTGGCCGAGCGCACGCTGGGCGCCGTGCTGGCAGAAGCGAGGGGCTGAGCCATGAAGTTCGACACGCCCGCCACCACCAACCCGATCGACCAACTGAAGGTCGTCGGCCAGCCCCTGAACCGGATTGATGGGCCGCTGAAGACGACGGGGCAGGCGCCCTACGCCTACGAGCAGCATGCGGCCGTCCGCAACGCCGCCTATGGCTATGTGATCGGCGCCGCCATCGCCAAGGGCCGCATCACCGGCATGGACCTGGGCGCGGCCAGGGCCGCGCCCGGCGTCCTCGCCATTGTCACGGCGGAGAATGCCGGCGAACTCGGCAAGGGTGACATGAACACCGCCCGGCTGCTGGGTGGCCCGGAGGTGGACCACTACCACCAGGCCATCGGCGTGGTGGTGGCCGAGACCTTCGAGCAGGCCCGCGACGCGGCCCAGATGGTCCGGGTGGACTACGCCCCCGCCGAGGGTGCCTACGACCTGATCACCGCCCGGGATGCCGCTGAAGAGGTGGACCAGTCGGCGACAGCGGTTGGCGACTTCGAGGGCGCCTTCACTGCGGCCCCGGTGCAACTGGATGCCGCCTATACCACCCCCGACCAGAGCCACGCGATGATGGAGCCGCACGCCTCCATCGCCGCCTGGGACGACGACCAGCTGGTGGTCTGGACCTCCAACCAGATGATTGCCTGGACCACGGGCGACCTGGCGAAGACGCTCAACATGCCGAAGGAGAAGGTGCGCCTGATCTCGCCCTTCATCGGCGGCGGCTTCGGCGGCAAGCTTTTCCTGCGGTCGGACACGGTGATGGCCGCCCTTGGCGCCCGCGCGGCGAAGCGTCCGGTCAAGGTGGCGCTGCAGCGGCCGCTGATGATGAACAACACCACGCATCGGCCCGCCACCATCCAGCGCATCCGCATCGGTGCCACGCCGGATGGCAAGATCACCGCCATCGCGCATGAAAGCTGGTCGGGCGACCTGCCCGGCGGCGGCCCCGAGACGGCGGTGGACCAGACGCGGCTGCTCTATGCCGGGGCGAACCGGCTGACGCAGCTTCGCCTCGCCGTGCTCGACCTGCCGGAGGCCAATGCCATGCGCGCGCCGGGCGAGGCGCCCGGTCTGATGGCGCTGGAGATCGCCATGGACGAGATGGCGGAAAAGCTGGGCATGGACCCGGTAGAGTTCCGCATCCTCAACGACACGCAGGTGGACCCCAACGATCCGGACCGCCCCTTCTCCCAGCGCCAGTTGGTGACGTGCCTGCAGCTGGGCGCGGAACGCTTCGGCTGGAGCCAGCGGAACGCCGCGCCTGGCCGGTCGCGGGCGGGGCGTTGGCTCACCGGCATTGGCGTGGCCTCGGCCTTCCGCAACAACCTCGTCATGAAGTCCGGTGCGCGTGTGCGGCTCGACAGCCGTGGTGAGGTCACGGTCGAGACCGACATGACCGACATCGGCACGGGCAGCTACACCATCATCGCCCAGACGGCGGCCGAGATGATGGGCGTGACCATGGACAAGGTGACCGTCCGGCTCGGCGATTCCTCCTTCCCGATCTCGGCTGGGTCAGGCGGACAATGGGGCGCCAACAGTTCCACCGCGGGCGTCTACGCCGCCTGCGTGAAGCTGCGCGAGGCGGTCGCCCAGAAGCTGGGCTTCAACTCCGCCGATGCGGTGTTCGCCGGAGGCGAGGTGCGCTCGGGCAACCGGAGCGTGACGCTGGCCCAGGCGGCGGGTGCGGACGGCATCGTGGTGGAGGACATCCTGGAGTACGGCGACCTCAGCAAGCGCTACCAGCAGTCCACTTTCGGCGCGCATTTCGTCGAGGTCGGCGTCGATGCCGCGACGGGCGAGACGCGCATCCGCCGCATGCTGGCGGTCTGCGCGGCCGGTCGCATCCTGAACCCGAAGACGGCCCGGAGCCAGGTCATCGGCGCCATGACCATGGGCGTGGGCGCCGCGCTGATGGAGGAGTTGGCGGTGGACAAGCGCCGTGGCTTCTTCGTCAACCATGACCTCGCGGGCTACGAGGTGCCGGTGCACGCAGACATCCCGCATCAGGAGGTCATCTTCCTGGACGAGGCCGATCCGATCTCCTCGCCCATGAAGGCCAAGGGCGTCGGCGAGCTCGGCCTCTGCGGCGTCGGCGCGGCCATCGCCAACGCGGTTTACAACGCCACCGGCGTGCGGGTGCGGGACTATCCCATCACGCTCGACAAGCACCTTGACCGGCTGCCGGAGCTGGCTTGACGGGTGAAAGACCGGAAGGTGCCACGGGGGGGCACCTTCCTTCCGAGGTCTGGATTCGGTAGGGCACTGCTCTGAGCCTCTTGCCGGGCGGCAGAAGCCTTCCTCCCCGCGAGCACCGCGGAGGTAGGCGGCGCCTCAAGGGAATGCCTGTTCCCGGCCTGACAGGGAGCGGCAGAGCGGCGCCATGCCAGGCCCGCCTGCCGTGTCGGGGGGCTTCCGGTGCATTTGCCCCATCCGCACGCCTCGACATTCCCGCCTGCGGCATTCCCGGGCGGGGCCTGAGCGGCGCTAGGCACTTCAGCTGATGGCGTGCACGAAATGCCGCGTGCCCTCCGCTTGACGCGCAGGAAGGGCGGCCGGCATGCCGCCGCCTTGTGACTGGGCCCGCCCAACAGCGCAACCCGGCTGGGGCTGAGGTCGAATACCATACCCCCCTAAGGTATATATGGGCCCATGACCCATACCGTTCGCGAGAGGCAGAAGCTGCTGGCCCGGGTGCGGCGCATCCGCGGGCAGGTGGAGGCGATCGAGCGTGCGCTGGAGAGCGAGGCGGGCTGTGACCGCGTGATGCAACTCATCGCCGCCGTGCGTGGCGCCACCGCCGGGCTGATGGCCGAGGTGGTTGAGGACCACGTACGGCATCACCTAGTGGACCCGGAGAAGCATCCCGGCGCGCTGGACGAGGCTGCGGCCGGGCAGTTGCTCGACGTCGTGCGCACCTACCTGAAGTGAGACCTCTCCGATGACTTCCTTCGCCGATCTCATCCAGCAGGGCGCCGCCCATGCCTGGTTGTTCATTCCCTCGGCCATCCTGCTCGGCGCGCTGCACGGCCTGGAGCCGGGCCACTCCAAGACCATGATGGCGGCCTTCATCGTCGCCATCCACGGGAGCGTGTCGCAGGCGGTCCTGCTTGGCCTCTCGGCGGCGCTGTCCCACACGCTCGTCGTCTGGGTGGTCGCCCTCATAGGGCTGCATTACGCCAACAGCTTCGACGTCGAGACCACGGAGCCTTACTTCCAGCTTGCCTCGGCCATCATCGTGATCGGCGTTGCGGTCTGGATGCTGTGGCGCACCTGGCGCGACCAGCATCCCGACCACGACCATCATCCCGACCACGACCATCATCACGGCCATGACCACCATCACGGCGATGAGGTCCGGCGCATCGACACCGGCCACGGCGTGATGGCGCTGGAGGTGTTCGAGGACGGCGTGCCACCCCGCTGGCGCCTGCACTTCGAAAGCGGCCATGGCTGGCGGGCCAGCGAGGTGACGGTGGAGACCCTCCGCCCGGACGGTGCCCGGCAGGCCTTCGCCTTCGCTGACCGCGGCGGCTATCTGGAATCGATCGAGGAGATCCCGGAGCCGCACGCCTTTGACGCGCGGGTGCGCCTCGCCCATGGTGGACACGCCCACGAGTACGACGTCGCGTTCAGCGAGCACGACCATGGCCATGACCACAGCCATGAAGGGCTCGACGTCTCGTCCCCCGGCTTCCAGGACGCGCATGAGCGGGCACACGCCAATGACATCCGGCGCCGCTTCGCCAACCGGCAGGTGACCACCTGGCAGGTCGTGCTGTTCGGCCTGACCGGTGGCCTCATCCCCTGTCCGGCGGCCATCACCGTCCTGCTGCTCTGCCTGCAGCTTCAGCAATTCAGCCTCGGCACCACCCTGGTGCTCGGCTTCTCGGTCGGCCTCGCCGTGGTGATGGTCGCGGTCGGTGTGGCGGCGGCCATCGGCATGCGCCATGCGGAGCGCCGCTGGTCCGGCTTGTTCGACCGCGTGGCGCGGCGGGCGCCCTATGTCTCGGCGGCGCTGATCCTGCTGGTCGGCCTCTATATCGGCTGGAGCGGCTGGTCGGCCCTGCCGCCCGGCAGCCTGTGACACGCCACGCGTGGCCCGCACCATGAAGGCGGGCTGGGGCAGCTTCGCCGCCGCCTATTCAGCCATGGGTCCGAGGCTCGGGGCGTGAGGGCGGATAGGGGGCGCCTTGAACAACATGCTCAGGTTGCCGCCAGTTCGGCGAAGCATTCGTAAGAAATCGTGCCCGGGATGACCTGTGCGCTGAACACGGGCCTGCTCTGAAATCCGCCAAAGGGCGGAAACGGGGGAGAATGAATTCTCCCCCGAGCCGCTTCTTCTTCTTTGTCAGTTTTTTCGGGCAGGCCGCACGCGCTCACGCCGGGGCGGAAGTCCCCCCGGCGATTGCCGCCGCCAGGATGTTGATGGGCGCCCTCGCCCCAGGCGGAGCCGAAAACTGGCAGGAGAAGGAGGGGGTTCTGGGGGAGTTCACTCCCCCAATCTTTGCTTCAGCCAGGAATTTGAGGACACACCCACGAAGGCTGGCGTGGAACTCACTTGTGTTCCTGCCCAGCCTTCAGGCGCCCTTCCAGGATGGCGCGGCGGCCAGTCCGAAAGCCACGCGGCCGGGCGTCAGCCGTCGCCGGGGGGGGCTCATGCCGCGGGCTTCCACGCCAGCAGCCGCAGCGCGTTCAGGGTCACCAGCACCGTGGCGCCGGTATCCGCCATAATAGCGGGCCAGAGGCCGGTGATGCCGCCCAGGGTGGTGACGAGGAACAGGCCCTTGAGTCCGACTGCGAGGGCGACGTTGGTCTTCACGTTCGCCATGGTGGCGCGCGACAGGTTCACGAGTTCGGCGATGCCCGTTGTCCGGTCCTTGAGAACGGCGGCATCGGCGGTTTCCAGCGCCACATCGGTGCCCCCGCCCATCGCCACGCCGACCGAGGCCGCGGCGAGCGCCGGAGCGTCGTTGATGCCGTCGCCCACCATGACCACCGGGCCGGAGGCGCGGAGGGCCGCGATCTCTCGCAGCTTGTCGTCCGGCAGCAGCCCGGCCTTCACCTCAAGGCCGAGGCGCTGGGCGATGGCCGCGCCGGTGCGGGCATTGTCGCCCGTGAGCATCACCGCGCGGACACCCAGCTTCGACAGGGCGGCCACGCCGGAGGCAGCATCCGCGCGCGGCTCGTCGCGCAGCGCCAGGACGCCTGCGGGCGCGCCCTCGGCGACCACCACCACGGCTGTCTTACCCTCCGTCTCCAGGCGGGCAATGGCTTCTGAGAGGGAGCCGAGTGTCGCGCCGGCCTCCGCCGCGTGCCGCGGACTGCCGACGCTGACCTTGCGCCCGCCAACCGTCGCGGTGACCGCCCGCCCGGGAATGGCGCCCTGGCCGGAGGCCGCGGGCGCCGTGATGCCACGTGCCTCCGCCGCCGCCATCACGGCCTTGGCCAGCGGATGGGACGAGCCCTGTTCGGCACCCGCCGCCAGGGCCAGGATCTCGTCCTCAGAGATGCCCGGCGCGGGCAGGATGTCGGTCACCTTGGGCTGGCCTTCGGTGAGCGTGCCGGTCTTGTCGAAGGCGACGGTCCTGGCGGCGCCGATCTCCTCCAGCGCGGCGCCGCCCTTGATGAGCAGCCCGCGGCGCGCGCCCGCCGAGAGGCCGGAGGCCATGGCGGCGGGAACCGAGATCACCAGCGCGCAGGGGCAGGCGATGAGCAGCACCGCCAGGCCGCGATAGACGCTGGTCCACCAGTCCCAGCCCAGCAGGAAGGGCGGCAGGAGGATGACCAGCAGGGACACGGCCATGGCGCCCGGCGTCCACCAGGTCGAGAAGCGCTCGATGAAGCGCTGGGTGGGTGCGCGGGAGGCGGTCGCCTCCTCCACCATGCGGATGATGCGGGCGATGGTGTTGTCGGCGGCGGGGCGCGAGACCCGCACCCGCAGCGCCCCATCGGCATTGATAGAGCCCGCGACGACGGCCTCGCCGGGGCCGCGTGAGACCGGGACGCTCTCGCCGGTGACCGGGCTCTCGTCGAGGGCGGACTGGCCCTCCTCGATGGTGCCGTCGCAGGGCACGCGATCGCCGGGGCGGACGAGGACGAGATCCCCCACGGCCAGGGAGGCGGATGGCACCGGCTCGGTGGTGCCATCGGCCCGCAGGCGGAGCGCGGTGCGCGGCATCAGCTGGCCCAGCGCCTTGATGCCGGCCCGCGCGCGCCCTGCCGCCACGTTCTCCAGCAGCTCGCCGATGGCGAAGAGAAGCACGACCACGGCCGCCTCCTCTGCCGCGCCGATGACGGCGGCGCCGATGGCGGCCGTGACCATCAGCGTCTCGATGGAAAAGGGGGAGCCCGCCCGTGCCAGGGCGAAGGCCCGCCGCCCGAAGGGAACCACGGCCACGGCGGTGGCGGCGAGGAAGAGGGGATAGGTCCAGCGGTCCGGCAGGATTAGGGAGAGGGCATAGGCGCCGAGGACCAGGGCGCCGAGCAGCCAGACGAGGCGGGCCTTGCCGGTGGCGTACCAGGGCCTGGTGGCGTCGGCCGGGTCCTCGTGGTCAGCATGGGAGTGGCCGAAGGCGCCGCCATGTCCGTGGCCATGCCCCCCAGGAGACTGGGCCGTGTGGTGGTGCCTGTGCTCCTGGTGGTCATGACCGGCGTGGCCGTGTCCAGGATGCGCGTGGTCATGCCCATGGCCCGCATGGTCGTGCCCACAGCAGGCGTGGTGGTCATGATGAGGCGCGGGGTGCGGCCCGGCGCCACCCGCGTGGTGGTCGGGGAGGGGACGGGCGGTGTAGCCCAGGGCGGAGAGCGAGCGCTGGATGGCGGTCGCCTCCGTGCGGCCCGGCTCCAGCCGAAGGGTGAGCCGCTCCGCCATCAGGTTCACCGCGACCTCCGAGACGCCTGGCAGGCGCTTCACCGCGGCCTCCACCTTCGCGACACAGGCGGCGCAGTCCATGCCCTCCACATGCCAGGCGAGGGGCGGGGACGCTGCCGCGGCCTCCAGCCGCGTGGCCGTGTAGCCCAGCGCGGCGATCTGCCGCTCGACCGTCTCGGGAGCGGTGCCGCCAGGCGCCAGGGTCGCCCTCAGCCGCTCGGCCATCAGGTTCACGCTGATCTCGCTGACGCCGGGCAGACGCGAGACCGCCTTCTCGACCTTGGCGACGCAGGAGGCGCAATCCATGCCGTCCACGCGCCAGGTGACCTGCCTCCCGCCTCGTTCGCTCCCGGTGCCGTCCATTCGACCAGACTCCTGCTGACGGTCCTCCAGATAGGACTTCCAGCCACTGGAGGTGCAAGGGGGCATCGGCCGGAGGCCCAGTTTTCCGGCAACCCGGCGCCTCGGCGGGCGGGGGAGGGTGCCGCCTGCAACGGGCCTTTGCGCCAGGGAACCGCGGGTGGGCATGCCCGGACCTATGGACCGGGGCTTCCGCGCACCATCTGATCCGGTATGGAAAGCGCTATGCGGCACATGAGCATCGGCGACCTGTCCCGCCTCACGGGGGTCAAGCCGACGACGATCCGGTGGTACGAGGCCGAGGGGTGGCTGCCTCCTCCCGCCCGCACCGAGGGCGGCCACCGGAGCTATGGCGAGGCCCATCTGCGGCGGCTGGGCTTCATCCGCCACTCCCGGGAGCTTGGCTTCTCGATGGCCGACATCCGCGCGCTCCTCGACCTCGCCGACCGTCCCCGGGACGACTGCTCGGCGGCGCATGCGATCGCGACGGCGCAGATCGTGGAGATCGATGCCCGGCTGCGGCGCCTGCAGGCGCTCCGGAGCGAACTGGAGCGCATGACGCAGGGCTGCGAGGGCGGCCATGTCGGCGAGTGCCGCATCATCGAGACGCTGGCCGATTTCGCGCATGGGCACTGTGCCGATCCCGCGCACGGCTGAGAGAACAGGAGCCACGCCGGGAGCCTGAGGCGCGCGGCGCTTGCCTCCGCCCCGGGCCCGCCGCTGCCCGGCATGGGCTCTTTCCGTGAGCGGCGGAGCGGGGAGGCCGGAGCCCGCCTGCTCCCCGGTGCCGCTGCGCGCACGCCCACGGCCACCGCCCGCCACAGTTCTGGAGCGGGCGGCAAGGAAAGGCGGCTGGTTGAGAGCAGGGGGGCCTGATAGCTTTCGGCTCCCTGATCGGAGGAAGACTTGCTCGAACTGCTGGTTGTTGTGTTCCTCGTGCTCCTGAACGGCGTCTTTTCGCTGTCGGAGCTCGCCGTGGTCTCCGCACGCCGCTCGCGCCTGCGCAGCATGGCGGAGGAGGGACGGTCCGGCGCCCAGGCGGCCCTGGCCCTCGCCGCCGATCCCGGGCGCTTCCTCTCAACCGTGCAGATCGGCATCACGCTGGTGGGCGTCCTGGCCGGCGCCTTCTCCGGCTCCGCGCTCGGTGGCCGGCTCTCGGCCTGGCTCGCGGGGCTCGGGGTGCCGCAGAACATCGCCGATCCGCTGGGCTTCGGCGCCGTTGTGGCCCTGGTGACCTACCTCTCCATCGTGGTCGGCGAACTCGTCCCCAAGCGCCTCGCCCTGAGCAACGCGGAGGGGCTTGCCTGCACCGTCGCGCCCCTGATGACCGTGGTCTCCCGCGTGGCCGCGCCGCTGGGCTGGCTCCTGGACAACTCCACCAGCCTGATCTTCCGGCTCCTCGGGCGCGGCGAGGACCCGGAGGAGCGGGTCACGGAGGAGGATGTCCGGGCGCTGGTCGCCGAGGCGGAGCGGCACGGCAGCATCGAAACGGCGGAGCGCCAGATGATCGCCGGCGTCCTGCGGCTGGGCGAGCGGCCGGTGCGGGGCGTCATGACGCCGCGCGGCGAGGTGGACTGGATCGACGTCGCCGCTGGCGAGACGGCGGCGCATGAGGTGCTGATGCGCACCAGCCACTCCCGCCTGCCGGTGGGCGACGGCTCGCCGGACCGGATGATCGGGGTGGTGCAGTCGCGCGAGCTGCTGGCGGCCATGCTGCGCGGCGAGGCGCTCGACATCCGCGCGCGGGCACGCGTCGCGCCCGTCATCCCGGATACCGCCGAGGCGCTGGACGTTCTGGCCCGGCTGCGCGAGGCCGAGGTGCCGGTGGCGCTTGTTCACGACGAATACGGCAATTTCGAAGGCCTGGTGACGCCCACCGACCTCACCGGCGCCATCGTCGGCGAGTTCCGCTCGGATGTGGATGCGGGGGAGGAGCCGCCAGCGGTGCAGCGGGAGGACGGGTCCTGGCTGCTGGCGGGCTGGCTCCCGGCCGACGAAATGGCGGAAACCCTGAAGCTGCCCCTGCCCGCCGAGCGTGACTATCAGACCACCGCGGGCTTCATGCTGGAGGTGATGAAGCGACTGCCGCGCGTCGGTGAGGCCGTGGAGGTGGAGGGCTGGCGCTTCGAGGTGGTGGACCTCGACGGCCGCCGCATCGACAAGGTGCTGGCGGCGCCGGTCAGCCCCGAAACCGTTCCCGCGCTGCGCCGGCCAGGATCGGGACCGCCGCTCCGCTGACCGGCCAGTGGCTGGAATGCGCGCGCAACTGGCCCGGCCGGGGCCTGTTCTCCTGGCACGGATCGTCACCGGCGCCACGGCGCCGAAGCCAACGGAGAGCAAACCATGAAGCGCCTTCTCATCGCCGCCGCGGCCGCGATGCTCTCCATCGCCCCGGCCATGACCAGGGAGGTCGGCGAGATCAGCACCGACTGGACGGGCAACGACATCGTCATCGAGGCGCTCACCGACCCCGAGGTGCAGGGCGTGACCTGCCACCTCACCTATTTCAGCCGCGGCTTCATCGACCGCGTCTCGAAGGGGAACTGGTTCGAGGACCCGTCCAACTCCTCGATCGCCTGCCGGCAGACCGGGCCGATCGTCATCGGCGACATCGAGACGGGCGGGAAGGGTGAGGAGGTGTTCAGCGAGGGCCGCAGCCTCGTGTTCAAGTCGCTGCGGGTCCGCCGCATCTATGACCGTGAGAGCGACACGCTGATCTACGTGTCCTATGCGCGCCGGATCAAGGACGGCAGCGCGAAGATGGCCATCTCCACCGTGCCCCTGTTCGACCGGCAGGTCTCCTGGAGCAAGGGACGCCCCCGGTAGGGCCAGCGGAGCTTGGGGCGCGCTCCCTTAGCCGGGCGCGCCGCCTTCCCGGACCTCAGCCATGGGGTCGATCCGGCGGACGATGTCCCCGACCCGCACCGTGCCTCCGGCCACGACCCGGGCCGTGATGCCGCCATGCCCCCGGACGGCGTTGTAGCCGCCGGGGCCCAGGATCTCCTCCATGCGCGAGCAGGGCTGGCACTCGCCGGTCACCTCCAGGAGCGCGGCGCCCAGGCCGATCTGCCGGCCTTTCAGCGCCAGCAGATTGATGCCGGAGACAAGGATGTTCCGCCGCAGAAGCGCCGGGCCGACCTCGTCGCGCCCGAGAAAGCTGGCGATCGCCGCCAGGTCCTCGCGGCCGATCAGGGTGACCTGGCGCGCATGGCTGGTCCGGCTGCTGTAGTGGTCGCCCACCAGGCCGGAAGCCGGATCGAGCACCGCCACCGACTGCGCCAGGAGGGGCTCCCGCCGCGCCGGGCGCAGGCCGATCCAGCAGACACAGCCTGGCCGCATCGGCGCCGCAAGCAGGCGCGCGAGGGGGGAAAGAGGGTTCAGCAGCGGTCCGGCCTCCTCTGATTGCGGGGAATGCTCCGCCTCCTGGACGGGGAGATCCAAGAGGGGCGCTGCCCCTCTTGGATCTCCCCGTCGGGGGCATTGAATGCCCCCGAACCCCCACTTTCCTGGGCGGCATCCTTGCCGCTCTTGGCCGGCCCGGAAAGCCTCCGGCTGGCCGAGACGTGCCGGCGGAGGTAAAGGCTGGAAACCCGACCCTGTGGCCCGGACACGGCGCGGCCGGGACAGCCAGAACCGGCACGGAATGAGGATCGCCAGTATGCCTGCTTACCGTTCGCGCACGACCACCCATGGCCGCAACATGGCCGGTGCCCGCGGCCTGTGGCGCGCCACGGGAATGAAGGATTCCGACTTCGGCAAGCCGATCATCGCCATCGCCAACTCCTTCACCCAGTTCGTGCCCGGCCATGTCCACCTGAAGGATCTCGGCCAGCTGGTGGCGCGCGAGATCGAGGCAGCGGGCGGCGTGGCGAAGGAGTTCAACACCATCGCGGTGGATGACGGCATCGCCATGGGCCATGGCGGCATGCTCTACAGCCTGCCCTCGCGCGAGCTGATCGCCGACAGCGTCGAGTACATGGTCAACGCCCATTGCGCCGACGCACTGGTCTGCATCTCCAACTGCGACAAGATCACCCCGGGCATGCTGATGGCGGCGATGCGCCTCAACATCCCCGTCGTCTTCGTCTCCGGCGGTCCGATGGAGGCGGGCAAGGTCGTGCATCGCGGCCAGAAGCGCAGCGTCGATCTGATCGATGCCATGGTCGCCGCCGCCGACAGCACCGTCACCGATGAAGAGGTGAAGGTGATCGAGCGCTCGGCCTGCCCGACCTGCGGCTCCTGCTCCGGCATGTTCACCGCCAACTCGATGAACTGCCTGACCGAGGCGCTGGGCCTGGCGCTGCCGGGCAACGGCACCGTGGTCGCCACCCATGCCGACCGCAAGGACCTGTTCCTGGAGGCCGGGCGGCTGATCGTCGATCTGGCCAAGCGCTATTACGAGCAGGACGACGCCTCCGCCCTGCCGCGCAACATCGCCACCGTCGCCGCCTTCGAGAACGCGATGACGCTCGACATCGCCATGGGCGGCTCCACCAACACGGTGCTGCACCTGCTGGCGGCGGCGCAGGAGGGCGGCGTGCCCTTCACCATGCGCGACATCGACCGGCTCTCCCGCCGCGTGCCGGTGCTCTGCAAGGTCGCGCCCGCCGTGGCGGACGTGCATGTCGAGGACGTGCACCGCGCCGGCGGCATCATGGGTATCCTGGGCGAGCTGGACCGCGCCGGGCTGATCGACACCTCCGTCTCCACCGTGCACGAGCCGACGCTCGCCGACTCCCTGGCGCGCTGGGACGTGCGGCGCACCGAGAGCCGCACCGCGCACGAGTTCTTCCGCGCCGCGCCGGGCGGCATCCCGACCACCGAAGCCTTCAGCCAGTCCGCCCGCTGGGAGGCGCTGGACCTCGACCGCGAGAAGGGCGTGATCCGCGACCGCGAGCACGCCTTCTCGCAGGACGGTGGGCTGGCGGTGCTCTACGGCAACCTAGCCGAGGAGGGCTGCATCGTGAAGACGGCGGGGGTGGACGCCTCCATCCTCCGCTTCGCTGGTCCGGCCCGCATCTTCGAGAGCCAGGAAGCCGCGGTGGACGGCATCCTCGGCGGCAAGGTGGCGGCCGGCGACGTGGTGCTGGTGCGCTACGAGGGGCCGAAGGGCGGACCGGGCATGCAGGAGATGCTCTACCCGACGAGCTACCTGAAGTCGAAGGGGCTGGGAAAGGCCTGCGCCCTGGTGACCGACGGCCGCTTCTCCGGCGGCTCCTCCGGCCTCTCGATCGGCCATGTCTCGCCGGAGGCCGCCGAGGGTGGCCTGATCGGGCTCGCCGAGGAGGGCGACCGGATCGAGATCGACATCCCCAACCGCGTCATCCGGCTGGCGGTGCCCGACGAGGTCCTGGAGCAGCGCCGCGCCGCCATGGAGCAGCGTGGCGCGGCGGCCTGGCAGCCGGTGAACCGCGACCGGCAGGTCTCCGCCGCCCTGCGGGCCTATGCCGCGCTGACGACCAGCGCCGCCCGCGGCGCCGTGCGGGACGTGGAGCAGAACCGCCGGCGCTGAGGCGCCGCTGCAAATGGCAGGGGCGGCTCCCATCGGAGCCGCCCCTGAAAAAAGCGCCGGGGCAGCCTTGAGGCCGCCCCGGCGCGGTCCGCCGGCAGGGGAACGACCGGCGCAGGGGGATCAGCGGGCCGCCATCATCGTGGAGGCGGGGCCCTGCGGCAGGTAGGCGATCTCGCCATGGCTGCCGCCCAGGTCGACCGGAATACCAGGGGCGTGATTGCCGAGGCTGGGATCGGCATAGGCGACGGTCGTGTTCTGGCCGAGCTGCGTGAAGCGGGCATAGCCGCCGCCAACGATGTTGCCGGTGTAGCTCGGGTCGTACTGGACTTCGAAGTTCTCGCCTTGGTTGGTCACGGTGAGGTCCTGCGCCTGGGCCGCGCCCGCCAGGCCCAGAAGGGCGATGGCGGCGAGAAGGGAACGGGTCATGGTCATGATGGCTTGTCCTGAAAAATCTATATCTTGCGCTGACGGGCTTCTCTCCGTCGGTGAACCCCATATGGAGCCGCATGACCTGCGGCTGAATTGGCGAATGCCGATATCGAGTATTGGTGGAGGTGATGGCCGAGGGCGGCCGTGGGGGCGAATGATGCGTGGAGCGTGGCTGTCCCTGGTGCTGGTGGGTTTGGGAGCGGGCGGAATGCCGCCGCGGACCGTGGCGGCAGCAGACCCGCCGCCCAGGAGCTGGCCGGAGGTGAAATGCGACCGCTATACGGAAGCCTGGAACGGTGCCCTCGCGCAGTTCGGCCGCCAGGGGCTGAGCCAGGACTTCCTGCGGCGGCATGCGGCCTTCCTGGCTTCCGGTTGCCGGTCGGGCCGGGAGGTCTGCCCGCGCTCACGGGCGGAGCTGGACCTGGCGAATGCCATGACCGTGGCGGCGATGAACGCCGGTGCGGCGAGCAGCTTCCTGCCCTTCGCCTGCCACGAGTGATGCCACTCCGCGAACGGATCGCGGGGTCCAGGGAGCCCGTTGGCTCCCCGGCCGAGGGCCTGGGAGGCAGGGCCTCCCAGAGGGTGCCGGACGGGGCGCCGGCGCTCCGCGCAGGGCCGGAAGGGTCCTGCCGGCATGGCTGAGCTCGCCGTCTATGCCAGCCTCTTCGGCCTGGCCTTCGTCGCCGCGACCATCCTGCCGGCGCAGTCGGAAGCGGCGCTGGCCGGCCTGCTGCTGGCCGGAACCTATTCGCCTGTGCTGCTGCTGGCCGCCGCGAGCCTGGGCAACACCGCCGGCTCGGCTCTCAACTGGGGCCTGGGCCGTGGCATCGAGCGCTACCGCGGCCGGCGCTGGTTCCCCGTGCGGCCTGTGGCACTGGAGCGGGCGCAGGGTTGGTACCGGCGCCACGGAAAATGGTCGCTGCTGCTGAGCTGGCTTCCCATCGTGGGGGACCCGCTCACCCTGGTGGCGGGGGTGATGCGGGAGCCTTTCCTGCCTTTCCTGCTGCTGGTGGCGCTGGCCAAGACCGGCCGCTACCTTGTTATCACGCTGCTGATCCTGGGCTGGGCCGGGGAAGGGTGAGACGGCCGCCGCCCCTTAGCTGGCGGTGCGGTGCCGGAAACGGGCGGCAAGGATTTCCGCCAGCGTCACCGGCCGGAAGTCCCAGACATCGACGCCGACATCGGCCTGCCGCGCCAGGGGCTTCAGCCGGCCATGGCTGTGGCCGTGCAGGTTGACCCAGCCCCGGCCCATGTTCCGCCAGCTGCGGAACGCGTAATGGCAGAGCACCAGCGAGACCCCTTCCACGGCGATCTCGGCATAGGCCTGTACGCTGGCCCAGCCCTCCAGGCCGAGCGTGGCCGGGCCATCATTGTTGCCGGTGATGAGGTGCTTGCGCCCGCGCAGCCTGTTCAGCAGGGCCTGCATCGTGGCGGCGTCCGGCCCGAGCGCGAAGTCGCCGAGATGCCAGACCTCGTCCTCCGGCCGCACGGTGGCGTTCCAACGCTCCAGCATCGCTGCATCCATGGCCGCGACGGAGGGGAAGGGACGGCGATAGAGCCCGCGCGCGCCGCCATGGCCGAAATGCGTGTCGGCGGTGAAGAAGACGGCCACGGCTGCCCTGCTCTCCTGCGCTGCGGTGTCTAGTAGTTCTTCCAGAGGCCGGGCGTCGCCAGCTCCACGAGGTTGCCGTCGGGATCACGGAAATAGAGGCTGCGCGATCCGCGTGGCCAGTCCACCCGGCCTTCGATGACGATGCTCCGCGCGTTGAGATGCGCTTCCCAGGCCTCCAGTTGCTCCGGTGCGATGGCGAAGGCGTAGTGGAGATGCCCGCTGCCATCATGCGGCGGGATCACCCCGCCGGGCAGTTCGGCCGGCGTGTCGGTGGTGCCGCGCTGGAACAGCAGCAGCACGCTGCCCGGGGCGACCGGATAGGCGGCGATGCGTTCATCCACGACCATCGGCCGCAGCCCCAGCACTGCCTCGTAGAACGTACGGGCGCGGGACAGGTCGTCCACATAGAGGCTGGTTTCGAGAACGCTTTCCAGCGGCGGCGCGCTTCCACTCGGCATTGCGGCTTCTCCCTGACTGGCGGTCCATGGAAGCAATGAACGATGCGCCCGGAAGTTTATGCGGCGTGGTTTCCTGCCTCCGGGCGCATCGTGTGGTCTGGGACTGGTGCCTGCCAGGAGGGTGGACGCAAAGCTTTGATTTCATCACCGGCTGAGCAGGCCCTAGGTCGGAGCCACGCCTGAGGCGAAGGAGGACTGAACCGCAATGACTGATGGGATCGTCGCGTCGTGAACCATCTCGCCGCCGCAACCCGCACGATGCAGGCCGTCAGGCTCGCCGGCCCAGGGCGCATCCAGCTTGAGGAGGTGGCGCTGCCCGAACCCGGTCCGGGCCAGGTGCGCATCCGGCTGGAGGGCTGCGGGGTCTGCGCCTCCAACCTGACGCCGTGGGAAGGGCCGGAATGGATGCAGTTCCCGACCGAGCCCGGTGCGCTCGGCCATGAGGGCTGGGGTGTGGTGGATGCGCTGGGCGAGGGAGTCGAGGGGCTGCGCCCCGGCGACCGCGTCGCCGCGCTCTCCTACAAGAGCTACGCCGAATACGACGTCGCGGATGCCGATGCCGTGGTGCGCCTGCCGGACTCGCTGGCCGGCCAGCCCTTCCCGGGCGAGCCGCTGGGTTGCGCCATGAACATCTTCCGCCGCAGCGGCATCGAGGCCGGGCAGACGGTCGCCATCATCGGCATCGGCTTCCTGGGCGCCATCCTGACGAAGCTCGCCACCGATGCCGGCGCGCGCGTCATCGCCATCTCGCGCCGGCCCTTCTCGCTGGACCTGGCGCGGCGCATGGGCGCGGCGGAGGTGATCCCGATGGAGGACCACCACGGCATCATCGCGCGCGTGAAGGAGCTGACCGGCGGCACCTTCTGCGACCGCGTCGTCGAGGCGGTGGGCAAGCAGTGGCCGCTCGACCTCGCCGCCGAGCTGACGAAGGAGCGCGGCCGGCTGATCGTCGCCGGCTACCACCAGGACGGGCCGCGGCAGGTCAACATGTGGCTGTGGAACTGGCGCGGGATCGACGTCATCAACGCGCATGAGCGGGACCCGAAGGTCTATGTGCAGGGCATCCGCGAGGCGGTGGAGGCCGTCGCCTCCGGCCGGCTGGACCCGAGCGGGCTCTACACCCACCGCTTCACGCTGGAGCGGCTGGACGAGGCGCTGAACGCCACGCGCGACCGCCCCGACGGCTTCCTCAAGGCGCTGGTGACCTTCCGGTGAGCGCGGTGCTGACCGAGGCGCCGCGCCCGGCGCAGACCCGCCGGCCGCGGCTCGGCTTCCTCGGCGTCGGCTGGATCGGCCGGCACCGGATGCAGGCCATCCTGGAGACCGGCCTGGCGGAGGCCGCCGCCATCGCCGATGCCTCGCCCGAGATGGCGGCCGAGGCGGAGAAATTGGCGCCCGGCGCGCGGCGCGTGGACAGCCTCGACGCGATGCTGGCGATGGACCTCGACGGCGTGGTGATCGCGACGCCGAGCGCCCTGCATGCCGAGCAATCCATCCGCGCGCTGGAGCGCGGCGTGGCGGTGTTCTGCCAGAAGCCGCTCGGCCGCACGGCGGCGGAGGCGCGCGCGGTTGTCGAGGCGGCGCGCAAGGCCGACCGGCTGCTGGCGGTGGACCTCTCCTACCGCTTCACCGAGGGGATGCAGCGCATCCGCGAGATCGTGCAGTCCGGCGAGCTGGGCCGCATCTACGCGGTGGACCTCGTCTTCCACAACGCCTACGGGCCGGACAAGTCGTGGTTCTATGACCCCGCCCTTTCCGGCGGCGGCTGCGTCATGGATCTTGGCGTGCATTTGGTGGACCTCGCCCTCTGGGTGCTGGACTTCCCGGGCGTCGCCAAGGTCTCGGGCAGCCTTTTCGCCAGCGGTGAGCCGCTCGGCGGCAGGCCGGACAAGGTGGAGGACTATGCCGTCGCCACGCTGGGGCTGGAGAGCGGTGCGGCCGTGCAACTCGCCTGCTCCTGGCGCCTGCAGGCCGGCTGCGACGCCATCATCTCCGCCGCCTTCTACGGTACGCAGGGCGGCGCGGCGCTGCGCAACGTCAACGGTTCCTTCTACGACTTCACCGCCGAGCGCTATCGCGGCACGGCGCGCGAGACCCTGGCCGCGCCGCCCGATGCCTGGGGCGGCCGCGCCGCCGCCGACTGGGCGAGGCGCCTCACGAATGGCGCGCGCTTCGATGCGGGCGCCGAGCGGCTGGTGGTGGTTTCCGAAGTGCTGGACCGTATCTACGGGCGCTGAGTGTGGTCCTGGGAGGCTCTGCCTCCCAGACTCTCCGCCGGGGAGGCCCAAAGGGACCGTTGCGGCCTCCCCGGACCCCGCGATCAGTCGGGCCTTACTTCTTCTCGATGTTCCAGAACACCATGACCGGCGCGTTCAGCACGCCGGAGATGTTGGCGCGCCGCGCATAGGGCTGCGTGTACTGGCCGAGCACGCGATAGGGCTGCACCTCCGCCAGCCGGCGATGCAGCGCCTCGGTGGCGGCGCGGCGGCTCTCGTCATCCACCGCCTCCACCACGGCGTTGCGCAGCTTCTCCGCCTCGGCGTCGCAGGGCCAGCCGGACCAGGCGCGGTCGCAGGCCATGTTGGTGCCGATATTGGTGATCGGCGACTGCATGGTGGGGCCCGAGGCCGTGGTGACGAAGAGATTCCAGCCGCCCTGGGCCGGCGCCCCGCGGTTCTGCTGCCGCGTCGTCACCGTGCCCCAGTCGGCGAATTGCAGGTCCACCTTCATGCCGATCTTCTTCAGCGCCTCGGCGGCCACCTCCGCCATGCGGCCGATCGGTGCGATGTCGTAGGAAGAGGACATCACGACCGTCTCGCCCTTGTAGCCGCTCTCGGCCAGCAGCTTGCGGGCGGTCTCCAGGTTCGGCTTCGCGTAACCCTCCGTGCCGGCCTCGGTGGCGTTCGGGCTGCCGCAGACGAAATAGGACGCGCAGCGCTTCCACCATTGCTCGTCGCCGAAGCCGGCAGAGAGGAAATCGGCCTGGTCGGTGGCATAGGCGAGGGCCAGCCGCGCGCGCGGGTCGTTGAAGGGGGGATGCAGGTGGTTGGGCCGCAGCATCGCCTGGTTGTCGAGGCTGGTGTAGCGCTCGACCTTGATGTCGCGGCCGCGGCTGATGACAGGGACGAGGTCCTGGCTCGGCTGTTCCCAGATGTCGATCTCGCCGGCCTGCAACGCGGCGGCGGCCGTCGCGGCATCGGGCATGATGGTCCACTCGACGCGGTCGAGCTTCACCACGCGGCCGCCGGCGAGACCGTCGGCGGGTTCCTGGCGCGGCTTGTAGTCAGGATTGCGGTCATAGACGACGCGCGCGCCGCTGCGCCATTCCGCGCGGTTGAACAGGAAGGGCCCGCTGCCGATGGTGTTCTGCACCGGCTTCATCGGGTCCGTCGTCGCGTCGCTCTCGCGCATGATGGCGGGGATCTGCCCGACCGCCGAGCCGAGCGCGAAGGGCACCATGCCCGTCGGCTTCTTCAGCCGCAGCGTGAAGGTCCGGTCGTCCTGCGCCTCCAGCGCGGCGGTGTATTCGGCGAGCTTGCCGCCCACCGTGTCGCGCGCCATCCAGCGCTTCAGCGAGGCGATGACATCCTTGCTGGTGACGGGCTGGCCGTCATGGAAGCGCAGCCCCTCGCGCAGCTTGAAAGTCCAGGAGAGGTTGTCCGGCGCGGTGGAGAAGCTCTCCACCATCTGCGGATGCGGCTGCAGCTTCGAATCCCAGGAGAACAGCGTCTCGTAGATCATCAGCCCGTGCATGCGGGTGATGACGATGGAGGCGAAGACCGGGTCGAGCGTCTTGAGGTCCGCATGCGGGGCGACGCGCAGCACGCGGTTCGGTGCCGGCTGCGCCACGGCCTGGGAGGACAGCGGCAGGGCCAGGGTCAGGGCGAGCGGTGCGGCGGAAAGCAGCGGCGCGAGGCGTGAGCGGATCAAGCGTCGTCTCCGGAATCGTTGCAGCGGTGGAAGTGCAACACCCGGGCGCGGTGGCTGGCAACCCGCAAAGAACCGTCTCGCTCCAGGGAAAGGCAGGGACGGTGCAGCCAGGGGCCGTGCGGGAGGGCGGCGAGGGCACGCCCGCCCGGTAGCGGAGTGAGGCCGGCCTCAACCCCGATCCCGTCCGCCCAGGGGAAGCGCGCCGTGCCATCGGCGCGCAGGGTGAGGCGCAGGCCGAGCCGCGCCTCCCGCCATTCGCCGGCCATGGCGGGATCGAGCGCCTGATCCGCCGGCACCCGCCGCAACCGGCGTGCGGCGCCGCCGATCGTGCCGGCCAGAACCTCCTCGCCCTCTGCACGGAGCCGGATGTCGAGATAGGCCGGCAGGCTGCGCACGCCGCCGGGCGTGGCGACCAGGCGCTCATAGGCGCCCATGAAGGTGAGGGAGTCGGCCGTCGTCTCGGCCCAGAACGGCCCTTCCTCGGCCACGAAGAGGCCGGAGGGAAAGTCCCGCGGCGCTTCGGGCAGCGGCTCCCCTGTCAAAGCCGCCATTACCCGCAGGGCGGGCCAGAGCGCATCCTCCTCCCGGTTGGTCAGGACCACGACGCCCGCGCCATGCTCCGGCGCCAGCAGGAAATGGTTCCGGTAGCCGGGCAGGGAGCCGCCATGGCCGAGCAGCGCCGTGGTGCCCAGCGTGCTGCGCACCAGGCCCAGGCGGTAGAGGCTTTCCGCGCCGTCGGCGAAATGGCGGGGGGCGGCGAGGCGGTCCAGCATTCCCGCCAGCGGGCCACGCCCGGCCAGCAGCGCCGAGAGCCATTCCGCCAGCGCTCTCGCGCTGCCTGCCAGCCCGCCGGAGGCCGAGAAATGCACGCCGTAGCGCCCGCGCCGCCAGGATGCGCCCTCCCGCCAATAGCCGGTGGCGAGGCCGGGCACCGGCTCCGCCTCGTCCTCGGGAAAGGCGATGGGCAGGCCGAGCGGCTCCAGCAGGCGTCGCCGCAGGGCCTCGGCATAGGAGACGCCGCGCTGCGCCGGGAAGACCGCCTGGGCCAGCCGCCAGCCGGTGTTGGAATAGGCCATCTCCGTGCCCGGCGCGGCGTTCAGCCCGGGCAGGCCGCGGGCGACCGCCATGATCTCCGCCGACCTCAGACTGGCGGTGAAGGGCACGCCGCGCTGCCACAGCACCTCCATCATGTCCGGCAGGGCGGCGGTCATGTCGAGCGCGCGGCCCAGCGGCACGGCGCCGAGGGCCTCGGGCAGGCCCTCCAGCAGCGCGCCCAAGGGAGCGTCGAGAGGAAGGCCCTCCAGCAGCGCCGTCGCGGCGAGGAAGTGCTTGCTGATCGAGGCGTAGCGGTTCGGCGTCTCCGCGGTGAAGGGAATGCCATGCTCGATGCTGGCGAGGCCGCCGCTGGCTGTGTCGCGAATGCCGGCACTGCCGAAGGTCAGGATAGCGCCCCCCGGCCCCGCTGTTCCGTCCCAGGCGCCGGCGATGGCCTTGGCTTCGGTGGCGGCGCGGTTCCAGTCGGGCATGCGGCGTGTCCCTTTTCCGAGCGGAGAGAAGGATGCCATTCCCCCAGCCTTCCGGTCCGGCGTCAACTCGGGGGAGGGGTGCTCTCCGTCTCGGCGGCCCAGTGCCGCAGCGCCTGCTCGCCGGCCGGGGTCAGGCGATAGACGCCGCGCTCCGCCCGTTCGAACCAGCCATAGACGTTGCGCAGCAGGATGCTGCCGGCCTCGGGCGCGACGGGTTTCAGGTCGCGCGGGCGACGCGGGCCGTCCCGCAGCGCCGCCGCGCAGGCCAGGGCCTGCTGGCGGTAGGCCGTCATCACCGGGCTGCGGGCGCCGCCGCCGGGCGTCGGGTCGCCCTTGCGGCGCTGGTGCTCGCGCAGCAGCAGGGCACGGCGGCGGAGATTGGGGCGCGGGCGGTAGGGGGCGGGCTCCGCCAACACCTCGACGGCGTGGCGGGCCGAGTCCACCGCCAGCAGGCCGAAGCCGAGCAGGCGGCAGAGACGGTGGGCGCGGCGGTCGCGGTCCCGCCCGCGGCGGGAGGCGCGCACGGCCAGCCAGACCTCGTCCGCGGCCGCCAGCCGGTCCACGCCCTGCAGGACGAGGTCCAGGCTGAAGCTCAGCTTCAGCTCGGTGATGACGAGGAAGGGCGGCTCGCCCGGCCTGAGCGCCACGATGTCGCAGCCGCAGACCTCACCCTTGGCCTCGTAGCCGCAGGCTTCGAGATGGGCCTTCACCGCCGCATAGAGCGAGGTCTCGGGGGCACGGCGGGGGCGGGAGGCGGTCATATCGCCGTTCCCGATAGCGCGCGGCGCGGCGGCTGGGAATGCCGCCGCCTACTCCATGGCGATGCTGTGGTCCACCGCCGCGGCCTGCCGGGGCCGGCGCAGCAACAGAAGAAGCGGCAGCGACAGGAGGGAGAGGATCATCAGCAGCTTGAAGTCGTCGAGATAGGCGATGATGGTCGCCTGGTTGGTCACCAGATCGTCCAGCGCCGCGCGGCCGGGCAGGGTGAGCGGGCTGTAGGCCTGCATGTCCGGCTGCTGCAGCAGCCGGTTGAAGGGCGTGATGTGGCTGACCAGCTCGGCGTGGTTCACCTGCGTGTTCTCGCTGATCAGCGCCGTCACCGCCGAGATGCCGACCGCCGAGCCGATGTTGCGCGAGAGGTTGTAGAGTCCGGTGCCCTCGCCGCGCTGCTGCGCCGGCAGGGTCGAGAAGGTGACGGTGGTCAGCGGCACGAAGAGGAAGCCGAGCCCCGCGCCCTGCACGAAGCCGGTGACGATGATGCGCCATTGCGAGACGTCGGGCGTCCAGGCCGTCATGTCGTACATCGCCCAGGCCGTCAGCAGCAGGCCGGTGGCCAGCAGCAGGCGCGTGTCCACCTTGCCGATCAGCCGGCCGACGATGAACATGCAGACCATCGTGCCCATGCCGCGCGGCCCCATGACGATGCCGGCGGTGACCACGGGATAGCCCATCAGCGTCTGCAGATAGGGTGTCATCAGCGCCAGCGAGGCGAGGTAGGTGATGCCAACGACGAAGATGAAGATCATGCCGATGGCGAAGTTGCGGTCGAGGAAGAGGCGCGGGTTCACGAAGGACCGCTCGGCGGTGAAGGTGTGCACGAGGAAGATGTAGAAGGCGGAGGCCGCGACCACGGCCTCGATCAGGATCTCGCCGGAGCCGAACCAGCCGAGCTGCTCGCCGCGGTCGAGCATGAGCTGCAATGAGGCGATGGTGATGCTGAGCGCGCCGAAGCCCGTCCAGTCCAGCTTCGCGCCCTGCTCGACGCGCGTCTCCTGCACGAAGGCGCTGACGCCGAGGAAAGCCAGCAGGCCAAGCGGCACGTTGATGTAGAAGACCCAGCGCCAGCTCAGGTTGTCGGTCAGCCAGCCGCCGAGCACCGGGCCCAGCACCGGCCCCACCATCACCGAGACGCCGAACAGCGCCATGGCGGAGCCGCGCTCCTCCGGCGTGTAGATGTCGAGCAGGATGGCCTGGGAGAGCGGCACCAGCGAGGCGCCGAAGAAGCCTTGCAGCAGCCGGAAGCCGACGATCTGCGCCAGCGACTGCGCCAGCCCGCAGAGCACCGAGGCCGCGACGAAGCCGGCGATGGCGGTGAGCAGCACGCGCTTGCGGCCGAAGCGCGCCGAGAGCCAGCCGGAGGGCGGCGTCATGATCGCGGCGGCGACGATGTAGGAGGTCAGCACCCAGTTCACCTGGTCGGCGCTGGCCGAGACGCTGCCCTGGATGTAGGGCAGCGCGACATTGGCGATGGTGGTGTCCAGCGCCTGCATGATCACCGCCAGGATGACGCAGGCGGTGATGGCGCCGCGATTGGCGACCGGCATGGCGGCCGCCCTCAGCCGGCCCGGCCGGCGCCGCCGAACAGCCCGGCCAGGAAGGGCGGCAGGCCGCGCGCATGGCCGGTGTCCACGCTGACCACCGCGCTCATGCCGGCGCGCAGCGGGGGCGCGCCCTCGGCGGGGTCGAGATGCACGCGCATGGGGATGCGCTGCACCACCTTCACCCAGTTGCCGCTGCTGTTCTGCGCCGGCAGCAGGGCGAAGCTGGAGGCGGAGGCGGGGCTGACGCTCTCCACCGTGCCGTGCCACTCGTAGTCGGGATAGGTGTCGATGGTGATGCTCACGGGCTGGCCGGGCCGCACATAGGTCAGCTCGGTTTCCTTCGGCGTGGCCTCGATCCACATGTTCTGGGTGCCGACGATGCTGAAGCCGGCCGTGGCGGCGGCGAGGTACTGCCCGGGCTGGAGCGAGGGCACGTTGGTCGCCGTGCCGGCGATGGGCGCGCGCACCACGGTGTGGGCGAGCTGGCGGGCAGCCTCGTCCCGCGCCGCCACCGCCTCGATGTAGCGCGGGTGCTGCTCGACCGGCAGGTCGGGGTTTCCGGCCAGGCTGGCGGCGATGCCGGCGAGCTGCTGGTTCAGCGAGATCACCTTCTGCTGCGCCACCTGCAGGTCGCGCTCGGCCTGCTCGAAGGTGACATGCGCGGCGACGTTGCGGGCGATGAGCTGGCGCTGCCGATCCAGCTCGCGCGTGTCATAGTCCACATCGGCCTGGGCCTGGCGGATCTGCGCCTGCATGTCCCGGTAGCTGGCCCGCAGCGCGCTCAGGTCGTTGGCGACAATGCCGAGCTGCGCCTCGGCGCGGGTCAGCGCCAGGCGGAAGGGCTGGTCGTCCAGGCGGAACAGCACGTCGCCCACGGCTACGTGCTGGTTCTCGCGCACCGCGACCTGGGTGACGATGCCGGAGACGTCGGTCGTCACGCCCACCATGTCGGCGCGGACATAGGCGTTCTCGGTGGACATGATCTGGCCGCCGGCGACGTAGAAGTAGCCGCCCGTCACCAGCGCCACCGGCAGCAGCAGGAACAGCGCCCAGCGCAGCCGCCGGCGGCCCGAGGGGCGCGCCGCCGGCGGTCGGTGCGGCGGCTCGGCGGTGCTGAGGGCCGCCTCGTTCTGCGGCTCGGTTCTGGGTTGCAGCCGGCTCATCCTTGGTTCCTCGCTCTCATGCCCATACCGGCGGGCCGGACTGCGGTCCGCTCAGCCATGCTTCGTCTCTTCAACCGGCTGCTCGCAGGCGGCCGTCAGGTTCCCGCGCATCGTCAACAGCAGCCGCAGCAATTCCTCGCGCTCGGCCTGGGAGAGGCCATCCAGCGCCTCGGCGCGGGTGCGGTCGCCGATCTCCCGCATGCGGGCCAGCATCGGGTGGGCCTTCTCGGTCAGGTAGAGCTGCCAGACGCGGCGGTCGGTCGGGTGCTGCCGCCGCTCCACCAGCCCGTTGCCCTCCAGCCGGTCCAGCAGGCGGGCGAGCGTGATCGGCTCGATCTCCAGCAGGTCCGCCAGGCCGCCCTGGTGGATGCCCTCGTTGGGCGCCAGGAAGGCCAGCACCTGCCATTGCGAGCGCGTCAGGCCGAGGCCACGGGCGCGCTGCTCGAACCGCTTGCGCAGGAAACGCGCGACGTCGTGCAGCACGAAGCCGAGGGTGGGCTGGGTATCAGGCATCCGGTTCGCAGGGACAGAGGGTCATAAGCCCTGTTGTTATAAGCATGCTTATGGTCGGCGTCAGCCTCTTGTTCGGATGGGCTTCTCGCCTTTCCAGGCTTAGGTCGTTGTTTTTTGGTGTGAACGAAGCTGCTCTCGCCGCCCGGGAGGCAGGCCCGCAAAAAAGGAATATGGCCTCCGGAGGGGACGACCCGTCTACGGCCCCAGAGCTGTCAAGCTGATGGCGGGGTCCGGGGTGACACTGTCACCCCGGCGGGGGTCAGGGGGCAGCGCCCCCTGCCTCTTAGACCGCCAGCGCGAAGCCGAGCCGGCTGGCGGCGTTGCGGATATGGGTGGCCATGGCGTTGCGCGCCGCTTCCGGGTTCCCGGCGAGGATTGCCGCGTGGATGGCGCGGTGCTCGGCGATGGTGACGGCGATGACCTCGCTGACGGAGCTGCCCGGCCGGGTGCGGGTGGCCATGATGGTCTCGCGCACCTGGTCGGAGAGGAAGCTGATCACGCGGGCGATCTGCTCGTTGCCTGCGGCGCGGGCCACGGCGCGGTGGAAGTCGAGATCGGCATCCACGCCGCCGGGATCACCCTCCACCTCCTCCTGCATTTCGCGGAAGGCGTCGGTGATGGCGGCAATGTCGTTCTCGGTGCGGCGCTCGGCGGCGAGGCCCGCGGTCTGGATCTCCAGGATGGCGCGCAACTCGAAGAGGTTGCGGAAGGTGGCATCGTCCTGCAGCGCCTCGGTGTCGAAACGCAGCACGCCGGTGCCCTGCTTGCGGATGACGAAGGCGCCGACACCCTGGCGGGACTGCACCAGGCCATCCGCGCGCAGGCGCGAGATCGCCTCGCGCACAACGTTGCGGCTGACGCCATAGGCATCCGCCAGGGCCTGCTCGGCCGGCAGGCGCTCGCCGGGCTTCCAGCGGCCTTCGGCGATGCCGGCGGCGACGAGATCGGCGATGCGAGAGGGAAGTTGCGGAGGGCGGCTGACGCGATCGCTCATTACTCGTCCAACGTGAAGATCCGGCCCGGGCTCATGCGGCCGGCAGGGTCCAGGCCAGATTTGATCGCACGGAACAGATCGTGGTCAACCGTGCCCAGGCGCTGGAGGAAGGGGGCACGCTTGACCCGGCCGATGCCGTGCTCGGCGCTGATCGAGCCGCCGAAGCGGTCCACCAGCCCGAAGATGATCTCTTCGCCCTGGTGCAGCAGCGCCTCGCAGGCGGCGGGATCGAGGCCGCGCGGCGGCAGCAGGTTGTAGTGCAGGTTGCCGTCGCCGACATGGCCATAGGCGACCGGCAGGGCCTCGGGCAGGTGGCGGGCCATGGCGGCGTCGGCCGCCGCCATGAAGGCGGCGAGGTCGGAGATGGGCACGGAGACGTCGGTGCGCAGGTGGCGGCCATGGCGGTGCTGCGCCTCGACGAGTTCCTCGCGCAGGCGCCAGAAGTCGCGCGACTGGGCCTCGCTCATGGCGACGGTGCCGTCGAGGATCGTCTCGCGCTCCAGGCAGGCGGCGAGGAACTGCTCCATCAGCGCGGCGAGGTCCACCAGCCCGCTCGCCGAGGCCTCCATCAGCACATAGACCGGCGCGGGCGTGGCGAGCGGCTCGCGCAGGGCGGGGCTGGCGGCGAGGGTCAGCTCGATGCAGCGGCGCGGCATCAGCTCGAAGGCGGAGAGCAGGTCGGAGAGGTCGCGCCGGGCGGCGGCATAGAGCGCCATGGCGGCCTCGACCGAGGCCAGGCCGAGCATGACGGTCTGCACCTGGGTCGGGCGCGGGAAGAGCTTCAGCGCCACGGCGGTGACGATGCCGAGCGTGCCCTCCGAGCCGATGAAAAGCTGCTTCAGGTCGTAGCCCGTGTTGTTCTTGCGCAGGCTGCGCAGCCCATTCCAGACGCGGCCGTCGGGCAGCACCACCTCCAGGCCGAGCACGAGGTCGCGCGTCATGCCGTAGCGCAGCACGTTGACGCCTCCGGCATTGGTCGCGACGTTGCCGCCGATCTGGCAGCTTCCCTGCGCGCCGAGCGAAAGCGGCAGATGCAGATCGTGCTCGATGGCGGCGCGGTGCAGGTTGGCCAACACACAGCCCGCCTCGGCGACCATGCTGAAGTTTACGGGGTCGATGCCGCGCAGGCGGTCGAGCCGCTCCAGGCTGAGGACCAGCTCATTTCCTTCTGGGGAGGGGACAGCGCCGCCGACCAGCCCGGTATGGCCACCCTGCGGCACCACCGGTACCTTTGCCTCGGCGCAGAGCCGCATCACCTGGCCCACCTCCTCCACCGTGGCGGGGCGGGCAACGGCGAGCGGGCGGCCGGTGAGGTCGCCGGACCAGTCCTGCGCATAGCGGGCGAACTGCGTGGCGTCATCGAGCAGGCCCTGGGCTCCGAGCAGGTCCCGCAGGCGGGGGATCAGGTGGCCGGCAGTGTGCAAGTTCGCGCTCCCTGGGATCCCCGGGCCGCTTCAGCGCGCCGGGGCGTGGCGGCGCCGCGGATCGGGCCGGAAACCACTTGTCCAACAATAGGACAACGTGGCACAGTCCGGCAACAACGACGCTCCCGGATCAGCCGGGGCAAGCCTGCGGACGAGGAGGAAGCCGGATGCCAGGAACACGGAGCCGCCGCCGCATGCCGGAGGCCGCGGCATGAGCCAGAACGCAAACACGGCCGCCCGGCCGCGCCTGGGCTTCATCGGCATCGGCCTGATGGGCACGGCGATGAGCCTGCGCCTGCTGGAGCGTGGCTGGCCCCTGGCGGTGTGGAACCGCGAGCGGCCCAATCTTGATCCCGTGTTGGCGGCGGGCGCCACCGAGGCCGGCAGCCCGCGCGAGGTGGCCGAGCGCAGCGACATCGTCCTGATGTGCGTGCTGGACACGCCGGCCGTGGAGGCCTGCGTCTGGGGCGAGAAGGGTGTCGCCAGCGCGGCGGGCGGCGCGCGGCTGCTGATCGACTTCTCCACCATCGATGCCGGGGCCACCCGCGACTTCGCCGCGCGGCTGCGCGAGCGCAGGGGCATGGGCTGGATCGACGCGCCGGTTTCCGGCGGGCCGGCCGCCGCCCGCAGCGGCACGCTGACCGTCATGGCCGGCGGCGAGGAGACAGAATTGCGGGATGCCGCCGCCGTGCTGGCCGATCTCGCCGGCAACGTCACCCGCATGGGGCCGGTGGGCGCCGGGCAGGTGACGAAGGTGGTGAACCAGGCCATCGTCGGCGCGGGCTTCATCGCCATGGCGGAGGCGCTGCACCTGGCCGAGGCGGCCGGGATCGATGCCGCCGCGCTGCCCGCCTGCCTGGCCGGCGGCCTCGCCGACAGCGCCCTTCTGCAGCGCATCTACCCGCTGATGCAGCAGCGCGCCTTCGACCCGCCGCTCGGCTATGCGCGCCAGCTTCTCAAGGACATGAAGGCGGTGAAGAGCGCCGCCGAGGGCCTTGGGCTCGACCTGCCCGGCGTGAAGACGGCCACCGCGCGCTTCGACGCCTATGTCGGGCAGGGCAACGCCATGGCCGACATCGTCTCGATCATCCGCCTCTATGAACATGAGCGGCAGCAGGGCGCCGGTGCGGCGCCGCAGCCTCAATCAGGGACCTAGGATATGGCTCGAATCGGTTTCATCGGCCTTGGCGTCATGGGGCGCGAGATGGCGCTTAACCTCGCCAAGGCGGGGCATGCGGTGGT
This sequence comes from Roseomonas sp., assembly GCA_035556695.1. Taxonomy (GTDB): domain Bacteria; phylum Pseudomonadota; class Alphaproteobacteria; order Acetobacterales; family Acetobacteraceae; genus Pseudoroseomonas. The sequence continues at coordinate 57,153 of DATMFR010000061.1, forward strand.
CGGCCATGACGTCGTCCCCGGGGTTGCCGAGAGTCTCGCGGCGCAGGGCATCACCCCGGCGCGCGACCTTGCCGCGGCGGCGGAGGGGGCGGAGTTCGTCGTCCTCATGCTGCCGGACACCCCGCAGGTTGAGGAGGTGCTGACGGCACCGGGCGGCCTGCTCGGCCGGCTGCGGCCGGAGCAGCTGGTGATCGACATGAGCACCATCTCGCCCGTCGCCACGCGCAAGATGGCGGAGGCGCTGGCGGCGCGCGGGGTCGCGATGCTGGATGCGCCGGTCTCCGGCGGCGTCACCGGCGCGCGGGATGCGAAGCTGTCGATCATGGTGGGCGGCGAGGAGGCGGCCTTCGCCCGCGCACGGCCCATCCTGGAGGCGATGGGCAGCAAGGTCGTGCATGTCGGCGCCATCGGCAACGGGCAGACGGTGAAGCTGTGCAACCAGCTGGTCTGCGCGATCAACATCCAGGCCATGTGCGAGGCCATTGCGCTCGCCCGCGCCTCGGGGCTCGACCCTGCGGTGGCGCGCGAGGTGCTGATGGGCGGCTCGGCCAATTCCTGGATGCTGGAGAATCTCGGACCGAAGGTGCTGGAGAAGGACGCGAGCGCCGGCTTCCGCATCGACCTGAAGCTGAAGGACCTGCGCCTGGCCAATGACCTCGCCTTTCAGCAGGGCGTGCCGCTGCCTGGCACCGCGCTGGTGACGAGCCTCTACCTGGAGGCGCGCGCGCATGGCGAGGGCAGCAATGGCAACCAGGCGCTGTTCCGCGTCTACGACCGCATGACCGCGCAGGACCGCTGACCGCAGGCTGCGCAGAACGTCCAGGAAAGCAGGGGAAGAAAAAACGATGTTCAACTTCAAGACGGCCGTTGCGGCGGCCGCGCTGGCCTCGGCCGTGCTGCTGCCGGCCGGCGCCTTCGCGCAGACCGTGCTGAAGCTGGGGCATGTCTGGCCGACCGCCGAGATCCATGCCAAGGCCGCGGAGCGCTTCGCGGCGGATATCGCGCAGGCGACGAACGGCGCGGTGAAGGTGGAGATCTACGGCGGCAGCACGCTGGGAAGCGACCGGGAACTCGTCGAGGGGCTGCGGTTCGGCTCGAACGATATCTGGGTCGGCGGGGCCGGCGTCCTCACCTCCGCCTCCGATACGGCGAAGATCTTCGCGCTGCCCTTCATGATCCGCGACTCGCAGCATTTCGAGCAGGTCTATGGCGGCCAGACCGGCAAGGAGATCACGGAGGCCATCAAGAAGGAATCCGGCCTGCAGGTTCTCGCCTACTGGCTGCGCGGGCCGCGCTGGCTGACCACGAAGAAGCCGGTGAACACGCCCGCCGACCTGTCCGGCCTGAAGATCCGCGTGCCGGACAGCCCGGTCTCGGTGGCCTCCTGGAAGGCGCTGGGCGCCGCGCCGACGCCGATGAGCTTCGGCGAGGTGTTCAATGCCCTGCAGCAGGGCGTCATCGACGGGCAGGAAAACCCGCTCTCGCTGATCCAGACCTCGAAATTCTCCGAGGTGGTGAAGTACCTCGTGCGCACCGAGCATTCCTACGAGCCGATCGTGGTGGTGATGAGCGCCAGCCGGCTGGCGGGGCTGCCCGAGGCGCAGCGCAAGGCGGTGCTGGAGGCCGCCAACGGCGCTGCCCGCGCCTATGCCGCGGAAGAGGTGGGCAAGGGTGAGACCGGCTTCCTCAAGATGCTGCAGGATGAGGGCATGACGCTGGTCGAGCCGGACAAGGCGCCCTTCCGTGCCAAGGTCGGGCCGGCTTTCGTGAAGGCCAGCTTCCCCTCCATCGCGGCGCTTTACGAGAAGGTGGCCGCCGTCGGCGCCCCCGCGGCGCGCTGACCGGCCGGGGAGGAGCCTGCCATGTCATCCCTCCCGCGCGCCGGCGCCGTTGCGGAGCCGGCGGGCCGGGTCTCCGCCCCGTCGCGCTGGCTGCGCGGGTTGCGGGTGATCGACGGCGTCAATGCGGCGCTGCTGATGGTCCTGGCCCTGGTGCTCGGCCTGATGGCGGCGCTCGCCTTCGCGCAGGTGATTGCGCGCTACCTGATCGGCGCGCCGCTCACCTGGTCGGAGGAGCTGATCCGCTACGTGCTGATCTGGTCGGTCTTCCTCGGCGTCGGCATCGGCGTGCGCAAGGGCATGCTGGCCTCGGTCGAGATCGTCAACGCGACGGTGCCGACGCCGGCTGCGAAGCTCCTGACCTGGACGAGCCTCGCGCTTTCCGCCCTCTTCTGGATGGTCCTGATCGCCTATGGCTGGATCATCCTCGGCAATGTGCAGGGCATGCGCTCCGGCGCGCTGGAACTGCCGATGACCTATGTCTATTCCGCCATCCCGCTCGGCAGCCTGCTCGCCCTGGTCAATACCCTGGCCGTCGCGCTCGATCCGCCGCGTGGCGGCGAAATGCCGGTGGATTGAGGAACCCGCCATGAGCCCCATCGCCATCGGCCTTTCCCTCCTGGCGCTCTTCGCCCTCGGCGTGCCCATCGCCATCTCGCTGGCGGGCACGGCGGCGTTGTCCATGCAGGCCTCCGGCATCCCGCTGCAGGCGTTGGTGCAGCGGATGTTCGCCGCGCTCGACTCCTTCCCGCTCACCGCCATCCCCTTCTTCATCCTGGCCGGTGCGCTGATGGAGGCGAGCGGCATCTCCCGCCGGCTGATCAACTTCGCCCAGGCGCTGGTCGGGCGCGCCATCGGCGGGCTCGGACTGGTGACGGTGGTCTCGGCGATGTTCTTCGCCGCCATCTCCGGCTCCAGCGCCGCCACCACGGCGGCGATCGGCGGCACGCTCATCCCGGCCATGGTGCGGCGCGGCTTTCCCCGGCCCTTCGCCACCTCGGTGCAGGCGGCTTCAGGCGAGCTCGGGGTCATCATCCCGCCCTCGATCCCCATGATCATCTTCGCGCTGACGGCGGGCGTGCCGGTCTCGATCGGCAGCCTGTTCATCGCGGGCGTGATCCCGGGCCTGCTCATCGGCGGCTCGCTGCTGCTGACCGTGCATGTGATCAGCCGGCTGCGCGGCTATGGCCAGGTCGCCCCGCGCGCGACAGCGGGGGAGATCGGCGAGCCGGAGGGGGTGCTCCGCAGCTTCCGCGACGCCCTGCTGCCGCTGCTGCTGCCCGTCATCATCCTCGGCGGCATCTATGGCGGCATCTTCACGCCGACCGAGGCAGCGGCGGTGGCGGTGTTCTTCGCGCTCTTCGTCGGCGCCGCGGTCTACCGCACGCTGACGCCGGCCCGTCTGCTCGCGGCGCTGCGGGCCTCGCTGCTCAGCACGGTGGTCATCCTGATCATCATCTCGGCGGCGAGCGTCTTCGGCTGGGTGCTGACGGCCAACCGCATCCCCGAGATGATCGCCCGCTTCTTCATCAGCCTTTCCGATGATCCGGCGGTCTTCCTGCTGCTGGTGAACCTCTTCCTGCTGATCGTCGGCATGTTCCTGGAGACCGGCGCGGCCATCACCATCGTGGCGCCGATCCTGACCCCGGTGGCCATGAAGCTGGGCATCGACCCCGTGCATTTCGGCATCATCATGATCGTCAACCTGGCGGTCGGGATGACCACGCCGCCGGTGGGAGTCAATCTCTTCGTCGCCTGCCAGGTGGCGGGCCTCCGGATCGAGCAGATCCTGAAGAGCATGCTGCCCTTCTACGCCGTGCTGCTGGCCGATATCGCGCTGGTGACCTACCTGCCGCAGCTCTCGCTCTGGCTGCCGCGCGTGCTCGGCTGAAAGCGCGTCCTGGGAGGCGGCTCAGCCTCCCGGACCCTCTGCCGGGAAAGCCCCCATGGGGCTTATCGCGGCTTCCCCCGACCCCGCGGTCAGTCGGCGGGCGTGTCCATCTCCGCCAGCCAGATCTCGGCGGCATCGGCGGCCGCCTCGTCCGGCGCGGTGACGACAAGCCTGGAGGGCTCGTTCGGGGCGGGGGCGATGGTCACGCCCTTGGCCTTGTATTCGCTGATGATGTCCTCATCGAAGGTCATGGAGACCGGACGCCGGACAATGCGGGTGACCATGGCCTTTGCCTCATGCGATCCGCAGGAGTTCCACCGCCGGCGGCGAGAGCAGGATCTCGCTGAAGGCGCGCATCCAGTCGCCGGCATCCCCGCCGGCGCTGCCGCCCTGGTGGCGCAGGCTCTCGAACTGGTCGAGGCTGGCGAGCTCCACCTCGAACTGGAGGGCCGCGCCGCCCTGGCCGCGGGTGAGCGGTACCAGTAGCCGGCCCTTGAGACCGTTGCGGCCGGCCGCCTCCATTTCCTGCCGGATCAGCTCCACCGCGCGCTGGCGGTTGCTAGGCAGCACGTCATAGGAAAACCGCGCGAGATACATCCTTCCCTCCTCAGCCTTCCTCAAGGGTGAAGCCGGCCTTCAGCGTGACCTGATAGTGGTCCACCTTGCCATCATTGCCGACAGCGCCACGCACCTGCATCACCTCGAACCAGCGCAGGTTCCGCAATGTGCTGCTGGCGCGGTTGATCGCCACCTGGATCGCCTCATCGATGCTCGTCTTCGACGAGCCGACCAGTTCGACCACCTTGTAGACATGGTCCGGCATCGCAGCCTCCCTTCCCGGGCTCCGCCTGGGCATGGCCGGTCGATCCCCGCTGCACCATCGCCACGTGGAGCATGGGGGCAGAACACCGCAGGGGCGCTGCTCGTTGCGTACCCCTATCGATCCTGTCCGCGGAAGCGGAGCTTGCCGCCGAGCGTCGCCAGGATCTGCTCCATGAGGTCGCGCGCGGCGGGGGGCTGCACCCGGTCACGCCGGCGCAGCAGGCCGATGCTGCGGGTCAGGGCCGGCTCCACCAGGGGCACCGCCACCACGCCTTCGCCCGCTCGCCCGGCAATGGCGGAGGCGGGCAGGGCGGTGAGGCCCGCCCCGGCGGCCACCAGCGCCACAGCGGTGGAAAGGTGCCGGACCTCGATCCGCCAGGGCGCCGCCACCCGGGCACGGCGCAGTGCGGCCTCGATGATGCGGCGGTTTTCGCTGAGCGGGCCGATGGAGACCAGCGGCTCCTTGGCCAGCTCACCCCAGGCGACGGCGGCGCGGCCAGCCAGCCGGTGCCCTTCTGGGCAGACCAGGAAGAAGGGCTCTTCCAGCAACGGGATGCTCTCGACGTCCCAGTGCTCCGGGCCAAGGGCGGCCAGAGCGAAGTCGAGCCGCCCTTCCTGCAGCATGCTGCGGATCTCGGCGCCGGAAAGGTCGTAGACGACAACCTCGCCGCGCCAGTGCCGGCGGTGGCGCGCCAGCAGGGGGCCGAGATAGCGCACCGCCAGGGTCGGCAGGCAGCCGAAGGCGACGTCCTGCGTCTCGGTGCGATCGCTGGTGCGGCGCAGGGCTTCGGCGAGCTGCGCCAGGGCGCCCTGCGCCTCCGGCAGCAGCGCCGCCCCGGCCGGGCTGAGCCGCACCGGGCGGGAGCGGCGCAGCAGCAGCTCACGGCCGACGATCTGCTCCAGCCGCTGCAGCCGGCGGGTGAGCGCCGGCTGGCTGATGCCGAGCCGCGCCGCGGCACGCTGGAAGGAGCCGAGATCGGCCACCGCCAGGAATGCCTCCAGCCCGGGTAGGTCGAGATGCATGGCGGCGATGATGCATCCCCTGCATCGGACTGTCACCGCATTGCATTGGACGCATCCGCGAAGTCCCGACCAGATGGAGGGCCAGAGGAGGAAACACGATGCAGGACATGGCTCCCCCGATCGAGTCAGGCGAGATCGAGGCCCTGCAGGGCTGGGTCGGCCGCAGCGAGGTGGTGGAGGACGAGGCCGCCCTGCCCATCGTGCGCCGCCTGGCGGCGCTGATGGACCGCGACGCCATGGCCTTCCGGCGCGGCGACGCGCTGCCGGAGGGCTGGCACGCCGTGTTCTTTGGCCCGGTCACGCCGCAGTCGCAGCTCGGACCGGACGGGCATCCGCGCAAGGGCGACTTCCTGCCGCCGGTGCCGCTGCCGCGCCGCATGTTCGCCGGGCGGCGCATCCGCTTCCTGGCACCACTGCCGATCGGCGCCGAGCTGCGCCGCACCTCGACCATCGCGGCGGTGACGCCGAAGACCGGGCGGAGCGGCCGGATGGTCTTCGTGCGCGTGGACCACAGCGTCGAGGCGGATGGCCAGGTGGTCGTCACCGAGGAGCACGACATCGTCTACCGCGAGGAGGCCACCAAGGTGGCCGGCGTGCCCGCCGCCCCGCCACCGGCCCCCGCGCCGCTGCCGGAGCCGACCGCCACCGAGGTCTATTCGCCGGATACGGTCACGCTGTTCCGCTACTCGGCTGTCACCTTCAACGGCCACCGCATCCACTATGACCAGCCCTACACCATCCAGGAGGAGGGCTATCCCGGCCTGGTGGTGAATGGCGGCCTGACCGCGCTGCGGCTCTGCGAACTGGCCAAGCGGCAGTTGCCGGATGGGCGGATCGGCCGGCTTGCGGTGCGCAACGTGCGGCCCTTCTTCGTCGGCCGGCAGGGCGAGCTGCGCTGCCGGCAGGAGGCGGACGGGCGCCTGCTGCTCTGGGCGCTGGACGAGGCAGGGCGGCCCATCGCGGAAGGCGAGGCCTCGGCATGAGCGGTGGCCCGCTTGCCGGCATCCGCGTGCTGGATGCCACTGGCGTCATCGTCGGCCCGACCGCGACGCTGCTGCTGGCCGAGCAGGGTGCCGAGGTCATCAAGGTGGAGCCGCCGGAGGGCGACCTGATGCGCCGCCTTGGCGGCAAGGCGCGCCAGCCCGGCCTGTCGCCGAAATTCCTGCACTTCAACCGCAACAAGCGCTCCATCGTGCTCGACCTCAAGAGCGAGGACGGGCGCGCGGTGATGCGGCGGCTGGCGGCGCGGACGGATGTCTTCGTCAGCAACATGCGCGCCCGTGCCCTGGCCTCGCTGGGGCTGGACTGGGCCAGCATGGCGGCGCTGAACCCGAAGATGATCCACTGCACCATCTCCGGCTTCGCCAGCGGCGGACCCTATGACGGCGCCCCGGCCTACGACACTATCATCCAGGGGCTTTCGGGCGTCGCCGCCTGCTTCCAGCGGCAGACCGGCGAGCCGCGCTTCGCGCCCTTCGTGCTGACCGACCACATCGTCGGCATCATCGCCGCGCAGGCGATCTGCGCCGCGCTGGTGGGGCGCGCGCGCGACGGCGTCGGGCAGGCGATCGAGGTGCCGATGTTCGAGAACGCGGCGGCCTTCGTGCTCTCCGAGCATATGGGCCAGCGCACCTTCGGGCCGGAGGGGGATTTCGGCGACCCGCGCATCATGACGCCCGATGCCCGGCCGCTGCCGACCAAGGACGGCTATATCTGCGTCTCCGCCAATACCGATGCGCAGGCGCGGGGCTTCTTCGATGCCATCGGCCGGCCCGAGCTGAAGGACGATCCGCGCTTCCGCACCGTCAGCGCCCGGCTGGAGAACGTCGCCGCCTATTTCCGTGTGCGGACGGAGGCGATGGCCGAGCGCACCACCGACGAATGGCTGCCGCTGCTGCGGCAGCACGACGTGCCGGCGATGCGCTTCCACACGCTGGAGAGCCTGCTGGACGACCCGCAGCTGCGCGGCTCCGGCACCCTGACCGAAGAACCAGAACAAAACACGGAGGAAGCCATGCTCGGCCTGCGTCATGCGAACCGCTACTCGGGGAGCGGCGTTGCGCCCTCGCGGCTGGCGCCGCGCCTGGACGAGGACGGCGAGGCCATCCTGCGCGAGCTCGGCTATTCCGAAGCGGAGCGGGCCGCGCTGCGCAGCCGGGCCGGGAGCGGATCATGAGGCGCCGCGATCTCCTGCTCGGCGCGGCGGCGGGGCTTGCCGCGCCGGCCGTCGGCCTGCATGCCGAGTCCGCCTGGCCAAGGCAGCCGCTGCGGCTGGTGGTGCCCTTCCCGCCCGGCGCCGCCAACGATACGCTGGGCCGCGCCATCGCCGACCAGCTTTCGCCGCGACTCGGCCAGCCCGTGATTGTGGAGAACCGTGCCGGCGCCGGCGGCGCGGTGGGGTCGGAAACCGTGGCGCGCGCCGCGCCCGACGGCTACACGCTGCTGCTCGGCCATATCGGCACGCTGGCGGTCAACCCGGCGATCTATCCCCAACTGCCCTATGACGTGCTGAAGGATTTCGCGCCCGTCGCGATGATCGCGAAGGTGCCGAACGTGCTGGTGGTGCACCCGAAGCTGCCCTTCCAGGACGTGAAGAGCTTCGTGGACCATGTCCGCGCCCATCCCGGCGAGCTGCGCTACTGCTCGGCCGGCAATGGCAGTGCCGGGCATATCGTCATGCTCGCCTTCCTCAACGCGCTGGGGCTGGAGATGGAGCATGTGCCCTATCGCGGCCTGGGGCCGGCATTGACCGACCTGATCGCGGGGCGGGTGGACGTCACGCTGGGCGGGGTGCCGACCGTCATGCCCTTCGTGCAGCAGAACCAGTTGCGGGCGCTCGCCGTCTCCAGCACCGAGCGCGTCGCCAGCCTGCCGGAGGTGCCGACGGTGGCGGAGGCCGTCTCGCCCGGTTTCGACGTCGTGCCCTGGTACGGCATCGCAGCGCCCGCCGCCACGCCGCCGCCCATTATCATGCGTATCAACCAGGAGGTGAATGCCAGCCTGAATTCCGCGGCGGTGAAGCAGCGGCTGGAGCAGGAGGGTGCGGTGCCGGCGCCGATGACGCCGGAGCAGTTCGGCTCGCTGATCCGCACCGAACTGGACCGCTGGGCCAAGCTGATCCATGAGGCCGGGGTGACGGCGAACTGATGCGGTGCAAGCTCTTCGTGCCGGGCTCCCGCCCGGAGCTTTGGGCGCCGTGCTGGGGGCAGCCGGTGCGCCCTCAAATTCTGGCTGAAGCAAGTCTGGGGGAGTGAACTCCCCCAGACGCCCGCCTTTTTCTACTGGCTTTGGCTCCGCCTCGGTGTGAGCGCGTGCAGCCAGCACGACAAAGCTGACAGAAAAAAGAAGAGGGGGCTCCGGGGGAGAATTCATTCTCCTCCGGCTCCGCCGCCTGGGGAGTGGGGACCAGGCATTGCCGCGCCCGGCCTCCCATCCTGCCCTCGCCCTGATCTCAGGGCGAGGGCAGTTCCGCCGAGTCCTCTGGCCGGCCGGAGGGATGCCGCGCCGTGTCACGCACCCAGCCGCCGCCATAGCCGGGGATCAGTTCGATCTGCGGGTCGTCGGCGGTGGCGAGCAGCCGGGCCAGGCTGCCCGCGCCCCCGAAGGCGGTGGCCCGCACCTGCGGCCCCAGCCGCTCGTGCAGCCGCTTCCCCAGCGCCGGCAGGTGGAGCGGAGTTGGCGCGCGGGCCAGTTCGGCCGCGACCTGGGCGAGGATGGCCTCGCGCACCGCGGCCGGGTCGGGCAAATCGCCTTCGGGCGGGGCGGGCTCCTCCCAGCGCTCCGGCGCGGGCGCGGTCGGCAGCCCGAGCGCGTCGCGGATGAACTCGGCGGGGCCGACCACCTCGTCGGCGGCGGCACGGTAGGCGTCGGCCGTGTTGCCGATGGAGACTACCAGGCTGCGCCGGTCATGGGCGCGCAGGCGCTGCAGGACGGGGGTGAAGTCGGCGTCGCTGGAGAGGATCACGAAGGTGTCGAAGTGGGTGGCGTGCTGCAGGGCGTCGAGCACGTCCATGACCATGACGATGTCGGCGCTGGTCTTGCCGCCCCGGGTCAGAGGCGGGCAGTCCGTCACCTGGAAGCCGGCCCGCACCAGGTTGTTGCGGAAGCCGCCGAAGAACACGCGCTCGCCACTCTCCAGCAGCAGCGATCCGCTGGGGTTCAGGTAGCAGCGCCGCAGCAGCAGGCGGCTGGTGCCCTCTGCGGCCAAAGCCCGGCGCGCCAGCCAGTCCAGCCAGCGGGCGGGTTCGAGCACGAAGGCCTCTGCCGCCTCCGGCGCCTGGGCGCAAAGGGCGCCGAAAGCATTGTCGAAATCGAGGAAGAGCGCGATCCGGCGTTCCAAGTGCATCGCCTCCTGTCCAGCGAGGATCATCCTACCGCCCGGGGCGGCTGGATGCGAGTTCACCCGGAAGGAGGGGCGGGACGGGATCAATCGACCTGCCGCTTCTCCAGCTTGCGCGCCAGGGTGCGGCGGTGCAGCCCCAGCCGCCGCGCTGATTCCGAGACGTTGTAGCCGGTCTCCGCCAGGGTCTGGTGGATGCGCTCCCATTCGAGCGTCTTGATCGAGGTCGGGCGCTGGCTGAGCGGCGTGTCGGCGTCGCCCTCCGCCCTGCCGAAGGCGGCCTCGATGTCGTCGGTGTTGGAGGGCTTGGCCAGGTAGTGGCAGGCGCCCAGCTTGATGGCCTCGACGGCGGTCGCGATGCTGGCGAAGCCGGTCAGCACGACGATCAGCATGGCCGGGTCATGCGCATGCAGCGCCTGCACGCAGGTGAGGCCGGAGGCGCCCTCCAGCTTCAGGTCCACCACCGCGTATTGCGGCGTGCGCTCCTGCAGCAGCGCCTCCATCTCCTCCGGGCCGGCCGCCACCATCACCTCGTAGCCGCGCCGCTCGAAGGACCGCCGCAGGGTCCGGGAGAGGCTGACATCGTCCTCGACGATCAGCAGCAGGCGGTCAGGCGGCATCGGCGCGCTTCCTTTCGATGGCGATGGAGGCCAACGGCAGGGAGAGCGTCACCGTCGCGCCGCCCTCCGGCCGGTTGCGGGCGGCGACGCGGCCGCCGAGCTTGCGCACGACATTGACCACCAGAAAGAGGCCGAGCCCGCGGCCCTGGCGGCCCTTGGTCGAGCGGTAGGGGTTGCCGAACTGCGCCAGCATCTCCGGCGCGAAGCCCACGCCGTTGTCGCGCACTTCCAGGATCAGCGTGGCGCCGCTGCGGACGGCGGAGAGGCAGATCCGCGAGGAGAAGGCCTCCTGTGCGTTGTTGAGCAGGTTGAACAGCACCTGCTTCAGCGCGGGATCGGCGACGATCGGCACCTCGCCGGCGAGATTGGTCTCCAGCGACAGCCGGGCACGCGGGCGGAGCGCATTCCATTCCTGCACCAGCCCCTCCAGGAAGGCGGCAAGGGTGGTGAGCGCCGCGGCCTCGCTGCGCGCCTCGCCGGCCGAGAGCAGGATGCCGCTGATGATCTCCTTGCAGCGCCGCAACTGGGCCTGCATCTCGTCGATCTCGTCCAGCATGCCGGGCATCGCCCGGAGCGCCGGCATGTGCTTCCAGTCGCCCAGGATGACCGACATGGTCGCCAGCGGCGTGCCCAGCTCATGTGCGGCGCCGGAGGCGAGCAGGCCCATCCGTACGATGTGCTCCTCCTCGACCGCCTGCCGGCGCAGGTCGGCCAGGCGGGAGTCACGCGCGCGAAGGTTGCCGCTGATGCGGGTGACGAAGACCACCAGCAGCGCGGCGACCAGGATGAAGCAGATCAGCAGGCCCTGCAGGTGCAGCCGGAAGGGATCGGCGCTCAGGGCGGAGGGCAACTCGAGCGGCCGGTGCGCGACGGAGAGGCCGAGGAAGCAGAGCGTGGTGATAACCGCCATCGCCCAGGCCCAGCGGATCTGCAGCAGCACCGCCGCCATGGTGACCTGCAGCAGGTAGAGGGAGATGAAGGGATTGGTGACGCCACCGCTGAGGTAGAGCTGGGCCGTCAGCGCCGCCACGTCCAGCAGCAGCACCACGAAGAGCTCGGCCTGGCGAACGGGGGGGCGCAGCCGCAGGCGCAGCAGGCTGGCGAGGTTCAGCAGCGCCAGCGCGACCACCACCATGGCCATGGGCTGCAGCGGCAGGTTGACCTCCAGCACGAGCTGCACGAAGCCGATGGTCAGCACCTGCCCGGCCGCGGCCAGCCAGCGCAGATGGATAAGCTGCAGCATGTTCTTGCTGCCGGTGGCGTCGGGGGAGGGAAGGGCGGAGCGTGCGCCGGTGGGTTCGGCCAGATGCCCATTCGCCGGCAGGGGGCATCCCCAGAGTGCGCCGAGCAGGCGCCGCCAGCGGGCCGGGGGCGCCGTCTCGCTCACTGCCATTTCTTCCTTCTCCAACCGTCCGGCGAGCCACTGGGCCTGCCTGCTCAGGAGCCGTGGCTCCGCCGGGTGCGCCATTCCTCGCGCACGGCATAGAAGGTGGTGCCGGCCAGCATCAGCGCCAAGGCATACCAGGTGATCGCATACACCAGGTGGTTGTTGGGAAAGGCAATGACGGTGAGACCGCCGACGGGATAGGCGCGCGGGTCCGGCCCCGCCTCGGCATCGATGAAGTAGGGGGCCACCTCGCCCAGCCCGCGGGCGGCGGCGATGGCGGCGACGTCGCGCGAGTACCAGCGCCCCTCCGCGGGCTGGTTGCTGCGGAGGAAGCCGCCGCCCGGCTCGCTCAGGCGCAGCAGGCCGGTGACGGTGAGGGTGCCCGCGGCAGTGCCGCCGAGGCGGCCGGTGGCCTCCTCCCGGTCGCCCGGAACGAAGCCGCGGTTAACCAGGACAGTGAAGCCATTCTCGGTCCGGAAGGGGGTGAGCACCCAGAAGCCGGCGCCCAGGGCGGTGCTGGCCTGGACCAGCGTGTCCTTGTTGGGGAGATACTGGCCGGTGGCGCGGAGATGGCGGTACTCGTCCCGCGCGGCGGAGACCTGCGGCCATTCCGCGGGCCCTGGAGGCGGCACCGGCGCCGCATGGACCCGGGCATCCACCCGGGCGATCAGGTCGAGCTTCCAGGCGCGGCGCGCGACCTGCCAGTTGCCCAGCGCCACCAGGATGATGACGCCGAGCACCGCCAGCGCCCCGAGCAGGGCGAGAAGGCGCAGCGAACGGGGCCGCCTTGCCTCCTCGGCCGCCACTGCGGGGCGTGGCGCGGGCATCCTCAGGGCATTCCGCGCATGTCGTGGGCCGGCATGGGCATCATGTTGGCGTTCAGGTGGTACATCACCCAGAGCGAGCCGCTCAGCGTGATCGCCACGATCACGATCGTGAAGATCAGCGCCAGCATGGTCCAGCCGCCTTCCGAACGCGTGTTCATGTGCAGGAAGTAGACCATGTGCACGATCACCTGCACGACGGCCAGCGCCATGATGCCGAGGGCCGTGACCTGCGGGTTCGCGAACACGTCGCCCATGACCAGCCAGAAGGGAATGGCGGTCAGGATGACGGAGAGGATGAAGCCGGTCAGGTAGCCCTTGAAGGTGCCATGGCTGGCGCCGTCGCCATGCCCATGCCCATGCCCATGCCCATGCCCATGCCCATGCCCATGCCCATGCCCGGGGGCATGACCATGGCCGTGATGCTGCGCGAGGGTGTCGGAGCTCATTGCAGCACTCCCATCAGGTAGACGAAGGAGAAGACGCCGATCCAGATGACGTCCAGGAAGTGCCAGAACAGGCTCAGGCACATCAGGCGCCGCTTGTTGTCCTCGATCAGGCCGCGCTGCGCGACCTGCACCATCAGCGTCACCAGCCAGATCAGGCCGCAGGTGACGTGCAGCCCGTGGGTGCCCACCAGGGCGAAGAAGGAGGACAGGAAGGCGCTGCGCTGCGGCCCGGCGCCCTCGGCGATCAGGTGCGCGAACTCATAGAGTTCGAAATAGATGAAGGCGGCGCCGAACAGGCCGGTGACGGCCAGCCAGAACAGCGTCATACCCTTCTTGTTGCGCTCCATCTCCAGCATGGCGAAGCCATAGGTGATGGAGGAGAACAGCAGCATGGCGGTGTTGAGCGCCACCAGCGGCAGATCGAACAGGTCGGCCCCGGAGGGCCCGGCCGCGTAGCTGCGGCCGAGCACCCCGTAGGTGGCGAAGAGCACGGCGAAGATGAGGCAGTCGCTCATCAGGTAGATCCAGAAGCCCAGCATGGTGCTGGACCCGGAATGCGCGTGCTCCTCCTCCGTGACGTAGAAGGCCACTTCCTCGGCGGGGGCGGCGGCGTGCAGGGTGGGTGCGGACATGGGCTTACTCCCCCGCCATCAGAGCCGTGCGGCTCTTCTCGGTGCGGTCCACCACCTCGGCCGGGATGAAGAAGTCCCGGTGGTAGTTGAAGGTGTGGCCGATGGAGATGACGATCATCGCCACGAAGCTCAGCGCGGCCAGCCACCACATGTACCAGATCATGCCGAAGGCGAAGACGACCGACAGGCCTGCCAGGATGATGCCGGTGCCGGTGTTCTTCGGCATGTGGATGGGGCGGAAGCCGTGCAGCGGGCGGGTGTAGCCGCGCTGCTTCATGTCCCACCACGCATCATGGTCATGGATGATGGGGGTGAAGGCGAAGTTGTAGACCGGCGGCGGCGAGGAGGTGGACCACTCCAGGGTACGGCCGCCCCAGGGGTCGCCGGTCAGGTCGCGCAGCTGCTCGCGCTTCATGAAGCTCACCACCAGCTGGATCAGGAAGCTGGCGATGCCGCAGGCGATCAGCACCGCACCGAAGGCGGCGATGACGAACCAGATCTGCAGCGAGGGGTCGTCGAAGTGGTTGACGCGGCGGGTCACGCCCATCAGGCCCAGGATGTAGATCGGCATGAAGGCGACCCAGAAGCCGATCAGCCAGAACCAGAAGGACATCTTGCCCCAGAACGGGTCCAGCTTGAAGCCGAAGGCCTTCGGGAACCAGTAGGTGATGCCCGCGAACATGCCGAACACCACGCCGCCGATGATGACGTTGTGGAAGTGGGCGATCAGGAACAGGCTGTTGTGCAGCTGGAAGTCGGCCGGGGGCACCGCCAGCATGACGCCGGTCATGCCGCCGATGACGAAGGTGAGCATGAAGCCGACCGTCCACATCATCGGCACCTCGTACCGGATGCGGCCGCGGAACATGGTGAACAGCCAGTTGAAGATCTTGGCACCCGTCGGGATCGAGATGATCATCGTCGTGATGCCGAAGAAGGAGTTGACGCTGGCGCCCGATCCCATCGTGAAGAAGTGGTGCAGCCACACCAGGTAGGAGAGGATGGTGATCACCACGGTGGCATAGACCATCGAGGTGTAGCCGAAGAGGCGCTTGCTGCAGAAGGTGGAGACGACCTCGGAGAAGACGCCGAAGGCCGGCAGGATCAGGATGTAGACCTCCGGGTGGCCCCAGATCCAGATCAGGTTCACGTACATCATCGGGTTGCCGCCGAGATCGCTCGTGAAGAAGTTGGTCCCCACGTAGCGGTCGAGCGACAGCAGCACCAGAACGGCGGTCAGCACCGGGAAGGAGGCCACGATCAGCACGTTGGTGCAGAGCGCGGTCCAGGTGAAGACCGGCAGCTTCATCATCGTCATGCCCGGGGCCCGCATCTTGACGATGGTGGCGATCAGGTTGACGCCTGAGAGCAATGTGCCGAGGCCGGCGACCTGCAGGCCCCAGATATAGTAGTCCACGCCGACGCCGGGACTGCCCTCCAGGCCCGAGAGGGGCGGATAGGCCAGCCAGCCGGTCTGCGCGAACTCGCCCACGAACAGCGAGATCATGACGGTCACGGCGCCCGCGACGGTCATCCAGAAGCTGAAATTGTTCAGGAAGGGGAAGGAGACGTCGCGCGCGCCGATTTGCAGCGGCACCACGAAGTTCATGAGCCCCGTCACCAGCGGCATGGCGACGAAGAAGATCATGATCACGCCATGGGCGGTGAAGATCTGGTCATAATGGTGCGGCGGCAGGTAGCCCTCGGAGCCGCCGAAGGCGATCGCCTGCTGGAGGCGCATCATCAGCGCGTCGGCGAAGCCGCGCAGCAGCATGACGAGCGCCAGCACGATGTACATGATGCCGATGCGCTTGTGGTCGACGCTGGTCAGCCATTCGCGCCACAGATAGCCCCAGACGCGGAAATAGGTGAGGGCGCCCAGCATCGCGACGCCGCCCAGCGCCACCGCGATGAAGGTCGCCACCAGGATCGGCTCATGGAAGGGGAAGGATTCCCAGGAGAGCCGCCCGAAGACGAAGCTCCAGAAGTCCGGATTGGTGGACATGGCGTTACTCTGTCGTTCCAGGGGACGCGGGGCGCGGAGCAGGGTCCGTGCCGGTCGCGCCATAGGGCTGGTCGATCGTGCAGAAGGACAGCACGTAGCGCCGCTCGGCGCCCCGCGTATCCTCGCCCGGACGGCCGGCGGCGGCATGCTGGACCCGCTTGGTCATCACGTTCAGGGTGCCCGCCATGCCGGCGCCGCCCTGCGCGTCGATGCGCGCCATCTCGCTCATGCACATCTTGCCCGGCTCGACGCAGCGCTCGACGATGGCGCCGTACAGCTCGGGATCGATGCTGCCGAAGCGGCGGACGGGCTCCTTGGTGCTCGGCTGCGCCAGCGCCAGGTACTCCTGCCGCCCGAGGCGGTCACCGGAGGCCTTCGCCTCGGCCACCCAGGCGTTGAAGTCGGCTTGGCTCAGGCCATGGAACTTGAAGTGCATGTCCGAGAAGCCGTGGCCGCTGTAGTTGGCGGAGAGGCCCTGATAGACGCCCGGCTCGTTGATCACCGCGTGCAGCTTCGTGACCATTCCGGGCATGGTGTAGACCATCCCGGCCAGGGCGGGGATGGAGAAGGAGTTCATCATCGTCGAGGAGGTCAGGCGGAAGTTGATCGGCGCATCGACCGGCGCCGCCAGTTCGTTGACCGTCGCGATCCCCTGCTCGGGGTAGATGAACAGCCACTTCCAGTCGAGCGAGACGACGTCCACCTCCAGCGGCCGCACCTCGTCGCGCAGCGGCGTATTGGCGTCGATGCGTGACAGCGGCCGGTAAGGGTCGAGCAGGTGCGTGCTGACCCAGGTCAGCGCGCCCAGCGCCACGATGATGGCAAGGGGTGCCGACCAGATGACGACTTCCAGGGCCGTCGAATGATGCCATTCCGGATCATACTTGGCCTTGGTGTTCGAGGCCCGGTAGCGCCAGGCGAAGAACAGGGTCAGCAGGATGACCGGCACAATGATGAGCAGCATCAACACGGTCGAGTAGATGATCAGGTCGCGCTGCTGCGCGGCGATATCGCCCGACGGGTTGAGGATGGTCATCTTGCAGCCGGAGAGGAGGGCCGCGAGGGCCATCAGAGGCAGGATGCGCAGGATCTTGCAGGACATGCCGTTCAATCAAGGAGTCATGTTGCAGTGCGGCGGTACATAGGCGCGTGCGCAGCGGCCGGGGATTGGACACTTTGTCCTATCGCCAGTGCCGTCAGGGCCGTGCTAACGATGAGTACTAAAAACCTGTGCCCGGAATGACCCCGGGCCTCAGGGCCGGGCCGCGAAGGGGGAAAGGCACGGCGCGCATTGGCCTATGTGCCTGCAACCTCTGGCGGAGCGGCGACATTCAGCGGGTCGAAGTCTGGAGGACAGGACTTGATCACGAGCAGCCATATCCAGGGATTGCCGAACTCGGCCGAGCTTGAGCGCGACGCGCGGCAGGTCAACGCCGACCATCATGCGGTTTCCCCTGCGGAGATCGCGATTGGAGTCGTGATCGGACGCATGTCCGAGTTCTTTGACTTCTTCGTCTATGCCATCGCCTCGGTACTGGTCTTCCCGCATTTTCTCTTTCCCAACACCGACGCGACCGTGGCGATGCTCTATTCCTTCGCCCTGTTCTCGCTCGCCTTCATCGCCCGGCCGCTCGGCTCCGCCCTGTTCATGGCGCTGGACCGCCGGCATGGGCGTGGCGTCAAGCTCACGGTCGCGCTGTTCATGCTCGGCGGCTCCACCGCCGCCATCAGCCTGCTGCCGACCCGTGAGGCGCTGGGCGCCGCCACCATCGTGCTGCTCGGCCTGGCCCGCTTCACGCAGGGATTGGCGCTGGGCGGCGCCTGGGACGGGCTGGCCTCGTTGCTGGCACTGAATGCGCCGCAGAACCGGCGGGGCTGGTATGCCATGATGCCGCAGCTCGGCGCGCCGCTCGGCTTCCTGCTCGCCGCCGGCCTCTTTGCCTTCCTGGTCTCCTCCCTTCCGGAGGCGGACTTCCAGAGCTGGGGCTGGCGCTACCCGTTCTTCGTCGCGTTCACCATCAACGTGGTGGCGCTGTTCGCACGGCTGCGTCTGGTGGCCACGCGGGAATTCGCCGCGCTGCTGGAGCGGGACGAGCTGCAACCCGCCCGCATCGCCGACGTGGTGACGGTAAGCGGCCATAACCTGCTCATCGGCGCCTTCGTGCCGCTGGCCTGCTTTGCCCTGTTCCACCTCGTCACCGTCTTCCCTCTGGCCTGGATCGCGCTGCGAACGGATCGCGGCATCGCCGAGTTCCTGATGGTGCAGGCCACGGGCGCCGCCATCATGCTGGTGACAGTGGTCCTCTCCGGCTGGATCGCCGACCGGCTCGGGCGGCGGCGGCTGCTCGCGGGCGGTGCGGTGCTGATCGGCTGCTTCGCCCTCGTCGCACCTTTCCTGATGGCACAGGGCTCCTCCGGCCATACGAGCTTCGTGCTGCTGGGCTTCGCCCTGCTCGGCCTCTCCTTCGGCCAGGCGAGCGGCGCGGTGGCCTCCAACTTCGCCCGCCGCTTCCGCTACACCGGCGCGGCTCTGACCTCGGACATCGCCTGGCTCGTGGGCGCGGGCTTCGCGCCGCTGGTGGTGCTGGCCCTCTCGCAGTGGCTGGGGCTCGCCGCGGTCAGCGGCTATCTGCTCTCCGGCGTGGTCTGCACCTTGCTGGCACTGGCGACCCACCGGCAGATGCAGATGGAGATGCGCGACCAGTAGGCCGCCTGCTACCCGGCTCCGCTCTGCGGAGGCCGGGTGGCCCGTCCCGGACGGACCGGCTGCGTCTTAGAGCATCTAACAGAACCCGCAGATCTGGTTGAGGCAGGCGAGGGTGGTGAAGGCCAACCGGCTGCCGGCCAACGTTCATGGCGGATGGTGAGGCGAGGGAAGCGGTTCAGCCAGGCGAGGTTCGCTCGACCACCCACTGGCGCTTGCCCAGCCTCTGGCTGCTTTCGATATCGCGCCGGGCGATCCGCGCAGTGATGCCGCGGCTCGGCATCTCCGGTGGCAGCGGCGGTGATCAGAGGCCTTGTCGGCGCGCCGCTTGCGCAGCCTGTGGCGGGGTAGGCCACGGCCGCCGCTCCGGATGCGCCGCACGCCAGCCAAGGTGGGCGCTAGCTGCCCAACCATTGTGGCGGTTGGTATCGCTTGGCGTCAGGCGCAGCGGCGTGCTGCGGGTGTCCGTGCGCGGCGGCGCTCACTGCCCGGCCTCTCATGGTTTGTCGAGGGCTTCCACCGTCTGCGGTCGCTCCCCGGCTGCCCCCGGTGGCCAGGACAAAGACAATGCCGGTCCGGGCGGTTCGGTCCGGCAGCCGAGGGCACCCACCTTTCGGCTAGGGTCGTCCGGGCGGCAGGAGTGGCGTAACCGCCGTCCAAAGCGCATCGGGACCAAGGGGCTTCGCCCCGCCCTTCAACGCCGCCCAGCAGGCTCGTTGGATGCTTTAATCCGGCAGAAGGGGTGCCAGGCGCTGCCACTGTCGATCGGTCAGCCAGAATTCGCCGCTCTCCCCAGATTGCGACCCCAAGCCTGGGTGAATCGCGTAGGATCCTGCAGCGCAAGCGTGTTGATGGGGCCTGATCCTAAACAGGCGGCTTAACGCAGTGTAGGCCAAGGCAACGTTTCAAGGCCACAGGCACCGATTTCGGCGGCGCTTGGAACCTTATGAGGGCCCTTCTCTTGGAGCAGGAATATTTACAAATATTATTGGAATATTGCACGCTCTGAATGGTAATATTTGTGATGAATTGGTTCTGAATTCATGAAATAAGGAATTGTGTTGTGGAAGGCAGGGTGGGGCGTGTCGCAGTAGTGGGGCTTGCCGCTGTTTTCTTCGCGGCAACGGTAGGTAATGGTGCATCAGCCTGCTCCCGCATCCTGTCGAATACGAATGGTCAGGCTAACGTCGTGGCTCGGACCATGGATCTATACCGCTCGGATGATGCGAAGATGGTCATCTATCCGCGTGGGTTGGAGAGGATTTCAGAGACAGATGACGGCAAGTCCTTCAGCTGGACGTCGAAGTTAGGAAGCGTGGCCGTCACCTCGTTCGGAACCGTGACAAGCGACGGCATGAATGAGAAGGGACTCGCGGCGAATCTTCTTTATCTGGGCAATACCAAGTACGAGCAGCGTGACAGTCGGTCTGGTCTGTCAAATCTGCTTTGGGCCCAATATGTGCTCGACAATTTTGCTTCGGTCAAAGAAGCAGTTGAAGGATTGAAGGGCGTTCAGATCGTTCCTGTTGCGCTCGACGGCAAGCAGTGGCCGCTTCACCTCGCGATATCAGATGCTGAAGGAAATTCAGCTATTGTCGAGTTTGTCGACGGCAGGATGGTCGTTCATCAGGGTAGGGAGTTCACCGTGATGACCAACGAGCCGCCGCTGGAGAATCAGCTTAGGAACCTTCAGAATTACAAGCTTTTCGGCGGCACGAAGCCGATGCCGGGCGATATTGATCCGGGAAGCCGGTTCGTTCGGGCTGCTTCGTATTTGAAGACTTTGCCGCCAGCCAGGAGCGTGCCAGAAGCCATTGCCGGTGCTCAGTCCATTGCCCGCACTGTAGCAGTCCCGCCGGGTGCCAAGGACACCTCCGGCAGCGTCGCCGAGGATGCCTGGCCAACACTGTGGTTCACCCTGGCTGACTCAACCAACAAGACCTATTTCTTCCACTCGGCCAGTTCTCCCCATCTTTACTGGGTCGACCTCACGAAGATCGATTTCGGGTCGAAAGCAAGTGAACGAGCGATCGACGCGTATGATGGGACCCTTGTCGGGGACATCACGCAGCGCCTCACCCACGCCAATTGAAGGGGTGGCCTTTCCTCTGTGTTGTCTCCTCCGCCACCAGACCAAGCTGACGGGCCGCCGGCCTCCGCCGTCTGCAGTCGCTCCAAGGCTGCCCCGGTGGCCAGGACAAAGACAATGCCGGTCCGGGCGGTTCGGTCCGGCAGCCGAGGGCGCCCCCCCCCCTTCGGCCTGAGCGGCGAGAGTGGCGTAACCGCCGTCCAGAGCGCTTCGGGACCAAGGGGCTTCGTCCTCCCTTCAATGCCGCGCTGCAGGTTCGTCGGACCCTTCACTCCTTTCGCGGGCGCCCGAAGGACGCGTTCAGCATATTGGTCATCAACTCCTGCATCTGGCTTGGCGTCCAGGCTGCTCCCGGCGCCCAGGTCTTCAGCAGGGTCTCCGGTGACATGCTGGCCATGGCGTCCAGCACCTGCTTCTCCACCTTCTGCATCACCGCCGTCTGCATCGGCTTGACGTCGGGCAGGCCGAAGAAGGCGCGGGCCTCCTCCGGCGTGCAGTCGATCTCGATGTTGAACTTCACGGCCTCATCCTCCTTGGCACCTATTTCTCCAGCACGTAGCGGCCGGGCGCATCCTCCAGGGGCGGATGGGCCGCGCTGCCCAATGGCGGCGGCGCACCGCGCGGGCCGGAACGCGCGGCCAGCCAGGCCGCCCAGTCCGGCCACCAGCTTCCGGCCTGCTGCGTGGCGGCCAGCCGCCACTCGCCGGCGGTCGGGGGTGTCGGCGCCGCCGGGTCGGTGGTCCAGTGGAAGCCCTTGCCGCCCGGTGGGTTGATGATGCCAGCGATATGGCCGCTGGAGGCCAGGACATAGCGTACCTTGCCGCCCAGCAGCCGGGTGACGCGCCAGGCGGCGTCCCAGGGCACGATATGGTCCTTCTCCGCCCCCACCGCGTAGATGTCGTTGCGAATGCGGCCGAGGTCGATCGGCTCGCCCTTCAGCCGGATGCGGCCGGGCACGATCAGGTTGTTCTCGCGGTAGGTGTTGCGCAGGTACCAGCTGTGTGCCGCCCGGGCCATGCGGGTGCCGTCGCTGTTCCAGTAGAGCAGGTCGAAGGCGGGCGGCTTCTCGCCCATCAGGTAGTTGTTGACGACATTCGCCCAGATCAGGTCGTTCGAGCGCAGCAGGTTGAACATGTTGGACATCTCGCGGCTGTCCAGATAGCCGCGCTCCATCATCTGCCGCTCGATCAGGTCGATGCTGTCCTCCTCCATGAACACGGCCGTATCGCCCACCTGGGCGAAATCCTGCAGCGAGACCATGAAGGTCGCGGCGTTGAAGCGGTTGTCCTTCTTCGCCGCCAGCCAGGCCAGGACCATGGCCAGCAGGGTACCGCCGATGCAGTAGCCCATGACGTTCACACGGGCGGCGCCGGTGATCTCCCGCGCGACGTCGCAGGCTTCCAGCGGGCCGAGCTCCATGTAGTCCTCGATGGTGATGCCATCCATCGAGGCATCCGGATTTTTCCAGGAGACCATGAACACGGTGAAGCCCTGCTCGGTCAGGTAGCGCACCATGCTGTTCTTCGGCTGCAGATCGAGGATGTAGTACTTGTTGATCCAGGGCGGCAGGATCAGCAGCGGCGTGGCGTGCACGGTCTCTCCGGCCGGCGCGTACTGGATCAGCTCGATCAGCTTGTTGCGGTGGACGACCTTGCCGGGCGAGAGGGCGAGATTGTGGCCGGGCGCGAAGGCCGAGGCGTCCACCATGCTCAGGCGACCGGCCTGCAGGTCGTTCAGCAGATTGCGCGCCCCATCAGCGACGCTGGCGCCCCCGGTCTCCATCGCCCGGCGCAGCGCGGCGGGGTTGGAGATCAGCAGCAGGGAAGGGCTCATCGCGTCCACGAACTGCCGGAGGTGGAAACTGACGCGCTGCCGCTCCGCCGGCTCCATGTCCTCCGCCTCTGCCTGCCGGAGTAACCAGTCCGAGGCCAGGAGGTAAGCCTCCTTGAGCGTCCGGTAGGCCGGGTTGTTGTGCCATTCCGGTGCGGCGAAGCGCCGGTCGGCAATGGCGCGCGGCGGGTCGCCGGCCTGGGCGCCCTCCAGCCAGCGCCGGCCCGCCTCGGCCCAGCTGTCGGCGACGCTGCGCCAGAGGGCGGCGTTCAGTTCCATGGTGGTCGCCAGCGCCTTGCCGGGATCGCCCAGTGCGCGCAGCCAGACGATGCGCAGCGCGCGGGCGATCTCCGCCCAGTCCACCGGGATGAC
The DNA here is from genome assembly GCA_035556695.1 of Roseomonas sp. GTDB lineage: Bacteria > Pseudomonadota > Alphaproteobacteria > Acetobacterales > Acetobacteraceae > Pseudoroseomonas. The sequence goes on from DATMFR010000061.1 coordinate 79,978, forward strand.
CTGGCGCAGCGGGTTGGCGTTCCACATCCGGTCTACCGCACGCATCACCGGATCTTGGCTGAGCAGCTTGGTCAGGTGCCGCACGCCAGTGGCGAGGAACTGTGCCGCCAGTTCGTCGGAGGGCGGAGCCGGCTTCGAGGACGGTCCGCTGGTGCCCTCCGGTAGGCGCCCGATCGGCGTCATCCAGGCGGACCACAGGCCAAGCATCGCGTCCAGGCCGGGAGATGCGGCGCCGAGCTCGCCTTCATGCCGCGTCTCGGCTTTATGCTCCGCGCCGCCGGTAGCCTGCGGCGCCTCGTCCTTCTGACGCTTCTCCTCCGACATGGCGTTCTCCCTGAGACATGCGTCTGTCGTTCAAGCACGTTCCGCGTTCGGCTCACCGAAGTATGGAGCAGCACTTGCAGCATTTCCATGAAGCTGATCAGGGGCGTGCCAGGAAGGCTGGTTCGAAGGTGTAAGCACCGGTTCCGGGCTTGGTTGCAGGCGGCGGTCTTCCGCTGAGTGCCGTTGCCGGCAGCCGCGGGTGAAACCCCTGGCCGCCAGCAACGTTCACTCTCGAAGGTGGAGATGGGGTGGTACTGGAATGGTCGGTGGGCCGCGCAATTTCGGCTACCGAGGAATGTTGCATGGAGTATAGGCGGCGAACGATTCGCGCCGCTTCATTCGCGGTAGTTCCTCGGTTGGGTTGCTGATTGTGCGGATCATTCTTGCCAAGCCGGCGGGTTGGACGCAGGGTGATGTCTACAACGGGCAGAGGCCGCGGTCAGCGCAGCTATCCTTCACCCTGGCGGTGTGGGAAAATTTGCCACATGGACGCCGCGTCCAGACGCTCAGGTCTGACGATGCCACGATGCCTGGACAGTTCTGGACCCTGACGCGCGCTTGGACTCAGAGAATGCCAGCCTGGGGAAGAAGACAATGAGACGCCGATATTTCCAGGATGCCCTTGCGCCTGGATTGCAGGAGGCCGGAAGCTCTCCTTCCAAAGCTTTTGGGCTGCGGCGCACGGCTCGTGCGGTCGGCGCATGGAAGGATGCGCAGGCGCGTGCCGGAGCGGCCACCTTGTGGTGCGACGCGTGCCTCAATACGGGCGTGGTGGATTGCTACTGCGGCGGCGACCTCTGCATCTGCGACCGCTATGGCACTGCGCCCTGCCCAGCCTGTGGCGGCCTGTTCGCCTGGGCCGAGGAGGCAGCCACGGGTCTGGCATGAGGCCGTGCTGACGGCAGGCCGGCTTCAGCGCTGCGGCCGTCGCGTCGCACAGCATCAGCCTCACCCCCCTGAGGGCAACCAAGCGTCAGCGTGAGCCGCTTGATCCGTTGCCGCCATCCCGGCCTCTGCCGGGTCTTCAGCCCTGGCCACCAGGTCTTGCCCCCAGGCCTCAGCCGGGTTCTCCGCCCGGGCTACCGGGTCCGCCGCTTCCGGATTCAGGGTGGCCAGGATCTCCGCCTCCACCTTGTCGGCTTCTGCCTGGCGCCGGGACCCTGCGGTTGCGCGGGCCCAGGTCGGCGCTTTGCCCGTCTGGGGGGACATGGCCCTGTCGCGCCCCGAGACTGCCTGGATGGCTGGGCGGCGGCGCACCGAAGGGGCTGCCCAAGGCCATCCGCCCGAACGCGCCCTCGCCATTCCCAGAGTGGTGCAGGTCCACAGCGATGAAGCCGCCCTCCGGCTGGCGCCGGAGATCCACAACAGCAGGCCCTGAGGACGGGCTGGGCAGGAGTAGCCCCGCGGCGATGGAGGCGTGCAGGGTACCAAGGGCCAGTTGCCCGTTCTGGGTAGAGACATAGGCCTCGAGCACGAGGCGTCGCGCCGTGGCAAAGCGCAGGGCCGGATTGGCCCGTAGCAGGTCCGGCTCCGCGCGCTCGACCTGGAGAGTGCCGCCAGCATAGGTGCCGCGCAAGCTGACAGGACCGGTGGGCATGGGGAGCTTGGGCTCAGCCTGCAGGCGCAGGGCGGCCACGCGCCATTGCCCCTCCTGTACCACGGCGGTGCCGTGGACCAGCACCGCGCCGGGCGCACGCCGGCTGATCCGCGTTGCCAGGATGGTGTCGTCCGGCCGGCGGAGGCCACTCATCTCCACCCAATCCCCCGGGCCCGGAAGCGGGGTGGCGCCGATGGCACGGCTGACCTGCACCAGTTGCCCCGCCACCTGAAGCAACCCATCGGCTCCGACCGATTCGACAGGGCCGGAGACCTCATGCCGGACCGAGACGTGGCGGGCTTCAAGTTGCTCCCCGTGGCCAGTCGCATCGATGAGGACCTGGTCGCCGACATGCAGGCCGCTTCCAGCGGTGTCGTACCGCACCTCCAGCCCGTTGACGCAGATGCTGGCGAAGCCGGTGACGGTACCGCTGATCCCGGTACCGCCGATGCCGCGGTCCTCGCCCTCTTCGCCGCTGATGCCAGTACCCCCGATGCCTCGGTCAGCCTGTGGGCCGGGCGGCTCGCCGTCCAGGCCGGCCTGGCAGAAGGAAGGGGAGGTTTCCACGGGGGAAGAGGAGAAAGGGAGGACTTGGTCACAGCCGGCTAGCAGGGCCAGTACCAGGAAAGAAAGGGAGCGCATGGCTAGGATGCTCTGGCTGCCGGCGACTCGTCCTCGGCATAAAGATAGATGCCGAGATGGACCCGCCGCGCCGGAGCGGCCGCGAGCGGCCCGCCGGAGGCTTCCAGCCAAGCCAGGGCCTGCCGGTTCAACTCGACGAGCATCTGCTGGCCTGCTGCACGCCAATGCGCCTCTAGCCGCGTAGCGAGGTCAGGCGGCAGACGGTCGTAGTGCAGGCCACGCTCCAGGAAGGGCGGATGGGGATTGGCCACGTTGGCGCTGGCGGCGGCGAGATGGTCGCGGAGGTTCCGTGCGAAATAGTAGAGCTGCTCCTCGCTGCCGGGGCGCGGCACGTAGGCGGCCTGCCTCAGCACCACGCGACCTTCCGCGTCGAACGAGACAAGATCCTGGCTCAGCCAGTCATCCAGCACGGCGCGTGGCCGCACATCGGTGGTGACGGAGGAGACCAGTACCTCGAAGGAGGGAGCGCCGGCAGCTGCGGTGCGCGGCAGCGGCCGGGGCTTGCCGGCCGCATCGGTGTATTGCGGCAGCCCGAGCCAGCGCGCGATGACTTGGCTGGTGACGGTCACCACCGCCGGAACCTCGGCGCGCGCCTCGCCCTGTTCGCGGAGCCGGCGGATCTCCTTGCGATGCACGCCGGTGAGCAGGCTGAGGCGGCTGTCGGTGCGGGCGCCCTCCCGCTCCAGGATCTCGGCAGCCACCTGGACGTAGAGCGTGCGCAGCAGCTCGGCGAAGATGGGGAAGGTCACTCCGCTGCGGATCAGCAACCGCACAAGAGGGCGCAGCATCCGCGCAAGGGGACGGAGCAGGTCCTGCGGGGCAGGAGGACGGGAGAGGTCGTGCACCAGGGTCCTGCAGCTGGAGAAGTGCTGCCCTCTTCCCTAGCACAGGTGCCGCCCGCATCATCCAACCCCCGGAGGCCCCTGGGACAATTTACCGCGTGACGCCGCGCATACGGAGGGGAGGAGATCAGTCCTCCTCCCCTTCTTTGGTTCAGCCACCGCGCTCCGGGCGTGTGCGATCAGGCGAAGAGGTAGTCGCCGGCGCTGAGGCTGGTGACGCCGTTGAGGGTGACGTGGTCGGTGGCGCCGTCGGCGGCGTGGATGGCGAAGACGAAGCCCTGCTCGTGGGTGATGGTGGCGCCGGCGCCG